>NZ_JAYMCO010000001.1:0-1731633 GCF_036903125.1 Halobacteriovorax sp. DPLXC-1
TGGCATCTGACTGATTGAAGTAACTTCAATGATTCAGTTACGTCAGATCTTTCAAAAACCGTTTAAAACTTTTTTTGGATTTCTTCTCATCTTGATTGCTACCGAAGCAGCAAATCTTTTATACTATATTCAAATGTTAAAGAGCCTCTTGAAATAAATGGTGGACATGACAGGAGTCGAACCTGCGACCCCCTGCGTGCAAAGCAGGTGCTCTCCCAACTGAGCTACACGCCCACAAGATTTCGCATCAACTGTTTTGCAGTGATGTTTGTCGTTCATCTCTCAAGGTGAAACGTAATTTATGTCTTCTCGTTTTATATGTCAATACACTTTTTTCTTTTTTTTAACTTTTTTTTGCATTTTTTTTTATTCCCTATCATAATTTCATATATACAAGGAGTTTCTCAATAATGACTATTGCAAAGTTTGTAAGAATAACACTATTTCTATGCTTTATTTTAGGTTGTACTAAAAATACAGAGCAAAACCCGCAAGAAAATACATCGGACAAAAAGGTCGATGTCTTTAAAATAAAAGTTGATCGTACTGGATTATCTGAATCTGAAGGTATTATTAAGACTTCTCATGGTGTAATCACCTTTAAATTCTACCCGAAAGTGGCTCCTAATACCGTTGCACGCATTATTCAACTTATTCAAAGTGGTTTTTATGATGGTTTATCTTTTCATCGTGTTGTGCCTGACTTTGTTATACAAACAGGTGACCCTACAGGTACTGGTACAGGGGGTTCCGGTCAAAAGTTACAAGCAGAATTTAATAAATTAAGTCATGTTAAAGGAACAATGGCCATGGCACGTACTTTAACAGATGAAAATAGTGCAGACTCGCAGTTCTACATTGCTTTAACAGCACTTCCACACTTAGATAAAAAGTATACTGTATTTGGACAAGTTGTTGATGGATTAGATGTTTTAGATAAAGTCAGAAAGGGCGATAAGATAATTAGTATTGAATATATAGAGTAAAGTTTTTAAAAAGAAATTTGTGCATAAAAAAAGCCTACTGTTTAGTAGGCTTTTTTATTATTTTCCATGTCTCTTTTTATCTTTTGTGTAGATGAAGGTTTTTAGAACTAATAGCATAAGGATTAAAAAACCAATAATCCAAGTAGTCTTTGCAGTGAATTGGCCATCTTTTACTGGTAATGGTTCTTTCTTACTTGCTTGTGTTTCAGTCGTTGTATTCGTATTTGTATTTTCAGACATACAAACTCCTTTTTGTCCTATCTAAACATTGATTCTAAAATAAGTACTGTCGCATATACACCAGCTGAAATTGGAATAGCTGCGATAAAGCGAGTCCACTTTGTTTCTTCGTTTAAGTGCATGAAGTAATAAGCAACAAGAAATGCTTTTCCGAATGCTAAAAGAATTAAAGCAGAGTCGCGGTAGATCTTTGCAATATTAGTCATACCAGGAATGATAAGTTCTACAGCAGTTAGAAACGCAAGTACGAAGAAAATAAAGATATAAAGTTTCTTATGTGAATGATGTGCACCTTCGGCCATTTTATTCTCCATTTTTATATTAGTTTTTTGAATATTCTTTTCTATTTACTAGTAAGCCAACATCGATCATTAATTTATTAATGTCTTTCTTTGTTGAATCATAATAACCTCTGACGTTTCCTGTTCCATCAACTAGAACTAACTTCTCAGAGTGTGCAATATCAAACATTGTAACAGTTTCACCGTTAACATTTCCTTTAACTTCTTCCATCTCACCCATGGCAACTCCGAAGCCATCAATAATTGTAGCTTGAAGGTCTTTAGTTTCACCAGTTAAGAATGTCCAAACATAAGGATTCGCTTGATGTTTTCTTGCATATTTAAAAAGAGTTTTTGGTTTGTCAGTATCTGGATCAACAGTAAAAGAAACAAGAGCAACTTTTTGTCCCAGTCCTCTTACTCTTTTTTGAATCTTTTGCATTTCAGCTGTTAATCTCAAGCAACTTGAAGGACATGTTGTAAAAATAAAGTTTGCAATATAAACACGACCTGCAAGTTCTTTCGAACCAAATGTTTTTCCAAAACTATTCACAAGTGAATAGTCTGGAAGCTTCTTTAAGACAGGCAGCTCTTGTGGTAACTCTCTTGTTACCGACTTAATAACCGGAACAGAGAAGAAATAAAGAACAAATACTAACCAAAATGCTTTCTTTGAAATAAGCACTTCGAATAAGTTATTTGATCTTTTTATACCTAGAGTTGCCATCTTATCGATTCTCTTTTTTTGTTATTGGTTTTTAATACGATCCATTAACTCTTTACGAGCATCTGTATTCTTTAAACTCTTTAAGTAATGAACGTAATGAGCAACTGCCCAAATTTGATCATCAGTTATTGTTCCTTTCCAGGCGGCCATTGCTGTACCACCAACACCAGCAGCTAAACGTAGAGCGATTTCTTCAACAGTATCTGCTGAACGAATTGAGTTCCAAGTGAATTCAGGTGGAAGTGATTTAAATCCCCATTCCGTTTCTTGAAGCTTAACTTGGTAGTCAAGTTCAGTGAAGTCATCTTCCCCCATTCCAGTAAGCTCTGCTAGCTCCTCTTTTGGAACATAAGCTCTGTGACAAGACCAGCACATTGCATCGGCGTGATATACTTTCTTACCTTCCTCAATGGCAGCTTCTAAGTGAGCTACACCATATGGATTTTTAGTTAAAATAACTTGCTCACCAAGCTTCTTATCTTTACCTTCCCAAACATCTGGAGCAAATGTCTTGATGTATTGAACTACTTCAAACATTTGATCTTTTGTAAGGTCCCAAGGAAGCATTGCTGTTCCATGTAGTCCTTTTTCAAGGATTGTATAAAGATGTTTATCATGTGGAAGTTCTCCTGATGGAACAAGACCAAATTTAAAGACACCTTTTGTAAAGTCACGCGGTGGAACTTTCATTGACTTAGCTGCAACACCTTTTCCATCACCGTTAACACCGTGACAGGCCATACAGTACTCAGTATAAATTTGTTTCCCTCTATTAAGAACTTCACTCTTAACATAGAGACCACCTGCGAATACTTTATCTTCTTTAAAATGGTTTTCCTGGCATGAAACCAAAGATAAAATTGTAAACATTGCTGTTAAAGTTAATGCCATTTTCTTCATAGCTATCCTCTTAAAATACAAACATAACGATAAACATTACTAACCATACGACACCAAGAAAGTGCCAAAACTTAGATACATTCTGTACCCAAGTTATTTTCTCAACACTGTAACCTTTTGCAGCTACAGGAAGTAGAAATAATAATGCAATTAAACCTGCAACAATATGCGCAGCATGTGTCCAAGTTAATGCATAAAATAATGATGGAAAAACACCGCCTGAGGCGTGTAATCCCATTGCGGCCATTGAGTTCCATAGTTGTAACTGTACAAACATAAACCCAAGTCCTAATAAGAACGTTAAACCAAAGTAAGCTCTCATGGCCTTAAGGTTCTTTTTTTCAAAAGAAGACTCAAAAAGAACAAGAGTTGCAGAACTTAACGCAATTATAAACGTACTCACCATTGGAATTGTCAGAGGGATTCTCGGCATTCCCATTGGTGGCCATACATCAACAGTAAAGCGATATACAGAATAGCCAAGTAACATCGAAGCAAAGAGCATCGTAAAAGAAACAAGGATAACGATCATCGCAATTGAAGATGTTAGTTTTCTTGCCTCAATGTCTTTATTCGTCATAACCTGGCTCATTCTAATTATGCCTCAACTATTTCTTCAGTTTGGTATTGGAAATCCTTACCTTCTGGAAGATTAGGGTTTCCTAGCTCGTGTGGCCCACATTTAACAACAGGAATTTCCTTGAAGTTATAAACCGGTGATGGTGATGGGATAGTCCACTCAAGTGTACCTACATTCCATGGGTTATTAGGTACTGGCTCTTTTTCTTTCTTAAAGAAAATTGTGTACACAAAATTAATAACAAATGGAATCTGCCCAAGCCCCATAAGTAGAGCTGAGTAAGTAATAAATGTATTAATAGGAATCATTTTTTCCATGAATTCATATACGAATGGATTGTATAGACGTCTGTGCATTCCAGCGTAACCAACAATCATCATTCCCATGAAAACACCATTTAGACCAATCATTGTGATCCAAAAGTGTACCTTACCCCAGAATTCATTTAGGAATTTACCAAACATCTTTGGCATCCAGAAATAAATAGCAGCGTAACCACCAAGTAGAACTGAAGCGGCCATAGTGTAATGGAAGTGACCTACAACGAAGTAAGTATCGTGAAGGTAAAGGTCAGTTGTAACTGTAGCTAGGTATAGACCAGTTAAACCACCAAGACCAAATACGAATACAACACCTAGAGAGAAAATCATTGGTGTATCAAATCTAATTGACCCTTTCCAGATTGTTCCTAACCAGTTAGCAAAGAAAATTGCTGATGGAATCGAGATCGTCATAGTAAGAGTCATAAACGTTTGAGTTAAAAGTGGACTCATTTGAGTCGTATACATATGGTGACCATATACAAGCGTTGAAAGAATTGTAATTGAAGTCATTGAAAGCGCAGTTGCTTTCGCACCAAATGCTGGTTTTCTTGCAAAGAAAGAAAGTAAATCAGATACAATCCCCCAAGCAGGAAGAATAAGAATGTAAACTTCAGGGTGACCAAAGATCCAAAAAACGTGTTGGTAAAGAATTGGATCACCTGTCCCAGTTGTTGCTGCTGCACCAGCTAGGAAGAATGTCGTTCCAAATACACGGTCAAAAATAAGAAGAAGTAGACCTGCACCAAGAACTGGAAGGAAGATCGCGTTTAGAATAGCTGTAAGCCATAGACCCCAAACAGAAAGTGGCATATCAAAATATCCCATACCTGGAGCTCTAAGAACGATAACCGTAGTAATATAGTTAACAGCACCCATTGTTGAAGAAACACCTAGTAGGAAAAGCGCTAAAGACCAAAGAGTTTGACCTGCACCTGGTGATCCTATCAGTGTTGATAACGTTGGGTATGAAGTCCAACCACCTGCTGCTGCACCTAATGGTAAACATAAAGATGCCACAAGAATTAATGCAGAAGCTGCTGCAATCCAAAAAGATAGCATATTAAGTAGTGGGAAAACCATATCTCGCGCACCAATCTGTAGAGGAATAAGGTAATTACCAAATGCCCCAATAAGAATAGGTGTAATTGCGTAGAAAATCATGATCGTACCGTGCATTGTAAATAACATCGCGTACGTATCTGGTGGCACAACTCCTCCCGTTGAAGGGAAAAGAAGGTGACCAAGTACTGGGAATGCCTCTCCTGGAAACGCTAGTGTCCAGCGAATCATTAGGGCCATCATCCCACCTAAACCTAGACCAATGATTCCATACCAAAGAAATTGCTTTCCGATCACTTTGTGATCAAAAGAGAAAATATACTTTGAGATAAAAGTCTTTGGCTCTGAGTGAATATGTTGCTCGAAAAATGCCATTTTATATTCTCCTAAAAATTATTTTAAAATTAATACTGCCACTTCCAACCCCAGAATAATTCAGGGTTTTCAGGATCATTCTCTTGAAGAGCTTTCTCTTGTGCTTCTGCAAGCCATACTGCGAAGTCTTCTTGTGAATAAGTAGTCAGAGAAGCTTTCATTCTATAGTGATATGTTCCACACATCTCTGCACATGCAATATCCCAAGTTCCCGCTTTTGTAGGTTCCCACCACATACGAGTTAAACGACCAGGAATAGCATCAACTTTACGACGCGCATTTGGAAAGTATAGAGAGTGAATTACATCTTTAGAAAGAACTTGAATAACAACCTTACGATCAGTAGGAAGTCTAAGGTCATTTAATTGCACAACATCGTCTTCTGTGTTGAAAACGTTATCTGCACCGGCATATCTAAAGTGCCATGCCCACTGTTGACCTAGAGCTTGAATTCGAAGTGGATTCTCATCAGCTTTTGGCCACTTTGCAAAAACGTTTACATAATCATCATTTGAAATTCTTGTAATGTTCATATCGATTCCCAGGAATACCGATAGACCAATTACAGTCGCAATGATGATATGAATTTTCTTGTTTCCGTAAGTATAATACGGCTTAGGGTGTCTCTTAGCTGCGTATTTATAAGAGAAACCAAAAAGACCAATACAAACTAATGCAAAGAAAAATAAGTTCATATAAGTCGTGTAACCAAATAACCAGTCAATTAAATGACCGTTAACTGAGATGTCTTCTGGAGGAGTCATTCTCTCCCAAAGACTCATCTGCTTAGAAGTTGTGCTAACAACTGCAGCATAAACAGGTGTCAAAAATCCCATAGACCTTCCTTCTATTGAAATACCTAATTAAATTGAATTGCTAAATTTTAACCCTTTTTTATAACATTTTCCACGATTTAGCTAAGGAAAATCATCAAGGATAACAAGAGAGGTAAATAGATTATAGAACCCCAAAAATATTGTCGGGCCCAAGCCACATAACTCTCCTCGTCATCAATGAAAAAACTTTGCAAACTTTGAGCAAAAAATAATCCATTAGCAATTATCGAAGCTATAAAAAAGTTCTTTGAATTGAGATCGAAAAAGTATCCGCTGACAGCAGATAGTGCTAACAAAAATGTCCAAACAGCAATACAGATCTTCATCTTAGTAATTGAATAGAAGTGAGGATAGACCTTAATATCACCTTCAGCATAGTCTTGTTTATGATAGATTGAGATGGCCATAAAGTGTGGAATCTGCCAAATAAATAAAATTGTAAAGAGTAAAATGGCAAGGCCATCAATCTCACCAGTGACAATTGTGCGGCCCATAACTGGTGGAATTGCTCCCGGTAATGCCCCTACAAATAACGCGGCAGGACTCTTTCTTTTCATAGGTGTATACACATATAGGTAAGAAAAAAATGCCAACGCACCGAGCAATGCCGTCGCAGTATTAACAAAAAAGTACGTTGCGAGAAAACCAACTATAAATAAAATCCATCCCTGAATAAGAGCATAAATCGGCTTTACTCTTCCAGCAGGTAGCGCTCGATCTTTAGTTCTAACCATATTGGCATCAACATCAATTTCCATATAGCAATTAATAGTCGTGGCCGACATTACAATTAAAATCGAAAAGACTAGTGCATTAACTAGATAAAAAAAGTCGATATACTCACCAGTTAACAAGATTCCAGAAATGATTGTCGAAACGACTAATAACCCAAGCCTAGGCTTCGTGAGACTTAACATATCACTTGCAAATGTATGCTGGTATCCACCAAGATTTACTTCTTCGAACTTTTTAAACCATTGAAATAAAAAGATTAAGTTTAAACTTATTAGTACGGCCAATAACAAGTGAAGAACTTGGAAGTAAGTCGTATCAGTTAATAAGAACAATCTCTTTGCATTAAATAAATGGATTAAAAATAAGATAACTAAACTTGAACTTAAAAATGAAAATTGCTTAAAAGCTCTCCCATGGAGACTCAATGCAGTCTTAATAATACTAAATAGATAAACAATTAATGTAAGTAAGAAAAGTATCCCTAGATACTTATGTAGCGAGTGAATTTGGGCCGCTACAGTACTAGGCCAAAACTTAATACCATTTGCTGTATTACAAAGAATATTAATATTCTCACCCATACCACAAACATCTTTTGTTGCTGTTTGGTGAATTACACCGCCAAAGAAAAATTGTACCAATGCAATTAGGAGCATTACAAAAACAAAGTCTTTAGCTTTGGGATTATAACTGACAATTTTTTCACTGATTTTTTCAATATCAGGAACAAATAGCTGAGCAAAGATTGCGATATACGCAAAACTTAGCATTAAGTGAAAAACACTAACTAATGTAGGTAACTTATAGATAAAATTTATACCACCAAGAAGTGACTGAAGAATAAGTAGGAATAAACCTAAACGAATTGCTCTCTCTTTTGGTTTTTTAATAAAAAGAATCGTATTTAAAATAATGATGATTCCAGCAAAAATTCTATGAAGAATCGGATATATTGAGGCCTTATCAACAGTTGATGCATAACAAATAGGCCAAGAAGTACACTCTAAACCAGTAAAGTCTGCACTAACGAGCCCACCAATAACAATTAGCCCTAAAGTCAGAACAATATTGATAAAGGCCAAAGTACGAAACACTTATACACTCACCTGTTTTGCTTTTTTTAAAATTACGATTAACTCATATATAAAGTATGTGAGTAAGATTGCAAAGAGTAGGTGTATAGGCTGAGCAACGGCCGGAAATGCTAAGTATGCTAAAATTACCCCCGCAGCAACCACTCCTATCAGCGTTAACATGATAGAAATACACTTTCTTTGGACAAATGCATGGTCTTGAAATTCCTGCATAATTCTTCGCAGAGTATATGAGAAGCCTAAAAGTATTAGAATCGAGAATGAGCGATGGATATAAAAAATCATATCAAGCCTCTCAAGCCAATTAGTACGTGCTAAATTTGGCTCAGTATTTGTGATCACATCAATCTGCTCTCTTACCTGTGTCCCTAGGACAACCTGGATTACGAGAAAAGTAACTAAAACCCATAAATAATCTTTGTACTTATCAACATTATAATTTCGTTCAAATGAAATTGGCTTAGTTTCATATTTCAGCTGTGCCAAAGCAAAGGTTAGAAAGATTGTCAGTAGCATATGAACAGTGATGACATTTGGATGAAGATGAGAGCGGACAACCATTGCTCCGACTCCTCCATTTAAAACAACTAAGAATAAGGAAAGTCCTGCAAGCCAGACAACTTTCTTATTATCCTTCTTATAGGCAAAAGATAAGACGAATAAAATAATTGAAGCGATACCAGTCCAAACTCCGGCCATACGGTTGAAGTATTCCGTCCAAGTATGTACAGGATTAAAGACTGCAACAATTCGTCCTGGTTTAGAGAAACGTGTACGATAGTCATCGGGAAGTTGATCAACACTAGTAGGTGGAATGACTTTTCCAAAACAGGTCGGCCAATCAGGGCATCCCATACCTGCACCAGTACTACGAACCATTCCTCCAATGAAAATCAATGTAAAAACGGTGATTATGACTATAGGCAAAAACTTTTTAAATCGATTCTTATCCATCATTATGTCTTCTACTTTTACAACTTCTTTACCCAACATTAGCTATCAATAATTTCCAATTTCGATGGGATAGGATAGTATTTCTCTATAGGAGTCAATATGCACAAAAATCAAGGACCTGTCTATTACGGTGACTATTTAGAATTAAATAAATTACTCGATACTCAAAATCCTCTGTCAAAAAAATATGGTGACGAGGCCCACGATGAAACACTATTTATACTAGTGCATCAAGTATATGAATTATGGTTTAAACAGATTCTACACGAGCTCAACTCAATAAAGAAAATTTTCTCAGTTGAAAAAGTTCAAGAGTCAGTACTTTCAACGGTATCTTCTCGATTAGAAAGAATTAAAAAGATTCAAACATTACTACTTGGTCAATTAGAAGTCATGGAAACAATGACTCCGATGGACTTCCTTGAGTTTAGAGAGCTTCTTGTTCCAGCTTCTGGTTTTCAAAGTGTTCAGTTTAGAGAAATTGAGATTTTACTTGGGTTATCAACAAGTGACCGTAAGGAAGTGGATCGAGAATACTTTCTCGGTCGATTAAATAAACAAGATCAAGAAAGACTTTTAAAAATCGAAAAAGAAGACACTTTATTCTCAGCTCTTGAAAAATGGCTAGAAAGAATGCCATTTACTTTTAAAGAAGATTTTGATTTTTGGAAAGAATACCAAGCTTGCGTAGAAGATATGCTCTGTGGGGATGAAATTACAATTTTTAGTAATGTTGCAAATATGACTCCTAAAGCACTTGAGATTCAAAAAGCAAATCTACAAAGTACGAGAGAAACTTTTGATACTCTATTTAATGAAGAAAAATATGCCAATCTTGTCAAAGAGGGCAAGCGTAGACTCTCACAAAAAGCAACTCTTAATGCTTTATTTGTGCTTCTCTATCGAGATGAGCCTATTCTAACTCTTCCATATACAATACTTTCCCACCTAATGGATATTGATGAGAATTTTACAACGTGGAGATATAAGCACGCATTAATGGCCCACAGAATGCTAGGAACTAAGATTGGAACAGGTGGATCATCTGGACATCAATACTTAAGGGATGCCGCTGAAAATAACAGGTCATTTATTGATTTATTTAATCTTTCAACATTTTTAATTCCAAGATCTCAAAGGCCAAGTCTTCCACAGGAACTGCGAGACGAAATGAACTTTAATTATAAGGACTAGAATGTATAAGAAATACTTTTCAAAATTTCTAAAAGCAAACGAGGGAAAGCTTCACTTTGCAGCACATTCACATCATTACTGGCCAAACGTCACGCGAGAGGCACAGATTCAGTATTGGGATGACAGTGCAAAGTACGCAGACCATAAATGGGGAGAATTTTTCTCAAACACATTTCGCGAGCTTCAAACGAGATTAGCTGAAATATTAAACATATCAAGTCCAGAGCAAATTACATTTGCACCTAACACACATGAACTGACATATCGCTTATTATCTTGTTTTCCTAATGGAGCAAAAATCCTAACAACAGATAGTGAGTTTTATTCATTTGACCGACAGATCAATAGGCTTGCAGAAGAAAATATTGTATCAGTTACGAAAATAAAAAATACAAGAGATAACTCTTTCATAAATGACTTCATCAAAGAAGCAAACTCTAATAAATACGACCTAATTTTTATTAGTCATGTCTTCTTTAATTCTGGTTATGCAATTCCAGATTTAACGGAGTTTATTAACGAAATTAAAACCGAAGCACCCATCGTTATCGATGCCTACCATGGATTCATGGCATTACCGACTGACTTATCGGCCATTGAGGATCGAATTTTCTATATGGCCGGCGGTTATAAATATTGTGGTTCAGGAGAAGGATCTTGTTTCTTAATTTCACCAAGAAACACGAAACTTAAACCCAAGAATACTGGCTGGTTTGCTCAAATGGGAGAACTAACAAACTACAAAGAAAATGAAGTTCCTTTTAGCAATGAAGGGTTTCGTTTTGCAGGATCCACAATGGACTTCTCTGCCCTTTATCGAATGAATGCAGTTTTACAACTTTGGAAAGAAGAGAATATTTCAGTAGAACAAATTCATAATCACGTAAAAACAAATATGAATGAGTTTCTCAATCGTATTTCTGATACTGATCTATCTAAGAACCTTATCCCAATGGATACAAGGGGCCACTTCCTGGCCTTTGAGTTTCCAAACTCTAAAGAATGCGAATCTTTTGCTCAAAAACTGAGAAAAGAAAGTATTGAAACTGATTACCGACAAAATATTTTAAGGTTTGGCTTTAGCATTTACCAAGATATTGATGATATAATAAGGGCTACAAATATTATTAATAATATCAAATAGGTTGATTAATGAGTACAAAAGAAAAAAAGAGCCATGAAGAACTTGGCTCAGGCGCATCTGACAAAAAGGGAATTGCGAGGTTTTTTGAGAATATCTTTAGAAAAAGTAATGCCATTGGATATGTCGTGGCAATGTTACCTCCGGCAATTACTTATGTAATTTGTATTACACTTGCATTAACTCCGGGCTATATATTTCTTACTGAAACATATGCCATGGTTGCCAATAGTAATATCCTTGTACAAGGCCTTTCTATGTCCCTTGCTTTTGTGATGTCATACGGGGCATATACTATAACGTTGATCTTTATTGTTCCCTTCTTCAATTGGCTCTATCCATTAAAGATGAAGCCGTTTAAAGGAAGTTGGATCTCTCTTGAAACTCTTCCTTGGTACTATCACAATGCCTTAACTCAACTTGTTCGTTATACTGTTTTAGACTTTTGGCAAGCGACTCCAATTATTATTCTCTTCTATCGAATGATGGGAATGAAAATAGGAAAAAATTGTGTCATCAATACAACAAATATATCTGACCCTGGCCTCATCACTCTTGAAGACTATGTAACAATTGGTGGCTCTGCTACAATTTTTGCTCACTACGCGCAAGCTGGTTATCTCGTTATTGCTCCGACAGTAATAAAAAGAGGTGCAACAGTAGGACTGAAAGCATCGATCTTTGGTGACACCGTTATTGGTGAAAAAGTTCTAGTTGCCCCACATGAAGTGGTTCTTCCAAAATCAAGACTTGATATTGAAAAACGTAGAACGACTAAAAATTCAGATACTTTAGGAAAATAAAAATAAGAACACCTGTTACTGAAACATAAAGCCAAATGGGTAAAGTCCACTTTGCCCATTTTCTATGACTTAAAAAATTTCCAGAAAAAGCGTTCCAAAGAGTGATTAAAATCATTGGTAACATCACAATACTCAGAAGTACGTGAGAGATGAGAATTGCAAAGTAAATTGGCCTTACCATTCCCTGTGCGATGAATTTCGTATCACCATGATAGTGATGATAAAGTAGATATGAAATCAGAAAAAGTGCTGATGTTACGGTCGCACCTGACATACTCTTTATGTGAAGGGAAACCCTCTTTGTTTTTACAAAGTAATATCCCATACAAAGTAATGTCGCAGAAATTGTATTTAAGATAGCGTTTACAAGTGGAAGATGATCTACCCACCACAATTTTACGGCCGCTTCTGGTTTGAAATAAATAAACCAAACAAGAAAAAGCGCAATAAAGCCGCTTAAAATAAATAGAAGTGTATAAATGAAGTTGCTGTTATTCTTCTTCATTGGCGATAGCAACTTTTGAATTTTTGCGATATTTGTAAATCGTTTTATAGAGAATAAAAAATGGAATATAAATTAGCCCGATAAATATAACTAAAATCCACACGAGACGGGCATCTTTTGGATTATCCATCGAACCAGCACAGCCTGGACATGCCATCACATAATCAGAAAATAGAACGACTATTAGTATAAGTAAGGGAACGATAAATGCTTTCATATACTTGACCTTATACTCTTTTCGATTGATTTCGTCTAATATTTTGGCCAAAAACAAAAAGGCCCCAGATTAACTGGGGCCCTTTTTACATATATTCTAATTAATTAAATTAAGTAAATGAACGTGAATACTAGAATCCAAACAAGGTCAACAAAGTGCCAGAAAAGACCACAAACTTCAAGTAGTCCATAGTCACCTTTATCAAAGCGACCTCTAAGTGCTAGTACATACATATAAGTTAGGTAAATAACCCCTGAAAGTACGTGAAGACCGTGGAAGCCAGTAATAGCAAAGAATGTTGAAGAGAACAGGTTATTTCCGTGCTCATATGTTGAGAAAGTCATTCCCATATCAGTCATTAAGTGAACATACTCATATGCCTGAATACCAAGGAAGATAACTCCACCAATAATCGTTGCTAGAAGCCAATTTCTAATTTGCTTAGGTTGTCTCATTTTTACAGCATCAATTGCCATAACCATTGAAACAGAAGAACAAATAAGAATAAATGTCATAATCCCTGAAAGGTGAACACCACCAAGTGCTTCAACAGGATTTGGCCAATGCTTAGTTGCACGAAGTACAGCATAAGCAATTAGTAGACCTGAAAACGACATGGCATCTGTTCCAAGAAACAGCCACATACCAAGTTTATTAGGGCTAGCCTTACCGAATTGTGGATCATCAGGGTAAGCAATTACACCATCATGAACTAAATCTTTTGTATTAGCATGTCCTGCCATTTGTTAACTCCCTTTACCTATTTACTCTGCTTCTTGTGCTTTGGTGAGTAAAAGTCACTTCCTAATTCTAAAACGTATTTAGTAACAGCTTCAATTTGTCTTTCAGCATCTCCATCAAGAAGATCTGGATCAGCTGCCATACCTTCAGGCCAGAAAGAAGGCATTGTTGTACCAGGCATAATTTGGTCTGGTCCTCTTAGCCATTTCTTAATCCAGCTCTTTCTAAGTCTTCTCTTAGCGTAGTGAAGATCTGGAGCTAGTGCTTCATCATTATTGAATCCTTGAGTGTGACAAGATGTACATGCAAGGTCATTAAATAACTTAACTGCAGCACGTCTTTCTTCCTTGCTTTCCCAAACAACTTTCTCATTCTTATCAAAGAAAGGTTGATCAGCTTTTACACGGAACATATCAACAAGCTTTTCTTTTTCTTCATCAGTAAGATCAAAAGAAGGCATTCTTACATCAACAAAAGGTCTAATTGGATAAACATTTCCTAAGAAATAATGGAACCAATCAGCTTGTACACGATGTCCTTGCTCAACAAGTCTTGGAGGTGCAGCATTTACATCATCGTAAATCTTTAGCATATCTCCAAATCGTCCATCAATCTGGTGACATCCAATACAGTTGTATTTAACAGCAACTTTCATACCTTCGTTAACAACAGTTTCATCAGCATCGTATCTCTTAACACCCTTAAGTGGGATTTTTTGATCAACCATACCAATTAGAGCAGTTGTAATTGTTGCAGCCTCTTCTTCTTTCATGTGGAATTGAGGCATTCTTAAAAGATCTTTGAATGGCTTATCAACACCGTTATCCCATCTTCTTGGGTTTAGTAAGTGTGCCTTAATCCAAGCTTCTCTAGAGTGCTCAACTTTCTCATGAGAGAAACCAAATTGAGTTAGAGGCTTAGAACCAATTTTACTTAATTCAGGACCAATAGGAGCTCTTCCATCAAATCCCTTAATGCTGTGACAAGAATAACAACCGTACTTACCAACTGAACGACGACCAAGTTCCATTGTTCTTTCATGATCACTCATTGTCGCAAGTTTTGCTTTTGCAACTTCTACAGTGTCAAACGCTGAGAAGTAAGTAACAAGCATTTCATCTCTTGCTTCTTTATCCATTTTTGCAAACTTAAGCTTTTCAAATTTTTCATTCTTTAAACTCATTAAGTAAGCAGTAATGTCATTTGCTTCTCTATCAGTAAGTCTGAAAGAAGGCATGATTGTATCTGGTTGGAAGTGGCTTGGTTTTTTAAGCCATGAAACCATCCAGTTAGCATCTTTAATCTTAGAACCGATTCCATCTAAATATGGCCCTTTATGAGCATCAATTTTTTGAGACTCAAGTGGGAAGTCCTTAGCGCCGTGACAAGATAAACATCCAACAGAACCAACAAGTTCTTTACCACGTTCTTTATTACCACCAGTATATTTCATGAATGGCTTGTAGCTCTCTGATTGCTCATAGATAAGTTCGGCCATTGCATTTACTTCTGCAATATTCTTCTTTGTAAACTCTGGTGTTGAGTTATTATCATTTTGGAAGAACTGAGGCATTTTTGCATGCTTATTGAATGCCTTTGGTTCCCATACCCAATTTTTAAAGAATTCTTTATCAACTTTCGCTGCAATCTTCTCTAAACTTGGACCTGGTTTTCTCTTATGCTCCCAACCTTCAATTTTGTGACAAGCATAACAACCAAATTTTTCAATGTTACGACGTCCTTCATTAAGAGTCGTTGCCTGTGGAATATATTGAACATCTGAGTGACATTTAACACAACCAGCTTCATAGTCACCACGTCTAAACTGTACGATTGGAACTTTGTGTGGCTCATGCCAATTATACTTAGCAATCCACTCTTGTTTTTGCTCTTCTGTAGCAGGCATGTGTGCTGCTGCATTGAAGTCATTAACTCTATGACCTTCACCACCGTGACAAGCTGTACATCCAAATTTCTTCATTGGGTGCTTACCTTGTGCACCAACCATTAAGTCTAGGTTAGGGTGTGTCTTATGTGGGTTTGGTTGATTCTCGTAACCAGGCTTATCAATAAATGTGTGACAAGTCATACAACGGTCAACTTTAGGAACCTGTTGAAAGAAACGATCATCTGTAATGTTTTCAAGTACAACTTGTTGAACCTTAACTGTTGGGTCCATAAAGTCGATAAATGGTAAGTTTCTTAAAGCGAAAATAGGAGTTACTTCTTTTCTAGCTTCAGCTTTCTTAAGAAGTTCTTTACGTCCTACGATACTATTGATCTGCTTCTTAATTGATTCAATATCTGAATTAAAAGAAGCAGCTTTTCTCTTAAGAGCTTTCTCACTTGATTGGAGTTCTTTCTTGCGATCTGTAGATGCAGCAAATAACTTCTTCTTTTCCTGAAGTTTTGAATATAGCTCACCAGCATTTGGAGCGTGCTCAGCATGAGCAACACCATAATTAAATGCTAAGGCAGCAACGTCAGAGTTAAGACGACCATTAACAATCTGTTCTTTCTTAATCTCTTTTTCAATTTTATGAAGTTGTTCATTTACTTCAGCAATTGTTTTTTCTTTTTCAGCAACTGCTTTCTTGGCTACTTCAAGTTCTCTTTCTAAGATCTCAAGTTTTTCTTTTGAAATCTTTGCTTCTTCTTCAGCAATGTCTTTAGCAATCTTCTCTTTTTCGATCTTCATTGCTTCGACTTGAATAGCTTTCCAAGGTCTTAAGTAATCATCGAGAAAAACCCAAATCACAGTGACCAAAAGAACTAGTGAAAAGATCGCGAAGATCTTATTCAGTTTTTTCATATCATAGGCCATGCCTGGCTCATGTTTCTTTGACATTTTTATATACCCTTTATTACTTCTTCTTTCTTACAGGTTAAGTTCCCACTCAGGCAGAGCGATAATATATTTCAGACTAAATAGCCATCTCAGAACCATCTTAATTGGTAGAGATGTCATACCTAGTACTAGAATAATGAAAATATAATATCTAATCTGACCAGTGTTTTCGATAATCTTCTTCCCGTACTTTGACTTAGCAATTGCAACTGGAAGTACACAACAGTAAACAAGAGTTAGGATAATCCCTACAATCTCTCTAACAATAATATTTGAAGGCATTGGTGTATTTAGCCACTTAAGCCACACAAACTCTGAAAGGTTAACGTTGTACTCAGAAACAACTTTATGGAAGTCCCAGTACTCAAATGGACCATAGAATGTCCAGTTTGGACCACGTAAGAAAGTACCAACGATAATTAGATACATCCAAAGAACAATCCAACCATAAAGGAATCCCCACATAGCAATTGGTCTTTCTTTAATTGTAAAATAACCATTACCTTTAGGGTTTGTATCAATATATGGAATTGCAATAAGTCCAACTAGAATAAGTCCAGGAAGTACAACCCCTGCCATCCAAGGATCAAAATATACAAGCATTTCTTGTAGACCAAGGAAGTACCAAGGTGCTTTTGCCGGGTTTGGTGCCCATGTAGTATTTGCAGGTTCCTCAAGAGGTGCCTTGAAAACAATCGCCCATACAACTAAGAAAATTGTACAACCGATCATACACATAAGCTCAGTGAAAACTAAGTTAGGCCATACCCATACTTTTTCTCTATTTTCTGGAAGTGCTTCAATTGGACACTCACCATTTTCAATTCTCTTATCATTCTCAGCAGCTCTATAAAGTGCATACCAAGTAAGCCAAGCAATAAGAACAATAATAATGTTAATAGGAATGTTATCTGGCCAAAGAATAATTGCTCTAAAGTTCGCATCCATACAAAACCAAACCGTAATTGGTGCAGCTGCGATTAACGACCATTTAGCAAACTTTTTACTTCCAACAACACGATAATATTTCATCATGAAGAAGAATAAGACCGACACAATCGGGAATGATCTAATCGGATCGGCTAGCCAGTTGATAAGTTCTTTCATTTATATATCCCTTTCTCTCAAAATATACTTTCTAAAGTGGTGCTGAAATCCCACCGTCTTTTCTTACACGCCAGAAGTGAACTGCAATTAGAACACCTACAACAAGTGGAATGAATACACAGTGAAGAATATAAAATCTTAATAGCGCCGGCTCTCCAACGAAACGTCCTGCTAGAAGCTGGAAACGAACGTCGTTTTTATCAGAAACCATTACGAAGTCACCAATTTGTGCTAACGCAGCACCTGGACCACCATGCCCTAGGAATGGAGTTGCTTTGGCCATGTTTGAACCAACGGCAATCGCCCAAATCGCTAGCTGATCCCAAGGTAGAAGATACCCAGTGAACGATAGAAGAAGAGTTAATACTAATAGAATAACACCAACACCCCAGTTGAATTCTCTAGGTGGTTTATATGAACCAGTCATAAAGACTCGGAACATGTGTAGCCACACAGTAATAACCATGGCGTGGGCACCCCATCTGTGAATCTCACGCATAATCCCTAAAGGCACATGCTCTTTAAGTGCGATAATATCGTTATATGCGTACTCAGCAGTTGGTCTGTAATAGAACATTAAAAGTACACCAGTTACAGTAAGTGCTAAGAAAATAAAGAAAGTAAGTCCACCCATACACCAAGTATAACCAAGTTGAACCCCTGATTTCTTAAGTTTGATTGGGTGTAAGTGTAAAAACACGTTACCAGCAACTACTGCTGCTCTATTTCTTGCGTTTGTCGGAGGACCGTGTCTAAAGATTGATTTCCAGACTTGAGTCTCTCTAATGTAATCAACAACACCTCTTTTAGCCATTGTTATTCCTTCCTATATATTTAACTAAATTAAACCTTTAAAAAACTTTGAGGGTTATCCCACTGACCTTTTTCATAACGGAAGATCTTAGTTTTATCGACGATGATTTTCCCTTCAGCATTCAGTGAAATTTTATATCTTTCAAGTGGTCTTGGAGCTGGCCCTTCGAAGTTAATACCATTTTGGTAATAACCAGAACCGTGGCATGGACACTTAAATTTTAATTCAGCAGGTAGCCAGTTTGGTACACAACCAAGGTGAGTACAGATATTTGAAAGTGCAAATAAGCGCCCTTCCATTTTAACAATCCAAACACCGTAACCGTTCTTCCAACGCTCATCAACGCCTTCTTCGTAATCGTTAGGTCTTCCGGCAACGAAGTCCATTTCTGGTTCAAAGTTAACGTTCGGGTAAGTGTAGCGGAAAGCTAATGTTAAGAAACCTGCGATTGCAGAAGTAAACGCAACCCAACCAACAGTTACAAAGCTAAAGAACTCTCTTCGGTTTAGCTGTTTTTTTTCAGACATTTTTAGAAACCTCTATTTCTTATTTATTCAAAAATGCACTAATTTAAGTCGCAATGACTCAAATTGTGATTCATAAGTTACTGCAAATTCAATTTATTCTTTGAAGGATGTTATCACTATTTCAACGAATTTAAAACTTCCTTTGCAAGGCTGACAACTTTTATATCCTTCTCAATATTTATCATTTTTTCAACGCTTGGCGACATTTCATTCCAACCGTACTTTTTCAACGCAGTGAGTACATTATATTTAAGGCCACGGATCTCCTGTACAGTTAATCTTTTGCCTAAAGACTCATCATTTAGCATTAAAATCTCATTGATCGTTTTTTTCGCTTCATCGTTCTTATACGCGATTAATGCTGTAGCTGCGGCATATCTAACAGTGAAACCGAGCTCACTTTTAAGCTGATCAACAAATAAATTTTCTGTATCTTTCACTTCGTGAGTAGCAAGAGTCAATATCGTTACCTGAGTTAGCGCCGCATCATCTCTTCCTAAAAAAGATTTTACGAGATCCCAGTTAAACAAAATCCCCTTAGGCATTTTTGACAGTGCCACCATTGCATGAAAATTAATTTCAGGATGATTTTTATCTTTTAAGGCACTTTCAAGTACAGGAAGGCCTCCTTCATTACCAAGGGCCCCAATTGCCACAACAACAAAGTCACGAGTTCTTGGATCAACACTAGTTCGATAAACATCTTTTAGATTTTCTACAACCCAAGGAATATCTTCTTCTTCAATTGCTCCAGCAGAAATAACTTTTGAAAGCTCTAATGCTGCAATCCACTTATTACCAAAGGTTTTCGACTTCATCTCATGGACAAGATCTTTATAAGAGTGATCATTTGAAAGCATTTTAGTCACACCAAAAATAATTAATGCTCCAACTAACACTATTGCAATAGGCACCATTAAAGAGCCCATTACCGGATTACTTTCAAGAAGTTTTTTATCTAGTTTATTACTTTGATTTTTCTCGCTCACGAAGAAATTGCCTTATAGTAAATGTTTTATTAAATATGAAATAAGAATTAGCAAATTAGAGTATAGTTGACAATTATAAAAGGTGAAATTATGGCCTATCTATTAAGAGCACTGATCGTTATCATGGTTGCCGCAATCGGCCTAACTACTTGCGTAGCACTAGGATTTATTGATGTAGGTATCAGTCACATAAAGTTGGCCATTCCAGCCTACCTTTATACAATCTTCGCACAAGCATTCGTAATGTTCTATTTTATAGGTGTTTCGAGACTTGTTAATAATATCAATCTGATTATTACAAGTGAAAAAAATCTGCACGAGCTATTTGATGACGCACCGGCAGACCTAACTCCATATAAAGATAAAGTTAAACGCTATGTTCATAAAGCCGACCTGGCCAAGAGACAAACTATTCCTTGGACAATGCTCATGATCATTCTAGGAATGATTGCATTTTTCCTAGGTGGTGCCCATGACACTAATATGGTGGAAAAAACAACTCACTCAGGTGTTGCGTATGGGTTTATTGCCTCGATGCTGATTGGGTTTGTTAGGCAATGGCACTTCCTTGGTCAGACTCACCAACTACTTCGTGAAGTAAAGACATTGTTTAGCATTCCAGATGGTCAGATGTAGTATCCACTTCAAAGTCCTGTAATGTAACTAAGAAGTACTCGAATCAACTTCGCATTAAAACTTGCCTTCGGGCAACTTTTAAACGCGAGTTGTAAGATTGGGAAGGCCTTCGCAAAGTAACGGCTAAATAGTCTTAAGCCAAATAAATACCTTATTTTTACCAGGTGGATTACGACGTGTTCTTGTACGAGATTCATAAATAACAACAGCATCATCACCTTTAACTTGTGCCATGAAATCTTTTAAGTGAGATCTGGGAACATAGAGGTTGTAATAAAAACCACCAGGAACAGCGAGGCCAGGCTTTACGTTATCGACTTGTGTAACTTTATATAGATCTAAAAGTCTTGATAATCTTCGACGAGTTTCATCAGTATCAGCAGAGTTCATCATCACTCTATATACTTTTGTATTACCGTAGCGAGAATCACGATAACCACCACCTTTAATATCTTCTTCAAAAGACGACTGCTCGCGATCAGCAGACGAGATATCTCTTGGAAGTGTATCAATTGATGTTAGAACAACTTCTGATTCAACTTCATCACGTTCTTCGTCTTCTAATGTTTCACCAAGAAAGTTTTCTGAATCATCAACATTTTCAATATCTTTAATATCTAATTCAAATTGTGCAATCTGTTCTTGATCAGCGATTGTTTCTTCTGTGAATTTTAAACCTTCATTTTCCCAACGAAACTGTGGTTCATATACACTAATTTTATCCGCTAGATAACTTTCATAAGTTTTATTCGCATACTCAATGGCCCAAACAAGAAAAATAGCAATACCGACAAAGGCAAATATCTGTGCCATAGTTTGAATTTTTGAACTTAAGTTATCTCTTAACTTAATACGTGAAAGATTAAAGTTTCTAACTTTGAAGTCTTTTTCCATCTTTCTAACAAAGTATACCCACTCTTGATAAAGAGTTACCTCCATTGATGTTAGAATCTCATGGTTATGACTTCCTGAAAAAGTGAGATCCACACCGAGATCATCGACTAACTTCTGAACTGTTGTAGATTTATTGCTTGAAAGGATATCGTTAATTGTAAAGTTACGGTTTATATACTCTTCATGTTCAGGAAAAACTTCAACAAAGAAGCTTCTTAAAAGAATTGCAATATCTCTTTCATTTTGGTGAAGGTTTTGTGCAAGCTCTTCAATTGTAATTCCACGTGAAATAAAAACATAGCAATTAAACTTATCTCTAAGCCAAATAAACCATGATTCTAGAGGTCCTACATTTATATTTTCGATTAAATAAGTGAAGCGCTTAGAGATTTGAAATAATGTTAAGTCCTCATCAAAGAAAGCCTGCCAAAATCTTTCAAAATCCTCACGGTACTTACCTTGCCACGTTACATTTTGAATATCGAGACAAAGCCAGTCACGAAAAGCTACATAATCATTATGAAAGAATTTTAATTCTTCACTTACCTTATTCATCTATACTCTTTTGATAAGGATACCAATTCCTTGGCCACCACCAATACATGCACTTGCAATACCGTACTCTTTATTTTCAGTTTTTAATTGATGTGCAAGTGTTGTTGTAATTCTAGTTCCAGAAGCAGCAAGAGGATGTCCTAGAGCAATTGCTCCCCCCCAGATATTTACTTTACTCACATCTAATGAAAGTTCTTTTAAACAAGCTAATGTTTGTGCAGCAAAAGCTTCATTAATTTCAAATAGATCAATCTGTGATTGTTCCATTTTATTATTTTCTAAGATTTGATTAATTGCTGGAACTGGGCCAATTCCCATAATTGTCGGATCAACTCCAACGACTGCACCATCAATAATTTCTGCAATAGGTTTTAAACCATGCTCTTTTACAAAGTCTTCACTAGCAACTAAGGCCACAGCAGCACCATCGACAATTCCGGATGCAGAACCAGCAGTAACTAGGCCATCTTTTACAAAAGTTGAACGCAGTTTATTCATATCGGCCAAAGACGCATCAGCTCTTAGGTGTTCATCTTTTGAAACACTTCCCTTTCTGATTTCTACTTCACATATTTCTTTTTGTAAGTGTCCATCGTTATAGGCATCAGCTGCTCTTTGGTGAGAAAGTAGTGAGAATTCATCACAATCAGCTCTAGATACTTCATATTTACCACCAAGGTTTTCTGCCGTTATCCCCATTGGACAACCAGCATGTTGGTCAGTTAGGGCATCGAGTAACATATCCACATTCTTAAGTGATCCGTATTTCGTACCAAAACGTGCACCATATGTTAGATGAGGAACCATCGACATATTCTCAGTTCCACCGGCCAGTACACAATTAGCTTCATCTAATTTAATTAACCTAGTCGCATCTAAAATTGCCTGAATACCCGAACCACAAAGTCGGTTAATAGTAATTCCAGGAGTCTTTTCATCACATCCTGCCTTTAGGGCCAAATGTCTTCCACCATACATAGTATCAGTTGACGAAGGGACGACATTACCGAGAATTACCTGATCAATCAGCTCGGCCTTAAGGCCAACTTCGCTAAGTAGTGAATTTGTGGCAGATACCGCTAGGTCCACAGGCTTAATATCTTTTAATGAGCCACCAAATTTACCAAATGGTGTTCGTTTTCCCTCTATTAAAAATACACGACGGCCTTTATTTAAGGACATATTTGCCTCCATTCACTTACGGTTAAATCCTTTATAAAATATATTAGGACGCTTTTAGGTCCTAGTCAAAGAAGAGTATATTATGTCTACAGAAATTAACCGTCAGCAGCTCGAAAGATTCAAGCAACGAGAATACAAGAGACACGCCCATCAATTAAAGAAGGCGAAGATCGAGAATAATCGTGAATATGAAAAGACTGAGAAAAAGCATCTTTCAGACATTAAAAGACTTAATAAACACTATGAAACTGAGATCAGTAGTCTTGAAAATAAGACGGAACTTAAATTAAAACAAATTAGAGACAAGCAATCTGAACTTGTTAAAGAAGAAAAAGAGCGCATGGAGCTTGAGCTTAATAATATGAAAAAGTCCCATGAAGCAAGGGTTGCAGAATTAAAAGAAACCCATGACAATCAGATTTCGCAAATGACAGAGTCTCACCGCGATACACTTGAACAAGCTCGCGAAAAATACATGAAAGAAAAAATGAAATGGGAAGAGGCTTAATCTCCCAAAGGAAACTAAATGGAAGCTAGCAAAGAAAATGGTGGAGTATTCATTAACGGTAAAGCTCAAATTATTGAAATGCTCAAATTTATGGGAGCAGAAGAAAGGGCAACGTTACTTAAAAATATCCAGATGAGAAACCCTACGCTGGCCAAAGAGCTATATGCTGAAAGTATCACATTCAATACTATTTACTCATTGGATGATATTGATTTAGCACAAGTCCTAAAGTTTATTAAGGCCCCTATTCTAGGTGTTGCACTTAAAGAGTGTGAAAAAACATTTCAGAAGAAAATTCTTACACTTCTTCCAAGAGAAAGTGCTGAAGAGGCATACTCTTACCTTGTAAAGAATCTTGGTGGAAACGAAACAAGAGATATTCAAAGGGCCAGAAAAAGAGTTACTGATACAATTGTTGCTCTTAATAACCGTGGAAGGCTTAGCCTATAAATCACACTTATAATTAATTTTTCGATCATCAATACGGGGACAATTTTTAAGGTTGTCCTCGAATTTCTCTCTTAATTCACTCGTATTTAATTGTAGCTCCAACAACTCGATTTGAAGAAAAATTCCATCTTCACTAAGTTGCTCTAAACATTTTGCCTTAACAGAATACTCACAATCAGCAGGGTTTACTTTGGCCAGGGTTTCAAGTGCTTTTTTAAGACGATTCGAATCCCCTGCTTTCTCTTTTATCCAAGTATCGATATCATCACGGATACCATTACTATTTTGATCAACACCACCTTGCCAATTAGTCTCTTCTTGCTGACAGCCTAAAAGAAAGACGAATAAAATTCCAATTATAAACTTATGCATTCATTAACTTCCTAAACTTGGCCTCTGCTTCATCATCAAAAGAAAAATCACTACTTTTAGCAGTATCAAAAATCTTATGTTCAGCAAGAATATTTACAGCGCTATCTAAACGATCAATAGTCGTATTAATAATTTTCTTAAGCCATAACTCATTATTATCGATAATTTTTGCAACCTCACTTATCGGAATAGGCATAAGTTCCACCTGACCAACAGTAAAGGCTGACTCATCATATACACCGCGATTTATTCCACCTGAAACTCCAAGAAAGTCACCATTTTTATGAATTCCAGTTGGAACAAGACGTCCATTATGATCTTTTACAGTGACAACTGTACCAGACTTCACAAGAACAATATAATCCGCTTTTTGCCCTTCTTTAAAAATCAAAGACTCGGCCTCTAAAGTTGATAATTCATACGAGGTAAGTTTCATCTATTGCTCCAGAAATGGCCGTTCCATAACGTAGGCCGTAAGTTGAAAATTTTATTTCTTTTGGATTGATCTTATTTAAGATTGTTTGAGAACAAATCGCTCCAGATTGAATTGTCTTAGACCTTTTACCTAAGAAAGAAAACTGCTTTCCTAGTGCCTTTGCATCAACCAGTTGTATACGATCCACACTCTCATTAAAGTCAGCAAGTGCTAGTGAGAAATTATTAATTGCATCGTTTGAAAATTCATTGGCCCCAGAAAACATAAGAGCTAAGCTAGTTAATGTTCCCGCTACTCCAATAACATCGTAACCACTATAATCTTCAACATTATATTTTTCGAAAATAGCATCAAGGTTCTTTTTAAGTTCCCCGTCTTTGATCCAATCATCAACTCGTACTGATCCAATTGGCAGTGAAACTGTTTTTAATATTTCAAAAGGTTTTGGCTTAATAAGTATTAACTCACTTGAAGCTCCACCCACATCTAAGATAAGTTGTACCTTCGATTTTGATTTCATCATTTCATTTATTCCAAATGCAGTGTAATAAGCCTCACCTTCACCAGAAATAATTTGAATCTCTAAACCTAATTCTCTTTTTACTCTTGAGAAAAATTCTTGCGCATTTTTGGCAACTCGAGAGGCCTCTGTTGCAGTAACGATTATTTTTTCGCAACCAATAGACTTACATTTATCTTTATATTCACTTAAGGCACGGAATGTATCTTCCATAGATTTATCTTGGAACACACCATTTTTATCCAGTCCTCTACCAAGTGCCGTAATCGTTGAAACTTCTTCAACGACTTCTTTCGTCTTTGTATTTAAAACTAATAGAAGAGTTGAATTTGAACCAATATCAATTGATCCAATTAAATTTTTACTCATTGAAATAAACCTTTAAATAATTCTTTTACTTTCTTTTTGTTCTTTTTAAGAATCTTATCTGATTCTTTCTTTAATAAATTCTTACCTGCATATTCAGCAAGCTTCTTTACTGTATATTCGTAATCATTTCTTAATTGGTAACCAACTCCTTCTAAACGAAAAGGAATACTAGATGTACCATAATCTCTTTCAAGATCATGCTTCAAATCTGGTTTATTAATCACAACTTCTCCAAGTAATTCACCAGTCGTTTTAAAGTCTATCTTTCCTTTACCTCTTAGAACGTAAAGGCCATCATCAACAATGACACGGTACTCTTGAATTTGATGAAGACGATCATCAAAACGTCCTTTAAATGATATCTCATTTATTTTCCCATCTATTTGGAAATCCTTTTTGGCTATTTTTTCAACTTTTGAAAATAAACTGGTTAAGACCTTTGTCAGGTTTATTTTATTAAGTTTTGCTTCTTTAACTCTTAAATTAACATTAAAGTCGTATTCCTGGTCCTTAGTCTTTCCATCAATAGCACCACTTGCGCTTCCTTCTATTGAATCAATTATATTTTCAGGGATAAAGAGTGCAGCGCTTGAAATATCAACGTTCTTAAATGAGCTTTTGACTTGTGAAGTTTTTGAATTCTCTTTTATTTGAGAATCATAACTCAGCATCAAGGGAGCAATTCCAAGTTTTAACTTATTAGATCTGATCTTTAATTGTTTCCTATTAACACTAAGAGAAATTTGCCCATTTATAGGTGACTCTCCTAAGATTACATTTGAGAATCGAACTTTGGACTTTAGTGGAAATTGAGTAAAAATTTCTCCTTCAGTATTGGATAGTGACTTTTTACTACTTGTCTCACCACTCTCATCTTTATCTGTCTCGGAGCTTTTCTTTTCTTCCTCTCTTGGCGTGCTTTGTATCTGTGTAGGAATAACAACATCTTTTAAATGAACGTTTACAATAGATGTTTTTAAATAATCAAAACGATCAACTCCAAGTACATATGGTGTTGACTGGCCTATTTTTGCACTTCCCTCTAAAGCTTTGACCTCAATTGCAGAACGAATCTGCTTATTATTAAGATTATTTTTTACATCTAATTTCAAAGGGATATTATATGCAACGACATTTCCATTTATTGAAGTTGTAATATTTGGATTGAGCTTATTATTTTGACTGCTTAATTTTCCTTCAACCTTAAGTCTTCCATCATTAATTAAAATGTCGAGAGTCGTTAAATCGATAAAGTAAGAGATAAAGTTTTTTAAATCTGTATCGAGATTTAGATTATGTAAAAATAGTCTTCCATTTTTTAAGTCATAATCAAGTTTAGATTTCATAAATTGCTGCTCTTCAAGTGCAACAGCTAATTCCGATGATAACTGCTTATCTTTTAGGCCACCATTAATCGTTAAAAGTATTTTATTTAAAGGCTTAATAAATAGATTCGACTTTATATTTGTAATCGAGGCTTCGGCATTAAAGTCTAATTTCTTTTCTGTAAGCCACTTATCAAGCTTCGACTCCCCTAAGATTGCCAGATTAAAAGACATTGCATTTTGCTTATCTTTTAACAGGTCAAAACGAGACTTGAGCTCGAACGTTGTTGTCGTATTTAGACCGACATCTCTAAGAGCAAAACGATTAATAATAACTTCACCGTGATCACCATCCCTAAGAGCATAGTTTGCCTTAATATCATTGATATTTAAGTTGATACTTGCATTTGCAAAGAAGCCTAATGCTCCAAACGAGTCATTATTATCCTTACTTTCTTCTTTTGATGAAGCTTTATTGCTTGCTTTATCTTCTGTTCCAAATTTAACAACTTCTTTTTTCTCTAAAGAGTTTTCCCAATTGGAGCCCTTTTTAAATTCAATATAGCTGACTTCTGGTTTGTTAATGTTAATGGAAATCGTTCCATAACCTAAAAGCATCGTCCAAAAAGGAACTTCAACTTGTAGATTATCAAATGAACTTAAAGGAAGCTTTCTTCCAGCATGAGGGTAAAGTATTTCTACTTTTCTAATATTTACCTTAGAAGTTACTCCTAGCGAGTAATCAAGAGATTGCGTAAAAACTTGTGCATTAGGAAGGGCCTTTTGTAATTGTTCAGTAAAGACTTGCCTAATAGCATCTGGTTTCAAGTTTCTCTTTGCCACAAAGAGAATAATCGCTGCAAATAATACAGCGGCTCCTAAAAATAAAAAAATTATTTTTAATGGTGACTTAGTTTTCACATACCCTCCAATGGTATTTAGATTAAAGTCAACGGTGCGAACTTTGCCATAAACTTCTTCTGTGCACCATCATTAAACTTAATTGTTACTTTTTCATCCCCACTTGGCCCAATACAATCTAAAACAGTACCTTCACCATAGAGAGAGTGAACAATTTTTGATCCTTTTGGATAAGTGGCCTTCTTTTCTTGCATTTTTTTTGATGCCGATGAATCCACTCGATAAACCGGCTCATCATCATAAACAGGATCACATAGATCATCCCAATCATCTTTTTCATTGGCCTGGGTTCCACCACCAATTTTTCTCCAAGTATAGTATTTGTTTGGGATCTCTTGGATAAAGCGACTAAAACCATTAAACCTTAGCTGACCAAAAAGCATACGCCCTTGAGCAAATGTAATATACAAATGTTTCATGGCACGAGTCATGGCAACATAAAAAAGTCTACGCTCTTCTTCAATTGCAGCCTCTCCATTTTCCATTGATTGGTAACTAGGAAATACAGTCTCTTCGACTCCTGTAACAAAGACGTATTCAAATTCAAGACCTTTGGCCCCGTGAATAGTCATTAAAGAAACTTCCCCCTGATTCTCTTCTTCTTTTCCAACGACAGAGTTATCTAGAGTAATCGTTTCAAGAAAAGTACCAAAGCGACTTTCTGGGTTCTGGTCTTCAAATTGAGTAAAAGCACTACCTAGTTCTTCAAGGTTCTCCATTCTCGCCTGAGACTCATAATCTTTTGACGCTCTTAGCATCTCCCAATATCCCGACTCGTAGAGAAGTTTTTCATATACTGTTTCAAGTGGTTCACCTTGATCATGAGCTATCTTAGCTTCAGTAATTAGGTGAACAAATTGTGACATTGAGGACTTAACACGAGATGATAGACGAATATGTTTAAAATCTTCAGGGTTATCAACAATTCTATTAACAACTTCCCAAAGAGAGCTATCTGTCTTGATTGCTTCTTCTTCTATTTTCCTTAAGGTTGTTGCACCAATACCACGTGTTGGTACGTTTATAATACGACTTAAAGCAAGCGAGTCCTTATCATTAACAAGTAGCCTAATATAAGCAATAAGATCCTTAATCTCTTTTCTTTCATAGAATTTGATTCCACCAACAACTCGGTATGGAATATTAGATTTTCTTAAAGCATCTTCAATCTGGCGAGACTGAGAATTAGTACGATAAAAAACAGACATTTCATCATAACTAGCTCCATGCTCATTATGAAGATTAATGATTTCTTCTGAAACAAAGTCTGCTTCTTCACGATCACTAGAACATTCAATTATGTCGATAGAGTCTCCTTCCGGATTATCTGTCCACATACTCTTTCCCTTACGCTGGGTATTTCGGGAAATAACTGCTCCAGCTGCTTCAATAATATTCTTTGAAGAACGATAGTTTTGTTCAAGCTTTAGAATTTGAGCATCGCTATAGACTTCTTCAAAGTCTAAAATATTTCTAATATCTGCTCCACGCCAAGAGTAGATCGATTGATCCTCATCTCCAACGACACAAATATTTCGCCTTTTCTTTGCAAGCTTTGTCACAAGATCAAATTGCGCGCGGTTTGTATCCTGATACTCATCCACTAAGATATAACGAAAACGATCCTGATAGCGCTCAAGAACTTCAGGAAATTTTTCAAAGAGCTGAATAACTCCACCAATTAAACCACCAAAGTCAGTCGCATTGGCCTTATGAAGCTCTTTCTCATAATCAAGATACATGTCATAGAAGATGTCATCATCCTCAACTTCATAATCTTTATCTGAAATATCTCTATCTGGATAATGACCGTGATTTTTCAAGTCCTCAATGAAGTACATTACTTCAAATGGAGATGTTTCTTTTTGAGAGATACCACGGCGATTTAGAATTGCTTTAACCACGCTCTTTTGTTCGGCCGTATCGTAAATTGTAAAATTACGACTTAGTCCTAAGTAATTGGCCTCTGCTCTTAGAAGTCTTGCACAAAAAGAGTGAAATGTTGTTACTTGAAGTGCCCCAACATCACAACTAACATCGCGGCCGACACGGTCACGCATTTCCTTTGCTGCTTTATTTGAGAAAGTTAAGGCCAATAATTGAAAGGGAGAAATATTCTTCTCTTCTAAAAGATACGCTATCTTCGTTACTAGAGTTCTCGTCTTTCCAGACCCTGCACCAGCAAGGATCATCATTGGGCCATCAATCTCTTTAACAGCTTGTCGTTGTTGAATATTGAGGTGATCTAACTTCATTCAAATTCCTATTTCGTCTTACTCAACTGTAACTGACTTCGCCAGGTTTCTTGGCTTATCAATATCTGTACCTAAATTTTTAGCAATGTAATAAGCTAACAGTTGGTTTACAACATTTACATATAAAGGAGCTAGGTCTCCTAGTCCTTCAAAATCTAATTCAATATAATGGTCTGATACTTCTTTAAGCTCGTAACGATTCTTAGGACCAATTGAAACAATAAGCCCTTTACGTGCTTTAATCTCTTGAATATTTGAAACCGTTTTTTCAAATAATTCTTCACCCACGAGAGCAACATTTACTTTCTCTTCATCAATAAGAGCGATTGGCCCGTGCTTTAACTCACCAGAGGCGTAGCCTTCAGCATGTACGTATGCGATTTCTTTAAGCTTAAGTGCCCCTTCCATAGCGATTGGAAAATATGCTCCACGACCAGTATAGAAAAATCCCTTATGCTTATAGATTGCATCCGCAACATCTTTAATTGGTTTTGTATTATCAAGTAATTGCTCAACTCTCTCAGCTAATAAGCTGTATCGAGAAGCTAAAGTATTTCTTAGTTCATCATCAATTCCACCATTCGCTAGAACTTCAGAAAGAGTCTTTCCTGTAAGAACTTGTTGAGTGAATGCTTTTGTTGAAGCAACACCAATTTCAACACCTGCACGAATCATAAGGTTTACATCACAATCACGATATAGAGTTGAACCTTCTGTATTAACAATAGAAAGTGACTTAAGGCCCTTCTCCTTACACATTGATTGGGCAGCAAGAGTATCTGCCGTCTCCCCTGATTGAGAGATAAACATCGCTAACTCTTCTTTATCTAGTATTGGATTTCGGTAACGAAACTCACTAGCAATGTCAGCAAAGCAGCGAACGCGGTTTTTTGATTCAATATAGTCTTTAATTACTAAGCCTGCATAAAAGGCCGTACCACAGGCAGAGATATTAACTGCTTTCATAGGAAGCTTTGTCGCTTCTTCTAAGCTTTCTTTCCCTTCACCTTGAAAATAATATTGAGTAAGTGAGCGGATTAGTTCAGGCTGCTCATAGATTTCCTTAAGCATATAGTGTTCAAAGTCACCTTTAGAAGCTGGATCATGATCGATCGTTTGCTCTTTAGACATATAGCGATGACATTTTTCACCACTAAGCTCATAGAAGTTTAGTAGTTGATTATTTTTAACACTTAAATGACAAAGAACACCGTCTTCTGGAAAATAGATACGTGTTGCCATACCAGCAAGAGCATAAGGGTCACTTGAAACAAAAACTTCCGAGTTTACTTCATTACTCCCACATACCAGAGGTGCACCTTTTTTAATGGCAAAGATTTCATCTGTTTCGCGGTTTAAAACAACAAATGCAGAGAAGCCTTCAATTCTTTCAAATGATTTTACAATCGCCTCGCGAATTGGAGTTCCCTGGCGTTTATGATAAATAAGAAGTCCTAAAAATGTTTCAGAGTCAGTTTCAGATTCAAAATAGATTCCTTGACCTTTAAGTTCTTCACGAATTTCAGATGCATTTTCAATGATTCCATTGTGAACCATAGCAATACCATCTTTCGTAGAAACGTGAGGGTGAGCATTGTAATCGGTTACTCCACCATGAGTGGCCCAACGTGTATGACCAATGCAAGATCTGGCATGGATATCCTTACCTTCAAGCTCTGCTTCAAGATTTTGAATTTTTCCTTCTTTCTTATAAACGAGTAGTTCATTATTTTGGTTAATAAAACTAACTCCAGCCGAGTCATACCCGCGATATTCTAGTCTTCTAAGTCCTTCTAGAACAACGTCAACTGAATTTGATGGCCCTAAATGCCCAACAATTCCGCACATAGTCACTTCCTTATATGTTTAAAACAATACTAATTAGGAAAAGATACCATTTTGCAGGCGAAATTAAAATTTTTGGATGACTTATTTATCTGTTTTTTTCTTAATGAAACGCTTTGCCATGCCTTCTTTCGTCTCTTGACGCCCTCTAGCAATAGCAAAAGATCCATCAGGCATACTTTTATTGATCGTTGAGCCTGACGCAACATAGCACTCTTTGCCAATTTCAATAGGAGCAATCATTTGTGTATCAGAGCCGATGAATGAACCATCACCGATAATTGTCTTATTCTTATTGGCCCCATCATAATTACAAGTAATGAATCCACAGCCAATATTTACACCATCACCAATTTCAGCATCTCCGACATAACTTAGATGAGACACAGCGGACTTCTTACCAATATTTGACTTCTTTACTTCAACAAAATTTCCAAGCTTTGCCCCTTCACCAATATTACTTCCAGGTCTAAGTTGTGCCATTGGTCCAATTGAAGCACCTTTTGAGACCTTTGAGTCAGTAATATATGAATTGGCCTTAATAATGGCACCGTCTTCAATAATTGAATTCTTTATTGTCACGCCTTGTTCGATAATAACATTCTTACCGATTACTGTTTTGTCATCGATAAAAGCATTTTGAAATAGATGTGTTCCTTGACCAATATTTTTTGAATAACAATATGTATGAGAAGGATCTGTAAAGCGCACTCCTGCTTCTAGCATTAAGTAGCGAGCAATTGAGCGTCTTAAATAAATATCCGCTTGAGAAAGTTGAATAAGGTTATTTACTCCTAGAAACTCACGGGGCTCTTCAAATAATAAAGGTGTAACATTTGCTTCCGGAGAAAATGTATCAGTTAAATAGAATTCACCTGATTTATTATCATCAGATAAATTAAAAATATGATCCATTAAATAAAGTGTTTTAAAGATATAAAGACCAGAGTTAACTTCATCAATTTGTCTTTGATCATCATTTGCATCTTTTTCTTCGACAATTTGAAAACCTGTTCCCTTGCGAATGATTCGGCCATAGCCAGTTGGGTTATCTGCCGTAAAAGTTGCACATACTGCATTTGAGCCTTTTTCAATCTCTTCAATTAATGAACTAACTGTTTCTTTTGTGATTAAAGGAGTATCTGCACAAGTTACAATTGTATAATCATAACCTCGAGAGTTTTCAAAGTCCTTCAAGTAAGTCTGTACAGCATGGCCAGTACCTAATTGTTCCTTCTGATATACATAGTTAATATTTTCAAATTTCTTATTAACATGTTCTTCAACAAGTTCACGTTGATGGCCCGTTACTAATGTGATGTCACCAAAGTCTTTAAATGTATCGATTACATAATCTACTAATGTGTTTTCGTGAAGTGGCGCTAGTGGTTTTGGGATGTCCATCTTAAGTCTCGTTCCCTTACCTGCAGCAAGAACAACAATTGCAACTTTTTTTGATGAATTATCTGACATATTTAATCTCCTAATAACCGACTATAACGGTCCACTTACTCTTTATGGAATTACAACACATTAACTAAATCATAGCAAAAAAATCAGTTAAAAAACTCAAAAAAATCACGCATTTTCGCTCTTTTTATTAAAGAGTTTTTTTTATTGCCCGATGTTATTTAAGAACATATTGCCTATATTGCGCCGACCTGTTGGAGGAAAGATTTATGGTTACAAATTACGAGGGTGAGAACATTGAGTTTAAGGAAGAATTGGCCCTCTTACCAATCCGAGACTTAGTTATTTATCCATTTATGATTTTACCTCTATTTGTTGGTAGAGAAGCATCAATCAAAGCTATTGACCATGCTATTAATCATTCAGATAGATTAATATTATTATCAAGCCAAAAAGACATCGTTGCAGAACATCCAGCCCCTGAAGAAATTTATGAGCTAGGAACAGTTGCCATGATCATGAGAATGAGAAAGCTGCCTGATGGACGTATTAAAATTTTAGTACAAGGTCTATCTAAAGCGAGAATTACTTCTTTTGAACAACAGTCTCCTTTTTATGTTACAAAAGTTGAGAAAGTTGAAGATGTTATCGCTGATAATGCAAATATTGCAACAACTGCTCTTATGAGAACAATTAAAGAGCAGCTTGAGAAAGTTATCCAACTTGGAAAAGTTCTTTCTCCAGATATTCTAATGGTACTAGAAGATATTACAGATCCTTCTAGACTTGCAGACCTTATTGCATCAAATCTAAACCTCCATGTTTCAGAAGCTCAAACAATTCTCGAAACACTAGATCCAGTTGATCGCCTACATGCAATCAACGACATTCTAAATCGTGAATTAGAGATTCTAATGATGCAACAAAAGATGAAGAACAATACTTCATCTGAATCAACAAACCAAAGAGATGTTTTCCTTAAAGAACAGATCAAGGCAATAAAGTCAGAACTTGGTGATGGGCAATCACAAGAACAAGATGAATTCGCAGAGTTTAAAAGAAGAATTGATGAAGCGGGTATGCCAGAAGATGTTTTAAAAGAAACAATGAAGCAATTCACTAGACTCGAAAAGATGCACCCAGATTCATCAGAAGCTAGCATCATGAGAAATTATATTGAGTGGATGTGTGATCTTCCATGGAATAAAAAGTCGCAAGAGCACATTGATCTTAATGCAGCTCTGGATATTCTAGACGAAGACCACTTTGAGCTAACTAAAATCAAAGAAAGAATTCTTGAGCACCTAGCAGTTAGACAACTTAAAGGTGATGATATGAAAGGGCCAATCCTATGTTTCCAAGGTCCTCCTGGTGTTGGTAAAACATCACTTGGGAAGTCAATTGCTCGTGCAACAGGAAGAGAGTTTGTTAGAATTTCTCTTGGTGGTGTAAAAGATGAAGCTGAAATCAGAGGTCATAGAAGAACTTACGTTGGAGCAATGCCAGGTCGTTTTATTCAAGCGATGAAGCAAGCAAAAACTAATAACCCTGTGGTTCTACTTGATGAGATTGATAAATTATCAGGTGACTACAAAGGTGATCCTTCAGCAGCACTTCTTGAAGTACTTGATCCTGAACAAAATGTTGAGTTTAGAGATCATTACTTAAATGTACCATTTGATCTTTCAAATTGTATGTTTATTGCTACTTCAAATATGCTTGAAAATATTCCTGGTCCACTTAGAGATCGTATGGAAGTTATTAACCTTTCAGGTTATACAAGAGAAGAAAAAGTTGAAATCTCTAAGAGATACATCATCCCTAAGCAAATGGATGAGAACGGTATTAACGATGAGCACGTTGTCTTTACTGATGAAGGTGTAGAAAGTGTAATTGAGCACTATACTTCAGAAGCAGGTCTACGTAATCTTGAAAGAAGAATCGGAACTCTTTGTCGAAAAGTTGCAATGAGAATTGCAAAAGGCGAAATGGCAAAAACACATATCGTAAAAGATACTGTTGTTAAATACCTAGGTCCACCTATCTTTGTAAAAGAAGATCATAAAGAAGATGATGAAGTTGGTGTATCAACAGGACTAGCTTGGACATCTCATGGTGGTGAAGTTCTCTACATTGAGACAACTAAGATGAAAGGACAAGGTCTTACTCTTACGGGTCAACTTGGTGACGTAATGAAAGAGTCAGCAAAAACGGCAATTAACTACATCCGTTCTCGTGCACTTTATATGGGAATTGATGAGGATATTTTTGAAAACCATGAATTTCATGTTCACTTACCAGCTGGTGCAACTCCAAAAGATGGACCAAGTGCCGGTATCACACTAGCAACAGCACTTGTATCTAATTGCACAGGTGTTCCAGTAAGTCGTGATGTAGCAATGACTGGTGAGATTACTCTTACAGGAAAAGTTCTTCCAATTGGTGGCCTAAAAGAAAAGGCCCTAGCTGCTCTTAGAATGGGGATTTCTACAGTAGTTATTCCATGGGGTAATAAAAAGGACTTAGTAGATATTCCAGAGAACCTAAGAGAGAAAATCAACTTTGTACCTGTTAAAACTATTGATGAAGTACTCGATATAGCTCTTGTCGGATGGCATGAGTACAAAAAAGAGGTTCATCAAAAAACAGAGAAAAAACATCAAGAAAAAACAATGGCCTCAGAGGCTGCATAGAAAAGAGGGCCTAACTGGCCCTCTTTTTTTTTAAGTAAGTATCACTTAAAATGAGAGATGTATGGAAAAAACAGATCTAAAAATAATGATTGTGGATGACTCAGAGATGGCAAGAACATCAACAAAAGATATTCTTGAGCAAGAAGGTTATGAGGTCGTTGCCACTGTAGGAAATGCTCAAGAGGCCCTTAAATTGTCTTTTGAATTAAATCCAAACCTCTTCATAATTGATGTCGTTATGCCGCAAGTAAGTGGACTTGAATTGGCAGAGTCAATCGTTAATAACTTTATGGATGCTAAGGTAATTATGATGTCCTCTCTTGATATTGAAACTGTATGTATCGACTCAATATCAACTGGTGCACAAGACTTCTTAGTAAAACCTTTTAAAAAGGAAGATTTACTGAAGTCTGTTGAAAAAATGATGCACGATATGATCCAAGAACAAGCGAGCTAGAAGATGATTCGTTTTGCAATTTATTTTACAGTGAGTTTTTTAATATTGGCCTTTCCTGTAAGTCAGAAAAAAACAGTCTTTGAATCAATCAATAAGCCGCTGCGCCCTTATACAGAAAAGGTTTATTCTACGATTTCTTTTTATTTAAATACAAGCCTATCAGAAGGCAAAGAAATGACAGTTAAGTTATTTAATAACACTGCTAAGAAAGTTGATTATGTAAAAAGAGAATCTTCAGGTGTGACAAAGGAACAAATAAAGAGAGCTGAGGACCTCGACGCTCTTGATGAGTATCAACATGGTGAATACACTGTTGAAGAACGCGAGGCCCTTTTAAAAGTATTACGAGATAATTAAGCTTACTGACTAGTTGCTGAAGAGTTATCACTCTCAATAACACTACCAGCAGATTTCGCAATTAACTCATCTACTTCTTTCATTTTTTGCTTTAAATCTAACCCTCTAGTTAAACAAATTGAATCATCAAAAGTTTCTGTTGGTGTCTCACGTGGTGCAGACAGAACATAACTTGTTAATAGTGATAAAATTGATACTAAAAATAGCTTTTTCATAATACTTCTCCTTTGCTAGTCACTAATATTAATGCATAACATGTGCCAACTTAGGAGGTAGTAATATTAAATACTTACAGACATGAAAGCGTAAAAAAGATAGACATTTTTTCATAGGTGTTCATCTTTTAAACAACTCATAAGTCTCTAGTTTTTAAGTACTTTCAATATCTTTCCAGAATCTGTGGTGAGGTAGATTTCTCCCGCTGGAGAGACCCTTATTTGCCTCATTCTCTCGTCTAAATCCTCTAGATAGACTTCTTGCCTAACCACTTTATCACCCTCTAAAACAAGCCTTCTGAGGTGTTCGCTACCGAGGGCCGCAAGTAAGACATTTCCTTTCCAGTCTTTATATTTCTTACCGTTATATATGGTCATACCAGAAGGAGAAATACTTGGTGTCCAATAGACAATTGGTTGCTCCATACCGGCCTTTTTTTCCTCGCCTATACTAGGTCCCCAGTATTCTTTACCGTAGGTAATGATTGGCCATCCATAATTGAGCCCAGGCTTGATTAGGTTTAACTCATCTCCACCACGAGGACCAAATTCACAGCTAAAAATTCTCTTATTAGCATCCATAAAGATCCCTTGAGGATTGCGATGCCCATAGCTCCAAATCTCTTTTAATGCGCCCTTTGTTTTTTCAAAAGGATTTCCTTTAGCAGGAGTTCCGTCGAGATTTAACCTAAGGATCTTACCGTTGTGATAATTAAGTTTTTGAGCATAATCCCTTTCACCTCGATCACCAACAGTCATAAATAAATGGTTATCTTTGAACTGTAAACGTGAACCAAAATGTCTTGAAGTATCACTATATACCTTAGTTTCAAGTAGTACTTCTGGGCGAGATAAACTCTTATCCTTGTACTGCGCTCTAGCAAGAATCGTCGCAACCGTTTTACCGACCTTTCCAGAATAGGTGTAATAAGCATAAGTTTTTTCACCGATATTCTTAATGACGATATCAAGCATCCCACCTTGCCCTGAAGCAACTACTTTAGGTGCTGTTAAAGACTTCGTCTCTTTAGTAAGAAAGTTGTGATATTTAATCTTACCTTCTCTTTCGGTGAAAAGAATTTCATTTTCATTAATGAATGTTAAACCCCAGATGATTTCATTAGTTTTAAAAACTTCTTTTGCTTTAACATTGGACTTAGCAAAGGAGTAGAACGGATTTAACAAAGTGATAAAAATAAGGAATGCTAGATTTTTCATAAGAAAATTCTAGCATGCGATTTCCAATAAATAAGTAAAATAAATTTAACTGATTAAGTTCATCAACTTTCTAATAAATGATTCTTTCTTACTATATGGTGGATAGCGTAAGTCATTTTCTAAGAAAAAGGCCCTATTCATAACAGACTTGCGATGAGAGAAGAGTTCAAAAGAATGCTCCCCATGGTAAGCTCCCATTCCTGACTCACCAACACCTCCAAATGGAAGTTGGTCATTTGACAGATGAATGATCGTATCATTAATTACCATACCACCACTGCTAATTTCATTGATGACACGATTCTTTTCACTTGTTTTATCAAGAAATGCATAACATGCAAGAGGCTTATCATGTCTTTTTACGTAAGCGATTGCTTCATCAAGATTATCGATATTCACAAGAGGAAGGATTGGTCCAAAAATTTCATCCTGCATAATTTCACTTGATTCATTTGCTTTTAAGAATGTCGGTGAAATATATAAATCGCTCTTATCAACATCTCCACCAATAAGTACGTCATCTTTTTTAACAAGAGCATTTAAACGATCAAAGTGTCTTTCATTGATGATGCGTCCATAGTCAGGACTATTCTTAACATTGTCGCCGTAGAATTGGACTAGGTACTTCTTTGCTGAATTAATAAATTCGTCTTGATCCTCTTTGCGTAAAAGAACATAGTCAGGAGCAACACAAGTTTGACCTGCATTGAAGAACTTACCCCAAACAATTCTCTTGGCCGCTAAATCAAGATTCTTAGTTCCAACAATTGCTGGAGACTTACCGCCGAGTTCTAGTGTTAGCGGTGTTAAATTCTTAGCCGCTGCGGCCATGATAATACGACCGACATGGCCATTTCCTGTATAGAAAATATAATCAAATTTTAAATTTAATAACTCAGTTGTTTCATCAACACCACCTTCAACAACAGCAGCGATCTCGCTATCAAGGGCACTTGATATGAGTTCATTTAAGATGCTAGAAGTATTGGGTGCAACCTCAGAAGGCTTTAGAATAACTTTATTACCGGCTGCAATTGCTCCAATCAGAGGAACGATGGCCAATTGAAATGGATAATTCCACGGAGCGATAACTAGAACCTGCCCATAGGGCTCAAAATGAACACGACTTTTAGCAGGCATAAAAGGTAACGGTGAACAAACCCTACGTGGCTTCATCCACTTTTTTAGCTTCTTCTTTACAGTTTTAATTTCGTGTAAACAAAAATCAATCTCAGATAAAAAAGACTCAAATCGAGGCTTTCTCAAATCAGCTTTTAATGCATCTACAATTCTCGGCTCTAAGTCCTTTATCCTCTCTTCTAAGGCTTCCAAGACTGATATGCGATCATTATAACTAAGTTCTTTTCGCCCTTTCTGAGCTGTGTATATCGTTGCTATATTATTGTCCATGGGCCAAGTATACTAAAAAAGCCTAGTTCGTGACTAGGCTTTTTATAAGGAGTGTGGGTAAATTTTTGAGTTTGGTATTGTTGTGCTTCTTACTGTCCTGTTGCAGAAGATGAAGATGAAGAAGTCGAGCCTGAAGCTGCTGGAGCTGCACTCTCAACGCTTGCAACGCTATCACTACTTGCATACATTTCATCACAATTCGTTTCAGTCTCAGATAGAGCTAATACGTTTGTGGCACTTAAAACTAATAAAAATACTAATGTTAACTTTTTCATAATTCCCCCATTATGGTTGTGTGTTTCTATGTCTTATATAAAGCAAGGGAAGTGCCAACTTTTTCTATGTAATATTAGATAGTTAAGAGTGTTCTAGGTGTAGATTTTTATACAGTGATCACTTTTTAGTCAAAAAAAAGGCCCTCTGATAAAGAGGGCCCATTCATTATAATAGATTTTAATAACTTCTTTTACTGACCATCACCTTTCGCAGATGTATCTGTTTGAGAACTTTCTCCAGACTCAGAGTCAAGAGTTAAGCAGTTATCACCACTTTCACACTTAGCCTCGTTATTATTTGCATCACAAGGAGTTGGCCCCTCTGACATTTCTGCTTGAACAGAAAGAGTACTCATAAGAAATAAAACCATTAATAACTTTTTCATATATTCCCTCCAATTACATATTTAAGTTAACACCAGCAGGCTTAACAATTGCTAAAAGTGATTGGAAGGCCCTTGTTACTTGTAAGGCCATCTTATGTCCTGCTTTAGACTCTACTTTTAAAATTTCGCCGTAGTTATCATATTTAACATTGATCTTACCAATTTTATTCATAGTAATCTCAACTGGCTTACCTTGAGCATTGTATTGGAATTCAAGTGCTCTTTTCTTCTTTGTTTTCTTATTGTAGTCCATCATCTTAGAGATACGACCTTTTGAATCATAAAGAAGAACAACTGACATACCTTTTGAGTTGTTAGCTTTCTTTAGGTTACCTTTCTTATCATAATCAAATTCAGTCCAACCTCTTGAATTAACAACTTTTGTGATCTTCTTAAACTTCTTGTGGTAATCAAGTTCTACAAAGTCACCTCTTGAAGAGCTCTTTTTAACAAGTAGTCCATCTTTGTTATATTCAAAGTTTGTAACATGCTTTCCTCTTTTAATTTGCTTTGGAAGAGAACAACATTCTGTATAAATAGTTTCAGTCTTAAGTCCATTAATTACAGTAAGAATACGGTAAGTGTAATGAGACCCGTCTGGTTTTTTCTTAATTTCATACTCATAACGGTTTACAACTTCTTTCTTAGTTGGTGATTTCTTTGCAACTAAAGTCCAGTAATGGAAATCTGGATTCTTTGGATTACTTTCATATGAATACTTAACAACCTCACCACTTCTTTTTGTAAGTTCTTTTACAAATTGTGTTTTCTTTTCATAATCAATTTTTTGGAAAGTACCATCTTTATATGTAATCTTCGTCATGTTGTGATTAGCATCGTAATCATATTTAAAGTTGTTTCCAGAAACATCTTTTGCTTCTTTTAAGTTATAAGCTGAATCATAAGTATAAACAGTTTTCTTTCCTGCACCTGATTCAACAGACTTTACAAGTCCATTCGGGTACCACTTAAAGAAAATTTGCTTTGCCATTGAATCTTTAATTGATTGAAGAGTTCCAGCTTTTGAATAATCAAGTCTTACAACATAACCATTCTTATCTTTAACTTCGATAAGCTTACCATCTTCATTGAAATGGTTCTCTTTACCATCATTATACTTTCTAATATAACCCTTTCTAGTTTTCACAACCTTTTGAAGACCGCGAACATTCGAGTAAAGTTCTGTTCCTACAGCAAGGTTTGAAGAAACATTGAATTTCTTAGCATACGCTTGTCTTAATTCAGCATCATTTGTTAGCTTCTTAACAAGAGTACTTGCAACTGTAGTTGAAAGCGATGTTTTCTTTCTCATCACATCCACAATCTTTTGTGCTGCTGCCTTAGGATCAACGGCCTGTCTTGGTGTGAAGCGTGTTTTTGCACCTGACCCATTTTCATGAATCGTTACTGACCCATCTGCCGAAACAACTAAATGTGTTTCATAGTCAGAACCCCAACCATAACCAAACCATCCCTTTCCAGGAGATTTTGAATTATAAGTTCTTTCAATAACGAGATCGTTCCCACCACCAGGCACAATAATGTCCGTGTACGTGATGTAGAAGTTTCCGTTCTTCAAGTTCACACCAGCAATCGATGCCAGCGAAAACAAACATAGTACTAATAACTTTAAACTGATTCTCATGACGTATTTCCTTTTTGGTTTTAAAGAATCCTAAATTCTCTCCCTAGATATATCGGTATCCAATAACCAAAACTTAAACATATATTAACTTTATTCCTTGATTTTTACGATTTGGAGGATAATGTAGGTCCCAATACCGTCTAAAATACATGCGACTACAAATAAGACAATCCCTATTGGTGTCGAAAACATCTTCGGTAATAGACTTGGGTCATTTGATGAGAAAATAGCTAGAATGACAAAGGGCATGGCCGCAATAGTCAGTCCTTGGAACTTTCCCTGGGCCGTAGCAGTATCAATTTTCTGCTTTAAACGAATCCTTTCACGAATAACAGAGACGATAGTGTCAAAAACTTCGGCAAGATTACCACCTGTTTCGCGTAAAATATTAACACTTGAAACGAACATATCATTGTCTTGTGTTGGTACTCTAGCTGCCAAGTTTTCGAAGCACTCTTCTAAAGTTACCCCTACTCGGTTCTGTTGAAGGATTACACCGAACTCTTGAGAAATAGGTGGTGGCATCTCATCCACAACCATTCCTAAGGCCTGTGGTACAGATAAACCGGCCCTAAGACCATTAGATAATAGAGTTAGGCCATCGACCATTTGATTTTGGTAATCTGTAACTCTCTTATTGACCATATAGTCGACAATTGGCTTTGGTGCCTTAAATCCGATAAAACCGAGGATTAAACCTACAAATGCACCGATTCCCCATTTTCCAAAAACACCAAAAATAAGTAGTGTCAGTGTTCCAAGTCCAAAAGATAAGGCCAAAAGAGCATATGTGACATGCTCAGGTTTTACATCAATAAAGAGTAATTCAAACTTTTCTAAAATATATGTACGCGTTCCGAAAGTCTGCTTCTCGATGAGGTCAAAGATCCCTACTGAATAGCGGTAACAAAATAGAAAGAAGATAAGACCTATGAAGGCTATCATTCCATTTCGACCTAATAATTCAATAAAGAAACTCATTGTTTAAACCTCTACCTTAAGCTTTCTTCTTCACCGGTGGGACACCTGGACGCTGTTGTGGTTTACCTTGCGGTGGTCTTTGCCCTGGCTTTTGTCCCTTTTGTGGTGGACGATTCCCAGGGGCCTTTGGCGGTGCTGCCGGCTTTTGTCCTGGCGCTCCTCCACTAGGAGTATTAGAAAATAAACCTCGTGGGATATTATAACCTTGTCTTTCTAGTGTTTCGATAAACTTAGGAATAAATCCTGTTGCTTGATGGGATCCAATAATCTTCCCATTCTTATCAATATCTTTTTGTTGAAATAAGAAAATATCTTGTAGTGTTACGACATCACCTTGGATTCCACCTATTTCTGTAATATGGGTAATCTTTCTTGAACCATCATCAAGTCTTGATGCTTGAATAATAAGGTGAACGGCATTAGCAATCATATCGCGAATGGCCTTTGGTGTAAGTCCTGCTCCTGCATATTGAACAAGGGTTTCAATTCTTCCAATACACTCTCTTGGATTATTCGAGTGAACTGTTGTAAGCGAACCATCGTGACCTGTCCCCATGGCCTGTAACATATCAAGAGTTTCACCACCACGACACTCACCAACGACAATTCTTTCGGGACGCATCCTCAGACACTGCTTAACGAGACAACGAATATCAATTTCACCATCACCTTCAAGTGACGGAGGTCTTGTTTCAAGTCGAACAACGTGCTCTTGAGGAAAACTAAGTTCGGCAGAGTCCTCACAAGTAATGATACGCTCGTTTGCTTGAATAAAACTTCCTAAAACATTTACAAGTGTCGTCTTACCAGAACCGGTACCACCAGAGACAATAATATTCTTATGCCCTTCAACGGCAATTCTCATAAAGTCGGCCATGTTCTGAGTAATCGACCCGTATTGCACAAGGTGCTTATGAGTTAGCCTTTCTTCAGGGAACTTACGAATTGTAATACAACACCCATCAATGGCAGAGGGAGGGATAATAGCGTGAACCCTTGAACCATCATGTAATCGAGCATCAACATATGGAGTCTTCTCATCAATACGACGACCAATAGGTGCTACGATTCTTTCAATTACATTTAGAACTTGTCTATCATTGGAAAAGGTCACTTTTGAAAGCTTAACCTTCCCATCTTCTTCATAATAAATTTTACTAGGGCCAACTACCATAATCTCAGAAATAAGTGGGTCAGCAAGGAGATCCTCTAAAGGACCAAGACCTAGAGCCTCATCCAAAATCTCCTTAACAATACTATTCATTTCATCGCGATTATTAACAATTCCCTTAGTATCTTCTTTACCAAGAAGCTCAATTACAATTTTCTTTGTTTTTTCTTTTAGAATAATTTTAGCTTTAGGATCGTTATCATCATCTTTTGAGAGATCCATCTCTTCGACAAGGGCCTTATGAATTCGAAGTTTTAAATCTCTCCATGAATTGGCCTCTGCACCAGTTGCTGATCGCTCTTTCTTTACACCCACACCCGATGGTTTATTTAGCTTAGCAAGCTGATTGAGAATTCCCTTACCATTAATAGTACGAGTTAACTCGATAATACCTTTAGCAAAAGCACTATTTTTTGCTGCCAGCATGATTGGCTTCTTTTGATTTAATGCCATTGCACAAGTTTGATCATCTTTTGGAACTTGAGCTAATACTGGCCTTCCCACAGACTTACCTGCAACATCAGCAGAGACAGGATGACCTTTTTGTGCCTGATTAAAAACAAAGTGAATCATCTCTTTTGGAAACATCATGGTAATCAGTTCTGAAACCATGCGCTTTGTTTGATTAAGTGCTAAAAGATCCGGTGTAATAACCACAAGAATCATTGTAGCGTGCTCTAAAGCTTTAGCTGTTAAATCATTAATCTCAGTTCCCACATCAATTATCGTAGTGGGATACATATTTTTTGCAGCTTTTAACACCTTACCAGCGTTATCAACACTCATCCCTTCGGTTGCAACGGGATCATTTGGTAAACCAATATAATGAACACCACTTGGATGCATATTAACGAATGGTTGGAAGGAGCGAGGATCGATATTCCCATTAAAACTGAAAAGATCTTTTAAGTTCTTATTAGTCTTTATTCCAGTTAGAAGATTTAAATCTCCACTGGCCTTTTGATCAAAGTCCAATAAAAGTGTTTTTGAGCGTTTTTCACCACTAAAAGCAAATGCTAAATTCGTGGCGACCTGTGACTTACCGACACCGCCTTTACCACCAATAACTGCTATAATATGACCTTCGGCCATTATGGCCCCCTCTTTCTAAACTTTCTTTTTATATCCTCAGTTCCAGTTGATGCACTTTCAATAATCTCAGGAGTAATAAAAACAACAAATTGTTCCTTTGACTTTGAGACATCTTTTGAACGGACAAATGAGAATAATGAAAATGTCTGAACTGATGAGTCAGAGTCATCACTCTGAGTACTTGAAACACCATCTGGCGGATCTTTATCGTATTCTGTTGCTGTCTTATTAATGGAAATACCACCTACAACAGCTGACTCTCTTGATTTAACAATCAACTTTGTATCTAATGAATTTGTTTGCTTATCTGCACCTTGTGAAGAAGAAACACCTAGGACAATATCGAGATTGATCTTCTCTTCCTGAAGAATCTTTGGTGTAACGTCTAAGTTAAAGCCTGCTTCAATTACTTTTGCCTGTTGAAACTCTCCAGTACCTACCGCAACATTTCGTTCTGAGCCTTTAGAGAGCTTGGCTTTTTCACCATCTTTTGTAATCACCATTCCAGATTGAACGATACGTGCATAGCCAGCGGCCTTAGCAGAACTTAGCTTAGGAAATAATTGATTTATTGTTCCTCCGAAGTTTCCACTTGAAGAAGTTGTAATTGTTCCCCCGTTTTCACCACGGCCAAAAATGATCTGACCACCAGTGGTTCCAACGCTTGGATTCCACTTAAAGCCAAAGACTCGATTATAGTCTTTAGACAACTCGACGAATTGAGCTGTAATCTTAATAAGCTTTGAAGGCTGAGGTGGTTGTGGTTTTCTATTAATTGCAAGAAAGTTTTTAATAATTTCATCACGACCCAACTGTTGAACCGAGTCAGTACGTCTTGCTAAACTCTCAATACGATCCGGTAAATAAGTGGCCGCAATTTTCACAGCAAGAGCACTTTCTTCTTCTGAATTTACAATCCCTTCAAGCAGATAAGAGTTATTAAAAAACCTAACTGTTACATCTTTTAAATTATTACGACGTAATCCTTCTTGCATTTCTCGAGAGATAATCAAATAGGTTTGAGGTGAAACTTCAACTAAGTTTTTCACATCAGGGTAATCTTCTAATACTTTTACAATTCGACCAATATCACCTGGAACAATGATCTTTCCTTCAACAAAGACTTTTCCTCCACGAAGGTTAATTTCAAGCCCTTCAATTGGCCCTAATTGCTCTTTAATTTCAGAGATAAGTTTTGACTTTTCTGTTGCTGTTACCGTAACAAGGTATCTCTTTTTGATAGCACCAAGGCGATCTCGAACTGTCACGGAAGTAATACCAGGAGCCTCACCTTTTAAAACAAGCTCACTAGTTCCTGCTGCTGTATTTACTGGTTGAACTTTTAAGATTCTTTGATTTGCAACTTGAACACTTCTTGAAGTAATACGAAAGTCTATTGGAAGTACTTTATCAATACCCAGAACAACTTCGACTTTTTCTTCTTGTACACCAATACCTGAAGAGCTTTGCTGCGCAAAGCTCATAAAAGTCATTGAGAATATGATTAAGATTTTAAATATATACATTAATTTTTCTTCTTATACTTTTCATTAAAGTAAGCTCTTGCCTCGTTACGATCTGCATCTGATAAAATATCGTATAGCCTTGTTCCTTCAATTAGCTGTTTCTCTCCATCATTAATATTTCTTAAAGTTAAGATCGGTTTATTTGATTGGAAGAGATAAAGATGTGTTAGCTTTTGTGCTTGGAATGGACTTAATTCAAGCGTTACTGTTGTATAATTTGAATAAGTATTAAGCTTCATTTTTCGAACGACATCGGCCGTCTTCACACCAATGAGTGGAATATTATTAGATACACTTTTACCTGTTGATAGAACTCTTACGTCTTGTAGAATCGTTACAATTTTTTGACGATCCATTCTCGCTCCACCAGTGTAATCCATTGGTGCAAGTACATCGACACGATCACCTGGACGAATAAGTTTTCCTACAGAACTTCTTTCATCAACTTGAAATGCGATGGCCCTCATACCAACAGTAACTTCTCTAGAAAGTCCAGTACTCTCTCCTGGATAAGTTACACGAGGTTTTGTGATTTGCTCCCCTTTTAAAATAGGAACAGTGGCAATTGTGTTTTCAATTTCTTTAACTGTTTTAAAACTTCCAGGTGCTAAGAACTTCTGAGGAACAGTTACAATCGAAACCTTCGTTTCATCCAGTAGATCGAACTCTCGAATATCTTCTTTTGCAACGAGAACAGAACTCATTGTTCCGTACTTTTTAATTAGCGCTGACTGCTGGTCTTCAATATATGTATGGACCATAAACATTGCGACCATTGCAATAACTAGGGCCAGGGTAAAAGCTCTTGTATTCATAAAACATCCTGCTTTACTTAGTTAAGTAATCAGTTAATATTTTATCAAAAAACAAGGAGTTGGTGGCCAAGAGGCATTTTTGGCTACTTGAAGAGAGGTAATTCTACTTGAAATTACACGACGAATTTAGTGTGGCAATACCAGGATCTGTATTTCTAAATAAAGCATCACCTGTTTTATTAAATGTTTCTCCGCAAACACCAAATAAAGTGAACACTTTTATACATGTCGTATCCTCTGGATCCCCTCTATCTTGACAATTTTCCTCAGCTGCTGGGGCCCATGGCAGTGTTGGGATTTGAAAAGTAGGAGCTATCGGACTTTCTCCACCAGCGCCACCCATTTCATCACTCCAACCAATCATAAAATTACCAAGTTCACTTAATGTTCCATTTAGTCGATTAATATCGAATTTTCCGGCTGCATCAGAGTTTCCTCGCATAATATAGAAAGTATAGGTACGAGCTGCTTTATTGTGATTTATTGCAGTGTTAATGGAGTTACCGATTGTGATCATCATTACAACTAAGTAGAGAAGAATAGGAATAAATATCATGGCCTCAAATAATGCCTGACCTTCTTCATTGTTGAATATGTCTTTATAGCTATTCTTCTTCAATTAACATCCATTATCGTAAATTGTTGTCAGTGTACTCGAACAATTTCCAGCGCCACTTGCTGTCGTAACTTCTGAAAACGACTGACAAACACGAACTAGGCATTCTCTAATCGTGGGCTCTTTTCCCAAAAATGATTCAATACGAAAGCTCATATCGATATCACCTGTTAAAACCTTCATTAGAGAAAACTTTGTTTTATAATCGAGGTAAGTTCCTGTTAAAAACCAGTCCGTTGTTTGTTTAGAGTTGAACTTTAAAGCACATTCAGGACCACAATTAACAACATTATAAGATTGAAAAACCTGGTTTGCCTTTGAGCGTGCTAAGCTATCACCAGGTATCTTATTATCTGCAACAAGGTATGCACGAGAGGCCATAAAATTTGCATATTGTAGTAAATAAGAATGCGTAAAGTTTAGGCCAATTTTAGCAAACACAAAGAAGAAGGCGATCACAAAAGTGAATGTCGATAAGAATTCAATCGTCGACTGACCTTTATTATTCTTTGATAACTTATTCATTATAAGGCTCTCTTGGTGAGAAGAAATGCGTCTGCCCTTTTGCTTCATTATAATATAATGGGTGTCTTGGATTTGAATAATTGCTTCCATAACCATCTACAGTTCCCTTCGTTCCATAACGAGCAGAGTACTCCATTGATCTTGCAAGTGTCCCAAACATACCTTCACCAATCATGTCCTGAAAGGCATCGCTTTTAAATATAGTCATGGCAAAAGTCGTGACGACAACAAAGAGCAGAATATACTCTACTGTTGATTGCCCCTTCTTATTTAGAAGTAAATGAGTTCTTTTATTTTCCATCCTAGAAAAATCCATGAAACTAGTATAACAGGAGCAAATGCAAATTTCTTCCCAAATATACGTTTTATCTGAAACAGGTTACCTTCTTTGAAAGCCTTTACTATAAAATCCCAATTCTTGAGTATATTAGTAATAAATACGGATAGCCCCACAATCACTGTAACAACGGCCAAAGAGATGAATGCTTGTTCTTGAATTTCAACTGGAATAATAAGAAACAAACTTGCTAGATATTTCGAGTCTCCCCCTCCCATTATCTTTAAAATAAAAAGAAGAAAACCGGCACAAAATATCCCCAATGGAAAAAGAAAAGTTTGAACACTTAGGTTATAAGAATTTGGAAAGAAGAATAACAACACAATAAAGAGAAAGATATTTCCAATTGACCATGCATTGGCTATTTTTCTTGATTGAATATCAATATAAGAAATATAAATTAATTGAACGAGAAGAAAAATAAAAACACTAACTGGCATATCGAATTACTCATTTCCATTTACAAAAGGTGAATGCCAGCAACCTCTTGGGCATGCTCCAGTAGAGAGTTCTTGCGATAAATGAAATGCAAAACTTTTAAAGAAGCCAGTAGTATACGTACCAATTCCTCTTGCCATAGCAATAGAAATTCCCGCAAAGAAAGCTAAGATAAATATATACTCGATTAAAGCCTGACCGCTTTGTGACTGACGTAACATACTTAATATTTTACATTAAGTACGACTTTGAAGTTGGTGAGAAAGATTTTCCTCCGCTCCCTAGAAGAAACTGGGGAGCGGGGAAATATATTAATTACCGCCTTGGAGATCTTGCAGTAGATTAGATGTATTACCAAATACACCATCTGTAAGCTGTTCAATCCCTTGAGAAGCTTTCTCTCTAAACTTCATAACTAACATCGCAGCAACAGCAACAAGTAAGATATACTCTGTTGATGTTTGACCTTCTTCGTCTTTAAGAAACGCTAGTAAGGTTTTCATTGTTGCACTCCTTTCAATTAACCCCAAACGTGGGGACAAAACTCAGTAACTATCTCAACTTTTCGGCTGAAATGGCCCAGAGCTTTAACTTTTCTTAAGTTTATTTTAACACCTCGCGTTCACAGGGCCTAATATTTTAGGTTTATGTTCATAAATAACTGAAAATACTATCGTCAAGGTGATTTAAATGTGCCTATTTCTGTTGCCGTTTACAAATTTCGGGTATAATTTATGGGTGAGCTAGATGGGCATCTATAAAGTTGTTTCGCCCTACAAAGCTTAGAAAGGAAGCGGTCACTGGTTACGGTGAGCAGGCCCATGAATCAGTGGGAAGCCTAAAGTGATTATCACTGCATCCACCTGTCACATGACGGGCGGAAACTTTCAAATCGCTCATCTAGCTCATTCACATCTCCAAAATGCCCTTTATTATTACGCATTTCAAAAAAATCTTTTCAAATCGCCAATATCTAGTAGAATTTAAGTTATGGATATTACAAAATTCGAAAGAAACACGGAAGTATCAACGAAATGGATCGAAAATCTCGCTCTTGAAGAGATCAATATGGATGAGAGCGGTGTCGTAAGTTTCAATGATCATTTAAACCCAGCTTTTCAGCTAGAAGAGTCATCTGTTAATTTTATGAATAAATTAAGAGATCTCTTTGAGATCTATGTCCATAAATTCAATGAATATCGTGGTGACACTAATACGATTAAAATCTTTAAGATTGCTAATACGATTAATGACTTCATGATCTATCGCAACTCACTACGTCTTATTTTTGCTAGAAAGTCTGATGATTTAATTTCAATTGGGTTCTTAGCAAATGGAAAAGACATCTTTAGTGCCAGAATGAGTGAATCGCAAAACCACGGAGCAGGAAATCTTCACGAAATTCGCGCTCATATTGGTCCTTTTAATCAAATTACATGGCGATTTGAGAATGAAGAAGTTAATTGTGATGCATTAGTGAAGCACTACCTTAGTGAATTCATAAAATTATCTGCAAGATAGACTTAAATATAGTTGATTGAATCCTTAGACTCTGATGCTTCTTTGTTATCAGCAAGCGTTCGCATTTTTTGCGCAGAATACTCGAGTGATTCTTCGACCGTTGGAAGTCTTAAGTGAAGATAGCCTTCGGCATTGGCAATATTCATATTAAAGTTTAGATAACCACTATGATTATCTCCAACTTTAGCACTGCTCATAATCGGATAAGGCCATTTTCCTGAGCTAATTAACTTTGCAGGTTCGTGAAACTTTTCACAATATAGCTTTCCAAATGCATAGGTCGACATAAAGTCAGATGAGCTTATTTGCAATAATCTATTTTTAAGCTTTCTTTCAATACAGATTTTTATAACCATCCCTAAGTAGTCCACATCGAGAAAGCCTGTCTTAACATAATCATCGAGCTCAAACTCCTCTCTCAAATGAAGCTTATACTGTATCTTTTCAAAGAGATTTCTTCGAGTGTGCACGCCACCACGACCGTATAGTCGACACACGCGAAAGATTAAATAGTTTAAAGATGATTTTTGAATATAAAACTCAGCAGCTGCTTGAGTCTTTCCATATGTAGTTGTCGCATCAGGAATATCAAGTTCCATATATTCATCAGACTCACCAGAGAAAACAAAATTGGAAGAAAGATAAACAACTTGAGACTTATATCGCTGACAAGAATCTGAAACGTTAAATAGACCACTCGTATTCAATGCGTCGGCACTTCTTTCAGAAAGTGCGCAATCTACAATTGACGACTTCCCTACCGCATATATAGTGATATCTGGCTTAAAAGTATAAAGGACAAGTTGAACTTCTTGCTTATTTAAAACATCACAAGGCAAAGTCGTAATTCCCCTGATTGATACGGGGTTTTGACAATATGTCCCCACGACCTTGTAGTCTCTTTTAAAGAATTCTGCTAAAGATGATCCTACAAAAGAAGAGATCCCAAAGATTAGAATAGTCTTAGGTTTAAGTTCACTCATAGTCTTTATTATAAGGGTAAGATGAAAAAATTGATAAGTAGAAATAAGAGGAGGCAACTATGTCCTATTCAGGACCATAGTCGCCTATATGATTGATTTATCCAATTAGTTTTAATGCCACATTCGGCACTTGGTTTGCCTGTCCAAGAACAGAGGCTCCCGCCTGAATAAGAATGTTATTTTTGGCCATATCTGCTGTTTCCTTGGCCACGTCCACATCTCTTATTCGCGATTTAGCTGCACTTAGGTTCTCATCGCTAATTCCCAAGTTGTTAACAGTTGACGAAAGTCGGTTTTGGAGCGCACCCATATTTGCACGCTGTCCGTTGATTTCAACCAACGCATCATCAAGTTTCTTAAGAACGGATTGAGATCCTTCTTTAGTTGCGATACTGTCAGCGGCAAGCCCAAGAGCGGTAATTGTTGCGTCTGATCCTGCTGCGTCGTACGTGAGTCGATCGAGCGTTGGATCATTGTGAATCCCGACTTGAAACTCAAGTCTACCACCTGTTCCATCCAGTAGCTGAACTCCGTTAAAGTTAGTCGACTTAGCAATTCTGTCGATCTCTTCTTTAAGCTGTTGGAATTCGATGTCTGAAAATGATCGTTCAGTATCACCGATCGTGTCAGAGGAAGTCTGCACTGCAAGCTCTCTAAGACGAATGATAATATTTGATACTTCATTTAATCCACCTTCTGCTACTTGGACAAGAGAGATAGCATCGTTTGCGTTTCTCTTTGCTTGCCTCATACCTCTGATCTGTGCTTTTAAGTTTTCACTAATTGCCAGTCCAGCGGCGTCATCACCGGCCCTCGTAATACGTTCACCTGATGATAGTTTTCTTAAGTTATCTCCAACTCTTTTATTTGTAAGTGACATTGCTCTTTGTGCTGCGATTGATGCCACATTTGTATTAATTCTGATTCCCATGATTAGTCTCCTTCAATCATCATATAAACCTCCTGTTTGATAATTGAGCGTCCAGCTCAATAAATTCGTTAATAATTAAATAATGCTTCTACGGATAAACCAATCATTCCTCTTGTATTGTATTAACAAGCAAATCAAGGTTGCAGTCTGTCATTGCTTTTACTTAGCTATCCAGTAGTTTGCATATTGACTCCGTTTAAATTAGTTTTAAATCACTTTGCCATCCGGCGATCTCAGGGTTTATTACCCTTGAGATGCTGCCTGGATTAAGCTTAGTGCACTATTTGTACTTGTGTTCGCTTGCGCAAGAACCGAAGTACCGGCAGTCATTAAAATATTTTGTTTCGTTAAGTTTGCAGTTTCTGCTGCGACATCTGTGTCTCTTACACGAGAGTTTGCTGCACTTAAGTTTTCAATCGACGTTGCGATATTGTTTACCGTTGATTGAAGTCTGTTTTGAAGGGCACCAAAGTCTGCTCTAATACCAGAAACTGAAATAATTGCTTGATCGATTGATGATAGAGAGTTCTGTGCAGAAATCTTATCAGCAACTGATGCAAGGTTAAGACCTAGGGCAGCGACGTTAACATCTGCTGATGAAGCGTCGAATGTTAGACGGTCAGATATAGGGTCATTACGCGTCCCGATCTGAATATCAAAAACTGCACCTGTACCATTTAGTAGTGGTACTCTATTGAATTCTGTTGAGTTAGCAATACGATCAATTTCTGATGTAAGTTGCTCAAATTCAACGTTAAGAAACTTTCTTTCTGTTGAACCGATAGTATCCGAAGCGGCTTGTACAGACAGTTCTCTAAGACGGATTAGGATGTTTGAAACTTCCCCTAAAGCCCCTTCAGCAATTTGAACTAAAGAGATCCCATCTTCTGCGTTTCTTTCTGCTTGTCCAAGACCTCTAATTTGTGCCTTTAAGTTTTCAGAAATCGCTAGACCTGCGGCATCGTCACCTGCTCTGTTGATTCTTTGACCTGATGATAATTTTTCTAGAGATTGTTGCATACCAAGACGTGTTCCACGTAGGTTCCTCTGTGCGTTTAGAGATGCAACGTTCGTGTTAATTCGTAGTCCCATTCTATCCTCCTTGACTGGGTACCGACAAGATTCCTTCCTGTCAGTCAGCTGAAATCCATACAGCTGTACAATTGTTACAACTCCTTATCGCTAGAAATATGAAACTCTTTAGAAAAAATTTGTCTAATTCTTATACGAACTTTTTTGCCTAGTTAGACAAAGAAGTCAGTATTAATGGGCTTCGAGGAAAGCGGAGTATTTCACTCAACATCGATCTTCAAAAAAAATGTAAAATAAATAGACATGATTTTCACGAATTTAAAGAAACATTCACAGTACAAGAGCGAAGTTCTAAATGAAATCGAAGATGCTTTTCAATACAATGAAGAGAATTCTTTCGCTATCGATTTTCATCAACTTATAAAAGATAGTAATCTTGAAAATTGCCACTTACTTCTAAATGATAATAGAGAGCTGATTGCTCATATTGGAGTTCGTCCCGTAACACTACATTATAATGATGCAAATATTAATGTACTTCTTCTTGGAGGAATCTTTACAAAGAAGGAATTCCAAGGTCAGGGGCAATTTAAGAAGTTATATGAATATATATGTAAGCTATATAAAGATAAGTATTCAATGATTATTCTCTGGTCTGATAAGAATGACTTCTATCAAAAGCTAGGCTTTCGCCAATTCGGACTCACTTCTGTAATAGGAGAAAAGACTGTTACTGAAGAAGAGATTATCAAGAGAGGTTATCAAAAAGACAATATTGCAAACTATAGTGATTCTCAACTAAGTCAATTAAATGAATTATATAATCAGTCTTATAAGAATACGATATCAATAAAAAGAACACTTAATGACTGGAGAGATATCAAGCAAATATCTTCAATGAAGCTATTTAGAAATAAAGATAATAATGAATATTTATTTTTTGAGAAAGGACAGGACTTAAAAGGAATAATTCATGAAGTTTCTTTTTCTTCTAATCAAAAAGAATTAAAGAAATTTAAGCCTCTCCAACTTCTTAATCCAAGCACATTGGATGAAGATTCTTTCTTTATTCATCTCGCTTGGGGAAAAATTATTAATGAGGATATATTTTCAAAGTTTATCCACAAGTTAAGTAAAGGGTCTATTGAGATAAAAAGAGATGAGCTTAAAATCGAAACGAGACCTTATCAAATTGATCAAAATGAAATCTTAACAATCTTATTTGGACCAGGAAAAGCTCAAGAGATTGGCCATCTATTACCTTCTATTTACATAACTGGTGCTGATAGTATCTAAACTATTATCGATGCCTTAGTGAACCGTAGCCAATTGAAAATAATGAAGCGGCCCATAAAACTAACGTAATCGTTGGATAATCTAAGAGGTCACGATTTGTTAAATAATGTTGGGACACAAAACTTTTACCTGCAAAAAAGAGAATTCCACCTAGTATGTAAAATGACAAAAGGCGTACTGAACTAGCAACAGATAGAATTGGTTTCCAAATTCCTTTATGTCTAACTTTAATTGCGTAATTATTTTTAGAGAACTCTTTTAAAAACCATTTGAAGTGACGTGGTATCACTCGCGAAGCTCCTAAAAGATCTTTTGCGATCCACATCCCATCTTCAACAAAACTTTCTGTTGAGAAGCTTTCTTGAATGATCTCATTAATATCTCCCTCTAAAAGATTAAAGATATCAAAATCAAGATCTAATGACTTCCCTACACCATCTAAAGTTATTAATGCTCGGAAGACGACAAACCACTCTCTTGGTAAAAAGATATGATGTTCTCTTAAAGTTGTAATTATGGAACGAATGATAAGAGCAAAGTTTGTTTGCTGAATTGTTAATCCAATCTGAGGACCAATTGCATTCTTTATATCGACAATTAATTTATCAACATCTGGCACATCATTATAAATAGCGACATCTAAAAACTCATAAACGAGATTTTCAAAATTCTGCGTTAAGATAGCATAAATAATTGCAATAAAGTTCTGACGGCCTGTTTTTGATAAGCTCCCAACTAGTCCAAAATCAATCAGTGCAATTTGATCATTTTCTAAAAAGAAGAAATTCCCACCATGAAGATCAGCATGAAAGAATCCTTCGTTAAGAAAACAACGCATAAAGATACTTAAACTTTCATCTATTTTTGGTTCTAAGCGAGAGATGTGCTTCTTTATTTCAACTGAATCACTAAAAGATATCCCCTCTATCAGCTCCATTACAAGAAGATCTTCAGATGTGTACTCGTTATAAACTTTTGGAAGATAGAAAATTTCTTTCTCATCATATTTAGCAATAACTTTCTTAAGCTTCTGACAGTTCAAGGCCTCAACATTAAAGTTTAATTCACTTTGTAATGAATATGAAAAATCTTCTAAGACATTAGAGAAGCCCAGAAACTTAATTTCATCTGTTGCTCTTTCTGCTTGATTGGCCAGAAAAATAAGAATTGAAAGATCTGTTTCGATCAGCCTATCAATTTTTGGTCTTTTAACTTTTAAAACAACTTTTTCGCCTGTTAAAAGCTCAGCTTTATAGACGAGACCAATAGAGGCCGTACCAATTGGTTTATCTTCTATTGACTTAAATATCTCTTCGACTTTCTTTCCAAGTGACTCTTCAACTTCTTTTTTTACACTTGAAAAAGGCAGAGGCTTAACTTGATCGCGAAGCTTTTTCATGTGTTTGATAAAGTCTTCATCAAATATATCTTCACGTGTACTTAATAGTTGTCCAAATTTAACAAATGCAGGTCCCAACTCTTCAAAGCATAACTTTAGACGATATCCCATAACATCGCCCCAAGAGTTATCATGCTCTGGTAATTGTCTTACTTTTTCACTTTTTTTAGGAAATACAAAATTTGGAATAATATTTAGAACATTCTGTGAAATAAATTCATCTAGTCCATTCTTAGCAAAAACTGTTGCAATCTCCCTTAATCGAGAAATATTTCTAATGGTTTTAGTAATCTTAAAACTAGTTGTAATTAGCCCCACACAATATCCTTTCTTAAAATTATAGTATTTTATCACGCTAACGACAAAAGGTGCATAGCCCTATTGCCAGAAAAATGGTAAAAATATTACGTGAAACATATACTACTCACTATATTTATACTTTTTTCAACGACTTCAATAGCAAATGATGAGACCTGCTCTCGCATTGCAGTAATTAATCAACAAGAGATTCTTATTGACCCAAGTTCTTCTCTAAAAGGAGAAGGGTTAAGATATCACTTAGAAAAAGATAAAGTTGCACTAACTTACTTAAATGACTATCAAGATGCACAAGAGGATATTTGGCGCCCTGCGATTATGGGAACTGTTGGAAGTGGACTAATTCTTTCTGCTTTCTTAACAAATCCAAGTTCTAACACAAGGCGTAGTCTCATTGCTTCTGGAACTGTCATACTTATGTTAAACTATCTCTTATCAAAGACCATTCAAACTGGTAATGAAGAGCTTCTGTATCGCAGTATAGACGAATACAATAAAAGACAAGAGCCTAAAATTTATTTAAAGTCAGATGATCAAATCAATTCACCTGACGTATATATAGAGAAAAGCTGGAGCTTTTAAATGTTAACTAATAGTAATGAAGTAACTTGCTATGCGTGTCAAAAAGTAACAGGACTTGAAGCGGGACAAAAAATCTCACTCAAGGAAGAATGCCCGTATTGCTACGCAAGCCTACATTGTTGTAAAATGTGCAAGTTCTATGACAAATCAGCATATAATGAATGTCGTGAATCAAGCGCAGACCGTATTGTAGAAAAAGAAAAAGCAAACTTCTGTGACTACTTCATTTTAAAAGGTGGTAGCGATAACGGAGATGGAAAAGATGATCTCCTTGCTGCTGCAAATGCATTATTTAAATAAAGGATTAACTAATGGCCAATCAACAACCAATTACTAAACAAGGATACGATGCAATTCAAGCAGAGCTTGATCAACTTATTAAGGTTGAAAGAGAAGAGCTAAAAACAACAATTGCAGAAGCTCGTGAACTTGGAGACCTTAAAGAAAATGCAGAATATCATGCAGCAAAAGAAAAGCAGGGTGTTGTTGAAGGTCGTATCTCTCAACTTCAAGGGATCCTTGCAAGTAGCGAAGTGATTGATCCAAGTAATGTAAATTCAGATAAAATTGTATTTGGTGCGACAGTAACAATCCTAAATATTGATACTGATGAAACTGTTACTTATAAAATTGTTGGAGAGCCAGAATCAGATATGAAGAAAGGCCTAATCTCATACAACAGTCCACTTGGTAAGGCCCTTATCGGTAAAGAAGAAGGCGATGAAGTCGTAGTTCGTGCACCAAAGGGAAATATCGAATACGAGGTGGAGTCAATTGAGTATAAGTAATAACTCACTCTATACGAAGATTGCCGACCTCTATAGCAAGCCGACTAAAACACTCGAAGCGCTTAATAAGAAAAATATTACCACAATAAACGATTTGCTTTGGCTTCTGCCAAGGCGGATCGTCAAATTACCTGACCTCGCTAAGTTTCAATATGCGAATATCGGTGACTTCTTTCGAGGTCGTGGTGAAGTTGTCTCAATACAGGCCAGACCAAACTTTAAAGCACGTGGAAAAGGTCGCGCTGTTTTATTAAATATTACTGTAACTGTTAAAGATGACCTCAGTGAAAACTTTATTACCTTGAAATGGTTTAATGCATATCAATCAATCCAAAAGAAAATCGAGTCATTAAAACATTTTGAATTCTTAGGTGTTGTTTCAGTTTTTAATGAAAGCTTACAAATCGTTAATCCTGAAATATTTGATATTGGAAAGTCTGATTCCGAAACTGGTCTTAGAATTACATATCCGACAATTGACAGTATAAAGTCACACCATATTCAAAAAGTATTTGATAAAATACCAAAAGGTTTCTGGGATAAAATACCAGAAATTATTCCAAGTTCAATTCGAGATAAAAAAGGACTACTCTCTCGTAGCCAGGCTTTTAAATATCTTCATGGAAGAGTTCCTCCAAACGAGTGGAGCCAAGAAGATTTTGATCGCGCAAAAAGATCTATCATCTATGAAGAGTTTATTTATGATCAATTGAAAATTAAATTAAGAAAAAATAAGAGAGATCAGCTAAGTCGTGAATACATAGATATTTCAAAAGAAGATATTGAAAAGGCGAAAAGCCTTTATCCGTACCAGTTTACTGAAGACCAAACAAAAGCATTGAATGATATTATAGTAGACTTTAAAAATTCAACGCCGTCGATGAGACTCATCCAAGGGGATGTAGGTTGTGGTAAGACGACCGTAGCGGTGGCCAGTGCATTTTTAATCTTAAAGTCAGGTGGTCAAGTCGCATTAATGTGTCCTACAGAAACCCTCGCTCTTCAACACTTTCGTGAAATAGAAGAAATCCTAGGCAGTGAGTTTAATGTTGAGTTATTAGTTGGAAGCACTAAGGCCAGTAAGAAAAAAATTATCAATCAAAAACTAGCAGATGGCGATATTGATATTGTTATTGGTACACACTCTCTCTTTCAAGATAGTGTAAGCTTTGCGAATCTTGAATTAGCTATTATTGATGAACAACATAAATTCGGTGTTGAACAACGTATTAAATTAATGAAAAAAGGTGAAAATCCACATTGTATAATCATGTCAGCAACACCTATCCCGAGATCATTGAGCCTAACAAAATATGGTGACCTCGATATCTCAATAATTAAGACCATGCCAAAAGGTCGAAAAGGTCAAAAAACAAGAATCGTGACAAATGAAAACCTCAAAAATTATTTAAGCTTTGTAAAAACGAGACTTGAAATGAAAGAACAAGTCTATGTTGTTGTTCCGGCCATCGAAGAATCAGAAAATGAAGATATAAGAAACCTGGAACATACTTTTGAACTTTATAAAAAATATTTTCCAGATTTTCGAATTACTCCACTACATGGACGTATGTCACCTGATGAAAAAGAAGAGGCCATAACAAAGTTTAAAAAACATGAAATTGATATTTTAATTGCGACATCTGTTATTGAGGTTGGAATTAATATTATCAACTCAACGATTATGGCAATCTTAAGTCCAGAACGTTTCGGATTAAGTAGCCTACACCAAATGAGGGGAAGAGTCGGACGTGGAGATAAACCAGGATTCTGCTTTCTTGTTACAGATCGTGAAGTATCACCTGAAAGTATGCAAAGACTTCAAGTCATTGAAAAGTATACCGACGGTTTTAAGATAGCTGAAGAAGACTTAAAGATCCGAGGAGAGGGCGATCTTTTTGGACAGGAACAATCCGGAGTGGTCACTCAAAAGAAATTAGCAAATATTGTTCTCAATCAAGATATTCTCTATGAGGCAATTGAGGATATTAAGAAGTATCCAGATGAATTCAATGGAGTACTTAACTCAATTGAAGTTGACGAGAAAGTCTTTACTACAATTTAATTTTCGCATTTTTTCACGTTACAGGATAAAATACTTTTATGATACATATCCAAGTCCTTGATAGCCAAGACTTACTATCAATTGGCCATTATACATTGAATCTACCACGTGTTTTTATTGGAAGCTCAATTCATAATAATATTCCCATCGAAGACACTACACTAGATCTCTACGTTGGCGTCATAAAACATATGGCAAACTCACTTACATTTGTTTGTGCGCAACCTTTTAAATTAAATGAGAAACGAATTGAAGGCATTGTTAAATTAAATAAGAATGACATTATTGAAGTTCAAAATCTAAAATTTAAAATAGTCGACTTTGATGAGAATAAACATAATGACCACGAAGATTATTATCAATACTTAGAAGATATTAAGCACAAGGATCCAAAAAAGTATAAGTTGATACAAGCACTTGAACAACACTACATAAAGTTAACAGGACAATACGATAATGACCTCTTGGATGAATAAATCTAAATTTCTAAATATTGATGAAAGTACAAAGATTCAATATTGGACAAATTTTGAACCAGTAGAAGGAGAAAAATACCAAGATGTCATAGTCTTCAATTATGGCCTTGTCTGTAACATTCGTCATTTTGAATATCAAATCGATTTCTTTCACAATAAAGGATATAAGATCCTATTACATGATTATCGCGGTCATTACGAATCAGAGACGAAAGAAGGTATCGAAACAATTACATTCGAAAATATTATTAGTGACTTAAATACATTGATTAATCATCTAAATATTGAAACGACAATTCATATCGGACACTCAATGGGTGTGAATGTAACAATTGAATATGCATTCAAGTACCCTGCAGAAGTTAGAAAGATGATTTTAATTTCAGGAACAATCTTTCCTCCACAAGATGTTATGTTTGATTCAAATCTCGTTGATATATCAGAGCCATATATTAAAGAGATTAAAGATAAATGGGAAAACCAATTCAAACTTATTTGGAAAAATGCATATCTCAATCCCCTCGCAAAATTTATGGTTTGGCGCGGAGGATTTAACACAAAGAAAACGAATCTCGACTTCGTTCAGTACTATATGAAGAAATTGGGGCAGCTTTCACCAGATATCTTCTTTCAATTACTTGATGAAATGAGAGAACAGAGAGTTATTAAGGATCTTGAACAAATTAAGACTCCTGCCCTAATAATTGGTGGAGATAAAGATAAAGTCATCCCAAATTACCTTCAACAAATTCTACACAAGGGCCTAGCGAATTCTGAATTATATATCATTAAAAATGGAAGCCATGTGCCGCAAGTAGACTTCCCAGGATTTATAAATGAGAGAATAGAATTATTCTTGGATTAAGCCTTTATGTAATAAAAGCTTTTTAAATACTCGATTCATTGCATAGATTTTTTGAGCTTTCTTATATTCAGAATGAGATGCTTCCCCTTCTGAATTAATTTTATAAGATGCTTCATCTACGACCTGAACTTCAAATGGATAAAAGAAACGTACATCTCGAGAAAGAGATGAAAAGTCTAAACCTAATAGTTCTTTAGCAACTGCAGAGTCTTCGTCCTTGGCCATTTTTCTTAATTTAAAAAACTCCGCAAGGAAAGGATTCTTGTACTTGATCAATTGGCGACAAGTGAATTGTACTGAACGATACTTAGCAGATGAGTGAAGATTATGCTCACTTTCAATATTCTCAAAGCTGCATTCATCAATTTCTCGATTTACAGCAGAAACAAAGCGCTCCTCTGAAAGATTATTCCTAAGGGCCATTTTTACTAAGCTTGAATATTTTGATCTAAATAAACTGATATCAAAAATAGTATTTAGAGATCGAGAAGGCTTAATATTATGTGGTGTAATGATGTAATTTCTAATTAAAAACTGAAGAACCTTAATAATATCTAATTTATTCTTCGTAACAAGTCTTACTCCAACTCTATCAAAAAGTTCTTCTGCAACATTTTCTGCTTTATGAAGCAACTTGATAATAACACTATCACGAGATTTCTTTGACTTAGTTTCAAAGTCTACAAGTGGGATCGAAATCTCACCGGACTTTAAGTAAAGGTTGTTGTCGTTATCACGATGTAAATAGCGATAAAACTTATCAAAGATTTGTGTTTGAATTTGGTTGAAGTAATTTGAACGTAAATCTTTGTCAGCATGAAGTATTGTGTGCATCACTTTTAAAACAATTTCAGCCCATAACTGTTCTTCAACTGTATGCTCAGAATTACCTGTGGCCATTAAGAAGAGACCACTAATATCAGTAACTGTAAAAAGTGATGTTGGAATTTCAAGATCTAGGCCGTCAGGGCTGCCATCTTTTAGGAAGTAGCGCTTTATAAATTGAATCGCCTCTTGAAAGTTACCAAATAACTCAGCACGTGCGACAGGATTATCAGGATCTAGCCCATAACCTTTTAAGAATTTATTAACTTCAGTAATATCATCTAGCTTCGCTACAAAGAAATTTGAATCAAGAGCAGAACGGCCACCAACGACAACGTCGAAGACATCCCAATCAAAAATATAATTTTTCAAATAATCTGGTCGATTCATAAAGTTTCTTTTCTCTAAGTGTTGAGTAATGCTACCATAAGGCCATGAATACAGAAAATCAGCTAAAAAATACAAAAAAACTGACATTTAAGTCACTAACTGATCTTAGAATCGTATTTCTTACATTCTTTGGAACTGGACTCGCTCCAAAAGCACCTGGTACAGTAGGAAGCCTAGCAACTATTATCCCATTATATTTTGTTGGGAAATTAAATGCACCTTTCTTTTTCTTTATTCCATTTCTTATACTGCTTACAATTGGTGCCGTCTTTATTACATCAGTAATTGAAAAAGAATATGACTGCATTGACCCATCATGGATTGTTATTGATGAAGTTATTGGTATTTGGATTGCGTCATTATTTATTCTTGAGCCAACTTTTGTAAGTTACGCATTTATTTTTATCTTCTTTCGTATATTTGATATTTGGAAACCTTGGCCAGTCAGAGTCTTCGATGATCGTAAAGACGCTCTAGGAACTATTCTTGACGATGTCGCAGCAGGTCTAATGGCGGGTATTCTCTATATTCTTACTTTCAAATTGTTAGAAATTTACGCTTGACTTACGCAAAACTTACGCTAAAAATATAAATAAGCAAAATGTAAAAAACTAGAATTAGCTTTTTGGAATTGTTTTGATTTCATCAACTTAAAAGAAAGTTAAAACAAGCAACTTTTGCATTAGCTGATAGCAGATTAATTTGGTAGAAATAATTCTAAATACAAAAACACGGAGAGCTTATGGCGACAACATCAACTGACAAGAACAAGCAAAAAGCACTAGATCTAGCACTTTCAACTATTGAGAAGCAATTTGGTAAAGGTGCCATCATGAAACTTGATAGTGAAAACGGACCAGAGAAAGTTCCTGCAATTCCTACAAGCTGTCTAGGACTAGACCTTGCACTAGGTGTTGGTGGTGTACCTAAAGGACGTATCATTGAGATTTATGGACCTGAGTCATCAGGTAAAACAACTCTTACTCTACATATTGCTGCAGAAGCACAGAAGCAAGGTGGAACAGTTGCATTCATTGATGCTGAACACGCACTTGATACAGTATACGCTCAGAATCTAGGTGTTGATATTCCAAATACATTAATCTCTCAACCGGATAGTGGTGAGCAAGCTTTAGAAATCACAGATATGCTAGTTCGCTCAGGTGCAGTTGATCTTCTAATTGTTGACTCTGTTGCGGCCCTTACTCCACGTGCAGAACTTGAAGGAGATATGGGAGATTCACACATGGGTCTTCAAGCTAGACTAATGTCTCAAGCACTAAGAAAACTAACAGGATCAATTAATCGCTCAAATACGACAGTAATCTTTATTAATCAGCTTCGTATGAAGATCGGTGTTATGTTCGGTAACCCAGAAACAACAACTGGTGGTAACGCTCTTAAATTCTACTCTTCAGTAAGACTAGATATCAGAAGAACTGGTGCTATCAAAAATGGTGATGAGGTTATTGGTAACAGAACGAAAGTAAAAGTTGTAAAAAATAAAGTTGCACCTCCATTTAAAATCGTTGAATTCGATATTATGTACGGACAAGGTATTTCTCAAATGGGTGACCTATTAGATCTGGCCGTAGCGAATAATATCGTTGGAAAAGCAGGTGCATGGTTCTCTTACAATGATGCAAAAATTGGTCAAGGTCGTGAGAACTCGAAGCAGTACTTAGCCGACAATCCAGAGATTGCTCAAGAAATTAAAAATAAAATTCTTGTTCTACATGGACTGATTAAAGATAACTCAGTAGTTGATGAAGCAACTGGTGAGATTATTGAAGAAACTCCAGTAGAAGAGAAAAAGACTAAATCAAAGTCTAAGTCAAAAAAAGTTGTTCAATAATTAAAATATAGCCTCTTAGATTTCTATCCTACAGAATTGTAGACAGTGACCTAAGGGGCAACTTTTTAAATGACTCTAAAAGAAACCATCGAAAAGCTTCCCTTTAATAATGAAGATTATATTCTTGCAGAAGATGAAAGCAAGGCTGATTTAACTCGTTCATTTAAAAGAGCTTATCATTACTGCATCTGGTTACTTTCAAAAAGAGACTATTCCCGCTTTAAACTTTCCCGTAAATTATACGAAAAAAAGTACACTCCATATGTAGACGAACTCCTCGACTTCCTTGAAGAGGCCAAATACCTACAAGAAGAACAATATATCCGTACCCGTATCAAAACCTTCATGTACAAAGGTCAATCTAAGAGAAATATAATCAATAAGCTAAGAGCGGAAAGATTAAACGTAGAAGGTCATATCATCGAGGAAATATTCGAAGAATATCGATACACAGAAAATAATCAGCTTCGAGAATTAATCCATAAAAAGATTCGATCTAAAGGCATTGAAGCCTTGGAAGATTTTAATTTTAAACAAAAGCTGATACGCTTTCTTTTGTCAAAAGGGCATTCATACGACAAAATAAAAACAGAAATAAATTATGTCCAAAACGAGGAAAGCAATGCGCAAGATTACCCTATTTAGTACATTACTAATACTTGTAACACTCACTCTTACATCATGTCGTGTTTCAAAAACTGATAAGAATACACTTAGATTCCCACTTACAGAATCTATCTCTACAATTGACCCCGTAAACGCATATGACTCTGTTTCAATGTCAGTGGTTTATCAAGGTTATGAACAATTATATGAATACCACTATCTCAGAAAACCCTTAAAGCTAGTTCCTCTTCTTGCTGAAGATATGCCTCAAGTTTCTGAAGATGGCCTCACTTATACAATAAAGATCAAAGAAAATATCCAGTATCACGATCATCCAGCTTTTAAAAAACCAAGGTTTGTTAAAGCAGAAGACTTTATTAACCAGATTAAGCGACTAGCCTTTAGGCCATACCGTAGTAATGGTTGGTGGTTATTTGATGGCCGTGTCGTTGGCCTTAATAAATTTAGAGAAGAGGTCGGAAGTGATTTTAGTAAACTCCTCTCAACAGATGTTGAAGGATTGAAGGCATTGGATGAGCGCACTCTTCAAATCAAATTAGTAGAGCCATATCCACAAATGTTAAATGCATTGGCCATGAGTTTTACTTCCCCAATGCCAGCTGAAGCAATGAAAGAAGAAACTTTTATTGATGAACTTATTGGTACTGGCCCTTATAAATTAGATAAGTGGTTTCGCGGCTCAAAGTTATTCATGAGTCGATTCAAAAATTACCATAAGGAATTCTACCCTGGAAAAGGTGATCGCTTCGCCCACAGTAAAGAATTATTAGAAGATGCCGGAAAACGTCTTCCGTTTATCGATAAAATTGAATTTCATATAATTAAAGAAGCACAAACTCGATGGTTACAATTTATGTCTGGTAATCTCGACTTCCTAAGAGTTCCAAAAGATAACTATCATTCACTAGTATCACCTAGTGGAGAGCTAACTGAAGAATACAAGGATAAAGATATCACACTCGACATCTTCTCTTCTTTCACTTACTGGTGGTTTTCTTTCAATATGAAAGACCCTATCGTAGGAACTAATAAGAATCTTCGCTTGGCCATTGCTCATGCTGTAAATATTGAAAAATATATTAAAACATTTACTAATAATATCGGACTGAAAGCTAACTCGATCTATCCTCCAGGTATTCCAGGATACGATCCATCTCGTAAGCTTCCTTATAGTTACAATATTGAAAAAGCTAAAGAATACTTAAAAAAGGCTGGCTATCCAAACGGAAAAGGTCTTCCAACACTTGTTTACGACACGAGGGCCTCTTCAACGACTCAAAGACAAAGGGCCGAATTATTGAAACAAGATCTGGAAGCAATTGGGATAAAAATTGAAATCAAACTCAATACATTTCCTGCTTTCCTAAAAAAGGCCAAAGAGGGGAAACTCCAAATTTGGCTTGATGGTTGGACTCTCGATTACCCAGATAGTGAAAATGTTCTTCAATTACTAACAACACAAAACCAAGCACCAGGGCCAAATGTATCTAATTATTCAAATAAAGAGTTTGATAAGAAGTTTGAAAAAATAAAGGTACTCTCTGACAATGATCAAAAGTATCACTTGATGGCCGAGGTTGAAGAAATTGTCCTCGAGGACTTACCATGGGTACTTCTCTACTACTCGAGAGACTATATTGTTTATCATAACCGACTAAATAACTTCAGATATAATGATCTCGTGGTTAATAAAGTTAAATACTTAAGATTGAAATAATTAAGTTCGACATAATTTCGGGGGAATATATTTCCCCCGGTCCTTCTCCTTCCCTTCACTATCATTTTTTTCCTCTAATTTCCGAATAGTAGATCAGTATGCTTGTAAAAAAGTATATGACTGCAACAACAAAGGATAATTAGTTATGAAGACTCTTGCTCATTTCATACTTGTCGTCATTGGATTAACTCTACAAATCCAAGTCTGTGCCAATGATTATATGATCTACTCTGTTGAGCACGAATTACCAATGACCAACGATGTGTCTGAAATTCAAAAAAATTATTATGTTAATATCGGAGAGAAACAAGGTATCAAAAACGGTACTCTCTTAGACGTTTACAGAATTATTATTCTCAACGATCCTTATGATAAAGAAAGACGCTATCGTCACAAAATGAAAGTAGGTCAACTCGAAGTCATCCATCATGATGGAGATACTTCAATTGCAATTACAAAGAATTTCAATAGCGAAGAGAAGCGCCCTATACTGGAAATATCTTCATTTATGGTTGGCGACCAAGTAAGTGTGAATCTGAATTAAATGCTTTTAACGTTTGATCTCTCATGAAGGATAAAACGACGTTTTTTAACCAATTCAATTTGATCTTTAATGGCCTTTAAAGCTTTCTTTTGACGACGGATTAAGTCTTCATCTGCATTAGAAGATTCCATAAGCCTTAGAACCTTTGCGGCCATTCCATCTGCAACAGCTAACTTATTTGATATCTCATGTAAGAACTTTCTTTCTTCAAGGGCAAGTTCTAAAACTGTATTTTCATCCATATCTACTCTTTAAAAAACTTATAACTGACAATATCGCCATAAAGTATATGAGAGTCTATCCTATTCACCACAATCTTAAAAATATAATAGCCGATTGCCAAATTAACTTTTTCATCTTTAAAACTCAGCTCGATTCGTTTCAATTTATGGCCACAGCACACGCCATTGAATTTCTGTTTGAAAAACAACGCAGATGGTCTCACCCTTATATTTTCTGTAAATATAAATATTTGATTGTTCATACCCAATTGATATGCAAAAGGACGATATTTCACAACCAACATAAGCCACTGAAATCACGTAGCGCATCGTAATAATACTTTAAATATTTTAAATATTTACGTCCAGTATCTAGACAAAAACAGCGCTTTGTCCTATAAAAATAACTTAAGTCACATTTAATTTTTCGGAGTGCACAAATGGCAAGAATTACAATTGAAGACTGTTTAGAAAAAGTTGAGAACCGTTACGAGTTAGTTCACTTAGCAGCAAAGCGTGTTAAGCAATTAAGAGATGGTGCAGACCAACTTGTTAAGAGCAAAAACAAAGATGTTGTAACAGCACTTAGAGAAATTGCAGCTGGAAAAGTTAAGCATGCTCCAGTAAGTGAATACGATTCAGACGAATTTTAATTTATATTTAAATTTCATAAAAAAAAAGCCTCTCATGCGAGAGGCTTTTTTTATTTCTTAAACTTAGGTTTAAATTTTGGGAGTGCGATCTTCAATACTTCATCAAAGTGCGCTACTGGATAAAACTTCATTCCTTTTCTATGTCTTTCAGGAACTTCTTTTAAATCCTTTTCATTATCAATTGGTAAAATAATATTTGTAATCCCTGCTCTTTTTGCAGCAAGAACTTTTTCTTTAATCCCACCAACTGGAAGTACTTTACCAGTAAGAGATAACTCTCCAGTCATGGCCAAGTTACTTTTCACTTTCACATTATGAGCAAGTGTATAAAGAGCTAAGGCCATTGTTATACCAGCACTTGGTCCATCTTTTGGTGTTGCACCGGCAGGTAAGTGTAGGTGAACTTCTCTTTCAGATAAAAAGTCTTCTAACTCTTCTTCATTTTCATCGGATGCCTTTCTCTTAGGCTTCATCTTAAAAAATTCATCCATTTCATTTTGAAGAAGTTGTTTAACATAACTATAAGCTAGGTTAGCAGACTCATTCATAACATCACCAAGCTGGCCTGTTAACTTGAAACCTTTTCCATTTAAAGAAAGTGTTTCAATATAAAGAATATCACCACCATAACCTGTCCACGCAAGTCCAGTCGTCATACCTGGAGATAATTTCTTTAGGGCCTTTTCACTCTGATATCTTGCTGTTCCTAAAATATCTTCAAGTTCAGCTGGCTTAGGTGCAAATACCTTCTTTCTCTTTGCATTTACTTTTTCTAAAGCTGCACGTCGACAAAGTTTAGCAACCATTTGCTCCATAACACGAACACCAGGCTCGCGGGCATAATCTTCAATAACCTTCTTAAGTGTTGCTTTACTTAAGTTGATATCTTTCTTCTCAAGTCCATGTTTCTTGATCTGCTTTGGAATTACCCACTTAGTTGCAATGGAGAGCTTCTCTTCCATTGTATAACCACTAAGCTCAATGATTTCCATACGATCCAATAATGGCTCAGGAATATCACCGATATAATTTGCAGTAGCGATAAATAAAACCTTTGATAAATCAAAAGGCACATCTAAGTAATGATCAATGAATGTATGGTTCTGCTCAGGGTCTAGAACTTCTAAAAGAGCTGACGCTGGATCACCTTGGAATGATTGTCCAAGCTTATCGATCTCATCTAGCATAATAACAGGATTATTCACTTCAACACGCTTCATCGCTTGAATTAAACGACCAGGCATTGCACCAACGTATGTACGTCTATGTCCCTTAATTTCTGCTTCATCACGCATACCACCTAAAGAGAAGCGATAAAACTTACGTCCTAATGATTCTGCAATACTTCTTCCCATTGATGTTTTACCAACACCTGGAGGACCTGCTAAGCACAGAATAGTACCATCAAATTGAGGCTTAAGCTTACGAACAGCTAAGAACTCCATGATTCTTTCTTTCGCTTTTTCTAGTCCATAGTGATCTTTTTCAAGAATCTTTTGGGCCTTTGGCATATCCACATGGTCATTTGTCGACTTTGACCATGGTAAATCAACAATCCAATTTAAATATGTACGAGTTACGTTATATTCTGGAGATGAATCAGGAATAACCTCTAATCTTTCAATCTCTTCATTAACAGACTTTAGTACATCTTCAGGAAGCTTTGCTTCGATTATTCTCTCTTTAAGTTTACTAATATCACGTGCTTTATCATCTTCTTCAAGACCTAGCTCCGCCTTAATTACTTTTAGCTGCTCTCTTAGGAAATATTCACGTTGATACTTATTAACTTTGTCGTTAACTTCATCAGAAATTTTCTTTTGAATATCTGCAACATCTTTCTCACGTTTTAAATAAACAAGTAACTTACCAAAACGTTTCTTAACAACCAGAGTTTCTAAAAAATCTTGAGCTTCAGGAATATCAAGAGATAAGGCAAATGCAACGAGGTCAGCAAGCGCCCCCGGTGAAGATGAGTTAATCATTGCTAACTTCATTTCTTCATTGAAGTAAGCATTTACTTCACTAAGTTTCTTAACCTGATTAATGATAGAACGAGTATATGCATCAAGTTCCTCATCCTCTTCTAAGATGTCATCAAAGACTTCATACTTAGCTCTAAGTAATGGTGACTCTTCATAAATATCTGAAGCACGATAGCGTTTGATACCATGAACCAGGACATTAACTGAACCATCAGGAAGTTTTAATCGCTTAACAACCTTACAAAGCACACCTACTTTATAGATGTCCTTTGAAGTAATTTCACGAGTATCAATTTCATCCTGAATTGTTGGATCTATTTCGCCATCATCATTTTTAAGATCATTCTTAACAAGGTTTAGAGCAAGATATCCACTTTTAATAAGATACTCATCTAACTCTGCAGTGAATTTATCTTCTGTTAAAATAATCGGTGCAATCATTCCAGGAAAGATTGGACTATTCATAATTGGGATAATCACAACATCTTCTGGAAACTTTTCCTCTCCTGAAGAGTCTTTTATTTGTACATTATATTCTTCGTATTCATTCATATTTTTTCACACCATTTATTTTTTAATATCAATAACCAGACGACCTGGATTAGTTAAGGTAAATACATCAATTGAATGTTGGCCACTAATAACGAGCTCTGCTGAAAGAGTATCATCTCCCACTGGGTAGAAATCAACTTTCTTAACAAGCTTAGATGTTCCAAAAGAGCCAACTTTCTTATCTAGTTTAGTTTTAAAGAAATCAATATAGATTTTATTTTCTTTCTCACTCTTGTAACCATATACACGAGGGGCCTCTTTCGTTTTAAAATCAAAAACAAGTCTTTCATAACCTCGACTTGAACCATTTCCATGTCTAATTGATTTTAGAACAGAACTCGTATTGCTATTTGTTGAATGGAAAATTCCTTTCTTAAAGAAGATTGATCTCTTCTTTTCAGGAATTTTTCGAATTCTCTCATTTAATAGGTCTTGTGAGTTTGCCGTGTTTGAGATTGAAAAAATTGAAATTAGTAAAAGTACTTTTAAAATATTCATCATATTTACCTTCCATGGGATAACTACTTAAAATTTTACTAAATTGGTCGTGAAAAAAGAATAGTAAATTTCAGAATTAGGCTTTTGTTTTTCTTAAGTGTGCTGCACCAAGCAATCCAAAAATAATAACAAGCCAATATACAGGAATTTTATATGCGGTATTCTTTGATTTCTCTTCATTGATTGAGGCGATTCGACGGCCTGACTTTTTATTCTTATAAATATCCTTATCAGAACCAAGCCCTTCTAAGCTCTCTCCAAAGACTGTACTTACCCATAAACTGAAGGTACTTAAAGAGTTTGCACCAAATGTATCATTTGCTGGAAACGCCTGTGAGACAACCTCTTCCTCACCTTCTCGCCCTATGACAGTATAGACACCGAGGCGATCATAGAAAGGATAGAACTCTTGCTCACCTTTTACGAGAAGAACTATATAACGACGACCTTTTACAAATCGAGGCATATTTTCATTTGGATAGTTGATTCCTTGCCACTGGCCACCATTGTAGACAAAATTAAAAGAATTCTTACTCAATTGTTTTCTATTTCCAAGCCCAACAGACTTTTCAAGCTTGAATGTAACATTGGTAACAATTTTTCCATTATTTAGCTTTTTCACGTAGCTATCTTGATAAACGCCCATGATAATGGCATTTGATTCAGATAGTTGTTTACTTAAAGGAATTTCAAATAACTCTGCACCATATGATGTCAGAGAAAAGATAGTAAGAAATAGAGTCACAAAGGCCTTTATCATACCAATCTTATCGGTTATTAAGCCTAATACTTTAACCTTTTAATCAAGCTTTATCTGGTTGAAATTACTGAAGATTTCGTGGTTATCTAAAATAATTAATGTATTTCCTTGATCTGTAAGTCCTTGAAGAAGTTCACAAATAGAAGTTAGCTCATTCATTGATAAACCATATGAAATATTTGTTAGTACGATAATCGAATCACTAACCTTCTTATCAATGGCCTTTAATAGCTTCACTCTTAAACGTTCACCACCTGATAGCGAGGGTATTGTTCGATCTAATGTTAGATAATCAAGATTTAGTAATTTCAAATAACCAAGTGTTCTTTTTATTTTTGGTGTAGCTGGTATTGTCTCAAATAAAGTTGATACAGGAGTTTCACTCGCTTCAATGATTGTATATTTACCATCTGTAATTGAGGCGTAAAACTTCTTTAAACCAGTTCCACCACACTCATCACAAGGAAAGCTCACATCTTCAAGGTATTGCATATCAATCTCTTGAACACCTTTTCCTTCACAAACACTACATTGACCAAGTTTAGAATTCTTAGAAAAATGCCCTTTTTCTAGACCTAAGGACTTTGAAACAGGAAGTTTAGTGAAATAGTTTCGAACATTGCCAGTTAGATCTAATGTCGTTCCCACCGTTGAGCGACTTGTAGATTTTTCAATTCGAGTTTCATAGATATGAATATCTTGAACTTCATTTGTGATATCAATTGAACCGATCTCATAATCAGTCTCAAAATTATATTTTTCTTTAAATAACTCTTCGTTTAATTCATTAAATAGTGCATTTATAATTAGTCTTTTATCGAAAGATTCAACATTCGTTAAAACCTGATTGATTGTGCCTAATTTGAATTCTATCTTTTTATACTTTTTGTCCTCAAACTCAATATCTTTAAAAGTAAGCTTTCCACTCGGTTTCGTCTTCTTTAAGACTAATTCTTTTTGTTTCTTTGGTTTACCTTTAATCTCTACAACTTCACCGCCAAGGTGCCCTGCTCCTGGACCAATATGAATCGTCTTATCACTTCCATTTTGTAAATAAGTACTATGTTCAACCATTACTACAGTATTATTTTTTGAAAGATTTTTTAGATATTTTAAGAGAACTTTTTGTTCTTCAATAGTCATCCCAAGACTCGGCTCATCAAGTACAAATAAAGAGCCACTTCCTTTAAAACTTAAATAACGAACGAGTAATGATTTTTGATATTCACTTGTTTCTAATGACTTTAATTTTGTCATTAAGGGAAAATCCCCCAGACCTAATTCAACTGCAACGGCCAATTTATCTTTAACTTTTTTAATAATATTATTTTCATTAAGATGATTTAATTCGATTAATAATCCCTCGACTGTAAGAGATAATAAATCACCATAAGTAGATATATTCTCAACTTGTCCACAGTGGGCCATTGCACTTTGAGAAAGTCTTCTCCCATAACAAATATGACAGACTTTTTCACTTTGCATCTTTCGAAGAAAAATTCTAGCAGATCGCTTATAACGTTTTTCCTCTAAAGCATAAAGAAAGTTTAGAACGCCATAGAATCTTCCACCACCATTTAGAAGAAGATCTTCAACCTGATCACTTACATCACAATAACGTTCATTATCACTAACACCAAGCTTCTTCATTTCAGTTATAAAAGTCTTGTAGTAGGCACTATATTTAGAATAATCTAAGAAAGTAATTGCACCGTCTTTTATCTTCTTTTTGGGATACTTTACAATTTTATTAACATCATAACTTAGTGTAGATCCATAACCCTTACATTCAGTACAGGCACCTATTCCATTGTAAGGAAGGAGGTCACTAATCTGTCTTGCACTCTGTAATCCCTCTTCATCACATTTTGGGCAAAACTCTTTTGCGTTTAAGCTGAAGTGATGTAATTGATCATCTCCAGTGAAGTAAACACTTAATTGCATAACTGCCGAGTTTTTAATAAGCTCAAGCCATTTCTTTTTAAAATTCGATATTTTATTGGGCTTAAGACGAAAGATTTCCCATTGGGCATCCTCTTCATTAAATTCACGAATTAACTGCTCATTAGAATTAAAACTTCTAGCAGGCATTCCTGATATACACTCTTGATAATGATCCTTACCGATAAGGATATGTAAGACTTTTGTCTTATCTGAAATTATTGATTCAATCTCTCGTATGGCTAAATCTAGCCCATCAATAAATTCTTCATTATGAATTAAACACTTTGAAGATTGTTGATCAAAATATAGTTGTGCTAGTTCGTAGCTGATTTCAAGTTGATCGGCCAAGTTGAGTCTTGAACCCACGATAGGATTATTTTGAGCAAGACTCCACACTGGCAATACTGGCTCAATTAAATCGACTTCAGCACTTGTTGGAACTCTTTCAAAAAAGTTCATTGAAGATGGCATTGAATTTAAAAATCGTCTTTTAGACTCATTGGCCAGCGTATTGAATACAAGTGATGATTTTCCTGAGCCAGAAACACCTGATACACAAGTAATCTTATTAATAGGAAACTCGACATCTATATTTTTAAGATTATTTGTACGTACACCTTTGAGTTTAATTGATTTTGCCATATGGACTTATAGCATATTTGAGTTCTTTTTGAATATTATACAGTTAACTATAAAAAAGAAAGGCCCTCTGAATAAGAGGGCCTTCTGTATATTCGAAAATTTGTAAGATAAATCTTAACGCTTCGAGAATTGGTACTTTGCTCTTGCACCTTTCTGACCAGCTTTTTGTCTTTCAACTTTTCTTGGATCTCTTGTAAGAAATCCTGCTGATTTAAGCTCGCCTCTAAGCTCTGCATCAATCTTAAGGATTGCTCTTGCAATACCAAGACGAACAGCACCGGCTTGACCAGTAGTTCCACCACCAGTTACGTTAATTTTAACATCATACTTATCTGCAAGTTTAAGTAGGTTTAGTGGTTGATTAACAACATATCTGTCAGTACCTTTTGTGAAGTACTCTTTGATATCTCTATTATTAACAACAACTTTACCAGTTCCTGCAGCCATATAAACTCTAGCAACTGAAGATTTTCTTCTACCAACTGCTTGTGAATCCCAAGTTTTTCCTTTAGCCATAATAATAACCTCTTACTAGAATTTGTATTCTACTGGGTTTTGAGCGCTATGTGCGTGCTCAGATCCAGCAAAAACCTTAAGTTTTGTTAGTTGTTTTCTACCAAGTGAGTTCTTTGGAAGCATACCTTTAACAGCGTTCATAAGAATCGCTTCTGGTTTTCTTTCAAGTTGCTCTTTAGCAGTTCTTTCTCTAAGTCCACCAGCATAACCTGTATGTCTGTAGTAAACTTTATCGTTCCACTTATTCCCAGTAAATTTAACTTTTTCTGCGTTGATAACAACAACAAAATCACCAGAATCTGTATGAGGAGTGTACTTCGGTGAGTTCTTCCCTCTTAATACATTAGCGATTTCAGTTGCTAAACGTCCAACTACCTTATCAGTAGCATCAATTAAGTGCCATTTTTTGTCAGCATCTGCTGGCTTTAACACAAATGATTTCTCAGTGTACATAGTAACCTTCCACTTTAATAATGTTAAAAATCAATAAAACGTAAACGCATCATCAGAATAAAATGATTTGTTTACAACACTTAGGACCTATAAAGGCCCATAATTCCGTTGTTTGTGGGGTAACGGGTTTCGGCAGATATTAAACAATTTAGACCAATAATACAATGGGTAAATGTTATTTTTTTTGGCCATGCGTAATATTTTCTTCGGCTATAAGTTACTGATTTTAAATGAATGGCTAGAATTGGCCAATTGTTATGTGAAAACGGCCAAATGAATCTCCACCGATTCGATCTAATTTAACACCGTAATCAAAATCTAGTGAACCAATTGGGGTGAATAATTTGAAACTTAGGCCAACAGATTTTAATAATTCAAATTCATCTATTTTATCAACAAATACGCGACCTGCGTCAAAGAAGATAGCAATAGCAGAATAGTCACCAAGATAATAACGAGGCTCTACTCTAAAATTAAATAAATAAGCATTACCTCTTACAGTGGTATCTGTAATATAAGAATTATCTGATAATCGTCCACTTTCAAAATCACTATATCCTCTCAGAAAGTCTCGTCCAATTAGTCTAAAAACTTTTAAAGGTGGAATATAACCTGAAGTTTGTGGCTTACCATCAGCATCGATAATTATATTTCCACTATCATCAGTAATAAGATCATCTGAAAAGTTATGTTCATATCCAAGGGTAATTGATGTCGCTAGAGTAATATCACCCAACGGGATATAGTTATAATTTCTAATAACCGCCTTATTATAGTTGATTGTTAGATCATTTTCTTTTTGAGAGCCAAGATACGGATTTGCAAACTCCCATGAGAAGTTAAACCAAGAACCTTTTCTAGGCATTGATGAGTTATCTCTAAAGTCTAGAGTGACTTCAGGTCTTATGGCCCCAATATAGTACTTATCTTCATCAATCTCATCTGTGGCATCAAATTGCCTAACATTATCAAACTCGTATGTGAGACTAGTAGAGAGCACATCAGAGAATTGTTTATAAAGTTGAGGGGCAATACTGTAAATATCAGCATCAAAATCTGAATAGCGCTTTCTTTCAAACTTAACTGTTGTTTTAAAAGTTAGTTTGGAGCCCAGCCAATCATAGAAGAGATATGGTTCGATGAATTGAAACTGCACGAGTCCCTCAAGTAACTTCTTTGACTCATCAAATCTTCTCTCATCTAAATAGTCAAAATCTGTTCTCCAGTTTGTTTGTGCTTTGAAAATAACAGATCGATTCATCCCTTGGATATTATTGTAGGCAATCATTGTCGAAAATTTAAAACCGAGATCTGTTCGGAACCCAGGAGCAATTTCTGCTTGTCCAAAGTCCTTTTCAGTAACTTTTATAACAAAATTTAAATACTTTTCACTTTCCGAAACTTCTTCACCAACAAATGATGAGATATTAACATTTGAAAATAGGCCAAGCTCTCGTAAGCGATTAACAAACTCATTCATCGCCCTTGGTGTGACGAGATCCCCTCTTTTAAGAGGTAGCTCTCTTCTAACGACAACATCCTTTGTCTTCGAATTACCTGTAACGATAACATTTCCAAGATATGTTTTAACTCCAAGTGAGAACTTTAAGTTAAGCTCAATCTCATTAGTAGCGGAATTTACGGTCACAATCTTCTTAGGACGCTTTTCTAAATATGAGCTGAAATAAAATCCTCGACTCTTTAGTGTATTAATTGCAGCTTTGAGATCCTCATCGATATGAACAACATTAAATGGTTTTCCAATCTTATTTTTAAGTGCATCCTTAATAAAATAGACTGCTTCTTTGTCATCAACACCTTCAATATTTATTTTACTCAGTCTATATTGTGCTGACTCTGAAATTGAAAAGGACACAATGGCCGAATCACCACCATCAATGAAGTCAATTTTAGGTTTTTCAATATTTACAAATATAAACCCATCTTTAACATAGATCTCTTTAATTTTTTCAGAAGCATCTTCAAGACCTTTCTCATGTAAATAATCGGCTTTTAATAAATCAGAATTACTCTCAGAATAAGCTTTTTCTAATTCATCGAGACTTTTGAAATTATTGCCAGTGAAATTAACTTTAGTTATTTCAACTTTTCGGCCTTCATCTATTGTAATGTAAAAGTTTATAACACTATTACCAAATCTGTCCTTACCTCTAGCTTCGTTAATTTGAGATTTAGCATAATAGTATCCATTCTCACGATAAAAATTAACTAAGTGGCGATTCAATGAAATGTCATCAAATCGGCCTTTATTATTCTGAATATACTTCTTAACATGATTAAAAAGTTCATTGTGACTTAAGCGTTTATTATTATAAAAACTAATCCCAAAACGATGGCCTAATTTTATTTTAAAAACTAATTTATAGTTTCCAGTATTTAAGACATGTAATTCTTCTTTTACATTTGATAACCAAAAGCCTTCAGTGATTAAAAGGTTTCGGTACTCCTGTAACATCTTCTTATAATTTGTGAAGTCTAGAGAGGATCCTTTAATCCTATTCCAAAACTTTTTAGCTTGATCAAGATTTGCACCATCAATCCCCTCAAGACTAATTATTTCTAAAAGCCTTATTCCACTCTTATTTAAAGTAATTTCTAAATTTAACCCATCTTCTGTAAGTTTAGTTTTAACTGTTCCAACTTTTGCATCTTTCTTAAAGAACGACTCACCAATTTTTTCAAGTCCCTCTTCGACTTTAATAGCATCGTAGTAATCACCTTCTTTTAGTGTAAATTCATTTTTTATACGACGATTAAGGACAGAATCAGTTCCAACAACGTTTAGTTTAGATATTTTAGGCTTAGTCACTGCGACAATTTTCAGATTGTTATTTTTTATTTCATAAAAGAAAGACTTATAATATGGTTTGCTCAACTCAAAGCGTACCGCTGACTCAATCTCCGAACGAGTTAAGTCTTTACCTTCGTATTTCTTGAAGCTTTCAATAATAAATAGACATTCCTCGCGACCAGTACAATCAACATCGACATTGTCAATATGAATCGTCTTAGCAGCAAAAGTGCTAAAACAAAACAATGTGAATATGAATAATTTTAAAATGACCATTTATATTTTATATCGGCTCCAGCTGAACCATCTGTCCTTTCTTTATTATTTGTATCATCTTCACTTTCAAAAATACCTTCAATCGAAAGCTTATCACTTATACTATAATCAACATTAATAGACTGTCTTGTATTCTCACTATCAAAGGTATTTGAAAACTTTAAGTCAATATTTTCGTTAACCTTTTTAGTAATCTGTAACTTAGTAGCAGTTTTAACAGATTGTTCAGACTTTGTAGCTTCCTCAATCGGGCTATCAGAGCTTTCAGAAAATTCAGGAAGAACACTAAGTTTTAATCCAAGAGCAGAGTCAAGTCCTTCATTAATATTTAATTGATCCACTAAGAAGGTTCCAATACCAATCGTTGTTAAGTTAGTTCGTTGACTATCCTCTAAGTTCTTCGAAAAGTCTGAAGTTACTCCTAAAGTGAGAAGCGAGAATATATTATCGCGAGTTAAATATGGATTAGACTCTAGGTTAATTGAAATATCTTCGACAGAACCGGTAATTCCCATCTCAATATCATATTGTCCAATTGTAGAGTTTGCCAAAAGATTTAAAGTTATTGGATCGAGATTTTCTTGTCTTGTAAAATAGACTACGCCTTCCGATAGGATAAAGTCATTGCCTCTAAATTTAAACTTACTGACTCCAGGAACTATAATTAGCTGTCCTTGCATTTCAGGATTATTGAATTGTCCTTTTATGGAAAGATCACCTGCAACTAAAAGGTCAGCAAGTCGATTACGTACACGCACAGTTTCTTTGATCTTTAGATCGATATCTAAGTTAATCAAGTCGGGAATACCCCTCTTTGTTTGGGTAATATACTTATTTAAGCTTTTGTTATATTCAGATGTGGATTTAAAGTCATTGAACTCATTTTCAACAAGACCACCGTTTACAAATACATCTCCCTTAACAAGGTATGGAAAACTTTTACCTGAAAAGCTTAACTTTCCGTCTGTATTTATGAGAGATCGAGATTCAACTTGATAACCAACATCACTATAGTCAGCATTTAAATAAACTTCAGGGAACGGGAAATTCGCCTTAATATAACCTGAAAGATCAAATCGTCCTGAACCTAATTCACCACTTAATGAATTTATTAGGATCTTCTTATCACGATATGCACCAATACCATTTGCATTGGCTATCTCTAATGGGATGGATTTTAACTTTAGTCCAAATCCAGAAGTAGAAAAAGAATGAGAGATATCGTAATTTCTTCGATTACCATAAATAATACCCCTTCCTTTAATATTACCTAGTATTCGCTCAATCTCACTTGTGAGTAATGTTAAATAGCTTAAATTTATATCAAGTTCTTGTATAAGTTCAAATCGACTGTCAACGTTACCTGTTCCTGTGACATAGTAGCGTCCCCCCGAACCTTCTAGTAGAAAGTTTAACTTTTTAATTTCTGATTGTTCAATTTCAATTTGCGTCGGTCTTCTTAAGGTAAGATCTCTTCCGTAATTATTCAGATGAAATTGATTAATTATAGAAGTTGCACTAACTGGCATATCAGAGTTGAAGTCGTATGAAATTTGACCGGCCATTTGCATAAAACCATTTAGTTGATTGTTAAATGCATTATGTTCAGAAATAACACTTAGAAAAGTTCTTAAATTTGGAATATCGACGTCGTAGTTAAGATCAACTTTAGGGTATTGTTTACTAAGGTCTAATATTCCTTCTAGATCAATTTCTCCATTTAAAAACTGAGAATCAAAATCAATAACACTATCTGTGAATTTAAATTCCAGCTCTGAAGATCCAATCTCCTCGTTACCAATTTTAGTTCTAGTTAAATATGCCGATCCATTCCCTTTAAAGTTCTTACCTCTTTTGGCATTTAAATTAATTGAAAAATAGCCATTATATCCTAGACCGATATCTCTATATCTGAAGAAGTCATTTAACTTAATAGGAGTAGTTACAAGATTGACTCGATCAAAACCTTTATCATAACGATAGGCAAAATCAGATGACAAACTCGATACCCCTTTCTTTAGGAATAAGTTTTTAACATCAATTTGATTTTTATCAACGGCTATTTCTATCGCGAAATTATCCATTGCTTCGTTATATAAGCTCACTTTTGAAGAAGTTAGATTTGCAGTAGTTTTAATATTATTGAAGCTACCACTGATATTTGCATTACCATTAAAAATTCCAGCAAATGGTTCTACATATAGTTTTATATCTTTCCAGATTGGATCTAATCTTCTTTTAGAAGTAGCGATATCTAATTCTGTAAACTTCAAATCAAGATTAAGTAAGCCTTTTGAAATATCGACAAAACCATTTAAATCAGTTTTTCCACTGACATTATTTGAAATACTATCAATGAATATCTTATTGCTATTTATTGAATAACGAGCTTTAACACTTGATGCTCCTTCAAATAAATAGTCATATACTTTTAGGTTATTAACATCTTCAGATGTGACATCAATAAAGACTTCGTCTTTACCGCTTATTCTTATATCAATATCACCGCGGCCACTACCAATTGCGCCGACCTCACCACCGAGGTCTGATAATTCAAGCCCTCGTCCCTCAACATTAAAGTCGACAGCTTTTCCTTTAATAGTTCCATTCGCTAAGAGGTGCGATTTATTAATATTTGCATCAATTTCTATTGCAAAACGATTATCAATAATAATTGATAAAGAATTAATTTTCCCTTCTTTCATATTAAGAATATTTGTATTCGATGGCCTCAATGAAAGATTAGTAAAACTTAAGCGCCTTGAAGAATCTGCTGTAATAAATAAGTCGCCACCACCATTCATCTTTAAATTTACAACACCGTTAATTCGACCTTTTAACATTTCCAGATCATCACCTAAAAAATATAGAATATCGTTGAGATGAAGATTACTTAATTCAACACTTGTATTCGTTGCCACAACTTTCTTTGATTTAAAGTCTAAGGTGAGATCATTTAATAACTTGAATGTTCCTTTATTCACTGAACCTTTTAACTTTCTAAGCACAAGAGATTTATTATGATAAGTGAAATACGTATTTACTTTCTCAGCAATAGCGTAATCAGAGCTAATGTTGTCACCAACGACATTACCGTTAACGTACAGCCCTTGAAGACTTAAATCACCCGTTAGGTCTGCTTTCCCTTCAGCTAGCCCATTTAGATTTAAATTATGTTTTTTAAGTAAAGAATAGAAACTATCAAAGTTTACACGATATTCAATATCTGCATCTATCTTTCGCGATTTAAATTCATACTTACCTGTACCAGTAATTTTTGAGTCCTTAACAAATACGTATGCATTCCTTAGCCTAATACTTTCTTCAACAATCTCGGCATCAAGAAAAAGGTTATCGACAGTAAGGCCGTTCCAATAAAAACGCTCAATATCAAGAACAATATCAAAACTGCTCTCATAAGGACTTATTGAAAGAAAGCTTATAGGAATATTCACATCAGCTTGTTCAAGATAAAAATCAGAGTTCATGATTTGAACTTGATTAATTTGAAAAGGAAGCTTCTTCGTGATCTGAGTTAATCTTTCAAAATGGCCAATGTCATCTTTTTCGTCATTTTCTTTTTCTGTATTAATTTGATTTAAGACAATATACCCATCATCGAAAGACACACGACTAAACTTAATCTCAGATGAGAATAAACTCATAATAGAAAAAACAGCTGACACATCCTTAACCTGTATCTCAACTTCATCTTTAACGACTAGATTTACATTGTTTAGTATTGTACGCGGAGGAAAGAAGCCCCCTGAAACCTTTGAGAATTTCAACTGGATATTTTCATTAGAGATTAGATTATTATTTATATACTCACTCAAGATAGTGGAAACATATTGAGACTGAATAAAGTTCCAAGCACCGACACCAATAATCGTGAAAACAATGGTAAAGACAATGAGGAATTTATTCATTACTTTCATTATTTTAGAAGATCTCCTACATTGCGATAACCAGGATGGAGACGGTTAACGATTACGGCAAAGAAGTAAGACCTTTCAAATGCACCAATTTTTTTATAATTATACGAAATCTCATAGAGTGTATTTACATATTCCTGCTTGGTTTCACATCCTTCAACCAATTTCTCGCGAAGAGTGGCAATACTTCCAAGAAAGTCTTTCTTGTCTTTATCAGAAGAGTCCATATGTATATTCACTTCTGTTGTTGATTTCTTTGTATTATTTTCTTTTTTCGTTATCTTCTTATAAACTTCGTGATCTTCTAAAATTGAATTGAATGAGTCTACAAACTCTTGATCATTAGTATTAAGTGCATAATTATAAAATAAATCCTTCCACTCATTAGATTCAAAAATCACTGGAATAACTTTAAAGATATTTTCAATGAAGTTTAAAGGATCAAGTAGTTCGACCTTGTCCACAAGAGTTTTTCTAATATTTTCAAATTTTAAATATACTTCAGGATTTGAAATTGCAGTATTAATTGAAGTACTTAATCTGTCTTCATTATCAAATTTTAAAAAGATTAAACTATTTATCAAATTCTCTAGTTCAACAGTAGTTGAAATACCAACCCTTTGAAATAATTCTTTTAACTCAATGAGACGATTAACTTTTTTTTGATTAAATAGTTTATGGAATAATTTTTCTTGTAATTTATCTAAGCGATGTAGTTTGCCTAATTGATTTGCATAAATAATTTCAACTAAACTCTTTAAGTAAAAATTCTTATAGATATTGAATTCTTCTATTGGAATCTTTTTATAGTATTTTAAAATTGAATCGATCCATGAATTAAATTCAATCGAATTTTTCAATAGAAGACTCTCATTCAATTGAATGTGAAATTCCGTTAATTTAGACACTCTACCTCGGCCAAAAGTTTTACTAACTACCTAAAATTATTATATCAAATTATAAAATTTAATAATATTAAGCGTACTTTTTACCTTTTAAAAATGGGGGGGAAATCTAAGAAAAAAGGGCCATTTTTATGGCCCTTTATAAGATAATTATTTGTTTACTCTTTCCACGTAATCTCCGCTTCTCGTATCAATTTTTAGGATCTCTCCTTCTTTGATAAACAGAGGAACATTTACTTGAAGACCTGTTTCCATAACGGCCTTTTTAAGTCCACCTTGAGCTGTATCACCTTTAAGACCAGGGTCTGTTTCTGTAACTTTTAATTCAACAAAATTCGGTAATTCAACAGAAATAGGCTTACCTTTATAATAAAGTAGTCCTACTTTGATACCTTCTTGTAAATAATTAGCGGAATCATCGATATATTCACTAGCTACATGAATAGTTTCATATGTAGATTGATCCATGAAATTGAATCCATCTGGATCTGCATAAAGATATTCTACTTCTTTTTCATCTAGATCTGGCTTTAGTGCTCCAGTAGCAACACCTGATTTAAAAGTTCTCTCAATTACTGCACCAGTTTCAAGATTCTTAATTCTTAACTTATAAAAAGCTGAACCTTTACCTGGATTTGTGAAATCACACTTGATGCAAACATATGGTTTGCCGTCGATTTCCATTTTTAAACCTTTTCTAAAATCAGTAGTTTGATACTCCATAAAAACCCTTTAAATTAGTTGAGATAAAATAGCGAGAAAATAACCTTTTTCTTTTAAACCTTCTATCACAGCTGTTGAGGATTTTGCAGTAATTTTATTACTTCTAAACTCCTCTCGTTGATTAGTATTAGACAAATGTACTTCAACAACCGGGCACGAGAGAACGCGCAACGCGTCTAAGATTGCGATACTTGTATGAGAAAAAGCAGCTGGATTAATGATTACTGCTTTGTATGAAGCATTTGATGCTGCTTGGATTTTTTCAATAATCTCTTTTTCACCATTACTCTGAAACCATTCGACATCAACCTTGTGGCCAGCATTTTCAAGTCTCTTATTAGTTAAGTCTTCAATTTCTGAAAGACTATACTTACCATATATATCAGGTTCTCTAGATCCGAGAAGGTTCAGATTAGGTCCATTTATTACTAAAAACTTATCCATTTAATACTTCACTACTTCTTTTTTTGATATATGAATCAAAAAGATCAAAGGCCATTGTGAGTTTATCTAACTCTTGCTTTGGCTTACTTTCTAATTTTTTCGCACTTGCTTCAAAAGCGGCCATTAAACTATCATGGCCAGTGCTAGCATCGTTTTCATGCTGAAGCTCATCAAGTCGCATCTTGATTTTTTGGTCATCTGGATTTTCTTGCAGTGCTGAACTTAAGACTTCAATTGCTTTTTGTTTTGCACCTTGCTTCAAGTACAGATCAACTAAAGTGTGGCTAAAGAATTGAGGAGTATTTGTTTCTTGTACTTCCTCAATAACTTCTTCAACTTCTGGTTCTTCTTTAGGTACAAGACTTAAAGTATTCCAGCTTTCGATTTCATTATCGAGATTGGAAATATCAAAAGTCTGCTGAGTAAGATCCTCTTCTTCTAGACTATCAAAGTTGTCATATTTTGAAACAAATTCACTAGCTTCCTCATCTCTTGGAGAGATAAATAAAACGCGCTTATAGGTATTTAAAGCTTCAAGAATGAAATTTCTACGAAAACAAACTTGTGCAAAAGTTTTTAAGAACTTTAAGTTGTCACCATTAAGATTCAACTGAGGCTTTAGTGTTGTATAAGCTTCTTCAAGTTCATTTTCTTCAAGTAGGATTTGACCATAAATAATGATCGCTGCACCGAAATTAGGATGAAAAGAAATTCCTCTTTTTAAGATTCGTAATGCTTCATCAGTCATTCCAACTTTTCGATAGATTTCAGCAAGAGGAGCAAAGGCCCTCGAACGAGGGTCTTTATCTAATTGAGTTTTATATTTTGTTATAAGAGTTTTATAGTTTTTCATTTATAAACTACTTGTAAGTCCTGCACGATCCTGATTGATAATACGAGGAGTCATGAATATAACAAGCTCTGTTTTTGAAACTTGTGGATTATAAGGAGTTCTAAATAACCAACCAACAATTGGCATGTCTTTTAAATAAGGTACCCCTGAATGTGTTTCTAGTTTTGAATAACTATATAAACCACCTAGTACAATCGTTGATCCATTTTCAACAAGTACATTTGTTTTAACTTCTCTTTTCGCTTTATCAGGCGGTGCTCCAGCGGCCGGCGCAGTCCCAAATTGTTCTTTTGATAATTCGACAGTAAGATCAATTGCACCATCATTTGAAACCTGAGGAGTTACTGCTAAACTTAGCTCTACAGATGTTTCCTTGAAAGTAATAACAACGTCTTCACCTGTACCTTGTCGCTCTTCAAATGATGTCGTATCAGTTGAAATAATTTCTGCTTTAACATTATTTTTTGCTACAACTCTAGGAGTTGCAATAATTTTCCCTTTCGATTCACTTTCAAGTAATTGTAATTGAAAGTCTAAATTGAATAATCTTCCAAATCTTGAAATGCTTAATCCCAAAAGGTTTCTCGCATTTTCCCCTGCTGCAGGAGCACTAGAAAAGCTTAACCCAGGACCAGAGATTGCTGTTGTACTCGGGGTTCCTGTTAACTCTGTAGCCTGTGGTATTTGCCCAACTGGATCATAACCAAAGTTAAGACCATTTTGAAGACCAATTTGTTTCTGATATCCCTCGTTTACTTCAACAATTTTTGATTCAATTAAAACCTGTGGAGTTTGTCGATCAAGTAAACTTACTATCTTAGCGATTTTTTCTGTTACTTCTAGAGTATCATTTATAATCAAATTATTAGTTCTATCGTCAGCTATAATAGATCCTCTATTTACTGTTACATAATCCTTTAATAGTCCAGTAAGATCTTTAGCTTTTGAGTAGGAGATCGGTAGAACTTTAGTTACAAGAGGCTCTGCTACTGCTTTCACCTGATTTGCATCTCTTTCTTTTCTTCTTTCTTCTGTTGCTTGTGCCAACGTTTTGATTGTTAAGATAGCTCCGTTCTTCTCTGCAACCAATTTATTAATTGAAAGAACGGTATCTAAGGCTTGATCCCATGGTACATTTACAAGATTTAACGAAAGTGGATGAAGCTCAGCAACTTCATTTGTCATTATGATATTAAATCCAGATGCATCTGCAATAAGATCTAAGATATCATTTACCTTCATATCCTTTACGTTTAATGTAATTTTATTTCCAACATACTTTTTTTGCCCAGAAAGAGTTAGATTCTCTAGAATATCTTCTAAGCTTGTCGACTTCGGTTTAAGAACCTTGGCCGATTCGTTTTCCTTATCGTCTTCAAGTCTTGCAACACTGTTATCTTCTGTAGAAGTACTAGCAAAAGCACCATAACGATTTTCAAATATTACGCTAGCAGTATTTCCCGAAGTTTGAGTCTTTGACCTTACATTATCTCGTAACTGAACAATCACTCGTATTTGTTTTTTATTTCCTGGTTGCTTGAAGGCTGAAACAAAAACTACACTACCGGAGAATTCAGAAGTATCAAATGCTCTAAGTACACGGTCTGTCGAAACAGCATTTTCAATGTCTATTACAACTTGCTTGTCTTTTACAATCTGAAACTTTTTGATTTTGAAGTCTGAATTATCAAAATTAAAATTTAGATAACTGAGATCGTTCTTTTGTTGAAAGTCTATCATATTTAAATTTGCACCAAATGCTGCAAATGAAAACAAGACTACTATTACATATATTATTTTCTTCATTTTTACTCATCCTAAGTAAAATAGTTATATAATTATCTTATCATATTTTTGAATTTTAAAAAGTTATATCAATCCGATAGTGGTAGAATCGTTTCTAAATATTCTTCCTCATCATATACATTAATAATTTTCTCAACTAATACCACACCACCAGGAAGAATTGCCTTAACCTCTACTTGGTCTGGTCCTATCTTCATTCCCTCTTTTATAATTACAACTTCACGCTTCTCTGCAGCAGCACCATTATTCTCATTCGCTTTCTCATCTACTTCAGTAACTATTGCTCTTGGGTTTTTACCCATAAAGATCCCAGTTACACGAAGTCGATCAATTCGAAGATTGTCTGTTGATAATTTATTAGTAAAGCCTTTAAACTTCTCTCGTCGAGTTCTTTTTTGTCCAAACTTTTTACGATATTTAACTTTAAAGGGATCCCTAATACTACGAGCTGAATTCAGGTCTAAAGATTGAGCACATATCTCAACTATAGGTAGAGCGAATAGAAATGCTATCATTAAAACTTTAATCATTTCTTCCTCTTTTTACGTTTAGGTTTTACTTTCTTTTTTGAACTCTCTTCTTCAATACGACGTTCAATCTCTTCAATTCCACGATTTTCACGGTGATTAGAATTATAGATATAACTTTCAATCGTAGCTGCTAGATTAATAATTTCATATCTCGACTTATTTGTTTTTGATATTTTACTTAGATTAATATCTCTAACATTTAAAATTCTTTCCTGTTTTGAAATATTTTCTAAAAGTAATAAAAATTGAAGATATGTCCCCTTTCCTGAGAAAGTATAGAATTTTGTAATATAAAAACCATTCTCTTCTTGGCCACTTGGGATAATCTGTACTTCTTTTATCTTTAGAGACTCCCCAATTTTTTTAATTAAATTAATACTCTCGTTATCACTAATATCTTTAGGTAATCTTCTTTGTGTCTCTTCAAGCTTCTGAGCGACTATCTCGATTTCTTCTTTTTTACGCTCTACATCCTTCTCATAATCTTTAAGCTTTTTGAGCTCTCTTTTTTTCTTATTAATCCTAGCTTCAAAACTTTGTGCTTCATTTTGCAACGCTTCTCTTTCTATTTGTATTTCACTATATGCTTCATATGTTAAGAAACAACCATAAAGAATTAATAACAAATATAACTTATTAACAATTGATAGCATTAATTTAGATCCCCATAAGATTGTATTTTACCCTCAATTGTAAAGCTCTGAAGTGTAACTGTTTCACCATATAATTCGTCTTGAACTTCTTTAAGTTCCTTCATTCCAAAAGTTTCACCAGTAAAGTTCCCTCTAGATATAAAGTATTCTAACTCCTTCACATTATTAACAAAGTCACCAACTGAAGAGAATGAAATAGATTCTCCTTCAATTTTAATAACACGATCTTTATCTATCGATAGTTGATTAAACCAAATATCATCATTTAACGAACTAGATAATCCTCTTAACACCTTATAAGGGTTAGACTTTTTAGACATAACTTTCGCAACAAGCTCTTCACGAGACTTCAGCTCTTCAATTCTTTTTGAAAATGCATTCATTACTTCATTTAAGGAACCATATGAATCCACTTCTTTTTTAACTTTATTATATTCACTACGAGCTTGTGAAATCTGCGCACGAAACTCTTTGTTCTCGTCTTTGAAACCAGGTACAACATATCCCGTTAGGATATAATAAATTAAATAGCCAATAACTAGAGATTTCTTATTAACTTGATTTAAGTCAACACCTAGAACAACCGGTAGTTCGAATGGTTTCTTTTTCTCTAATAAGTTAATTTCTATCATTTAGGAAACTCCCTTATTGCTAAACCAAACGAAACAACCCCTTCATGGGCCATATCAGTTAACTCCTCATCAGAGAACTTACTTTCATCAAATTCAATTTCATTAAAAGGGTTTAATACATTAACATCGACTCCAAAAGAAGTTCGTATTTCTTCCAATAGATTAGGTAGCCTTACGGATCCACCTGTGACAGTAATATCTTTTAAAGAATCATCAGAAGTTGCATTTATGTAGAAATCATGAGCTTTCTTAAGTTCATTTACAATAGACGAATTAATTTCATTAATAATCATTAAGACATCATCTGGTACTCCGCCTCCAGCTGACATCTTTTTCAAGTCTTCAGCTTCAGCAAATTTTACACCTAACTGTCTTTGTATTTCTTCAGTAATACTTGCACCACCGAGAATAATCTCTTTTACAAATACTGGGACACCATTTTTCAAAACTGTAAAAATAGTTGCTTGAGACCCAATATCAATTAACAGTCGTGATGGGATTAATATTTTAGTAGATGTTCCAGCTGAAGTACCTTCAAATACTTCAGATTCCACATCCTCATCTTCATCTTCATCATCAACTTCACTTTCCTCACCGGCCAATTCAAATATATTAGTAATTGCAAGAGGACATAGATCGACAACTTTAACGACTTTACCTAAAGAGGTTAAAATGGAACGAAATGATTCAAGCACATCTTTTTTAATGGCGCAGACAATTACATCTAAACCACCACCTCTATTCTCACCAATTACGTACCAATCGATATTACAATCTTCGACAGGAAAAGGTAGATACTGTTCTGCTTCCCATGTAACTTGATCCTCTAGCTCTTCATCCTCGCCCCCGGCAAGCTGAAGTTTTTTAATAACTGTATTTGGACCAGATAGGCCGAGGCAGATATATGGCTCAGTGATCTTTGCTTCTGCAAATGCTTCACTTAAAGCATCTTTTAATGCTTCTTCATCTTGAATTTCATCTTCAATAATCGTTGCTTCAGGAAGAGGAACTGACGCGTATTTAGTTAAGGTATAAGTATCGTTCTTTGTCGTAATTTTACTTACCTTAACTGAACTTTGACCAATATCGACACCTATTAATTCCTTTGGAACTAAACCGACCGCCTCGCGTATTTTGAATATAACATCCTGTATCTCTATATTTTTATTCATCCATGACCTATAAAAGTATTATTTTATTATACTCTGCACAGTCCAGTCATTTCAAGAAGTTATTTAAAAGAGTACGACTCTTAGCATCATTTCAAAAATGTGCGGAAGGAATATTTGTATCACTGCAACAAGAATTATAAATGGGCCAAAAGCAATCGCTTGGTCTCTTTTAATAATTTTAAAGATTAAAAGAGGTAGCATTAGTACACTTCCAAAAACACAGGCAAATAACATATTGTGAATGATTCCCAAAGGACCTAGATAAATTCCTAAAACCCCAAATAGCTTGATATCACCACCACCAAGACCGACAACACCTCTTAACTTATAGAATACAAAAGTAATTAAGTAAGGTATTGCAAAACCTATTATTCCTCCAAGAAGCCAATGCTGAATAGGAAAGAAAAATATTGCATGTATAAAGAAAATTACACCCAAGTAGATATTGATTGAATCAGGTAAAATCTGATGTCTGATATCAATTACAAAATGTACTAGCAGGCAACAAGCTATAGTAAAAAAGAATAGATAGGATGTAATTGTATGGAGTGAGATCTCATTTCCAAATAGTAATAAAGATATCACAGCTGTTAATAATTCTATTACTGGATACTGTAAACTTATCCTTGATTTACATCTTGCACACTTACCTCTCAGTAAAATATAGCTTATGATTGGAATATTATGATACCACTTTAACTGAAATCCACATTTTGGACATCTTGAGCGATCAACGAAGAATTTCTCACCTTTAGGCAATCTTAAAATAAGCACATTAAGGAAACTTCCAACCATTGCACCAAAAATAAAAGCATAAATCTTATATAAGAGGATCATTATGCTAACTCTTTGTTTTTAAAGACTAAGGAATTAATGAAAGCTAAAATTAGGACATAAGAGATTCCATAGGCATAACTTTTTAAAAGAATATTATTTGAAACTAGCTCAGAATTAAAAACAAATGGTTTATAATTTAATAAGTTTAAGTCTGGAAGAAATAACTTATAGATCTTAATGATGAAATTAAGCCCTTCCCTGCTTTTAACAAACGTTAATTCCGATATATGTGTAACAGCATGTCCTATAAAATATATCACTACAGTATTAATAACACTCAAAGCTTTTGAAGTAATCAAACTAAAGAATAATACAATCAAAAACAATAATAATGATTCAATAATACCAAGTAACAATGAGTGAACTATCATATAATCAATTACCCCGCCTCTTGAGAGGAATGGGATCAAAGAAACACTAAAAATAAGAAGTGAAGCTAAAACAAGGACAGATGAAACACCGGCCATTTTACCAATCAAGAAGCTTACACGTGAAACAGGACGAGACAGAGAAATATATACTGTTCGGGATTCTATTTCATCAGAGAGAATATTTACACCTACAAAAACTGCTAAAATATTTGCGGCTAAAGAAGCTCCACCAAGTCCAAAGTCGATAGAAACGCGTAATATATTTCCATATGCAAACTCAGAAGTTACATAGCTCATTACCAAAATAAATAGTGAGATCCATAAAGTTAAATATAACACTCTACTTTTAATAATATCTTTAAAAGTAAACTTAGAAATTGTTATGATATTTCTCATTTATTTAACCTATAAATAATTTCTTCTAGTGAAGAAGAGACTCTTTCAATTCTTTCGATTTTCATGCCTTGTTTAAGTAGTTCATACATTTTCTTATCCTTATCTGTACTACTTACTACTAAACTCTCTAAATTATCTTCATTATAGTATTTTATGATAAATTCATTACTTGTGTTTTCTTCAACAAGTTTCTTGATTGGTCCATTATATACAATCACGCCATCTTCTAAAACAACGACATCGTCACATACCTCCTCAACATCTGAAACGATATGAGAGGAAAAGAAAACACTTACGCCATCTTTATTAACTTCCCTAATTACATCTTTAAACTCTTTTCTTCCTACTGGATCAAGGCCTGACAACGGCTCATCTAGAATAATTAACTTTGGATTATGGAGAAGAACTGAAGCAAAGCCTAGTCTTTGAAGCATCCCCTTAGAATAACCTTTAATTTGTCTATCAAGAGCAAACTTAATTCTAAATTTTGTTGTCCACTTATCAATACTTTTTTCGAGATCGTTCTTGTTTATATTCTGTAGCTTTCCACAATATTCTAAAAATTCAAGACCCGTTAAGTTTTGATAGTAAAAAGGCCGCTCTGGCATATATCCGATTTGAGCATGTACTGACTCATCAAGCCAATCTTTGTTTAATATATTAATACTTCCAGAGTCTGGGCGAATAAAGCCTAAAATAATCTTTATCAGAGTAGTTTTTCCTGCTCCATTTGCTCCAAGAAATCCAACGATCTTCCCTTGAGATAACTCAAAGTTAATACTTCGAAGAGCAATAAACTCTTTGGCCCAAAAGTCTCTTTTGAATGATTTAGATATATTAGTACATTGTAACATTTGAAACCTTTCTTATTTTTATAATAATAGTATAATCATTAATGCATATGAAAAAAACAGTAATATCAAACTTTATCTTTTCAACAATACTTATCATTTGTCTTGTAACAATTAATAATTATCTTCAGTTTAAGAAACCACATAATCCCGAGTCATTCACTACGTTTTCAGCACCCATTACCAAAATATTTTCCTTTGGAAACTACCGATTTATTTCTAGTTTCATTTGGACTAAAACACTACTCGATGCAGATACCTCTCATACACCGAGAGATAGAAGATCTTGGCTTTTTTATCGATTTAAGCTCATATCCAGTCTTGATCCGACTTTTTACGAAAATTACTTACAGGGCGGTATATATTTATCAATTATCAAAGATGATATTGAAGGAGCTAGAATTCTCTTTGATAAAGGTTTAACATATTTTTCAAATGATACCTCCCTCCTGTACTACTCTGCATTTAATTATCATTTTGAGTTGAATAACTATGAGAAGTCCTTAGAGCAATTTAAAAAACTCAAAGAAATTGATCCATACAAAGTTAAGAATATCGACAGTCTTATTACAGATGCCAAATTAAGAAAAAGTAATATCAATATGAAAAGAGAAGCACTTTTAAAAATTTATCGTGAAACTAAAGACGAAGAATTAAAAGAGGCAATAAGAAGAAAACTTAAAATAAAAAAGGGGCCTTAGATGGCCCCTTACATTTATTTAATTAGTAACCAGTATTGGTATGAATTAAAGACTTGTTTTCGTTAATTGTCCAACTATCAGCTTCAGTAATGTCTGCAGCGGAGTCGGCTGAGATATAACCAATTGCACCGGCTACAAATGTCGAACCATCCGCAGATACAACAGCTGTCACTTCACTTAAGTTTGCCTGAGTTGCACTATTACCGGCAACACTTTTTCTCTGTGCAACACCTGAAATAGCATCAGCTGTACAATCACCAGTACCAGAGTTGGCATCAACAATTGCACGTCCACCTCTATCATCATCAGCTGAATCAAAACCTACTGCATAATAGTTACCTTGAGTTGGTGGAACATAACCTGCGTAATCAAGACATTCTGCGAATGCATCATAATCAGTTTGAAGTGATGTAAGCGCTGAATAAATTGCTGCTAGTTGAAGCTTAGCCTCTGAAGTTTTTGTTTTTGCTTGGTACTTCTTAAAGTTTGGAATTGCTACCGCAGATAGAATTCCGATGATGGCAACAACGACCATCAACTCAACCAGGGTAAACCCCTTCGAGTTTTTTAATTCCTGTGTAAATTTCATTTCTGTTCTCCTCGTTAATCTAATTTAGATAGATTAATAATGTTTATTGAGTTCATGAATGGAATTTAGACCCATTTTATCCCTCAGTATAACTTTACGGTATAACTAAAAAAAATCTTAATTTTATATAATATCAACAACTTAAATAGTTAACATACCAATAAATATTAACTAATTTGCCCACAATTCTTGTCTTTTACTAAGCTCCTGCTGACATAAACATTGGCAAGTAGATTGCGATCATAATTCCACCAATAATCCCACCTAAGACAACAAGCACTAATGGCTCAAGCATCTTTGTTGCTCCAGTGATGGCCTCATTAACCTCGTCCTCAAAAACATCAGAAATTTTTGCTAACATTTGATCAATTGAACCTGTCGATTCACCAACTTTAATCATTTGAGCAACCATTTCTGGAAAGTAGTCAATCTTACTTAATGGTTCAGTTAACGTCTTACCTTCAACAACCTTTTTTCGTACTGTTTTGATATCATTTGAGATAACACTATTATCAATCGTTTCAATACAAATTTCTAAGGCATCAATAAGGGCCACACCTGAACCAAGTAAAGTTGCAAGCGTTCTTGAAAACTGAGCAAGACTTCCTTTAATAATTACATTTCCAAAAGCTGGAACATTCATGGAGAACTTATCAAATAGAATCTTACCTTGTGGTGTTTTCACAAAGTAGGTAAAAAACATTGAAGCAGCAATTCCAAATAAAATCATTTTTCCAGAATATTCTCCGAAGAAATCAGAGGTGTCGATGACAAATTGAGTAATCCAGGGAAGGGCCTGACCAGTATCTGTTAGCATCGAAGTAAATTGAGGAACAACATAAGTAATAAGACCCCAAACAACGAGAGCACCGATGCCAGAAACAATTAATGGATAACTCATAGCAGATTTAATCTGCTTTTTAATCTTCTCTTGTTTTTCTAAATGTTCAGTTAGCTTTGATAAGATCTCATCTAAAATACCACCAACTTCACCTGCCTTAACGAGGTTACAGTAGAGATTATCAAATCCTTGCTGCTTACGCATACTTTCAGCAAGAGTATTACCTTCAGCAACATCCGTTGCAATATTTTTAATAGCATTTTTAAGAGCGGGATTTTTTTCAGATTTGTAGATAATTTCTAATGATAAAATTATCGGTACACCTGCATTAATCATAATTGATAAACGCTTAGTGAAATTCATTAATTCTGCTGCACCAAAGGCCGAGCCTATTCCCTTTTCGATTAGCCAAGCATTGATATCAAATTCAAGAATTGATGGTGGAATAATTTTTCGGACACGATTACCTTGAGCGCGCAAACGCTTCTTTGCATCTTTCTCGCTATTGGCCTGAATTTGACCATTAGCTTTCTTTCCATTTTTATCGAGTCCTTCCCATTTATATAGTGGCATAACTTACTCTATCTCTCCTTAATACCAAGTTGTGGACCTAGCTCTTCTGGGTTTGTTGAATAAGACATTGCTGTTTCAACATCAATGGCACCTGAATCGACATGCTTCTTTATGGCCTGATTCATGGTTGTCATTCCCGTTTTATCCTGTCCAATTTGCATCTGAGAATAAATTTGGTGCATCTTATCTTCTCTAATTAGATTTCTAATGGCAGAAGTTGGTCTTAAGATTTCAAGGCAGGCCACTCGACCTGGCTCATATGTTTTTGGAATCAGCTGCTGAGAAACAATCCCTTGGAGAACAAAAGATAAAAGAGTTCGAACCTGATCTTGTTGATCAGATGGGAAAACGTTAACAAGACGATTCATTGTTTGAACACATGAGTTTGTGTGAAGAGTACCAAAAACTAAGTGACCAGTTTCTGCAATTGTTAAAGCCGCTTCAATTGTTTCAACATCACGCATCTCACCAACGAGCACAATATCCGGATCTTGTCTCAATAAACCCTTTAATGCATTTTCAAATGAATGTGTATCTCGACCAATTTCTCTTTGGTTCACAATACTCATTTTATGTGGGTGAACAAATTCAACAGGATCCTCAAGTGTAACAATATGTGCAGGCTCAATTTCATTGAGACGATTAATCAGTGCCGCAAGTGTTGTTGACTTCCCGGAACCAGTTGGACCAGTAACTAGGAAAAGACCATTAGTTACATCTGTCATCTCCATTAAAACATTTGGAAGATTAAGTGCTTTAAAATCTGGTACAGCACTTGGAATTAACCTAAAAACGGCCGCTACACCACCTTTAGAATAAAATATATTCGCACGAAATCGAGCTAATCCTTTAATCCCAAAGGCCAAGTCGAGTTCTAAGTTCTTTTCAAATTCGTTTCTTTGCTCTTCTGATAAGATTTGATAAATCAAAGCTTTACTTGTCGAGGCATCTAGCGCCGGAAGCTTTACCCTAACAATATCACCATTTACTCTCATTGCTGGAGCCGTTCCCGGTGTAAGGTGTAAATCAGAGCCACCGTTATCGACCATTAACTTAAATAGTTGCTGAATCTTTAGCGATTCTGTAATTGCAGCACCACCTGCATGTGTTTCGGTCTGAGTTTTTGTTTGTGTACTATCGTTACTCATCTTTTGGTTCCTGTAGTTCCTACTATAGTTTATCGATACTTGAGTTTTTAACTGCTTCTTCCAATGTCGTAACACCCTCAGCAACTTTAGTGAGAGCCGACATTCGAAGTGTTTTCATACCGTCAGCAATGGCCTGTTTTTTTAAGTCATCAGATGAACAGTTTTTTAAAACTAGCTCACGTGCACCAGGAGTCATTTCTAAGACTTCATATATTGCGACACGCCCCTTATATCCACTACCATCACAGAACTCACAGCCTTTACCTTTGTAGACTTTTAAATTCTTTGCAGAGTTCGGGGTAACACCACAGGCTATAATTTCTTCAACGCCGACTGATTCATCAACAGCTTTGCAATTTTCACAAATCTTTCGACAAAGTCTTTGGGCAACAACCACATTCAATGAGCCTGTAATAAGAAAAGGCTCAAGTCCCATATTTAAAAGTCTTGTAACAGTAGATGGTGCATCGTTTGTGTGTAGAGTAGAAAGAACCATGTGCCCAGTTAGTGCTGCTTCAATAGCAATCTCACCAACTTCTTCATCTCGAATCTCCCCAACCATGATAATGTCAGGGTCTTGTCTAAGGAAGGCCTTAAGAGCTCTAGCAAAGTCTAAACCGATATCTTTTCGAACGTTAACCTGATTAATCCCCTCTAAGTTGAACTCACAAGGATCTTCAGCTGTTGAAATATTTTTCTCAATACTATTAAGTTCTGATAGTGCCGAATAAAGAGTTGTTGTCTTACCTGAACCAGTTGGCCCTGTTACTAAACACATCCCATATGGCTGCCTAATCCCCTCAAGAAAAACTTCTAATTGCTTTGGCTCAAATCCGAGTTTTGTCATATCAAGCTGAAGGTTTGATTGATCGAGAAGTCGCATTACAACTTTCTCTCCAAATAAAGTTGGAAGCGTTGAAACACGATAATCGATTGGGTTCCCATCGATCTCTAATTTAATACGTCCATCTTGAGGAATTCTTCTTTCAGAAATATCTAACTGACTTAGAATTTTCATTCTTGAAACCAGTGGCATAAGCATCGACTTTGGAGGCTGTGCGTATTCAATTAGAGAACCATCAAGACGGAATCTAATTCTAAAATTATTCTCATAAGGCTCTACGTGAATGTCTGAAACCTTTTTAAGATATGCCTCTGCTAAGATCTTATTAACAAATGAAATTACATCTTCACCAATATCTTCTTCTTTAACATTCTCATCACCTTGAGCTTGATCGGCCCTAACTTCTCTAACTGTTTCAAGAATTTCATCAATTGATGCGGTAATATTTTGGTAAAGAGCTTTCCATGCTGATAATGAGGTAAGGACAAACTCGACATTGGATTGAATATCTTTTTGAATTTCTGCTCTAACTTCTATTAATGAAGGATCAAAAATAGCAACAACAAGAGAGCCGGCCTGTCTTTTTAAAGGAACAATTCTATACTTTGTTGCAACACCCTTCTTAATCATTTGAAGAGTTGAGTCCGGAACCTTCGTCTCTGAAAGGTCAACATATGTAAGGCCACTATTTTCTGCAACGGCCTTTGCAAACTTCACATCATCAAAGAAGTTAAACTTTAATAAATCTAACTCAGAAACAACGCCAGGATTCTTATTTGCTGAAAGAGGAACCAAGTCTTTTCTTGGAACCATTCCAGTTTTTGCAATAACTTCGAGGAATTCTTTTCTTATCACTTTACTTTACCCAGTATAAATTTCTTTGAAAATTAACTACTTACAAACAAATAATTATTAACTATTTGTTTATATTATAACGTAAAGTTCCAAAATTTTTTTGCGGCCACTGCCTGTAGGTAAAGAAGTTCACTTCCATCAATATAAGTGAGTTTATTTGTCAGGGAAGACTCATGGAATGAATGTTTATAATTCATATCCCAGAAAATAGTATTTTTTGATAATGATAAATTAAAATGAAATGCTCGTGCACAACAATTAATTATCAACAATTTATCGAGGTTAAACTCTTGTTCAAAATTGATATCATTCAAGTTTCCATCAACACTTCTAGAGTACTGAACATAATCTATATTTAATTCATCAAATAAAACATTAAACATCTTTGCCATTGTTCCACTTCCAAGAACAACAACTTCTCTCTCATTATAGTTTTCTCTTAAAAAAATTTCTTTTGCCGCTAAATAGTCAGTATTTGTAGCAATATACTGACTTCCTTCTTTTTTAATGCAATTTATACCGCCAATCTTTCTAACGGTATTATCCATTTCCACAGTATTAATGAAATGAGTTTTATAGGGTGCAGTAATAGATAGGCCCATCTGCTCTTTAAAAATTTCATCAAGAGAAGGAATTGATTGAGGCTTTGCTATATCGAGAAGAGTATATTCGACTTCATTATTAAAAAGTTCAGCATAAATATCCGGAGATTTAGAATGATGAATACTTTTTCCTAAGAGAGCGAGTTTAATCATTGAAATATTCTCTTGTTTTATCAACATCTAAATTAATTTGCTCAATGAGATCGTTAACAGAATCAAACTTCTTTTCATCGCGAAGCCTTTTAATAAAAGATACCTCGATCTCGTTACCATAAATATCATTATCAAAGTCAAGGATATGAGTTTCGACAAAAACCCCCATACCATCAGTAAAAGTTGGATTATGACCAATATTAGTAACGGAATACCAAGTTGACTCACCAAATTTTGTCTTTGTTATATAGACACCGTTTTTTGGATATCGACGATATCTATCAAGATCGAGATTAGCTGTAGGAATGCCGATTTGACGTCCTCGTCCAGCACCTTTAATGACGCGTCCTCTTATAAAATAGTCGCGTTTTAGATACTTTCTAACTGATTCAACATCTCCATCAGCAAGGGCCTCTCTTACAATTGTACTTGAGACCTTTCCCCCCTCAACATCAAAAGAGCACAAAACTATCACTTCTGTATTAATATCTTCACAGTATTTTTTTACAAAACTATGATTACCCTTTTTTTGTGCACCAAATGCAAAATCGTGTCCAAGATAAAACTTAGCAGGGGCCTTTGCATTAAAAATAAACTCATCCAAAAAGTCCTTTGGTGGCATTAGAGAAATATCTCGATTAAATTCAATTTCAAATAAATAATCAATTCCTAATTCAGATAAAAGTTCACGCCTTTCTGAATAACTATTAATTAGATAATGCTCCTTGGGATTTAGGATCTGAATTGGGTGAGGTGTGAATGTAACAACAACTAATTTTAAGTTGGAGTTTTCGCACTCGTCCTTAATATTTCTTATAACTTTCTGATGGCCACAGTGGACACCGTCAAAATTACCAATAGTGACAGCATAGTCGAGTTCATTTAACTCATTCAAAGATTTAATTACTTTCATTTGATTCTCTTATTAGTTCGTTCCAATATTTCTTTTCGAACTTCAATGGAAGCTTTGCACCCTTGTATTCGTTTTTACTTGCGTTCTCAACTAAATTACTAAAATAAGTACGAGCTTCACTGCTTAAGTTTGAGTTTTCAATCTTATCTCCCAGACTATCACCTGACTTATTATTTGAATAGGTACAGATATAGTGAAAGATTTGAGAATAAACAAAGTTTTTCTTAAGATCATTAAGAGGATCTCTCTTAAATAATCTAATATATGGAAAAGCGGTTAAGGCAAGTATAAACACAGCAATCGCACCGAGTGAATAATTTATAATTGTCCAAATGTTGCGTTTTTGTGATGGTTTAAAGACAGGTGCCATAACATTTTGTTGAATATTCTTTTCGACAGTGCTTCTAATATTTTCTTTTGCTTCTTTGGCTACAGTTGTAGCTTCTTTTGAAGAAATATTTGAAGAAGATGTTCCCGAACCAATAATAGAAAGAGCATCAATTTCTAACTTCGTCGTTTCAAATTGATGTGTTAGTGGATTAAAAATAGATAATTCCAATGAGTTTTTTGGAATATCTTCGGAATATTTTGCAAGATATGTGTAATCAAAACGTTTATTCTTATCAAGAGGTGTTTTCTCAATCATTTCTGCACGGGCCTCAAATACTTCAAAAGCATCTGAGCTAATTAAACGAGGTGCTTCAAATTTCTCCAACGCACCGTCACCGACAACGTTTAACCTAGCCTCTAAAACATCATTTACAACAACCTTAGACTTATTAAAGCTCAGTTCAAAGCGATGTTGTCCAACAAGGCCAGTAAATGATTTTGGCATATTTTCTGTAGGTATTGGGATCGATTTAATTTTAACGCGATCACTTCGTATAACCTTTGTTTTATAAGTTGCGCTTGAAAAAGAAAATGACATTCCAAAAGCATTTCTTCTTCTACTTTTATAATCAGGATATTGAATTCTTAACTCAATTGGATCAATTGAAAGATCACCTGTTTTTTCTGGATACAATACTGACTTATAGACTAGTAACCTTTTATATACTTCACCTTGTATACTGACTCTTTCTACATTAGTGCGAGGTAATTCGAATCTCTTTAAAAAACCTTTTTGTACTGGGAACTTTACAAATTCAGGGTTTGTAATCTCACCCTTAAAATATACATAGTAATTTAAATCAATGCGCTCACCAACATAGGCTTGTGACTTATCAACCTCCGCTCTAACAAAATAATCTTGTAGGGCCGCTCTTTGCCTTAAAATTCGTACAGAGAGTGAGCGATGCTTTACAACGCTTCCACCTAAGTCGACTTCAATATCTTTTACAACAGTAGTACCAGGCTTTCTCGCTCTTATTTCGTAGACATAATTATAGATCTTCTTCTGGATCATTTTACCGCCAGCAAAAATCCCCTTAACCATCATACGGCTTGCATCATTAGTGTTATCAGAAATTATCTCTCCATTATTAAGTTTGAAACTTACATATGGCTCAACATTACTTTGACTTTCAAAAGAAATCGTTAACTTGAAGGAATCTTCTAATGCTACCTGACTTGAATTTACTTTTGCTGTAATTGTTTGTGCAAAAGTAGATAAACCAAGAAGTGAAATTAAAATCCATTTTATCATTACCAGTCCTTACGATTATTATCACCTTCAGATGAAGTATCTATAAATTTCTGTTGCAACTGAGCGTCATCATTCATAATTTGCTTAAAAACACCATTGGCCTTACGCATCTTCTTTTTACGTTTTGCCTGACTCTCAATCTGCTTCCATTGCTGCTGCTTAGTTTTTTGTTCTTTTTTATTACCATTTTTAGAATCTTTCTTTTGACTCTGCTGCTTTTTTTCTTGATCCTCTTTACCTTGACCAGACTTCTTTTTTTTCTTCTCTTGACCTTTATCGTCTTTATTTTGCCCCTGCTTTTTCTTCTGCTCAGAGTTCCCGTTATTGTCTTTATTCTGATCCTTATTCTTATCTTTTTGATCCTTGTTCTTTTTATCTTTCTTGTTTTTCTTATCTTGTTTCTTCTTTTGTTCTTGTTTCTTCAAGGCCAACTTAATTTGCTCAGTAATTTTCTTTTTTAAATCATTGTTTTGAGTACGTGTACTTATATAATCAAATAAGTTTAAAGAGTCCTCGAGTCGATTGTTTTTGAGTAAAGCTGTAGCGTAGTTAAAAAGGTCTTCATCCTTCTCATTCTCATAATTACTTAATGTTTCACTATAAATTTCTACGGACTGCTCTTGACCATTCTTCTGCTTTAAATATAGTTCTGCTAGCTTTAACTTTTCGTTATGAGTAATTTCTCCTCTACGCATTTTTTCAACTAGCTCATCTTGATAGGGGTTCGGCTGCGCTGCTAGATCTTCTTGATTTGCAAACGCTTTATCTTTCGGGCCAACAACAATTAACATTATGAAGATTGCTGTCATTGCATTAAACATTTTAAAGCGACTTAGTATCACGAAGATAACGTATGAGATAATAGCGCTAATAATAATCCAATACCCCAATACAGGACGAGATCTGAAACTTCCTTTAGAAAAGGCATTTAAATGTACATTTTTAAAAAAGTCCAATATCTCTTGAGTTGGTAAACTGTATGATTCGATAAACCATACTTTTGAATACTTTGATTTCTCTACTAAATCCTCAAAGAAAGTTTTATTTAATTTTGATACGATTTCAACATTGTTATGTTTTTTATATCGTCTAAAGTTTCCACGCTTATCACGAACAGGAATTTTACCACCATCCGGTGTTCCGACACCTACAATTCCAAGACTAATTTCTTCAGGGATTTCGACATCAATGCTTCCATGTTCTTCTCCATCAGTAATTAAGAGGATATTTCCCTTTGTGTACCCATTAGAAGTTTTAAAGTATTGAAATGCTTCCTTTAGAGCTAAACTAACATTTGAGCCCCCATCTGGTGCTGCCGACAACATTGTTTCTAGACGCGACTCAAGTATGTCTAAATCATCAGTAAATGGAACAATTTTTCTTTGAATATCAGAGAATATACTCAATGATACTTGGTGGCCAAAGGCATTCTTAACAAAATGTTTTGCAATAATAGCTGCCTTAGAAATTCGATTCGGCCTTACATCCTCTACAAGCATACTCATAGAATTATCAATAAGTATGAGTGTTCGTTGATTTGGTATATTAGATTCAACGACTTCTTCAGGACCTCTAAGATCTCCTACAGCAAAAGCAAAAATAAAAAATGATAAGAAATAGAAAATAATTGAAATTTTTTGTCTTTTCTTGATTTTCAATGACCAAATAGACTGCACTAGTTTAGAAAACTTATTTCTAATTCGTAGTGAAATCAATGAAAAAATTGCTACAACCACAACTGAAATCACTAATAATTTAATATTAACAAATTCCATTACGCAACTTCCCTATATCCAATACGTCGAATGGTTTCAACAAAAACTAATAAGAAGAATCCGGCCATCAGATATTTATAGTAGTCCTCTTTATAGATTATTCGTCCTTTAATTTCGAGGCCTTTCCTTTCAAGCTTATTAATTTCAGATAAAACTTCATTAAGAGAGTCATTGTCTGATGCCACAAAGTCTTTTCCACCAGACTCTTGTGCAATCTTGCGAAGAGTTTCAAAGTCCATGCTTTGGCCTGGCATATTTTGATAACGTTTTCGTCCATATGCATCTCTACCAACAGGTAGTTTTGCATTAGGATCACCACCAATACCAATTGTATAGATCTTAATTCCAAGCTCTTTTGCTTTTTCAGCGGCCTGCATAGGTGACATTAGACCAGCATTAGCACTACCGTCTGTTAGAAGAACAATTGACTTATTCGCCGCTATACTCGTCTCAGATCTTGCAAGTGCCAGACCTAAAGCGTCTCCAATATTTGTACCAGAACCTAAAAAACCAATTTTAATTTGTTCTATTGATTGCTCCACAAGCTTTAAGTCAGTTGTAACAGGAATTAGAGTAAAGACCTTATCTCCAAACATAATAATTCCAATTCGATCTACTGGCGAGAGCTCAACGAACTTTCGTATCTGTTCCTTAGCTGCTTCCAGGCGATTTGGAGGAAAGTCTTCTGCGAGCATCGAACGTGAAACATCCACAACAAAATAGATGTCATTAATTTCTTTTTTCACATTACTCTTACCCATCGGGGTTTTTGGCCCCATTAGAGCGAAGCTAATAAGAAGCCAAGAGATGACACCAAAAACAAATAGGATTCCTCGCATAATTGAGAAGGCATTTTGCGTACGATATTTCGGAGGTAGAATTAACTCCCCTTTTCTCATGACACTGAAGAAGTCTAAGGTCCAAAAAAGTAGTCCTACTAGACCAGCAATAAATAAATATTTATTTTGAAACACGTAACTATCTAACAACAATATTCTCCTTGGCCTTACGATGTGCCTCCTCTAATGCTATTAAATCGCTCTGATCCCAATCCTTCTTATATTGGACTTTATTAGTTAAGTTTAAATATTCGACATAAGCATCTTTATTAGAAAATATTTCATAAAACTTATGACGATTTGAGTATATATACTCGTGACCTTTACGATCTGATACCTTTTTAAATTCATCGACAATATTCTGCCAATGTTTCTTTTGAGCATTCTTTGTTTGAATCTTACGAAAGAATATATAGATTAAAATAAGAACAACAATTGCCGTTATAGAAATTAGCAGAATCATTAAAGGACTTAACTGGCCAGGTACACTCTTATCAAAAACAAAGAAGTCCTGTCTTGAAACCGGAGTATTAGAAAATGATATAGCAGAATAATCCACAGCGACTGCCATACCGCGATAATCCCAAATCTTTGGAAAGTTAGGCTTAGGTTCGCTTATTAGCACACCTCTAGCTTCAACAATATAATACTCTGGGTTTTCTTTTAAAATAAATTGCTTCTTTATTTTTAGGATTTTAATCATGTCCACAAAGTTTCTAGAAAGTAATGATTTTTTTATATCCTGATCACTTACTTCACTAATTGGATGTAGCATGATTTTAAAGTCTTTTATTTCTCCAACATCCCATGAATTCTCTTTATCGATAAGCTCAAGTGTTAGCTTTGTATCAAGTGCAAACGTAGACAGAGACAGAATAGAAATAATAAGTAAAAGAAACCTCATAGCATCTCCTTTACAAAAACATCTAAATAACGATCACTAACATCAATATCTTTCAAACGAAAATCATAATCTAGTTTTTCATTTTTCCCTTTAAAACGAGTATTAACTCGTCCACTCCCCTTTCCTGCGATTCGTCCAACTAGAGTAAATTTAAACTCATCAGAAGTATCTAAGGGAGTTAACAGCCTGAAGGCATGAACATGTCTTCTAACCGTTAACCTTTTTAAGGTCTCAGGAGAAAGAAATTCATAGAAGTCACTTAATATAACGACCTCTCTTTTTTTATAAAACTCTCTTACTAGCTCTTTATCGAATTTTGCGAAATTTCTTTCTTTTTGATTTACGAGGAACTCTGTATTTACCTCACCATTTTCATCAATAACTTTAGATTTTCTCAAGCTGTCGACAAATGCGACGAGGCCCGCTTCTCCTCTTTTCTTTTGAACTCTTACAACCTTATCGTTTAAACAAATTATTGTTTCAATATAGTCATGTGTTTTTTCTGAAAGTAAGTATAAAAGACTGATAATTTCAAAAGCCGCCTGTATTTTAGAGACGCCATTATGACCAATTACCATTCCGGGACTACAATCTAATAATATTGTTATTTCAACATTTCTTTCTTCTTCAAATGTCTTAATATATGGTGTATTCGTTTTTGCCACCATCTTCCAGTCTATAAAACGTACATCATCACCATGAACATATACTTGATGTTCTTTAAACTTAAGCCCCGTGCCTCTAAAGTGAGACTTAAGCATTCCAATAGAAAAAGAATTGGCCCTTTTAAAAAGACTATTCTTCATTCCTTGGACAATTTTATGTACTTCAACTGATTTCATATTAAATCATCTTTTGTGCGATCTTAACTGCAATATCCCTTGCGTTTTGGCCATCAATAGTGGCTTCATAAGTAAGAATAATTCTATGCCCTAGGACAGAGGCAACAACTTTCATAATATCATCTGGTGAAACGTAGTCTCTTTGGGCCATAAAGGCATTAAATCTTCCAAGCTTGTGTAGCCAAATTGCTGCACGTGGAGAAGCACCTGCTTGAACCAACCCTTTAAAGTCAGGAGAAAAGTGCTGATCACCAGGTCTTGTTGCTCTTACAATCTTTACAATTAAGTCTTTCATTTTATCATCAACATATACTTTTTCGACTTCATCTCTTATTGAAAGAATGTCATCTGTTGAAAGAATAGAAGCCATTTCATCTTTAATTTTTTCCATATCAAGAATTGATTTTTCAGCTTCAAAGTCTGGATAATTCACTTGTACCTTCATCATAAAACGATCAAGCTGTGCTTCAGGAAGAGGATATGTACCCTCTTGCTCTATCGGGTTTTGCGTAGCAAGAACGACAAATGGGCTCGATAGCTTATGTGTAGAATCTCCAATTGTTACTTGTTTTTCTGCCATGGCCTCTAATAAAGCCGATTGTACCTTAGCAGGGGAACGGTTTATCTCATCTGCGAGTAAAAGTTGTGTAAAGATTGGGCCAAACTTAGTAGAAAACTCTTCTTTTTGTTGAGAGTAGACCATAGTCCCTACTAAGTCCGATGGAAGTAAGTCTGGTGTAAATTGGACTCTTTTAAAGGTTAAATCACAGAGCTTACTCATTGTAGAAACAGAAAGAGTTTTACCAAGCCCAGGCATACCTTCAATTAGTAAATGTCCTTCACAAACAAGAGCTGCGATAATGCTATCAAGCATTTCATCTTGTCCATAAACAATACGTTTTGCTCTGTCTAAGACACTTAGTACTTTTTGTCTTGAATTATCAGTCATTTCTATCCACCTTATAAGCTAAATATTTTATGTAATTTGATCTTGAATCTAAATTTGATATTGGGTGATCAAGCCCTTGAATACCTGTATCAATTAATTTTACACTTACCCCTATTTTATTAGCAGCTTTAAGAACACATTGATCTAATTCACTCATACTAATATTTTGGGTACATGATGCAGCGGCAAGAAGGCCACCGTTTTCAATTATTTGAAAAATTTTGTTATATAATTTTTCATAACCTTTAAGTGCAGCTTTCTTATCTTTATAGTTCTTACTAAATGCTGGAGGATCACAAACGATAATATCATATTCATTACCGCTATTTATTGCACCATCAAGAAACTTAAATACATCACTTCTAATAAATGTTCCCTTGCCCGAAAAATTATTAAGACTGAGATGCTCATCGACGACACCTTGCATATTTGCCTGATCAACAAAATCGACTTTTGAAACATTTGCTCTAAGTAGATGCAGTCCCCAAGAACCAACATATGTAAACAGATCTAAGCCTTTCTTAAATGATTGCCCAGTTCTTATCGTTAGCTCTTCAAATTTACGACGATTTTCTCTATGATCGTAGTAGTAACCTACTTTTTGCATCAACTCTCGATCGATTTTATATTTGAATCCATTTTCAGTCACACTTATAACTTCAGGTAATTCATCTTTTTTAAAAGTGGGAAGTTCTTCAATTTTTCGATATGTTTCGTTATCTAGAAGTAAAACATCTTTATCAATCAATTCATTGAGATATGCCTTTATATCATTTCGAAACTGATCCATACCTGCTGAGTTAATTTGTAAAATAGCACAGTTTTCATATGAGTCGACAATAACACCAGGCAGACCGTCCGCTTCTCCGTAAATGAGTCTCGAATCTAGAGCATAGCCAATCTCTTTTCTATAAGAAACTGCATTTTTAATTAAGTTCTTAATTAAGGATAAGGGGTCATCTTGTGAATACTTATAAACACATATATTTTTTTTACGAGAAGAATTTGGATTAACAAAGCCTATGTGCTTAGCTTTATTAAATTCAAAGAAGCACCATTCACCAGGTCGATAAGATTTCAAACTATCTTCAATATCATTTTCAGAAAGCAGTATTACTTTTTCTTCAAACCGAAGATTTATTTTCTTCTTTATATTTATTGTTCTCATTATTCAATACCCATAAACTTCTTAGCTTTGCCTGTATTGATATGATAATTATTCACCTTCAAATTCATTTTTCCAAGATCAATCTTCTTATCACCATTCATGGCATAAGAGACTGTATTAATTTCACTTGGAAGACCAAACGTATTCACTTTATCGTATTCAATTTCAATTTCTTTTTTAACTGAAGACACCCCACGACCTTCACTAATAACGATTTGAGAAACAACACTCTTGCCTTTGGCCCACGACTTTTTAGAGTATGAAAAAGCGGTTGTAGTGATAAGGTTTGGGCTCTTTGTTTCAATTGATTTAATATGACCACTTGAATAGAACGATACAGATAAGTCTAGTAATTCTTTCTTTGATTTCACCCTAATATATCGGGCCGACTCTTTTGTATCTTTTTTATAAACACTTGATTCTAAAGCAGTTGTTAAATCTTTAGCTAAAATCAACTCAACATATGGCTTAACCTTAGCAATTAGTGTTTGCTTTAATAAATCAAATCCTTTCTCAGGTAGTCCTTCGACTCGAACACGTATGTTATTTGGAAATGACCAATACACTCGATAGTAGACATCATCCGGTACCAATGCCGTATTCGACTTAACGTAACTTTCCAAGTTAGGTTCCCTAATATCAAAGAATAGATCTTTAATTTCACCTGCTAGTGGTGTGTAGGTTCTTAATTTATGGTCTTCAAAAATTTTTTCGTTATTTGAAAAAACTGAAGATACAGATAGAAGTAATACAACAATTAGCGAAATATTAAATTTAAGCATAAAACGTCCTTTTAAGCTATTTTAAAAGGGACATACAGCATTACCAACTAGTTGAAATTATTTCCTTCCAATTGACTTTTGGAAGTATTAAATGCTTTTCTTTCTTATAAATGACCTTACCTTGTGCTCCCTTGACTCCTTTCAAGTTTTCTACCTGAGTAAAAATCACAGGTATTTGATCCGCACCAAATTCACTGTACTCAGCAAGCATTGAAGCAAGGACACTATAAGTATCAAAATCAAAGGTATCAGCATTTTTCGCAATTAGGTGTGCACTTTTATCACCATCTAGGTGAAACCACATATCTCCCTTAGTTGACCATTTACTTCTGATATAATCATTTCCTCTCGTATTTAGGCCAATGGCGATTGAGATTTCGCCCCATTTTACAATGACATGATCATCCGACTTTTTAGGTTCATTACTACTTTGTGCTACTTTCTTCCATATTGGAGTATTTACTTTTTCCTGAACAAAGGTTTGTTTTTTATTCTCTAATTCTTCGATCACATCTTGTAATCTCTTAGTGAGAAACTCCTCACCTTTTTTTAATTTCTTTATCTTAGTGAAAACACTATTCTTTTTTTGATAATAATTTGCACTATAATCAAATTTAACTTTGAAGTTCTTATATTTAAAAACGTGACCTGATAAATCTAAGTCATCCTTAATTAATTTCTCTTCGATTTCATGTCTAATCTTACAATTCTCTAGGTCTTTAGAGATAAGAGACTTTTTACGTAGTAGTTTCTTATTGTAACCAGTTTCAACTTTTTTATTAAAGACATCATTCGCCTCTAGAACAAGTTTTGATTCTTTAATATTCTTTATATCTAATTGTTTACGCCCTATTTCATCAAATAAATCAAAATCAGACTCTTCATTAAACTCAAGTTTCTTTTGTGAAATCCATGGAGAGAAGTGCATCCATTTGTTATTAGATTGATAAATATATGAGAAATATAGCTGTCGGCCTTTCCAAAATAACAATAGCCTAGATTTATCTAGAAACTGAAAGGATAAACACTTATCAAGTGTATCTGCTTCTATTTTAACGAGTCTCGCATTTCTTATATTTGATCTTAAAAACTCGAGGAACTGATCTCTTTGGATACGATATTCTGAAGGTATAGTTTGAATCGTATCCCAAACCCCACAGTATTCTCCACCTCTGCCAATCGTTATACAAAGGTTTTTTCCCCTAAGCCTAAGTTGAAGTAATAGCAACTTGCCTGATGAAAAAATCTTTTGGATTTTAGGACATGTTGATTCCCCATTTTCCATAATTTGCTTGTTAATTTTATCGACATTTTGTCCAAGCTCTGAGAAATTTAAATTCATGAATAATCCAACTATTTTGTCACAAACGCTTAGTAATATTGACTGGAGTAAAATTGCTTCAGAAATTACAACGTATGCGAAATTTGATACCAATAAAAGTATTATAGAACAAAACCCAAAGGTTTACGAATTTGAATCCTTAGCTTCTCACTTTTCTAATTTAAACGAATTAATTAAAAAGATTGATGAGATAGGAAGTTTACATGAGATATTCTTTAGCAATCTAAGAGATAATCAAGAAAATCATAACGCGCTTAACTACATCTCTAAAGGCGGCGTTGCAACAATAGATCAACTTAACTTTTTAGCAAATCTTATTGAGAATCTTTTTCCAATTAAGCGAACACTTAACTTTGGAGACTATAGAGAAATCCTTGAAGATTTCATTAATAAAACTCAACGCCTAAAAAGTAAATTCATCAACCCATTTAGAAAGTTTGTTGATGCCGATGGAAGCGTACACCTTGAAAAACATCCAATTATTGCACCTTTGATTCAGGAACAAATATCACTTGAAAGAAGAATACGTGAGACGATTAACTTTTTATTAAAAGATGAAGATATCTCTAAACGTCTACAAATGGATACATTTGACATCATAAATGAAAGATTTGTCATTCCTATTAGAAGTGATTCTTACCGAAGTGATCTTGGAAGCATTGTCGCTCGATCATCAACTGGAAATACACTTTTTGTCGAACCTGTATCGACGAGAAAAATGGCCAACGAATTAATCGAAATAAATTCCAAGATAGATTATGCACTATCTCAGATCTGTAAAGGCTACTCTGAACAAATTAGTAATGATATTCAAGTAATGAAAGATATTTATTCTTTCTATATTTCACTTGATTATACAAATACATTAGCAAGTTATTCACATGCAAAAAACTTCTGCTATCCAGAAATCAGTGCTGATGGTGAAACCATCATTACAGACTTCTATCATCCTTTAATCGATGAGTGTGTCACAAATAGTATTGAACTAGAAAGTAATCATAAAGGCATAATTATTTCTGGGCCTAATACAGGTGGAAAGACAGTAAGTATAAAGAGTATTGTCATATCTCATCTATTTTTTAAACTTGGGCTTTTCATTCCTGCACAAAAGGCAAAATTACAGTACAAAACAGATATCTTCTATTTTGATAGCGACTATCAAGATCTTGAGATGGGACTTAGTTCTTTTGCTGGTGAAGTTAAAGTCATTCTCGGTATGCTTGAAAATATTCAAAATAACTCACTTATTGCCGCTGATGAGATATTTAATTCAACATCTTCAGATGAAGCATCTTCTCTTGCATACTCTATAATTAACTATGTTACACATGAGCTTGGATGTGATGTACTTATTTCAACTCACCACCAACTTTTAAAAACCAAAATGCAAGACAATCCAGACTTCCTTTCGGCCCATGTTGGTTATGACTTTGAAAAGAATTGTCCGACATATAAACTTGCTATGGGGACCCCTGGCTCATCAATGGCCCTTGAAATCTTCAAACGCTTAAGTCATGAACATTCAATCCCTACAAAAATTCTCGATAATGCTAAGAAGATGTTAGATACAAAATATGTAACATATGAAAAGTTATTACAGGATTTATCTCGGAAACAAGAAAAAATCGATAAAACACTACGTGAGAATAAACAGCTCAACTTTGAATTAAAAAATCAAAAGAAGTCTCAAGAAGGTATTCTCTTTCTCGAAAAGCAAAGAGCTTTTGATAATTATGAAAAAGAGATACGAAAAATCATTAAAGGCCTAAATGACGTTAAGGCTAAAAGCCTAAGTAATGAAATTACACATCTAAGTAAACAGTTTGAAAAGCTAAAGCCTGATCATGACGAGAAGAAAGCGAAAGAAGAAGTACGTACCGTAGCAAAAGAGATCAAACAGGGGCACCGCTATTTTTGCGATCGCCTAAATACAACATGTGTAGTCTCTGAGATTAAGGGTAAGAATTGTATTGTCGAGGTCAATGGTAAAAAAATAACAGTTCCTAAAAATTCTCTCTTTGATCAACAAGGTATTGATCGCAATAAAAAGGCAAAGCCTAAGAAAGAAGTACAAATCAATGTCTTCAAAACAATTAATTATACAACTGAAGTTAATTGTCGTGGAATGAGACTAAGTGAGTTTCAGCAAAAAGTCTTCTCTTGTATTGATGATTTAAGAATGGGTCATATACCATATCTAATCATTGTCCATGGCCATGGTGATGGAACACTTAAGAAATGGCTTAGAAATGAGATGAGAAGGCACAAAGACTTAACTTGGACACCTGATGAAGGCAATGACGGCGCAACGAGAATTGACTTGGTAAACAATAATTAATTTATTGATTTGAAGATTCGATCAAAGTTTATTGTCATTTGTCCTGAATAACTATCTTGTTTCATCGAAAACCACACAAAGAAGGCGCGACCTCTTATATTTTCAAATGGTACAAAACCCCAAGCACGAGAATCTGAGGAATTGTCGCGATTATCACCCATTACAAAATAGTGGCCTTCAGGGATTTTAGTTTTTTTGAAATTTAATTTATAGATATTATCCATATCCTTTTTAACAACAAATTCTTTATCATTAACTGTTGTTTGAAAATATTCATAATTATCATTATTTTTTGTAGCAATTAATTTCTCAGACATTTTTTGACCATTAATGAGGACTTCCTTATTTTTAATTTCAATAGTCTCACCTGGTAGGCCAATAACTCTTTTTATGTAATTTATTTTCAAGTCATTTGGATACTTGAATACAATGATATCCCCTCTTTCAACTTCATTAGTACGAAAGAGATAAGTAGGTGTTAAATTAATATTTCCAAGAGCGATATCAGAAAATGGAACTTTCAATCCATATTGAAACTTTTTTACAAGGATGAAATCTCCAATTTCTAAGGTTGGTATCATTGACCCAGAAGGGATTCTATATGGTTCAAATAAAACTGAGCGAAAGATTAAAAGTGAAATGATTATAATGAATGAATCGCGAGTCATCTTAATAAATGTCTTCTTACGATTTAAAATCTTCTCTTCTATCAATTCACTCACTTACTTAAGCCCTCTATAGTATCTTGAGATTATTTCCTGTGCTAATTTTGTGGATTTAACATACCACTTTTCATAGTTAATAATCATAACACAAACAGAGATGCCCTTGTCATTATTATCCTTTTTAGGTTTTGCATAAGAAGTAAACCAGTCTCGTTTTCCATAGGGGAATCCACCTGTAATAGAACCTGTTTTACCTCCCATTTCAAGCTTGCTTGAAAGGCGACGATTCATATAACGTCTAAAGGTTCTTCTTGCTGTACCCCTTTTAATCGTTCCCTGCATTAGTTCAGATAACTCATCAGCAACTTTCTTATTTATAACTCGTTCTTTTCTTATTTCGTTTGTCCAGACATCCTCGCTCTTATTATCACTTAAATGCAGTGCCAAACGTGGATAAGTCAGCTCTCCCTCATTTGCCACAATGCTTGAAATCACAGCACAATGAACTGGTGACATCTGTGTGCGTTTATTAAAACCTGACGCTATCTCGGCCAAGGCGTAATCAGTTTTTGGAACTTCAAATGTTGAGCGAGCTAAATCGATTTCACTCATAAGGTCTTCATTAAAGCCTAACTTTTGCGCCATTTGCTCTAGCTCCTGTGGAGTTGTGTTGTTAATGGCGGCCTTACCAAAGATTACATTATTTGAATATGCAAAGGCACGATCAAAAGAAGTCGACCTCTGCCAACGTGTCTTCTTATTTTTTAGCTGGTACTTATAAAGAGTTGTCCCTCTTCCTCGGTACTTAAATTTATCATGAATATCGAAGTCAGCATTATTTACAAGATCCGCACTAGTTACAATCTTAAAGACACTGGCGGCGGGATGGGTCCCAGTAAATGGTAGTAAATAATCAAAGACTTTCCCTTTTCTAGTAAAACCGAGGGAAACTAAAAGATTTCCATTATTATTATCCATTACAACAACAGCTGCTTTATCAGGACGATAGTAGCGCAACCTCCAGCGAACAAACTTTTCAAGCTTCTTATCTGTTGCGTACTCAATATTATACAATTTGCCATTGTGTTGAATTGATTGTTGAAATGGTTCAACCGGGTCCAATAATTGACTGGAGAGATAGTGCTTTAGTTGCTGATCACTAATAACACTTGGTTTACTTTCAACTTTTGCTTTTTTATTCTCTTCTTTTCCTAAAAAGAAAAAACCAATCAAGGCAAGTGGGGCCAAGATTAGTAAATACTTATAGATAAATTTATACTTTTTGATCACCTTTATAGCCTTTACCAATCACAAAGAATTCCTTACTTACCGATCGTGTCGATTTTGGCTTTAAAAAATGGAATTCTTTAAAAATGTTTTTTTGTGATTTTAAAAAGACTTGCGCCTCATGGCCATCAAATACTTTAATAACAAAGTTTCCACCAGGCTTTAAAAAGACAGGTAAGTGATGAAAAACCTGCTCAATAAGGTTTAAACTCCTTAACTGGTCAACTGATCGAACACCCGTTGTATTAGGGGCCATATCAGAAATAACAACATCAAAGCGATCATCAAAATCAAGCTCTTCTACTGTCGTTACATCAAAAATACTCTTTTCAAAGAGTTTAATATTCTTAACCCCTAAAAGTTTCTTATTGACTGGTTTGATATCGATACCGACAGCAAAGCCATCTGGCCCAATCTTCTTACTCGTGTACTGCATCCACGAGCCTGGGAAATAACCTAAATCAAGAACATTATTACCCTTCTTAATAACTTTATACTTATTATCAATCTCTTCTAATTTATAAATTGAGCGAGCAAGAAAGTTCTCTTTCTTGGCCTTTTTATAATAGTAATCCTTAACTTTAAACGTCATGACCTCAACCTTATACTTACTATTAGCTAAACATTATTTGCAGAACTGAATTCATGCTAATTTGTAAGCGCATCTATATTTTCTTACATCTGAGAGCAAAATATTTTTTTATTTTGTGAAAAAACTTATTGACTCAGGTTTTTTACTAACATTATTAACAGAGTTATCCACACTTGACTATAATCGTTGGTTATTTTTCACTGTCTTTACTTTTACTAATGAAATCCCTTATTTTCAATACTTTACCATCTATGTTGCGTAGTGATGTCATACTTTGACAGGTTGCGAACCAACTTACCAACAAAAAACACCAAGTTATCAACATATACACATTTCAAAGTGCTTTCAAAGCTTGTCAACAATATTTTTAGAATTTTATTGTAAGAAATTTGGGGATAAACGCCCCTTGTACGAGATGTACAATAATACTTATTTTAAAGGTCTTAGGGCCATTTCTGGCCCATAAGATTATTCTGACGTTACCATATATTCCAACTCATCAGTACTTGCTAAAATAGCACCGTACTCTTCACCATCATCATATGTGAATGAACTAGCAATCAGCTTGATGCTACCATCAAGTGGATCAACTAAAACAAATGGCTCGTTGGAATTAGATGCTTCTCTTCGCATCTTGTAGGACTCAGAAAACTCTTCAAATAACTGTCTTGTTATATGAGATTTAAACAGATGAAACTCCCTTTCATCGTTAACGTTATCTTAATTATAAATTAAATCTCAAATAAAGATAGCGATTTAAGAGTGAGCAATTTAGTCAATTGCTCCTATTGTACGCAATAAGATCTTCACACGTCCCTCAAAGTGAGAATCCAATAAGCAAATGATGATATAGACAGCATAGATCATATTGCGACGACTTCTAAGGTGGCGAATTTTTTGAAAAATAACTTCGATTAAGAGTACGCTGAAGAAGGCCAGAGGCCATAAAATAGAAAAGTCCTGAAATGTTCGTGAACTAAATAGAATATCGATCAAGATAAGGCATAGAATTGATATAGCAACCTTCATCGATAAATCATGCGAGATATTTAAAACTTGGTTTTTTTCGCTTCTAGTTTGCCCAATTAACTTATAAATAAATACACCTAGGCCAAAGATAGAAAGTATGAAAAATGACTTTCTAAAAAAGAGTCTCGTAAGCTCCGCATAGATAATGTTTATACTCTCAATCATCTGTACAGAAACGTTACTTGTTGAGAAAAAGAATAATGAAATTGAAAGAAAAACACCTAATAAAGTATATTTGAAAAATTGTCTGCGATACCAGTATGTCTCTTCTTTTAAGAATACAAAGTGAATTAGCAGAAGTTGTACAACTAATAAGATGATATTGGATTTATCAATAACAGTACCCCAGGCACCGAGTAGACCAATAAAGAGACCAGAGCGATAAGTTGAACTCTTAGTCGACCATAGAGTTGACCATACCCACACAACAGAGAAAGTTGTTAGAAGCGTAAATCCAAAATTATTGGCCAAGATTTTAGAAAATGACCACGAAGAGACTAAGGCAAAAACTCCAAGTAACGAAAGCCTACGAGAGACAAAGTTTCTCAGCAGAGCATAGAAAGTCATCAAAAATAAAGACATTGTCACAAAGTAAAAATGAACAGACCAAGATAAATTTAGAAGTTGTGGATACTTACTAAAAGGAATGTAATTGATAGAAATAAAGTTCCAAAAGGCACCCGATACTTTTTCACCTGGGTCAAAGAATAAACGAAGTGAGCCAGTTGAAAAAAGGTTTGGTAGTTCAGGAAGTGATGTAAAGAACATCACAACAGTTAAAAATAGAACTGTCTTTTCGAATTTATCTAAATAGCGATACTCATGAAAGTTAGTCGAAACAGACTCTTTAATAATTTTTCCACGAGTGGGCCATGAATAAAATAGGCCCATAACAACCCACGTAACCCAAAATATATTATAACTCCATTTATGAGGGAGGAGACTTAGTAGGTTAAAATAGATGGCCATAAAGAACATCCCCATAAAGAGACGATAAACCACCCTATCGATTGAGGAGTTCACTTTAAAATAAATTTTTAAACGATGATCAATTTCCTTACCTAGAAGGAACCATTGAGAAACAATGAACATAGAAAAGAAGATCATGGCTATAATTTGCCAAATTGGTGCTAAGTTCACTTCTTTTTGTAAATAAATTGGAAGTAGCAGAAACGTAAAGTATGTAACTAGCCGAAATGACAAGAATTTAGTTTTTTCAACGAAAATATCCGACTTTTTTTCTAAAGTTTTCACCATAATACCCGATAAATTTAGTACAAAATCCCAATCCCAAAATTACTTTCTCGAAAAGTACCCGTCTTAACAGGCGGGTTTTTTATTTTCAGGGATTTACCTATTATAACCTCCAAGATGCCAATTGACGAAGATCTCAGACAAAGAAAATTCTTCCACTAATGATGCAGCGGAAAAAAAACCTCAAGTATGATAAAATCAGTGTTGGAGACTTGCGTGAAAAGGAATTTCACGTAGAAAATCAGGAGGATTTTTTGTCTATAGCAATGGGCTCCATTAACACCGGCCTTCCAAAGGATATTGTTCAGCAAATCATGAAAGCTGAGCGTATACCTATTAATAATATGGAAGCGCGCAAGGGAAAGATTCAGGACAAGAAAGCTCTTGTTCAGCAACTCTCATCTCTTGTTGAGGCCATGCGTGGTACACTCCTCCAAAACGGTAGTGCGAGATCCCTAAGAGAGCTGGAAGTTGTTGGTAACGATGATATCGTAGAAATCAGTGCTGACAAGAACATCGCAGAGCCTGCGACCTATCAATTTGAAGTTAAACAGCTTGCACAAAAGTCATCGGCAATGACCTCTGGATTTGCTGATCCAGACGAGAGCTATATCGGTGTAGGATTTATCCAATACACATTACCAAACGGCGAAAATAAAGAGATTTATATTGATGCAGATAATGCTTCACTTAAGTCTGTTGCAAAGCTAATCAATAAAAATGACGACGCAGGCCTTAGAGCAAGTGTTGTTAATGATGGCTCCGGCTCAGATACACCGTGGAGACTAATTCTCTCCCTTAAAGACACTGGAGATATCAATAAGGCTGACTTTCCATACTTCTACTTTGTCGATGGAGAGCAAGACTTTTATATTGAGTTTGAAAGAGAGGCCCAAGATGCAATTGTTGCCCTTGATGGTTTTGAAATTGAACTCCCTGAAAATAAAGCAGCTGAACTTATTCCGGGTGTAACAATTGATCTAAAAAAAGCGAAGCCAGGTGAAGAGTTTACAATAAATATCAGTGAGGATGCTGGGAAAGTTGGTGAAAAGATCAACTCACTAATTGAACAAATCAATGGTGTTCTTTCTTTTATTAAACAACAAAATACCATGGATGAGAATACGGATACATCTAGAACACTAGGTGGGGATATCCTACTACAGTCTATTGAATCAAGAATTCGAAATACAATCTTTAAAGATATTAAAGTTGATGGAAGAACATCCCGTATAGGAAATATCGGTATTCAATTTACAAGAGAAGGTCTTTTAGAATTTGATCAAGAAAAATTTAAAAGTGAGATGGAAAAGGATTATGATCACGTAGCGGAGGTTTTAACTGGACGCTATGAAGATGGAACTAAAACGAATGGTTTCATTGATAATCTTAAAGAAACTGTTGGTCAGCTTCTACAATTTCCAAATGGTCTATTATCATCAAGAAAACGTTCATTAGATAATAATATTGAAACAATCGACCGAAGAATTGCTCAGCGAGAAAATATGCTACAGCAAAAAGAAAAAAACTTAAAAGATAAGTTCGCTCGATTAGAAGGAACAATGTCAAGAATTAAGGCACAAGGTGCTGGCCTAGGTGGCGCACCTTCGCCAATGGGATAGTAAGGAGAATTAAATGAGTTACGGTTTAGGTGCTTACAAACAAACATCTGTAAAAACAGCAAGTAAGGAACAAATCCTACTAATGCTTTATCAAGCTGCAATTAAGAATTGTAAGAAGGCCATTGAAGCAATTGAAAAAAAGGATATTGCAGAAAAGGGCCAATACATTGGAAAGCTGCAGGACATTATTATTGAACTCAACAGTAGTCTAGACTTTGAAGTTGGTGGAGATGTTGCCAATGAATTGTCGTCACTTTATGACTATATGCTACATTCAAGTACACAAGCTAATATCAAGATCGATAAAGAACCATTAAAAGGTGTACTCGATGTATTAACGACTCTATATGAAGGTTGGCAACAGGCCATCAAGCAATTAAGAGCAGAACAGAAGGCAAAATAATGGCCAATTTTGATAGCCTCGCTGGTAAAATCATGCGTCATCTTGACCTGATGAATGTACTCGTGGATGCAACACAATCCATGCTAAAGAATAGTCAATCAGGCAATTTTGAAAGCGTGGAGCAGATCGCTGATAACCGAGAGCGTTTAATCAATATCGTTAGGCTACTTCAAGATGAAATCGAAAGTAAATTACAGAGCGCTTCGACTCATTATACTAGTTCTGAAATCGATGTATTCAAGTCCTGGATTAGTGATGTAACAGAAATAGTTAAAAAAAATGATGAGCTTGATCGTCAATGTCTCGAAGAACTATCCCAAGCAAAAGAGTCAACTACAAGAGAAATCTCTAACGTCTACAAAACACGTAAACAGTTTCAGGGTTATAACCTAAATAATACAAAGACTAGGTAATACTCGACCTGTTTGCCCGCTTAATCAAAAGTATAGTATAATCTGGTGGAGCTCTAGGAAAGAGCTTCACCTATATTTACCCATTATCCCTTAGGAAGAGGAAATTATGGAATTGGCAAAAAATTCAAGTCAGGAAATTAATCCAAAGTCTTTATCATTTTTAAATATTGAAAGTTACGAGATAAAACAATCTCGAAGTAATTTAAAGGTTCCAGTAATTAATGGTGTTCACCTACACTCTAATTATCACCCAGCTAAAGAAGCTAAAAAGATAATCGCCAACATCGAACATCAACTTAAAGAAAATAATCATCTTCTAATATTAGGGCTAGGTTTTGCCTATCATGTGTATGAAGCGTGTAAGCTACTTGAGAGCTATCATGGTCAAAACTATAAGGTCATCGTTATAGAGCCTAATGAGCAAACATATTCTGAATGCATTAAAAATAATCTATTTCCAAATAAGAATATCGAAGTTTATGCAACTGACTCAGTTGCAAATATTTATAAAGAAAAAAGCGTCGTTACATTCCTTTCGTCGAAACCAACGATTCTTACACATGCTCCTTCATTTTCTTTATACACAGATTTCTACAAGGCATTTCTAGACTTTGAAGCAGATAAGAGAATCTCTGAATGTGTTGAACATATAAAGTCAGCAGAGCTTAAGACCCTACTTTATAATGGCAATCAAAACTTGAGCGTCGACGAATATATTGAAGAAAATATTTATCAAACAAGTGAATTTAAAAATAAGAACGACTTTTTGCTACTTGCTTTTGATGCAATCATTAAGCAAGGATAAGGCACGAGGATAAGATGAAAGATATACTAATAATAAATTTCAAGCGACATGGTGACATTTTTCAGATGGGAAGACTCATCTCTTCTTTAAAATACAAACACCCAGATTCAAATATTTCAATTCTAATAAATAAAGAATTTGAAACTTCTGCTCAAACACTAGGTGGCATAAAGCAAATCTTCACTCTCGATCGCAAAAGAATTGTTAGTTATAAAAAGAATAAAATATATTCTGATGGCTTTGCTCTTGATGAATTTGGTAAAACGATTAAGGAAATCAACAAGGGTTGGAATTTAGTTATCAATTATTCTAATGATCGAATTTCAACAAGCCTTACATCTTACCTAGCAAAGGAATACAAAGGCATAAAATTTGATACACATTGTAATGTAAATTATTCAAATGAATGGTCTATTGTTTTTAATGATATTTTAACTCAACAAAAATATACACCTATAAACTTTAACGATACTTACCACAAGATGTGCTGTTTAAAAGAAAACAACTCATTTAACTCGTTAAATGTTTCAAATGAATACAATAAGGTTTGCCATCAAAACTTCCTAAAGATGCGCAAATCAGAGAGTAAAAATAATCCTAAAATAATTGGTTTACAGCTTACGGCATCTAACCTCAGCAAAATGATCGAAAGAAGTGAGCTTATCAAACTTATTAATGAATTAAATAATCGAGTTGATACTATTCCACTTCTATTAATTGCTCCAACGTCGGAAGAAAGAAATTTTGCAAACAAAATTAATTCAGAACTTGATAAGAAAGCAGTAACGATAGAGGCTCCTTTCACGGCGCTTCCTTCTGTATTAATTAATTGCGATATTTTAGTAACTCCAGATACAGCTATTAAGCATGTCGCTGATATACTCGATGTTCCTTTAATAGAATTATCAATGGGTCCTTCACCATTTTTAAAACAAGGAACAGTAAACCCAGAGAGCATTATTATGACTCCAAGGTTAAAAGATCGTGATTTCACATATACAGCAAGTGTTCACACTGAAAAACAAGTAAGAAGTAACGAAGTTATAAAAGCTAATGATATCATTTATGGCCTCGAAAAATATTATCTAGGTTTCACAGATGCAAAGTTAGAAAACAAAGAAATCTCAGTCTATCGACCTGAAAATGACGAGGTTGGTACTTTCTATAAAAATATTGAAGGACGCTTTGATGCAGAGATTGAAATCTCTCGTTATCTTTCAAGAGACTTTATTTTAAGAAAAGTTGAAAGAAAAAGCCTTTCTAGCCATGGGATAATCGAATCTAACTTGAACTTCACTTCAAGCTGGCTAGAGCAAACACAAGGTGAATTAATCAAATCATCTCGTCATGTATTAGCAGCAATAAAAACGGCCTTAGCTAAAGACAGTCAAAAGCTAAATGAGAAGTTATTAGAGATGAATCGTTATATAGCTAGTGCGTCTGACTACTGTTCACTACCTTTCTTATTTTATAAAGCAAAAATAAGTAATATAGACAATCCGACTATAGAAGAAATTGAAAATACACTAATTGGACTTAAAAACGACTTACAAATTCAATTTGAACAAGTCAAAGAAGTTTCAAATCTCATAAGAGAAAATCGCAGCAAGATTCGTACAGAATCGGCAAAGGACTTTATACATGAATCAAGATCAGAATAACTTTAAAAAAGACTTCTTTTCTGAATTAGAAAGAATAAAAGAGCTGCAAATAAAGCGTGAGACGCTAAAAGAGGACGACATGGCCTTTTTATACCTATGTTCAATCCTAGAAGAAGAGCAATAGAGGTATTTATGAACGCAATCAAAACACAAAATGATCATTCTGATGAAGTAAAAAAGACAATTGCGATTATCCAAACGACAAGAATTGGAGATCTTCTACAAACAACACATGCAATAAGACTCATGAAAGAAAATCATCCTGAATTTCGAGTCATCTTAATTGCAAGAAAGAAGTTTAGTGAACCAATTAAATTCATCCTTAATAAGTATTTTGATAAGATCATTCAAATTGATCACAAATCTGCCATGGTTGGAGCTGATAGTACGAAAGACGCTCTATCTAATCTTAAAAAACAAATGGCCGAAATAAACGATGAAAGAATTGATGTATCTATCAATCTTGCTTTTTCTAAATCATCAACATATCTTCACACTCTTATTAAATCTGAAAACAAAGTTGGACCATACTTTAACCTAATGCATGAAAGAGTACTTCAGGATAAGTGGTCACAATACCTATACTCAACAGTTATGAGAGGAGATCTCAACCCTTTTAACCTTGTTGACTTATTTGCAAATATCATTGGTGTTAATAAGAAAATGACTCACTTGAGCAATAAAGAATACTCAAATGAAGAAAAAAGTCATGTTCTTATTCACCCATTCACTTCACAAGAGTCTAAACAATGGACTTCGAATAGATGGGTGGAAGTAATCTATCAAACTTTAAAAAGAAACAAAGACACTAAAGTGATTATCTGTGGAAGTTCTCTAGATAAGACAAAAACAGAAGAGATCGTAAACTCAGAACTTCTATCCTCATTTAAAGATAGAATCGATCAATGGTTAGGTTTAGAGCTACAAGAGCTTTATGAAAAAGTTGATCAAAACTACCTATTCGTTGGACACGATTCAATGATTGGTAACTTATTAAGCTATAAGAATGTAAAGTCTCTTACAATCTCACTAGGACCTGTTAGGCCTCATGAAACCACTCCATATGCACTTGATAACTACAACCTGGCACCAAGACAAAAAAGTGATGAATTACCATATAACGTAACTTATCAATGTATTGAGCAACTACTTAAAAAGAACTTAATTAATATAGAAGAGCTACACAATAGCTGCTCTACACTTTCTATAAACAAGTTAAATCTCTATAAAACAGATATGCTTGCAAATGGTGATGTAACAATTAACGAACTTTTACATAAGGAACAAAATGCAAAAGAGATTATGCGAAATTTCTATCACATTGCGTGGTCTAGCATTATTACTGAAGCTAACATTAGCATGGATATCCCTGTTATTAATAGTGAAGCTAAAGCACAGTTAATGTCTCATACGAAAGGTATTGAGGCACTATTTGAGCTTTCAGAGTTTGGTAAAAAGTATTCAAGATACATTATTGAAGAAATCAGTAAAAACACACCAAGCCTCGAAGAAATTAAGAAGTTTTCTGCAAAGCTTGATGAAGTCGACACTCTTAGTGATATGATACTAAGCTCATATCCTCTACTTGCACCAGTTGTCGATTACGCTAAAGTAGCGAAAAACAATCTACAAGGACATAATTTAGTAAAATTATCAGAGTCAGCATTCTTTACTTACAACGAAGTCTCACTACTTTGTAGTGTGCTCTATGAGTTTTTTGAAAAGTGCTCTCTTATTAAAAAGCAGCCGGAAGCTGCAAGGGATAACGTATGATTACTTTAGAACTAGGAAATGATAGCTTTTCTCTCGATGGGGATATTATCACGCTACGCCAAGCGATTAGCGCAGTTGAAAGTGACGGAGGACTGTCTAATAATGAATCAATTACAGCAGTTGTAATTGATGGAGAAACTTATGCGTTAAATCACGTTGAAGAGGTTCTCGATAATACTCTTGCAGAATTAAACTACCCAAGCCTTAGAATTCAAAACTCTTATGAGATTGCATTTGAAGCGCTTGATGACTGTCTTGGATATATTGATCAATTATTAGATAAGATAATCATTACAACTGCAGAATTTAACAAAGGCAATATAGATGAAGCAAATTTATACTTTGCTGATCTAATTGAAGTTTTAGAGCTATATATCCATTTAATCACAAGAATTCATGCTACTGCCAGAAAAGGTAATCCAGAATTCTTCGCAGACAATGAAATGGTTAAAAACCTTGAAATCCACCTGTTTTCAGTTATTAAGGCCCTAGTTCCAGCTAGAGAGAAGAACGATATCGTTATGCTTTCTGACTTGCTAGAGTACGAACTAATGGATAATCTAAAACAGTGGAAAGAAAAAGCAATACCTCTAATTCAACAATCGAAAATCAACATCTAAATATTTATTTAGAAAAGTCCATCTTGGAGTATTTAAATCAAGATGGACTTTCTAATTTACTTGCGAAAAAGAACTCTCAACTTCTCTTATCTGCTAAGAACAATAAAGTTGTAGCAAAGATAAATGATCAAAAATTCACCTTACAAAACGTATATGATTTATTCATTAAAATTATTAATACAAGCTCTATTCTTGAAAATGACTTCTCAAAAGAGTACGAATTTAAGAAGAAAGACAATCTTCGCACCCTAGTTAAATCATTTACAAATACACCAGAGCTTCCAGGCTTTTCTTCTTCACAGGTACTAATTCACGAAAAGGGAACTACAAATATCTACTCTCTTTCATATAAAAATAGCGAGTATTATGAAAGCTTTGAAGACCCAGCATTTTTCAACACTCTTTTTACCAAGGTTAGAAAAAGTAAAAATAAGTCTTTTGATCAAAAAGAGCTGCTTAATAAACATATAAAGCTTGATGGACACTTTCTTGCTAAAGAGCTCTCATTTAGAGACTTTAATACAATATTTTTACTCTCAAGAGATGACCTCTTTCCTTTATCAGACGATGACCGCCTTAAGTTTAACAATTACATAATTAAGCAAATACCAAAAATTTTTAAAATCATAACGAGTGTCAGCAAGAAGAAAGTAGAACTTGAAAAAGCAAATGTAATAAATAACTTCCCCATAAAAACAGTGATCTTTAACGATGAAGGTAATTCAATCACAGAAGAGGACTTGGAAGCTGCACAACACGATACGAGCTCTCTTCACCATGAAAGAATTCTTCTCATGGGTGAATTATTAAATACTCTCAGACACGAATTGAGTAATCCTCTGTTTGGAATTGATCTTTCACACACTCTCTTAATGGATCAAACTAATGACTTTGATGTCAAAGATACGCTGTCGCACATATCTAATAGTGTAAAAAGATCACAAGCAATTATACAAGAATTTTCAAATCTCTATAAAGACGATGAGAAACTAGCTCTGATTTCTTTAAAAAGTTTAATTAACGAAACTATAACATTAACTAAGTCTGAATCTAGAGCACATCGAGTTGTCTTTGAGATGGAAAATGACATTGAAATAAAAAGCAATGGTACTCTATTAAGTCAGGTTATATTTAATCTACTTATTAACAGTTCTCAAGCACTCACAAATGAAAATGTTGATAATGGTAAAATCGAAATTAAAGTCATTGAAAATAGTAATGATATACATATCGACATTATGGATAATGGTAACGGAATTCCTGAGAATATAAAAAATAAGATTTTCACCCCTTTCTTTACAACTAAAGAAACAGGTACAGGCTTAGGACTTGCCATATGTAAAACTCTTTTAAAGAAGATTAATGGAGATATTAATCTAATGGATGTAGACTTTGGTGCGAAATTTAGATTAACACTTCCAAAGGTATCGTTTTGAAAATATTAGTCATTGAAGACGAACTACTAATACAAAAAACCATCTCAACTTTATTAAAGCGTAAAGGTGCAGAGGTTGAATCGACCGCTAGCGGCAAAGAAGCAATTGAATTAATTAAAAATAATTCATACGACAAAATCATTTGTGATTTAATGCTTCAAGATATCACTGGATTTGATATAATAGAAGAATCGAAAACAAAGTATAACGAAGATGAGATTGCCAATTTATTTTATATTATTACGGCATATAGTTCTGATCAGATTGTACAAAAAGCTTCATTATATGGTTGTAAGGTCATACAAAAACCTTTTAACGATATCAATCAATTTATAAATGAAGTTCTAAGCTGAGGTAAGCATGGCCACAATAAATAAAGTAGCTATCATTCTAAAACCAAAAGTAATTACTGAGTTTAATACAGTACTACCTAACCTTACCAATTGGCTTAAGAGAAGAAAGGTTGATATTTTCTTTGAAGACTCTCAAAAAAACAGGATAGAGAAGATATTCAAAGGCTCAACAACTAAGAATTTTAATTATATTCATCGAGATGAAATATCTAAAAAATGTAAACTAATTATAACAATGGGTGGCGATGGCACACTCATTGGAATAGCCAGAGGTAAAAACATTAAGAAAGTTAATATCTTTGGAATCAATATGGGCAACCTTGGTTTTATTGCAGAGTTTTCCAAACAAGATTTTTACGATGGACTAGAGCTTGCGCTAAAGGGCAAACTTAAGACAAGAAAAGTTCAAATGTATCAAGCTCAGATACAACGAAAGGGTAAGAAACCGTTTACGTTCAACTTTCTTAACGATGCCGTTATAACTAAATCGGGTATTTCTAGAATGTTTAATTTAGAACTAGAGTCCAATGGTCAAAGTATCTATAATCTTGCAGGTGACGGACTAATCGTGAGCACACCAATTGGATCAACGGCCTATTCACTAGCGGCCAACGGGCCAATTCTTCACCCTAGTGTAAAAGGAGTTGTCCTTACCCCTATTTGTCCACACGCCTTAACACATAGGCCAATGGTCTTACCTGACAGTGAAGTAATCAGTATCATAATTCCAAGAGGACATGACGATATCTACTTAACAATTGATGGACAGGAAGAATTTCGCTTAGAGGCCAAAGATGAAGTTGTCATTAAAAAATCAAGAACACATTATGTAAACTTCTATGCTAATGAAGAAAGAAATTATTTTAGGACATTAAAAGAAAAGTTTAAGTATGGACATCGCTAGAAAGCTTACAGCGGTAATAATTCATACCTTTCTGTAATTTTTAAGTATTTCATTGTAGCAGGTACAAAACCACAATTATAATATTCAAAACTATCACCTTGGTAACTATCCATATAGTGACTATGGCCACATATTATAATGTCGACATTATAACTTTTACTGGCAATCAAAGCAGATTGACGAAACTTATCACGTATATGATCGTTTTTTTGAGTTTCTCCGTAGCGTTTCTCATTTCTATTTCTACTTTTTTGAGATAAATAATCCCCAATTTTTTTCACAATTTTATAATTGAAAATATATTTTGAAATTAAGGCCAATGGATAACTTCTAATAAATGCACGCCATATTTTGTAATTAAAGTTTTCAATTTCAATTTCGTCACCATGACAAAAGAGAACCTTCTGGCCGTTGATAATTTCAACAAAAGGTTTAGATTTTACTATTATCCCACTCTTGGCCAAGAGCTCTTCAATATGAAAGTCGTGATTACCTTGGATATAGAATATTTTAAGACCGGCCTTTGCTAATTCTTTTATACGAGTAAAGAACCAATCATAGTGTCCCTCATACTCATCATAGCTTCCCACCATTAAATCAAATATATCTCCTAGAAAATAAATACGATCTTCTGGTTTAAAGTCAATTTCTAAGAATTTTTTAAGTGGTTCAGAATTGGTCATATCCCATTTGACATGAATATCTGAAATTACATAATCGGCCATATTAATTAATCATAGAAGATTTCATCCAATAATCAAAGAAGATCTTTTAAAAGCTTATCACAGCCATCTTGAAGCTTTTTCACTTCCTTTTTGTATCCTGGATTATCCTCAACTTGAACAGCTAAACGATATGCACCATATGGAAATCGTGAAATTTGATAGGGCTTAATCTTCTTCGTATCAACAACCTTCCCTTTTACATGAACTGATTCTTTTGCGAATTCGATTGTAAAATTCAAAGTATCATTCTTTAATTGAAATAATTGTTCATATTGCGAAGAGCCTAATACAATAGAAAGTCCGCCTTTACTTATGTCGTATATTTCATATTTAAGGTTTTGAAATTTTGCATAATGTGGAGTTAAGGGCTCAAACCTCTTATGCTCCCTTCTTTCGAGTCGTTTTTCTTTTACTGGATATGAAACTTCTAAGGATGTCCCATGGACAGCATTTAATTCACTCACAAATGCTAACTGAAGCTCAGGTATGTAAAACTTAAGTAGTCCCGGACCTCTTAAAAAATGGGCCAAGCTATCTTTAAGTCCATCCTCTATTGTAAGAAATAATTTAGATGCAAAGGAGTTGAGACTCTTAAACTTAACGGGAAGTCTAAGAATATTATTTTCAATTACATCCCAGATAATAACTTCATTATCCTCGTTAATTGACTCAATAATATCTTGTTCAAACTTCTTTTTATCCATATCAAACCGTCTATTAAAATAGGCCCAAGAACTTTTCCTGAGCCTATTTAAGAAAGGAGGGGGGATCTTCCCCCACGCTACTCCAAAATTATTATTAACCTACTAATCTAAGCGCTTGCGAATTTAGGTTATTCGCTTGTACTAATGAAGAAACACCAGCTTGCTTAGAAATATTAGCCGACGCTAATTGTGATGACTCATATGCCACGTCAGCATCTTCAATAACAGACCTAGAAGCATCTAGATTCGTTGATTGAATCTCTAAATTATTAACTGACGACTGTAGTCTCGACTGAATCGCACCTAAATTTGCACGTTGCTCAGAAAGACTTGTAATCGCCTCATCGACATTTTCCATCGATGATCTAGCATCATCCTTAGATGAAACACTTAGCCCTGAGATATTAAGAGCTGAAGCTGTTGCATTCGTTTGAGAAGGGTCGTATTGAATCTGACCACTTTCTCCAGCAAATGTACCAACCTGAATATCCATTTCTGAACCAGATCCATTTAAGAGGCTAATAGAACCAAACTTTGTTGACTCTGCAATACGATCAACCTCTTCTACTAATTGCTGATATTCTTTATCCAAGAAACCACGTTCAGTATCACCGATAGTATCCGATGCTGCCTGCACTGATAGCTCTCTTAGACGAACTAGAATATTACTTGTTTCGTTCATGGCACCCTCAGCAGTTTGCACCATTGAGATACCATCATTTGCGTTTCGAGAAGCCTGTCTTAAACCCTTTACCTGTGCTTCCATATTCTTAGCAATTGCTAAACCGGCAGCATCATCGGCGGACTTATTAATCCTCTTACCACTTGATAATTTTTCCAAGGCTTCTGTTGAGGCCTTACCTGTTTGTTTAATGTTTTTCTGCACCGTTTGAGCTGCAGTGTTAGTAGCAATACGTAAACCCATGTTATTCTCCTTTCCTACGTCCTACTGAAATACCATTCAGGGAAACTCGTGTTCACAGATACCTGTTCGGAACACTCGGGTAAATACTTTAGTAAATCCCTCGAATATTTGGAGAAAAGTATGGCCACTACTATAAATTCAGGTACTTAAAAACCACAACCTCAATAAATATAACTGCATATAATCGCGAAAAGTGACTCATAAATTTGTCATTATTCTATGACTTATCTCATATTTATGAACAGGTTTGTTAGTTATACTTTTTATGAGCTTAACCTCTCTCCTGAGATTCAGCTCTTTCAAGATTCTAGTGGGCCATGCGAAAGCATGGCTTTGCTGTTTTTAAGATAGATTTTTAGACTGCATTGAGGTCGGCTCCGGCTCCTGCCTCCCGCCGACATACCGTTCATCCTGAACATAAAAGGGCCCTCGTTAGAGGGCCCTTGAAGTGTTGCATTCGATTTTGGTTTTTTTCTTAACCGATTAGTCTAAGTGCAGACTGGCTCGAAGTATTAGCTTGAGCTAGAACTGAAGTTGCAGAACTAGTAAGTACATTTGACTTCGCTAGGTTTGCTGATTCAGCTGCTACATCAGTATCTCTGATTCGTGAATTTGCGGCACTCATGTTCTCGTTAGAGATCTCTAGGTTATTAATTGTAGACTGTAGTCTATTTTGTAAAGCCCCTAGCTCCGCTCGTCCACCTGATACAGATGTCATGGCCTTATCGATAGCCTCAAGGTTAGATTGAGCATCACCTTTAGTAGCAACAGAAAGTCCTCCAATTCCAAGGTCTTCTGTTTTTACTGATACTGCTGATGGATCATACTTAATTCTGTCATTCGTCTCATCATTATTAAGACCAATTTGGAATTCTTTTTCTGAACCTTCACCATTGATTAGTGATGTACCGTTAAATTGTACTGACTCTGCAATTCTATCAACTTCTTTAGTTAGTTGTTGGAATTCTTTATCAGTAAATTCACGTTCAGTATCACCAATTGTATCCGATGCAGATTGTACTGAAAGCTCTCTTAGACGAACTAAAATATTAGATACTTCGTTCATCCCACCTTCAGCGATCTGAATCATTGAGATACCATCACCAGCATTTCGAGCTGCTTGTTGAGTACCTCTGATGTTTGCTCTTAACTTTTCAGATATCGCAAGTCCTGCAGCATCGTCTGAGGCTTTATTAATTCTAGAACCAGATGCTAACTTATTTAAAGATTCACCTTGTGCTCTCTTAACTTGACCTAAACTTCTTTGTGCTGCAATTGACTGTGTGTTCGTGTTAATTCTTAATCCCATTACTATTCTCCTCGAATAAGCAACCTCCTTGTGTAATTTGCGTTGAAACTCCTTGTCTCAACAATTAAATCCCAAACAACCAGTCCCAACTGGTTGTAATACCCATAACGGTTACTCGGAAATATTCTTGAGATAAAAGTGGAAAAAAAGTTAAGTTTTTTTAAGATAGCCGAGTGTTCAACTCAAGCATATACTGGAGCATTTCACTAAGGTTACTGATTTTACAATGTGTCTCAAATCGATTTTTTAGAGAAGTATTAATAAATGAAAGTTTATCATTGTGAATAAAATGTTTACTCTTAAGTTTTGCTAAATCGTATTCATGATGATGATAAAGGATAATTACAGGTAAGCCTGTTTTTAACGAAGCTTTTATTGAGACTAATAAATGTTCAAAGGGAATCAATATTTGTGAAACTTCGTTTGATATCAGATAGTGGTCTGTAAACTTGTGTAGATACACCTATGAGCGGCCTTGAATTCTTGAAATTAGATTAGTCGTTGAGTAACCATCTTCAAAGTTTAAGCTTAGAACCTTACCACCATTGCCAGTCACAATATCGTGTCCAACAATTTGATCAACGGCCCAATCGCCACCTTTAACTAAAATATTTGGTTCTACTGCTTTTATGAGATCATAAGGAGTATCTTCTTCAAAAATAAAAACCTTACTTACGGCCTTTAGATTTTCAAGCATATAAAGACGGTCATCTTCATTATTAACAGGACGATCATCACCTTTAAGACGTTTTACACTAGCATCTGAATTTAACCCTATAATAAGCTCATCGCCTAGCGCTCGAGCTTCATTTAAATACATTAAATGACCTCGATGAAGAATATCGAAACATCCATTAGTGAAAACAACCTTCTTGTCTTTGAAATGTTTATTTACATAATCTTTAGCGTCTTCGTAACTCATCTTACTTATTCTTCTTTAGGTTGTTACCAAAGAACTTCTTATCCAGTCCAAAGATATATGGAATCCCAAGAAGAGGTATTGATAAAAACTCAAATAGCGTTCTTTCAATTATCGTATTAAAAGCTGCTTCATTTGATTGCTTTGGCTTAACACCACAAATATATTGACCAAGAGTCGGTCGATAAACAGAAGTGATTCTATAAATTAAATGAATTAAAACAAATAGAGCGATCAAATAACGGTAGCTAGAGTTTTTAAGTGTTAATGAAACAAAAGATTCTAATGGAATTGATGTCATGAAGAACATTGAAGAAATAATAACAGCAAAGATCACTGTCGATACACTCATGTCAATTACATAAGAGAAGAACCTTCTAACGATAGAAACTTCTTTCGATTTACTTTTAATTTCAATTTCACGATTAACTTGAGGGATATCAGACTCTTGTCCTTTACGGTAAAAAGCTTCCAATTCAGATGGAACACTCATTTCCTTTTCTCGACCTAAGACCTTATTAAAATTGTTTACATGAGCTTGCGTAGGTGTAACTTCAACACGCGTTTGCTTAAGAGTTCTCTTCTCTTTTTGCCCATGATGAAAACCGAGGCCTTCATTTATTGGTTTAAATGGAATGTCTTCTATATCGAAGTTATCGATATCATCTAAATTATTTATATTCATTGAGTTGTACTTATTTTTATTTAGTTGTTCAGTATCAATATTCATCCCAAATCCCTCTTATAATAGGATGACACATTTTTTATTTAACATCAAATTTTCCGAGTATGTATCCAACGATTGTTGGTACCGCAGTCTCTGTTTTTAAAATTGGTGTCGACAACTTTAAACCAAAAACATTACTTTGTTTTAATACAAGTTCTTCTTCTTTGGGTGAAAGTCCACCTTCTGGACCAATAATAATTAATATTTTTTTATTCCTTAAATTTGTTGCTTCTTTAGTTGTATTTGCAGCATCAGAAAGTGTGGTCAGAAAGATATAGTCATAACTGCTAAAAATCTCAAATAGCGCATCTAAACTATTAACTTCTTCATTTATCTTTGGAAAGTAACAGTTATTTGATTGTATAAGAGCACTTTCTATGACTGTTTCAACTCTAGAAAAGTTTTTAATTGACCACTGAGAATACTCTGCACGAAATGGGTAGATTGCACTAATACCAACTTGTGTAGCATTCTTGATTGCACTTTCAAAAGCTTCTCTTTTGGGTAGGCCAAGGGCCAAATCAATATTTGAATATCTCTCTTCCTTATCAAAAGACTTCACCTTAAGTGAAACCTCTCTCTTAGTACAATTAATAACTTCACTAAGATAACGGCCACCTTGACCATCAAGGATTAGTACTTCATCCCCATTTTTCACACGCGCAACTTTAATTAAATGATGGCTTCGATCATCATTTATTCTCAATATTCCATCAATAGATGGTGATAAATCGTCTCTTGTGTAAATCGCACGCATAAGGACTCCTTTATATTTGAGATTAATCTTTTTTCATTAAGATGGCAGACCAATCCCCTTTAGAAAGTACATCAATTTTTTTCAAGCTCTTGTACTCTTCAAGAATATCATCAACTTGTTCGTTTAAAATTCCAGATAAGATTAGATAAGCTCCATCATCAAGAGACTCCAGAAGGAGATCTTTCTCAGACAACAAGACATGTTTTAAAATATTAGCAAAAACTAGCTTATATTTATCATCTACACTAAAACGTTTTCTTGCAATAAGGCGATGTCCATTTAACCGATCTTCAACGAGATTTAATTTTAAATTTTCATGACAATTATCGAGGGCCGCTGGATCAATATCCACAAAGTCCACCAACATATTATTCTTTTTAACTGCACCTATACCCAAGATCCCTGAACCACAACCAAAATCAAGGCAAAGATCCTTATCTTTGAAATCATCTTTCACGGCCATATAGTGCTTTAAGCATAAATATGTCGTCTCATGCTCACCAGTACCAAATCCCATCCCAGGGATTATATAAATATTGTTATCATTTGTTTTATAATCATCTTCCTTAAACCACTCTGGAATGACACTCAACTCATCTGTAACTTCGATCGGTGCATAGTGCTTTTTCCAAACTTCATTCCAATCTGAATATTCTTCTTCTTTTATTTCATAAGAAAGGTCCATTTGATCTAGAGCTTTTGCAAACTCCTCTGCTCTAGAGATGTCACCTTGGAAAAAGAAGTAATTAAACTTTTTCACATCTTCATTTGCAGAAATATCTACGACTTCATCAATTACAGATTCAGGTACATCACCACCAGAGTATGCTCTTTCCCCTAGAATCTCATCTACTCTCTCTTCTTCCATTGAGAATTCTTCAATCCCATCAACTTCGAAATCATTTAGAGCGATTTTGTTGACTTCCTCACATTGAGAACTTGTTTTAAACTCAATTGTCACAATTTTAAAAACTTCAGTTTTTACAGACATTTTTAATTTCCTTTAGAACTAGAAAGTTTCCGTTTGGATATACCTGATCGAGATGAATACACTTATTCATGACCCAAATAACGTCTGGATGCCATAAACTTATATAAGGGTATTCTCTATTAACGACAGAATTTGCTTTCTTATAAATTTCAATTTCTTTGCTTTTATTAATAGTATCTTCCGCTTGAGCAATTAAACTATCGAACTCTTTATTATCAAAGAAAACACGATTTGCACCTTTCGGTGCCATATTTTCAGAGTGAAAAGCAAATTTAAGCATATCTTGACCAGTAAATCCGACCCAACGTCCAAGGTAGAGATCGTATTCACCACGTTTTATTCCTCTAAGAAATGTCCCCCATTCCTGAGGAACAATTTGGATATCAATTCCAAAGTCGACGAATTCATTTCTAATGATTGTAACTAACTCTTGTTGAAACTTATTACTACTCGTTTTAAAAGTAATCTTAAACTTCTTACCATCACCATTATACCAGAAACCATTTTTATGCTTATAACCTGCTTCAATAAACAAAGACTTAGCTTTGGCCGGGTCATAATTATCAACAGGAGAATCTAAATAGAACTTCTCAAAAGACTTAGCAAATAAACCATTTGAAGCGACTGCGTAGTTTTTAAACTTATACTTAATAATCTTTTCACGAGGTATTAAATGGCTTAATGCCTTTCTAACCTTAAGATTTTGTAATTGTTCTTTGCGCTGATTTAGACCAATATAATTATAATCTGTACCTAGAACCTTTTTAACCTTCACACTACCTTTATTGATTAAATAATTAACCTTACGTGGTGAAATATTTGATACAGATAAGTCAATTTCACCCTTTACTAATTTAAGAGCAAGTGTTGTTTCGTCTTTAACAACCACAAAGCTTAAGTCTTGGCGTCCTTCTATATTCGACTTTAAGTCTATTTGAAGTGGTTTAATATCGGTAATTCGATAATCACCTGCACCTACGATATCGTTTAATTCAACCTGGTCTAAGGTTTTATAATTAGGTATCTGTATTATCTTAAAAAGCACAAGATTTGGTAAATGATCAAGGCCATATGATTTGTATATTAATTCGAATGTATATTTATCTAAAATCTTAACTTCTGTAATATTTGAAAAAGCAAATCGAAATATCGATTTAATTTTTTCAGTCTCAGTGAAGTAGTAATGAGATTGCTTAACACTTCTTGCCGTTATTTTCTCACCATTTGAGAAATAAATATTTTCCTTGAGCTTAAAACGGATCTTATAACTATCGATTGTTCTAAATTCTTCGTAACTTTCACAAAGCTGGCAAATTGGCTTCATATTAATATCAAAATCTATCAATGAACCATTAACCAGGCGATTAATGTTTTGCGAATTTGCATCAGTAGAAAAAAATGGGCTTAAACTATTTGGAGAAGAGGAAATAGCGATCTTCAATGGGTCTGCGTAAACTACTGAAGTTACGATAAAAAATAGGGATATTAGCAGATATCTTGGCATTAATTATTCCTCAAACTAGCATGAAATGTAATTATTATAAGATTATCACCTCTTTTATTTGATGTGAAATAAATCCGTGTTAAGTTACTGAAAACATTATTCAAAAGGTAATCTATGAAGCTAATTGGGATCACAGGCGGATCAGGCTCGGGTAAAACAACGTTTGCCTCTAAAGTTATTTCAAAACTTCCTCAAGAAAAAGTATCCATGTTGTCTATGGACTCATATTACTTACCAGAACAACCAAAAGAGTATTATACAAAATCAGGGCGTCCAAATTACGACCATCCCAAAGCTTTTGATTGGGATCTTTTACAAGAACACATTGTCCAACTAAAAGAAGGACAATCAATTGAAGTTCCAAACTATGATTTTAAAACAAGTCGAAGACTTGATAAAACAACTACATTAACGCCTACTCCTGTTATCTTATTTGAGGGTATCTTCACACTTTTCAATCAAATCATTCGCGATCAATTAGATATAAAGTGCTTTCTACATGTTGAAGCAGATATAAGATTCACACGTCGTCTTAACCGAGATGTAGCGGAACGTGGCAGAAGCCTTGAAAGTGTTATTAATCAATACTACGATAGTGTTAGGCCAATGTATGAAAAGTTTCTGGCACCTCAACGACAACACGCTGACTTTATAGTCGGTGAAGAAACTGATGTTGCATCAGAGATCTTATCTGCACGCCTCTTACAATTTATTGATCAAAATAAAGAGTTTGAACTTTTACTAAATTCGACAAAAGGCAATTAATGTCAAAATTAACAATCTCTCCACTTGGTGGTGTTGGACAAATTGGATCAAATGCAACTCTGATATCTTACGAAGAAACAAATATCATCATTGATGCAGGAATCCTCTTTCCTTCAGAAGATTGCTTTGACATTAATTATTTAATCCCTGATCTCTCTGACGTAAAATTAAAAATTTCAAATATTATTATTTCACATGGACACGAAGATCACATTGGTGCGATTTCTCACTATATAGAAAAATTTCCAGAGGCCCAAATACACGCACCAAAATTTGCCAAAGAATTAATAGAAGATAAGTTAAATTATCTCGATCTCTCAAAAAAAATCCATCGTTTAGATGACACATTAATAATTGATAAAATAGAAATAAATGCAGTCCATGTGAATCACTCTATTCCAAATACAAAAGGACTACATCTGGGAATAAAAGAGATCGATACTGGCATTCTTTTTATTTCTGATTTTAAAAGTGACTTCAACTGCCCATACGAAGGTCCTATTGATCTCGAGCAAATGAAATCACTAGCAAGAAAGTATACCAATAGAATTTCAATGCTTGATTCTACAAATATAACGAGCTCAACCTTAAGAACGACTTCAGAATCTGAGTTAAAAAGCGATCTTTCTAAGTTTATAAAAGATGCGCCAGGAAGAGTCTTTATCACCTGCTTTGCTTCAAACATTCATCGTATTCAAACAATATTTGATATCGCCAAAGAACAGAATCTTAAAGTTATCACTTATGGCCGATCATTATTAAAATACACTCGAATTGCTAGTGAATGTGAGATATTTGATGATCATGGACTTATTAGAGAAGTAGAAAGCGTACAAGACCTCTCAAAGAAACAGATTATAATCTGCTCAGGTAGCCAAGGTGAGTTTAGAGGTACTGTTAAACGAATCTCAAGTGGTAACGATAAGTTTTTTAAAGTGAATGAAAAAGATACATTCATTTTCAGTTCAAAAGCAATTCCTGGAAATGAAAAGAAACTTGCCTTTCTTTATAACGAACTAACAAGTTCTGGTGCAGAAGTTATCACTAGTGCCAATGGTTTAATTCACGCCTCTGGTCACCCTGGAAAAGAAGACTTAAAAGACGTTTACGAAGCATATCTGCCAACGATCGCAATCCCCATTCACGGTGAAACTTATTTTATAAGAAAGCATATTGAATTTTTAAATACGATTCTTCCAAAATCTAAAGCTCTTGAGATTGCTAATCGTGATGTTGTAACGATATTTGCAAATGGAGAAGTTAAACTTAATAAAACTGAAGAAGTACCACCAATATTAATTCATGGTAATCGAATTGAAATCGAGCGCGAAAAAATCTCAGAAAGAAGAAAGATGGCAACCCTAGGCTCTGTCTTTGTTTCAATTGCTAATAACAGTATAAAGAAAGCAAGCGGAAGAGTTCATATCACGGCACTTGGAATACCATACGAAGAAGATCAACTTAACCAACTTAAAGAATTATGCTTTAGCATCTATCAAGAAAAAGGCACTCTCGATCAACGATCAGAGAAAATCAGGATTGCGACACGTCGGTATTTTCAAAATATTCTAGGATATAGGCCTCTGGCCATTGTTCATATTTGTTAAGTCATCTAGAATATTATTATGGATAATTCAATCATCATTATAGCGTTGTTAACAATCATCGTATTGGCCTTACTTGCCTTTATTGGCTTCTTTGCATATTTAGTATTTAAAAGAGACTTTCAGAATGAAGAAGAAAAAGATGGTGATATTACAAATAAGATAAGTCAGATGCTTGAAAAAAACAAAACCAAAGAAAGAATCTTGGGACTATGTAGTATTTGTGAAAAAGAACTTGTTGAAAACGATTATTTTAATGTTGAGTCTCTACACCTTTGCCGTGAGCACTTCGACACATATTCTGCAAGCGACTGGATCCCCATAACAAATGAAAGAACGACAAGCGAGACCCCGGAAAAAGGTGTCTACATTTATAACTTTAAGAAAAAAGTTTGGAAGGATGATAAAATTCCTACATTCATACTATGTGAATATAAGATTGATGTCACAAATGATCTTATTGAAACATACGTACAGTTATATGTTCAAAAAGAAAGAGAGCTGGATTTAAGAGAAAGGCTACAGCTCGAAAAGTAAGAGGTAATTATGACAGACATGGAGATTCTTAGAGGTCAAATTAATCAAATCATTGAAGAAAATAAACCTGAGGTTATTTTCGATGCCAAGTACGATAGAGTTATTCGTGAATGCGAGAAAGAACTCACTGCATCTGGACTTAAGCAAAAAGTATCTTACACAATTGACTCTCTTGATCCTCAAAAGCGTGAGCAAAAGTTTGGCTCTGGACAATTTGCTCGTTGGCAATATGAGCTTAGCTGGCAAGACTGGGAAGGAAGCTTTCGACTAGTTCTTAGAAATATTCCTCACGATAACTCAAAATTACTAATAAAACTTCCAGAAGACTTTAAAATAGATACGGCCGAGCTAATCGATGCCTTTAAATCAAATATCGCAAAACTAGTATCTTAAAGAAATTTAATATATAGAAAAAAAGAAAGGGCCCTTTTCAGGGCCCTTTTTTTGATGTTGCCATCAATATACTCGGGGGAATCCTATCGCTCTAATTGGCGAAAAGTTTCATTTGATGTATTTTGACCTTCATCTTTTCTTAAATAAGATGGAGTATCTAGTTCTTCTTCATCAAAGTTAATAAATCCCAATTTCTCAGCAATTGACTTAGGACGCTCTGACTTTTCAGCATTTGAATTATTACCAGTTAATGCTTTTTCATTTGCCCAAGGATCAACTTCTGATTTTGAAGCTTCATATTGAGAAGCTGCCTCACGAATTGAATCTGTTAAGCTTGGACGACTTGAAGTATCAGTTGTGTCTCCATCAAACCCATTCGATCTCAATTGTTGTTTTTCTTCAACTTGAGTTTCGTAGTTAACTGATTCACGTTGAGCTTCCATTTGAATCTCTCTCATTGCATCAAGATTTTCATCTTGTTGTGGAGTTGATTCATAGTAAGCTGGACGAGAAATTGTTTCAGTTCTGTGCTCAATAGGTTGCTCGACTTTCTGTTCTTGCTTTACTTCAACAGTTCTCTCTTCAACAATTGGCTTAGCAAATGTTTGTGGAGCTTCTGTTTGAACAGGTCTTCTCATTTCTTGTTGAGGAGCAACTCTAGTTGATGAGTCTTCACCACCAAGACCTGTAGCAATTACAGTAACCTTGATATCGTCTTCTAATTCTTCATCTACAACTGATCCAAAGATAACTTCAGCATCTTCATCAGCTGCTTCCATAATTAAAGTAGCTGCTTCATTTACTTCATGCATAGTCATTCCAGAACCACCAGTAATGTTGATGATAATTCCAGTTGCACCATCGATTGAAATATCTTCAAGAAGTGGTGAAGAAATTGCTTCATTAGCAGCTTTAATTGCTCTATCTGGTCCAGAACATAGCCCTGTTCCCATTAGTGCTAAACCTTTATTAGACATAACAGTCGACACGTCTGCAAAGTCAGCATTAATATGTCCTGTTGTATTAATTAGGTCAGAGATACCTCTAACCGCATTAAGTAGTACTTCATCTGCTTTCATGAAAGTCTCAACAAGAGATAAACTCTCACCTGCCAATTGAAGAAGTCTTTGATTTGGAATTGTGATTAGTGAATCAACATTTTCCTCAAGAGTTTGAATACCAGTTTTGGCATGTCTCATTCTCTTTCTACCTTCAAAGATAAATGGCTTAGTTACAACACCAACAGTTAAAGCTCCAAGCTCTCTTGCTAGTTTTGCAATAACAGGTGCTGCACCAGTACCTGTTCCACCACCCATACCAGCAGTAATGAAAACCATATCTGAACCTTCTAGTACTTGGCTTAACATTTCATACTCATCAAGAGCAGCTTTGCGACCAACTTCTGGATTTGCACCAGCACCTAGACCTTTTGTTAATTCAACTCCAAGTTGAACTTTTGTTGGTGCAAGGTTTACAGATAAAGCCTGCGAATCTGTGTTGGCAACAATATACTCAACACCAGTAAGTCCAGCCTTGATCATAGTGTTTACGGCATTACATCCACCGCCACCGACACCAACTACGCGAATCTTCGCGCCTTCAGTTAATTTTAATTCATTGTTATCAGAAATTTCGAACATAAGTTCCCCCTTATTTAAAAAATTTCTCTAAATACTGATTTAATCGATCCGGATAACTTCCCGACAATATCGATTTGATTAATATCTTCTTCAACTTCCGCATCCACTTCTTTACCTTTAGTAGCTTCAAGAAGAAGTCCAAGCACTGTTGAAAACTTTGGATTTTGCATTATGTTTGTCATCCCGCCAAATGCGATTGGATAACCAATTTTTAATGGACGATCAAGAAGGTACTCACCAATCTCTGGCATACCCTTAATCATTGCACCACCACCTGTAAGAACAACACCACCACTGATGTCTTCGCCCAGGTTCTTTTCTTTAATAATATTTTTAATTAGATCAAATAATTCTTCAGCTCTAGCTCCAAGAACATTGGCCACAGTATTTAATTGAACTTCACGTGGCTTAGTTCCAGAGATACCTTGAACTGTAATATGCGCTGACTGATTTACTTGTTCTGGTAAAACAGATCCATGATTAATTTTAATTCTTTCTGCTTCTGCGTGAGGAACTTTCAAAGCTACCGCTAAGTCATTAGTAAAATGATTACCGCCAACTGGAATAACCTGAGTGTGAACAAGAGCACCATCTTTCCAAAGTGCAAGATCTGTAGTCCCACCACCAATATCAACTAGAAGAGTTCCCATTTCTCTTTCTTCAGGAGAAAGAACTGATTCCGATGAAGCAATCGGTTGAAGTGTTACGTTTTCAACTTTAACACCTGTATGCTCAACACATTTAACAAGGTTTTGAATTAATGAAATTGATCCCGTAACAATATGTACATGTGCCTCTAGGCGAGTACCACACATTCCAATAGGGTTTTTAATTCCTGTTGTATTATCTACTTTGTATTCTTGAGCGATAACGTGAATAATCTCACGATCACTTGGCATTACGACCGCTTTTGCAGCCTCTAATACTCTTTCAACATCATCTTCCGAGATTTCATTACCCTTAACAGCAACGACCCCTGAACTATTGAAACTATAAATATGGCTTCCAGCAATACCAATAGTAGCACTATGGATATCAACTCCGGCCATAAGTCTCGCTTCTTCTAATGAGTTTTGAATTGAGCGAACTGTTTTATCGATATTAACAACACTACCTTTTTTAAGGCCATGGCTTGGATGTGTACCAATACCAATGATTTCTAATTCACAAGGATTAGAAATAGTTGTTTGTGTATTTGAGCTATTTTGAATTCCGACAATTGTACAAACTTTAGTTGTACCTACGTCTAGACCGACTACGATGTTTTTTTCTTTCATTGAGAATCCTTTCTCTAGTTTTTTCTTACAGAATCATTCTGCTTTTTTTCAAGAAATAATACGGCAATTTTTACCGTGTATAATGAAATTTTAGGATTAGTCGTTGAACTTGACAACAACTTTTTTGGAATTTGTAATATTAATTACAGATGGAACTTTCTTTTTCTTATTCATGTAACTAATAATCTGAGTAAGTTTATCAACCTTTAGAGGCCATTCATCTTTACCCATAAAGACACTTGATGGCTTGCCTTTAATCGATAAAATCATTGTTAATTCTTTATTATCACTAACAATAACTTCTGAAATTAGTTTTCTAAATACTAGATCAAGTCCTGAGACAATCTTCGTTATTTTTCTTTGAACGTCCTTATCCATCTCTCCTACTGGAATAGCAAGATAAGGTAGTGAGTAACTCAACTTCTTTTCTGTTCTAAGAAGTATTTCATAAGTTGGGTCAAATAGTTGACCATTTTCAACAAGAATCGCCTCATAAGATTCCATTCCATTCTCTTTATAAATTTGTACTTTCATAAGAGGAGATGGACATTCGTATATAAAATTTAGCATTCCTTGAAGTGGATCGTACTTGATAGTGTAATCAGATAAGAAATGTTTTTCTTTTAACTTATCGTGATCAATTAAGTTCTTCATACTTCGTAATGAACTATTTTTTTCGAAATCTTTTACGAGTTTAAGAGTTAGGGTTCCCGCTGCACGAGAAGGACATTTACCAAAAGCCGTTTTGTATTTGATTTTCTCCATTGGACGTGATGTCGCAAGTATCGACGTGCTCATCATTAAGAAAGTTATAATACCAAATACTTTTTTCATTAGTTGTCTATCCTGACTTCTGGTTCGAATCTTAATCCATACTGGAGTAGTAATTCATCTTGGACTAGTTTTATCAGCTCTTTAACATCAGAAGCGCTTGCCTCATTAAAATTTTCCATAAAATTTCCATGAAGATTGCTAACTCTAACACCACCAACTTGTAGTCCCTTTAAATTTAGTATATCAACAAATCGTCCAGCAGTGCAAGTTCGCTCTTTATTTGTGATGTTTTTAAAGACACTACCACAGGTTTTTTCTCGTAAAGGTTGTGTTTTATTTCTAACCAATAAATAATCTCTAATTTTTTTCCCAAGTTCCGGATCTTGTCCATGACTAACTAATTCAACCTGGTAAACAACATCACCTGGCCTTAAAAAATTATTCTGCCTGTATGAGAAACTACTTTCATCTACTTCATAGATATGCTCAGTGCCTTCTTTATCAATATACCAGACGCGCTTTACGATCTCATTTATCCAGCCCAGACCTGTTCCTGCATTCATAAAAACAGCGCCCCCTAAAGTGGCCGGGATTCCCGTAATGACTTCCCAACGTTTGTTTCCAAATTTCGAAGCATGAGAAGTTAGAGTTGAAAGCTTTATAGATGCGGGTAAAATATAAGAGTCATGATATGAATCAAATATAGTCTTATCATATGAAAAATCTAAATGAATTATTGGCCTCTTTATTTCTTCATTTAATAGTTGATTCGCACCTAAACCAAGCAAATGATAAGTCATACCATTATCACTTAATTTTTTAACAACAGACTTTAAGGCGTTAACACTTTTTATAGTAATTAAATTACCAAAGGACTTTACTTTCATCGTTGAATAGCGAGAAAGATCCTTTCTGATTTCAACTTCAATATCTGAAATGTCTTTAAGTAATAACTTAAGATTATTCATTTCTGTCATTATCAAGAACCCACTCTCTGATAACACGACCAATTGAACCAGCACCAAGAGTCATAATAGTTGCTTTTTCATTCGACTTAATAATTGAATCTAAATCTTTTAATTCTATATTCTTAGCAAGACCTGGATGTAGACGATTGATATCTTCTACTAATCTTTCTGAAGTAATACCTGCTATTGGCTCTTCACTTGCTGGATATATTGGACACATGTAAAGTTCGTCAACATCGTTAAAGCAGTGTAGAAATTCATTCCAACAATCTTTTGTTCGCGAAAAACGGTGTGGTTCGAAAATTGCAATTTTTTTGTGATCTCGAATCTCTTTTAAAGTACCAAGTGTGGAAGAAATCTCTGTTGGGTGATGTCCGTAATCATCTAAGATTTCAATTTTGTCATTTTTATAAAGAAGCTGAAAACGACGTCCAACATTCTCAAAGCTTCTAATAGAGCTTTGAATCATTTCAACTGGTACACCCATTTTATGAGCAATAGAAATTGCACCTAGAGCATTCAAAATATTATGCTTTCCAGGTAGATTAATTTTAATACGTCCTAAGTTCTCAGGACCTACGATTAAATCAAACTCTGAACTTAGACCATCCATTGTTATATTAGTTGCTTGATAATCAGCTTCATTTTTAATACCAAAAGTAACAATTGGTTTTTTAATAAAAGGAACAAGACTCATTAAGCGATCATCATCTGCATTTAAAGATGACAGTCCATAAAAAGGAACCTTGTTAATGAATTCTTCAAAGCTTGCCATAAGAATGTCTTCACTTCCATAATGATCCATGTGATCCAGATCAATATTCGTAACTACTGACATAATAGGATTAAGCATTAGAAAAGATCCGTCAGACTCATCTGCTTCTGCTACAAGATATTCCCCTGTACCAACTTTTGCATGACCAGCAAGATTCGATACAATTCCACCGATAATATATGTAGGTTCATAGTTACTTGCTTGAAGAATCGTCGCAAGAAAACTTGTTGTCGTTGTCTTCCCGTGAGTTCCACCAATTGCAATTCCACGCTTAAGTCTCATGAGCTCTGCTAGCATTTCTGCTCTTCTCATAATTGGTACCTGATTATCGCGGGCCTGTTGCATCTCTGGATTAGTATCATTTACCGCTGAAGAATAAACAACAACTGTCGTTTCATCTGTTATGTTCTCTCTATTATGACCAATATAAACTTGTGCTCCCAACTCTCTTAGACGAACAACATTGGCCGAGTCACTAATATCAGAGCCTGTTACTTTGTAGCCAAGTGAAAGTAAAATCTCAGCGATACCACTCATACCGATACCACCAATCCCAATAAAATGAACTGAGATATCTTGAATATTAATATTCATTTCTAATCCTTTAAAATAATTTCTCTCATAAATTTAGCCTATCTATGAGCTATTGTTGAGAAAAAAACGGCTTTTGAGCATTATCAGTGTGTTGACGTGACACACAAGAGAAAATAACACCTATGGCAATTAAGTTTGATAGAAGTGATGATCCACCATAACTTACAAACGGAAGGTTAAGACCTTTTGTTGGAAGTAGTCCAAGAACAACTCCCATATTTAGACATGCTTGAACACAGATAATGAAAACAATTGAAGTTACCATCTTTCTTGCAATGACATCTTTTAATGAAAGAGCAAGTCTAAAACCGAAATGAGTAAAGGCCATAAAAAGGCCAACAAATGCGATAACACCTAGAAAACCAAATTCTTCTCCAATGACAGAAAAGATAAAATCGTTATGCGCCTCTGGTAAGAAGAATAATTTTTCTAAACTATTTCCAATCCCTTTACCGAAAAAGCCACCATTGGCAAAACCAATCCATGACTGAATAACCTGAAATCCACTTCCCCTAGGGTTTGCCCAAGGATCAAGAAAGGCCATTAACCTTTTTACTCGATAAGGTTGCGCAATAAGAATAAGACCGGAAAGAACTGTTCCGACTGAGGCCAAGATATAAAAGTATTTACGATTAAAATTTGAAATGAAACATGTAAAACCGATTCCTAAGGCGCAGATAAAGAATGTTCCAAAGTCTGGTTGTAAAATAAGAAGCAATAAAACGAAGAAAATATTGGCAGCGAATTTTAAACGGTTTTTAAGATCTAGCTTTTCATAACTTTCAAAGAAAAAGAGAGAAAGCATAAGAGTTGAGTATTTAGCAAATTCTCCGGGCTGAAGTGATCCCACTCCAATATTGATCCAGCGATTTGCACCTTTAGCGATAACACCAAGTCCAGGGATAAAAGTTAATATAAGTAGAAAACCGATTACAATATTGAGATGAAATGAAAATTTATACCAAAATTGATATTTAGTCTTAGAGACGATAAAGGCCAATCCTATTCCAAAAAGAGCGAAGAAAATTTGCCTTGAGAAAAAGTGTAAACTTGTTCCATACACTTCTTTTGAAAACATATACGATGACGAATAAACCATTACCACGCCAAATGCGACAATAATTGAAGTAATGATTAAGAAGAATTTGCCAAAACGATCCGTGTTTTCCAATGAGTTCATATATTTATCATATATGAATTTGCTATTCGATGCATTAGAAAATAAAGAAGCTGTGCAGCGTTACCCTACTTTATATACATTTGAGCAAAAGTACGAAGAGAGTCGATCTTTCGATTTTCAAAACAATTATATACATTAAGTGGCGTAATCCCTTCATGATGTACGATATGTGAAAGACATGCTTTCTCTCCTCTATTCTTAACGAGCGCAGCAAGAGTCACATGTAAGCTATTTACCTGTGAATTATAATAACTTGTAATCTCTCGTACGGCCTCAAGTCCCACAGAGGATTTCACATAAGTGCATGCATTAAATTCAACAAGACTAATGGCCCTTCTCGTATTCAAGACATCGGTAATACAATTTAGCTGATAGGAAGAAGTAATCTGTTCACACTGCTTTCTAAAGCGGTATTGATTCATTTTAGATAAACGTTTCTCAACGACTTCACGACAATCATGCGTGAACTCATTGGCCTTAATGTGAGAGGTAATAATACTGACGAAGATAAAGAATAAGACAACTTTCATGCAGTCATCATATGCCTGTGTACTTGTTCTGTATTAGTGCTAAAAAAAATGCCTGCATAAAGCAGGCATTTGAAACAATTATAATTGATATACTAGTTTTTTGAAGTAGTTTCCTCTTTCCTCATAATCTCTAAAGAAGTCTGTTGCAGGATTCCCCGGTGAAAGAATAATCGTATCACCAGTTCTCGATTTTTGATAAGCAAAGAGAACTGACTCTTCAAATGAACCAACAATGAAAGTTTGTGGATGCTCGCCAAGAGCACGATTCATACGCTCTTTTGCTTCACCTACTAGAACGATAATACGAGTAGTTGAACATAACTCATCACTGAATTGCTCGTACTCAAGTTCTTCCATGTCTTTACCACCTGCAATTAGAATCACAGGAGTTTTGAAAGACTTTGTTGTTTCACAAAGAGTCTTCATATCAGTTGCTTTTGAATCGTTATAGAAGTTAACGCCATTCTTTTCCATTAAGAATTCAATTCGATGTGGAATTCCTGGGAACTTTGTTACACATGTTTGAATTGCTTCATCTGAAAGATCAAGGGCCTTACATGCCGTAATTGCAGCAAGTAAGTTTTCACGGTTATTTTGACCAATGATTCTCATCTTCTTCACTGTAAATTCTGAATGGTATGAAATATTTGAGTGGATTCGACGATCGTGGAAATGCGTTCCTTGAATCTCTTCCATTACACCAAGCTTAACGAATGATCTTCTTGAGTACCAATAAGTTTGGCAATTAGCATTTCTAAAGAAGCTATTATTTGCAAGCTTATCAAAGTTAACAATAAGAGTATCATCTGGAGAAAGAGTCTTAATAATACTAAGCTTAGTCTCCATATACTCACCCATAGAAGTGAAATGATTCTGTGGATAAGTGTCAGCAATATCAGTAAAGACAACCATCTTAGGGTGGAAGTCATCAAGTTTTCTCATTTGAACGGCAGAAACCTCAACAACAACGTAATCGATTTCATCTTTATTAGGTAGCATTGAGTATTCAATAAATGGACTATCACTTGTACCACCTACGAATACATTTTTACCATCTTGTCTCAGTGTGAAACCAATCATATGTGCTACAGTTGTACGACCATGTGATCCACAAACAGCAATAATAGGCTTGCGACAAAGAGTATTACCAAGTGCAAATTCAGAATAAACCTGCTTACCTTCTCTTCTTGCTAATTCAAGCTGAGGTAGGTTTGGATCTACTGCACTTGAATAAACAACAACGTCAGCATTTAAAAAGTCATCATCTAAATGTTCACCAAAAGTCATTTCAACTGCTGGCTTAATTTTACGTAGCTTTTTTACGGCCTTATTTAAATCAAAAATCGGCTTGATATCAGTAACTCTAATATTACACTCAAGACGGTTAAAGAAATTGATGAGCTTGAAACCAGTTTTTCCAATACCAACGATTAGGATATTCTTGTTTCTAAATCTCTCCATTTATTACCTCATTTTTAAAGTAGCGATAGCAAGAATCGCTAAAAATATACTTATAATCCAAAATCTAACAATAACTTTCGGTTCGGCCCATCCCATCAACTCAAAATGATGATGGATCGGTGCCATCTTAAAAATTCTCTTTTTACGAGTTTTATAAGAACCAACTTGTAATATTACTGAAACAGCTTCAGCAACAAAAACACCACCAATAATGACAAAAAGTAATTCACTTCTCGTTAAAACGGCCATCGTCCCTAGTGTACCACCTAAGGCAAGGGACCCCACGTCACCCATAAATATCTGAGCTGGATATGTGTTATACCATAAAAAACCAACGCCTGCACCGACGATTGCAGCACCAATTACGGCCAATTCACCAACATTTTCAACATATGGCACAAAAAGATATGAAGCGATTTCACTGTGCCCCGTGGCATAACCAATAAATCCTAGAGTTGCAGCAGAAGTAATAATTGGACCAATTGCCAATCCATCTAGTCCATCTGTTAAATTAACAGCATTACTAGATCCAACGATAACAATTGCACCAAATAAGACAAATAACATGCCTAAGTTAAATACTGGCCCTTTTACAAATGGTACAAAAAGTTGAGTATCAATCACACCGAAGTGAACCATGGCATAGACAGCAATTAAGCCTGTCACAAATTGCCAAAGTAATTTACCTTTAGCGGACACACCCTTTGTATTTCCTTTAGAAATTTTTGCGTAATCATCGATGAAGCCTAAAACAAAATATGATGCTGTAACTCCGCAAGTGATTAGAACAGGAATTGAATTGAAATTCCCTGTTATAAGTAGGGTTAGAAGAATTGTTCCTAAAATAAATACTCCACCCATTGTTGGAGTACCGGCCTTTTTTAAATGAGATTCTGGCCCATCATCACGAATAACTTGTCCGAATTGTTTTCGCTGCATGAAGCCGATGAAATACTTCCCCCAAATAATTGAGATCACCGTCGCCAACAAAAACGCCACAACTGTTCTAAATGTGATGTATTTAAAAATATTAAATGCAAAGAATTCATCCCTTAAGGGATATAGGAAATGATACAACATGTAATTATCCGTGTTTTAAATTATATTACATAGTTATATCTATTAGCCTCTCTAGTTGTAAAGAACGAGAAGCTTTTAAAAAGATATAATCGTACGAATTTAATACCGATAACCACTTTGTGCAAAGATCATCAAGATTTTTATATATTTCAGCCTCACCTTTAAAGGTATTCTTATAATATTGAGAGTATTGACCAATAAAAAAAGCGTGCTTTGCGTTAACAGAATTTAATACATTTGAAATATCTTCGTGATGTTTTTGTGTTTCACTACCTAATTCATTCATATCACCCAGAACAAAAAGAACCTTCTTATCGCTAGGTACATTTTTTGCAAATTCTCTTATCGCAAGATTCATTGAGGTAGGATTTGCATTGTAGGCATCTAAATATATCTTTGTGTTATCAACATCAATCCACTGTGCTCTTTTATTCTTAGGTAGACGTACTGATTTCAATTCATGGGCCAAAGACACTGAAAAGATATTTTCTAGGATGAAAGCTGAAGCCTGAATATTCCATTGATTATATGACTCTTTAATAATATCACTTTCAAAAGGATGTACGACCTCTTTATTTACGAGCACAACTTTATCGTCTTGCGCAAGAGTTGCTAGTTTGGCATCTTCACAATTCAGATAAAATTTAACACCATTTTTTAAAACCCAACGATATAAAGCAGACTTCTCTTTTAAAACGCCATCAAGATTTTCTAAAAATTCGGTATGGGCATGACCGATATTAGTTATATAACCAAAGTCAGGCTGTGCAATTTCACAGAGCGTTTCAATCTCACCAAAGTGATTTGTCCCCATCTCAATAATGGCAAACTTATGTTCGTCTTTTAGTGAGAATATTGTAAGTGGTACTCCAATATGATTATTTAAATTACCTTGAGTACAAACAACAGCATCGTTTAAGAAACTCTTGGCCAAAGAAAAAAGGATCTCTTTTGTTGTAGTCTTACCATTAGAACCAGTAAGACCAAAGACGATACCATCTTTATTTTTCCATTCTTGAATACGAAACTTTGCGGCTTCTTGTAGAAATTTAAGGCTATCATTTACAAGAAAGAAGATAAGCTCATTATCTCTTTCATATAAAGACTTAAGCTTTTCCTCTCGCCCTTCTTCATTGGTAACGACAAAAGCCTTTGCCTTATTTGAGATAGCATCCTCAATAAAGTTATAAGCATCAAACCTGTCGCCCTTTAGCGCGACAAATAAGTTTTCACCATTTGGCATCTTAGAATTTGTCGATAAAGATATTTCATCTTCACTTACCGTACCGATTATTTTTATTAAACCATTAATGTTTTTTAAATCTGTTATCTTCATAATACTTCAATTGCCTTTTTCACTATTTCAATATCACTAAAGAAAGACTTCACTCCATTTACATCCTGGTACTCTTCATGACCTTTACCTGCAATAATAACGGCAGTAGGATCTTTATATCTTTTTACATAATTTTTAATTGCATCTTCTCGGCTAACAATAACATCAACATCATTACTATTATCTTTAAGAATATCTTCAATAATTCTTTCAGGGTCTTCAAATCTAGGATTATCACTAGTGACCACGACGCTGTCACTATACTCGAGAGCCGCTTGTAACATCAGAGGCCTTTTGGTTCTATCACGATCACCACCACATCCAAAAATTGTGATTAAATGATGGTTCTTAAATAATGACTTAGTCTCACGACAAATATTTATTAATGCATCAGGTGTATGAGCGTAATCAATGATATAAATATTTTCCTGGTCTCTTATTAAATTAAAACGACCTTTAGGTAGCTCTAGTTTTATTTCTCGATTTAATTCTTCACCAACAGCTTCATCACAAAGGGCAAAAGCTAAATCAAGATTATCTTTATTATAACTGAGGTTAAATTCTTCACCGTATTTATTATCAACATGGGGAGCAACTTTATATTTAATTTTATCTTTAAAATATTCCGCCTGTGAACTTGGAATAATTACTTCATTTTCACAATAATTAAGAAGCTTTGCCTTAGCATTGAAATAAGCTTCCATTGTCCCATGATAGTCTAGATGATCTTGTGTCAGGTTAGTCCAACCTATTGAGCTAAAGTCCATTCCTTTAACTCGTCCTTGCTCTAGAGCGTGAGAACTAACTTCAATACAAAAATAATCAATATCGTTTAATCGATATATAACTCGTCTCAAATCAAGATATGATGGTGTTGTCGCTGATAATGAAGGCATAATCTCTTTATCTTCACGAATGATACCAACAGTGCCAATACAACACGCTTTAAAATTATTTCGATTTAAGATTAATTGACATAAGTGAGTTACAGAAGACTTGCCATTTGTTCCAGTGACACCAATTAATGAGACTTCTCGGTCTAAAGGATATAAAACTTCTACCAGCTCTTCTTGTAATTGATAAAAGTCTTCTAGTTCAACAACAAGACAATCAAGGCCTTCAACTTCTAAATTTGTTATTACTAAACCCGCATTTCCCTTTTCGTATCTTTGCTTGAAGAGAGAAATTGATTTTTCGTTTTCATAAAGACGATAAAATACAATATCACCTTTTTTGGCTTGATCTAGATTGACTGTTAAATCAATAAATTGATCTGTGACAATGTTGTATTTTGAAATTAGGCTATTCATATGTTGGTGGGGCATATCTTAATTTAATGATAGTGTTTTTTGTATATGCACTTCCAGGTTCCGGTAATTGCTCATCAACAACCCCGACACCACTATGAGTAAGATCAATATCTAATTTTCGAGCAAGCTTCATAGCAGATTTCTTATCAAGTCCTACGAAGTTAGGAACTAGTCCACGACCAGTATATCTTTTAGCAGAATGAACTCTTTTAACAGAATCAAAGGCCATGTCATTTTCAAATAGATCGTTCTCTGCAAGACCTTCAAACTCTTTATTCTTATACAATAAATACTCTGTGACTTTCTTGAACACTGGTCCAGCGACAGAGTTTCCATAATATGATTTTCCCTTTGCTGGCTTATCTACATAGGCATAAACGACAAACTTCTTTTTAACGCCAACTGGAAAACCTAAGAAACCAGGAATGTAGCCTGTATATCGTCCCATATTATCAGCTCTTTGTGCCGTGGATGTTTTGGCCGCAATTTTAAAATATGGAATTTTTCCATTACGAGCTGTTCCGTCTTCAACCGTTTTAATCATCATATCCGTAAGTGATTTTGCAACTTTTTCTGGGATAATCTGTTCAGCTTCAGTTTTATTAGATTCATCAACTTTTAAAATTGTAGGCTTAACATATTTCCCACCATTTGAGATGGCCGCAAATGCCGCAAGCATCTGTATTCCTGTCGTTGCAACTCCCTGACCAAAACTAATATTACTTAAGGATAGAGGAGAAACATTTTTATCGTCGGTAAAGATACCACGGGACTCAGCAGGCAATTCAATTCCAGTTTTCTCACCAATTCTAAACTTAGTTAGAGTTGACTTTAGTTTTGGAAAAGTTAGGTCAAATGCAATTTTTGTCGTTCCAATATTTGAAGAGTGCATTAGTATTTCTTCAACAGATAACCATTCAAATTTCTTTCTCGACTCTGCTTCTTTAATTATATGATCTTCAACTTTCAGGCGCCCTTGTTCACAGTAGTAATTTGTATCCGGACGTACAACATTATTTTCAAGAGCCGAGGCTACTGTAATAACTTTCATTGTTGAACCTGGCTCAAATGGATCTGAAATGAAAGAGAGCTTACGGTCAATACTTCTAGATCCATCTAAATCGTTTGGATCAAAAGTAGGATAATTTGCAACAGCAATGATTTCTCCAGTTTCTGCGTCCATAACCCCAACGCCACCACGTTTCGCTTCGACATTTTCGACCGCCTCTTTTATGGCCTTCTCAGCAACGGCCTGAACTTCTTTATCAATAGAAAGGTAGATATCTTTTGATCTTTCCGTCGGAATATTTTGACTCACATAGCGAACAGGTCTTCCTTTATTGTCTTTGAAGTATTTTATAATTTGTGGCTCACCTCTAAGCTCATCATCAAAGCGGTGTTCTATTCCTGCAAGGCCATTATTGTCAAGGCCAACAAAGCCAAGTGTTTGCGCTGCTAATTCATGATTTGGATAAATACGCTTTGGGATTTCTTCAATATAGACACCCTTGAGCTTTTTAATTGCATGAACTTGTTCTTCTGTTAAGTTGATCTTTCTTGCAATCCAAGTAAAGCGGTTTCGCTTCATTGCCTTAGAGCCAATATTTTCAATCTCGGCCTCTGGCATGATTTGCGTTAACTTCTTAAAGACATTCTTATCTCTAATATTTTTTGGAATGGTAAAAAGAGAGTATGTTCTTATGTTAATTGCGAGTGGATTCCCATTGCGATCATAGATATGACCACGTCTTGGGAAAACCTTGCGTTCACGGAAGAATTGTTTTTTTGATTGTGACAATAAATGACCGCGATCAACAACTTGAATGCGGAATGCCTTCACAAGAATTGCTACAAAAGCAAATGCAAAGACGACATAAACTATTTTTAATCTATTCTTTAAGTTACTCTCATTCACTTTATTTACTTCTTAGCTGGAACAACAATAATTTGATGTTGTTTTGGCTGTGCTAAATTATAACGACGGGCCATTTTCCTTAAATTTGAAACTGAAAGAAGGCGTGCCTTTTTGGCCTTTAATTCCTTTCCTTCAATTTTTACTCTCTCAACTTCTTTTTTTACAGTTGCAATCTCATAGTTTAACTCAATACCTTTCATTCTAAAAAGTACAAATAAAACTGTAATCACAACTAAGCTAAGAACAATTGGTAAACCTTGTGAGCTTAATAGAGCCCCTTTAATTTTATTCCCAATACTTTCCTTCTTAGACTTTGATCGACTCATCCTAGAGGCCATAAAACAATCTCCTATTGTTTTTAATTCTGTATTTTCGAAAACTTTTCGTATTTATTCTTTGATTTCTTCTCACTCACTCGTTTTAAAATTCGAAGCTTAGCACTTCTTGAACGTGGGTTTTCTGAAATCTCTTCTTCACTTGGTATAATTGGCTTTTTAACTTCATTTTCAAAAAGCATTTCACCAAGCCCATTTTTTTCAAACTCTTTAAACAATCTCTTAACAATTCTATCTTCAAGAGAATGAAAACTTATAATTAATATTCTACCATTAATCTTTAATAATGGTAGCACCTGAGCAATTACATCTGATACTACATCAAGCTCTTTATTTACTTGTATACGCAGTGCTTGGAAGCATTTTGTTGCAGGATGAATTCGACCAAATTGTAGTTTTTTTGGATAGCAATCTTTGATGAGCTCAGCTAATTGAAAAGTTGTTTCAATCGGGCCTTCTTTTTCTCTTTTGGCCTCAATCTTCTCCGCAATGCGCCATGCAAATTTCTCTTCACCATATTCTCTAAATAGATCAGCTAATTCTTGCTTAGAATACTTATTGATAATATCTTTTGCCGTTTCTATCTCATCGTTATCGTAGTCCATTCGCATATCAAGCGGTGCATCAACACGAAATGAAAACCCACGAGAACCTTCATCAAAATGATGGGAAGAAACACCCAAATCTAAAAGTACTCCGTCAAGGCCTTCGTTCTCATCAAGCAGCTCTTGATGGTTTCCAGTGACGACATCATGAAAGTGAACAAAGTTTGAGTCATGTAGAAAAAGTCGATCTTGAACACCATTTTTTTCGATAAGCTTTCGTCCATTTGCAAGAGCATCTGGATCTTGATCAAAAGAGATCAATTTTGCATTCGGATTCCTCTCTACGATGGCCATGGAGTGACCACCCGCACCAAAAGTACAGTCAGCAAATACTAAACTTTCTTTATCTTCATTATTTAAATAAAGATAATCGAGGCATTCATTCTTTAATACTGAATAGTGTTCTTTATAATCTTCCAATCTATATCCAATTTATGCATTAATCAGTTGTTTACTTAAAAGATGTTAATTTATTTATGAACGATCTTTTATTGTCTTTCATTTATTTGACTTGGACATGCACCTAATGACAAAATTTTACATCTAGCACAAGGAATTTGAAAGAACTATGAGAGATACTGATTTATTTTTAAACAAATATATAGAATCAAAAGTATTAAACTTAAAAAGTCGCTTTAATGCTTATAATGCACGTAAAAATTATTCTAAAACTTTTCTTGATTCAGCTAAAGAACTTACAAAGTCTGATATAAGACAACGTTTTTTACAGGCAAAAGAAAATCTCTCACCAAATGACACTCTTAAGTTAATGAGAAATCTTTTAAATTCTTCAGCGTGGATCAGTTTTTCAACGGCACGCTACCTACACTCTCTAACTAATTTTAAAAGCTTTGATAACAAATTTGATTACAACTTTATCAACTACCGCTTTTTTAATGATCTAAAAAATAAAAAAGAAATTGATTTAGAAGATGATGAAATTTTCAAAATCATTTACAACGAAGTTGAATATGCAAAATATCATCCAAATTATATTTCAAATTTAGAAGCTCCAACAACAAATGCAACGATCATATTAATTCCAGGAGTATTTAATGAACTATTTTCTACCCCTTCTTTTGAAAGGGCATGCCTTCATTTAAAAAAGAATTATGGTATTAAATACTTCACTCCAAGCATTAATGGTTTTGACAATTGTAATAAGAATGCAGAGTCTTTAAAAATTCAAATCAACGACTACATGAAAGAGCATCCTAATGAAAAATTATGGCTCGTAGCATTTTCAAAAGGTGGTCTTGATACTCTTCACTACTTAAGTGAGTATAGCGAAGAACAAGATTCAATATTAGGTCTCTCAACAATTGCTAGTCCAATTCTTGGTTCAGATTCTTTTAATAAGAAATTAATTAAAACTCTTAATCTCATTCATAACTTCTCTGATTCAAAACTATATAAATTAATTGATAGTAGAAGAGATATACTTGCTAAAGAAATGCAAAAATCACTCTCATCTACTTATCGTAGGCCATGGCTTAGAAATAATCATGAGAAACTAAACCCAAATCTTTTTTATACATCGATTGGGTTTTCATCAAAATGGTATGACAGCCACTTATGGATGATGCTTATGAAGCTCATCATCAGAAGTAAGAATGAAAATGATGGCGTCGTTGATACTGAAAGCACCCTTTTTCCATATTACTTTCAAAAAGGAATTAGTTTAGGAATTCTAGAAGGACATCATCTTGTTGGAAGAAGATCATCCTTCTATTGTCAGGAAGCACTAATTGAAGCTCATATACATTTCTTAAAATACAAAGGACTACTCTTTTAGTCCCCCCTTAAGATTCATAAGAACTAATTTAGACATCGCCTTTAGTGTTTCAAAAACACCAACACCTTTTACAGCAACAGAGTCGAAAGCTGGTCGCTCATCTGCATTTAATGTCTGCTGTAAGTCTTCGACTGGTGTAACATTTGGTAAATCTCTTTTATTCCATTGAAACACTATTGGAATTTGATCAATATCATATCCCTGCTCCTTAAGGTTTTCCTCAAGACTTTTTAAAGATTCAATATTTGCTTCCATTCTCTCAAGTTGAGAATCTGCAACAAAAATAACACCATCAACACCACGAAGAATTAGCTTACGTGAAGATTCATAGAAGACCTGACCTGGCACAGTATATAAGTGAAAGCGTGTACGGTAGCCACGTATTTCTCCAAGATCAAGAGGAAGAAAATCAAAGAAAATTGTTCTTTCATTCTCAGAGTCGAGACTTACCATCTCTCCTTTATTTCCACCGGCAGTTTTTTGATAAATATATTGAATGTTAGTCGTCTTTCCACCAAGGCCCGGCCCATAGTAGACGATCTTACAGTTAATTTCCTTCGTATTATAATTTACAAAAGACATAAGTCCCCCACTATCCCATTACACCTGAAAATAGATCATCTACTTCATTGTCACTAATATCATCAAAGAGGAAAACATCATTTGGGTTTAAGTCATCACTTAAATGTGCCTCTATGAACTCAGCTAGCTTTGTTTCTATAAGCCTAACACGAGATTTAAGCTTAGCAGGGTTATCTACATCAAAATAAATCAGACTGAGATAAATATCTTCAAACGGCCCCGATAATTTTGTTATATAAATTCCCTTAGAAGAAGTCGCATAATTGAATCGGAAATCATCCTCTGTTTCATCAGGAATGAACTGAGATAGAACAGAGCTAGCTTGCCATACACCAGCGATTAAGGCTCCTGCAGTATCACTATCAAATTCAGTTTGAGTGCTTTTAAAAGAATATAAAGGTATACCATCTTGTCTACAAACAACAAGGCCACTATTCACAAGAGAATCGAGACCGCTATACTCTTTAAAAAATTCTTGAATAACGTATTCGATGTTATCCATATGCTTCCTTACATTTTTGTTTTATTCTCTAAAGCTTTAGAGATTGTCATTGTGTCTAAATAATCAAGATTCCCACCCATAGGAATCCCAAATCCGATTCTATCAACCATTACATTTTCAGGAAGTGTCGATTTGATATAACTACAAGTTGCATCACCTTCAACTGATGGCCCTATCGCTAAAATTATCGAAGTAACTCCAAGTTCAGTAACTCTCTTCTTTAACTTGTCGATATTCAGTTCTGCTGGCCCAACTCCTAATAAAGGATTTAGGACACCACCCAAAACATGATAAAGACCTCGATACTGGCCACTTCTTTCAATTGCCATGTAATCTGTTATTGATTCCACAACACAGATTTCAGTAGATTCTTTACGATGAATGTCACTACAAACATCACAAATGTCCTCATCTGCGAAAACGCCACACTGCTTACATTTTTTAAGTTCTGCCAAATCATTTAGAGCATTTGAAAAGTCACCTAATTCTTCAGCTGTCCATTTCGTAAGACTTAAGACATGTCTTAATGCACTCTTTTCTCCAATTCCTGGAACTTTTGAAAAGGAGTCCATTAAATTTGTGATTCTTTCAGGTAGTTTCATTCATCTTTCCTAGAAAAGGCCTGGTATATTTAAACCACCAGTTACTTTCCCCATAGCATTTGAAACCATATCTTGTGATTCTTTAACTGCTTGATTAACGGCCGTTAATACAAGGTCCTCTAATGTTTCAACATCAGATGGATCGACAGCTTCAGGATCAATTTTAATTGATTGTATTTCTTGTTTTCCAGTGATTGTAATTTTAATGGCACCACCACCTGAAGAAACTTCTAGTTCTCTTTTTTCTAATTCTTTTTGAAGAGTGCTAATTTTTTGCTGCATTTGTTGAGCTTGCTTCATTAGCCCTTGCATACCTTTTGCCATATATACTCCGTTTATTCGTCGTTATTTAAAACGATCTTATCTATTTTTGTATTAAAAAGAGATCCTGCAACTTTGAGCATCTCATCTTCTTCAATTTGTTTTCTCATATTTGCTTTTTCAATATTTTCATTTTCAATATTGATGTCAAATTTTGATTTAAATTGAGTCTCTTGCGCTTTTTCTCTTTCAACTAACTCAAGTTTTAAATCAATTTCTTCAACAGAAAAGTAATTTCTAAGTTCTGCTTTAACCTTTTCAATTGTTTCTTGATTATTCATATGATCAAAGAAAACTTTTGCACTAACAGGATAACCAATTGCTATGGTAGCCTTATTCCCTACCACAACGAGTTCCCCTAAGAGATTCCCCTGCTCCATATTCGCACTCATAACAGGAGATGAGCTCGATAAGAACTCTAAGAAACCATCCCACGTCTTATTCCCTTCAGGAATAATTGTTGGTGTGATTTCTTGTGAAACTACTTCTTCAGGCTCTGAAGCTGGCTCAATAGCAACTTCTTCAGGTGTATTTTCATTAGCAGAGAAATTTGTATTCTGCTCAACCTCTTGTTCATCAAAGATAATCTTAGTTGGAGCTGGTTTTTCCTCTGGTATAATTTCTTCTTGGGCCACTTCTTCAACTTCAGCGGCCCTTGGGGCCTCAGGCTTTCCCGCAGCATCCTCCACAGTAGAGGTATTTGCAGCTACTTCAGCAGTATCAGCTATTAACTGATGTCTTAAGCTTACCTTTCTCATGGCAAGTAGAGTAGCATCTGCTGGTATAATCGATTCCATTGTCCAAGCAAAGTCTTTAGCAAGAGTTTCATAAATCCAATAAAGCTCTGCTCTAGTTGTCTTATCAAAAAGATCGCCATCTACTTTAGATTGAATACGGTTTTTATCGTTGAAGTCTTTTGCGATAATAATAGAAAAAAGATTCTCTAACATCGATTTAACAATATTATTTAAACCGATGTTTTGTGAAATAAGCATATTAAAAGTATTAGTTAACTCTTGAGTTTGACCTGCAATGATATTATCAATTAAAGATTTAATCGAACTCAACTTTGCAATACCTAACGCTCTTGCAAAAATATCCTCTGTTATATCTTGGCCATAAGAGAAACTTAAAACCTGATCAAAAAGAGAAAGAGTATCTCTAAACGATCCATTACCAAGTTTTGCAAGTGTTTCAATAAGCTCATCTTGACTGAAAGTAATATTCTCTAATTGAGCGATATTAATAATATGTGACTTTAGCTCTTCAACTGTTGCGTTGATGAAATCAAATCGCTGACATCGCGAAAGAACAGTTCCCAATAATTTTTCAGGCTCAGTCGTGGCCATTAAAAAGATTGCATGCTCAGGCGGCTCTTCTAGTGTTTTCAAAAGAGCATTGAAAGCGCTGTTAGAAAGCATATGTACTTCATCAATAATATAGACCTTATATTTTCCATTTGATGGAAGATAAGAAATATTACTAATTAATTCTCTAATATCATCAACACTATTATTAGATGCCCCGTCAATTTCAACGACATTCATTGAAGCAGCTGAATCAAAGTCATGACAAGCACCACATTCTCCACATGGATTCTGTTGTTCATCACGGTTTTCGCAACGTAGTGCCTTTGCAAAAATTCTTGCAATAGTTGTTTTTCCAATTCCACGTGTACCAGAAAAAATATAAGCATGACCAAAACGGTCTTCTCTTAAAGAATTAACTATTGTTTTTACAATATGTTCTTGCCCAACAAAGTCTTGAAACTTTGTAGGACGATACTTTCTGGCCAGAACCTGATATGACATTGAGCACCATCACTTTATATGATTTTAAATTTTTACTTATTAACTATAGGCAAAATAATAGGCATTGGAAAGGGGCAGCCGACACAAACACAACGCAGCAAAAGCTACCGTTGCTTCGTTCCCGACCTGGCGGAGTTCACCTCGTTACGCTTGTCTGGCCGGCCACCGAAATGAATATATTTTTTTCAAAGCATGATGTCAATTAAAGCTAGTATTTTATGATAATTGTATCATTTTCCAGACTCACCGAGTCAGAGTTTATGAACTTCATCACAAATTTAAGAACCATTTTTGTAGCAGTCATACCCGCAACCTTTGCCTTGGCCACTTGTACCCTAACTTCTCTTTGAGTCTCATTGATATTTAACGTACCACTAGCTCTGAAATGCAGTGTAAATAGCGCACGAAGCTTTGCATTCAACTTAAATTCACCATCAGTAACGTGAATATTTAAGTCACTAATACGATTGCTATCTTTTTCAATTTGATCTTCATTAATTTTATTTATTTTAAAGTAAGAGCTTTTTAAACAACCAAGATAGAAAGCATCTGCTGAAATCATTCGCTTATCATTGATTGTTTTTAAACACTTTGCTTCTATATCAAAAAATGTAAAAAGACCTTTTTGTGTTTCTGCTAATAATTTATCCGCTTCAACCCCAACATGATTTTCGTTAAAATAAACAACACCATCATAGATTTCAAAAGGGCGACCTTCACGTAACAACCTTATCTCGCTTCCTGCAATTAAAGACTCTTCTAAACAACCAGCAAAAATAAGATCTAGATTAAAACTTTTAAGTTCACTATCTTTAAAACAATCAACATTTATGGCCTTAAGACCAATTTCACTATTAAGAATATTTCCACTAATACTTTGAGCATCAATATTAATTCGATCATTCGTGAATAAAACTTTCTTACCAAGTATACTTATAAAAGATGTATCTTGGCTTTCTTGCTTTATTTCAACTTTAGCAAACTCACTTCCTTTACTAGGATTAATGAGCATATTCTTTAAACAAATTTGATCAAGCCTAAATGTAAAGCCATTGCTAGCACAATTAATTTGGACATTTCTTATATCAAACAAGAAGCTTGCAGCACCGATACTTAATTGAGGTCCATTCGCATTGAATCCTGTTTCTGTAAACTCAATTAAAGCTTGATTTGCATAAATAAAATCGAGAAAGTCGATCTCATCTATTTGCGGGATATACGTTGTTAAATTTAGATTATCTTTTCTGAAGTTGAATTTATTATTATATAAAGCTGCATCAACTAAAAATAGCTCACCGTCTTGTGCTAAATCAAACTCGACAGCATCATACTTTATATAAATATCGCGAGCGTATGCACTTCCTGCTAAAAACTCTTGCCCCACCTCTCTTTTCAAATCAAAAGAGTCTACTTCAAATAGCATAGAATTAGCGGCACATATCGTTGAGATTAGTGATAGTATTAGTAATTTGATCATATATTAATGATCTAGAATATTTTAAACAATGTAAATATAGGATAGTTAGGATTTAACTTTTCGATAGGTTTTTCGACGCAATTTAAAGAAATCTGATAATACTTTCGAGCACTTGAAATGTTCAATTCCACCAATGACAGAAAATTTATGATTGAAGCGCTTATCCTTTTGAAATGAATACCCTAAAGAGATACTTCCTGCTTTATGATCGTAAGCACCAAAAACAACATTTTTAAAACGAGCTTGTAAAATTGCATATAAACACATTGGACAAGGCTCAAGCGTAATATAAATAGTACAATTAATAAGTCGCCAATCACCTAACTTCTCACTTGCTTCTTTAATAGCAAGGATTTCTGCATGAGCTGTCGTATCTTTATTTTGTTCTTTTAAATTATGTGCCTTAGCAATAACATTATCATTTTCATCGACAACAATTGCTCCAACAGGAACCTCTCCGGCCTTAAATGCCAGTTCTGCTTCATCTAAAGCTAGTTTCATATTCCATATATGTGACTTCATTTTCATGATTTAAACTTTTTATTCTTCTTGGCCTTGCGCTCAAAGTTCCAATATTTTTCTAAGTCGTTATACTTTCTTTTTACAACATCATCTGTAATGACGAATCGTACTCCATAAGTATAAGGACGACCAATTGAGTATTGTCTTTTTGATAGCACCTCAACCTGTAAACGTCCATCAAGTCCTGAAGATTCTATTTCAATATCAATACGCTGACCGATTTCAACTTCTTCAAACATACTTAATCCACCAGCGCGTCTTCTAAGATCAACAATCCTTGCGTCTGCTTTCTTGTCATCATCAAGATACACGCTTGCTTTTAAGTCATTGCGATAACGGAAGTCATATTCCCACCAATTAATAATCGGGAAAAAAACAGGTGAGTATAGAGAGAAACAAAGGACCCCTAATATAAAAAAGGACATTGTATATAAAAAGAAAATTGAGAAATCATTATAATGATAAAGAGATCTTAAAATATGAAAAATGATAATAAAAAAAGATAAGGCCGTTAGCGACCAAAATGAATACTTAAGATTTCTCTGTGTACGATAATATAAGCGATAGAAAAAAATGAAGAAGATAATTCCAAATAACGCTATGAAATTAAACTGATATTTAAAGAATTCATATCCTTTCGCTAAAAAGAACAAAAAGAAATGAAGAGTAAATAAAGCCTGGGCCTTATTAAAATCTGTTTTAATTGATAGTTTGTTAATTCCTATAAGCATATATTTATTTTAAGCAAATTCGGAATAAAGAACAATTAATTGAGTACAAGTGGCAGTATTTGCTTAGGCGAATCTGATCGAGTTAACTTATATTTTTTTCCTTTATAAGTTATTTCATATTCACCTGGCTTAAGATCAACTGGAAGCATATACACATGATCATAAATACCATACCAAGAACGTAGGTCAGCTAACTCAGACTCAGCAATTGCTTTATTGCCGGCAGCGTAGGCGGCACTGGCCGACAGGTAGGCGATAAATGCACCATTATTATAAAGAGATCGATAAGTTTGGTATGCAGAGGTTAATAAAGCAATATGCTTGGCTGCTAGACGAGCACCTACTTTTGCTTCTAAAGTTTTAACATCTGTTTTTAATGATTCACTTAATACTTCTGATGTATTGGCCATAAGAATTAGATTATCCGATAGAACTTCATTTCCATCTGCATTTGTGAGAGTAACTTTTTCAGTATTCGTAATCGGTACAGAATCTATTTTTGGTAATTCAAAACTAATCTTTGGCTCTGCTCCTCTTGTGATTGAAAGCATTTTAAGAGAGAAGGTTACAAAGTCGTCCATACCCTCATCATTATATATATAAACACCGACAGGAAGACCTAGAGGAAACTCGTATACATTGGCCGTCTTTTTTATAACATGGCCATCTAAAATTATGATGTAGGTATTATAGCGCTTTTTATTTTGAAAGAACTTTTTAATGTTGTTTGAGGTTTGTGTTTCACTGATATAGTTTGCTAATTTCTTTTGAGAAAGAAGATGAAGCTCGTTGTAATCATCTTTATATTTCTCATGTAATTCATTATAACTTGGATAAATCCCCATCTGCTCCACTAAGTTTTTTTGTCCTAATTTTTTAAAACTTTTAATTACAGATCGGTCCTTAGAACGATCATAAACATCATGAACAATAACTCCCATTAAATCGATAAATGTCGATCCTTTATATATTGCCCTTCCGCGATTTTGCTCTTTGAAATTATCAATATATGAGCTCCAATCTCTAAGAGTCGAGACCATTGCCTGTTGATGAAATCTTTTATCTTTTGAAGACTCTGAGGATTGAATTAACATGTAGTGAGATAAGATTTCATAAAAGCGAATACTTATTTGTTCAAATTGATTTGGATAATAAATATCGGTAGCCTCTCCAATAAATAAGGACTCAACCTTATTTGAAATGCTCACCTTATATAAACTATTAGCTATTTCTTTTGCCTTATTAAGATGAAAGAGGGCCTTTTTATAATCTTTAAGATTAAAATATGCTATTCCAAGTTCGGCCTGCTTTAAAAAGCGATCCTCTTGCCTTTCGTAAACTTCTTTTTTAGTGATTCGATCAATGACAGTCTGATATTTTTTTTCTTTATATAAAGAAGCAATGATATCACCTTCATCTCGAACTCTTCTTGCAGCACAACTAAAGATACTAACAAGACTAATTAAGATGAAGGTGTAACTTAGGAATTTATTTTTTGATATTTTATGCAATCTACCAACCTACTTTAGATTGCTCCGAATATTTATTTACACGAGTCCTTGTTCTCATAACCTCAACCCCTCTTGAGATATCTGTCATGCGAAGGTTCACGGTATATTCCTTTAATGTTTTCCCATTTCTCTTACGTGGGTTCATTCTTACATTTCCAAAGATCATGATATCCGCTCCAGCAGCATTACCAATCTTCTTCGCTTCTGCAGGACTTACCATTCCGTCATTTTGATACTGAATTTCTTTTAAAAGAGACTCTCTAGCAGCAGCATCAATCAGAATGAACTCACCTGTTTCACTGATCTGAGTTAGGAACTCGTCTGAAATATCATCAACTGGAAAATATGGCTCAGCCGTTTGGTTACCAAAATCTGCAATAAAAACTTTTGGTCTTCGACCTAGTTTAAGTCGATAATTCTTAAATCCACGGTGATCATTCATTTTCTTTAAGATATCTTCAACAGCATTTTCTGTATCACGAGTTACCCATGCATCTGTAATCTCAAGAGACTTCTCATCAGACTCATCTCCAGATACTCTCTGTGCCTGAAACCCTCCACATGAAAACAGTGAAAGCATAAGCGTTATTAGAAGTAAGTTCTTCATATATCCTCCATTATTAAATTTTAAGTTCTAAAAATACATCTGGTAAATCGTCAGATAACTCTTTTTGTAAATCAAGTATTATATCCTGCTCTGTACGACCCGTTTGTGTATATCTCTTAGTTATATTTGTCTTTCCGTAAATGAAGTTAACTTCCAGAGTTCTTTTTACGAAGCCTTCAACATTTAGATATTCGTTCTTTAGCGCAATTGCGATGTTTAGTTTCTTCTCAATGTCATTATTATCGTAAACATTTGCCTTATTAAGTTCACTTATCAACATTTTATCAATTGATTCAAACTTAGGCTGTGAATAAATAGCGATATTAATTTCTTTTTTCGCTCTCTTCTTATATTGAACAACATTAGACTTATACTTGTCTGATAATACCGCTAAGTAAACATCAAGCTTTTTAATAATATTATTATTCGCATTGATTTTTAATATCGATAGATTATGACCTTGTTTATAGATACTTTCGTTCTCGGCCCTAAGATTAGTGATGTCACTCTTAAGCTTTTGACGAAAACGACTTTTATTCAATCCAAGTAGAACACAATGATAATCTTCTTCATCAACAAAACTTTCAATTGTTTCTACACCGAAGAGAGTTTCACTTACTTCTTCACTGACATAATCAGAATACTGAGATTCATCCAACTTTCCATCAGAAGACTCAATTGAAAGAAACTTTGCCTTAACCTTTACTTGAAAGTTTTTTGCAATTTCAACTCGAGCATCTTCCACAGCCTCCGCCTCACTTAAACTGCAAGCTTTTGCACACAAAAAGTCAGCTGGACATGATTTCACTTGAGCGAAACCAGAAAAGGCAAAAAATAAGAGAATGGATAATTTAGTCTTCAAACTTCTCTCTCAACTCTTCTTTCTTATCTGATGGCGCTAAAACTATTGCACTTTCCTGTGCTGCTTTTTTAGCGCGGTCTAAAGTCTCCTCTTTTATTCCCACAACTGAGAAACAAGCATAGTATGGTGAACCAGTTAATTCCTCACCTGATTTTTTCTGACGCTTTTCCCAATATTGCTCTTTTACACGTACTCCAGAAACTTTGGTGCGAACAGTTTGTGTAAGCTTCTCATAAAAAGTTTTAACTTCTTCTGAGTCATTATCTAGACTTGTTACTTCAGTATAGTCATTTGATATTTCTTGAGAGACTTCAGCTGCGATAACTGCTGTAGACCTTGCGGTAGCTGATTTAATACAAAGTCTTCTATTTCTATTTTCAGATTGAGATAAGAAATAATGATAACCACTATCTCCTTCATATTTTTTAATATCTTCTAACCATACTGGTTCAACTTTTTGTGAAGCATTTATGACTTTATAATCTAATTCAAATTCACGCTCTTTAGGGCCAGATGAACACGAAGTAATTGTTAGTAATAATGCCAAAAGACAAGCGAGCCTGATCATAGATATCTCCATTTTTTGATTGTTTAAAGTCAACTAATTTTACTTTACGACGAGATTAAATCAATGAAAAATTACTTTAAAAGCTCTTTGATAGCTAAATGAGAAAGCAAGAAACCTACTGTTCCTGTCATATAAGTGGCCGTTCCTAGTCCACCATTACAATCTAACTTTAAAGCCTTAGATGTTTGCTCAAGATCGCACTTTTTAATCTTCTTTGATGGCTCAGGCGAGTAAACACACTGAACCTTTGCTTTTGATCTGCCTAGAGGATAGAGATGTTTTTTCTTTAGCTCCTGCCTTACTTTTCGATACAGCATATCTTGCTTAGTTTTTGAGAGCTCAGCAACAGTGATCATTGTAGGATCGACTTTTCCACCGATCGCACCAGAGCTCACCACTTTGACTTCTCGCCTATAGCATTCATTAATAAGAATCGCTTTTTCACGAGGGGCATCAATCGTATCAATTATAATCGAAGGCTTCTCTGCAAAAATCTTTTCCATATTCTTTTCATTAAAGAAGCAATAATGACATGTAACCTTACAGTCTGGATTAATCTTTGCAATTCGTTCGGCCAAAGCGTCGGCCTTCATTTTGCCATAATTTCCTTCAAGGGCATGAAGTTGTCGGTTTGTATTTGAAACACAGATATCATCAAGATCAACGAGAGTGATCTTATTCACACCTAATCGAGCAATGGACTCGACACACCACGTACCAACTCCACCTAGTCCAATGACCATAATATGAGAGTCTTTAACAATAGAGAATTCTCGCTCCCCTAATAAAGCAGCAATTCCATTAAATCTTTGTTCGTGATTTGACATAGGCTTGTGATTACAAATACTTAAGACATGGCGCACTCGGCAGGAGTCGAACCTGCGACCTTCTGATCCGTAGTCAGACACTCTATCCAGCTGAGCTACGAGTGCGCATGTAGGGGTATTTATAGCCCCTAACGTCGTATATTGTCAATCTAGTATTTCGTCTATGGAAATTATTTGTCAGAGAGGCCCTATTCATTAGACAATACGTTCAACTAAAAACCCTTTAATATACAACGACTATGACTTTTCAAAGAAGCATTTTTTGCGCCTTATTACTCAATTTCACGATCTCAATCTTTGCCCAGGACTCACTTGAGAAAACGATACAAAAGAGACAAAAAGAAGATGAGGCCTCTAATAATACCATTTCACTTGTAACTGCCCATCGACCAAATTATGTCCTGCCTGTGACTTATATGCATGACCCTAATGAGTCTCCGATAAATGATGACGACGAATTAAAGAACGAGGAAACAAAGTTTCAATTAAGCTTTAAATTTACTGTATTTTCAAAATTATTTAATTCAAATACAGACTTAAACTTTGCCTATACCCAAAAGTCCGTATGGCAACTATTTAACAAGAAAAACTCAGCAGCATTTAGGGATACGAATTACGAACCAGAGATATTTTTATCCATGATGCCATTTGAAGATAATTGGACGATCTTTAGAAATTATTATCACCTTGGTTTTGCTCATCAATCTAATGGGAAAGATATCCCACAATCAAGAAGTTGGAATCGAATCTTCTTCACAACATTCTTTGACTACCGTGAAACACTTTTCATGTTGAAAGTGTGGTATCGAATTCCAGAGGAAAAAAAGACAAGTCCTACAGACTACACTGGTGATGATAATCCCGATATTAATGAGTATATGGGTAATTTTGAATTAACTACGATTCATAAAGTTAATGGTCACACACTTTCTCTAATGTTAAGAAATAATCTTAGAAGCGATAATAAAGGTGCTGTCGAGTTATCTTGGTCATTTCCTCTGCCTGAAACCAGACTTAAAGGATATGTTCAATATTTTGATGGATATGGTGAATCGTTAATTGATTATAATTATAAGATGACACGTATTGGATTAGGTGTCGCATTTACAGATTGGTTATAGGCTTTTTAGATGAAAAATATTCTAATTGTATTTATATGTATACTCTCTTCCCAAGTACTTTCAAAAAGCAAGGAGCCTCATTACTGGGGAATTGGGTTTGGGTATAGAAATGCTAGAATTCCATACACTTCAGATGACAAATATGTCTCAGATATCATTCCTCTATTTTACTATAAAAGAGGAGACTTCGAACTAGATGGATTAAGCGCTAGAGGGAAACTAATAAAACATGAAAAATGGCGCGCCAACCTTTATACAACCTATCGTTTCTTTGATATTCCCAAAGAGTTTCAAAATGAAGTTCGTGGCTCAGCCTTTGATTACGGCCTTGAATTTCAATTTATTCACAACACATTTTGGCAATCGAATGCTCAGATCCTAGTTGATAGCTCTACTAGGCCCTATATAAATTTCGAAACAAAAGCGGGCTTCAGTTGGAAGAGTCTTTTCTTTGAACCATTTGCCTATGCCCAAATTAGAAGTACAGAATTTAATAACCGTTACTATGGCTATAATGGAACTGCTAAGCCTGGCTCTGGTTATGAAGTCGGAGCTGGTGTTGAAACGACAATACATATCCATAGAGACTTTAACCTCCTGGCCCACGCAAAAGTAAGTACTCTTGATAATCACACTGCTAGTACCGATGCTATAAGCAGCCAAGTCAACACTGAAACATTTCTTGGAATCGCTTTTCTTTCAGATAGACTACATAAGAGTAATGCAATTGAATTTCCAAAAAGAAAAAAGCTTAAAAGCAAAGAGTTCATTAGGGCCGCATACACCAAAGCAACACCTTCAAACTTAAGCGACATATTATCATTTCATACTGCCACTGATGAATACAACAATGACATGGTATCACTAGCTTACGGGATCCCTCTTTCAGACACATTTATGGGTGGGGATATTCCAGTATATTTACTCCCAAATTATGTAAGACATCTAAAGAGTGAAGTACAAGGTTATAGTAATGAATACGTGATCGCTGTGAAAATATTCATTCCATTTAATTGGCCAACAAAATGGCGACTTGGATTAGCAGAAGGTATTTCATACGTTGATGAAATTACCTATATTGAAGAAATTGATATAGCTGGAAAGGGATACCGTGATAGCAAGTTTATGAACTACCTCGACTTCTCTATCGACTTCAATCTTGAAAAGTTTGGCCTCAAGCATTCTTGGGCCGGGTTATTGATTCACCATCGCTCTTCAATCTTCGAATCTTCATCTGTATTTGGAAGAATTAAAGGCGGCAGCAATTATCTTGGGCTATATATTCAACAAGAACTATAGAACAGTCGAAAATTTTCAATATTTTTCATCGAAGTTGTTGAAATTAAACAATAATTCTTAGCGAAAAGTGACGAAGGTCATTAAATTTTTTCTAACAAAAAACTGATTCTTGCCCGATATTGTTAATATGAAAACTAACAATATTATCGCCACTACATTTACCTTATCACTAACTATTACTTGTTTAATTGGTTACTTAACTAATTCAGGTGTCATTGCATCACTACCATTTGTGCTCGCAACAATACCAACATTGGTCATGTTCTACATTATGCAAAAAAAGCATCGGGATTCACTTACCGAATTAATGGGGAAACTTGATTATCTTCAAAGAAACATCATTGGGACAAACTCTCAGTTCTTTGATTCATGTGAGCAGCTTGAAGATAGTACTAATGAACAAGCAAGCGCTGTCGTAGAAACGAGTGCTACCAGTGACGAAATTAGTGCAATGATCACAAGAACAACTGAATCAATTTCATCATTTGAAAGCAATATTAAAGAAATTAATCAACTTATTGGAAATAGTGATAAGTCCCTTGAAAGGCTTGAAGAAAATATTGAAGCCAGCCTAGACACAAGTCGTGATATTAATGCGTCACTAAGTGATATAGCCACAAATTTAAATGGCTTTCTACATACTTTTAGCGAAGTCGAAAGTAAGGCACAACTTATCAACGACATTGTTTTCCAGACTAAGCTCTTATCATTTAACGCTTCAGTAGAGGCGGCCAGAGCAGGAGAGCATGGAAAGGGATTCTCTGTTGTAGCCGAGGAGATTGGAAAGCTTGCGACAACAAGTGGTGATAGTGCGGATGCGATTAACTACACTCTTTCTGAAGCACAAACAAAACTAAATACACTTATTGAAAAGATCGAAGAAAGCAGTAAATCACTTGGAACAAGATTAGATGAAACGGCCAATTCTTGCGATCACACTCTTTTAGAGTTTAAAAATAGCTTCAATCAAACAAATGAAGAAACTTTAAAAATGAATCAGCAGATCGAAGAAATTACAGTCGCTGCTAGAGAGCAAGAAAATGGTGTTATTGAACTAAGAGATGCTATTCACTTAATCAATAACTCAACTCAAAGAAGTACACTTGTCGTTTCGCAAACACTGAAACTAGCAAGTACTATTAATGATTACCTAAAAGATTTAAGACACTCAATCCATAAAACTAAGACTGAAAAGCATATTGTAACTTCATCAGCAATTGAAGAGATTCCTTGGGATAAAAAATATGCAATTGGTATACCGAAGGTAGATAGCGAGCACGAGGAATTATTAAAAAGAATCAATACTCTTATCCGTGCGATGAATACTCAACAAGGTATCGCTAAAGCTTTTGAGGATTTAAAAGGATACGTAGTCTTTCACTTTGATGAAGAAGAAGAATATATGCGTTCAATAAACTATCCATCTTATGAATCTCATAAGAGAGTACACGAGAAGCTTCTTTCAAATGTTGCAAAGTTTGAAGCGCAGCTCAAGAGTGGACAAGTTGAAAAAGATAAACTTGCAAGCTTCCTTAAAAACTGGCTATTCACACATATTATGGGAATTGATACGAAGTATGCAGATCATGCTAGGCAACAAGGTATTAAACTCGTTGCCTAACTAAGAGAAATTAAAACTCTCTAAAGAACACTTTAGAGAAACGATTATAGTCTTCAAACTGAGGCATATGCCCTAAGCCTTTTAGCTCAATGAGCTTAAGCTTAGGGTTTTCTTTTTTTATTTCTCGACCTAAATTTTGATACTGTCCTAACTTTCTCTTAACACCTTTTCTTTTCCAACCTCGTCCAGGACCTGTTCGATCTCGAGTACCTAATATTAAAACTGTTTTGGCCTTAATTTTAGGAAATTTAACAACGATATTATCTTCAAATATAGGTCCATAAGTTAAGGCCGCATTCCATGCAACAACTTCATAATCTGGTCCATTTAACTGACCTTTAAATGGAGTTAATAATGCTTCATATGAATCTGACCAAGCTCCATCATAATAATTTTTTCGCTGATAGGCGCGGGCCTTATCGACTGTTTTATTCATTTCACTTTTAAAGAAAAATTCAGGGTCTTTATATTCGACATAATCAAGATATGCTTCTAAGCCAATTGGATTTACGAGTACAACCTTTCTAATGTCTCGATACATGGCACCCATATTTACAGCGAGCATTCCCCCCATGGAATGACCAACAACGATATACTTACGCACTCCTAGTGATTTTATTAATCCATGAGTATTCTTTGCCAACTGAGGAAAACTATAATGATAGTTGTCTGGCTTCGAGCTTTTTCCAAATCCTATTTGATCTGGAATAATAACTCGGTAACCTTTTTTCACAAGATCATTTGCAATTCTCTCCCAATAAAATCCTGCAAAGTTTTTGCCGTGAAGTAGAACAGCAACTTTTGACTTTGACTTACCAATATCCATATATCTCATTTTTAACTTTTGCGTTTGAGTTGAGAATTCATATGTTTTAACTGGAAATGGATATTTAAATTGAGATAATTCTGCATCAAATGAAAGTTCGTTCTTAGATGAAGAAGCACAAGAAGATACAAAAATTAATATGATTAGAAGATTGAATATTTTCATGTTCTGTCCTTTTGTTATTTTAAAATTTTAAAAGGAAACATGTATTTGTGTAAAGCTGGCCTACACAAATATGACGAAACAGTTGTTTAAATTAGATCTTCAAAGAAGGCACCGTATTCATTCTCAGGATGGCGAATATGAATTTCTAAAATCCAAAGATTCTTCTTTGGCTTTATATCACTTGAACCAAGGCTTCCACGGAAATAGACAGCATGTGGAAAGTCCGCTAAACGATGACCACTCATTTTTAAGTTAAGTTCATAACCTAAATCTCTAGCGTATGATTGCGCAAACTCATATAACTCAACTCCAGTAAGGCCCTCATCGCGACATTTATTGGCAGTAGTATGAAAAACATCTTCACTAGCTTTTTTAATTTTTAAATATTCTGGATTATTAGATGTTACGAAGGTTTCACCGTAATCACCTTCGTGGCCATCAAAGACGGGACCGATATCAATAAAGAAGAGATCATTTTCTTTTAGAGTTACACCTTCATCAGACTTCTCTCGAAAAGACTTTACTGTGTTCTTTCCAATACGAAACTTCGTTGGATGCCATTTCTTCTCTACACCCTTGCTGGCCAAAACTTCATCAATTAGCTTTTGACCATCATCTTCTGTCATACCGACACAAACCAAAGCAGAGACTTCTTTAACGGCGTCAATCGTTAGCTTTCTTGCATTTAAATATTTATCAATATCAAATGAACAACCAACATCTTGAATGGTTTTAGATTGATCTTTCATATAATTGTTTTTGATTGTTTATTAGAAATGGAAAAGATTTAAAAATGGCGGAGAAGGCGAGATTTGAACTCGCGGTACCCGTAAGGGTACGACACCTTAGCAAGGTGCTGGATTCGGCCACTCTCCCACTTCTCCACATAGAAAAAAAGTGGCGGAGGACACAGGATTCGAACCTGCGGAGCTCGCGCTCAACGGTTTTCAAAACCGCCGCTTTCGACCACTCAGCCAATCCTCCGCAAAATACAAATTTTGCATTCGTGAGATATATTATTAAGATTCTTGCATACATTTGTCAACGCTTTAATTGATTTATTAAGCTCATAATATTTCTACGATCAGGCGCGTTAGGACTTAATGTTAAATAACGATTAAATTTATCGATAGCAAGATTCGGTTGTCCAAGTTCTTTATATAGGAAACCCATCATCTTATTCAAGTCTGCATCAGTCGGATTTAAGCGGTATGCGCGCTGAAAGAACTGCAGAGAAGGCACAAACTCACGAGTTTGAAATGTAAGCTTACCCATTGAGAATATCGCATCAAAATAGCGTTTATTAATCTGAATAGCTTTAGAAAGATTTGCCTTGGCCTCTTGAACTTTTTTGGCCCTTAAATAAATTTCGCCTAGAATATAGTATCCATATTCAGAGTTTGGATGCATTTCTATCTCTTTCTTAGCAAATGCCTCGGCCTGCTTATAATTATTTTGCTCAAAGAATATTTTTGATCGGTAGTAATTAATACGAGGATAAGTAGGAAGTCTCTTTTCTAAGATGTTGATATGCTTAGTTGCATTCGCATATTGCTTTAAATGAATATAAGTAATGATAAGTTTTTCACGTATTAATAAATTTCCTGGCTCATACACAAGTAACTTTAAAGCATTTTCAACCAAGTCATTATAATCTCTTTCTATTTCAGAAACCTCTACTAAGTATGCATATAGTGCACCATCTTTTTTATTAAGACGATCAAGAACTTCTTTCATTTCTTTAAATGCTTCAAAGTCCTGATCACGGTAATAATAAACTGCAATTTGACCATATAACTTAGGGTTATCTCTATGCTCGAGAAGCTCCTGTCTTAAGTAACCAATGGCAGTTCTTACACCATCTGTTTCATATAAAACCTTACTATTAAGAATTTTATAATCAATATTTGAAGGGTTTAAACTCATGGCCTCATTTAAGAATAATTTTGTTTGTTTAAACTTTTTATTCTTAAATGCAATCTTTGCCATTTCAAAGAATGCTTCATCACTTAACGGGTTAATTTGAGAAGCTGCTTTAAACTTATCAAATGCCATTTTATCATTAGCAATTAGGTTATAATAATGAGCAAGTAGCATTTGAAATTCAAATGTTTCTCTAAACTCCTCACTAGTTGAAAGTGCAGATAATAATCTCTTGGCCTCATCTTTCTTATATGACTTCAGATTTGCCATAATTAGAGCATAATTGATTCTAGGATTAACAGGGTGAAGTGCTCTTAGCTTTGTAAGTGTCTTTATAGCAAAATCAAAGTATCCACGCTTAACTTGTAACTCAGCTAAATATAATTTTGCATCGATACTTGTTTCATCTAAAGACACTGCTCTTAAGGCCAATTCAAATGCTCGGTCCCAATTTAGAAGCATAACTTCATCTTTAGACTGTCTAATCAGAACTTTAATCTTACTTGTTGAAATAACCTTTTGTGTTAGATCACTTCCGGCAACGTCTAAAGTAGCGAGGGTGTCTCTAAGAGATTCATCATCATAAATTTTTAATGATTGTTGAAAAAGCTTCGTTGCTCCCTGGATATCCTTATCATATGCTTTTACAAATCCCATAAACTTGAGACCTTGTGCAAAATTATAAGGAGAGCCACCACCATATTTTGCTGTTAAAATAGCGCCAACTTTCTTTAAGGTATCCATTTTTTCAAGCTCTAAGAGAAGCTCCCCATAGACTATTAAGAATCGATAATTATTTTTAAACTTATTCTCATGTTTTTGAATAAGTTTAAGGGCATCAGTACTATTTTCATTAAGTAGTAGGTAATTAACCATTGCATCGATTGACTCTACTGTTTTCACCTTAGCGCCACTTAGTTTTTCGTAAACGATTTTTGCTTTGTCTAACTCCCCTGCTTTTAATAGGTAATTTAGATATATTGAAAATAGTTTTACAGAGGGTTTATTAGACTTTAAGTAATTATATCTCTCGATTGTAAAGATTGCTGTTTCATACTTTTTAAAAAAGGCATAAAACTGTGCTGCACCTATTACAACATCAATATCATTTAATAATTTACTTTCCTCAATACGCAAAAGCTTAGAGATAACTTGCCCAGCTTTCTTTGTTTTTTGAGTGTCTATCAACAAATCACTATAAACATGAATAAGTTTTCCTGATGCTGGGTTCTTGTTAAACTTGTAACGTAGAGACTCATAGAACTTTTGGGCCGCAGCTACGCGTGAGACATAATCATCTTTTTGAAATAGTTTAAGCCCCGCAATATAGCTTTCTTGGGCCTTCTTTGGAGCTGCTACCTCTGTTGCGACAGGAAAGACAATCTTTGGAACAACAACTGTCTCGATATCTTTCTTCTCATCTGGCATTAAAAAAATTAGGGTAACAACCAAGAAAAGGGCCATCGTAAGATTTCTTCTCTTATTACTGGCTTCTTTCTTTGTCTTTTTAGACTCAAGCTTAGGCTGCTCTTTTGGCTTCCCCTTCTTTTTAAGGTTTCTCTCTTCTTGTTTTATCTTTAATTCTAAGTCACTGTAATCTTCAGTCTTAGTTGGCAATTGCTCTTTTTTAAGCTCTTCTAGATTGAACATAGCTGTAGCTGCATCATCCTCGACAACCTCTTCTGGCTCCTCTACAACCTCTTCAGCTTTCTCTTTTTTCTCATCTTCTTCATCATCAGATTCATCAAGTACATCTTGCAGATTATTAACAACTACTGTTTTTTCTATTTCATCACTTTCTTTCTCTGGTGGCTTAAAAGCTGGCATTTTAACAACTACTGTTTTCTCAACACCTGCATTTTGTGCTTCAATTTCTTCCTGTTCTTTCTTGGCCTTAAACTTCTCTTCGATTTCATCGTAGTTAATATCGAGCTTCTTATCCTTAGAGAACTTGAATTCATTGAACTCTGTTTTATCTTCACCAATTAATGTGTGATGCTTTTGCTCACTATCAGTTTGCGCATATCTAACCTCTTCTTGAGGTTCATCTTTGTCAGTATTCTCACTTAATTTTAAAGGTTCATCTGAGTTTATTTTTTCAAAGAGATTTGAAAGCTCTGGAATTGCACCCACCGGTGCCCAGTCTCCTGTAGGAAACTTCTGAAAAAGGCAGTTTTGATCGATAGCATCTTTTTCGCCTAATTCAACTAGTTCAGAGAATATAAAAGGGCCCAAAACCTTGTTCGACTTGGTTTTGACACGAAACTTAATCATATGACTATTATCTTAAGTAATTGAAATTAAATCAAACAATCGCTTTGCGTGGACTATTTTGCACAATACCAAATAGGTTTTGACGATAAGCGAGTGTAACAATCAAGAATATCACTGAAAGTAGCTGTAAATTCGTTAAGTAAGTATTGTGTAAGTATGCGACATAGCCAATTAAAAATAAATAAAGGACATGGACAATACTCAATAACTTGGCAACGATCTCTGACTGCTTTGACTTATAAGAAAAAACAAGAAGATAAACTATTAAAAATAGTTGATAAAAACTATCAATTCCAAATACTGGTAATAAGATAATTGCACTGGCCATACAAATCGACATCAATTGAATGGCCTGGTATTTCTCATCAATTTTAATAAATGAAAATGCTACTTGTAGAAAGAGAAATAATAGATAGAAATAAGGACTTAATTCTATATTTAAAGCTATAAATCGATTTAACACAGATAAGCAGAAAATATACTGGAGAATAGAAAGAAAAGGTGAATCCTTCTCTTTTGGAACCAATAAAAGAGTAGAAACAACTAGAAGTATTTCATAAAAGAGACTTCCAAGTTCTCCACCTTGAAACTCTTTAACAAAGAAATAAACTACAGCAATTATAATCCACGATAGGTTATAAAATAAGCTATGCTCACTTTTCTTATCAGTATCAAAAAAACAAAACATCCCAAGTAAAAGAACGATATCCGTTACACCCGTGAAGTTCCATATATTAAAAAGAGAAAACCATAATAATGTAATGGCCTTAAATAATACTCGCGAATTTCCACGACTATTTAAAAAGAATAGTGAAAATGAAACTGAACATATAGCAAAATAACTTCTATCGACAGAAGAGAAGATGAAATCTCTAAATAGAAAGTAAAATGATGATAAGAATACGAAAGCTAATACAGATGTTCTCTGTTTAGAATTAATTGAAGTAACCTTAATAAGGAAGTTATTTAAGAAATATATAACTGGATAAAGCAGAAGAAGAAAATAGAAGTTAGACTGCATGATTAACCTCCACATTATTCTTATTGTATTCAACAAACACAGTAAGTACCACAATTAGTGGTATTAACAAGGATTGCGCTGACAAAAATGACATTGAAATTATAATTGTAGCTATTGTTACATTAGAAGTTATTATCTTCTCTTCTTTTGAACGATATTTATCAAATAATATAGAAATACCTAGTAAGCTATATGCTGTTAATATCAACGATAACGTTACATCTCCCGAGAGAATGATTAAGGCCAAGGCCATAACATTAATAGAGTTTCTAACCTTTCCTCTTACATATAAGAAAAGAAGTAAAAGAACACAAAAAGGGATCAAAAATAAATGTACTGAGCTAATCGTTGAATTAATATCCAACAAGACAAAATATTGGAATAGAAATAAATTTAACAATGATATCTTTTTTGTAAACGAAAGTATTAAGAAAGCAGATACAACAAAAGTTAGATTACTAATTACAATGTCGTTCTTAAAAATTAAAAGAGCTAATAAATTCAAGATTGCAAATAATAAGAATTTTACATTTTCAATTTTTAATATTGCAAAAAATGCACCTGTAAAAATAACAAAAGGCAAAATAGTTGCTGAAGAGAATGCAAACACTGAAAGAGGCAGACTAATAACTCTATCTAGAAAACTTTCTTCTCGTACAAGTACTGCGGCTATTAATGTTCCAACAATTGTTGGAAGTCCAAACTTAAAAGACATACTAAAATACGGAAACGGCGTTTCCACAGTATAGCCATTTAAGAAAAATGAAATAAGAATTGAGCCAATTAAAACAGCTAAATATATAATAAGATTCTTATACTTCATCCTGCCACCTGCACAATTAAAACTAAGAAATAAATGGCCGTAACAATTAAACTAACCGTTCTTACTGTCTTATATGGTACTGAAATATGCGACAGTATACTCTTTCCTTTAACTACTTGATCAGTTTGAGCAAGAGATCTTCTCTCATTATAAAAAATATTATTCATATAAATGAGTCGTTTTTTATTAGATAAATGTAACTGTGTCGAAATAGGCTCAATCACTGCTCTAAACTTATAACAAATCACGATAAATGTAATACCTATCACTAAGTAAGATGTAATTGCATGTAGATAGAATTGGTCATTAATAGAAAATGCCTTACTTGAAAGTAGAAACAAAAGAGAGCCAAAAACGCTAAAGAAAACAAGTGAATAAAAGCTTTCATACCATTTGCCACTCATCTCAAATGAGGTCAATTCATCGCTACCTAAAATATAAACAAAGAAAGTAAGTATAATTGACAGAGCAATAAAGAATGGATTTTGAGTTGAAAATGACATTGCTAGAATTCCAATCAATCCAAGATGAGATAAAGCATTAACTAGAACATACTTATCAAAAACCGCAATTTCCCTAGCAGAAATTTTTATACATGTTTGAAAAGATCTAATCATATAATAAAAAACGATAAGACCCATTAATTGAGATTCAGAATTTAAGAAAACACTCACGATTGCAGTTAATACAAATATGATTTTAAAGATATTTTCTTTATTTAATAAGCTCAAAAAGATTAAAAAAGAGAGTCCAATTAAGAATTGGTTTAAGTTTTGTGTTACATACTGAATATCACTAGTGAGTAGGTAAGAAAGAATCACTCCATCTGTAATCGCAAAGTCCTTATTATCAGTGTCTAAAAAAGATAATAATAAATAAACAGAGAATAAGTATTTAAAGGCCAAAGTTTTATCAACGAGCGTAATAAATGCGATAATCGCAAGTTTAAGAATATTAAGCGACTGTTTCTTATAGCTACCTAAATTCAGATATACACAAGAAGCAAAAGCTATAATCTTTATATTGATATCAATTGGAAAGAGTAAGATTCCAAATGGCAAAATCTCGTAAACATTTCGTTTTTTTTCATCAATAACTAAAAAAGATAAAATGAACGGGAAAATAGAATTAAGGTAATTTATCTCCATACCAGAAAAATATACGACAACAATCGAAAGTATAGGTATCAAGGAAATAAATGAGCGTCCCCAGTTATTAATCTTTGATGAGAAGTGAACCGCCAATAGAGTAAGTAAGAATAAAGAGACATTAAAATAAATCAATTTGCCCCCTGTCTTACACGAAATTCCTTAAACAGAGAATTTATCAGAAGAAAGATTGGCGCTACATAGATAAAAAGCATAACACCATCGCTTAAAGATATAGACTCCTGAACTCTAAGGTCGATTAGTAAAAGAAAGATTGCAATATTTGAAAACAAAGAAAAAAGCTTCTTTGTAAATCTCTGCGTAAATAAATAAACTCCGATATTAATAACAAAAACAATTGTTAGGAGTGTAAATGTATCGATGTTATGCATTCTCTTCATCTCCATTTAGGTTCACTAGTGACAGAAATGCAGTAAATACTAATAAAACACAAAACTTTAATAGGATTGGCCAATTAATATGGGTATCAACATTGTAGTTATTGATTATGCTAATAAGATTATTATCGTTATTTAAATGATAAATATTAACTGAGAAAACACCCAGTAAGATAATAGTAAATAGTATATAAGGCGTATAAGAAAACTTTTTAAACTTTATTTGAGTTGTCGGAAAACAATATTCTATTAATGTTATAAGAAGAATAAAAATAACAAGAAATAGACCTAAAAAGTAAATAAGTACAGTTGAAGACACTCCCATCAAACTTACCAACAAAGATGAAAGGGCAACTGAGTAGAGCATCATTGTGTAGCGACCTTTTGAAAAAGCCGCAAATATGAAAAGCAATATAATGATAATATTAGAAAACATTAAAAGCCTTTAAACTACAAAAGATTACAAAAATAAAGAATGAAGTTAACACTCTCTTTTTAGAAGATGTTATCAAACTTTGATAATCTCTGAGAGGTTGAAACTTAATATATATATTACTCAAAATAATTGATATTACCTGTAATACGATTACCAAAACAGTTAAAGCTCCATAATGGATATAGCCTGGACTAAACTTTGAAATAATTAGTTTTGAAAAGTCGCTTCCCGTAAGTATCAAACTTATGACAAAAAGGATGAATCCACATTGATATAACAATCTTATATATGAAGATTTTATTTCTAAGTATTTCTTATCTGAATAAATTGAGCCTGACTTTATCATTTGCAGCTCAGTTGAATAAAAGAGAATACACAATGGTAGTAGGAAAATAGACCTTAAAATAATTGAATCAGACTGAACTAAAAACCAAGTTAAAACAATGATACTAATCAAAATTAACTGCGATAAAGTGATCTGTGTAATCTCTATAACCTCTCTTCTTATCAGTGATAATCTAAAACGATAAATCCCTAAGAAAATCGTTGAGATTATCATCATGAAATAGAATGGAAGAATATAAGAAAGCTGATTTGTTAATATAAAGAAAATTGATAATGTTTGAAAAAATAGAACAGATAAAAGTATTACAAAAAAAGAATTAAAACTTAGAGCATCTACTTCTTGTGCTTTATGAGATGCAATAAGATACTTCTTGAGACTGTATGTAGGCGCAAAGTCTTGTGAGTTTACAAGTGCACCAACAAATTGAATTAAGATCAGCCATAGTGGCAAAGTTATCATTAACTCCAAGAACTATCCCTATTTCTTAAAAGACTATAAAATTAATAATATTAAAATTGTAGCAAGGCCGGCCAATATTGAATACGCTTCTTTATAAAATTCTAGATTTCCTGCACCAGTAATAATAACTGTAATCATTGCAAGAACTAAAAATACAATCGCGTATTTAAACACAGATTTTAAAGGGACAATATTTGAATTCGCAATATTAGTTTCGTTATGAACTTTACGAAATGGGCCGCCAGACTTCTTTGGCTTGAAAAACAAAGGGTAGCCTAAGACTACCCCAAGTAATAAAAATAAGATTGTAGTTGTCAGTAGTACTAATTCCATACTACTTAATTAGGAGCAAGGCTCCATTGGCAAGAGAAAGTAACTTTTGCCAGAAGATACCAATAATCAGTACTGGTGCAGTGTAAACACCAATAATAAGTTGATTAACAAATCCAAGACCTGCAACCTTCTCATCTGATTCAGCATCTTTCAGTACCATCACTCTTACAACTTTCATGTAGTAGTAAAGCGAGATAACTGAGTTAACAGCAGTGATAACAGCTAGTACATAGTACTTTTGCTGAACAACTGCAGCTAAGATATTAAATTTTGCAACGAATCCCGCTAGAGGTGGAAGACCTGCTAATGAGAACATTGTAATTGTCATAGCGATTGCAGCAAATGGATGCTTTTTAATAAGACCAGCAAAACGATCGATATGATCATTACCATAGTGATCTTGGATAAATGAAGCAATATAGAATGCTACAAGAGTCATGAAAAGGTATGTTACCGCGTAAAAAAGGATAGCTGTTGCACCCATTTCACCAAGAACAATGGCCCCTAACATCATTACACCAGCGTGTGAGATAGAAGAGAAAGCTAGCATTCTCTTAATTGATCTTTGTCCAATTGCAGAGACATTACCTACTGTCATAGTTAATGATGCAACTACCATTAGCAAGAAGATCCAAGAATGTTTAAGCATCCCAACATCCCCTGCAAAGAAGATTTGAGTTAATCTAGTAAATGCTGCAATACCTGCAAACTTCGGAACTAATGAGAAGAAAGCAGTTACTGGAAGAGGTGAACCTTCATAAACATCTGGTGACCACATATGGAATGGTACACAAGCAATTTTATATCCGATACCAACAAAGAATAATAAGAACGAAGGAATCAGAATAAGTGTTTGATCTTCAGTTAATGCAGACATCATTGGGATCATCTCAGAGAAATTAATTGTTCCAAGAGTTCCAAAGATGTGACTCATACCAAATAGCATCATCCCTGAAGTTGCACCACCATATAGTACATACTTAAGACCTGCTTCAGTAGAGCGCTCATCATTTTTCTTAAGAGCTGCCATTGCATAAGAAAGGATTGAAAGTGTTTCAATACCAATAAAGAAAATTAGCATGTTGTTTGCAGATGCTAGAAGCATACCACCAACTAAGATTCCCATTGCTAAGATACCAAACTCAGCTTTCGTACCTTCATAAAGATCTTTAGAAACTTTAGAAAGATAAATTGCCCCAGCCGTACTTAAGATCATAACGATCTTAGCAAAACCAGAGAAATGGTCCATGACAACAGACTTTGTAAAAATATGTGTTGCATCAGTACCAAGACCTTTAACTTGATAAATCAGAGCACATAAAAGTCCAATCATCGAACTCCAGTAAAACATTTTTTTCGAGCTACCCTTATCATCATTTCCGTAAGTAGCTTCGATGAGGATTAAGGCCCCCATCGTGAAGCATACTAAAAGCTCCGGAATATAATGTGAGATACTCGCTAAATAATTTAAAGCCATCACTTCACCTATTGACTATTAAAAAGTCGCTAATAATGAAACTAGTTTACCTACAGAAGCCTTCATCATGTTCAGTAGTGGAGACGGATAAATACCGAATACAATTACTGCCACACAAAGTGGAAGCATGTAGAAGATTTCTCTAGCATTCATATCTGTGTAAGATTTATTTTCTTCAATAACTTCACCAAAGAACATTCTCTTGAACATCCATAGTAAGTAAGCTGCACCTAGTAGTAGACCAAGAACTGCAATTACAGTGATTGTTGTAAATCTATCGTAGATCCCTAGGAAAATTAAAGCTTCAGAGATGAAACCTGAAAGTCCTGGTAGACCCATTGATGCGAACATCGCGATGATGAAAACAATTGAGTATTTTGGAAGTTGTGTATAAAGACCACCAAAACCTTTTGTTCCATCTGGTCTAACGATCCATCTGTGGTGTGATCTTTCATAAAGAATACCAATAAGAAGGAACATCATCGCAGTTGAAGTACCGTGGTTGAACATCTGTAGAACAGCACCATTCATACCTTGAACAGTCATTGCTGCAAGACCTAACATTACGAATCCCATGTGAGAAACTGAAGAGTATGCAACAAGTTTCTTAACATCGTTTTGTGCCATGGCACAGAATGCACCGTAAATAACGTTAATAAGACCTAGCCACGCAATAGCATCTGCAAAGTAAACAGAAGCTGATGGGAAAATTGGGAACGCAATTCTTAAGAAACCATAAGTACCCATCTTAAGTAGTACACCGGCAAGGATAACTGAGATCGCTGTTGGAGCCTGTACGTGAGCGTGTGGTAGCCAAGTATGGAAAGGAAATACTGGAACTTTAATAGCAAAACCAATGAAAAGTGCTACGAAGAATACTTTTGCAAATGGTAGGGCCATTCCGAATAGTTCAACAGTTTCGTTTACAAACTTACCACCAGAAAGAGCTAGAATATTGAATGAGTCAACACCTTGACCTGTTACGAAGTATAGAGCAACCATACCAACAAGCATTAGGATTGAACCAAAGAATGTATATAAGAAGAATTTAACAGCTGCGTATTCTCTATTTTCTCCACCCCAAATTCCGATTAAGAAGAACATTGGAATAAGCATTACTTCCCAGTAAACATAGAATAGGAAGAAGTCTAATGCGAAGAAAACACCAAAGACAGTCGACTGAAGCATTAGTAGTAATGCAAAGTAACCCTTAATTTGCTTCTTAACTGTCCAAGAAGAAAGGATACAAATCGCAAATAAAAGCGCTGTCAGTAGAACCATTGGAAGTGAAATACCATCAACTCCAAGGTGATAGAAAATATTAAACTGCGGGATCCATGCTTTCTTAATGGTAAACATTTCCTGCATACCTGGAACAGTATTGTCGAATTTTAAATATAGACAACCTGATAAAACAAGTGTGATCACAGTATTTATCAATGACCATACTCTGATTGCCGTCTCTTTTGCCTTAGGTAATAAAAGTACCCCAAGAACACCGATCATAGGCATCCACAGAATCCAACTTAATAGATTAGAATGTGCGTTCACTGTAACTCCTTAATTCTCTTATAAAGCTAAAATATAACCAAATAGTACTAAAAATATAATTGCGATGTAGAACTGGATCTTTCCGTTCTGAATAGTTCTCAAGATAACGTTAAAAAGACGTACACTTGCACCTGTTCCATCAACCATAATTGTGTCGACAAATAAATTATCGAACCAAGCCGAAATTCTCATTGTAAAACGAGTTACTACGGCCCAACCATCAATTGCAAATCTGTCATAGAATCCCATGTCAAATTTAGCTAATAGGTTATTAAATGGAAGAAGTCCTTTCTTGATTAATCCATCAATATAGAACTCATCCATAAAGTATTTACCCTGAAGTGTTCTGTAGTAGCGGTTGAAAGTATTAACCCAGAATCCTGGATTCCATTTACCCCACAGATACATCATCATAGCGATGAATACACCAGTAAAAGCAATTACAATCGACATACCAGCACCAATATAGTGAACCTGGTGAATGTGATGTGCTTCTTCTTCAGAAAGACCGTAAGTAGAGTCATACTTAGACTTAGTAAATGTTCCTTTTTCACGAACATCAATTGAGCCTAGAGCTTCTCTCTTATAATTTTCAAACTGACCTTTCTTAGGCTTTTGAATTAAAGTTTGGAACCACTCATATTTACCGTTTGCCTTATCAGCAACTTTAACAAATCCTTGACCTGTTAAAGAACCTGAAAACCATACACCTAGTGTAAATACAGCAAGTAGTAATAGTGGAAGGTTTCTATTCCATGAAAACTTTTCTTCATGGCAGTGGTCGTAAACTTCTTTGTCTCTTGGCTTACCGTGGAAAGCAAGGAACATCATACGACACATATAGAATGCAGTAAGTAGTGCACCCATGAAACCAAGTACTGCCGGAGCAATCATAACTGGTGAATGAAGTGCTTCAATTAATGCATCTCCTAGGATTCTATCTTTAGATACGAAACCTGAGAAGAAAGGAATACCTGCGATTGCAAGAGTACAACACCACATTGCAAACCAAGTGAATTTCATTTTATGTCTTAGACCACCCATTCTCGGCATTTCTTGTACGTGAGCATGTGTGTGGTGATCATGAAGTGAGTGAATAACAGAACCTGCACTTAAGAATAAACAAGCCTTGAAAACAGCGTGTGTAATTAGGTGCATGAAAGCAGCATTATAAGACCCAACACCAATACCTAGTACCATGTAACCAAGTTGTGAGATTGTTGAGAAAGCAAGAACCGCTTTAAAGTCTGTTTGAACAAGAGCGATAGTCGCTGCACCGAAAGCAGTGATACCACCAATATAAGCAACAAAAGTTAATAGTCCACCAGCATCAAGAAGTGGATAAATTCTTAAAGATAGATAAACACCAGCAGCAACCATTGTTGCAGCGTGAATTAGTGCTGAACATGGAGTAGGACCATTCATCGCATCCGGTAGCCAAACGTTTAAAGGGAATTGAGCTGACTTACCGATTGTCCCCATGAAGATACACATACCAGCAAAAGTTGCTAAAGGAATTCCAATTACGGCCTTACCAACTAATCCACCAGCATCGATTGCATTATAAAGATCAACGAAGCTTACTGAACCAACAACAGTCCAAAGAGCAACAATACCTAGAAGGAAGAAAACATCCCCTACTCTTGTTGTCATGAAAGCTTTTACGTTAGCTGCACCAGCAACTTCTTTTTCATAGTAGTGACCAATTAGTGAGTATGAACAGAATCCCATGATCTCCCAAAAGATAAATACTGAAAGTAAGTTATCTGAAAGTGATAGACCAAGCATTGCTGAAGTAAAGAGTGACATATAAGTGAAGAAACGTCCGTTTCTACCGTAGTTCATGTCATCTTTCATATACCAAGTTGAGAAAATGTGGATCAGTGTTGCAACGGCCGTAACCATCATAACTAGAACGGCAGTCATATTATCGATGTAGAATCCCATCTTGACTGCGAACTCTTGACCACCACCATTTAGGTCAAACCAAGTGAATACTTTGTGAATGTGGTAGTTAGCTGAATACGTTCCAAAAACGAAATCGCTAAAAATTCTCCACGCATAAATTGTCGAACCTGCGATTGCTGCACAACTGATTGCAACGGCCGTTCTCGTAAAGCGTGATGCAATAAATGCATTAATTACGAAAGCAAAGAACGGTAGTAAAACAATTGGAGCAATACTAGAAATCGTATAATCCATTTTCTTCCCTTATATCTCTTAATTAACTTTGTAGTTCAGTAGCGTCATCAATGTGAATCGTATCTTTAACTTGGAAGAAACGAATCACAATCGCTAAACCAACTGCCGCTTCTGCTGCAGCAATAACAATAATGAATAATGACATTATATGACCGTCAATATTCTGGTTTGCAAATCTTGTATAAGCCGCAAAGTTTAAACCTGCAGCGTTTAGAATTAATTCAATTCCTAGCATGATTGCAATAATATTCTTTCTTGCAACCATAACCGCAACACCGGCCAAGAATAAGAAAAAAGAAATTAACAAGTATGATGTTAGTGAAATCATTTTCTAATTCTCCTTGGTCTAGAAATTACAGCTGCACCAACAAGTGCACCAAGTAGAAGAATCGATGAAATTTCGAAAGCTAAAACATGGTCTGTAATTAATTTAGTTCCAATCTCATTTACTGTTGGCTTAATACCTTCAAGCTCAACATGCTTTTGAACTTTAAGAACTGGTGCAAGTATCTTCATTAGAACAAAACTCATAACAATCATCATAAAGCCTGCTGTTGCATAAGTTTTTGTTGTTCCCATGGCTGCAACTTTCTTAAGTCCAAACTTATTAAAAGCTTGTTCAATACCACCAGTTAACATGATGGCAAATAGCATAAGAATTACAACACCACCTGCATAAACAACTAACTGAGTTGCTGCCAAGAAGTCAGCACCTAGAGTTGCATAAAGCCCAGCTACTCCAAAAAGAGAAAGTAGAAGGAAAATACATGCATGCATTAAATTTTTAGAAACGGCGACTAGGAATGCTCCTATAATAGTTGCCGCAGCTGAAATTAAAAACATTGTGTTAATAAACATCTCAAATATCCTTAAATATTAGTGTCCGCCCGCACCAGCTGATGCAGATGCGATTACTTTTCCAAGGATTGCCCACATTGACTTACCATTAAATAGATAAAGCCATACAGCACAACCAATTAAGTTAAATAGTGCAATTGGAGTTAAATATTTCCAACAAAGTACCATTAGAGAGTCAACTCTCATTCTTGGTAGTGTCCATCTAATCCAGATTACAACGTAATAAAGTAGTAAAGTCTTAGTTACAAAAGAACCAAGTTGTAAGAAGTTTCCAACTTGCTTTCCAATCATAGGATGTGCGGCTGGAACTAGTTTGTTTACGAATTCACCTGTCCCAAGTCCAAATGGTACTTGATAACCACCAAGGAAAAGAGCAGCAACAACACCGCAAACAACAAATACTTCAATATATTCTGCAAGTGCGAAGAATGCGAACTTCATACCTGTGAATTCTGTATGGTAACCAGAAACAAGTTCAGACTCAGCTTCCGGAAGGTCAAATGGCGCTCTGTTTGTCTCAGCTAAAACACCAATGAAAAGAATAAAGAAACCGATAAAAGTAAATGGATTGTGTAGAACAAACCACTGATGAGGTAGACCACCTTGAGCTTCCGTTATTCCCTTAAATGAAAGAGAACCTGTCATTACAACAATTGCAAGAAGCGAAAGTGTTACTGGAACTTCATAAGAAATAATTTGTGAAGCACCTCTCATACCACCAAGCATTGACCACTTTGAGTTTGAAGCGTAACCACCAAGGAAGATAGCAACACCAACAAGTGAACTAACACCTACTAAGTAGAAAACACCAACGTTTAAATGTGTAAGAGTAAAGCCACTTGAAAATGGTACAACTGCTAGTGACATGAATACACCAACAAGTGCCATCATCGGTGCCAGATTAAACATAAATTTATCTGCATCACGTGGTACAACATCTTCTTTTAAAAGCATCTTCACACCATCAGCTAAAAACTGAAGGATACCAAAAGGACCAACTCTGTTTGGACCTTGTCTCATTTGTAGATCGGCAGAGATCTTTCTTTCAGCATAAGTCCCAAGACCACCTACTGCAGAAAGTGCACCAACAATCACAAGTGAAAAAACTAAGAAGATTAAAAAAGTTACAACTCCAGTTGCATCAAAACCTAGTAGCTTTGATAAACCATCAACGGCCATAGAAAAGCCAGGAGCTTGTGATAAATACGATACTATCGTTTCATTCATTATTTATCCTTCCCATCTATATTTGCTTCATAAGACTTAACCCAATCAAGGTCACCCTTTTTCCAGCAATAAACTAAACCTAAACTTAGAATAATGATGAACATTAGTAGTGATCCAAGAACTGCACCACCTTGTCCAATGTCGACGAAGTTTTTATAAACTGTTGCCACCGGAAACATCAAAGCGCCCTCTACGTCAAAGATAAGAAAGACTAAGGCAATAACGTAGAAACGAACATTAAAGTTTGACCACGCTGCGCCTGTTGGCTCCTCACCACATTCATAAGGTGTTTGCTTAAGTTCCGTTGGATTATTTGGTCTTACTAAACGACCAACAAGCAATGTACCAACAAAAGCCACTACTGCCACGACTGCTAAAATTAACACCGGCATATAGACGTCAAAGTTCTGCGACATCGATAATTCTCCATGTATAAGTAAAGTAAGTTTCCAAATATTACACGATTACTAGCACTTTGGAAATAAATTGGCCCTTCTTTTTTTGAGTAATATCTTCTATTTAGTAACGCATGGGCCAATGCATAAATTCTTTTTCATGACATGAAATTATGTTAAAAAACGACATGGATTTATTTACACCACTGCGCACAAAGCTATTATCTTGGTTAGACACCAAGCAACATGACCTCACTATTGATGGTATAAACAGGGAGTACTGGGCGTTCTTCAAGTTTTTACTTAATCAAAATAAGAGCTATGATCATCCACCAAATTTATTGATTTTCGAAAATCAAGATGAAGCTGAACAGTATTATGAATTAGTAAAATCTAGTTTTTTAAAAATAAATCTTGTTTTTTATCCTGGGCTTGACGCATCACCATATTCTGGAATGTATTCATCAGAAAGTGCACAACTTGCCCGACACTCAGCATTAAAAAAAATAATATCAAGAAAAAATAGTGACCTAACAGTCATTACATCAATAGAAGCATTATCTTTAAAAGTACCTCCAAAAGAATTTTTTAATGAAACAACTTTTAAAATTGAAGAATCAGATATTATTTCTCCTGATGAATTGGCAGGAAAATTAGTATCACTTGGCTACACTTCTTCATTCACTGTTGAAGAGCAAGGTACATTTTCTAAAAAAGGTGAAATCTTTGATATCTATCCAGTAGGTATGCACCCGATACGTATTCACTACTTTGATGAAATGATTGAGGAAATTTTTGAAATCGATAAAGAGACTTTAAAAACAATTAAAGACAAAAAAGTTCAAAGCTTAACGATTACTCCAGGCCCTTCGATTTTTTGTGAATCTCATTATTCAAATAATCTTCGCGATAATCTACCAAGACCAAGGGCCAACCAAAGAGAACTTCTTGAAGCTAGAAATGAATTATTTTCAAAACTTTCAAACGGAATGCTCTTTGAAAATCACCCAGTCTACACACCATTATTTTTTAAACCAAATGAAACAGAATCATTACTCGATTATATTGATGAGAACTGGTTAACTATCGTTTTTGATCGAGATAATTCAGAAGACAATCTCACAAATTATTATGATGAATTATCAACAGATTTTGAAGAAACTGAAGAACTACTTCCTTCACCAGAATATTTCTATGACTTATCAACTATCGATCGTTTACGTAAAGAGAATGTTCTTAATTTAAATCATCTAAATATTAATGCTCAAATTGATCATGATACTAATGTAGTGGATCTAGGTCTTGCACCTTTTAAGTCTTATATCTCTAAGTTTGATATTAATTATCATTCAAAAAAAGAGTTCTTATCTGGATTATTTGATCATTTAAAAAACGACTTTAAATATTCAGGTAAAATTATTTTTACTATTCAAAATGATAATTCAAAAAATGAGATCAAACATTTAATTGAAATGTTTGAATTGTCTGGTGAAATACAAAGTAGAATTGATTTTATTAATTTTAAACTGACTGAGGGATTCTATTACCCTAGCGATAAATTACTAGTTATCTCAGACAGTGATCTCTTTGCTATTCGTCGAGATAAAGCAAAAGTTTCTAAGATTAAAGATATTGATCTCTTTGCTGAACAATTAGCATCACTAAAAGAAGGCGACTATGTCATCCACTCTAAACATGGTATTGGAAAATACTTAGGCCTTGAGGCCATGGATATTGGCGGTTCAAAATCCGACTACCTTGTCATTCTTTATAAAGGTAACGATAAAGTTTTTGTTCCTATCTATAAAATGAACCTTATCCAAAAGCACGCTGGTGGTGAGGTCAAGGTCAATGTCGATAGTTTAAGGACAAATAAATTCTCTGCGCTTAAAGCACGTGCTAAAGACTCTGTAAAAAAACTAGCTTTTGATCTTTTAAAGTTACAAGCTGAAAGAGCGTCAACACAAGCCTTTTCATTTTCACCACCTGATCATGATTATAAAGAGTTTGAGTTATCATTTCCATTTAATGAAACTCCTGATCAGAAAAATGCTATTGATTCAGTAATTGATAAAATGCAGGCAAAGTCTGCAATGGACTTTCTTGTTTGTGGAGATGTTGGATTTGGAAAAACGGAAGTTGCTATGCGTGCAGCTTTTAAAGCAGTACTTGATGGAAAACAAGTTGCAATACTAGTTCCAACAACAGTTCTAGCTCTTCAGCATTATAATTCATTTGTTAAAAGATTTGAGAAGTTCCCTGTTCGTATCGATTACTTATCACGTTTTAAAACTGGTAAAGATGAAAAAGAAACAAAAGAAAAACTTGAAAAGGGTGAAATTGATATTATCGTTGGAACACATAAGCTCCTGGGTAAAACGATCAAATTTAAAGACCTAGGACTTGTTGTTGTTGATGAAGAGCAACGCTTTGGGGTTGCCCATAAGAATAAATTAAAACTTTTAAAATCATCAGTTGATTTCTTAACTCTAACTGCAACACCAATTCCTAGAACACTTCAACTTTCATTCTTAGGTTTAAAAGATCTTGCTTTAATTAAGACCGCCCCACCAAGAAGACAGTCGATTAAAACTTATCTTATAAAAGAAGACGATCACACTATACAGTCGGCAATTAATCGAGAACTTAAGCGAGGTGGACAAGTTTTTATTGTTCACAATCGAGTTCAAGATATTGAAAACTATACTGCTTATATTAGAGAGCTAGTACCGGATGCCAAAATCGTTTACGCTCATGGACAGCTACCGGAAAAAGAGCTTGAATCACGCATCTCTGCTTTTTATAACGGTGCTTACCAGATCCTAATTTCCACAACAATCATCGAATCTGGAATTGATATTCCAAATGCAAATACTATGATTGTGGATCGTGCCGATCGATATGGCCTTGCTCAATTACACCAATTACGTGGACGCATTGGACGCTCTGATAAAAAAGCTTATTGTTACTTTGTTGTTCCAAATAATCGCAATATTACAGAGGTTGCGGCCAAACGATTAAAAGCTCTTCAAACTTATGCAGACATGGGAAGTGGTTTTCAAATTGCAAATTGTGATCTTGAGATTCGCGGGGCCGGAGATATACTTGGTGCTCACCAATCAGGGCATATCGAAGCAATTGGTCTCGAACTTTATATGGAACTTTTAACTGAGGCCATTCAAGAATTGCGAGGAGAAAAGAAAATCATCAAAAAGGATATTGAAATCAATACTCCTTTTGCGGCATTCATTCCAGCTCACTTTATCAGTGAGTCGAGTGAGAGACTTAAATATTACAAGCAACTATCAAACTCCACATCAATTGATGAAATCACAGCTTTAAAAGAAACAATCTTTGATATCTACGGGCCAGGTCCTGAAGAATTTAATCAATTGATAGCAATTCTTGAAGCACGTTCATATCTAATGCCATGTGGAATAAAATCTGCTCAACTTATGGATAATTCAATCATTTTTCAATTTGATCGCGACATGGTTGAGGCCAATGAAGAGCTTAGAAATAATATTTTAAACAACTTTCTCGGTATGCCACGTAAATATCGTTTCACACCAGACTTTAAGTTGATTTTTACCAATAAAACGACGATATCTCCGAGCTCTTTAGTCGAGTTCTGTCAGGAAATTGCGGAAAAAATAGTTCCATCTTAGTGAAATTTATAAGTTTTTAATAAATTTGGTACAATTAAGATAAAGAAGGAACTAAATTTCAATAATTTGAAAAGGATATCAATATGTTCGGTAAAATCATTCTTGGTTTACTAATCACTTTAGGAGCTCAAGCTGCCCCTAAAAAGATCGTTGCAGAAGTTAATGGCGAAAAGATAACAAAAGAAGAGCTTGATCAAGCGTATCTTCTTAATAAATATGTTGTCTCTGAAGACCCAGTAACAATGAAGCGTGTACTAACTGATCTTATCAATAAGAAACTAGGTTTAGAAAAAGCAAGAAAAGCAAAGCTTCAAAATGATCCAGACGTTAAAAGAAAAATGAATGAAGTTTTATTTAACGCACAAGTTTCTAAAGATCTTGAAGATGAATTTAAGAAAATTAAAGTGACAGATAAGGATGTTAAAAAATTCTATGAAGAATATCCTGAATATCGTACTGCTCATATTCTTCTAAGAGTTCGCGTTGCCCCATCTCAAAATGAGATTGAAGCAGCACAAAAGAAAATTTTTGAAATTCATTCAGAAGTTACAAAAGAGCCAACTAAATTTGCTGAATTAGCTAATAAGTATTCTCAAGCGCCAAATGCTCATACAGGTGGTGACCTTGGGTACCAACCAGCATTCTTTATGGCACCTGAATACTTTGCAGCAATTAAAGGCCAAAAAGATGGATACATTACACGCCCTGTTAGAACTCAACTTGGTTACCATGTTGTAAAGGTTCTAGGAGTTAAGAAATTTGATGAGATCAATATGGGTGTTTATAAAAAGTTTGTTTACGATAGAAAGAGAGATAAAATCATTGCTAATTATTTCGAGAACTTACGTAAAAAAGCAAAAATTAAAATTTTAGACGAAAAACTAAAGTAAATAGCGCAAATAATTTGCACAAGCCTCATGGGCACGATAAATTATTGTTCTAGTAAATAATGATACTAAGAACGATAAATAGAGGTGTTCATGAGGCTTTTTTTATTACTGGCCCTTACTTTTTCAACATTAAATATCAATGCAAAACTTCTTGATAAAATAGCGGCCGTTGTTGATGATCATATCATTACAAAATCAATGATCGATCGAGTTAAAAAATCACTCCCTATTCGTCAAAACATTTCTCCTTTTATCTACAAACAAGAAAATTTCACAGATAAAGAAATTGCTGAGTTATTTATAAGAAAATTCATCATCCGCTCTACACTTGCTGAGCAAGGATATGTAATTTCAGACGCTACAGTTGAGAAAGAAATTAAAAGAAAAGAACAACGCCTTGGCCTTAGTCGTGCAGATCTAATTGCATTCTTAAAAAAGAATAATACAAATTTTGACGAATTCTTTGAACTTAACAAAGAAGCGATTGAATTTAATCATTTTAATTCAGTTGTTATTATTCCTCTCATCTCTGTAAGTGAACAAGAGATAAAGAATGAATTCTTTAAGCAAAATGTAAATAATAAGACTGTTTCATATCGTTATACACTTGTGGACTTCTCAATTGACCCTTCAATTGTACCAAAGAGTAAGTATGCGCATTTTAGAAAGTCGATGCAATCATTCCAAAAAGGTGGACCACTTCCAAATGAGTATGGTTCGATCGAAACATCAACTCTTGGAGACATTACAGCTGATGGCCTAACAGAGAAGCTGCAACGTCTTTTAAATAAAACACAAGAAGGTGAATTCACTCAGCCAATTGAAATGATGGGTGCTACACATATCTTCTACGTAAAAACACGTGATGTTGTTGAATCATCACTTTATCAACAATCAAAGCCACAAATCCGTGCCAAAATCTATGAGAGAAAAGCAAAGGAAGTTACAAAAATGTGGTTTGAAAGAGAAAAATCGAATCACTACGTTAAAACATACTAATGATCTATGTAACAGCTGGACATGAGAAGGGAATTGGCCTTGAGGTTTTCTTAAAAGCCTACTCTCTTCTATCATCGGCACAACAAGAACAATTTCATCTCTTTGTTGGTGAAGAATTTACAAAAGAGCTCCCTTCATCTCTTAGCTATACAGCTGTAAAGGCTCCCTATTCTCACAATGCTTTAGAACTTGCATGTAATAAATGTGGGCCAAACGATATATTAGTGACAATGCCAACCACAAAGGATGAATTATTCTTTAATGGTAAAAATGTATCAGGCCATACAGAGTACTTTAGAAAGAGATATGATAACGAGAATATCGTTATGTTCTTTAAATCATATGAGGCAAACGTCTTACTTATTACAGATCATATACCTCTTAAAGAAGTTCCTACCAAAATAAATTCTGATCTTATTAACAAAAAAATCAATATCTGCGTTGATAACTACACAAAATACTTCGGCAATTTAAATGAAATTATCATAAGTGGTATCAACCCACATGCCGGTGAAGGTGGTATACTCGGTGATGAAGAAAAAGAAGTCACAAATGCCATCAAAGGCTTAACAGTTAAACAGAAAGTCAGTGGTCCACTACCTGCTGATGGACTTTTTATTAATGACTGCTTTGCTCATGATAAATTATTTGTGTATATGTATCACGACCAAGGACTTGCACCATTTAAAACAATGTTCAAATCAAAAGGTGCAAATATCACACTAGGCTTACCATTTCTAAGACTTAGTGTTGACCATGGCACGGCCTTCGATCTTTATGGAAAAGATTGTGCTAACTATATGGGCTGTTACTACGTATTAAAACTTGCCCTAAAGGTATAGAAAATGAAAGATGAAATTAAAATTGTAAAAGCACGTGTTCATAATTTGAAAGACGTAACGATTGATATTCCAAAGAACAAATTAACAGTTATCACTGGGCCATCTGGATCTGGTAAAAGCTCACTTGCTTTTGACACTGTCTATGCTGAAGGACAACGTCGATATATCGAATCACTCTCATCTTATGCAAGGCAATTCTTAGGTCAGCAACAAGCTCCAGACGTAGAGTCAATAACAGGGCTATCTCCAGCAATTGCAATTGATCAAAAAACAACTAATAAGAATCCGCGCTCAACTGTTGGAACAATAACTGAAGTCTATGACTATATGAGAGTTCTCTATGCAAGAGTTGGAGATCTCTACGACCCAAATAATGGAGAAAAAGTTATAAGCTATACTCCAGGTCAAATCACTCGAGATTTAATGGAGTTACCTGAAAAAACCAAACTTCATATTACGGTAGAAATAACTGATGAAACAAAGAAAGAATTAGAGCAACAAATGGCCAAATATCTTTCGATGGGATTTTCACGATTTATAGTAAATGATGAAATCATGCTACTTGATAGTAGCGAAATAAAGTCACTCAAGGCTACCGATGAAATTCTTGTTGTAATTGATCGAATCCTTGTTAAGCCGGACATCGAAAAGCGTCTAACAGACTCTGTTGAACTTGGCCTAAAATTAGGGATGGGGATCATCCACGTTATGATTGATGATGAATTTCACACATATTCAGAAATCAACATGTCTCATGTTACAGGTGAAGTCTTTCCTGATTTAGAACCAAGACTCTTCTCATTTAATTCACCTGTTGGAGCATGTCCAAAGTGTAATGGACTAGGAGAATCAAAAGAATTTGTCTTAAGTGAGTTAATCTTTGATGACTCCTTACCTGTTCTAAAAGGGGCAATTCCTCTACTGACAAAGAAGAATAACTTTCTCTATAAAATGGTCGAGTGCATGCTAAAAGAAGAAGGCTTCGATATTAAACAGCCTCTTTCAAAAATGCCAAAGAAGATATTTAAGATTTTATCAGAGGGAACAGATAAGGTTTATACTTATAAATTTAAGTCAGAGAATTCAAACTTTGAATTTTCAAAGCCATTTCCTGGACTAATAAATTGGCTAAATAAGAAATACAAAGAATCCACATCTGAAAGAGTACGCGTTGAGCTCGAAAAGAGCATGAAAGTTCAAAAATGTTCAGAGTGTGAAGGAAAGCGTCTTAATACAATAGCCCTTAGTACGAAAATAGCTGAAAAAAATATTATAGAATTATGTGATATTCCCCTCAGTGAAACATACGACTTCTTTAAAGAACTTAAGCTTGAAGGAATCAAAGAAAAGATTGGGGCAAAGTTATTAACTGAAATCACTTCTCGACTAAAGTTCTTAAATGACGTTGGACTTGATTATCTAACCCTTAATCGTTCAGCTAGAACCCTAAGCGGTGGGGAATCACAACGTATTCGTCTTGCCACACAAATTGGTTCGGCACTATCAGGTGTTCTCTATGTTCTCGACGAGCCAAGTATCGGACTCCATCAAAGAGATAACGTTCGTTTAATACAGACCTTAAAAGAATTAAGAGATCTCGGAAATACAGTACTTGTTGTAGAACACGATGAAGACACAATGAAGGCAAGTGATTATATAATTGATATGGGTCCAGGTGCCGGTTTACATGGTGGAGAAGTTGTTGCCCATGCCACATCAAAAGCATTTCTAAAGAAGAAATCACTTACTGCTGATTATTTAAATCACAAGCAAACGATACCGATCCCACAAGAAAGAAGAAAATTAACAAAACATATTAAATTGAAAGGTGCTCAACATAATAATCTTAAAAAGATTGATGTAAACTTCCCACTAGGAGGGCTAGTTTGTGTTAGCGGTGTTTCAGGCTCAGGTAAATCAACTCTAATTCACGAAGTTTTAATACCAGCAGTAAAAAGCCACCTATCAAGAGCAAATCGTTCAATCTATGAAAAGGCAAATTACAAATCAATCACAGGCCTTGATGAAATTAAAACTGTTATTGAATTAGATCAATCTCCGATTGGAAGAACACCTCATTCTAACCCAGCAACTTACTCTGGACTATTTGATGATGTAAGAAAGTTATTTGCGGCAACTAATGAATCTCAAATAAGAGGATATAAACCAGGGCGATTTAGCTTTAATGTTAAAGGTGGACGCTGTGAAGAATGTGAAGGTAATGGTGTACAAAAAATTGAAATGCACTTCCTACCAGATGTCTATGTAACATGTAATGAATGTAATGGACGACGTTATAATAACGAAACACTTTCGGTTTTATATAAAGGTAAATCAGTAGCTGACATCTTAGAAATGACAATTGAAGAAGGATATGAGTTTTTTAAAAACCATAGACGATTGGGACGTATCCTAAAAACAATGAATGATGTAGGCCTTGGTTATATGACTCTTGGACAGCCCGCAACTACCCTTTCTGGTGGAGAGGCCCAAAGACTAAAGCTTGCAAGAGAATTAGCAAAGTCTACAAAAGGTCATACATTATATGTATTAGATGAACCAACCACAGGACTGCATTTCGAAGATATTAATGTTCTTTTAAAGGCCATTAACAATCTAGTTGATAGTAATAACTCCGTTATTATTATTGAACACAATCTTGACGTACTTAAGGTTGCAGATGAACTTATAGACCTTGGCCCAGAAGGTGGCCACAGAGGTGGATCAATTGTCGCCACAGGAACACCAGAGGAAGTTGCAAAGTGTAAGGAGTCACATACCGGAAGCTTTCTTAAGGGGATCTTAAAATGATTGATGAATTCTATAATCTTAAAGATAAGAATTTAATTAAAGATAACTACTGTATTGCTGAAACTGAGAAAGTTGTTTGCAAGGCACTTAGATCAAAACACCAAGTTGAAAAAATTATTGCAACTCAAGAATTTTATGAACGCAATAAAGAGCTTATTGATGATAAGTGCGATCAAGTCTTTATAAGAACAAAAGAAGAACTTCAAAATATAACGGGTATTAAATTACATCACGGAATTCTTGCAAAAGTTAGAACAAGTGGACTTCTAAATATAAAAGAGCTTGGTGATCGTATTATTATATTTAACGGTGTTACATCACCAGAAAATGTCGGCACAATGACTCGTGCAGCGATGGCCTTTGGCTTTGATAGTATTATTTATGATGCTAAAAGCGCATCGCCTTATTTAAGACGTTGCATAAGAGTATCAATGGGTAATGCTTTTGAAGCGCGTGTTGCGAAATCACTTAACCTTGTTAACGATATCTCACTGCTTCAAGAGTTAGGGTATACAGTTATTGCCACGGCGAATGAAGAAGGTGCAATTTCAATTCAAGATTTTAAATATCCGCAAAAAACATGTCTAATTATTGGTAATGAGGGAAATGGAATGGATCGTGAAGTTATTGATGCTTGCGATAAAAAACTTTTTATTCCTATCACAAACTATGTTGCACATTTAAATGCAGCAAGTGCTGCATCAATTTTTCTTTATCATTCTATCTTTTAATTCAGGATTTATTAACCTGACAAGAATCATGTTTAACTATAATTTAGACCTCGAAGCTCTAACCACACACCGATAGAGTTTTTAATCATTTTTCGTTTTTCCATAAAAAAGGCCACTATTATTAGTGGCCTTATTTTTTATCTGAATGTAATTTTTCTTATTCAATTGATCCAAGTAAAGTGGCCATCTCAATTGCTGACATCGCTGCTTCCCAACCCTTATTACCGGCCTTCGTTCCTGCTCTTTCAATTGCTTGCTCAATTGTATCGACAGTAAGAACACCAAAAGTTACTGGTACATTAGTATCAAGTGAAACTTTTGAAATACCTTTTGCAACTTCATTTGAAACAAAATCAAAGTGTGGAGTAGATCCACGAATAACAGCACCAAGAGTAATAACAGCATCATACTTTTTAGAAGCCGCTAACTTTTGTGCTACAAGTGGGATTTCAAATGCGCCTGGAACCCAAGCAATATCCATATCTTCAACGTCTCCGTCGTGTCTTTTAATACAATCAATTGCACCACCTAATAACTTACTTGTAATTAGCTCGTTAAAACGGCCAGCAACAATAGCAAATTTTTTCCCTGATGCATTTAAGTTACCTTCTAAATTTCTAGGCATGTGTTTCTCCTAAATCTGTGACACCTTTTGAAGGCGCCTCATGTTCACGTCTATATTTTATTAAGTCTTTAATTGTTATAAATTTTAAATCGTGCTCTTTAGCAATTTTGGCCAATTCTGGTGCCATGGCCATCGTTCCATCTGCACTCATGATTTCACATATAACTCCTGCAGGATAACAACCAGCAAGTCGCGCTAAATCCACAGCTGCTTCTGTGTGGCCATCTCTTTCAAGCACTCCACCATCTTTTGCAATTAATGGAAATATATGTCCCGGCTTCATAAAGTCTGAAGCTTTTGTATTCTTATTTGTTAAAAGATTTGTTGTTAAAGCACGATCCTGACAAGAAATACCCGTACCACCATTTGCTGCATCAATTGAAACAGTAAATGCTGTATGATGAACAGAATCGTTTTGCGCAACCATAAGTGGTAGCTCTAATTCCTGTGCACGAGATTTTGTAATCGGTGTACATATTAAACCGCGTCCAATTGTTGCCATGAAGTTAATTGCTTCCGGCGTAATACGGTCTGCCGCCATGATGAAGTCTCCTTCATTCTCACGGTTTTCATCATCGATAACAATAACCATCTTACCGAGGCGAATATCTTCAATGGCTTCTTCAATAGTATCAAATTCAATCATTTAAAAAGGACTCCAAATTATGTGTGCTTGCACCATTACTACGTCTAGCACCATTAAAAAGCAAGTTTTCAATATATTTTCCAAGGATATCAACTTCAATATTTACAAGACTTTGCACTCTACGATTTCGTAAGACAGTGTTCTGCCAAGTATGTGGAATAATTGAAAGTTGGAATGAACAATCGGCTTTAAAAACGTCCGCAACAGTTAGAGAGATTCCATCAATCGTAATAGATCCTTCTTTCACAATATATTTCATTTGCTTCGGACTTACTTTAATAGTCACTAAATAATTATTCCCACGACTTTGAATTTGGATAATTTGCCCAACGTCGTTAACATGGCCTTGTACAATGTGACCACCCAAGCGATCACTAGCACGAAGTGCTAATTCGAGATTAACTTCATCACCAGTACGAAGACTTCCTAGAGTGGTCTTTTCCAGACTCGTATGAACTGTTTGTACGACAAATGTTGAATCCGTTAGCTTCACAGCTGTTTGGCATGCTCCATTGATTGATACTGAATCATCAATAGCAATCTCTGAAAGAAGTTCTTTTGAACTTACTTCAATAAGTTTGCCTTCCGCATTTGAGCGGACACTTACGACTTTTCCTATTTCTTTTACTAGTCCTGTAAACACTATGACCTCGGGTCGATCTCAAACATTGCTTGAGAACCAATATTTTTAACTGCTACATTATTAAAGTTTAAAGCGTCGGCCATTGAATCTAATTTTTCATCATAATAACCGATTCCATCTCCAAGAATTTTTGGTGCAACAAAGATTGTCATCTTATCTGCAAGCTTCTTCTTTAAGATTGAGGAAGCAAGCATCCCTCCACCTTCGACTAAAATTGAATGAACACCAATTGCTTTTAACTGAGCAAAGGCATCTTCAATGACAACTTCATTTTCATCACTTTTAGCAAAGACTATTCTAATCTTTTTATCAGTAAAGAATTTAACTACATCATCAGCTGCGCCTTGGTAATCGGCTCCCGTAGTGATAATTATTGTCTTATGTGTATATTCGTCATTAAAGATCTTCGATAATGGATCCATTTTAGAAATTGAGCCCATCACAATTCGAAAAGGGATTTTACCGCTTTCATCTAGGCCAAAACGAATATTTAAACTCGGATCATCATTATTTAGAGTTTTTCGGCCAACCATGACTGCATCATATTTCTTACGATAAGCGTGAACCATCTTGCGTGCATTTTCATCTGTTATCCACTTCGAATCACCTGTAATTGTTGATAACTTTCCATCTAATGTTTGAGCAAGTTTAAGGTGAATATAAGGTAGCCTTTTAGTCATAGACTTAAAGAATACTTCATTAAGTTCACGGGCCTCTTTTTCAAGTACTCCAACTTTACACTCAATACCTGCTGACTCGAGAATCTTAATTCCATTTCCTGCGACTTCAGGATTAGGATCAAGGCAGGCCACAACGACTCTTGAAAAGCCGTGTTTTAAAATTGCGTTAGTGCAAGGAGGTGTTCTTTTCTTTGTATGACAACATGGCTCTAAGGTAACGTAGATCGTTGCACCTTTTAGTTCAGCCTTATGATAGTCGCGGACATCTGAGATTGCTTCTGGCTCAGCATGAGGTAGGCCTGCTTTTTTATGCCAACCCTTACCTAAGATAATTCCATCTTTTACAATAATTGCTCCAACCATTGGGTTTGGTGACGTTTGCCCCTCACCTTTCTTGGCCAAATCAAGTGCCATACGCATATATGCAATATCTCGAGAATCCTGCTTTTCCATGTTCCTGATTTACCATACTTGGCCATAGGGTTCCAGCAGACTTTTTCGCATCCCCGACATTGCGGACTTTTTACATTTTACAGTTAATAATCATGAACACTACCAAGCTAAGTACCCAAAAACACATTAAGTAATCACTCTTTTTACACCCTATAAATAAATTTCACTAAAGCCCATAAGCGTTCATTTTTTCGATAAATTACCAATATGAATAAGTTAATTGCACCAATCATTCTCATTCTAGCTTTTACAGTAACGTCATGTTCTGATGACGCGAAAAAAGCGATCAATAATATAGCTTCTCAAAGTGAGGAGACGCTAGGTGGAATCTCGCACGACAGAACAATTCTCAATCCAAAATTAGGAAACTTCTGCGATGGCCACGAGTGCCCAGAGGGAATTGTTGCTGTTAAAACAGAAAAGAAGAAACTTACTTGTTCGGGAATCGTAAAATCTCAAAGCGAAGTTTTGATTTCAGAAAATTGTGCCACAGAAAATGAGGCATTTAATATTCAAACAACAGACGGCAAACTAATCAAGGTCACATCTGTCGAAGATGAGCTCTCAAATGAATTCGGAGACAAGATCTTAAAACTTAACCTCGAAAAAGAAATACCTAATACAGCAAATATTGAACTTCCAGAAATTGATAATAACGAAGTTCAACTTAACTATTTCAATGAACTAGGCGAGCTTCAATCTCAAGATTGTGAACTTACATACGCATCCCTTGCCTATGCCAACTCATTTGATAACGAATCACAACTTCTTAACATCAAAAATTGCGAAGGCGTCCGCGACGGTGCCCTAATTTCTCAAAACGGTAAATCAATTGGTTTTCTTACAAAGAAACATAACGAAATTGAGTTGTACGAAGGGATTTCTCTAAATGGTACAAACATAAGTAAAACATTTATTGAAAAGCTCGATTACATTACAATAAAATTGGACTCTCTAGATGCTCTTGCAATAGGTATATTCACAATGGAATATCCGCTTGTAGAACTTGAAAATTCATTACTAAATATACATTTTCAATATCCATTCGAATTTAAAACTAGAACAAATTGCTTTTTTGATAAACCAAGCAAATCTGTGGTTGATTCTAATTATAGAATTGAATTTGGAAATAATATTCTCGAAATAACAAATGAATCTAAACTTGTTAAAGAGGAGTTTAGAGTAATAATTTACAAGAAAGAACTATTCTTCTTTGAAATAGAGCCTAGAATTTTAGAAGACTATTACATTTATGAGGGCAACTTAGAACTAGTTAAAATTGACATTTCAAACATTGGAACTAGAGGAAGGGATTTCACAAGTACAGATATCTTTAAAATTCCTAGCCCTCAAGATATCGAAGAAGAAACTAAAGAGGATATAAGATACATTTACAGCGATAAACTGAAAAAATATGACATAAATATTTGCATATAAAAAGAGAGGTTTTCACCTCTCTTTTCACTAGTATTCAAAATCTTCAAATTGATAATCTTTAAACTTAACTTTTCTCTTTAATCTCTTTTCAAGTAGGTTATTAGTCACTCTATCTGAGAATATTTTCCTATATCTATCAGATATATTTCTTACTTCAAATTGCTTACTTTGATATTTTTGAATTAGATCTATATCCATTACAGAAACCACTCTAGATTTAGTTTTTAAAACCCAACGGTCTGAATCAGAAACATATCTATACTCACCCCTTGTTAACTCATTAGATAACTTCACATCGATTATTTCTCTTATTCTCTCAATTGGGAGGGTATTTGAGTTTCCACCTGACTCAGAAGCTAAATCTACAAGATCCGCTTTCGCAAAACTTAATAAATTAACAAAAATACAAAATAATAATATTAAATTCTTCATAATATAATTCCTATTGAATATGTCTTATTAAATTATTTATTAATACTACATCTTCTCCTCTATACTCATCTTTATTCATTAAACGTCTAACTTGATAGATATATTCATCAGTCAAATCAGTAAATTCCTTACTAATTTTTTTCAAGTCAACTGATGCATACCAAGTATTACGCATCGTGTTCTTTGGAGATCCGTTTTCATTTATTTCATTACATAGATCATTATGAACTAATGCTAGAACCTTATTCAAAGTAAAGTCTGTTAAAAGACAATTCTCTGATGTTGCAAAGAACTTTCCATTCCTATTAACTAATATACCTTTAGAGGCTAGCTTCATAAATTTTTGATGACCTTTTCTTCCATATTCTTGTAATACATAACTCTCAGATAGCCCCGATTTAGTTGTCGCAAGCATCATCATTTTATAAGTAGACTCGTCATGGAAGTACTTCTCTACGGAATCATCTAATCTATCAAGTTTTTGATTTTCAACAAAATGCCCATAAAGACTTTCATGCACCTCAGGGAAGTATTCACGTACGAATTCCGCTGTGTCCTTTTTACTGGCAAGGCCATTGAGGACTGTTACACATATGTCTAGTCCAGGATTTTTAACATCACCCATTTCAAGGCGGTGGAATGTCGAAGGTGGAAGTCCCAATCTTCGAGCGATTTGATTACTACTTAAGCGGGAATGCTCTTTCTTGTATTTTCTGATCTTATCCCGCAAAACCTCGTTAACCGAAGGTCTTTCTAAAAAAACCTTGTCCATTTTGCTTCTCCCTCATATTCGCTTTTTGGTTGATCACTGTTCATACATTGCCAATAAATTTTTTTCATTATCAATGTAAAAAGTATCAATAAGCGTTCTTGTTAAGTATTTGATAGAGCATAAATAAACTTTAGATAGTGAAAAATCTGATTTTTTTCACTAATGAAATGAAACATTCCAGATTGGAATGAAGAAATTTATAAGCACTAGTAAATACGTGAGAGCAACTATAAAATAAATACAATATATTTTATAAGTAACTATAATCACGAAGGTAGATCATTACATATGTATATACTTAGGCCCTTACTAATTCTTATTCTGACTTTTTCAAGCTCAGCTATTGAGCTAGGAGAATTAGATTTAAAATTAATTCAATCGACATCTAAAGGGGATTACGTCTTAGTTCAAAAGAAGCTCACCTCTGAGCAAATTAGAGAATTGAGTTCAAAATATGAAAGAAGATTTTTAAAATCAGCAAATACACAAGAGCTTTTCACTGTAATAAAAGATATCAAAACAAAGAAAACTTTCAATATATCACTTAATTACAATATCTATCAGGCTAAATTAATCGCAGATCACTCACCATTATTAATTAAGATTAAAAATGCCATCAAAGAATTTTGGTACAAAATAATAAAAAAAGAGTTTATCCCAGAGTTAACAGGTGTATTTAAACTTGAAATCATAAAAAGATTCGAGCCTCCACATAAAGATGCATTCACCGATACTTCACGCTTCATTGCTCATGCTGGAGGTGTAATCGATGGAAGAATTTACACTAACTCACTTGAAGCAATTAACAGTAGTTACAAAAAGGGCTTTAGAAGAATTGAACTAGATCTCCAAGAGACAAGTGATGGCATAATCGTGGCCGTCCACGAATGGGATGATTGGGCCGATGAAACAAATTATAGTGGAGACCTTCCGCCTACCCATCAAGATTTTATGAGTCACAAGTTATTTAATAAGTATACACCACTGGATCTAAGTACGATTCGTAATTGGTTTAAAGAACATCCTGATGCAGTTTTAGTTACTGATAAGATTAATAAGCCCAAAAAAGTATTAGAAGTTTTCAAATATAAAGAGCGTTTAGTAATGGAGTTATTTAACGAATCCTCATTGAATGAAGCATTAAAGCTAAATATAAAAGAGGCCATGCCAACTCATTATCTTTATTTAAATATAAAGAATAAACTCGATGAATATTTAAGAAAGGGAATTACTTCAATCGCACTAAGTCGTTACTACGCTAAGAATAATTACGATGATCTTTTGAAGTTAAGAAAACAAGGGTTTAAAGTCTACGCTTATCACCTTAACCACGGAAAGGATAAGCGAGACGAGACATTTGTAGCATGTAATGAACTAGGACTATTCCATGGATTCTATGCTGACAATTGGAACTTTAAAGAAAAAGTAGAATGCTTTAATCCTCTTTAGGAGTAAATTGTGTTGCGTATTCTTCATTGGCAAAGATAAATCCAATTTCTTTTTTTAAAGCTTTAATCTCTTTATTTTCTTTTTTAATTGGACTTCTTTCTTCAGGATCAAGTTCTAAATTAAAATATTGCCAACGATTATTTCTTTTATTCCAAATCACTTTATAAGGATGTTTAACAACTGATAAGAAAGTACCATTGTATGGCTGAACCAGGTAAGAGCTTCGCTCTGATTTAGTTAGTAACGTTTCACCAGCGGATTGTACTTCACCCTTATATCCGATTAAGTCTAATACTGTAGGTTTGATATCTACCTGACTACCATTAATATTTTCAATATTGCCATCTAAGTTTTGAGATTTAGAAACAATTAACAGTGGTACCCTAAAGAACTCTTCGTACGCGCCAGCTGCATTACTTTTCATTCCGTGCTCAGAATTTGGAAAACTATGATCACCTGTAATGATGATGATTGAATCATCAAAGATCTTTTTCTCTTTTAATTCATTAATCAATGTTCCCAAGTATTTATCACTTGCATGTAGAGAGTTAATGAAGGCTTCTGTTAGGTGCTTTTCATCTGGAAATATCTCTTTTTGATCTTTTGGTACACGATCAAACCACATATGATTTGATACTGTTTGGATCATTGCAAATATCGGCTTCTTATTTGATTTAAACTCTTCAATATTCTCTACGAAATAGCGGTATGAAAAATCATCTTGGACTCCCCATCCCCACTTTAAAACACCAGGCTTACTTTCTATTTCACGAGAAGTTTTTATATATTCAAAACCAGATTTCTTTATGAAGTCATGCGTATTATCAAAACCAGGATTACCAAAAGAGTCATGGAAATATGTCGTATATCCCATTTGACCAAGTACACGAGGCAAACAATCCAACTTACTGCTATCAACACGATATGACGCTTTTCCTCGAGGAAGCGGAACTAGCGAACAAAGAGTCGCATACTGGCCCTTAATTGTTTGAATCGAATTAGAATAAAAATGTTTAAAAGAGAGTCCCTCTTTATAAAGTTCATTCATTACGGGTGTAACATACTTGCCGTTAATCTTTTTATTTATATAAATTCCTGAATAAGATTCTAGATGAACTAGAATAATATCTTTTTTATCTTCTGGATGAGTTGATTCAAATTGATAATTTAAAATTGAATCTATGTTTTTATAAGCTTCACCAATATATTTTGAGCTACTATTTAAATAATAGTCAGACATTGTTTTAGCAAATGCAGACAGTTCTTCTTTAGAATAAGGTGCAAAGATCACCAAGAAAATATAAACAATTAAAGAAGCTAAACCGAGCAATGGTCTTCTATAACTAACTTCAAACTTTTTACTCTTAAAAAAAGTAACTATGATTATTAAATGAATAAATAAAAGAGTAACAACATCTTTCACACGATAAATTTGTCCAAATATTGCACCATTTTCAGGTATTAAAACTTCACCAATATTATCAATCAAAATTGCATAATCATAAGCAGTGTTTGTACGATGAAAGAAGATATAGCCGATATAATATAAACTGATGAAAAAAATTGAAAATGCTAACCTTGAATATTTCTTTTTACAAAAATGGAAGACTGTTTGAGCAAGACAGATAATAAATATAAAGCCCAACAAAAACGTACCGTAATCAAAAGCGGTATAGTTTTTCCAAAGAGATAAGCTATTTGAATATCTTATGAAGGAAGCTAAATAAACTAACGAATAAAAGAATCCAAATATATTCATAGGCCAAGGCTCATTAAGAATTTAGTAAACCTAAGAGTTTTAAAACTCTTAATTTTACAACATTAAAAAGGGCCTCAAAAATAATTCCGCCACCCATTTTTGATTGACCGTCACGTCTTTCATAAAAGATGATTGGCACTTCTTTTACCTTAAGTCCTCTATCCCAAACCTTATAATTTAGTTCAAGTTGAAAGATATAACCATTCGAGATGATTTTATTTAAATTAATAGCTTCAAGTGCTTTACGTGTGAAACACTTAAATCCACCTGTTGTATCAAGAACAGGGATCCCTGTCATGAATCGTGTATAAATAGATGCACAGTAAGATAATAGAAGTCTTCTAAATGGCCAATTGATAATTCGAATTCCATCAATATAGCGAGAACCAATAACAAGATCATTTTCCTGTGCTGCTGCTAGAAGGTCTTTAACTGCATCTGGATCATGTGAAAAGTCACAGTCCATCTCAAAGACAAAGTCATATTTATTTTCGAGGGCCCACTTAAATCCAGTGATATAGGCCGTACCCAGTCCAAGTTTTCCAGTACGCTCAATTATATGAAGATTTTCATTTGATTCCATCTTCTTTTTAACCACATCTGCAGTTCCATCAGGTGAACCATCTTCTATAATAAGCAATGAGACCTCTGGGTATTTTCCAAAGATCGTATCAATCATACGCTCTATATTATCGATTTCATTGTAAGTTGGAATAATGATCAATGATCTATTCCATGGAAGTTGGCCAGTGCTCACTTTTTTCATCTCCTATGACTGAAAGAACTATAAGAAAAGATCACTATCTTTTCAACACCTTTTACAACCTGTATAATCAAGCATTGCAGACTTCAGGAATTCATATGTTTTATTTTTTCAACATCTATTTAAGTATTGTTTTATTTCTTATTGCCCTAACGATTACGCTTCGTTCCAAAAATAATAATAAAATATTATCACAAATAACAGCCTCCCTCACTTTTATCTTTTTTACGATGAGTAATATCTTTATCGTAAGTAATTACTTTACTGGTGTAGGGCTAAATGATGTTGTCCTCTATCACTTAAGACTTGATACAGTAGAAGCAGGAGTTGGTGAGTACACAAATATTATTATTGCTAGTGCTGTAATGATCATCTTATCAATTTTCTTCACTTATAAGATAACGAAGAAGAAGGTTGCATCACACTTTGCTACAGTAGTTCTACTACTGGCCATTATCTCAAGTCCATTGACACATAATCTTTATACACTTCTAAAGCCTAATGAATTTCAAGGCATAAAAATAGATATTCACAAGGCCGGTGACGAGATTGCAGAAATCAAAGATAAGAAAAACCTCATCATTATCTACGCTGAAGGTTTTGAAAAAACATATTTAAATGACGAGGTCTTTCCAGGAATGACACCAAATATGAGAGAGTTAGAAAAGCAATCTCTTTCATTTACTAATATGTATTCGAACTATGGTGCAACGTGGACCATTGCAGGTATGGTTGCTTCACAATGTGGCGTTCCTCTTGAAGCAGCTGGTGAAGGCAATGCAATGGAAGGTATATTCAATTTCTATGGTTCTGCTGTTTGCCTTCCCGACATTCTCCATAGTAATGGCTATATTGGTGCCCACCTCAAAGGTGCCTCTGTCGTTTTCTCAGGTACGAAAAATTATTTAAAAACTCATAAGTATAGCCTTATTAAAGGTAAAGATGACTTGAAGAAGAAATACCCAACAGCAAGAACGAACTCTTGGGGATTTTATGATAAGAATTTATTTGATGAAGCAAAAATAGTTGCCGATAATTTAGCTAAAAAAGATAATCCGTTCTTTTTATCAGTAAATACATTAGATACACACCACCCAAAAGGTCATGTATTCCCATCATGTAAAATCAATCATCAAGATGGCGACAGTCGCTTAGTAAAAGCTTTTAAGTGCTCTGATTATTATATTAAAGAATTTGTCGATAAAATCAGGGCCTCTGAATATAGTGACAACACTCTTATTGTTGTCATGTCAGATCACTTATCATTAAGAAATTTATTATCAGATAAATTACAGGGAATGGACCGTAAAAACCTATTTCTCATCAATTATCCAAATAATAGTAAGACTGGTGAGGTGACAAAACCCGGTACTCACCTTGATGTTGCAACAACACTCTTGGCTCAATTAGGTACTGATTATAAGGTTGGCCTTGGCGTTGATCTTCTAAAAGAAGAAAAAACTCTTTATGAACAATATGGTGCTAAAACAGACTCCTATTTAAAAGGAATGAGAGAAGAGTTTTTAAAGCTATGGTCTATTAAGAACCTAGATAAAGGTATTCGTGTAAAAGATGAATTTCTCTATGCTGGAGACAATAAGTTTAAAATTCCCTTAATCCTCTACTACGATGAGAAGGGAAAGATCACACCGACCTATTTTCTTGGAAAGAAGAAAAAAATACAATATTCAAGAGACTTAATTAGAAAGTCTCCAAACCAGGCCTTCACGTGGATTGACTACTGTGACACTTTTGAAGAGTTCTTTAAGACTGAGGCCCCAAGTAATGAGTTTTGTACTATCTCTGGAAAGCTAAGTGCGAATCTTAAAATTGAACCTTTAGACGAGGGCTTCCACTTAAGTAATGATGATATTATCGATATAACTAAGCAAAAGATCGATTCTAAAAATTTCTCAAACTATCGAAAGTTAATCGATTGGAATCTTAATGGGCCTCTTAAAAGTCTTGTGGAGAGCTCAAAAGAAGGTGAAATCATTCAATATACACATCTTCCAAAAAACTTCGAGCAAGCATTCAACCGAGTAAGCTTTAAGAATACAAAAACACCTGATCACTTTTATCGCTATATTTCGGGAAAGAAACAAAAACCTGAGATAAAAATAAATGGGAACAAGTATAAAGCAACACTCGTTAAAAATGATACTGGGCTGATTAAAAAAATCCATAACCTATTAAGGAAAACACTATACGTGTTCACTGGACGTGCATACTTCCCAACTGTAACAGGTGTTCAAAAGTTAGAACTCATTAAATAAGCTATTAATGCTTGGGGTGGAATTTAATTTCCATCTCTAGGCCACAGGCTTTTGCATACTTATTCAATGTTGAAAGTTTTAAATCGAGACGATTTTCAATTTTAGAGACATCAGGCTGATCTATACCTATTAAGTCTGTTTGCTTAAGCCCAAGTGATTTTCTTAAAGCTTTTAGATCGATGTCGTAGTAGTCATTCTTCTTGATGGCCGTCTTGGCATACTCTAAGAACTCTAAGTCTAAGTTATCATAACTCATTAAAGTTTCTCCCCGTTTCTTCCGTAAAACAGTTGTAATGAATTTAATTGTATCATCTTTTGAGTTTTTTGCGAGCATTCACTTGAATGCATACGTAAATGATCAAGTATTCATTTGATGGCATATTTTCTCTCCAGACAACCGTGATATGCCATCAAGTGAATATTCTTTATCTTTTTCCACACAATATTCACTCAAGTGCATAACCTACTAAAATTTACGCAAAATATGTACATAAGTGCATTTTTCATATGCCGTTAAGTGAATATTTTATATTTCAGTATTCACTAAGCATCTGGTATTATTCCAGTCTATGAATTTAAAAGAATTTATCACGAATCCTATTGAACTCGAGTACTTCGAGGGTCTTCTTTCTCAACTTAACGAGAAAAAAGAACAACTAAGAATTGCTACTCCTGAGAATGACACAGGGGTTTACCCTACAGCAATTGCACCTCGAGAATTAATGCGTCGCGAACTTCCTTTTTATTCATACGAAGATATCAAGCAGCGCTATTCAACAAAAGAAATAGTCGACTGTACTTTATGGCTTAGAAAAATGCACGGAGGCCTTGGCTCAAGCCTTGATCGAAGTGAATATCTAAAAAAATATGGCCGCACAACTCCAGGCTCAAAATCTACAGATCTTTATATTGAAACAAAAGAATTTGGAGATATCTCACTAGCTGAAGCTCAAATCATTCAAGCTTCAAAGAAAACAAGCTCATTCAAAAAAGTGGTCCTACAGGACCTTGTTAATAATGACGTAAAACCAATCCTAGATAAGATGTGGGAGAAGCATTCTCACCTTTTGGGTGAAAACTTTTCTCGCCTTGAATCAGTGGTTCAACAAAAACTCCCAACAATTAAAGATGGTAAGCTTTCAACTGAGAGACTTGCACCAGCGGGCCATGGTATCTTTGGATATGAAGTCTTTAAAGGCCCAAGGCCTTGCGGCGATAATATTGTTGCCTGTATTGGAAATGGAGAAGATCTAAGCTCCACTCCAGATCGAGCTATTGTCAATTGGATGCTAACTGAGAATATTCCAGTTGTTATGGTAACCACCACAAAAACTGACCGTGATATGAAAGGTGGCCAAATTGCTCTAAAAGTCGAAGGCGATAAGACTTTTCTTACAATTGTAGAAAAAGCACAAGCTGAACAAGCTGGACAATTAGAATATTTCGAACAACTTGGATTAAGAGAAGATGACGACGATGCATTTTTCAATACGAATTTAGTACTCGTAAACTTTAATGCTATCGATAATAGTGAAATAGCACTACCAGACTTAATAAAAAATCAAAAAGGTGACTTTGTGCAGCTTGAGGGTGCGATGGGATCAGTACTGTTAAATTCAGATAGACTAGCTAGAGAGAATGGGAGTAAGCTAGTTCATATTCTCAATGTTAATAGAGAGAATAGGACAAAGTTTTTCAACCCGATTAAGAGTAATGAAGATTTTGAACTCATTATGAAGATTCAGATAATCAATGAAGAAACATATCACCTAAATAGAATCAATGAATAAAGTATTAAATATCTTAAGAGAAAACATTTTTCTAATAAAACTTACAATTGTTTTATCTGCTTTATTCTATATATATTTTAATGATTTAATCGATTGGAACTTAATTAAAAAAGGATTATCAAATCCCAAACTAATACTAGTTTTTCTTTTATTAACTTTTTTACAGCAACTTGTCGGCTCTGCCAGAACGAAATCATTACTCTTCTACAAAAACGAAAAATTAAACGTATTTAAAATTAATAATATAACCTGGGCTTCCACTTTTTTAAATTGCGTACTGCCTACAAGCATCGCTGGAGAAGTATATAAAATTAATAAAATAATAGATAATAGTGACAATGAAATAAAAGACAACGTAGTTTATACAGCTTTAGTATCAAAAGTTTTAACTGTAATTTCGTTAGTAATTATTTCATTTACTGCTTTATTTTCATCTCAACTTGAAAATAAAGAAAGTCAATTCTTCTTAAATGGATTGATATTATTTTGTTTTATACTTTGTCTGCTTTTCACATATCGTTTAAAGTTATATAAATTAGCACATCAACTATATAAAAAAATAAACATACAACATACATTCATAAAAACAAGAGCTTACAATTTTCATATTTACTTCAATTTATTATTTTTCAATCCAAGCGCTATTTTAAAGCCACTTTTATTGAGTATCATCCTCCAGATTTTAAATCTAATATCTATACTATTAATTGTATACAATACAAAAGAAGTTTCAGTTAACTCACTTATACAACTATCTCAAGTTATCCCGTTAGGAATCTTTGCGTCTATACTTCCTATTTCATACCAAGGACTGGGAACAGGAAACTATGCCTTTAATGAGCTTTTCAAACTAGTTAATATAAAAAATGGTTCTGATATATTTACCATCTACTTTGCTCTTTCGTATATTTTTAATTTAATAGGAATTATTCCTTTTATACTTTTCACATTGAGAAAAAAATGAAGTTAATAAAAGCTATTTCAATATTTCTCGTATGTTTAATTACACTCTATTCAAGTAATTTGTTTCCTGGTAATAAATTAATTTTTATTATATTTTCCACAATTATCAACTTCTTTCTTTATTACTCTATTTTTGAGAAAAAAAACTTCTTCCATACATATCTATTTACATTATTATGGTTAGGCTTCTGGTTTAAATTGATAATCAGCTTAAACTTCTACAATGCAAAACTATTTGATGGAACAGGAGACTTTAACTACTACGCTGAGTCTTTTAATCTTTTACTTATTTTATCCTCTATTGCATTTACTGGCTTTTTTCTACCTATTTATTTTTTTAAGAAAAAATATAAAAGGCTTGAAAGTTTAAGTCCCTTAAGAACTAACGTATCTTTTTATTCTAAATACCGAATTCACTTCTGGTTTATATTTATTATTATTATATTATTATATTCAGGAATAAATTATCACTTTGGCATATATCAACGCGGCCGCCCTCCTCAAACGTTAACTCCTTTTTATATCTCCGGTACTTTAAGATGGTTACTACTATTTGGTGGCGCCAGCATATCCACTTTAATATTAAGATATGAATATGTAAGTAACAAAATAGTTGGGTTGACACCATTTTTCTTATTAATGATTGAAACATTTTTGAGCTCAGTCTCCATACTAAGCAGGGGAATGATATTCCCTTTTCTAGTTATACTTTACGGATGCCTGATTACCGAAAGCAATAACAAACACTTTAAAACTCTAAACTTTACAAAGGTAACTATATTAACTATTGGTATTTGTCTCTTTATCAGTTCCTTGAAAATTATAAACTTTAATAGAGAGATTTTATTTCAAAAAGACAGAGGTCAAGAGATCTCTAAACCAAAAAATACAAACACACGATTTATTGGCATTGCAATAACAAGATGGGTTGGAATAGAAGGCCTTGCAGCAGTAATTGGAAAGCGTGAAAAGTTAAGTAGTGACTTACTAATAGAAGCATTAAAAGAAAAGGCAAGTACAAAAAAATCATTCTATGACAGAGAGATTATACAATCTTTATACACTCAAAGCCATCTAAAAAGTAATAACTTTATAACGGTTCAAGGAATGATCAGTTTTCTCTACTACAGTGGATCAAAAATATTTCTTTTCACGGCATGCTTTCTTATAGGACTACTTTGCAGAACAATTGAAATAATAGCACTAAAAGCTTCAAAAGGTAATCTAATCTTTACCTCACTAATATCTTATATTCTTGCATTTAGAGTTATACATTTCGGATATGCTCCATCACAAAGCTATCTATTAATGTCCGCTATTATTATAAATATAATAATTTTTTATATAATAGAATCAGGTTATTTATCAAGGCTACTTTATTTCTTTAAGAGTGGTCAAAAGGCTTAACATTTCATCCTCAGTCAAGCGATGCGTATTATGTGAATTATACTCACCAGCCTGAGTAATTACTTCTTCACCATCCTCAAAGAAGCGATCATAATTGAGGTCACGATTATCACTAATAATCTGATAATAATCTCCAAGGTCACGGGCCTTTACCATCTCTTCTCGAGTCAATAGAGTTTCATAAAGTTTTTCACCATGACGTGTTCCAATAACTTTAACTTGAGTATCTGGAGAATTTTTGAATCGCTTAAGAGCATTTGCCAAGTTTTCAATAGTTGAAGCTGGTGACTTCTGGACAAAAATGTCACCATTTTCACCATTTTTAAATGCAAAAATTACTAATTCAACGGCATCCTCAAGTGACATCATAAAACGAGTCATATTTGGATCTGTTACTGTAATTGGCTTTTTATTTTCAATTTGTTCAATAAAAAGAGGTATAACCGAACCACGAGAAGCCATGACGTTACCATAGCGTGTGCCACAGATAACTGTCTGATGTGTTTCTGCAATACTTCGAGCTTTTGCAACAAAAACCTTCTCCATTAATGCCTTACTCATCCCCATTGCGTTGATTGGATAAACGGCCTTATCTGTACTTAAGCAAATAACTTTCTTCACTTTACAATTAATTGCTGCATCAAGTACATTCTCAGTTCCAAAAATATTCGTCTTAACAGCTTGAAGTGGATAAAATTCGCATGAAGGTACCTGCTTCAACGCAGCTGCATGAAACACATAATCTACACCATGCATTGCTGTAAGAACACTATTATAATCCCTAACATCACCTATATAGAATTTAATTTTAGGATTATTATACTTCTTTCTCATATCATCTTGTTTCTTCTCATCGCGTGAGAAGATTCTAATTTCAGAAAGTCCTGAATCTAAGAATCTGTCTAAAACTGCGTTACCAAAAGAACCAGTACCACCTGTAATTAAAAGTTTCTTATTATCAAACATATATCCCTCTATTTCTTCCAAACGTTTCTATTAATATAGCCAGTATAGCTTTGAATAATTTTAACAACTTGATAACTTACATTCTCATTTCGATAATCTTCAATGACACTTAAGGAACCTTCTGGATTATTAGTTGTTATATTAATCGAGTTAATAACCGAGTCACGATCGAGATCAGACATAATTAAAGTACCTGCATCCATTCCCTCTGGTCTTTCATGTGCTTGCCTGATTGTGATAGCAGGAAAATTCATCAGAGATGACTCTTCAGTGATAGTTCCACTATCAGAAATTACACATATTGCATATTTTTGAAGCAAATTGTAATCAAGATACCCAAGAGGCCTCATAAACTCAATCAGTTCATTAAAGTTTGAGCTTGTTTGATTCTCCAACTTCTTTCTTGTACGAGGGTGTGTTGAAACAATAATTCTTTTTCCGAAGTACTCAGCAATTCCATTTAAAGAATCAAGGAGTGCTGAAAAGTTCCCCTCATAATCAACATTTTCTTCTCTATGTATACTAACTAAAAAATAACCTTTCTTAGTTAAATTTAGATCATTGAGAATTTTAGACTTATCAATATCTTTGCCAAAGAAGTTTAATACTTCTTTCATTGGACTACCTGTCTTAATAATTAGTTCAGGTCTTACACCTTCATTAATCAGATATCTTCTTGAATGCTCTGAGTGCACCATATTTAAATCTGACAAATGATCAACAATTTTTCTATTTAATTCCTCAGGAACACGCTGGTCAAAACAACGATTACCTGCTTCCATATGAAAAATAGGAATTTGTTTTTTCTTTATCGAGATAACTGATAAACAGCTATTTGTATCACCATAGAGTAATACTCCATCAGGCCTAACTTCATCTAACAATTCATCAGTCTTAATTAAGACTTCAGCAATAGTTTTTGTAGCACTCTCTTTTGCTGACTCTAAAAAGTAATCTGGCTTTCTAATTCTTAGGTCATTAAAGAATACTTCATTTAATTCATAGTCATAATTTTGACCTGTATGAACTAATACATGTTCGAAATGTTCATCACATAATGGAATTACACGACTTAACTTAATAATTTCTGGTCTTGTACCGACAATTGTCATTAATTTTAATTTCTTCATTATCTTCCCATCTCTTTATAAAGAGTATACATCTCTTCGATCAAATCCTTCCAGGACTCTGGAGTATAATTGAATTCATTTTGAAAACGCTTAGAGTTCAAGCTTCGATCAATTTCAAATTCATCGTATGGAATTATATTTATATTTTTTCCGTAAACATCAGCTATGATTTTGAGAAGTTCGTATTTACTTATTGGATTAGACGAAACATGATATAGTCCTGATACATCACCCTTCATAAATTTAGGTAAGATAATCGTATCAATTATTCTTGCAAGCGAGTTTGTTGGAAATCCTGAATATATCGCCTTAGTAAACCCTTTACATTCATTATCTTGCGAAAGAAACCAGTCAACGAGAGAAACGTTTGACTTAATTTCATGACCAATAATTGAAGTTCTTATCGTTAAAGTATGATCGTATGCTACTTCACCTAAGTACTTTGATAAGCCATAGAGATCACGACTATCAGCATTTGATTCTTCTGTATAATTACCTTCTGAACCAGTGAAAACACAATCAGTACTGAAGTGAATCATTTTTGCATTAAATTTAGAACAAATAGATGCTAAGCGATGAGGCCAAAGAGCATTTGTAAAAATTGAAATTTCGTTATCTTTCGATTCTTTTAATTGTTTTATAATTCCAACACAATTTAAAACTAAGTCAGGTTTAAACTCGGAAAACACTGCTTCTATTGACTCATTATTTTGAACATCAATACCTGATTTGACCGAGGGATGCCACGAATTACTTCGAGCGACTCCATGTACTTCATAGTTTTTCGAAAAGTGGCGAAAAAGAGATTGCCCCAACATTCCGTTGGCACCAATAATTAAAATTTTCATAGAATGATACTACAAAGGATAGTTCGCTTATTCAACTATTTACAAGGCTTTTAAGTAGTTCTTCTACTCTTGAGATAACCTTTTTTTCACTGAAGAACTTCTCATAGGACTGATATGCATTAACTGCTATCTTCTGACGTTCTTCAGTAGATAAGTTAATCATTTCATCTATACGCTTAGCTAATGCGTCAACATTTTCAGCTGGAGCCACTAAGCCAACACTCAACTCTTTAATTAGGTTAGCTCCTGCTCCATTTAGTGATGCTAAAATTGGCTTTTTCGCCATAAGATAAGATTGAACTTTTGAAGGAACTACTAAAGAAAAGGCTGGGTCATTCTTTAAAACAACTGCAAGTGCATCTGATTTCTCAAAAAGATAGGTCATGTCTCCTGTAGGCTTTCGACCATAAAACCTTATAAATTCATTATTTTTATATTTATTCTCTAAATTTTCTTTTTCTCTTCCATCACCAACTATAGCGAGGTGAATTATATTATTATTCAGTTTACTCACTGCTTCAATAAGCGTTTCTAACTTTTGTGCTACGCCTATATTTCCTGCAAACGTAATAACAAATTTATCACTTGGTATTTCGTCCACCCACAGTGGCCTGGTAATAGACTTCACTTCCTTTGCCCAGTTTGGAATCCATTCAATTCGACCTCTATAGTTATACTTCTCAAGGTTAGTTCTGAAATCATTTGATTGAATTAGAATCAAATCCGTATATCGATATATCCATCTAACGATTAAGCCTAAAAACTTACCTAGTATTCCATTCGGGTTTCTATTTATGATTGCAAAAAAACTCTCAGGCCATAAATCTTGTAACCAAATTACTACTTTAGCCCCTCTAAATTTTGCAAAGAATATTGCAGGAATTGCAGTAAAAATTGGAGAAGTGGCGAAAACAAAGGCTATATCAGATTTCCTCAATCTAAAAACTGAAAAAGATGCACTTAAAATCGAAGTTATATAATTTAGAGCTAATCGTATAAAGCCGGACTTTCTTAGTATGATAGGATATCGAAGAATAGTAACATTATTAACTTTTTCTCTATAAGGACCTTTATAACTATAACCATCGTATAGGCAATCTTTAGAGTAGTTTGGTAATCCTGTTAAAACTTCGACTTGGTTATTTTTAGCGAGAAACTCGGCTAATTCATTTATTAAAAAAGATTCTGGTTTATAAACATATGTAAATATTGAAATTTTCATGAATATCAGTGACAACCAAAACTAGATAATTTACGATTCTAGATATGATTTTATATGCTCCCAACATTAATTCAGGCGGTGGACTTGTCTTACTAAATACAGTAATTGAAGACGAAGTATTTGGCAAAGTTTCGACTATTTTCGTCGACTCAAGATGTCAACTGAAAGCAGAGTTCATAAATCTTGATGTTATTAGAGTTAAGCCGACTGTTTTCGCTAGACTTAGAGCAGAGCTAACACTTAAAAATATAGTATCTAATACCAATGAAGAGATCCTGTGCTTTGGTAACCTTCCTCCCCTTATAAAACATCAAAACAAAACATCAGTATTTTTACAAAATGCATATTTACTTCAAGACCTACCTTTACCAAAGAATATAAAGCTTAAAATCCGAACTATTTACGAAAGGTTTGTTCTATATTTTTTCAATAAAAATACTGATCAAATTATTGTACAAACCGATTGGATGAAAAAGTCACTTGAAAAATTTTGTGATACAAAAATCATAGTACATCCTTTTTATCCCAATCTACCAAGTTTTTCTGAAAAAGAAGGTTCTATAAGAGAGTTTGATCTTTTAGCAATAACAGGAAGTGAAGAACATAAAAATCTTGATCTACTTATAACATTTCTTGAAAGATATAAATCAAATATAAAGGTATGTATAATCTGCCCTGAAAAAATCAACATCTCTAACCCTAAAGTTAAACTTACACAATACTTCAGCTTATCAAGAGAAGAAATATTTAAAATTTACCAAAATTCTAAATACCTTATCACACTTTCAAAATTCGAATCACTTTGCTTACCTATTTTTGAAGCGCACCATTTCCAAACTAAAAATATAGTTTTAAATGATTTCTTCATAGATGATAAGAGTGTCATTTATAAGAAAATTGAAGATATTTTTACTTTAAGACTTAATCAAATCTGAAATAGTTTTTAATATTGACTTAGGCGTAATTAATAAGTCCATTACAACATCATAATAATCTTTTGTATCATCATACTTAAATTCTACCAAATCAGATTTCTCATTTACTATGAAGGTTTTAAAATCATTATCAAAAATTGGCCAATAATCAATTATACTAGTACCTACATTTTTACAAACATATCCGTTCCACTCAACAAGAATTACAGGCTTATCTTTTTTGATTACATTGTAAGCACCTTCGAAGAATAATTTTTCAGCCCCTTCAATATCTACTTTGATTAAGTCAGGATGAATATTTTCATTTTCAGCATAGTCGTCTATTGATAATGTTTCCACTAACTCAGTACTTTTATTTGGCTCCCCATGAGTAAAGATGGAATTATTACCACATGTGTTTGCAGATATATTTAGTGATATTTTTTCATAAGAAACATTCGAAATAGCACAGTGCTTCAAAGCCACCTTACTAGAAAGGTTATTCCGCTTAATAGACTCTGTTAAATATTCGCAATTTTTATTGCTGGCCTCAAAACATACAATTTGCTTAAATATTGGCTCAAGGTTGAATGTAAAAGTACCTAAATTAGTACCAACATCAAAAAATGTTAGAGAATTAAATTTATTATGAGATAAAAGTTTAACTAGATGATCTTCAAAGGTACCCCAAAAATAAAGCTCATATCCAATAAAGTCATCGAGTGGCACATATATTAAATTATTTGAATATTTGCATCTAGCGTATACGTTAAGAGTTGGTGCGATCTTTTTCAATCTGTATATTATTGATTTTATGATTCTTATATTTAAAAAACTTCTTAACATTAATTACCCTAAGTAATCGAAAACTTTTTCACTGGCGAAGCCGTCTCCGTAAGGATTCTTATTTTTTGAGAAAGAACTGTAATATTCACAACTATCAAATAATTTATTTACTTCATTGATAATTAATTTTGAATCAGACCCAATAAGCTTAGAGACACCTTCAGATACCCCCTCTGGTCTTTCCGTATTTTCTCGCATAACTAAAATTGGCTTTTCAAAATAAGGACCTTCTTCCTGAACTCCACCAGAGTCAGTCATAATTAAATATGACATATACATCAACCAAGAGAAATCAATGTACTCCAAAGGCTTATATAAGTGCACATTATCGAATTGTTCTAAGCTTGCGTGGATACATTCCTTCACATTTGGATTTAGGTGCACAGGTATCACGAATTCAATATCCTCGCGTGAAGAAGCTAACTCTTTAATCGCATTACAGATTTGAATCAAGGGCTGCCCATGATTCTCTCTTCTATGAACAGTAACCAAGACAATTTTTTTCTTAAAATTAATGTCCTTGTATCTCTCGCGTAGAGAATCATTCAGCTGACCACTTCGAATTTTAGTAATTGTCTTTCTAAGTGTATCAATACTTGTATTACCGGTGACAACTACATTTTCAGTCACACCCTCTTCAAGTAAATTAGCCCTACTTTCCTCTGTAGGAGCAAATAAATATTTTGCAATTGGAGTCACTAGTCTTCTGTTACCTTCTTCAGGAAAAGGAGAATATATATCTCCAGTCCTAAGCCCCGCTTCAATATGCACAACATCTATTTTCTGATAAAATGCAGCTAATGCACAAGTAAAAGTAGAGGTTGTATCACCCTGGACAAAAACCAACTCTGGTTGAAAATCCTTAAGAACAATTTCAATTTTAGATAGAAGGTTACTAGTTAAAGAAGAAAGAGTCTGATTCTCTCTCATAATATCAAGAGAGTAGTCTACTTTAATTTGGAAAAATTCCAAGAAAGGAATAATCATATCGCGATGCTGACCAGTTATACAAACCTTCACATCGTGACCTCTATTTAATCCTTCTTCAATCAATGGAGCCATCTTAATGGCTTCTGGGCGTGTCCCAAAACAAAACAAAATCTTTTTCATTCACTAATATTAACTAAATGAGCAACAATTTAACAAGTAAGATATTAATATTAGTTAAAAATTAATTAATTCCATAACTTGTTCTTCAATATTAATTCCTTCACCTACCGTAGCACTACAATTATCCAATATCCTTAGTATCATATCTTTTATTTCGATGACATTGTTAACATTTGAAACACAATGACCGTTATCTTTTAATAGCCTTGATAGCTCATCACTATTAAGTAAACCTAGGATAGGTTTTCCTACGTTTAAGTAGTCATAAGTCTTATAAGGAATTGTTGTATTGCTTCTATTATCAGAATGTTGAACTAATATATTCACATCTGCATTTGCGGCGAAACCGACAGCCTCCTGCCTTGGTACAAGTGATAAACTATTAAAATAACTACGGTTTAAATACTCTTGTTTATTATCGAGATAAATATCTCCCAAGTTTATAACTTCTATAGACTCAGGGTCTATTTTCTCTTCATTAATTAACTCATCAAGAGACAGAAGAAATGTATCCAAATTTCGTGTAGAGTAAAGTGTTCCTAGGTGCAAAAATACTTTTTTGTCACTAATATTATTTTTAACTGTATTAAATTTACGTGAGCCAGGGTAAATTGCTACAATATTACCCTTATTTTCGTTTCTATTACGGGACTCCTCAGCTGCTGCTTTAGTAACAAAAACTACTTTACTACACCAACGAACCATTAATTTCTCTAACAAGATTTGCATTTGAACACTTCTAGAATTTCTTCCAATAGATTCACCCACAAGAGGATCCTGAAGCTCACTAACAATAGGTTTTAAAGATATTTTTCCGGCAAATAAACCAGCCAAATGTGCAGACGCAGGTCCTCCTGTTGTTACAATAAAGCGGTAATCTCCAATTAATAAAGTATACAAAGTTGCGAGAAGACAACTTGGGGCCCATGACCAACGACCACCACCGATACCTTTTAATAACACTTTCTGAAGAAGATCAATTACCAACCCTAAAACACAAATAAATGGAATCCATAAATAATTTAACTTAGAAAAATCATTATTGTGAATCGCCTCAGCTCTCTCTTCTTTAAAATCGCTTAAAGAAAAGCTTGGTATTCGTATATGTTTTACATTATGTGACCTAATCTTTTTCGCAGTAATTGTTGAGATAAGTGTAACTTTTTTTCCACGTTTAACAAAAGCATCTACTTTATCATCAACCCACTCAGCAGGACAACACCCCTGTCTACTAGCAAAATATGAAACAAGTAATACATTATCCATGTCTAATCCTATCTTTAATATTAATTAATATATTTATTGCAACCCTAAAGCGCAAAATGATCAAAGATATACCAAATATACCTGCGCCTAGTAAAACTTTGGCTAACAATAAAACTACATTATCCACATTGAATTTCCTTATGATTAAATACATAAGAAATGCACTTATTGAACCCTTTATAGCCTCTGCAACAGTATCCCAATCAAGCATAAAATACTTTTTTCCAATCATAAAATATAAAATAGATAAGAGTAATTGTGAGCTCAAAACGGAATAAACAGCTCCTACAGACTTATATGTATATATAAGATAGCTGCCAAGTATTAGCATAAATAATAGAACCATTATATTACTTTTAATTAATAGTGATTCTTTATGTTTTGCAAAAATAACTTGCATACCCCAAAAGCTATTGAATGCAATAACAATACACGCAAATGCTAAAAAGTTTAACAGATATATTGATGGAAAATATTCATTGCCCACAAATATCTTAATAATGTCAGTAGAAACAGACAGAAGTCCAAACCCAACAGCACTTGCAAGAGTTATCAGTATGATAAAATTATTAGATAATTGCTTAACTGAGTCCTCAATACTCCGATAACTCCGTGGTAATAATACTACTGTCATTGGAACAACACAGTAATAACTTATCCAAAAAAATCTCATTGCCACAGAATAATAGCCTTGTTCTTTAAAATACCCAACCGTTCCAAGAAAAAGCGAAGGAAAGCTTACTAATGATGTCGTGAGTAAATTAAAGAAGAAGATCGCTAATAAAGAATTTACAAGACCGATATCAAATCTCGTAAAGATCTCCCTTAACTTAATTTTCATTTTATATTTAGCTGTGATTCTAATTGTTGATGCTAAGAAAAACAAAAATTCTGTAAAGATGTAACCATAAAGGTACATATATAAATCAGAGCTATTAACTACAAATAAACGAAGATATCCTATTAATAATAACTTTGATAGAATTCTTATCACAGCAAGATATGTATAATCCTCTAAGCCGTCCAATATCCAAGTACTATTTAAAAAAGATATAATAATAATTATTGCTGATATCCAAAACAACGAATTATAAAGTTCTCCTAAAACTGGTAAAACAATAAATATATAAATTAAAAAACCAATAAGTGAAAGTTGAAATCTCAATGTGAACATTGTAGATAAACTTTTATTTAAATTAACTCTATCATGTTTTATCTTTGCAATTTTTCTTATTCCATAATCAACAGTCCCTAGTGTACACAGTGTTGTCATATAAGTTACAGCAGCTATAACATAATCAAATTTACCTAAATTTTCTGGACCTAAAACCTTCGCTACATAAGGAAATACTAAAAGGGATAATCCCATCTCTCCAAATGAAAAAATTGATCTTACTATAAAATTAAACTTTAAGCTTCTTACTTGAGTCATTAAGCTTCCCTTAAGTACTCTTCAGTATGTCTTATATAGTGATGTAGTTTACAGACGTCTTTGTAACCTTTTAAAGTTATATTCTCTAAGTCAATCGCTGACATAGATTCAATATCTTGTAAAATACTACATAATTCCTCAACATTTCCTTGCTCGAAAGAAAAGCCATTCTTACGGTTTTTGATTACTTCTTTCATACCACCAATATTAGACACAACTACTGCTTTCTTTGCTGCAAGTCCTTCAAGCATACTAAGAGATGTCGCTTCTTCGATACCATCGCGAATAACAGAAGGTATCATCACAATATCTGACAAATCATAATACATGGCTACATCAGAGTAATTCACACTCCCTAAGAATGTAATAAACTTATCCAATAAGGCTTCTCTTACTTGATTTTTCAACTTATTCATTTCAGGCCCATCGCCCATAATAATCATATGGAAGTCCTGTACTCTACTACCTAACTTTTTCATTGCATCAATTGCTATATCAACACCATTTTTACGTACTAATCTACGTGGGATTAAAATAATCTTTTCCGTTTTTAAAGAAAATTCACTTTTAAGTTTTTTGATTTTTTCTATAGAAGTTGTATTAAATTTCTCAGGATCAATTGCATTCTTTAAAACTCTTATTGTGCCCTTATAATCGAAATCTTTAATGATGTAATTTTTAATACGAGTATCTACTGAAATAATGCTTGATACTACTTCGATAGATGCTCTTTCATATTCCAAACCATACTCTAAAACCTTACTAGCCTCATCTAAAGTATAATTACCATAATTAACTGACTCTTGAGCTAAATAACCATGTAGAGTCATCACTATGTTACACTCTACATTAGATTTAGAAGCAGCAACAGCGGCAACAGGATCTTGAGCATATACCAGTTCAATATTATCTGTGGAAGTGTTAATCAACCTTGTGAGATTATTACAATGTGTATCCAGGGTCCACTTATAAGCTGTTGCTTTTGACATGCCAACTTTATTTAAAACATAAAAGATGATTCGTACAAAATAGAAGTACATACTTTTTTTGGGAAAAAAGTTAATGATAGTATGACCTTTTGACTCTAAACCTCTTTTTAAAAGTTGTTGATGAATGTGCTTTCCCCCAACACTAATTAAATCCGAATCATCAAGTGAAACAATCGCAATATTCATTTTACTAAATCCTTAACTTGGATGTGATAGATATATTTCAAATCGTATCTTTTAAAGCCACATCTTTCATATAGCCTACAGGCTGGAACATTACTGAGTTGCGTTGTCACAAATGCATCTTCAACATGCATTTGCTCAAGTTTATTTAACGAAAACTCTAACGACCTTTTTCCAATTCCTTGACCCCTGACATCTTTTGCGGTGGCAACAATTTCTATTTGAGCTTTTTTATCTTCAACTTTAATAAGAACTAATGAATTAATTTTTTCTTGTTCAACATTACATATAAAGTAATAAAGATCCATGTTATCATATGCACGATCAATCCACTTCATATATAACTTATCCACAAGATCATCTTTAAAAAGATTCGACTTTCTAAATCTTGACATATGACTAGAGTCTATTGAAAATTTATAAAAAATATCTCTATCTTTCTCTGTTGGCTTTAGACAAAAAAAGGTTTGATTATCTACAAAAAAATCTTCATGTTGTACCCTTTTGCTGTACACTATTTTTTCGTCGACTAAAAAACTTGATAATTCAGGAATTAATTTATCAGAAAAATAATATATAATAGAATCACGATCATAATTATCAAAATTTATCTCTCGCAATATTTCTAAGCTATTTTCAAAACTATAAATTGATTTATTGAAAAATGATGAATCCCACTCTAACTTCTTTAGCATTACCACTCACAGATTTTATAAATATCAGATGGAGATGGTTTCTCTGTCCAAAAATCACCCAAATAAACCCTTTCAATACTCATATCAATAAAGGCATTTATTGTTGTTCCTATATCCATATAAGTATTATTAGGATGCTTTTCGTACAACTGATGTATTGCCATCTTTGCAAATGATGAAGCAGAGAATAAAAATAAATGATTCTTTATATTATTACACTCTATCCAATCTGATATTTCATCAATTTTATGATAATCATTTATCATTGCATTAAAACCAACACGAAAATCTTTCACTATAAAATCAAGGCTTTCCAGATTACACTTTTCGCTACAAATATAAACCGTTTTGTATTCAGTAAATAATGGAAACATTTCAGCGATAAATAGAGGATAATTCCCATTAACAAGTAAGTTTGCCCATGTTAGATATTCATCACCATGAGGCTCATCTAAAATATCTAATTGCCACTCTAAGTTTTCGTCTCCAACACAACAGCGACAAGATATTCCCTTAAAGTAGTTATCTGCTCTGTATTTAAACGCTTCCAGCAAGCGATCTCTGTAAAAACTGTGCTCTTTTGGGTCAAAGTGCTTATGGTCTTCCTTAGTGTAAGGACCAGTTCGTTCAGTATTGCCAATTTTTATTAAATTATCACCTAAGACCAATTCTTTATTTTGAAGAATGAACAACTCACCGTCTGAAAATCTATTAAAAGCAAAACTCTCTCCATTTTGAAGTTTTAAAAGAATTTTATAGAAGTCTCCCTTAAAAGATTTCATAATGTAGCCTTTTATATAATTTACGGGTAGTATATTTTCAATATAATCCCATAAATGAAAATATTATGATAGCTTTTTTATTAGACAATTCAATTACAAGCCAGAAAAAATTACGAATAGATTCGCTTATTTATCATTTGAATTCTAAGGGAATTATATGTCATCTTTATGGGAATGCAGGCCATAATACTTTAGAATACAACTCTTTCAAGCCAGCGAAATATAGTAAGATTATAAATTTCAACGATTATCGTATTTCAAAAATCGACTTGTTTAAATATGGATTTCTATTTTATTCATATGGACGTAAAAAGCACCTAATTCGTGTGATTAAGAGGATTTTCCACCTAGTAATAAATGTGCACAATATTCTTTTTAAAAATATTCAAGTTATAAATTATACAGATATCAATAAAACACACGATCTTTCGCAAATATTTCCATTAGATAAGTATGTAGAAAATCATAATTTTATATCTGTAATTGAAGATATAGATATTAATTTTAAAATCGATGAATATCTAAAGTATGAAAAAACAATCTATCTTAATGCAGCCATTGCTTCACCGCATCATTTTAAAAATACGATAATTCCTAAATTAGACTCAAAAATTAAAGTATCAGGATGTTATTACTCGACAATAAATAACAAGCCTTTAGATATATCAAATTCCTCTTTATTTGAAAACTGGATCGCATCTTTAAAATAAATCAGTGAAAATCTTTACTTAGTGAAGTCACATCAACTACTCTATCAAACCCAACTCCATCCAATTCATTAATAATACCGTTAAAGCTAGGACATACAAACAAATTACTTTTGAAGTTTATAACTTGAAAGTTCTTGATTGAATAATCAACTGATTTTAAAAACATATTAACATTTCTATAAAAGTAAGTCCCAGCAGATGCCTCATTAGAAATCACCTGTTTCTCTTGAGTTTTAACAACTTTATCAACTTCAACTTTTAAATAACTATAAGTACTAAGATCAGACTCAAATGATAACAAGAATCCTGAATAGTTATTTAAAACCATATTATCAACAATACATTGATCATACTTATAATCAATATCTATCAAGTCGATACATACAATATTTTCGAAGTTCCTAATCATAGAAACACCCACTAAAGCACTATTTAAAGCACCTTTTGTTAAATCAGATACTTTTGCTAACTTAGCATTTGGAAATTCATTCTTAATATTATCTTCTAGTTGCTTAATATTAGGAACTTCTCGAAGTACAAAAATTACTTCATTTACAAGTCCATCTTGATACCATTTTCTATTTTTGATAATATATGAATATAAAGAACTATTTTTATAATTAATAAGAGGTTTAAATCCATAAGATTCATTGTACAAATCAGGCCCTGCAAGCGGCACTATAATACTAATATTTCTCATATCTTAGTCCTTGAAAAATGACATTGCTTCTTCCGGAATATCTGTACATATAATAAGCTTGTTATTCAAATGTAGTTTTTCTTGTTTAAGCTTATCCCAGAATTTAAAGTGATTCTTTTTATGTAATTCAGGTGATACTAAGCAAACTTGCTTGTTATATTTTAAAATATGCTTAAGACTATCATGATCTAATTCATCATTATTAAAATAATCAAACCATACCCCATCCATCAGATTCTGCATTTCAGGTGTTATAGTTTCATATTCACTAATTCTAGCAAAGCTTTTTAAATGATTTTTTTTATATTGAAGGAAGTCTGGAATAGACATATCGAACATGAAGTAATTATCAACAGAATATTTTTCTAATATACTTTTCACAGGTATTTGGAGTCCATCACTTTTTACATTTAAAGCAAGCGCTGAACAAATTTCATAAGAGATATAAATTCTTATAAACTCCTCAAAAGTCATAATATCATTACCACACGGCATATCGTGAGAAATAACCACTTCCCCCCCATAATCCCTAAGATCTGTTTCGGTGCCAAACCCCAGTTCAAATGATCTTCTAAATGCTACTTCAAGATTCTTTTCTGAGTTTTTTACCCAATATCCTCTATGACTTATTATTTCCATCTTGAGTCCTAAACAAAGTAAATTTTGACAATATTTCGATAGATCGCTAGAATACTTAAACTTTACACCATAAGCAAATTATGAAAATAGCACTATGCATATACGGCAAATATAATAATCGTTTAAGTCCTACCTCTGGTGATGAAGGCTTCAATTATATCTACGAACAATTACTATCTAAATACTCACAAATCGATGTTTTCATTCATTCGTGGGATATCGATCTACAAGACAAAATCACAAATAAATATAAGAAATGGCTACGAGATTCTTCGTTTGAAAACCAAATTGACTTTAATATTACTATTAAAAATCACAATATCGATGAGAGTGTTTTTCAATTTCCTGGTCAACAAAACTTTAGAACAATCTCTAATAGTTTAAGTTTTTTTTACTCGAGAGCTCAAGCTATAAAACTAAAAAGAAAATACGAACAAAATAATTCCATAATATATGATAGCGTAATCGTAACCAGGTTTGACACTGGTCAAATGGATAAATACAATGGTTATCAACCTTGGAAAGTATCAGAACTAGTCTATGACCCTGAAGCTGATATGAATTATATTTATTCTGCCATGTGGAATCAGTTAAATGATGGCTTCGCTGATATGTGGTTCTATTCTTCTAGTGCTAATATCGACATTCTAGCAACAATGTATGAAAAGAGCCTAGAGTACTACAAAAAAGATAGCGAATATCTTTCCATGATTCAAAAAGGACTTCCAGATAGTAATCCAACTAATATATTTTCTAATGAAGTTCTTAGTTCAAACAAGTCTAAAAAATTAAAGAAGTTTAAAGAATTTGAAGGACACAATAACCACCTAATACACAAATATTTTATGATTGATTCAGGTTTATATAAAAAATCAAAATACGTAGGTAATATGTCAACAAAAGTATGCTCTGTAATGTACTCTCATACTGATTATTCTGATGTATGGCCTTGCTATTTTCAACAGAAAGAAAAACATTGTCCGGTCATTGGCCCTAAATTTATTTTTATTAATAAATATAGTGAGGAAGTTCCTACGGACTATGAACAGATAATCTATGATGAAAATAAGAGCTATCCAGAAAAAATCCATAGTTGTCTTCAGATATTAAAAAATAGAGGTTTTGAAGTTTGTTTATTTGAACATGAAGATATGATTCTTTATAAAGATGTTGATTTCATTCAACTTAAACAAGCTATTGAAACAGTTCTTAAACCATCGACCAAAAACTTCCCTAGAAATGGACTTGATTCAATTAGACTAATTAAAGCTTCACAATGTTATTCATTCCGTTCAATAAATAATCAAAACATCAAGAGAATGCTTCCATTTTCAAAATGGCTGTATAGTGTTCAACCAACAATATGGAAGATTGATAAATTTTCTGAACTCATGGGAGATAATTTTGGAGACTCTATATGGGAACTCGAAATCAGTGCCCAGAAAACGATAAGAAAGAAAGGCATCAAATGTGGTTACCTACATTCTCACGGAAGAAAGGCTGGACTTCATCACTGGGATAATGCAATTTATCCATATGTAGCAACAGCAATTGTGAAAGGTAAATGGAACATGCTAGAATATGCCGATATATTATCTCCAATTTTAAAAGCATATAATGTTTCACCAGACAAAAGAGGAACTGTTTAAGGTGTATTTATGATAAAAGCTGTAATTTTTGATATGGACGGTGTTTTAATTGATGCCAAAGAATGGCATTACGAAGCACTAAACAAAGCTTTAAATCTTTTTGGACAAAATATTAGTCGATATGACCATCTTGTGACATATGATGGACTGCCAACAAAAAAGAAATTAGAAATGCTTAGTCTTGAAAATAATCTTCCCAAAGGACTGCACCAATTAATTAATGATATTAAGCAGATTAATACCCTTGAAATGGCATTTACCATGTGTAAACCAAGATTTATCCATCAAAGAGCTCTTAGTAAATTAAAGGAAGATGGATATAAACTAGGTGTTTGTTCTAACTCAATCAGACAAACAGTTGATATCATGATGGAAAAGAGTGATTTACAACGTTTCCTTGATAATTCCTATAGCAATCAAGATGTAAGTAAAGGAAAACCCGATCCTGAAATGTATATTAAAATGATAAACTTCTTTGGGTTAGACCCAAAAGAATGTCTAATTGTTGAAGATAATGAAAATGGTATCAAGGCAGCAAAAGCAAGTGGCGCACATCTATTAAAAGTGGAAACTGTTGATGATGTCTATTATGAAAATATTAAAAATAGAATTAATCAAATTAATGAAGGTTTATAAGTTATGAACACAGTTATCTTAATGGCAGGTAGTTCAAATGAATTCTTTAAAGATGGATCTAAGTTTCCTAAATTTCTTTATGAAATTAATGGAAAACCATTAGTAGAGCACGTTTACAATAATCTAAAATCTTTAAATTCAAATTTCATTTTTGTAATAAATGCTGAAGATGCACAAAAATGGCACTTAAATAAGGTTATAGAGCTTATCGATCCTAGTGCAAAAGTCATCACTATTAATAATGAGACACAAGGAGCTGCATGTTCGGCTCTTTATGCTATAGATCACATTTCAAATGACGAAGAACTAGTGCTAACAAATGGTGATCAAATTATAAATGCTGATCTTAATAATATAATTAATGATTTGAAACTATATGATGCTGGTACAGTTGTTTTTGAATCAATTCACCCTAGATGGAGTTATGTTAAAACGGATGAAAATAACCATGTAATCGAAGCTAGTGAAAAAAAGCCAATCAGTAAACAAGCTACTGCAGGTATATATTATTATAAAAAAGGAAAAGACTTTATTGAGTCTGCTTCTTCAATGATAAAAAAAGATACTCATACTAATGGACAATTTTATATTTGCCCTACATTTAATGAGTTAATTTTAAATAACAAAACAGTCGGGGCTTCAAGAATAAATAGGGAGCATTACCACTCATTAACTTCAGTTAAAGCAATTGAAGAATACTCTAAAGAGCTTATTTAGGGATATCTAAATAAGCTCTTAAGCATTTCATTTTATTGTTTTCTGACCATTCAATAATATCAGTACCAAACAATATCATTCCATCTAAATTCAGCTCGAATTCAATAATAGAAACATTTCTTTCATTATCTATGTAAATATTATTTGCTTTAAAACTAATTGTTTCATTTGATGAGAAAAAATCTTTAAAAAATTTTTCAACAGACACTGATCCAGTAACGTGTTTCACAACAGGGTCTTCTAAATAGAAATCATCTTCTAATAAAGATAAAATTTCCATTAGCATTTTATTCTCAAAATAATGTATATATGCTTTTGTTAATTCAATCATGTCAAACCTTACCTATTTACTAGCGACAACATAAATCCAACTTTCATGTCTAATATCTGAGAACGAAGGAAGTACTTTTATTGATTCTATTTTAAATCCTATTTTTTCTAAATCTTCAGTAAGTTCTTTTTCATCTCTAACTTGAACATCAAAGTCTGAATTTGTACCTTTAGCATCCCAAGTATTTTGATAATAATCAGCTAAAGGGTTTCCATTACTGTCCTCAAGCTTTGGACCAAATCCCATTTGGATAGTAAGTTTTCCATTTTCTTTTAAAGATCTATAGATATCTGTTAATAATGATTTTCTAATGTCATATACAGCGATATGCTGAAAAACTATCGTAGACATTACGAGGTCATATGTATTTGAAGCAACATCAGATAAGTCTGTACCATTATTACAATAAAAAACACCTTCTTTGTCTTTAAATCTCACTGTACAATCAGAAATATTCTCCTCAGAGATATCAACACCATCAATTCTTTTAAAATCTGCAAGCTTATAAAGATTGTTAATATTTCGACCTTGTCCACAACCAAAATCCATTGCTACTTTACCGGACCAAGCTTCTGGGTTTTCTTTTATTGGCCCTAGTAAAACATCCCAATAATCGCTATTCTCGTTATGTTCATCATGGTCGGATGTACCTTTTACATATGCAGCCTTTTGCATTGCACTATACTTATTAAGGCCCTTGGTAATTCTTAAATAATTCACCAAAAGCTTCTTTTTTAGTTCAGACACGCTTATAAACATAAAACACCTCAATTTCCTTAACTTAAAAAATAATTAAGTATACTATATACTATGTTTACTTTCGTAACAATTAAACAAAGAGGTTAATTTGATAAATGTACTTATACCAATGGCTGGCCAAGGAAGCCGTTTTGCTAAAGAGGGTTATGAGAAACCAAAACCATTTATAGATGTAGATGGGAAGCCAATGATTGAGAGAATTATAAATAATTTAAAAATACCGAATGCTAATTATATTTTAATTGCAAGACAAGAACATCTTGATAGAGAAAAAGAACTAAAATCATATCTTGAAAAGGAATATGGCGTAAAGTTTATCGTTTGTAAAAAACTCACAGAAGGTACTGCTTGCACTGCGCTTCTAGCATATGATGAGATAAATAATGAACAGCCTCTTCTAATCGCAAACTCAGACCAACTCGTAAATTTAGATATCAATGAATTTTTAAACGATGCAAAATCGAGAAAATTAGATGGATCGATTCTGACATTTAAAGATGAGGAATTAAATCCTAAATGGTCTTTTGCTAAAATTGATAAATCATCTTACGTAACAGAAGTAAGAGAAAAAGAAGCTATTTCTGAGCATGCGACTGTTGGAATTTATCTATTTAATAAAGGTAGCGAATTTATTAGATCCGCTGTACAGATGATTGTAAATAATGACAGAGTTAATAATGAATTTTACACTTGTCCTGTCTATAACTATTCAATTAAATCAGGTGCTAAAATCGGCATTTACGATATTAAAATGGCTGATATGCATGGGATCGGGACACCACAAGACTTAAATAAGTTTCTTGAAAATGAAGATAAAGATATAATATTTCAAATATAAAAAAGGTCCGTTAGGGCCTTTTTACTTACTTAAGCAATCAATAACTTTTTTATAATCCTCAATTCTCATTGAATAATAAATAGGCAATCTAAGAATTTCTTTTTCAAATCGAATAGCATTTGTACAAGATTTCCCTGCATTATAATAAGGACTGCTTTCCAAAGATAAGTAATGAAATGAAGTAGAGATATCTTGATCAGCAAGATTACTAATTAATTCACTTCTTTTGTTTGAATCAATTGTAAGAAAAAAAAGATGACCATTATAATCCTTTCCTTCTTCTTTTTCTGGAAGATTAAAATAACCTAATTTAAAAACCTCATTATAATAGTAATCCCAGATTTCTTTTCGTTTAGCCGTTACTACTTCTAGTTTTTCAACTTGGCCCCAAAGATAAGCTGCATTAAGTTCTGAGAGTAAGTAAGATGCTCCAACATCAACACATTCGTATTTTTGAACATCACCTCTTTTAAATGCAGCTCTGTTTGTCCCTTTCTCCCAAATGATTTCAGATCGATCATAAAATTCTGAGTTGTTAACAACTAGCATTCCACCTTCACCACTACTAATATTTTTAGTTTCATGAAATGAAAATGTTGCAAAATCTCCAAAGCTACCTAAAGCTCTTCCTTTATAAAATGAATCTATAGCCTGAGCAGCATCTTCAATTAATACTAGATTATGCTCTTTGCAAATTTCTAGAATCTCATCCATATCGCACGCATAACCAGCATAATGAACGATACAGATTGCACGTGTATTTTTTGTTATCTTACTTCTGATTGATTTTGGACATATATTTGGATTATTATCTTTAGAGTCTGCAAAAACAACTTTTCCACCATGAAGAGTATAAGCATTAGCTGTTGATACAAATGTGAAAGCAGGTACAATTACCTCATCTCCTGGCTTTAAATCTAATAGTACAGCAGACATTTCAAGTGCATCTGTACATGACGTTGTTAGCAAACATTTTCCAAAGCCATATTTTTCTTGAAAAAAGTTAACGCATTTTTTTGAGTAATAACCATTACCCGATATATGTGAACGATCAATGGCATCTTTAATATATTCTAACTCATTGCCAACTACTGTTGATTTATTAAATGGAATTTTCACTTATTTGCTCTCGAAATTAATAACTTTAAATATTCACCATAGCTTGATTTTTCTTGTAACTTAAATTGCTTTTCTAATCCATCTTTAGTGAGCCATCCATTATTAAATGATATCTCCTCGAGACAAGCAATTTTAAGACCTTGAACATCTTCTATCATATGAACGTATTGTGATGCTTTAATTAAAGATTCGTGAGTTCCCATATCAATCCAACTAAAGCCACGACCAAGAGGTTGGAGTTTTAATTTTCCACGTTTCATATACTCTACATTGATATCAGTAATCTCTAATTCACCTCGAAGTGAAGGAGATAAACTTTTCGCAATTGAGACAACTTCATTATCATAGAAGTACAAACCAGTTACAGCATAGTTCGACTTTGGAGATGATGGTTTTTCTTCAATGGATAACACTTCAAAGTTCTTATCGAATTCAACAACTCCAAATCTTTCTGGGTCTCTTACAGGATAACCATAAATTACACCACCATCAGTTATGTTGCTAGCTTCTCTTAGAGTATTAGCAAAACCTTGTCCATAAAATATATTATCACCAAGAATTAAAGAAACTGAAGAATCACCAATGAATTCTTCACCTAGAATAAATGCTTCAGCTATGCCTTTAGGTTCATCTTGAATTTTATATTCAATCTCAATACCCAACTGACTACCATCACCTAATAATCCTTTTATTAATGGAATATCACGTGGAGTTGAAATAATTAAGATCTCTCGAATTCCCGCTAACATAAGAACCGATAGAGGATAATAAATCATTGGTTTATCGTAAACAGATAACAGCTGTTTGCTTACACCTAGAGTAACAGGGTGAAGTCTTGTTCCATTACCACCAGCTAATACAATTCCTTTCATATCTTACCTTTAATTATATTTTTTTATATACCAATCAATTGTTTTAATAATTCCAGAATCAAAATTTTCTTCAGCCTTCCATCCTAAATCATTTTCTATTTTGGAAGCATCAATGGCATATCTTTTATCATGACCATGTCTATCTTCAACATAAGAAATTAAGTCTGAATAACTACCACTTTTCAATGGAAGTTTATCATCGAGGATTCGACATATCGCATCTGCTATCTGATTATTTGTACGTTCGTTCTTACCGCCAATATTATATGTTTCACCAGCGAGTCCTTGATGAAAAGCTTTAAGAATTCCTGTACAATGGTCTAAAACGTATAGCCAATCTCTAATATTTTTTCCATCACCATAAATAGGTATTTTATTTCCTGCTAGTGCATTTCTAATTATAGTAGGTATTAATTTCTCGTCATGTTGTTTAGGGCCATAATTATTTGAACAATTTGTCGTAACAACATTTAAGCCATATGTATGAAAGTATGATCTTACTAGCATATCTGAAGATGCCTTACTTGCAGAATAAGGAGAATTTGGTGCATATGGAGTTGTCTCTGTAAAAAGACCTTCTTCTCCAAGGGTACCGTAAACTTCATCAGTAGAAATATGTAAAAATCTTGAATTTGAGAATTCATTCTTATATTTAAACGGAGAATCTTGCCAAAAATTTCTAGCAACATCTAATAAAATGAAAGTACCATTTACATTTGTCTTAACAAAAGCTTCAGGGCCACTAATTGAATTATCAACATGAGATTCTGCTGCAAAGTTTATCACATCAGTTATTTTATACTTTAGGAATATATTACTCACAGTGTCACGACAAGATATATCACCTTTTTCAAAAATATAATTAGGGTGGTTTAGTACTTCTTCTAAGTTATCTTCATTACCTGCATATGTAAGAAGATCAAAATTAATGATGTTATACTCTGGATATTTCCCTAAAATGTGAACAATAAAGTTAGAGCCTATAAATCCAGCTCCCCCTGTAATCAATATATTACGCATTTGATACCTATACTCTAATAGTAAGTAATATTAATATAAAAGTAACATTAGATAATTGTTAGTTATATAAAATATTGTTATAAATATTTATTATGATTATAACATCAATTTTATATTTAATCGCATCATTTGTTATCACATATATAACAATACCAATTTTAATTAAATTTGCTGAATCGACTCAATTATATGCACAAGCAAACCACCGTACTAGCCACAAAACACCTGTACCTTCATTAGGCGGAATTGCATTATTCATGGGGATATGTTTCTCAAGCTTATTCTTTACACCAAATGAAAGTTTCTCAAGTATTCAGTATTTGTTAGTGACTCAGTTCATCATTTTCTTCCTCGGTTTGAAGGATGACATATTCGTACTTTCAGCAAGAAAAAAACTACTTGTTCAGATAATTTGTGCACAAATCATCATTTTTTATTCAGGAGTAAAGATTGATAACTTTTATAATGTATTAGGAATAGGTACATTGAATGAAGTTGAGGCCAATATATTTACAACCTTAACATTTGTTGGCTTAATTAACGCTTTTAATCTTATTGACGGTATTAACTGGCTTGCTGGTTTAGTATCAATTTCCTCTTGTTTATTTCTTGCTACTTGGTTTGGAATTAACAACTTTAAAGTTGAATTAGGAGTTTCTCTTTCACTTATTGGCTCACTTATTGCTTTCCTTCGTTTTAACAAGACACCTGCTAAGATATTTATGGGTGACACTGGATCATTATTAATAGGATTAACAATCTCTTATCTTTTGATAAGGTTTATCAATCTCAATCATAAAGAAACAAATCTAGTTTTCTCATTCAGATCAGCACCTTCTATTGCAGTTGCTGTAGTATTCATACCACTACTAGACACATTAAGAGTAATGTTTTTACGAATACTGAAAAAGCAAAGTCCATTCACACCCGATCAAAACCATCTCCATCATATCCTACTAAAAAAAGGACTAAGTCATATTCAAGCTGCGCTAGTTTTATTTGCGATCAATTGCGGATGTATAATTACGGCCGTTATACTAAACCAAATAACAGGTAAAATTATTATTCCTGCAATGTTTATCGTACTTTACACGTTTTTCAATCTCATTACATTCAATAGAATGAGTAAAAAGTATTTAAACGTTACAATTTAATAGTATACTCAATGTTATCTACATTGTTAGTATTTACCCACCAAGGCTCCAGACATACAAAAGGAGCCCCTAATGTGCCCAAACGCCAAACAACTCACTATCATAAATCATAACAATTTCACCCCCAAGAATCACCTGACAATTCTTAAAATCATTATAAAATACCAGGGCATCATTCCTAAAAGTTTCACTATCTATTGAGAGCGTGTTTTCTTCAATTTCATAAGATATAGAACGATCAATGACACCATCTTTTAAGAAATAGTAATCAGACTTATTTGAAAAATGTAATTCAACAGGTAGAGAATCAATATTAAAAGCGGGATGGCCACCGATCATATAAGGAAAGTCTACGAGCACTTTATAATTGATACTTAGACTATTTTCAATAAGCTCATAGTTAATTCGTCATTTAGTTTAAATTTTCAGATTGAGAAATAAGATCAAACTCAGTGTCTCGAGCATAGCCATGCTTAACGATATTATTCTCTTGAATATATTCATTAGTTTCATATCCAATATGTGGAGCAGACCTTCCCCACCACTTTGAATCAGCTTGCCAGAGATATTCCTTATTCCTAATTTTAGAATAAAGGCTTTTGAGCTCTGCCCCCATAGAGGCGACTTTAATTTTTATACAATCATTTTCTAAGGTATGCATTTAATAAGCTTAAAACAAAAAAGGCAGTCTTACGACTGCCTTCTCTTTTAAAATCGAATTTGTGTTTCGAGATTATCCAGCAAGGAATACTGAGATAAGTACGAAAATTACAAGTGATTCCATAAGTGCTAGACCAAGGATCATTGGTGTTTGAATCTTGTCAGCAGCAGATGGGTTTCTTGCGATACCTTCTAGAGCAACAGATGCAGCTCTTGATTGTGCAGCAGTACCACCGTATGCAGCGATAGCCATTGCTAAGAAATACGCGATGTACTTAATTGCTTGAGTGTTTTCCATAATAGTCTCCTAAAACGTTAGTTACTTTGATCAAGTAACAGTTAAATTAATAAGTTTAAGTTTTTATTAGTGCGCGTGGTGCTCATCATGATCGTGGTGAGCAGTTGCTAAGCTAATATAAACCATTGATAACATTGTAAATACGTAAGCTTGGATAAAACAAACTAGAAGTCCAAGTAAGTAGAATGGGATAGCAGCACCAAACATACCAACATTTACACCAAGAATTTCAAGGTTAAGGAATGTTGTAAGTACGTGGTGGTCACCCATCATATTACCTCTAAGGCGTAGTGCTAGAGATAGAGGACGAATAAAGTTTGAAAGAATCTCAATTGGGAAAATTAAGATTGCCATATACCATAGTGGCCCAGCAAAGTGAGCAAGGTAGTTCATAGTTCCAAGTTCTTTACAACCTTTGATGTTGTAGTAAACAAATGAAAGAACACCAAGAGCTAACGTTGTATTGATATATTCTGTTGGAGGTAAGAAACCTGGAATAAGACCAATAACGTTTGCTAGGAAAATTGTGATAAATAGGAATGCGATGAATTTAAAATACTTAGGTGCATCTTCTTCACCAAGAACAGCACGACATTGAGTGTAGATGAATGAACCATACATCTCAACTAAGTTTCTAAGAGTAATTCCTTTGTCAGGGACTACTGTTTCATCAAGAGTCATTTTTGATACTCTTAATCTATAAGCTAGAGCAATTAAAAGAATTAAAATTGCAACGAATGACTTTGTGAAGATGTGATCCACATAGCTAGCTCCTAGAGCCTGTGATAGTTCACCTAACCAAAGGAATCCACCTGCTGCATGTGCATTTGTCGCTAATAGAGTCGATAAAAGAAGGGCCATTTTTTTCATTAACTAGTCCTTTCTGATGCTGGCGCCCAGCACAAATATATTTAAGAAATAATTTATTACCGGTATAATTATCTTACTTTCCAGAATTTGTACACTAAATAATAAGGCACCAATTAAAATTGCAGTCTTACCTATAAATAAAAACGCTAGATACTTCTTATTGGCCTTATAACCTTCAACGCGATGTGGCTTTATCAGCTCATCTACGGCCATCCAAAACATGACTAAATATATTACAGTGGCCGCATAAATGATCCCGAACGCTAGCCATTCTTTTCCAAATGTAAGAAAAAAGAGACAAATTGCAGCTAATGGAAGAGATAAAATAAAATAGCGACTAAAGCTAATCTTATTAATTAATTCTTTAAACATGAACGCATAGTTACTATAATTTCTCTTAATTTCAAATACTTTTGACGGGAATAAAATATGACAGAGACTAAGAAGGCAAATCTACTTGCTTGGGCGATCTTCTTCTACTTAACAATGACAATTTTCTATAAAGCATTTGCTGGTATAGGCATGCTGCTCTTTGTTGTTTTGGCATTCTATGTATCAAAGGATTCTTACAAAGTAGTTTTAAAAAACAAATTACAAATATTTTTTATTCTTTTCATTGGCTCTATCTTAATTAGTAATATTTATAATGGTGGTGGTAATTACTCGAAGTTAAAATATTATATTATACCAATATTATTTTCCGCTGCTTTTTTTCAATTCGGCCATTTAATTACATTGAAATGGAAAAGAAGAATCTTATTCTGGACATTAACTCTTAGTGCAATTAGCTCTTTTATCGGACTAGTAACTCTTTTTTCAAAATTTAATATATTAAAATTTGAAGTTGATCATTATCCAAGAAATCAAGGCGCATTAATGGGTGGATCAATGTATTACTCTTATCCTATCGCAATTATAAGTTCTTTAACTTTATCTCTTATTGTCCATTATAAAAGATTTAAGTCTTATATAGATTTTAAAGTGTTATTAATTACATTAATCATTAATTTAATTGGTTTGTATTATGCCTATACAAGGGGATCTTTACTTGCTTTTATAGCCTCTCTACCCTTTATATTTTATTACACTAATAAAAAGATTTTCACGGCATCTTTCTTATTAGGACTATTACTAGCAGGTTCATTAACTTATGTAATTTTCAATAAGATTGACTTAAATTTTTATCGCTTCAATCAAAAAGAATCTAGTGATTCTTATAGAATCTCTCTGTTTAAAACTGCTTTCCATTTATATAAAGAAAAGCCCTTATTAGGATATGGTTTAAGAAATTACGGAAATGAATGTGAACGTATACAAGAACAACATGATATTAAACCTAGGCATTGCGCGGAACATTCACATAATCAATTACTTGACGCCATGTCAATGATGGGAACAATTGGATTGATTACTTATTTATTATTTTTCGGCTATTGGTTACTAACATATTTATTAAATTTTAATTTGATTAATTTAATTGCCCTACCAAGTTTTATAACATACTTAACTATTACTATTACTGACACACCTTTATACATCGGTCCGGTGACTTCAATATTATTTGTCATGTATGGAATGTTATTTATTAGGAAAAAAGCGTAGATTATTTTTTCTTAAGTGCAAAAATAACCATTGAGATTAAAATATTTCCAATTGCAGCCAGGAATATAAAAATGGCCCAACCTTGAGTGATGATATTAGCATCAACCATTTCCCATAGGCCCCAAGCAACGATCAAGGCAGTTGATGGAAGCGACATTGCAAGGGCCATGGGTTTAATCCACTTTGGATCGAAAAGCGCCATCGTTATCTCTTCCTTGCTACACGTCGTTCATAAACAGAGTTAAGTCGTTCTTGAATAACTTTATTATTTGGGTACTCACCTAAAATTGAATAATAGAGATCATAAGCCGTTTGTAAGCGCTCAATAGTTTCATAGCAATTGGCCATTAGAAATATTGCACGGACTTTTAAATCACGGCGGTCTTCACGTTTTATGTATTCACGAAAATATTGGATAGCGCGGTTCCATTCTTGCTTATCAAAATATAGAACACCAGATTGATAAAAGCTATCCACAAAGTATTTATGGTTACCATTATTATGCATCGTAACCAAATGCTTTGTGGCCATATCATATTTCTTTAACTTGATATATGAAATTGCTAAGCGATATTCATAGAGATCATGATTAGAAAGCTTAGGTCTAAAGTCTGAAAGCTTACTGTAAACATCAGCGGCTTTCTCATAGTCATTGATATATAAAAAAGCAATCTCACCAATTCTTTCTTGTGTTTTTACAAGCCAAACTGGATCTGTTGTAAGCTTTGGAATTTTTTCGTAGAAAGCAATACCCTTATAGTATTGTCCTAGAGAAACAGAATAAAGTTCTGCTATTTGGTAATTAACTTTAATTTTAATTTCATCATTTGGCGCCATCTCAAGTATCTTATGATACTGCTTCACCGCCAGGGCATATTCTTGATTAGTAATATAATTTTGAGCAATTAAAATATCCTTGTGAATTCTTGGTGTGAAGTCACAAGCAGACATGAAAAGTCCTAAAACTAAAAAGGCCAGCACATGGCCGGCCCTTTTAAGTATGTGAAAATTATTCTTCAGTATTTTCATCAATTCCGTCGTTTTCTGGCTCAACAATCTTAGCGATTGAAACAACCTTCTCACCTTCTTTTGGCTTAATAAGACGTACACCTTGAGTTGCACGACCCATTAGAGAAATTCCAGAAACCTTAGTTCTAACAACCTGGCCACGATCTGTAATGATCATTAAATCATCAGATTCAATAACAGGCTTAATCTGAACAATCTCACCATTCTTATCAGTAAGTCTCATAGCTAGAATCCCTTTCCCACCACGAGTTTGCTTACGATATTGTGAAGATTCAGTACGTTTACCGTACCCATTTTCAGTTACCGATAGAATTTCCATATTATCATCAATTAATTCCATTCCGATAATACGCTCTTCTTCAGCATTGATATTAATCCCTTTTACACCTTGAGAAACACGTCCCATAGCACGAGCATCTGAAGTGTCGAAACGGATAATTTTACCAGCTGATGAACAAAGAAGGATATCTTTTGAACCATCATTGATTCTAACATTTACAATATGATCACCATCTTGAAGCTTAATTGCAATTAGACCTGACTGCTTAACATTAGAGTATTCAGAAAGGGCCGTCTTCTTAACAAGACCTTTATTAGTTGCAAAAATTAAGTACTTCTCTTCCATATCCATATCGTGTGGAATTCTAATAATTTCTGTTACACGATCTCCACTTGGGATTTGGATTAAGTTAGCGATATTTCTACCTTTAGAAGTTCTAGTTCCTTCTGGCATCTCATAAACTTTCTTAGAGAAAACTTGTCCACGAGAAGTAAAGAATAGAAGCTTATCATGTGTATTAGCTGTAAAAATATTTGTGAAGAAATCATCTTCATTAGCAGCACCCTTAACACCTTTTCCACCACGCTTTTGCGCTTTGTAAGTATCAAGTGGCATACGTTTTACGTATCCTTTATGAGTGATTGTTACAATCATCTCTTCTTTTGCAACTAAATCTTCAATTTGAATTTCGTCTGCTTTTGCAACGATTTCAGTTCTTCTTTCATCTCCAAATTTTTCGATGATTTCTGTGAACTCTTCTTTAATGATATTTTTAATTTTTTCTTCAGAACCTAAGATTCCTTCTAAACGTGCAATCTCTTTCATGATTGCTTCATAGTCTGCAATGATCTTATCTCTTTCAAGACCAGTTAGACGTTGAAGTCTCATATCAAGAATTGCTTGAGCTTGAATTTCACTTAATGAGAATGTTGACATTAATTTCTCACGAGCATCTGTAGGCCCGTCAGACTTTTTAATCATTTCAACAACTTCATCAATATTTTCAACAGCTACTTTTAAACCTTCTAAGATATGCGCTCTTTCACGTGCTTTCTTCAGTTCATAAACTGTACGACGAATAATAATTTCACGTCTGTGATCAATGAAACACTCAAGTTGTTCTTTAATATTAAGAACTTTTGGAGAAGAGTTAACGATTGAAAGGAAGATAATACCAAAAGAAGACTGAAGAGCAGTCTGCTTATAAAGCTTATTCATGATTACTGTAGCAATCTCACCTTTTTTAAGATCAATTACAACACGAATACCTTCACGCGAAGATTCATCACGAAGATCAGAGATCCCAACAAGTGACTTAGAATTTACTAGGTCAGCAATCTTTTCAATTAGTTTTGCTTTATTAACTTGGTATGGAAGTTCAGTAATAACAATTCTTTCACGATCTTGTTTCTTACCATGTGTTTCCACATCCATTTTTGCACGCATTTGAACAACACCCTTACCTGTTTTATAGGCAGAGCGGATACCTTCAGTTCCATGGATCGTTCCTGCAGTTGGAAAGTCAGGACCAGGAATAACTTGCATGATTTCATCAATCGTCATATCGCGATTATCAACAAGTTGAGTAAGTGCTGTCATAACTTCTGTTAAGTTATGTGGTGGAATGTTTGTGGCCATACCTACGGCAATACCAGCAGATCCATTAACTAGAAGATTAGGAATCTTTGATGGAAGAACTGTTGGCTCTTTTAAAGAGTCATCGTAGTTAGGTTGCCAATCAACTGTTTCTTTATCTAAGTCTTTTAGCATCTCTTCAGAAAGCTTTTGCATTCTGATCTCTGTATACCTCATGGCCGCAGCATTATCACCGTCAATTGAACCGAAGTTACCTTGACCTTGAACCATTGGATATCTCATTGAGAAATCTTGGGCCATACGAACGATTGTATTATAAACCGCAGAGTCACCGTGTGGGTGATACTTACCAATAACATCCCCGACAACACGAGCAGATTTTAGAAATGGTTTATTGTGATAGTTACCAAGTGAGTGCATTGCATACAGACAACGACGGTGAACTGGCTTCATTCCGTCACGTACGTCTGGAAGTGCACGTCCAACGATTACAGACATAGCGTAATCGAGGTAACAATTTTTCATTTCATCGCGAATACCGATTTGTTGAATATTTCCGTGATTGTGGCTTCCACCATCACCGTTATCATTTTCTGTAATATTTGTTTCATCAGTCATGTTTATTTCCTCTTAATCAACGTAAACGTTTATACGTCTAGGTTCCTTACATTAAGTGCATTTTCTTCAACAAATTGTCTTCTTGGCTCTACTTGGTCACCCATTAGAACAGAGAATACAGAGTCTGCTTCAATCGTATCTTCAATCTTAACCTGTAGAAGTGTACGGTTTTCAGGATTCATTGTTGTTTCCCAAAGTTGTTCAGGGTTCATTTCACCAAGACCCTTATAACGTTGGATATATGCACCTTGTTTTGCATCATCGATAACAAAACTTGCAAATTCACGAAGAGCTTCAAATTCTCTCGAGTTACCTTTTTCAGGTTGATATAAGAACTTCCCTATTTTGTATTTTTGAATTCCGTCGTAGAGATTAATTAAATCTGCATACTCTGATGAATCAAGGAAGTACGAAGATAACTTAAACTTCTTAGTGCGTGCTGTTGTTTTAACAGTAATACGAAGTTGGAAACACTCATGCTCTTTATCTTCTTCAATAGTAAAAGCATAATTTCTTAATGTTTCAGCTTCATTTGCTTTAAAATGAGTATCTAAGTCAGTAACAATTTTTTCTAACTTTGCTTTATCTTTTAAATCAGCAGCTCTTATTCCAATCTCTTCAACAAGATGTCTAAGAAGTAACGTATCAAAGTGAATATCGTAAGACTTAAGTGTCTTATCGTATTGAGAGAATTTATTAACTAAATTCTTAGCTGTATCTTCTTCAATCATTTCACCATTGAAGTTAATTGCTGTTCCTTCAATTGCGTTTGCAACAAGGAAAGTCTCAAGAGCTTTTTCATCTTTAAGATAAATCTCTTTCTTACCTTTCTTGTATTTATATAATGGTGGTTGTGCAATATACACATAACCTTGCTCAATAAGTTCTGGGAACTGACGATAAAGAAGAGTCAGAATTAGAGTTCTAATGTGAGACCCATCGACGTCGGCATCTGTCATAATAACAAGTTTATGGTAACGAAGTTTTGAGATATCAAAATTCCCTTTACCAATTCCTGTTCCCATTGCTTGAACAATCATTTTAATTTCGGCATTACCAAGCATTTTGTCATAACGTGCTTTTTCAACGTTTAGAATCTTCCCTTTTAGTGGAAGTACAGCTTGATACTTTCTATCACGTCCCTGTTTTGCAGAACCACCGGCAGAGTCACCCTCAACGATATAAATTTCAGAAAGTGCTGGATCTTTTTCCTGACAATCTGCCATCTTACCTGGAAGGCCACCCATATCAAGAACTGATTTTCTTCTCGTTAATTCACGAGCACGACGTGCAGCTTCTCTTGCCGCCGCAGCATCAACTGATTTTCTAATAATAGTTTTTGCAGTTGTTGGATTTTCTTCAAAGTATCTCTTAAGGGCATCACCAACTAGTGAATTAACGATACCTTCAACTTCTGAGTTACCAAGCTTATCTTTTGTTTGACCTTCAAATTGAAGTTCTGGAAGCTTAACAGAGATAATGGCAGTTAAACCTTCTCTCATATCATCACCAGTTAAGTTTGTTTTAATTCCTTTAATAAGATTATTTTCTTTAGCATATGCATTTAGAACACGAGTAAGTGCTGTTTTAAATCCAGAGATATGTGTTCCACCACCTGGAGTTGTAATTGCATTTGCATAACCTGAAAGAACTTCTGAATATGAATCCGTCCATTGCATTGAAATTTCAACTTCGTAATCTTCACGAGATTCAACAATGTAAATAGGAGTTTTGTGAACAACAGTTTTAGCTCTGTTTAGATATTCTACGAACTCAACAAGTCCACCTTCATAATGGAAAGTTTCTTTTTTATCAGTTCTTTCATCTTTAACAACAATTTTAAGACCTTTGTTAAGGAAGGCCATCTCTCTAAAACGATTTGTTAATGTATCGTAATTGAAATCTAAAACTTCAAAGATTTCATTATCTGGTTTGAAAGTAACGGAAGTACCTGTTTGCTCAGGATCTTCTAACTCACCTACAACTTTCAATGGAGCAACAGCTTCACCATGTGCAAATTCAACTTGGTGAATTTTTCCATGTTTTTTAACTTCAACTTTTACCCATTTAGAAAGGGCATTAACTACCGCGGCACCAACTCCGTGAAGACCACCAGAAACTTTATAAGCTCCACCCTCTTCATTGAACTTTCCACCTGCGTGTAGTTTTGTATAAACAAGCTCAGCAGCTGAAACACCTTCAGTTGGGTGCATATCAACAGGAACACCACGACCATCATCAATTACAGTAACTGAGTTATCGACGTGAATGATAACTTTAATTTCACTACAGTATCCTGCAAGTGCTTCATCGACTGCGTTATCGACAATCTCATATACACAGTGATGAAGACCACGAAAGGCCGTATCACCAATATACATACCTGGTCTTTTTCTTACTGCTTCTAGTCCTTCAAGAACTTTAATCTGGCTAGCGCCATATTCTTGTCCGACCTTACCAATACTTCCTGCTTGATTTTCTTGATTTTCCAAAAGGAACCTCTCTTCCAATTTCTTGTGTCAGTGTGTTGTTGTTTTAAAAATATATTTTTGGAAGATAGATTAGTGAATGGATCCATTAGAGATATAGATCTTATTTGCTCCATCAATTTTTTCTAATTCTTCCTTAAATTTTTCATTTGCCGTTGTAATTAATACTTGGAACTCTCGTTGTTCCAAAAAATTTACAAGCCTACCCCATCTCGCTTTGTCTAATTCCCCTGAGACATCGTCGATAAGTACAATTGGATAGGTGTATAAGTTATACCTAAATAGCTCTATATAGGCAAATATGAGGCTCAAATAAGACATTTTTTGTTGGCCTAGAGAGCAGAATTCATAGGCATTCATTCCATCAAAAAGAAGCACGTAGTCATCTTTGTGGACTTGATACGTCGTATGCCCCACAACTAGGTCCTTTTCAAGTCTTTGTTGCATGTAATCAAAGATCATATCTGGTGAAAAGCCGTGAAAGCGTGAATCGACTTGGATATTAAGCTGGTGTTCTTCTGAAAAAATGTCGCGATAAGTTTTTTCACAATATGGAATTAACTCGGCTACAAATTGATTTCTCATGGCCACTAGCTCGTAAGCGTAATCTGCCATTTGACGATCAATAACTTGTAGCTGCTCTCTAAATTGTGGTGGCTTTTTAGAAAGAAGTACGTTTCTAAATCTAAGAGAAGAATTGTACTGATTTAATACTTTCTTATAATCGCGACTAAGTAGTGATAAGTGATCATCAAACCACTTTCTTCTAAAGCTTGGAATATTAGAAAATGAATATGAATCAAATGGATTAATAAATACTAATTTTGCATCAAGCTTTTTCTTGGTGTTCTTTCCATTTAGAGTCCACGAAGAACCATTAGGATTCATCTTTCCAGTAAAAGTGATTTGATCACCTTCATTTTCAAAAAGAGATGAAAATAATATTTCAGGATTATCCCCATCAATACTTAATAACTGTGGAAAAGTTGTATTTTTACGAAAAGATTTTCGAGTTACTAACACATGAAGCGCTTCTAATATATTTGTCTTACCATTTCCATTCTCTCCCAAGATGCAATTTATATTCTTATTGAAAGATATAATATCTGGCTGGAGGTTACGGAAGTTTGTAATCTGTAACTTAGATAGCTTCAAAATAATATAATCTCTTAGATTCTAAGTGGCATAATGATTCCAAGATAGTTTTGGATATCATTTGATCTTACAATCACAGCTGAGAATTCATTATTGAATTCAAAAGTAATATTTTCTGAATTTAAAATTGCAATTGAATCTAATAAGAATCGTGCATTAAATCCAATTTCAAGCTCCTTACCATTGTAATCAACAGCGATCGTCTCTTTCGCATCTCCAAGTGAAGGATGGTTAGCAGAGATTGTCATATGATTTTCAGTAAGCTTGATCTTAACTGCATTTGATTTCTCATTAGACATAATTTTAATACGTCTAATAGCATGCTGAAGAGTTTCTTTATCAGCTGTTAGAGAATAAGTCGTCTTAGCTGGAATTACAGCTTGATACTTTGGATATTCTCTAGCAATTAAACGAATACCTAATTGGTATTGCTCATTAGCTGTTACATATAAATAAGAGTCATCAACAGAAATAAACAGATTAGCACCTGGATAAGTTTCTGCAACTTTTCTAAGTTCTGATACACCTTTCTTTGGAATTATAATTCCATTAATAAGTGCTTCATTATTTTGTTCTGCTATGTCGTGTTCAATTAGTGATAATCGATGACCGTCTGTTGAGACAGCTCTTAACTTCCCTTCTACTTCTTGAAAATATATTCCGTTAAAGTGAAGTCTCGTTTCATCATTTGAAATAGCATATGAAGTTTTTGTGATTAGATTTAATAGATCATCTGAATTTAGATTGAATGTATTTTCGTTTCCAAAATGTAGGTTTGGAAATTCATCTGATTCATAAATTAAAAGTGAATAATGGATATCTTCACAATTTATTTTTAGAAGATTTTCACCTTCTTCCAACTCCATGTTGATATCTGTGTTAGGAAGTTCTTTTAATATATCAAATAGATTCTTAGCGTTTATACAAAATGAAGCTGAACCTTCAGTTGATGCATTAATTGAATACTTTGCTGATACTTCTAAATCTGTAGCTGATAAATATATTTTCTCATTGCTAACAGTTAGTAACGTATAAGTTAAGATTGGTCTTGAATTCTTCTTATCAATTACAGTTAAAATTTTATTTAGTGCATCTCTTAAGTTATCTGTATCTACCCTAAGCTTCATTTTTAATCCTATCAGAAATAATTGTGCTATTGTTGTATAATGGAAAACACCAGTTAGCAAGCTAGCATAGGCGTTTTAAGTGTTTCTCTTTTTATATATATTTATATTAATATAATATATAATCCTGTGGAAAAGTGTATAAGCTTCTACTTCCCTATTAGATCCTCATTCTCTCGATTTCCCATTTGTGAGCAATGGTTGATTAGTTTTTTTAACTCAATGCACACGTTCGTATATTATCATTTCAGTAACAATATATTGACGTTATTAGATTTTTACTCACGGCCAAATGTTGATAATTTTAGGGCGAGTTAAATTGCTTAACTTTTTATTAATTTGGCCATTCATTTACTCACATTTTGCAAACATGTTGATAACTTTTTTATCCACGGCCTACGTTTTTGTCGATTATATTATTAACGGCCGTGAATAAATTCTAAAATATGTTCTAAGTTATTAATTTTAATACATTTATTAATCCACAATTAAGTTTGTTGGCCGTGAATTGGCCGCTAATGGCCGTGGATAACTGTGATCTCGTCGAACCAAAGTTGACTAGTCAAATACTACTGTGAATTTGTCGGCCATTTGACTAGTCATATAATCAACATTTCACAAATTTCATGTGGATTAAACTGTGCCTTTGTCAGTGTTGGCCAATCATTTACTCACGGCCGAGTAGTCATCAAATAAAAAGACCACTCATTGAGTGGCCTATTTTTGGATAGTCATTTGACTAGTCAGAATTTAATTTGGATTTAGTAGTGATTAAAGTTGATTTTCAATCGTCATAATAGTCTTAGAAAGTAGGGGATCTTGCGATAGTCTTTCTGAGATTTTCTGTTCTGCGTGTACAACAGAGCTATGATCACGACCACCAAAGAAGCGACCAATTTCCTCATGAGTTGCATTTGCAAGCTTACGACATAAGTACATGGCCACAAAGCGAGCGTTAGCAATATCTTTCGTACGTGATTTTGACTTTAAATCAGCAACTGGTATTTTAAAATATTGAGATGTTTGCTTAGCGATACCTTCGATTGTAATTTTCTTCTCATCTTCAAAATCTCGAAGAGCAAGAACCTCTTTAACCATCTCTAATTCAATATCAACCTTCATGATATCAGAGTAGGCTGAAAGCTTAATTAGAGCACCTTCAAGCTCTCTAATTGAGTTTTTAACATTACATGCAATTAGATTAACAATATCTTCAGAAAGGAATAGGTCGAGATCATCTGCCTTAGCATTAATGATAGCAACTCTTGTTTCGATATCTGGCTTTTGAATATCAACAACAAGACCCCATTGTAGGCGAGTCTTGATTCTCTCTTCTAGACCATTAATCTCTTGAGGTGTCTTATCAGAAGTGAAGATTAACTGTTTTCCTTTTTGATAAAGCTCATTAAAGATATGGAAGAATTCGCGTTGAGTTCCTTCTTTGCCTTTAAGTTCATGAACATCATCAATCATAAGAACATCAACTTTCTCTGAATACTTTTGACGAAATTCTGGAAGTTGTTTGTTACGAATCGATTCAATCATTTCCTTCATAAAGTCACGTGCTGTAATTAAGCAGATAACAAAGTGAGGGTATTGATTTTGAATTCCATTGGCCATGGCATGCAAGAGGTGAGTCTTACCAAGTCCAGAATTCGAATGAATATAAAGAGAAGGGTATTTACCTGCTTTACCAGGGCTTTTAGCAATTGCTAGTGAAGCAGCGTAGGCCATATTATTAGATGGTCCGATTACGAAGTTCTTAAACGTCTTACTCTTATCGATTACAATATTATTATAATCATCACTTACGTGATCGATATATTTTGATTCTACTTTTGATAGAAGATCTTCCTGTACAGGCTCTAGATCAAGCGAAAATGAAATTTCATTTGCTGATTTAGGTCGATTCTGAGCTGGTTCTATAGGACCAGATGAATTTAAGCTCTGAGATAGTGAAGTTTGGCCACTATTAGCTAAGTTGCCGTTATTATTAGTAACGATAACGATTTGGTATGATTTACCTAACGTATTTACAATACTTTGGCTAATTTGCTCTAAATTCTTCTCAATGAATGACTTAATGAAATTTGTTGTTGTTGAGAATGTAGCTCTCTCACCATCAATATTAATTAGGCGAAAGAATTCACCTTGAAAAAACGATGCATACTTTTGTGGATTTATCAGTGATTTCAGTGAGTTATGTATTTCACAATTCATCATCTCTAACTCTTCGGCACTAAAGAAGTCATCTGATAGGCTAGAGTAGTCTTGAGAAGGATTACTATTTAAGCTTTGCTTGATATTGAAGGGATCTTCAATGATATTCTTATTTGCTAAGTCTTCAATATTATTAACTTTACTGTGTCCTAATTCATTGTGTGTGTTCGTGTTTGAGTTTGAATTTTTTAAAAATTCATTAAAAGGAAAGTTTCCCTGCATGATCTATTCCCTTGAGCTGCACTCGTCAATTTTTCTTTAATTCTGTGTTGTGGGGCAAATTTGTATCATGGCCCAAAATCCTAGGCCAATAAAAAAATAAGTTTTTTACGCATGGCCAAATAAATCAAATATTTTGGCCTGCACTATCTACAGGGCCATTGACCGGTGATGCGAAATGGTATAATACTAGCCCTTACAATATTAATTTTAAGTTTAACAGTTATAGTTAGGTAGGTTGAAGATGTCTAAAAGAACTTGGCAGCCAAAAAGAAAGAAAAGAATGAGAGTACACGGTTTCCTTAAAAGAATGGAAACAGCTGGTGGTCGCAACGTTATCAAGGCTCGTAGAGCTAAGGGACGTAAGCAACTTACAGTTTCTCACGGTAAGAAATAATGGAATCAGTTGATAGCACTTTTGATAAAAGTTCAAGATTGCTATCAACTGAAGATTTCTCTTATCTTCGAAAGAATTCAAAAATTATCACTGATCGCTGGCTAAGAGTTTATTATAAGCCATCGCGAATTAATTCTGAAACTTCTAGAATCGGATTTTCTGTTACCAAAAAAGTAGGTAAGGCAAATAAGCGCAATCTTTGTAAGCGTTTAATTCGCGAATTTTTTCGTATGAGTCCTTATCGTAATGATGGGAAAGATATCATGGTAGTTGTTTCTAATCGTCTTTTTAAACAATCTGAAGATCCTAAAAAAGACCTCAAAATCTCTTTAGAAAGAGCATTCGCAAAACTGCAATAAAAAGTTAACAAGTGCCGTAGGGCATGTTAAAAATCCTGTACTTATAATTACCAGTTTAGGAGTTATCTCGCATGAATAATGATCAAAAACGCACCGTTTTAGCGTTTGTATTAGCAGGTGTTATTGTCTTCACATGGCAAGCGCTTTTTAGTCCAACTCAAAACACTCAAACACAAGTTAAGCAAGAGCAGTCAACAGCTCAAACTCAAACAAAGTCAGAAACGACTTCGCAAGAGTCTACAACTCCTAAGGCAATTGCTACGAGTTCAGCAAAAGCAACAAATCTTAAAAGTGTCACTTTAGAGAATGGACCTTATAGTTATACTGTAAATAGCGATCTTTCTTTTAAAGCAGCTACTGGAAATAAAACGGCCATGAGTTTAAAGGAATTATCTGATAAAGATAACTTCTTTGCTTTTAAAGTAATTGATATCAACAATAACCTTCAAAACTTTAATTTTGTTTTTGATGAAAAAACATCACCAAATGAAGTTGTTGCAAATGATTTAGAAAAAAATATTTCTATTCGTTTAAGTCTTCTGGATGATGGGCGTTTAAGTTATGAAATCGAAGGTACACAAGACTTTAGACTTTCATACAATATGTCTTCATCAGAAAAACAATCTGATAACAGAACTTACCGTCAATATATTCTTCAAACAGTTGATACTGAACGTCTAAACTTAGAATCAGATGAGAATGGGGAAGGCAAGTTAAAGTGGTTAGGATTAGATTTTAATCACCATGTATTCTTAAATGTATTTAATGAAAAACAAACAATTAATTATCTGACGACTGAAAGTGGAGATGCTTTCTTTCAAACAGTTCGTGGTAAAAAAACTTATAACGGTTATATGTTATATGCTCTTAAAAATTATGATTACCTTCTAGCTTTTGACGATCAACTCGATCTTTCAATTGATTTTGGTATCTTTGGAATTTTTGCTGTTCCAATTCTTAAGGCAATGCAATTCGTATATAAGTATGTAGGTAACTACGGTATTGCTATTATTCTTTTAACACTTGTTATTCGTATCGCAACATACCCGCTGCAAGCTAAGTCTTTCCGTTCAATGAAGAAGATGCAAAAACTTCAACCTGAAATTGCTAAGCTTAAAGAAAAGTATGCTGATGATCCAATGAAGCAACAGAAAGCAACAATGGAATTATTTAAAAGATCTGGAGCTTCACCATTAGGTGGATGTTTACCAATGGTTCTTCAGATTCCTATTTTCATCGCTTTCTATCAAGCAATTTCAAATTCAGTTGAACTAGTTGGTTCTCCATTTTACTTTTGGTTAACTGATCTTAGTGCAAAGGATCCATATTACATTCTGCCTGCGATTATGGGTATTACAATGCTAGCTCAAACTAGACTTAACCCTTCAACATCAGCAGATCCTAATCAACAAAAGATTATGTATATCATGCCAATTGTTTTCATTTTTATTATGAAAGATCTACCGGCAGGATTAAATCTTTACTTTGCAGTTTCAAATATTTTAGGGATTGCACAGCAGTTATATGTTTATAAAACAGCAGACGCATAAAAAATGATATACCAAACGGATGACCAACCTATTGTCGCATGCTCTACCGGCTTAAGTGAGAATACGGCCATAGGGGTTATCCGTTTATCTGGTTTTACCGATCTCGTTGGTTCTATAGGACCATTTTTCAAAAAAGACCTTTCAAAACTTGAAATAAGAAAAGCGACATTTGTTAATCTCTATGACATTGATGGAAACTTCCTGGATGAAGTAGTTATCACTTATTTTAAGGGACCTAATAGTTACAATGGTGAAAATATATTAGAGATTGCAGCTCATGGAAATACACTTAATTTAAAGCGTATTATGAATGCATTCATTAACTCTGGTAATTTTCGTCTCGCAAAAAATGGTGAATTCACTTATCGAGCACTAAAGAATAAGAAGCTCTCCCTTGCACAAGTTGAAGGACTTGATGCTCTCCTAAATGCTTCTTCTTCTCTAATGCTTGATGAAGGACTTAAACTTTTAAATGGAAGCCTTTATCAAAAATACACTGATCTCTACGATAAGTTTTTAAAACTGAAAGCTGCAGTTGAAATTAATATCGATTTTGCTGAAGACGTAGGGGAGGAACAGTCGCAGAAACTTTTAGATGAGGCCGTTTCTGATATTAGTACGCATATTAGCTCACTTCACAGAAGTGCAAGTGTGAACGCTAAAAGCTTAATGTCGCCAGATATAGTTCTATGTGGTGAACCGAACGCTGGAAAGAGTTCTCTCTTTAATTTATTTCTCGATGAATCCCGCTCAATTGTTTCAGATATTGCAGGAACCACTCGTGACTATATTTCTGAATATATCAGCCTTGGAAATGAAACATTTAAATTAGTGGATACGGCCGGTCTACGTAATACAACTGATGTCATTGAAGAAGAAGGAATAAAGAGAAGTCGTAATCTTATCGACAATGCATTTTATAAAATTCTTCTAGTTAATATAAATGAAGTAGAAAAATACCAATATCACGATATCAAAGAGACACTTTTTGATGCTCTTATCTTTACACATTTTGATGAGTTTGAGGGTGAGTTAAATTTAGATACTTTAAAATCAAATCTTCCAAAGGCTATTAAATACTATAGTGCCGACACTTCAAAAGGCGAGGGTAGACTTGTTGAAATAAGTGGTCCTATCGGACCAAAAACAACAAGTGGTTCTATAGAACCAAAAGAATTAGAAGAATTTAATCTTGGTCCTATGGGGGCAAATCAAAAAAATGGTCCTATAGAACCACAGGACAATACTGGTCCTACAGGGGCAAAAGTTGGAAACAATCAAAAGACTGGTCCTATAGAACCAGCTCATATAACTGACTTAATTACTCAAGATATACTATCTAAGTATACGAAATTACGTAATAGTGACCCGATATCAATCGAAAGACACCGTATTGTCATCAATGATATTTATAGTAAATTTAGTGAGTTCTCAAGTAATATCAAGTACTTAGATGATATTGCTATCATATCTTCTGAAGTTTCAATACTTGAAAAGAAAACCGCAGAACTTATTGGAATTATCAGTCCAGATGATACCCTGACACATATATTTACTAACTTCTGTATCGGTAAATAATATATAAACCATTGATTTTTCTTAAAATATAGCTTAAATGTTCCACGTAGAACTTTATTATTAGAACTGCGCCCATTTGTTCCACGTAGAACAAGCCAGGGCAATAGTTCCACGTGGAACACGTGTGAAATTGGAAAAACTATGTTTGATGTAGCAATTATAGGTGGGGGACATGCTGGGCTTGAAGCTGCTTGGGCCGCTGCTCAATTCGATTTAAAGGTTGCGATCGTAACGATGCCAGGGGTAAGTATTGCTTCAGCTCCCTGTAACCCAGCAGTTGGTGGTGTTGGTAAAGGTCAAGTTGTAAGAGAGATTGATGCCCTTGGTGGTATCATGGGAAAGCTTGCTGATCGAAGCGCTATTCAGTACCGTACATTAAATGAATCAAAGGGTTACGCCGTCCAGTCGACACGTGTCCAAATCGATAAAGAAGTCTATGCAAGAAATGCAGAAGCTGAGGTCGCTGCCAATAAGAATATCACCGTTATTCGTGAAATGGTGGAAAGGGTTAGTAAAGACCAAGAGCAGTTTCTCATTAAGACAACAGAAGGTGAGTATCTATCTAAGAAGATTGTTGTAACAACAGGAACTTTCCTTGCTGGAAAAATGCATACAGGTGAGGAGCAGTCTGATGGTGGACGTGTTGATTGTCTAAAGGCCGATTCTCTAGAGAATATCTTTGTGGGTGTTACTGCACTTAAAACAAGGTTTAAAACAGGAACACCTGCTAGGTTGAAACGTGATTCTATCGATTTTTCAAAGATGGTAGAGCAGGAAAGCGATATCAATGCTGTTAACTTCCACTATGGACATGATCTTAATGAGAGGTTTATTGATCAAGTTTCATGTCATTTAACAAAGACTAATGAAAAGACCCTTGGGATTATACGTGAGAATAAAGAGAGAAGTCCTATTTTTAATGGTCAAATTAAAGGCGTTGGTCCTAGGTACTGTCCTTCTATTGAAGATAAGGCCTATCGTTATGAAGAAAAAGATATTCACCATGTTTTTGTTGAACCTGAATCACATGAATTAGATACCTTTTATCCAAATGGCATCTCAACATCTCTTCCACGTGAAATTCAGTTGGATTTCATTAGAACAATAGAAGGCCTAGAGAATGCAGAGATTGCTGTCTATGGCTATGCTGTGGAATATGATGTTGTTGATACAACATGCTTAGATCGAACACTTCAGTCCAAAGAAATGCCAGGATTGTACTTTGCAGGACAGGTAAATGGAACTTCTGGTTATGAAGAAGCTGCAGGACAAGGTTTAATTGCAGGGATAAATGCAGCGAGGTCCATAATAGGTGCAGACAAATTTATTCTTGATCGTGAAGATTCATATATTGGTGTTATGGTAGAGGATTTAGTTTCTAATAAGAGAGATGAACCTTATCGTTTATTTACTGCTAGAAATGAGAACCGTCTTTACGTACGCGAGGATAATACAATTCTACGTATGAAAAAATACCGTCAGGAACTGGGTCTTTTCGCAGAAGTTGATCGCTACCAGGATAAGTTTGAAAGAAGCTTTAATATTATATGGAGTGTAGCGAAGAACTATACGTATAAAGCTAACCCAAAGAATAAAGAATATTTCAAAGACATGGGTTATGGGCCGCTTAATTCAAATATAACTCTTGCTGAACTTTCAAAGAGAGCACAACTTAATCCAGTAGATGTTCTCACTAGAGAATTGAGTGAGAATAATATGGCCTTCGATCCAAATGTGATTCGCACAGTAGCTATCTCTCTTAAGTATGAAGGATATATTGATCGAGCATTAGTCGAAAATGCTAAGATTAATCGCTTAAGTAAAAAACCTATTAATTGGGAGCAATTAGTTGCAAGTGAGAATATCTCTTTCGAATGCCGCCAACGTATAACAGAAATTAAACCAGAAAGCTTTGGACAACTCCAGAGAATAGTAGGTATTAGACCTGCGACCTTGGCCTTTGTGGCAGGAAATATTTTATGATGAAAGATACTGAGTTTTGCCAAAAGTATTTAGAACAAATTAATGGTCCATTTGCTGGTATTAATCTTACAAGAATTAATACACCAGAAGAGTTCCACGTGAAACAATATGTTGATAGTGTTAAGCCAATCGAAGAAGTGGAGTCACTAAAGAAGATCTATGACAAGACTGAGATTCATGTGGATATTGGTTTCGGTGGAGGTTTTCCATTACTGCCTTTAGCAAGTCTTAATCCTGACAAAAAGTATATTGGATTTGAAGCTAGAGGGAAAAAATCCAAAGTCGTTAATCAAATTGCTGAGGCCATCGGTTTAGATAATGTTAAGACATATCATCAGAGATTCGAGCACGTATACTTTGACCGTGATTGCACAATTACATTCAAAGCTGTTTCGACTATTGAAAATCTGCTACCTAAAATTATCACAGATAAGAAAGTAAATGTAATCTTTTACAAGGGACCAAATTTTTACGAGCTTGAAGATCTTGATTGGCTTGGTGGTAAGTGGGACATTATAGAGGAAACATTGGTTGATATTCCTGGTACTGAGGGGCGTATGATGATTGCTCTTCGAAACAAGAATGTTCTACGTGGAACAGAAATTAACAATTTTCGAAAAAATAAAAATAAAAATCTTGTCACTTTGTCCTCATTTCTTTAAAAATATAGTAACAACTATATATATGGGGAGACATAAATGGCTAAAATTATTGCACTCATGAATCAGAAGGGTGGTGTTGGTAAGACAACAACCACAATTAATCTAGCAGCCTGCCTAGCAGTAGCCGAGAAAAAGACTCTGGTAATTGATCTAGACCCGCAGGGTAATGGTAGTGTTAGTTTAGGACTTGATTCATCGCAGCATACAAATAGTAATGTATATCATGCAATGATTGGAAGAACTGATATTCGTGAAGCAATTTATGAAACAGAACTTCCTAACTTACATATTTGTCCTTCTGACAATAATCTATCTGGTGCCGAGATTGAATTAGTATCTGAGTTTGCACGTGAGTCTAAGTTAAAGACAGCTTTCATGCCTATTATGGACTCATATGACTACATTCTAATCGATTGTCCACCATCATTAGGTCTTCTAACTGTAAACGCTCTAAACGCAGCTGATAGCTTTATCGTGCCAATGCAAACAGAGTATTTAGCGATGGAAGGTCTTGCTCAATTAATTAATACAGTAAAACTAATAAAAGCGAATTTAAATCCAGCATTAGAAATGGACGGAATCGTCCTTACTATGTTTGATGGAAGAGCTTCTCTTCATAAACAAGTTTCTGAAGAGATTAGAAGGCACTTCGGCGATAAAGTGTTTCAAGCGGTAATACCTAGAAACGTAAAACTTGCCGAGTGCCCATCTTTTGGGAAACCAATCATTCTTTACGATATTGAATCAAAAGGTTCTGAAGCTTACCTTGCTCTAGCAAAAGAACTTATTATTAAAGATCGTGCTCAATCAGTAGAAACTCAAAATGGACTACCAGAGGTGCCTTCAGTTGATAATGTCGACAATACACTTCAAGGTAATATTCAATAGGTAAGGGGAAGAGAAAATGGCAAAGAAAGTAGCTCTAGGTAAAGGTATGGGTTCTCTTTTAGGTGGAACAAGTGGTTCTTCTAAAGCATCAAAAGCACAAGCTGCATTTTCAGATCTCCAAAAGGTAGCGGCAGAAAATCAACCTGAAAAACCGGTACAAAGAGAAGCAGCAGTACAAGTTGAAACGAATCCATCAATGTTGGATATTACATCAATTCATGCAAACCCAAATCAACCACGTAAAATATTTAAAGAAGAAGAACTTCATGAGCTATCTAACTCAATTAAGGAAAATGGTGTTATCCAGCCATTAATTGTTGTTAAAGCGGATGAAGGATATGAACTTGTAGCTGGTGAAAGAAGATTAAGAGCTTCAAAACTTGCTGGCCTTACTCAGGTTCCTGTTGTCATTAAAAGAGCAACTGATCGTGAAAAAATGGTTATGTCGATCATTGAAAACGTTCAACGTTCAGATCTAAATTGTGTAGAAGAAGCGCTAGCTTACTTTGGATTAATGGAAGACTACAACCTGACACAAGAAGAAGTTGCAAAGAAAGTAGGAAAGGAAAGATCAACAATTGCTAACTTCCTACGTATCCTTAAACTACCTCGTGATGTTGTCGATTTAATTCAAAAGGATCAGCTATCTTTTGGTCATGCTAAAATTTTAGCAGGTGTTAAAGAAAGAGAAGATTGTATTCGCATTGCAAATAAAGCAGCTGTAGATAATTTATCAGTTAGAGAAACTGAAAAACTAATTAAAGCTTCTAAGCGTGCACCAAAAGAAAAGAAAGAAGAGGAAGAAAACTTTGACTTCTTCAATGGTAAGATGTCTCAATACAGAGAGAAGCTTGAGCAGCGTACTGGGTACCACTTTGGTATTAAGACAAATAAGAGTGGCGGTGGTGAAGTCGTTCTTAAATTTGCTAATGAAGCAGAATTTAATGATATCTTTGAATATCTTTTAACTAATAGATAAAAATCGGTCCTATGGGACCAGTTGGATTTAGTCTTAACTGGTCCTATAGAACCAAATAATGAAATAATTAAATTGGTCCTATAGAACCACCATGGAAAAAAGGTAAAGAGTATATGACACAAGGAACAATGGCAGCAATTATTGAAGATGGTTGTAAGCTTGAAGGCAATATTACACTTAATGGTGTTGGACGCATTGCAGGAATTGTGAACGGAACAATTTATTCGAATGATACGGTAATTATTTCAGAGGCCGCTGTTATAAATGCAGATATTATTGCTGATGTAATTATGATTAGTGGTATCGTAAAAGGTGATATTAAAGCGACTTCTCGCGTTGAAATTATCAAGCCAGCTCGCTTCGAGGGGACTATCACAACTCCTTCGCTGATTGTTGAAGATGGTGTTATCTTCCATGGAACAACGAAGATGCATGATGACAAATAATTAAATAAATTTGATTATTTACACCTTAATTAAAAATTAACAAACATTCAGAAATAACCGGTTTATCTTGACGATAGGCCATATAAAGTTTAATTATTAGTGAACTTTTAACCAATCATCTAGATGTAATTTGGAGTAGTCACTAATGGATACTATTCTTACAGTATTAAAATCACTACAAATCGATTCAACTTTATTCATTCAATTAGCTATTGTTACTGTTTTGTACTTTGTAACAAGAAACTTAATTTGGTCTAAGCTTCAAGATATTCTTGAAAATCGTGAAGCAAAAACGACTAAAATGGAGTCAGGAGCAGAGGAGAAAACTCGTCTAGCAACTGAGCTTGAAAAAGAATATAAAGTGAAAATTGAAAGTGCTCAATCAGAAGCTTTTTCTATCATTCAAGCAAAGAAAGAAGAAGTAACAAAGCGTGAAGCTGCAAAGGTTAAAGAACTAGCAGATAAACTTGAGTCTCAACTAAACGCTGAGAAGAATGAGTACGCTAAAGAATTAGAAGAAAAGAAAGTTGCCGTTATGAAAGATGCGGAAGAACTATCGTCACTTCTTGTAAACAAAATCGTTCAGTAAATTATTTAAGGATAGGGTAAGCAATGAAATTTTTATTAGCTTTAATCATTAGTAATGTTGCTCTAGCTGCTGGTGGTGAGTACCGCGGTGGTCATTTAAGTGATCTTCTAGTTCCTGCAATTAACTTCACAATTGTGTTTGGTTTTATTGCGTGGAAGATGATCCCATTTATGAGCAAATCATTCACAGAAAAATCAGAAAACATTAAAGACTTAGTTGAGTATGCAGCAAAGAAAGATGCTAAGGCAGAACAAGAGCTACAAGCTTCAAAAGCTAAGATCGATAACATTCAAAGTGAAAAAGAAAAAATCATTTCAAATGCAAAAGTAGATAGCGAAAAGTTTGAACAGAAATTTGTTGAAGAAATGAAAGCATCAATGGAAAAAATGGAAAAAGATTCTGAGCATAAATTAGAATCTGAAAAGAAAATGATGCTTAAAAGTCTTAACGAATCACTTTTAGATGAAGTTATTAACAAGACTAAAAGTACAATTCATAAAGATGAAAAATTATCAAATAAAGCAACTAGTAATTTAATATCAAGACTATAGTTCTAGGGTAGTAAAATGAAAGATAAGAATGTAGCCAAAGCGTATGCAAAAGCGATTTACAACCTAGGTAAAGAGTCAAATCTTGACGTTGCTAAAGAATTAACAACACTTACTGAAGTGGTTAACGAAAACAACAATCTAGAAAATGTTATGTTTCTTGATGTTTTCTCTGCTGAAGAAAAAACAGCTGTTGTTAATGATGTAATGACAAAATTAGGACTTTCTCAAGTTGTAAAATCATTTATTAATTTCCTACTTCAAGAAAAAAGAATTGGTCTTATGCCAATTATTTTTAAAGAAGTAATCGTTATCGATGATCATGAAAAAGGTTTCATGAGAGGAACAATCGAAGGTAGTGCAGATTCAATTGATACTGAGTCTCTTGATAAGATTAAATCTTTTATCAAGAAGGAATTAGGATCAGAGCCTGAATTAACTTACGTAAAAAACGAAAAAATAACTGCAGGTGTTCGAGTGACAGTTGAAGACTATCAAGTCGATGCTTCTGTAGATAAACAACTTAATACTTTAAAAGAATCAATTATAAATGGTTAAAAGCCAATTATTGTAGAGGTAAATGATGTCAATGAATCCAGAAGAAATTACGAGCATTATCAAAGACAGAATTGCTAACTTCGAAACTAAACTACAAGTTGATGAAGTAGGTACAGTTCTAACTGTTGGTGATGGTGTTGCTAGAATTTTCGGTCTTAAAAATGCTATGGCCGGTGAACTTGTAGAATTTGCTACAGGTACAAAAGGTATGGTTCTAAACCTTGAAACTAACAACGTTGGTGTTGCTATTCTAGGTGATGATCCAAAAATCACAGAAGGTTCAACAGTTAAAAGAACTGAAAAGATCGTTGAAGTACCAGTAGGTGACGCTCTTTTAGGTCGTGTTGTTGATGCTATTGGTAATCCAATCGATGGACAAGGTGAAATCGTTTCTGAACACTCAAGACGTGTTGAAATTAAAGCTCCAGGTATTCTAGCTAGAAAATCTGTACACGAGCCACTTCAAACTGGTATCAAAGCGATTGATTCAATGATCCCAATCGGACGTGGTCAACGTGAGCTTATTATTGGTGATAGAAAGACTGGTAAAACAGCTGTTGCTATCGACACAATCATCAACCAAAAAGGTAAAGATGTTATTTGTATCTACGTTGCTGTTGGACAAAAGAACTCAACAGTACGTCAAGTACAACAAAAGCTAAAAGAAGCTGGTGCACTTGATTATACTATCATCGTATCTGCTACTGCTTCTAACTCTGCACCACTTCAGTACCTTGCTCCATACACTGGTTGTACAATGGGTGAGTACTACAGAGATAGTGGTAAGCACGCTCTAATCGTTTATGATGATTTAACAAAACAAGCACAAGCATATCGTCAGCTTTCACTTCTTCTAAGAAGACCTCCAGGGCGTGAAGCATTCCCAGGGGACGTTTTCTACTGTCACTCTAGACTATTAGAAAGAGCTGCAAAACTTGCTGATAAAGACGGAGCTGGTTCACTAACTGCACTTCCAGTTATTGAAACTCAAGAAGGTGACGTTTCTGCATATATTCCAACTAACGTAATTTCGATTACTGACGGTCAGATCTTCCTAGAAGGTGACTTATTTAACTCTGGTATTCGTCCAGCTGTTAACGTTGGTATTTCAGTATCACGTGTTGGTGGTTCTGCTCAGATTAAAGCAATGAAGAAAGTTGCTGGTACGTTAAGACTAGATCTTGCTCAGTATCGTGAACTTCAGGCATTCGCTGCTTTCGGTTCAGATTTAGATGAAGCAACTCAAAAACAACTTTCAAAAGGTGAAAGACTTGTTGAGCTACTTAAGCAAGCTCAATACTCACCTTACGATGTTATTGATCAAGTTGTATCTGTTTACGCTGGTACAAAAGGCATGTTTGACTCTGTTCCTGTAGAAAAAGTTAAAGAAGCTGAAAGAGATCTAATTGATCACTTAAATGCATCTCACTCTGAGCTTATGACTTCTATTAGAAATGAAAAAGCAATCTCAGGAGAGAATGACGGTAAATTAGCTACTGTTATTAAAGAGTTTATCGCAAGTAAGAACTACTAATTATTGAGGAGCCATAATGGCAAATATTAAGGATCTTAAAAAGAAAATCAAAAGTACAAAGGGTACTTTAAAGATTACGGAAGCTATGAAACTTGTTTCAGCTGCAAAGCTAAACAAGGCTCAGAATGCAATTCTGAATGCTCGTCCTTATGCAAATGAATTAGAAGATTCAATTAAGACAATTTCTGCCTTAGTTGAAGATTACAATCACTCTTTCTTACAAAATAACGAAAGTAAGAAAGAAGTTTTACTTGTAATCTCATCTAATAAAGGTCTTTGTGGTGGTTATAACTCTGGGCTTGCAAAAGTAGTTAAAAACTACGTTGCAAATCATGAGGATCCATCAAATTTAGAAGTACACTTTATTGGAACTAAAGTTAAAGAACTTGTTGAGAAGCTTGTTAATGTTGGTGGGTTCTACGAGTTTGAAAAAGCTGAACCTCAACATCATGAAATTGCAGATCTAGCTTCAAAGCTATCAGCACTTTTCTCAAGTGGTGAAGTAGGAAAGGTAAGTATCGCTTACAATATTTTCTATTCTGCGATTTCAATTGAGCCAACAGTTAAGCAAGTTCTTCCAATGACTTTAGATTCATCTGAAAAAGAAGAGCTTAAGGAAAAGTATCCGTTTGATTTTAGATACAACCCTAATGCAGAAGAAATTCTTAACGGCCTTATTCCTGAGGCATACACAAGTGCAATGTGGACAGCAATTTTAGATGCTACTGCAGCAGAGCACGGATCACGTATGTCAGCAATGGATAGTGCTGTTGGAAACTGTAAAGATGCAATTAGAACATTAACATTAAAAATGAATAAATTGAGACAAGCTGCTATTACAACTGAACTAATTGAAGTTGTTTCTGGTGCTGAGTCCCTCAATGGTTAAGGAGCGTAGAATGTCACAAGCAAAAGGTGTTATTCGTCAAGTTATGGGTCCTGTTGTAGACGTTGAATTTGCTGATGGAAATTTACCGGAAATCTATAACGCACTCACAGTTACAAACAAAACAATTAACGACAAAGAAAATAACCTTGTTCTTGAGGTTGCTTCTCACCTAGGTGATAACGTTGTTAGAACAATTGCAATGGATCAGACTGAAGGTCTTTCAAGAGGGCTAGTTGTTTCTGATACAGGTGCACCAATCCAAGCGCCTGTTGGACGTGAATGTCTTGGTCGTATTATCAACGTAGTTGGTGAAGCTATTGATGAAGCTGGTGAAATTGGAAATAAGAAATCTTATTCAATTCACAATACAGCTCCAACATTTGAAAACCAGTCGACTAAACTTGAGCCATTCTTTACTGGTATTAAAGTTATCGACCTTCTTGCTCCATACCTAAAAGGTGGAAAGATTGGTCTATTCGGTGGTGCTGGTGTTGGTAAGACAGTTCTAATTATGGAACTTATTAACAACATTGCAACTCAACACGGTGGTTTCTCAGTATTCGCAGGTGTTGGTGAAAGAACTCGTGAAGGTAACGATCTTTACGAAGAAATGAAAGAATCAGGGGTTATCGATAAGACTGCCCTGGTATATGGTCAGATGAATGAGCCACCAGGTGCACGTGCACGTGTTGCTCTTACTGGTCTTTCTATTGCAGAATATTTCCGTGATGAAGAGAAGCAAGACGTTCTTTTCTTCGTTGATAATATCTTCCGTTTTACACAAGCAGGTTCAGAGGTTTCTGCCCTTCTTGGTCGTATCCCTTCTGCCGTTGGTTACCAGCCAACTCTTGGTACAGAAATGGGTGCTATGCAGGAGCGTATTACTTCAACTAAAGACGGTTCTATTACATCTATTCAAGCAGTATACGTTCCAGCCGATGACTATACGGATCCGGCTCCAGCAACAACATTTGCTCACTTAGATGCAACAACAGAACTTAACCGTTCAATTGCTGAAAAAGGTATTTACCCAGCGGTAGACCCTTTATCATCATCTTCAACAATTCTATCTCCAGATATTCTTGGTGAAGATCACTATGCAGTTGCTAGACAGGTTCAAGAGATTCTTCAAAGATATAAAGAGCTTCAAGATATCATTGCTATTCTTGGTATGGATGAGCTTTCTGAAGATGATAAAGTACTTGTTGGTCGTGCTAGAAAGATTGAGAAGTTCCTTTCTCAACCATTCTTCGTTGCTGAGCAATTCACTGGTATCCCAGGTCAGTTCGTAGACATCAACGATACTATCAAAGCATTCAAAGCTATCTTAGCGGGTGAATGTGATGAAGTACCTGAGCAAGCGTTCTACCTAGTTGGTAACCTAGATATGGTATACGAAAAATGGGAACAACTTAAAAAGGATGCGTAAGCAAAATTGACTGGCTAAGGCCAGTCTATTGTTTGCTTCGCAAGCTCCCCTTGTAAGGAGCATGCTTTTTTCGAGAGCGAGGGTTTAGGCCCGAGCGGTTCGAAGTAGGAGCAAAATATATAATGCTTTATAATAAGGATTAAATGATGAGTAACTTTGTTGTAAATATATTAACGCCTAGCTCAGTTGTAGCGAAGAATGTACCGGCAGAATCAGTATTTATCCCAACTCTAAAGGGTGAAATTGAAGTTCTAGCAGGTCACACTCATATTGTTGAAAAACTAGCTACAGGTAGCGTTGCAGTTCACGGTGATGATCAAGAGAGATTTTTCACTGTAACTAATGGTATAGTAAAAGTTTTAAACGACGAAATTACTATCCTTTCTTTGACTTCTGAAGAAGATAATCAGATTGACGAAGAAAGAGCTACTAATGCACTAATTTATGCTCGTGAAAAACTGAAAGATACTTTAACTGACGAAGAATTAGTTAAATACCGTCGTAAGGTTGAAAGAGCGCAGCTTAGATTACAACTAGTTAAGCAAATTTCTAAATAGATTTAATACTATTTGAAATATAAAAGGGCCCCGTAATTCGGGGCCTTTTTTGTATCGGCAATATTTGCCTCTTAAGCTTTAAAATAAGTAATAATGCGAAAATAGAGCTAATGATAAAGCTTCTAATTTCACTATTATTCTTAATTTTTCAAGTAAGTTCTTCAGCACTTACTGGAAGCGATATAATTCGTCTCAAACCTAAGAATTTTGAAACGAAGGAATTAAATTCATTCAACTTTTCTGATATTTATTCTGACACAATTAACTTTAGATCATCTGGCGTTAAAAAAATTAACAAGCATGGAAATCCAAAGGCAATTGAGAATGCAAAAGATAAAGCCAAGAAAGAAGAGATGGTCTTCTTTACATACGGTGATGATGAAAAGAAAAAAGTGAATAAAGCTAAACCGGTCTTAAGACCGACTGTAGCATTGAAGAATAAGGCAAGAAAAGCAGTCGGAAAGCCTAAAAACTATAAGCCTATAATTGATTTCTCAAGCTTTATACAATCAGCTGCGAAACGTACGAAAGCGGCTTCTACGTTTAATATTAAGCTTAGAGAGTTCAATCATAAAGGCCCATCAAAGAATAATTTAAGCGATTACGACTTAGTGCCTAGTTATAATTTAAATGAATTACTAACTGATGCAGGTTCTTCAGTTATCAAAGTACCAATTGCTCCAGATGATAAGTTTTCTACATTTAGAGCATCTGTAGCTGCTCGTGGAATTATTCGTACAAATTTTGAATTAAGTGCTCGAAGTGATACGACATTTGATATTCCTGTAATAAGTGCAGATTACCTCGATAAAATTCTTGAAAAGAATAAGATAAAAGAGGAAACGGGTGCACACATTTTAGTTGATCTTGGAAGTAAGATTGATACATCAACATTTACGGGTAAATTTAAAAAGAAAATATTTTTAAATAAGAATTTTAAGCAAATTGAGCCAGGTGGATCGTTTGTATATGAGCTTTACTTAGATGTTGAACTAGGTAATCACTTAATTAAATACATGGACTTTAAAGGAAAGGTTGCTCAAAAGATTATCCATCTTGTTCAAGATGAAATGACTTATGAAGCACCATATTTACTGAGTTCAAAGGCTGTTAACTTTTCTGTTTTTGAAGAAAATCTTGCTGCTAAAACACTACAACAAATGAATCTTGATGCTAAAAGTATTAACTACTTTAATCGAGATATTAAACCAACGAAAGTTGGCCTTAATCGTTACAAATTAATCGCACCAATTCGTGAAGCAGGATTTAAACACTATTTAGAAGTTGGAAAAGAGACACCTGTTTTTGTTGGTTTTGATGATATTAAGAAGATTGTCATACCATCTCTTGAATATATTGATTATTTAAAAGAATTATTCCAAAACTATGCTGATAATGGTGCATGTGTAATCCAAATAAATTTAGATCGACCTCTTGTGAACTTTGAAGCCTATATGTCTTCTCTTAGACCATCAGGATCTTATGATTTCTACTATATGGATAAAGATGGAACAGTGAGTGCTGAAATCACAGGGCTAACTGAGAAGGTCTTTGTGATCTCTCATGATTACGGAATTCTTAATACGAAAATTGATTCAGGAAATGGAAATATTAACTATATGCAAAGCTTTTGTACTGAAGGTTTATATATTATTGAACACATCTAGTTTGAGAGAAATTACTAGATAAAATGAGGAGATTTTATGAAAAGATTATTAATTGCAATGATGATTATGGTTGCGGGATTTCAAGCAAATGCAGGTATCTATGTTGAGCCTTATTTAGCTTACAATTTAGTTGGTGATTATGATGGTGCTGATACTAATGGTTTAAACCTTGGTGGTCGCCTAGGTTATTCGCTTCCAATGCTTGTAAGTTTTGGATTAGATTATAATTTTGGTGAATATACTCATGACATTGCTGGAACGGATGTAGATGTTGATCACTCAAAACTTGGAGCTTTTGTTGCTGTTGACCTACCAATTCTAGCAAGAGCATATGCTTCTTACTATTTCAATGCAAAAGCGGAAGCTAATGGTGTTGAGAGTGAAGGTTCAGGATTTGGACTAGGTGTTGGACTTACTATGCTACCATTCGTTTCAATCAATTTTGAATATCGATCACTTAATTATGATGAATCAAATGGTGCAACTGTAGATGAAGATGCAGATGAGATTTTAGTTGGTGTATCAGTACCACTAGATCTTTAATTTTTATTTAAAATTATAGATATAAGAAGGCCCACTTTTAAGTGGGCTTTTTTTATGCTTCAAATTCTTTATTATTAAATATGTCCATTGTTCGTTTGTAGCCGGCCTCAAGCATTTTTGTCATCTTCTTAGGATTCAAGCTAAATACATCAGCAAAAAAGAGATTGAAATCCTCATGAGTTGGATAAATATCGATTAATTTAACATTTGGATCATAATTAAGCTTTCTTTCAATAATAGAAGTGATGTGACGTCTTTGATCATTACTGAATTTCTCATTAATCATATACTGGTTAACAGTATCAATAATATCCTGTGCTGCAATTCTTCGAGCACGAGAGTCGATAATCTTCTTTTGAATCATTAGGTATATTGCTTGTGTACAAATTGCTGGTAGTCCGTAATTTGCAAGTGAACCAATTTCATCTTGATAGTGATAAGGCGTATGTGTCCAACTTGAAATAATATAATCACACTTATTATCCACAGCAACATGTGTTGATAATGTTTCTCTAATTTCACCATCTATATAGAAGTCAGTCTTATTTGTTGTATTATTATGAATTGGATAAGGTGTATAAAATGGTGGCACACTCATTGAAGCAGTAGCAGCTTCAGCAATTGGAATATCAGTATAGTAGTGTGCAGTTGGATCATGACTTGGGTTTGGGTAGTTATACCTTGAGAAAATAACCTTTCTAGAGTGATCTAGTTGAGTGGCTATGATAAATAGATCGGCGTCGTAATCATCAAAATTATTAGATTTAATAATATTATCTACAATATAATCATGGAGTCCTTGAGTTGAAAATAATCCCGATATGGATATTATTGGGCTTAAGACTTTTTTTAACACTCCTGGAAAACCATCTAATGGATCATAGAGATTTGGATGGTGAGGTTTTAATTTTGGCCTTTTAATGGAGAGCATATCTCGATATGTAATTGGTTTTAGGCCATGTTTGTTCTTGTGTAGGAATGCTTCAATAATGTCCATTGGAGAATGGCCTGATGCTAAATAGAGGCTTATTAGTGCCCCAGCACTTGAACCAACATATGTTGAGATTTCAAAATCAGGATTTACGTCCGAATGATTGTGCTTAAATGTAAAACCTAGGTCATGAAGTGCCCAGCTAACACCTAGGTGCCATGCAGCAGCTTTAACAACTCCACCTGAAAGTACGAGTGCTGTCTTTTTTGAACGTAAGTTTTCCATGTCAATTCGATTCATAAATTAATTATACTCGATATAGGCATTTATGCATTGATAAATTTTGGCAAAGCACGTCAAGTTAGTTAAAATTAAGGAATGATTTGGATGGACATAAATGACTATTCATTGTTGAAGGGAATCTCAATATCAACAATTCGTCGCTATATAAAAAAAGAAAAATTAATTTGGAAGTTTGAAAACGGTAAATACCTGATTCAAATTAACGAGTGGGAATATAATGATTCATTTAATGAATCAAATGCAATCGTATATTTAAAACGATTACAAGAAGAACACGAAGAATTAAAAAAAGAATTAATCAAAACCAAACAAGAGATTAATGAGTATAAGATGCTTGTTGATCTTTATGAAGGCCGTCTGAATGAAAATAATCAAGTTACTTTTAACTAGTTTTATTATTCTAATCTCAATTGATGCTTTTGCTGCACCAAGTGCTCGTCGTTGTATGATCTTACCTGTAAGGGATACTGTTGGAGGAGCTATCGGGTATGAAGTTTTCTCAAAAATTGAGCGCTACCTAAAGTCTTCTCGTTGGTGTTATTACCAATATAATTCTGAAATTATTAATATCTTATCAAACTATAAACAGGATCTAGATAAGGCATTAGAAAATCCAAAAGTTTTACGTTTAGTTTCTGATAAAACAAATGCTGGCTCAATTATTAAAGTTAAAATTGAATCACTTCCTCAAGGTGTAACAGTTCACTTAAAAATTATAGGTGCAAATGGACAAGATATCTTATTTCGAGAAGAATTAGATTTAAATCAGGATGATCCTGATGTTATTGCTCAAACTGTAAATAATTGGTTAGACCAATATGAAAAGCAAATTCCTTATGATGCTAGAGTTCTTGGTGTACTAGGGCAGCAATTCTCAATTGATTTAGGTAAAGATGCAGGGATCTATGTTGATTATGAAGTAAAAATAGTACGTCCTATGAGACGTCGTCGTCATCCTCTTTTAAAAGAAGTTGTTGATTGGGATACGAAAACAATTGGTACTGGACGAATTATTCATGTAGGTGAGAGTCTCTCACAAGTTAAAGTTTTAAGATACGAAGACAAAAGTCTAGTACAAGTTGATGATTGGGTGATCATTAATAAGAATACTAAATCATCTGAAAAAAGAGAGATGCAGTATACACCAACTGAGGATGAGGAAGCTTATAGCTTTGGATTACTTGGTAATTTTGGAGCCTCTCTACTACTAGGTACTGGATCAAATAATAATTCGTCTGCTTCAGGCGGAACAAAGGCCATTAGTGGATTTGATTTTAAAATTGCAATTGAGGGTGAAATCTATGCTACTAGAAACTACTGGGTTGGGATTGATCTAGAAAAAGGCTTTGGAAGTTATTCTAAAGATTCAGGCACTCTTAGTCCTGAAGATAATTCAATGGATTCTTCAACATTCAGACTTCTTGCTGGTTATAAGTATTTACCAATGGGATTCTTCTTCGGCCCACAAATTGATATATATCTTGGTTACGGTTCATATTCACATGGCTATGATACACAAATTAGTAATGGCTTTACTGGAGTTAACTTCAGTGGTCTTCTCATTGGTGCCAAAGGTTCAATGCCAATTGTTAAAGATTTAAGAATTTATTTTCAATTCGATTTTATGTTCTCTCCTAGTTATGAAGAAGACGTTACGGTTTTTGGAAATGCAAGCGATACAAGTAATATCTATCTTGAAGCTGGTGGAGAATATAAGTATGGACCTGCAGTCACATTATTTGGTGGGATTGCCTACTTAGGAAACAAAGCCGAGTTTGCTAGTGATCAAAGAAAGGTTGATATCAAAAGTACATCACTTAAAGCCGGTGTAAAATTTAAATTTTAACAGGTAAATAATGAATAAGATTAAGTTGTTAGAAGATCAAATAAAGTATCATAAAGCTTTATATTATCGCGGTGAACCTGAAATAAGTGATATTGCTTACGATAAAATAGAAGATGAGCTTAGGGAAATTGACCCTGATAATCCGGTCCTAAATTTAGTAGGTTCTACTATATCGTCACTTGAAAAGGTAAAGCATGATAAGAAAATGCTCTCTCTTGGAAAAACATATAAGATCGATGAATTAATCAATTGGGCCAAGGACTACGAAGTATTAGGAATTTACAAAGTTGACGGTGTTTCATGTTCACTGATTTATGAAAATGGAAAACTTGTTATAGGTAAGACTAGGGGAGATGGTACATTTGGTGAAAATATCACTCAAAAAGTACAATGGATGAAAGGTGTCCCTAGTTCCATTCAAGATAAAGAGAGAATAGAAATTCGTGGTGAAATGTATTGCGACGAAGAGTCATTTTTTAAATTATCTGAAGCGATGATCTCACAAGGTCTTGAAAAACCTACTTCTCAACGAAATATTGTGGCAGGACTTGTTGGCCGTAAGGAAAATATAAACTTATGTTCTTTTATTAATTTTAAAGCATTTGATGTTTTAGGAATTGATTTTGATAAGGAAGAACAGAAATACCATCATTTACAAGAGCAAGGATTTGATATTCTCGAATATGAGATCATGAAATCAAAAAAAGATTTTGAAGCGTCGATAGAGGATGCAAAAGATTTTATGGCCAATGGTGATTATTTAATTGATGGGTTGGTATTTGTTTATAATGATATAAAGCTACATCATGAACTCGGTGAGACTGCCCATCATCCTCGTTATAAAATGGCCTTTAAGTTTCCTGGTGAAACAGTTCAAACGATACTTAAGTCGATTACTTGGCAGGTCTCTAGAAATGGTATTTTAACTCCTGTTGGAGAAGTTGAGCCTGTTAGTATCAGTGGTGCTGTCGTTTCACGTGTTACACTTCATAACTTTGGAATGGTAAAACAACACAATCTAAAAGCAGGTGATAAGATCGAAATTATCCGCAGTGGTGAAGTTATACCTAAATTTCTACAAACAATTAAGGAGTCAGAGAATGATTTCTCTGTACCAACACATTGTCCTAGCTGTGATGCTCCAGTTAAACAAGTTGATATACGAATCATTTGTGATAATCCTGCATGTCCAGCACAAGTCAAAGAAGTTATCTTAAACTTCATTCAAAAGATAGGTATTGATGATTTAAGTTCTAAGCGTCTCGAGGAAATGATTCGCCGTAAGCTAGTAACAAAGATTGAAGATCTTTATAATTTGAATATTGATAAATTAATTGAACTAGATAAAGTTAAAGAAAAATTGGCCACAAAACTTTTAACTAGTATTGAAAAGTCAAAGAAGGCTGATCTTATTACTTTTCTTTCTGCACTTGGCATTACTGGTGGAGCCTACAATAAATGTGAAAAAGTTGTTGAAGGTGGATTTGACTCAATCGAGAAGTTGCTAGCGATGACAGCGGAGCAATTACAAGGCCTAGAAGGATTTGCAGAGAAGTCAGCAACGACTTTTGTTAATTCATTACAAGAAAAAAAAGATCTTATAAAAAACTTACAAGAAATAGGTTTCACATTTGAAGTAATCGAAAATGATACTGGATCTAGCTTGGCTGGAATAAAAATATGTATTACTGGTTCTTTATCTCGAAAAAGAAGTGAGATTGAAAAAGATATAAAAGCAGCTGGTGGAACTCCTGTTAGTTCTGTAAGTAAGAATACAGATATTCTTCTTACAAATGAAACTGAAGCTAAGTCTTCTAAGTATAAGAAGGCATTAGAGTTGGGAATTACTATTAAGACTGAAGATGAAGTAATGGGAATGATTAATGGCCAAAAAGAGTAAGAAAGTTTTTGAATGTTCAAACTGTGGTTTCCAAACAGCTAAATGGATGGGGCGTTGTACAGATTGTGGTGAATGGAATAGTTTCACAGAGCAAACTTTCTCGCCAGTACAAGAAAGTATTAAAGTAAAGGCCGTTGGTGAGACTCAACCTAAGAAATTAAAAGAAATTGAAGTTGAAACATACAATCGCGTCTCAACTGGGATCGATGAATTTGATCGTGTTGTCGGTGGAGGACTTGTTCCAGGATCACTTATTTTAATTGGTGGTGAGCCAGGTATTGGTAAATCAACTCTTTTAACTGAAATGTTATCAAAACTATCAGGAAGACAAGAAAACGAAAGCTTCTTATATGTAAGTGGTGAAGAAAGTGAGGGGCAGGTTGCCGGTAGGGCCAAACGAATGGGCCTAAAGAACGATTCCTTCTATATATATAATGAAACAAATTGGCAGAATATTTTAAATCAAATTAAAAAGATAAAGCCACGTTTTATGGTTCTAGATTCAATTCAAACAACGACATCTAGTGAGTTGTCTTCGCCTCCAGGTACTGTTTCACAAATTCGTGAAGTAACTTATGAACTGATGAATCATGTGAAGGCTACTGGTATTACTTGTTTTGTTGTTGGTCACATAACAAAAGATGGTGCTATCGCTGGGCCTAAGATTTTAGAACATATGGTTGATACAGTTATCTATTTTGAAGGTGATCAATTTGGTCATTATCGTATGCTTCGTGCAATCAAGAATCGTTTTGGAAACACTAACGAAGTTGGTATTTTCGAAATGAAAGAAGATGGCCTTAATGAAGTAAAGAATCCTTCACAATTCTTCTTAGAAGATGATCTTGAAGGGAACTTCGGGAAGAGCTTAACGTGTATAAAAGAAGGGACAAGACCGCTCTTTGTAGAAGTACAAGCTTTAGTAGCAGAAAATAAATTCGGAAATGGAAGACGTACAACTCAGGGATTAGATAATAATCGTGTAGCTATGATGGTGGCCATTATCGAAAAATATGCTTCAATTCCTATGGGAATGAATGATATTTACGTTAATGTTGTAGGTAGTATGAAACTTACAACACGTGAATCCGATCTAAGTATTATTGCAGCTCTTTTAAGTTCATATAAATCTAAACCTATTCCAAAAGATACGATCTTTTTAGGCGAGGTGGGCCTAACTGGTGAAGTTCGAACAGTTCCTCATATGGAGATGCGTATTAAAGAAATGGAATCCTTAAATTATAAAACTTTAGTTGCATCACCAAAGATTGCACGAGAGTTTTCTAAGAAATCTAAATTAAAAATTATACCAGTTAGAAAAATTACAGATATCTTTAGCGTGTTAGGGGATTAACCCTAACCGCTAATTTAGAAATTGATTTCTATATATTTAGACCAAAGATTCTTCTTATAGTCGTAATATTGTCGATGATCATTTTTAGTTTCAAATAAAGACTCTTTCTTCCATTGTTTACTAACATCTTCTATGGTCATAAGGCCTGCTCCAATTGCAGCTGCTAGTGCAGCACCATAAGATGTCGTTTCAATTATTTGTGGTCGTGTTACATTAATTTGAGAAATATCTGCTTGAATTTGCATAAGGAGATTATTTGCAACAGCTCCACCATCTACTTTGAATTCTTCAAGATCACTACCCATGTCACTTTTCATTGCCTTAATTAGATCATTAATACTTAAGGCAATTCCTTCAAGTGCTACACGACATATATCATCAGTATTTGTTGCTCTAGTCATTCCAATTAGTGCAGCTTTTGCGTTTGGTTTCCAATACGGTGAACCAATCCCTGTAAAAAAAGGTAGAAGTAAAAGGTCTTTAATTTGATCAATATTTTTTACATTTAAGGCCTTATCTTCTGTTTGAGCGGCATTATCAATAATCTGTAAATTATCTCTTAACCATTGCACGCAGGCACCAGCAATATAACAAGATCCTTCTAAAGCATAGTGTGTCTTACCTTGATACTTATAAGCAACAGTAGTGAGTAATCCATGATCTGAATATTTCTTTTCTTCTCCAGTATTTACTAACATGAATGCGCCTGTACCATAAGTACATTTACCAGTTCCTTGTTTAAAACATGCTTGACCAAACAGGGCCGCTTGTTGATCTCCCAAAATTCCGTTTATAGGAATTCCATCAGGCAGAAAGCTTAATCCTTTAGTTATTCCAAAGTCACAGATCGATTCACATATTTCAGGTAATAGATTCTTATCTACCCCTAGTTTCTCACATAGTTCATCATCCCATGAACAATTATCAAGTTCCATTAGGAGTGTTCTTGATGCATTTGAAACATCAGTTTTAAAAGATGTTTGTCCAGTTAAACGATAAAGTAAGAATGTATCAATCGTTCCAAATCTTAGGTCGTTATTCTTATGGGCCTCTTTTACGTATTGGTTATTCTCAAGAAGCCAGTGCATTTTTGTACCAGAAAAATAAGGGTCTAGCGGTAGTCCAGATTTCTTTTTGAATAACTCTTCATCTGCTTTAAGCGATTCACAATATTGTGCCGTTCGACGGTCTTGCCAAACGATGGCCTTAGCAAGAGGTTCTCCTTTGCGATTAAATGCACATGTCGTCTCTCTCTGGTTTGTAATACCGATGGATTTAATCTTACTAGTATCGATATTATTCCTCTTTAATACTGTTTCGACAGTTAGACGTACACTCTTCCATATTTCATCGAGATCATGCTCTACCCACCCAGTATTTGGAAAATACTGTTTAAATTCTTGATTTTCTTTGTCAATGAATTCAAAAGTCTCAGCATTAATAACAGTTGCAGTCGTACCAGTTGTTCCCTGATCTAATGATAAAATATACATATTTACTCCAGTATAGAGAGAATTAATTTAAATATTATTGAGATAATCTTAACCCAGGATCATGCCCTGGGTAATTGCGCACAATGCTGTTTATTGCAATTTCCCACTGGCCAGCTAAGAATGAGTTGGAACCCTTTAAGATTGTTACAGATAATCCGACAAGTATAACAAGTAGGAATATGAACTCGATGAAAGTTTGGCCGGAATCATCTAAAAAATGTTTTCGACTCTTATTTTTGCCAATTTCTTTCATTTTAAGTTGCCTTTTTTGCATGATGCAATTATTTCTTACTTTGTGTATAATTGTATTTTAACTGGGGTCGGAAATTGAGTACAGAAAGAAAAAAATTTCCATTTAAACTAATCGCAATCGCTTGTTTTCTAGTATTGGGCTCATTATTTGTTACTGATGAGAGTTTTACTACTGCTAAAATTGCAGGCGTTGATACAAAAAAGATTCAACATTATGAGTCAATGCTCGTTAGGCCAGATTTAAAATCAATTAAAGGTAAAGAGTTTAAAAAAGAAGATCTTTCAAAAGGTGTTGTGATTTTAAACTTTTGGGCAAGTTGGTGTACACCTTGTCTTGAAGAATTTCCTAGTCTAGTTTCATTAAGATCTGGAATTGAAAATAAAGATCTTAAAATCATTGCAATTAACTCTGATGAAGGGCCAAAGCAAGATAAGAAAATCAATGAAGTTAGTAAAAAGTTCAATGTTAACTTTGATATCGTTAAAGATAAGAATGGAAAGTTAACTGATGCATTCATGGTTTCAGCAATTCCAGTCTCAATTGTATTCAAAGATGGAAGAGTGATGGAAGTCGCTAATGGATCAAAAGACTTTAACTCTGAAGAATTCAAAGAAAAAATTCAGGAATGGCTTAAATAGAATTTCTATTAACGGCCAAGTTTCTTCCCCAATTATATGTAATTTCAGAAATTGTCTTTGTCTTAAAGACGCTAAACCTTGGTTTTAACTTTTCTACTATTGCACCTTGATCATATTTACCAACTGCAGCTGCTGCATTTAATGTAATACCACTCCACATTTGAGTCATATTAATTCCATATAAAGGAGCAGCAATTGAAGCTAATAATAGTAAATTGTCACAATGACATGAACCAGGATTGTAATCTGAGGCAATAGAAAGTTTACATCCACCATCTGCTAGTGCCTTGGCATCTGCTTTTGGTTTTCCTAAGAAAATTCCTGTACCTGGTAATACTGTTGCTACAGTTTTTGATTCTGCTAACTTTTTAATTCCATCTTCAGTAGTGCATAGAAGATGGTCTGTACTGAGTGCTTCGAGTTCACATGCGAGTATTGCACCTTTGTTATCATTGAATTCATCAGCATGAGTTTTCATTGGAATATTAAATTTCTTCGCTGTTTGAGCTAATTTTTTAACATCATCAGCATTGAAGTAGCCTTTCTCATGAAATATATCAACGCAATCAATAATTCCATCATTACCAATTTCTTCGAGTAGTGGAATGACGATTTCATCCATATACTTTTCAGTATTGTTGTAGCTCTTAGGTAGTGCATGTGCAGGCATGAAGGTATTGATGATTTGAATTTCTGGAGCGAATTCTTCTTTAAGTTTAGCTATTAGTTTTGTCATTCGCTTTTCTCCTTCATAAGAAAGAGAGTAGCCTGATTTAACTTCAATCGTTCCAATACCGTATGATGCAATTCTGTTTACTCTTTCACGACATAGATTTAAAAGTTCTTCATCACTTGTTTCATTTGTTCCAACAGAAGTTGCAACAATTCCACCACCAGCTTCAGCAATGGCCTGGTAATCAGCACCATTTAATCTCATTTGGTATTCATCAGCTCTGTTACCACCAAAGATTAGGTGAGTATGTGAGTCTACAAGTTCAGGTGTAATGACATAACCACTTAAGTCTTTAGTAGACTTTGCTTTATCTTGATATTCTACAGGAATATTTGAACTTTCTCCGACCCAAATGATTTCATTGTCGTTAAAAACAATAGCGGCATTTTTGATGATTGAAGAATCTTCAGGCAGAAGATTGCGGCCATCTTTTTTAAATGCTTCTTTAAGTGTTAATAGTTCATTAATATTCTTGTAGATATACATTATTTTAATTTCCCGACGTGTTTTTCTACAGCTCTTAATAATTCGCCATTATCAACTAGAGCTTCAATATAGTTAATATCTTTGTAAAATACGCGATCTTCTTCAATTTTATCGACAGACTTTCTGATATGAGCAATTAACTCTTCAATTGCATCTGATGATCTTAATGGCCTATGGAATTCAATTGCTTGTGTATTACATAGTAGTTCAATGGCAAGACACTTTGTTGCATTTTCAATTACTTCATGAAGTTTTCGTCCTGATGTTACACCCATTGAAACATGATCTTCTTTATCAGTTGATGTTGGTACTGAGTCCACACTAGCAGGGTGACATAGGTATTTATTTTCAGAAGTTAGTGCAGCAGCAGTAACGTGTGCGATCATTAGACCGCTATTAAGACCTGATTCTGGTGTAAGGAACGCAGGTAGATCTGAGAATGTAGGATTCATCATTTTTTCGACACGTCTTTCACTAATATTACATAATTCAGCAACACCAATTGCAAGATAGTCCATAACCATAGCAATAGCTTCACCGTGGAAATTTCCGCCAGAGATAACTTCATCTTCACTAAGGAATATTAGAGGATTATCAGTAACAGCATTTAATTCAATACCAATTACTTCTTTGGCATGAGCAAGTGTTTGTCTTGAGGCTCCATGAACTTGAGGAACACAACGAAGAGAATATGGATCTTGAACCTTTCCACAGTCTACGTGTGAGTCAAGAATTTGGCTTCCAGCAATAATATTATTTACGTTAATTGCAGATGCAATTTGTCCCGGGTGAGGTTTTAGTCCATGAATTTTTGGATCATACGCTCTTAGTGTTCCACGTACTCCATCTAAAGTAGTTGCTGCACAAATATCGGCAACTTTAACTAGATTTTCTGTTTTCTTAATTGCCAGTGCACCAAGTGCGGCCATAACAGCTGTTCCGTTTATTAGAGCAAGTCCATCTTTTGGTCCAAGGACAACTGGTTCTCTTCCGATATCTCTAATGGCAAAATCTGAGCGAACCTCTTTACCGCCGTAAACAACTTCACCTTCACCAATTAAAGCAAGTGCAATATGTGAAAGGGGAGCAAGGTCACCGGAGGCTCCAACTGATCCTTTTTCAGGAACAACAGGGATAATATCATTGTTGATAAACTCAATTAATAACTCAACGGCTTCAATCGTTACACCTGAAAATCCAGAAGCGAGACAATTTGCTCTAAGTAGCATAATTGCTTTCGTGATTTCTTTCGTAAATGGTTTACCCACTCCAGTACAGTGTGAACGAATAAGGTTAACTTGAAGTTGTGATAGATCTTCTTTTTTGATGTGTTTATCGGATAAGGCACCAAAACCAGTATTGATCCCATATACTGGCTCACCTTTATCAACAATATTTTGAACGTAAGCTTTAGACTTAAGCATATTGTCTCGTGCAATATCACTTAGTTTTACTTTTACAGTGTTCTTTTTTGCGTATGATACTTCATAGATGTCATCGACACTTAAACTGTGTCCATCGATAATAATTTCTTTCATCTTTATATTCCTATCTTAAAGTCTCTATTTGTGTTTTATATTGATCTTTTTCTTTTCCGAAAATATATGAGCCTGCAACCATATTGTCGGCACCTTTGTTACGACATTTTGTACCGGTCTCTTTGTTGATGCCTCCATCAACTTGTATTTTAAAACTTAGGTTATTTTCTTTTCTCACCTTATTTAAATATTCAATTTTATCCAAGGCATTTGGCATGAAGCTTTGCCCTCCAAAACCAGGTTCAACTGACATTACTAATACAAGATCTAGTTTCTTTAAGAGTTCTAAATCTAGATCTTGTGCCTTGGTCTTTGGTTTGATGGAAAGACCAATGCTATTATAGTGACTACGATATTTTGAAATGAGCTCCATATGGTCTGTCTCAATTTCAAAGTGATAAGTGATATTTTCTATCCCTACATCCTTTAGCTCTTCCATATGAAATTCTGGATTAGTTACCATTAGGTGAACATCAAGAGGTAGTTTTGTTTTCTTTTTTAATTGTTTAATAATGGGAATACCAAATGTTAAGTTTGGTACAAAGTGACCATCCATAACATCAAGATGAAGCCATAGATCGTTTACATATTCAATTACAGAGATATCGGAAATTAGATTTGTGAAGTCAGCGGCTAAAATACTTGGTGATATTATGGTCTTCATCTAATCTCCTCTATGAAATTTCAAATGTATCGTATTTATTAGTAAGCCCGTTTACTGCATCAGTATCTCGGCAGGCTTTCTTTCCTTCCAGTTGAATCATATCTAGACGTATAGTTTTATCTTTCGATCCTACTAAGATTTTATTGTCACTTATTTTAATCTCACCTGCATTCAATTTGTTTCCTGTGTAAGGACTAATTTCTAAAACTTTTAGTCTTTTACCATTTAGAAAGCAGAATGTTCCAGGCCAAGGTTTTAGTGCACGTACTTGATTATGAATTTCATTATATGTTTTTTCAGAAAACTTGATATGGCCGTCTTCTTTTTTCAATGTTGGTGCAAAAGTAACATCTTCTTCATTTTGCTTATAAGAAGAGATGTCATCGCTAATCATATCTTGAATGAAATCATTTAGAGTAAGTGAGGCAGCAAACTTTAGACGTGTATATAGTTGTCCACCTGTTTCTTCAAATGAGATTGGAAGTTTTGATTCTTTTACGATATCTCCGGCATCCATCTTCTTGACCATTTTTTGAATTGATACACCAGTTTCATTATCACCATTTAAAAGTGCATACTGTATTGGTGCAGCACCTCTATACTTTGGTAATAGAGAAGTGTGGATATTGAAGCATCCAATAGTTGGCATATTTAAAACTTTTGACCCAAGAAATTGTGCAAATGCTAGAACTAAAAAGAAATCAGCATTGAGTTCCTCTAGTTTAGCAAGTAGCTCTTCATCTTTATTGATATTCTCTGTTTGATAGAAGTTAATTCTATTGTTTTTGCAGTATTCGATCACTGGTGGAGATTGCAGTTTTTGTCCACGGCCAGCTTTTCTATCCGGCATACTTACAACTAATTGCAGGTCAATCTGTGGGTGATTTGCAAGTAGTTCAAGGCTTGGACATGAAAAATCAGGAGTTCCAAAAAATACTGCTTTAAGTTTTTTCACTATCTGCCCTTTACTCGCTTCATATATCTTTTTGTTAGGAAGTTTCTTTTTAGAGTTGATAATCTCTCTAAAAATACAATTCCATCAAGATGATCATTCTCGTGTTGTATGCAGACTGATAATAGTCCATCTGCTTCAAGAATTTGCTCATTTCCATCTAAGTCTTGATATGTAACTTTAATTGCTTCAGCTCTTTTCACTTCTTCATATATTCCAGGTACAGATAGACAACCTTCTTCATAAACTATGTCACCAGCAGTCTTTTCAATTTTAGGATTGATGAAAATTCTAGGATTAAAGTTTGAGATGTCGTAATCACGTGTACCATCTGCACGAGTTACTTCTTTTCTTTCAAAATCGATGTCCATTACAAAGATGCGATCAGAAACACCAATTTGTGGTGCCGCAAGGCCAATACCTGGTGCGTGATACATAGTATAGAGCATGTCTTTGGCCAATTTCTTAAGAGAGTCGTTGAATTCTGTGACAGGCTCTGCAACTTTTTTAAGAATTGGTGCTGGATAAGTAAATATTTCTAGTTTTTCACCTTCTAGGGTGTAGTCTTTTAAAAATTCTTCTGTAGTATTCATGGCCCACTTATATCACGTGTGCACCGCGCAAGTCCAGTCAGGAAACTTAGGTTAAGCGCCTGTTTTTATAGAAAATAATGGCAATGAAGAGGATGAATAGTGCTGGGACCGTAAAAGTTGCTAAAAATGGGTTAATTTTTAGGTTTCGTCCTAGTTCTAAAAAGTAAGTTTGTACTAACCAGTAGAGTATTGTGAAGACAAAAATAAATGCAGCACTGCGACCAAATGAACTATTTCTTCTATTTGGATTAAAGATACTAGTGGCCGCAATAAGAGCAAAGATAATACAAATAAGCCCTTCTGAAATATGCATGTAGAACATAACGAGATATTCATTAACATTGATACCATTGCTATTTAGTTGTGAGATATATTCATAAAGTCGCAAAAAGGTTAGTGTCGAGATATCTGCTTCAATCTTATTGAATTCCTCTAGGCTCTCGTCAAGATTGATGGGTAATTCATGGGCATCAATTTTAGGAAATGAAGGAGTTTCAAGATCATCGTAACTCATCCCTTCATTTGGCCACCAACGCTGTGTTGTTGTGTCATAGCTTAACATCTTAAATGTATCGATCTTTGTAAGCTGCTTATTATCATTGTAATGATAAATAGTTACATCATTAAGTGTATTGGTCTTACGATCGAAATTTGCAAATGAGAAAAAGTACTTTGGTGATTTATACCAAATCTTTCCTGATTTAATTGTGGAAGATGAAAGTCCCTTCTTTTGAAAAACTCTAAACTTCTCATCAGGATTTTCAAGTATATTTGCTCTTCTGGAATTTATATAAGGGCTTATATAACCACTTAAGATAAATTGAAATAATGCAACATAGATAGAGGTTGTAAGTATATCTTTAAGATAATTTTGACGAGAGTATCCTCCCGCAAAAATGGCCACAAGCTCGTTTCTACTTTTTAACTTATTAATAGAAAAAAGACTCGCAATCAAACAAGAGATTGGAATTACTTTAATTAAGAAGCTTGGTAGTTGAATTATATATCCAAGTAGTACCTCTTGAGCTGTTACTGTTTCACGTAAAAATCCTGTAATAAGGTTTCCAAGTGAAATTAACAGCAGCAGTGATAGTGCTGAAGAGGCAAAGAATTTTAGCCACTCTCTTGTGATTAAGGTTCTAACTACATTCATTTTACTACTTTATAGATTAAATAAATTATTGGCCTTAAAAGTATCTTATTAAATACAAAATCTAAAGACCTATTACGTTCAAAAGAATTCACGATATATGGTGAGTAATCGTAATAACGATTAATAAAAATAATACCCGCACTATACTTTGCTAGCTTAACTTTAAAGGCCCTTAGTGTGTTTAATAAGTCTTCATTTTCTGGATAAGCATGTGTTGCTAAGTAACAATTCTTTGATCTAACATTGATTTTTTCATAAGCCTGTTGAAAGGCTTTTTTATTATGTGCCTGTCCAGACCTTAAGAACTTTTTTATTAATTGTGCATTAGCATGTTGATATTTATACCCAATAGAAAACTTAATAAATTGTTGTAAGCATCTAACCGATTCTTGTCTTAACCTAGGACTTTTATCATATGATTTTGCAAGGTTCCAGTAAGCCTGGCTTACAAGTAGCAATTCTGCAACATCTCTTTCTGGATCAAACATCTTTGGTGTTAGATGCTTTTCGTCTGTTCTATTGTATGCGGCCAATATACCCAGGTAGTGTTTAAACTTTTCAACACTTTTTGGGAGGTCATTCTTAGCAACAAAATCGAGTGCTTGTTTAAGAGTTTTTAATCTTTCGGCATATGCATTCTTGACGCCTTCATTTAACTCTTCAACTTCACCGTCATCTTTCTTTTTATTGCTCATGATTAATACCGATTGTTAGAAGCGATATGAAAGAGAAAAAGAAGTTTCTTGGATCTCTTCAGCTATTTGTTTTAATAAAGCATCTTCATCAACAGAGATATTAGACATGGCAAAGTTTAAAGTTAACTTAGGTTGAATCCAGCTTATTCCAAATCCAGAACCTGATTGCATATCAATCTTATCGTCAAACATACCTGCTCTTATATAAAAGTCAGAAAGAACATTGAATTGGATAGCACCTCTTACAAGAGAGCGCTCAGAGAGCTCTGTTGTGTAATCAGCACCGGCATCTAGCATTAGGGAAATAAATTTTCCATATTGGTACTGCATTCCAAGAATTGCTTTCGTTCCATTTTCAGAACTTTTAAATGGATCCATTGCAACCATACCTAGTGATAGGCTTGATGTGACTGCATGAAAAACACCAATATTAACTTGTGAGTATTCATTCTTTTCTATATTTCCTAGATAGTTATCAACTCTTTTTATATCTTGATATGTAAAACCAAGAGACGACTTAGGGCCAACCGTTGAAGCAAATGAAGTAGACAGTTGTTTGTAATTTTCGTCACTCTTCTTAGTCTTAACGTATGAAAGAGATCCTTTTAGAGCCTTTGAACTATCAGAGGCAATTACAGCTAAATTTGAAGAGCCTTTTAAATTATTTTCTTCAAGATCTTTATTGTCTGTAGAAGATTTCTCAACATAAACTGAAGACATATTAAAAAATGCAATAGGGGCCGGGTTTAAGACAGTTGCTTCATCCATTAGAAGTGAGGCAACACCAGCTCCACCTGTCGACTTTAAACGCGTCGTTTTGTAGTCTAATATTTTTGCATTTGCACTTAATTGAATGATTAATAATAGTGATATAAATTTTACTAATTTGCTCATGTAATACCCTTGTTAACTTAGAAATATTATAAAGGTAATTTTAAAATTCGTCACATCTATATGCCTGATTGATATTGTCGGTCTTTTGTTCTTATTTGAAATTCAACTTACATGACTCATATTTTTTGGTATTATTATCAGTATTAATTAGGAGATTTATGAAAGTTTTAATTTTTTCGCTTTTACTATTTAGTACACATATTTATGCCTCAATTCCCTCATTAGAAGGTCTTATGAGAAATCCTTCAAATCATGAACTAGATAAGGAACTTGTTGTTGCACATATAATCGTAAAGCGAACGGCTGCTGATTCAGACTTTAATGATGATACGGCACAAGTTAATACAAATTTCTTTAAATATTTATTAGTTTCATCAGAAAATGAAGATGACTTTAAAAAGATGATTGCTGTTGAATATGAGAATGGAAGTTATGATGTTGGAGCCGTAAGTGATATTAAGAAGGCGACAAGGATAGAGGGTTTATTAACAAATGATAATACTAAAAATATTCTTCAGAGCTTGATTTTAAGTTACACGTTTAATAGTTCTTATGGTTTTAATAAAATTTTTAAATCAATAGAGGAAAATTATAAATCTAATTCTGAACTAATTAATAAAGATAAAGCATCCCTTATTGAAGAGTATAAGAAGTTTCTTGTTAAGAAGAAAGAGTACGAAGAGAAAGTTAAGGAATATGAGGATGTTAATACCGCCGCTCCTGTTTCTCCGCTTGATGCTGATGGTGAACAAAAGCAGGCAGAAATTAAAAATATAATGAATTCGTCATTATATCGTGGAACAAATAATCTTAAGTTGATAAAGCGAAACCGTGAATTTGTCTGGTCAATAAACTTAGACAATATTAAGGGTGAATTTAAAAATGATACTCATCAATTAGTCTTCTTGGAACTACATATGAGTGATGATGTTTATACGATTGTTCCTAGAAGTTATGTTACTTATAATGGTCGTTATACACTTCCAAAATATATAGAAGTAAAGAATTCAACATATAAATACCTTATAGAAATACCAACATACTATCTACTAAACTCAGCGAATAAGTCCATTGCCGAGAGAAGACAAGAGTATATCAAATTTAAAGAGCGAAATGATCAACGTGAAAGCGCTCAAGTTTCTATTGAAGGGGAAGAAGTTCAAGAAAAAGTAAATCTATTGTTTTAGTAAGTACCTGATTTTACAACTTGAATTAATTTGTCTTTAAAGTAATTCCTAAATTATCCGATATGTCTTAAGCGATGAATTAAGTAGGATAATTTATGAAAAAAGCAATTCAGTTAAAGTTATTAGTTTGTTCACTTTTAATGGTACCGGCCAGTGCAAAAGTTGTTTTCACTGGAACGAGCTCGATTGGTAGTGGAAGCAGTAATACTTCTACCACTGGTAGCGTTGATGTTGGGCCATCGAGCCGATCGACAACAGTTGAATGTCGAAGAGATAATGCTGTATCTTACGGATTTATGAAAACTCTTCTTTTGGGGAATACTCCAAAATTTACTGTTGCAAATGGTAAAGTGATCATTGATATGCCAACACGAGTATCAGCATGTATTTCAGATATTAGTGCAGAGGCGATCACCAATCCTGTCGATAATAATATTTACTTGAAATTTGATGTTCAAGTTGATTCAAGTGCATATCCTGCTGGAAGTGACTCAATTGAAAAAGAATATGAAAAGTGTATGAATCACTTGGCCGGTGGCGATCCAAATTTCTTTAAGGTTCAAAATCTTATCGATAAAGGACACCTTGCATCTCCATCACGTATTACAATTGATCACCCAAATATTGATCAATCAAGAAATTCAGAACTTGTTATTGCTTCAACAAATAAAGATTTAGATTATCGTGATGATATGCCATTTGGTTTAGCATCTGTTGCACAACATACATCTTTTTCTAAGCCGAGTTTTAATTGTATGGACTTTGCAAAGCCAGCAGAAAGAAAAATTATGGCAAATACGACACCAGAATACGACCTACGTGAGGAAGCAATTGCTGCGTGTAACGGAAAGAATTTAACGGATATTGCAGATAGCTTAAAGAAATTAAGAAGTTCATCTGGTGGTAACTATGATGATTTAACAAGACTTCTTTCAGGAATTCAGCATTCTTTAATTGAAGATGAAGTTGAAGAAATGGTTACAAGAATGGAGGAAATCGAAAGAGATATTGCTCCATCTGCTGAAGATATTGAAAACGGTGATGAATATGGTGTTAGCCGAGATAAGCGTAAAGAACTTTTACGCGAGTATGCAAATCATATGAATAAGTTTTCAAAAGAATTAATCCCAGCTCTTAAGAGTGAATTAGAGCATCTAATGACTGAATATGATGAGCTTGGTGAAAGTACTGAAGATGAAAGACGTAAGGATCAAATTACGGATAAAATTCAAGAGATAAATGATCTTATTGCAAAATTTAATCGTCAAAATGAAAATGGTGCTGAATATAAGCGTGTTATCGCGGCCCTACGTGAAGAAAATATGCAAACTTCAGGACGTAAAGTTTTAACCGGAATTATTCATGCTCAAGAGTTTTCTAATGTAAAACTTGAGGGTGCAAATAAGAGAACTGTTGATAAGGCAGAGACAAATAGTGATAAAGCAATTAGTCGACTTGAAAGAGGGACACTTGCTGATTGGGGTGATGAGGCTTTACTAAGAGCTGGAGATAAATCGCCACTTGCTAGACGTCGTAAGATCATTCAAGGTCTACAAGAAAGAGCAGCGAAGGATCGTCAGCAACAACAAGCTAAGTTAAGCGCTTATGATGATTATATTCAATCATATGCTAAAGATTTAGTAAGTAGTTACTGTACTTCTGGTGGGAATTATCAAGATTGTATGACGGTTCAAAGTACTTATGTACCATATATTTATAATCAATATATGGGGTGGAAACAAAATAGTATGAGCGATTATAATTCATATTTTAACAATAGATATGGAAGTGCGATCTCTGAACAGAGAAGTACTCTTGGTCGCTTTAATAATATTTACCGTACAACTCAGCTTAATAATCTTCAATCACAATTAGCATCTGCTTCTTCAGGAAGCCCTTTTGATCTTTGGACTGGAGATACTTCAAGTTACTCTAATGGTATACCAGGGTTTAATTTAGACTTAGGTGGACTTGGACAAACAAACTTTCAAACATCTAATGGTTGGAATGGTCAGGGGAACTTTAATCTGATGGGTAATCAAACAAGGTCGCCAAGCTCTGGTAATTGGTCAAATCCTTGGCAATAATTAAAACACAAATTAAGAAATAAAAAAGGCTCCTTAAAGGAGCCTTTTGTTTTTTAGAATTTTATATCTGCACCGATGTAAATTAAGTAAGTGTCATTTGTTTCATTTGGTGTTGCCGTGTTTGAGAAGGCGTAATAGTCACCAACAAAGAAGTAACCGATATTAGTATTAATCGATACTGAAGTATTCCACTTGTAAGAAAAGTTTGAATCAATTTCAAAACCTAGATCATCCGCTTGATTTGCAGCGGCAGTAAATCTCTTATTCTTTTCGTGGTTAATAGCATCTGATCCGGCCGTTGCAGTTTGATCAGCTTTTGCCCAAATAACTGAATTTGTCCAAGACCATGTTCCTGAGTCATAGCGATGGGCAAACTTAGCATAAGTTGCATTTGTTATTGATGAGTTGAAAACGTTTTGAGTTGTATCTCCAATTGCACCTAAGTTATAGCGAAACATGATATTCGCAACTTGGAAGTTTGGATTAAGGTACATGGCCCCGTAAGTTTGATTGTCAGCTTCTGAACCACTAACCATACCAACATCTAAATGTAGGGAATGGTTTGTATTTAACTTATAAGTATTATTTAAAAGAAATGCCTGAGCATCAACTTCTGTATCAGTTACACCAGGATAGATTTCACCCATATCACCAGACATTAATGGAACTTCAGCTTCTACTGTATATTTTCCAAAAGTCTTTTTGAAGTAAAGGTCAATCATCGTCACACTAGATGAACCAAGTTCTGTTGCAGTTCCGTCACCGTCAACATCAGCAAATACTGATGTTGAACCACCTGATGTGTTCTTGTTGTATAAAGCACCAAACGTGAATTCACGGTCTAGATTTTCATATAGTAATGAAATACCCATCTCTCTGATTCGACCTGTTTTAGTTAGATTGTTTGCTTTGATTTTTGAGTAGTATGGAGAGAATTTAAAATTACCGATTTTAAAATCAATTGTTATACCATCTCTCATTGATGCAAAACGAGAACCAGCGGCACTTCCATCATTATATACAGCACCTAGACCCCAGTTAAATTTCTGACGGCCAACTGTGTAAGTTGCTGTGTCTGAAAAGAATACTGCATTTGCTTGAGTCAGGTTGATTTCATTACTTGTTACTGTATTAAAAGAATAACGAGCATTAGCAAATGAACCAGTTGTTGTTGCATCTGTTGTTCCAGTTTTTGTTCGGCCATCATTTGATGAGTCACCAAAGTTTCCACCGTAACCATAACCAGAAGTTAATTCTGCATTGATCGTCGTCGAATCATTTACAATGATCGTTGGTTGTAACTTGAAAATATATGTTTGAAAATTGGCTGAATCTGGATCGGCATCTCCAATATCAAAAGCTTGGTCACCGTTAGTAACTGCACCAGGAGTTTGAGTAACTGAGCGATTGTAATCTCCAAGTGAGTGCATATCTGTTTGAAGTTCACCATGCCAATCAATTGGTAGTGCGAAAGAAGTTGACGCTAAAGTGGCAAGAATTGCGGCCTTATTTAAATTCTTTAACATAAGTTGTTATTCCTTTTATAATTGGATTAAATTGTAATGAAATAATATAAGATGACTTGATGTAACGTCAAAAAAATAGGTGTTTTCTTAAATGCTTTTAAAACGATTAAAGATATTATTACTATTATCAGTGCCTTTTGTTGCATTGTGTGTCATTTTTGTCGTTAAAACAATAAATGACGCAGACTTAAGTCAGGTCATTAGTGGCAAGCTAAGTGAGCATGAGCAAAAATCTGTTATTTTTGAAGAAGGCAGCTTTATTGTTAAAGATGAATTCTTGTTTTTTAAAGCAAATTCAAATGACGAAAGGTTCACATCTGTTTTTAAAAATAAATTTGAAAACTTCAATGAAAGAATTTTAAGTATTAATGAAACATTTGAATTAAAAGCTCTAAGAAATAATAATTGCCACTATAATCGTTGCCTACAGTATAAAATTCCATTTTATAATATTCCAATTATTCTCTCTAAAGGTCTTATTGGAATTGAGGACTTTAGATTTCTCGATCATATTGGGATTGATTATATTTCAATCCTGCGTGCAATCGTTGCTGATATTAAAGCAGGTGCCCTTGTTCAGGGAGGATCAACTCTAACACAACAATTAGTTAAGAATATATATTTCACTAATGAAAAGTCCTTCAGTCGAAAAATTAAAGAAGCAATTCTTGCTGTATATATCGATTTTAAATTTGAGAAGTCAGATATATTAGAAGCTTATTTTAACGAGGTTTTTTGGGGAAGCCTTGGTGGAGTAAGGGTAAAAGGTGTTCATACTGCAGCGGTGCTGTATTTTAATAAACCTATTTCAGAGCTTGATCCATATGAATCTGCCATTCTTGTTTCGATGTTAAAGGGACCTGGGTATTACCATCCTATATACCGAACAGAGAGATTAAAGGGACGAGCTAATTTCATTTTCAATAAACTACAGGATTTAAATCTCTTTGATTCAAATGAGTCTTATCAATGGAGTGATGAAAAGTGGGATCGCTGGAGGCAGGGACTAAAAGACTTTCAAGAGAAAGGTTTTTATGAAGCAATCTATCTTACAACGACACGTAAAAATAAAGATAAGGACTTGAATGAGTATCGTTTCTTTAAAACTGTCGTAGCATCCAAGGGTCTTTTAGAAGACCTTAAAAAAATAGAAGAGAATTTAGCTGTTAAAATATCATTTGGGCCAAAAGACAAAGAAACCTTTTATTATTCAAAGTTTGAGAGAAATGTAGAAAAGGCCCTTTTAGAAGAAAGGCATGGTGTTGGTTCAACCTTAAAGCCTGTCTTGTATCAAATTTATTTACAGCATGGTTATAAAATCGATGATCTCGTTTCAACTGAGCCAGTTACTTTAGACCTTATAAGTGGTGTATGGACACCATCTGAGTCTCATACTCCAGATGCTAGTGAATATCCAATTTCTCAGGCTTTACAAGAATCCCTTAATAATCCCATTGTCAGGCTAGCAAGGGATATTGGTTTTGAAAAAGTTGAAGAGGATCTTAAATCACGTATTGCAGATATAAAGACTCCGCTGTCGGAATATCCAGCTCAATTACTTGGAGCTGTTGAGTTATCTGTACATGAGTTGCACCAAGTTTATCGCGACTTTTTAGAAAAAGAATGTGAACAAGGCTCTCAAGTATATGAAGCTTTGGCCGATCCTAGAAAAACTACTATCAGACGCATGGTAAAGCCGGCCCTTAGAGATCAGCACTTCTTTGGTAAAACAGGTACATCTAATAATGGTTTTGATAATCTCTTTGTGGGATACGATGGCCATGATCTTTTCACCATTTGGGTTGGATATGAGGGAAGTCGTGCCAATAAAAAAGGTTTGAGATTATACGGGAGTACGACCGCGTTCAGATTGTATCAGGAAATTATCCTATATTCTGGCCAGCGCATTGCATCTTTAGCCTGTGAATAATTGCCGATTTTTAAAAATATCTTGTCAAAAAAAAGATATTAGCTTATATATTACATACATATCGACATTGTTGGGGTATCGACAAGTGGCTAAGTCAGCAGATTTTGATTCTGCCATTCGAAGGTTCGAGTCCTTCTACCCCAACCATTTTTCTCACGGATCAGAGAAAGGGAAGAGATCATGAAACGGATCGTTCTTGTATCAGGCACGTCAAATCCAAAACTTTCATCCGATATTTCAAAAATCTTAGATGTACCCCTTGTTGATCCTCAAGTAACAAAATTTGCAAATGGTGAAACTTTCTGTGAAATCGAACAAAATGTTCGTGGAGCTGATGTTTTCATTATTCAATCAACTTGTGCTCCAGTAAATGACAACTTGATGGAATTATTGATTATGATTGATGCACTTAAGCGTGCTTCAGCAGCTTCTATTACCGCCGTAATCCCACACTATGGTTACTGTCGCCAAGACCGTAAGGTCTCACCAAGAACGCCAATTTCAGCAAAGTTGGTCAGTGATTTAATCACTGTAGCAGGTGCCTCACGTGTTATCACAATGGATCTTCACTCAGGCCAGGTTCAAGGTTTCTTCAATATACCTTTTGATAATATTTACGCCTCACCAGTTCTCGTTGGTCATATAAAGCGAGAATTAGTTGGTGATAATACAATCTTTGTTTCACCTGATGCTGGTGGAGTTGAACGTGCTCGTCACTATGCTAAAAAGTGTAAGTGTGACATTGCGATGATTGATAAGCGCCGTACAGGAAAGAATGTGGCCAAAGCCATGAATATAGTTGGTGATGTTAAAGGAAAAGACTGTATTATTCTCGATGATATGATTGATACTGCTGGTACTTTGATTGAGGCGTGTAATGCATTAAAGGAAAATGGTGCAAAGAGTGTCGTTGCTTGTGCGACACACCCTGTTTTCTCTGGTCCTGCAATTGAGAGAATTACTAAATCTGATGCCTTATCAAAGGTGTTGGTTACAAATACAATTCCATTGAGCAAGGCGGCCATTGATAGTGGTAAGATAATTTCAGTGTCAGTAGCTGAAATATTGGCCAAATCGATACATCGAACGTTTAATAACGACTCTGTTAGTTCATTATTTTTATAAAACGGGTTAATTATGAATTATTTAATTGTGGGGCTTGGTAATCCAGGTTCTGAATATAAAGGTACCAGACATAATATTGGCTGGGATATTATGAATTTTATCAAGCCTGTTAAGGACTTGAATTTTAAAGAGAAGTTTAAAGGCATTTGGTCATCATTTGAAACAGATGAAGACAAATTCTATGTACTGATGCCACAAACATATATGAATTTAAGTGGTGAAAGTGTGATTCCTTTCGCTAATTATTTTAAAGTTGAAGCAGAAAATATCTTAGTTATTCACGATGAATTAGATTTACCATGGGGAACGATCGCATTTAAAGACGGTGGCGGCCTAGCTGGACATAATGGACTTAAGTCCATTGCAGGACAATTAGGTCATAATAATTTTAAACGTTTACGAATGGGAATTGGTCGTCCAACTCATGGAGATGTTTCTAGCTGGGTTTTGGGTCGATATCATGGCGCTGAAGCTGACTTTATTGACGATTATTTAGAAAAAGCTTCAAAAGCTGTTGAATGTTATGTAAAAAATGGTTTCAAAACAGCGATACAGCGTTATAAGAAGAAAAAGTTATTAGATTTAGGAGATAAGTAATGGCCCTTAATTGCGGGATTGTAGGACTTCCAAATGTCGGTAAATCGACTATTTTTCAAGCATTAACTTCAGCTCCAGCTGAAGCTGCTAACTTTCCATTTTGTACGATTGAGCCAAATATCGGAATTGTAAATGTTGGTGACCAGCGTTTATCTAAGATTGCTGAAATTATCGGTCCACAAAAAGTTATTCCAACAATAGTTGAATTTGTTGATATTGCAGGTCTTGTAAAAGGAGCTTCAAAAGGTGAAGGTCTTGGAAATCAATTCCTTGGAAATATTCGTCAGGTAAATGCAATTGTTCACGTTGTTCGTTGTTTCGACGATCCAAACGTTGTTCATGTACACGGTGAAGTTAATCCAGTTGATGATATTGAAACAATCAATATGGAACTTGCACTTGCTGATCTTGAAGTCGTTCAAAGAAAGCAGGCAAATCTTCCAAAACTTATGAAGAATCAAAATAAAGAGATTTCTTCAAAAGCTAAAATGCTAGTACCTGTACTTGAGAAATTAGTTGCTCATTTAGAGCAAGGATTCGCAGCTCGTATTCTTGAATTAGATAAGGATGACTTAGAGTTGATCCGTGATCTTAACTTAATCACTTTAAAGCCAACTTTATACCTTTGTAATGTTGATGAAGACAGTGTTGGTGAAGATAATGAATATGTTAAGGCCGTTAAAGACTTCGCTGAGAAAGAAGGCTCACGTGCAATTAAAATTTGTGGAAAGCTTGAGTCAGAAATCTCAGCTCTAGATAGTGAAGAAGATAAAGCTGACTTTATGGAAGCTGCTGGTATTGAAGTTTCTGGTTTAGAAACTCTTACTCATGAAGCATATAATATGCTTGGTCTACGTACATACTTTACTGCTGGTGTAAAAGAAGTTCGAGCATGGACTTTTAAAAATGGTGCAAAAGCTCCTGAGGCTGCAGGTGTAATCCATACTGATTTTGAAAGAGGTTTTATTAAGGCAGAGATCTATCACTATGATGATCTTATCTCTAATGGATCAGAAGCCAAGGTTAAAGAAGCTGGAAAGCTTCGCATGGAAGGTAAGGAATATGTTGTCAAAGATGGCGATATTATTCACTTCAGATTCAATGTCTAGCTTGTTATAAAATATATCGAAATGAAAAAGGGCCTCTTATGTAGGCCCTTTTTTTATAGTTCAACTTGAGATGAAATTTTTCGTTTTGCTTCTTTAGGTCGATTGGTATTAAAGGTCGACGCGATACTCTCTTCAAGAATATATTTATCTTTCATTAAATTATAAAAGAAATAATTTCTATAAATGAGTTTTACATAAAGTCTTGTTTCTTTATATGGAATTTGTTCAATTTGAAAGATTGGATCATCTAAATCCATTAGTTCTTTTGACCAGCGTTTTACTTTGGTTGGACCCGCATTGTATGAAGATAATGCATAGATAATATTTCCATCAAACTTATTTAAAAGACCTTTGAAGTAGCGAACACCAGCATCAATATTCTTATGTGGCTTGAATAGCTCTTCTTGTTTTCTAAATGTTGTCATCTGTCTTGCTGTTGCAGGCATCAGTTGCATCAAGCCAAGTGCACCTACGGCAGATTTAGCTTCAGGATTAAATGCACTTTCTTGTCTAATAATTGAAAGTACTAATAGTGGATCAATATCAGTATTCACATCTTTTATCTTATCGAGGTGTAGCACCGGAAATAGTGTTGTGATATCTATTTTAGAAGGCCTAATTAAGTTTAAATCAATAGTTCGAGAAACCAGTTTAAAACTTGATAAGAAGTCCTTCTTATTTTTAAAGTAATGAAGAAAATAATTAAAGATTGCAACTCTTTGATCTTCAGTAGTCAACGTATCAATTTTAGCTTGATTAGCGATGTCTTTCTTAGGGTCAAGCCTAATGAATTCATAAATGAGCTTATCAACTTTACCGTAGTACTTTAGCTCATTCCAAATTCGTGATTCTTTAATATTGCGTTGTCTTAGTTCGGTAAAGTCACTTAGAGTAAGCTCTGGTAGCTTAATAGTGTTCTTATGAAAGTAGAGTGATTTAACATATTTCTTATCAAACTCTGGTAGATATTCTTGAGCAACAATTGAATAGAAGCTCAATGGATTACCTTTAATCATTAACTTGAAAAGATGTTTAGAAAGTGATTCGTTTCCATCTTTCATGTAACTATATGCAATCCAAAACTTTGTTTTTGTATACAAGTTTGAGAATTCATCAATTAGATTATAATTTTGGACAGTAACAATACTCTCTTTATAATTTTCTTGTTTGATCGAATTCCAAAGTAGAAGAAATAAGGATTCATTCTTTGTTTCACTGTCGTAACTTATTTCATATGAGCGTGCAAAAAAACGATTTGCATTCTTTATGTCACCATTATTTAGTAGAAGTTTACCAATATAGCGTACTCGCTTCCAAGCTGACTTCTTATAAATATATTCATTATTGCTTTCTTCAAATCTTAAAAACTTTTCTAAGTCTGTTTGAATATCTTTGTTGTTTTTAACAACTCTTTTAAGCTTATTGTATTGTTTGATAAACTCATTAGTAATAGTGAGCTTATTCTTTTTGATACGATGAAGATTACTTTGGAAAAGGTATGTGATGTCCTTATCGAAATCGATATGTGAATAAAGATTAGAGTCAATCTTTAAGCCTTCGATTAGAGTAGTCTCAATGAGTTGCTTTTTTATATACTTATAAACTTTTGAGTTCTTATCAATATTGTTTAACTTATGAGTGAAAAGAGAGTTTCTAGTGGTAGCTAAATGCTTAATTGCCTTATTAAAGTTACTCTCATCTTTAACGATTTGTGGATAGAATTTATCATCAATAAGATAATTAACAGTGTGGTAGCAGTAGTCTCTGATGTTGCTAACAAATTGATCTTCTACTCTGTTGATACCTTTACTTTTAATATTACACTTGAAGTATTTATTCTTTCTGAGGTCTTCTTTAAGGTTAGATAGAAAATCGAGATGGCCAACATATGATTTGAAGATCCCACCTGTCTTGATTGCTTTCTTTGCATTATTAATTGAATAATTAGAAAGCTTCTTTCTTCTTAAATTGCGCTCAATTTGTGCAATATGACGAGCCGCTTTGATCTCACGATCTTTTGTTGACTGCTTTGCTTGAGCCGTTGTGAAGTAACTCATACTTACAACGATTAAAAATGTAGATAATCTCTTACCCGATAAATTCATTAAAACGACCTTCCATATCTTTGAGTTTGGTCACTACTTCATTAAGGATAACTTTCTTATCCTCTGGAACAACTTGTTGTAAGTTCTTTAAGTAGTTACAAATCTCATCAATGTAGACGGTGTCTTCTTTAAATCTTGTTTGGAAATACTCGACTGTCAGATTTACTTCATCTGCTACATCAGTAAAGTAGTCACCGTCTCTAAATGTTAAACTTCTTTCGAAGCCAGTATGTCTTAAGCCTGCAAGGTATTTTTTAAGTTTGTATAAAGGGCCAGCTACCTTGTGCGTGAAAAATAGAGTCACGATAAAGACAAGGATTCCAAAAAACGCCTGGCAAAGTATTAGGAAATTCAATAAATCGCTTTTCATAGTATTTATATGTTCAGCGGATTGTGGGAACTTTTCTGAAATATTAGAAAGTACTTGATAAATAACTAAGGGATAAAATGCACTTAGAACTAAAATGACAATGCATATCAAGATACTAAATTTCAATTGAAATTTAGAGTCTACAATGATGATTGATCTCTTATATGGTTTAGACACAAATTCTCCAAATCTAAAATTAGTTTCTATTGTAATTATAACATCTTATAGATTTTGTTGTAGGGCAAAAATTTGCTTTACTGATTGAATAAGTCCTCAATATTTAATAGAATCCACAATGAAAATAGAAAGAAACCGAGCGAGTTACTATGATAAATATTGAAGCAATTAAAACGAAATTAATTGAGGTTAAAAACCCTAATACACAGAAGTCTCTACTGGATGAAAATCGATTCAAAGATATTCATGTAGATGGAAATAAAGTGACTCTTGTCTATAATCGAGATGAGATTACTGCACCTCAAAAACGTGATATTGAAGATGCAATTGTTAATAGCCTTGCTGATCTAGTAAATGAAGATGATCTTTTCATTAAAACTGTATCAACTCAAGAAGCACCTAAATCACAGGCTGAGAAAAAAACACAGCAGCAAAACGCACAACTGCAAGTTGGTCACGGTAAAGCTGCTCCTCAAAAAAGAGACATTCCAGGTGTTAATAGAATAATCGCAGTATCATCTGGTAAGGGTGGTGTTGGAAAATCTACAGTATCGGTAAACTTGGCCCTCGCACTTAAGAATGCAGGAAAAAAAGTAGGCTTACTTGATGCTGATATCTATGGACCTTCTGTTCCAATGCTACTTGGTGAAAGAAATGCAAAACCATTAGCTACTGATGATAAGAAAATTGCCCCTATTGAGGCACACGGTTTAAAGTTTATTAGCTTCGGTTTATTTATTGAAGAAAAGGATGCTGTTATTTGGCGTGGTCCAATGCTTGGTGGAGTTCTAAATCAATTTCTCTTTGATGTTGATTGGGGCGAGCTAGATTATCTAGTTCTAGACTTACCTCCAGGAACTGGAGATGTTCAATTATCGATAGCTCAAACACTTAAGCTTGATGGAATCGTAGGTGTTTCAACACCTCAGGATGTCGCTCTATTAGATTCTCGTAAAGGTTTTAACATGTTTGAACAAGTTAATGTTCCTGTTTTAGGACTTGTTGAGAATATGAGTTACTTTGCTCCTGATGATATGCCAGAGAAAAAGTATTATATTTTTGGGGAAAAAGGTGGAGAAGCTATCGCAAAAGAGCTTGGTTATCCATTCTTAGGTGAGGTTCCAATAGAGATCGCTCTTAGAGAATCATGTGATAGTGGAAATCCTTATATGGCCAATAATTCATACGAAAATAGGCCGGTATGGAATGCTTATTCCGGTATTGCAAAAAAGATCATTGAGTTAGAAAATGGTGGTGACGAGGAAAAAGGTTTTTTCTCTAAAATTTTCAAAAGGTAATGAATGTCCATCATACAGAAAATAGAAGAGCAGTGCTCTTTTAATTTTACTGGTCGAATCAATATTTTAAAACAAGCTGATCGCCAGTTTCTCGGTGTTGTATATATCAATGAAGGTGAAATTGTCGCAGCTCAGTTTTCTCAGAAAACAGGGATAAAAGCTCTATATTCTCTTGTAATCTTCGATATGGATGGAATTGAAAATTTCACCTTAGTCGCTGAACCAGAAGTGGTCTCTGATAGTGACTTTGAATTCAAACTAAAATTTAGTGAGTTTAAAAGAAATGCTGAAAAAGCATATCAAGAACATCGTCAGTCCTTATCTTTAAGGCCACCAGCAGATATTCACATTTTAATCAATCCTGCGTTCATAAAAGTTGGAAAAAAGACTGGTGCAAACGAATTTTTACTATTAAAAACTATAGCTGAATACAGCAAAGTTAACGATATTTATACAAATTGCGAATTATTTGACTTTGAAGTAACTCAGGCCCTGGTAAGTTTAAGAAGACTAGGTGCGCTCAAAGTCGTTAAATAGGAGTATTTATGAAGGATCAAGTTCATAATCAAGGTGAGTTAAAAGAATTAAAAGTTAATATCGAAGCCGATGTTGTGGAATCTTTCCAGCATATGGCCGAAAACACAGGAATTGCTCTTGATGAGTTGATTGTTGTTGCACTTAAGAGGTTTAGGGCCTCTCATAGTGACTATGAAAAGAAAGTTTTTCAAGTCGACTAAATAGTTTTCATATATAGAGTAAACACACGAACGTGTGTTTACTTTTTCTACAGTGTTAAAAATTTAACAGTCTAATCTTTAATCAGACCCCCATTCTTAGTATACGGCGCAAGTGATTACAGCTACTTACGGTCTTGGTGTATTTGTTCACTTTGGCACGTTAGTTGCTTCTATATACACATAAGGTATTAGGAGCATTGTATGAAAGCATCAGCTATTTACAAAAAATTTATCATCACATCAGTACTATCAGGATCATTTCTTGTATTTGGTGGAATCTACCAAGGAATGTCAGTGACTAGTAACTCTTTTATGGAAAAGAAGGAAATTTCTTTTGAAAAGAGAGTTGATGAAAATTCTGATCGTATCGTTGCTTCTTCTGATCGTGATTCTGTAGCTGTTCAATACCTTCCAGTTGCTGAGTACTCACAAGTTATCAATGGAAAGTGGGAAGTCGTTAGAATAGAAGATCACGAAGGATTAGAAATTTATAATGAAGTTAAAAGCAATAATAAAAGAATTGTTGATATGGAGTTAATCGGAACAGGTCTTGTAAGATTAAATGAAAACGATGACTACACTTTTGACGTTTCTTTTCTTCATGAAAATAAAAAGAATATTTCTATCTTTAGAGCATATGAAGATGGATTTGAATTAATTGAAGCAAGAAAGTTTGTAGAAAAAGTTGTTGTTGAGCAAACATCACAAGAAATTGTTGATGAAGCACTTGTTGAAGAAGAAGTTGTTGCAACAACACAAGATAGAAGAGAATTCGTTATTGAAAGAGCGATCTTACCAAGTATGAATAATAAAATGTTCCGTGGACATGATATTGATGGAAGCGTAACAGTTGGACCAAATGGAGTAGAGGGACTTTTCTTTACTGTATATGCGAACGGACAAGAGATTAATGAAGTTGTAGGTGACTTAAAACTAAAGGATGGAAATTCTTTTGAAGTTGAACTACAAGGTCAAAAATCAAGTGGTATCTTTTCTAAAAATGGTGAAAATGGTTACCGTTTAAGATTTGCAACAGGTCCATATCAAGGAGCACTTATTAATTATGTAACTTATGATGAGTTAGAAAAAATTAATATTGAGTTCGAAAAAATGGAAAGAGCTAAAGAAGAGTCTAGATTTCAAAAGGAACTAACTCAAGAAGGTAATGTAGAACAAGACATTAATATTATTCAACAAAACGTTGTATCAGCTGCTTATCAAGCACCAAAAGCTGAAGAAATCGAAGAAGAAAGATACGAAGAAGAGTATCAAGATGAAAGATATGACGAAGAAGAATACTATGAAGGTGAAGATAACCAAGAATTTGAAAGACAAGGATACGGATTTTAATCCAAGATAACTAGAGAGAAGAAAAACAAAGGCCCTCAAAATTGAGGGCCTTTTTTATTTTATACTTTGTCTAAATTAAAGTACTTTTTTTAATTCTTCTTTTAGAAGAGGTACGATGTCGAATAGATCTCCAACAATACCGTAGTCAGCTTTAGTAAAGATTGGTGCATCTGGATCAGTGTTGATAGCAACAATAACCTTAGATGTTCTCATCCCTGCTAAGTGCTGAATAGCTCCTGAGATACCACAAGCAATATATAGTGATGGAGCAACAGTCTTACCTGTTTGTCCAACCTGCATTGCGTGAGGTGCGTATCCTGAGTCAACAGCAGCACGTGAAGCACCAACAGTTGCACCAAGAACTTCAGCAAGCTCTTCTAGTATCTTAAAGTTTTCAGCAGACTTCATTGCACGTCCACCAGAAACGATAATATTTGCTTCTGTAAGGTCAAGCTTCTCTGAAGTTCCTTTAACGATCTCTTTAATAACAGCTTTGATGTCACCAGCGTTTGCTGCAACTTCATTTGCTGTACCTGCACCAGCAGTTGGTGCATCTGGCATACCAAGTGCGTTAGGTCTTACTGTTACGAAGCCTGGCTTTGGTCCATCAAGTTCAACTTTAGCTAGAACCTTACCTGCAAATAGTGGTCTTGTTCCTGCGAAGTTATCACCTTCCATTACAAAGTTTGTAACTTCAGATGCCATACCTGCATCAAACATTCCCGCTAGTCTTGGCATAAGGTCTTTTGCAAGTGAAGTTGCACCTGCAAATACGTAGTCGTAATTTGAACCAATAAATTCTTTAAGTGCGTTTGCATAACCTTCAGGAGAATACTTATCTAAGTTGTCACCTTTTAGGTTGTGTACATTAGCAGCACCATACTTTGCTAGGTCAGCTGTAGCGTTTGGACCCATCTCGCCAACGATTGCTACGTCAACTTCGTGTCCTGTAAGTTTACCTAGAATTTCAAATGTAACAGATTTAACTGATTCACCACTTGTTTCAGAAAATACTAATATCTTTGCCATTTCAATAATCTCCTTAGATAACTTTCGCTTCTTCTCTTAAAAGCTTAACAACTTCAGCAACAACAGATGCTTGTTGACCTTCGTCCATCGCATCAAATTTCTTACCAGCTGGCTTCTCTGGTGGAAGTTGGAATCCTGAGTACTTAACACGACGATCATCAGCAGATACACCTACATCTGATAGTGAGTGTTGAGCAAGAGGCTTTCTCTTTGCTTTCATAATACCTGGAAGAGATGCGTAACGAGGACTGTTTAGACCTTTGTTAGCAGCGATAACAGCAGGTGAGTTTACTTCGTAAACTTCAAGTGCTCCACCTTCTACTTCTCTTTTAAGAGTGAATTTACCACCTTCTTCTTCGCAACCATCAACAACAGTTACTGAAGGTAGGCCTAGCATTTGCGCTAGTAGTTGAGGAACTTGTAGACAGTCATCATCAATAGCTTGTTTTCCTGTGAAGATTACATCTGGAGTCTTTCCTGACTTTTCAATCGCACCCTTAAGTGCTTTTGCAGTCATATAAGAATCTAGATTGTCATCGGCTTCAACAAGAATTGCATCATCTGCACCCATTGCTAGGGCAGTTCTTAATGCTTCTGTATCTTTAACACCACCAACTCTTACAACAGTTACAGTCGAGCCACTGTTTGCTGCTTTTGTTAGAAGTGCTTGCTCAACAGCAAACTCATCGTATGGGTTCATGATCCACTTAATCGAATTAGTTTCGATATAAGATCCGTCTCCGTTTGGAGTAACTTTAGTTTCCGTGTCTGGAACTTGTTTAATACATACAAAAATGTTCAATTTTAGCTCCTTGTAAAAATTTCCTTAGCAATTACTAATCTTTGTATTTGTGAAGTGCCTTCATATATTTGAATGAGCTTGGCATCTCTCATCAACTTTTCTACTGGGTATTCTTTACTGTAACCATATCCACCATATACTTGGACAGCGTCAGTTGCAACTTTCATGAACATATCAGCTGCTTTGGCTTTTGAATATGATGAAAGTTCTGGATTAGGTGTTCCGTTATCAATATGCCACGCGGCTTTCTGAACGAGTAGTCGCGCTGCTTCGATTTCGATTCCCATATCGGCAATTATCATCTGTATAGCTTGGTGCCTCGATAGGGGCACTCCAAATTGATTTCTTTCACTTGCATATTTAACGGCATGATCCATTGCGCACTGAGCACCACCTACTGCGGAGCTTGCTACCATTGGACGTGAATGATTTAGTGTGGCCATGGCAATTTTCCAACCTTCACCAACTCCACCTAATATATTTTCTTTTGGAACTTTTACATTTGAAAATGTAACGGCTCTAGTGTCTGAGCAACGATGCCCCATTTTATTTTCTTTTTCACCTAGCTCGATACCTTCTGCTTTGGCATCGATAACAAGGGCCGTAATTCCCTTGTGCTTTTTTGCAGGATCAATCGTGGCATAAACAACGAAGAGGTCTGCATAACCTGCGTTTGTTATCCACATCTTGTTACCGTTTAATAGGTAGTGATCACCATCTTCTTTTATTGTTGTCTTTATACCAGCCGCATCAGAACCATAACCAGGTTCTGTTAAGCAAAAAGCTGCAATCTTATAATCTTCTGTAAACGGAGTTAAAAACTTTTTCTTTTGCTCATCACTTCCACCAATAACAATAGGAAGAAGTGCTAAGTCATTGGCCATAATCGAAGTATTCATTCCGAGACAACCGTAAGCTAGGGCCTCTGTGATAATCATTGAATCAATTGTCGTAAATCCGGCACCACCATATTCTGCAGGTATGCAAGTATTAACGAGACCAAGCTCCCATGCCTGTTTTAAGATATCCATTGGCATTTGGGCTTTCTCATCAAATTCGCCAGCTTTTGGCATCATCTCATTCCTTGCAAATTTCATTGCAAGTTCACGAATTTCTTTCTGCTCGGAAGTTAATTCAAAGTTGATCATATTGGAACCAATTGTTCAAAGTTTTAAGTACCTTATTATAGATACCTTTTCAGTATTTAGTAAATAGGTAATAAGGACTTGGCACCAAGTGTCGCAACGAGAAAAGTTTATAGGATCAATTTTGTATTCTTGTTCTTCAATGTTTTAATTTTGTAATGTTCTTTATACTCAGAAAATGAAGGTAAGTCTTTTAATGGTTCTAGAACAAAGCTTCGGTTTCGAAAGTCTTTGTGCGGTATGGTGAGCTTTTCTTCTTTTACTTCTAAGAAGTCGATAAAAATTATGTCAATATCAATTTCACGAGGACCCCAGTGATAGCGGTGTTTTCGACCTAACTTCTCTTCGATCTCCTTACATATTTTCAAGATTGAAGTTGGGGAAAGATTTAAACAAGTGTTTATTTCTAGGGCAATATTAAGAAAGGAAGGTTGATCCTGTGGCCCATAAGGAGGTGACTCATAAAAGTGACTCATTTTGGCTTCACAGTTAAATGCATCTTCTAATAACTTAGATGCGCTTTTGATTGATTCGATTCGGTCACCAAGATTAGTCCCAAGGCTAAGAATGATTCTCATTAATTATTATCTTCTTTCTTTTTAGTTTCTTGTTTTGTGGTTTTTGATGGCCTAAGAACTTTTTTATTCTCTTCAATAAATGAAGGGAAGTTTTGGTTCTTTGGTTTAGGTGGAGCTTTTACTCCACATGAACTAAGTAAAATTAATATTAAAAAAAGTTTAGAATTCAAGAGCAAGACTGACTCCCATGAGATCGGTACCAATATCAGCTCTAAAGAACCAACCAGGGACTAATCTTTTTAATGCCGTAATTCCAAAAACTGGCTCACTTTTCTCAACACTTGCAACAAGATCTTTTTCTCGTGCGGCTGCATCAGCTCCAACCGCCGATACATCACCTGCACCAGGACTATCTGCAGTTGCAAACTTATATCCTGCATATGGCATAAATACTGTATAAAGTGGTCCTTCAAATGAATATTTTGCACGGAATATATATTGGTTTACAGCAGTGTCGATCTCTTCATTTGGAAAACCTCTGATTAAGTGACGCCCAACACTTCCTTCTAGCCAAATATTCTTATCTAATTGAAACGCCCAAGATGCATTATACTGAGTATTTGTATCTTCTTTACCAGCGGTATTAAAGCCATCAACTAGCCCAATACCAACAGAGACAAGATTATCATTTTTAATTATTCCGCCTTCTTGTGCTTCTTCACTATAAATGTCCTCATCTAATAAAGTCGTATCGTCATATAGTGATTCGCTATCAGTAATTCTAAATTCACTTTCTTCTGTTGTATCTGCTTTACCATATGCAGAATCATCACCTCGAAGTACTTCAACATCTTGGTTCACGAAAATATTTGAATAAATCTCTTCATTATAAATCTTAGTGATTTTAATTGCTGCTACATTATTCTTTTGTTTTGGAACAATACCTCGTACTACAGGTTCTTTGTTGACTAAAATAGTAATGTAATCACCTTTGGCAAAACTATCTTGACCATTACTAATGAGAAGAATTCGTTTTGTTCCAGATACACTTATAATCTTTTCTTTGGCCAAATCGTAATTGGAACTATTTGAGAAATCACTGATAGGTGATTGCGCAAATGAAAAGATTGAGAAGAATACTATAGTAAATAGTTTAAAAACATTCATACGGAAAAATTGTACATTGCATGAAGAAATTAGTCTAGGCGGTTAATATTTAATTATAATTAAAAAGGAACCGATGGGTAACTATATAGATTGTTACTAAAAAAGGGGTTTTAGACCATGAAAAAAATATTTTTACTATTCCTAGTTTCAACATTAACTTTCACATCTTGTTCTAACAACGAGAAGAAAGGTGAAGAAGTAGCAGAAACTCAAGCTGCTGAAGAAATTTCAATTGATGATTCAGACTTTGTCGTTGATGCAAATGAAGAATTTGCTGATCTAGAAGAAGTCGCTGATCCAACTGCAGAGCCTACAATGGAAGCAGTTGCAACAAATGAAGAACCAGTTGATGAAGTATTGCTTCAGGAAAACGTTCAACTCGAAAAAGAAGTTGTTGTTTCTAAAACTGATACATATGAAGTACAAAAAGGTGAAACACTTATGTGGATTGCTTTTAAATTATATGGAGACTATAGCAAGTGGCGTGATGTTCAAGCAATGAATCAAGAAGCACTTGCTGATGGACTTCAACCAGGTGACATCATTAAGTATGAAAGTGGTCAATTTAACTGGAATCCAGTGGGTCTTCCTCACCTTATTCGTAAGGGTGAGACTCTAGGTGTAATTTCAAAAGACAAGTACGGTACACCAGCAAAGTGGAGATCAATTTGGGATAACAACAGAGAAATGATTAAAGATCCAAACTTAATTTTTGCTGGATTTACTTTATATTACATCCCTGAAGAAAGAGATGTTGCTTCCAGCCCAATGTAAATCGTGTATAATAAATCAAATGTTATAAGAGCTCTCATAATGAGAGCTCTTTTTATTTGAGAACTAATGAAACTTTATATTTTTATATCAATATTATTTTTAACTTCTTGTACCTACTTATATAAGGACGATAAGGGATATCCATATAATTACGAAGTTGATTTTACTTCTAAGGATTACCTTGTTCATCTCGAAGGTGTAGCTGAATTGTTTATCAAAAACAATAAAGTTAAGAGGCCCTCAAGAAGATCAAATAGATACCTACAAAAGATAGCTCGTGAGCTATATTTAAATAACCAAAGTCTCTTTGTGAAAGATGATTTTGGAATTAATTTTTATATTGTTGAAGATAATAGAAATTTTTACTTCTCACTTCCTAGAAATAACGTCTTTATGTCTCGCGGAGTTCTGCGTCGATTTATGAATTCCGAAAGTATTTTTGTTTCAGTATTAATCGGTGAATTATTAAGAAGTAAAATTGGTATATATGAAAAGAATAAAATCATACCGCTTAATTCATATACGGTAAAAGATATGATTAGACTTAATCGTCTAGACTTAAATGCAAAACGAGACTTAAATAATCTTGTTTATGATGTTCTAAAAAAATCTGGTTATGACCCAGAAGCAAGATTGTTATGGCTACAAACACTGAATAGGCAATCGCTTAGTTTCTCAACTCAAGAGGTTTATTCTCGAGACTTATCAAAAGAAGAATTCCTGCTTAAAAATTATATGGTTCAAAGCACAAAAGATGAGAATCTTATTTTTGAAAAGAATTCATCAAAACAATTTTATAAGTTCAAAGAAAGTATATGATATGGAAATAAATGAAGTTAAATCTATTTTAGACCAGCAGGGATATTCTCAAGAGAGTTGGAACCTTATAAAACTTTCTGGCGATGCTTCAAGTAGAGAGTATTATCGATTAAAAAACGAGAGCGAAAGTTTAATTGTCTGTACAGAAGAGCCAAATGGACAGCAGAGTCGTGATTTTAATTTGATCACGACACTCATTGAAAAAGATATTAATACTCCAAAAATCTATCTTTATTTACCAGAGATCTCACTTCTTATTCTTGAGGATGTTGGTGATATTTCTTTGAAAGATTATTATCTTAAAAATGGACTTACGAAACATATACAAGCAGTAAATGATATCAAATCTTACCAAAGACTCCCTTTAGAAACTTGTCAAAGTCGATATTTCGATAGAGAGAAAATTGGGTTTGAATTCGATTTGGCCCTTCAATTCTTTTTAGAAAAACATTTGAAACTAAACCTAAATGAAGACGAAAAAGTTGTCGTTGCAAGTGTTAGAGAGTTGTTGATTAATTACTATGAAGAAAATAAAAAAGTAGTATGTCATCGTGATTATCATTCTAACAATCTATATGTGAAAGCTGATGAGCTCTATCATATCGATTATCAAGATATGCGAGTGGGGCCAGCTATATATGATTTAGTTTCACTGGTAGATGACTGCTATATACAATTTTCAAACGAAGAAAGGTCAATTTTATTAAATTCTTTTGATAGTGAATTTAATTCAAAATATTTAAAAGATTATCAGATAGTTCAGATACAGCGTACTTTTAAAGCACTGGGTAGCTTTGCTTATCTTAGTATTGATAAGAATAAGAATGGATATCTTCCATTTATTAAACCTAATCTAAAGAAATTAATCGATGTTTTAAAGTTAAGAGATGAAGACTCTTTCGTGCGTTTTGCAACGATACTTGAAAGAGGTAAAGATGATTAAGACATGTCTTATCGCAAGTGCAGGTTTTGGTACACGAATGGGAGAGCTTGGAAAGGTTATACCAAAACCCTTGTGGCCATTTCTAAATTTGAAGATGCTTGATTTACAAGTTGCTTATGCAAGAAATTTAAGCTGTGAGAATATTTATATAAATTCTCATCATTGCCATGAAGAAATGCTTGATTGGGCAAAGGACAAAAATGTAACTCTGTTGTATGAACCTGAAATTCTAGGTAGTGGTGGGTGTATACATAATTTGAAAAAAGTTGTTGATAACGAAATTATATTAATTATTAACTCTGATCAGTTTTACTTCTTTGATTTTGAAAATATAAAATCGGATTATGACAATTTAGAACGTAGTGATGCTGTTGCACATTTGTATGCCATAAATGTGGATGGTAATTCTAGCTATAATGAAACTGTTTTAAAAGATGGGCACTTAACTGATATTATTCCACATGAAGGAAGTGGTGATTATTTCACTTATTCTGGTGTCGGACTAATCAATCTTGGAAAGGTTAATTATACACCTGGTGCTTCTGGATTTTTTAAAACAGTTTGTGATTATAAGTCGTCAAATGTATTGATGAGCTTACCTGATAATCCTGTCTTTTTAGATCTTGGAACTTTAGATAAATACTTAAGCGTCATTAGTAAGCTTGATGAAATACCTGATGTGATAGTTAATTTTTTAAAAGGTATTCCTGAGTTAGATACTTCAGATTTTAAATCACAAAAAACGATGACTTGGTGTGGGGTTACTTTTGATTTCGAGAATAAGTTAATTAAATATAATGGAGCTTCTTACTCCTTTTGAGACACTTCTTTAATACAATCGACAGGGCAAACAAGCGTGCATGCATTACATAAAGTACATGCCCATGGTTCTATCGTATATTTGCCTTTGTCCATAAAAATAGCCTTTTCTGGACAAATCAGCCTGCAGTTATCACACTCTATACAACGTGAAGAAATTTCGAGATAATAATCCATATATTGATTATATCAAAAAATTAAAATTGAAGGGAAAAAGTGCACAATACTGACACATTAATATTTAAATTGCTTAATATTTTATTTGTGATATTTTCGCTGTTTTTTCTGCATACATGCTTCTCTTTAGATGCCGATGTCTCTGCATTAAACTTTGAACGCTTTGTCGGGATTCTTGGAAGTTATAAACTTACAACGGCCCTCGCGTTATTTTTACTTTTTAAAATTATGTATATGGGAGAACTTACTGTCGTTGTGATGGCCGTTTTCGTATTAAATATTTTTTACAAAGTCTTCTCTCTCTTCTTGGTTGAGTATGACAAAATCATCTTACTCTTTTCAGTAGTTTTCTTGTTAGTTGCATATAATATGATCCTTCTTTTAAAAGAGGAGCTAGGCCAGGCTATTTTTAAACCTAACTTTAATAAAGAGAATTTTAATTTTGATAAATTCTGTATTTTAGAGGGGAGTATCTTCTTATCATCAGGCTCAAAGATTCCTGTCAAAGTTTCTAATTGTGATGATAAAGGTATTGTTATTTTTACAGATGAAAAAATATCAAAAGGTGAAAAGCTAGACTTTGAATTGGATTATGAAGGCGCAAAATTTAGTGATACATTTAATGTTGAGTTAGTTTATGAAAATGGCTATGGCCTGAAGTTAATAAATTCAAGCTCAAGTGGAAAGTATAATTGGAATACATTATTTAATATTTTAAAGAGAAGAGGAATTGTCTCTTATTAAAATTCAAGGAAGAAGTTATGTTTAAAGTTCTTATTTTTTGCCTATTGCTAATAGGCTGTCAGTCAAATAATAGTCCGGAAGGAGTGTTAAAATCATTCATTGAAAAGCGCTTAAACGATAAGATCAGTGTTGATGACCTTGAAGATTACCTTACTGGTGATTTACTTGAGGAATACACTCAAGCACTTGGCGAAGACCCTAATAAATTAAACGAATCAAATGAATTTTCAGATAGTCGCTTTAAAATTGTCTATAAAAACTGTAGTGGTGATGAATGTTCAATAACTTACACTCTCTCATATGAAGCGGATGCAACGGCAGAAGAGTCAAAGAGAGATGTTTCCATTTCTGTCAAAAAGATCGCTTTAATCGTTAAAAGAGATGAAAAGTGGTTCATTTCAAATATTAGTGATGTAAAGTCATTCTACGAGTTTAAAGAAGAAGATATTCGTTAATATAATTTAAAAGTTACCGAATAGTTTAATGTGAAGAATAAGAAAATACTTGAATTTACATTAGAAAGTCTTGTTTATGAAACATTTGATATTTTGGAACCTAATGAGTCTGAAGGGATTAAATTAAAATATATTTCAGACACAAGTTCATATCGAGTTGAGTGGGACACTAAGACTCTCGATTTTCCAAAAAGCTTTGCATTAATACAGGATTTAATTAAAGGCTGCTATTTAGATTTAAAATCTTATGATGTTGATCTTGATAGTGCTTTAAAAGAATTCTTCAATACTACCGAAGATATTTATTTCTATGTTTTTGGTGATGATTTATATTTGAGATTTAAGGAATATGCAGACATAAAAAAAGCGGCTTAAAAGCCGCTTTTTTATTTTTATAAAGTCATGTAATAATTTTTTAGCATCAATGCGTCTTCTTCTAAGTTTGGTGAATTACAAATCATATATCCACCACAACCATTCTTTTTAAGAGACTTAAGTAGGGCCTTCCAATTAAAGTCTGATTGCTCAAGGTTTAGATGCTTAAGGTCACCCTTAGAGTTTGTGCTGATACCTGAAATATGAATATGCATATTTTGGATAGCTTCTTCACTTAATTCTTCTTTTAACTTACCAATAACCATGTCGAATTCTTCTTCGCTATTATACTGATTAGTACGTGCGAAAAGGTGTGAGAAATCCATACAAGGACGACATGAATCAACGTTTTTAGTAAGGTTAATAAGCTCTTCAAGAGAACCAAATTGAGATGTTTTACCTGTTAGTTCAGGTCTTAGTTCAATTTCAATATCAAGGCGACTTAGTCTTTCTTCGATTACATTCATACTCTTTTCTACAAGATCGAAAACATCGTATGGTGAATCTTTCATATAGAAAGCGGCGTGGAAAGTCATAGATTCAGCACCACATAGATCTGAGATCTTTGCTGTTTGAATGATTCTTTCAACAGAAGAGTCAATTTTATCTTGTTCTCTTGCGTTTAAGTTGATGTAGTAAGGGCCGTGTGATGTCAAAGGAACACCTAATTCATATGAAACTTTTCTTAGGTTTGATGAAACTTCTTCTTTCATTCTAACACCGTGTGCAAACTCTAGTTGCATACAGTCAAGACCTAGTTCGTGAATTCGTCTTACGCCTTCTACTGGATTGTTCTTTTTAGCTGTTGAATTTGGAACACCTGCTGTACCGAATAGTAGCTTACCTTGCATCAAAAACACCCCTTTAATTCTATAATTTAAACGTTAATGCCTTGTGTATCACAATTACGGATTCGACAATAGGTGCGCTGCGAAATGCTTGCTTGCGCATAGCGCTTACAGTGACTATTATCAATTTGTAATTTAGATGACTTATAGCCGGAATTTGGATTTGGGTCTATAATTAGAGATGATCTTGTAAAAAAAATAGGGACAAAATTTTGTTTAGTGTATTTATTTCATATCTTTTAAGCTTTTTTATTATCTTCATTCAGATATTTTTTATAACTGGGTTCTTGGTTGTATTTGGACCTAATCTACATATACTAAATAATCTTGCTATCGCTGTCTTAATCTATGTGATTTCATTTACTTACATAATTCCTTCAATCGTTATTTCTCGATTTAACTTACAGAAAGTTTCTAGGGAAGAAAGACCTCGATTGTATAAGAAGGTTTCAAGCTTCTTATTTTATAGAAGTCGGCCAACACCACAGATTTATCAAGGTAAGGATGCTCCATTCTTCTTGCAGGGAACACTTCTTGGAAGCCATTTTCTCATATTAAACTCAAGCTTACTCGAGCGCTTAACAGATGTAGAAATGGATCGCTATCTTGAAGCAGAGATGGGATTTGCTGATACATTCAACTCAAAGATTCTGGGGCATTTATTAGCAGTACTATTATTTTGGCGAAATATTTTTAATTGGCTATTTAATCTCTTAAGAGCAGAAGCCGTCTTTCGTTATATCTTTGTCGTACCGAGAAGACTCTTTAACTATATTTCTAATAGCTATAAGAAGCAGTTTTTTAGCAATAATGAGAACAGTCAAATCGATATAAGAGGTATTGCACAAAAAGTGATTTATCTAGAGAATTCAAGAATTAACAAAGTACATTTTAATATTTCTTCTACAACAATGTGGTCACTCCATTATCATAAGGAACACGAGATGGACCAAAGGTTCTATCAAAGTGAGCTATTATGAAGAAAGTTTTTAAGTTCTTTAAAGATTTGGATTATACAAAGTATTATCCAGCGCTTTTTACGATTGTTTTTCTTTTGGTTCTTTTCCAATACAAATTTCCAACGATTGAAGCAATCTTCTATGACTTACGTCTAAAAACGGACTTTAGTCTAAATAAAGATGACAGAATTGTTCTTATAAAAATTGATGAAGAAAGTGATGAGTTTTTAGGTGAGAGCTATCCCTATACTTATACAACTTACTTAAAATTATTCCGTAAGGTTTTAAAAGATAAGCCTGCTATTATTAATTTCTTTGGAGATCTTTCGGCACCTTTAAATGAGAGAGAAGCAAATTCTTTAGAATTGCTTCACGATGAAATTAAAGCCTACGTCAAACAAGGTGGCCTATATCGTTATGGAACTGAATTAGATGCATGGGGGGAAAGACTTCCTCCTCAACAATTACGAGATCTTGGTTATTCTCCAGCAATTGTTAATATTGATAGTAAGCTATTTGCTAAAGATGATGTTGTAAGAAGAATGGTTCTCAATATATCAGGAGAAGAGACATTAAGCTTTTGGACGGCAAATGAGTGGAGAATTCTTCATGGTAAAGAGCCACTAATTCTTAATAATCTAAAAAGTGCATATTATATGCCCGAAGCTGACGCTAGCTTTAGCTTGTTTCGTTACCCCTTACGCAAACTTAAGCATGTCGAAAAACTACCGGTTCATAGGGTTGTTGTTGGGAATATTCCGCCAGGCTATTTTAATGGAAAAATAGTATTAATTGGTCCCGCCTATATATCAAATCTTGGTCATTACGCTAAAACTCCATTTGATAAAGACCAGAGGCGATCACCAAAATTAGAAATACATGCCAATATGACTAAGTCACTTATAGAAAATAAGTTAGTCTATGCAATACCGATGTGGGTAACAAAATTAATTTCGATGCTAATTGGTATCATTCTTTCAATTGTTATCTCACGTATCCAGCCAGTAAAAGGACTTGTAACTACAGTAGCTATTATCTTTAGTACGATTCTGATTTCTTATTTGATATTCATTGCTTTTGGACTTTGGCTATATATAACCCACATCTTACTTACTGTGTTTGTTGTTTATTATATTTGGGTTCCCTTTAGGGCCATTGGTGAATATCAACGTCGTTATAAAATTCAGGAAGAGACTAAATTATTAAAAAGAGTTGAAGATTTGAAACAAAACTTTATCTCATTAATGTCACACGATTTAAAAACCCCTGTGGCCAAGATTGCAGGTGTTGCAGACAATATGTTGCAGAAAAATCGTGGTGGTGAAACGTATGTTCATGAAGGGTTAAAAACAATAATTGATTCAACTAAAGAATTAAATAATTTTATAACTTCAATCTTAGATTTAACTAAAGTTGAATCACGAAATATTTCTCTTAATCTACAAAGTAAGGATGTTAATAAAGTAATTGATGATTGTGTAAATAGCTTAAGTTATTTAGCACGATCAAAAGAGATGAAAATCAATACTGAATTAGGCCCATTATTTCCTATCGAAATTGACACGAGCTTAGTTAATAGAATTATTTCAAATATTGTTGAAAACTCAATTAAATATGCCGGTATAGGCAAAGTCATTGATATTAAAACTTGGGATGATGATACTTGGGTTTATATTGAAATATCGGATAATGGCGTTGGTATGGGACAAAATGACGTCGATAATATATTTGAGAAGTTTTATCGGGTTAAAAACGATGCTTCTCATACGATTAAGGGAAGCGGTCTAGGTCTTTATCTGGTAAAATATTTTGTAGAACTTCATGGTGGAGAGATATCTGTAACCTCTCAAATTGGTGAAGGAACAAGCTTTTTAATTAAATTTTTAAATAAATAATTGGAGTGCGTATGCATAAGGTTTTAGTCGTTGATGATGATAAGGTTTTACAGAGTTCTGTAAGGGAAGCTCTCGAATTTCATCACTTCGCTGTCGATGTTGCAGACAATGGAAAAGAAGCACTAAGTGCAGTTTATAAAACGAAATATGACCTGGTTGTTATGGATGTTAACATGCCAGAGATGGATGGGATTGAAGCCTTAACTGAAATCAAAAAACATGACCCATCTGTTATTGTTATTATTTTAACGGCATATTCGAATGTTACTGATGCTGTAAAGGTCGTTAAAGAAGGTGCTTATAATTACTTAGAAAAGCCAATTAGCTCTGAGAATTTAGTTTCTTTAATTAAGCGAGCATTAAAAGCACGCTCACTAGTTGAGACAGTTGGATTCTCTGCTCCAGTTTTATCTCTTGGGGATACTAAGAATAAATTTGTTGGTGAATCAGATGTTATGCAAAAGGTTTTCAACGTAATTGGAAAACTTGCACAGGTCAATACACCGGTTCTTATTCGAGGTGAGTCAGGTACTGGTAAGGAACTTGTTGCTCGTGCCATTCACTATAATGGGCCAAGAAAAGATGAGAAGTTTGTAACGATTAATCTTGCAGCGATACCAGAGAACTTAATTGAGTCTGAATTATTTGGGCACGAGAAAGGTGCATTTACTGGTGCCAATGAAAGAAAGATTGGTAAATTTCAATTTGCTGACGGTGGAACACTTTTCTTAGATGAGATTGGTGATGTTTCACCTACAATGCAAGTCAAGCTACTTCGTGTTCTTCAAGAAGGCTCGTTCACTCCTGTTGGTTCAAATAGAGAAATTAAATGTGACGTAAGAATCATTGCTGCTTCACATAAGCCTTTTGAGAAAATGATTGAAGACGGAACTTTTAGAGAAGATTTATTTTATCGTTTAAATGTTCTTCCTGTTTATCTACCTCCATTAAGAGAAAGAAATTCAGATATTCCACACCTTGTGGATTACTACGTTAAATATTTTAATAATGTTCACCATCTCAGTATTTCGGGACTTGATGATGATGCGATGGCCATTATGAAGAGTCATGATTGGCCTGGAAATATTCGAGAACTAAGAAATGTTATTGAGCATGCTTTTATTATTGAAAGCGGAGACATAATCAAATCTTCTTCACTACCAGATAAGATTCGTAAATCAGCAACTGTTGAATCATCTAATGATGCTGATGAACAAACAATTATCGATTATGAAGAGATTAAAGACTCTGTTCTTACAGACGCAGGTCAAGATGAGAAGCTAATTGCAAGTGCGCAAGGCTATCAATTTGTTTTTGCGACAACAGAAGAAGATGGTGAGTTAAGGCTTAATTTTTCACAGGCAAAAGATATCTTTGAGAAAGAGTTTATTGTTCAGGCCTTAAAGATCAATAAGGGTAAGATTAATCAAACTGCTCTAAAAGCGAATATTCCAAAGAAGACGTTACTTCGTAAAATTGAGAAATACGAAATTAATCCTAAGGAATATTACGAATGAATCGAATATGGCAAATGACCTTACTTATTGTAGGGATTTTATTTTTAGATCAATTTTCAAAAGGCGCAATACAATCAAGTTTTAAACTAGGTGAAACTCTTGAGGTAATTCCAGGCTTTTTTAATTTAACATATGTTAGAAATCCAGGGGTTGCATTCGGAATGGGAGGAAGCTTCCCGGACGTTGTTAGAATGGTTCTCTTTAAGATCCTTCCTGTTATTGCTTGCTTTTGGTTTGTCTATCTTATTTGGGATGCACGCAAGAAGAGCTATCTTCTATGTCTTGCCTATTCAATGATCTTTGCAGGGGCCGTGGGAAATCTAATTGATCGTATATCACTAGATTACGTTGTTGATATGTTTGATTTCTATTATGGTGGATGGCATTTTGCAGCTTTCAATGTTGCAGACGCATCCATTTCTGTGGCAGCAGGTATTTATATAATTGATTATTTCTTAACTGAGTATAAAGGAAAGAAGAAGAGTGCTAATACTTAAGCACTCTCTTCTTCGTTATTTGATTCTTCACTTGGTAAATCTTTTTTAATCCCGTATTCATTATGAAGCTGATCTAAGCTTTCTTCTGAGATATAAAGTTCTGACTTTAAAGTCTCTTTTCCCCAGATAGCAAATGCATCATTATGTTCATACATTGTAATCGTTTCCCAAGGGCAATCTTGAGAACAGTTTTGACAACCGATACAACGTGCTAGATCGATTTCAACTGTTTGATTAAATTGTGGGTTATTTGGATTTGGCCCAGGAACTAGTTCAATTGAATCTACTGGACATCCTTGAATACAGATTTCGCAACCTGTACAACCTGATTGGTGTACAACAGCAAGTAGTTTTGGACCTTTTTTACCTTTTCTCGCAGGTTTAAAACGTGCTGAGTGGTAAGGGTTCTCAACTAAAAATTTAACATCTTCGCTCATTAGCAATTCCTAATACTTTAATACAGACAGTATTTTAACGTATATCAACGCATCATTAAAGGGATTTTTGCCTGATTAAAATACATTAGGTATAGTCCTTTAGCAATATTGGAACGTAAAAAGATTAAGTAAATAATAATTTTTACTTTACATAATTTCAGGGGTTTACCGTGAGAAAACTAAGATTTGTCACAGCGGCCAGCTTATTTGATGGTCACGATGTATCAATAAATATTATGAGAAGATTGCTTCAGTCAAAAGGCGTTGAGGTAATTCATTTAGGTCATAACCGCTCGGCGCAAGAGGTTGTGGATGCTGTATTACATGAAGATGCTCATGCAGTTGCACTGAGTTCTTACCAGGGTGGGCATAATGAGTACTTTGCCTACGTTAGAGAGCTCTTAGATGAAGCTGGCGCCTCAAATGTACGTATTTTTGGCGGAGGTGGTGGAGTTATCACACCAAAAGAGATTAAGGCCCTGCATGAAAAGGGAATTACAAGAATCTATTCTCCAGAAGATGGTATGAAGCTTGGTCTTGAGGGCATCATTGATGACATGATTGAGCGAGCAACTCATTCGACACTGGAGGGTTTTGACTTAAATGCTAAGCAAAAAGAGCTGCCAAAGACAAGTCTTGCAAAGGTTATTACTGCAATTGAGGATGGGACAGAAATTGAGATTCCATCATCGGAAAAGAATATTCCAGTTCTAGGTATTACGGGAACAGGTGGAGCCGGTAAGTCATCATTAATTGATGAAACTCTTTTAAGATTTCACCGCTTCTATCCAGAGAAGAAAGTCGCTCTTATTTCAGTTGATCCAACAAAGAAAAAGACACAGGGGGCACTACTTGGAGATCGTATTAGATTAGGATCTGCAAACTTTGAAAACTTTTATATTAGATCTCTTGCAACTCGTGACTCAGGAACAGAACTATCACCACAAATCAAAAAGACTGTTAATTTTTTAAAGGAACAAGACTTTGATTTAATTATTGTTGAAACTTCAGGTATTGGTCAGGCTTCTGATGAGATCACAAAGATTTCTGATAAGTGTATGTATGTAATGACACCTGAGTACGGTGCCGCAACTCAGTTGGAAAAAATCGAAATGCTTGAACAAGCTGACTTTGTTGTTTTAAATAAATTTGAAAAACCTCGCTCAGAAGATTCAATGAGAGATATTAGAAAACAATATCGTCGCAATCATAATCTCTTTGCTGGGCATCCAGGTTCTCCAACTGATGAAGAGTTACCAATCTTTGGAACGATGGCATCTAAGTTTAATGACGTTGGAGTAAATGCATTATTTCAAGCAATTGCACAGACTTTTGATTTCGATCAAGCGCCTCTGGAAGGAATTGAGGCCAATCGTGCACGTACCGATAAGACAAGAATTATTCCACCAGAGCGAGCTCTTTATTTAAGAGAAATTGCAAAAACAAGTCGTGACTATAATTCAGAAACATTTGAGAGAATGGAAAAGCTACGTGATGTTGAGGCCTTAGAGATCACAAGTAAAATTGTTCCTAGTAAAGAAATCGATGAAAAGCTTACTCAGTTAAAAGAAGAACTTGGTGAAGAAGTTGAAAAAGAATTAGAACAATTTCAATCCGTTCTTAAGCAATATGAAAGTGGAACATTTACTTACAAGGTTCGTGATCGTGAGTTCAACGTAGCGACTAAATATCAATCCCTTTCAGGTGTTGATATCCAAAAAGTTGGAACACCAAATTTCACCTCAATTGTAGATCAGTATAAGTTCATTAGAAATGTAAACCTTCCAGGGTTCTTCCCATACGGTGCTGGGATTTTCCCATTTAAGCGTACAGATGAAGATCCAAAGAGAATGTTTGCAGGTGAAGGTGGACCAGCAAGAACTAATAAACGTTTTCACTATCTTTCAAAAGATGACAAGGCAAAGCGTCTTTCAACAGCTTTTGATTCTGTAACTCTTTACGGAGAAGACCCTGATTTACGTCCAGATATTTTTGGTAAAATTGGTGAAGCAGGTGTTTCAATTGCAACAGTTGAGGATATGGAATTATTATTTGATGGTTTTGATCTTTCAGATCCATACACTTCTGTTTCAATGACAATCAATGGACCGGCACCAATTATGCTGGCATTCTATCTTAATACGGCCCTAAGACAAAAACTTAAGGGCGATGATTATTATGATAAAGATAAGCGTTTGGCGATCCTTCAACAAATTCGTGGAACAGTTCAAGCAGATATTTTAAAAGAAGATCAGGCCCAAAATACTTGTATCTTCTCTCTAGAATTTGCATTAAAAATGATGGGGGATGTTCAAGAATACTTCTGTCAGCAAAAAATTAGAAATTATTATACTGTTTCAATTTCTGGTTATCATATTGCAGAAGCTGGTGCGAATCCAATTACACAAGTTGCTTTCACACTGGCAAACGGATTCACATTTGTTGAGTACTACTTGGCTCGTGGATTAAATATAGATGAGTTCTCTCAAAACTTATCTTTCTTCTTCTCTAATGGATTAGATCCTGAATATTCAGTAATCGGTCGAGTTGCTAGAAAGATTTGGGCGATTACAATGCGTAATAAGTATGGAGCAAATGATAAGGCTCAGAAGTTTAAGTATCATATTCAAACATCTGGTCGTTCACTTCATGCTCAAGAGATTGATTTCAACGATATTAGAACAACTCTACAAGCTTATCTTGCACTTTCAGATAATTGTAACTCTCTTCATACAAATGCATATGATGAAGCGATTACGACTCCAACTGAAGAGTCTGTTCGTCGTGCAATGGCAATTCAGATGATTATCAACCGTGAATTCGGTCTTAATAAGTCAGATAATCCAATGCAGGGAGCTTACGTAATTGAAGAGTTAGCTGGTCTTGTTGAAGAAGCTATTCTTTCTGAATTTGAGAGAATCTCAGACAAAGGTGGAGTTCTTGGTGCAATGGAAAGTATGTATCAGAGATCTAAGATTCAAGAAGAGTCACTTCATTATGAAACTCTTAAAGACTCAGGTGAACTACCAATTATTGGTGTGAATACTTACATCGCCGATAATATTGACGAGCAACTAAATCAAGAAATTGAATTATCTCGCTGTAGTGATGAAGAAAAGAAAGGACAAATTGCTAGACTCAATGACTTCAAAGAAAGAAATAAGAATAAATCAGAAGACGCGCTTAATCGCCTAAGAGAAGTTGCACTTTCTGGAGGAAATATTTTCGAAGAATTAATCGAGACTGTAAATTATTGTTCATTAGGTGAAATCACAAATCTTCTATATGAGATTGGTGGGAAATATAGAAGGAATATGTAATGAAGAAATCTAAGCTATATACTCGTACAGGTGATAAGGGTGAGACTAGTCTAGTTGGTGGACAACGTGTTTCAAAAGCAAGTGCTAGAATAAACCTTTATGGAAACTTGGATGAGCTAAATAGCTATATCGGTTTATCTCTTTGTTATATTCAAGAAGTACGATTAAAAAATACGTTTAAAAGGATCCAGGACAATATCTTTGTCCTTGGGTCTAATTTTGCGAGTCTAAAAGAGGACCGTGAAAATTACAATTTACCTAAGCTAAAAGAAGATGAGTTGATCCACTTAGAAGAAGAAATCGACTACTTCGATACTATCGTTGATCCATTGAAGTACTTTATTCTACCTGGGGGAGGAGTTGCCGCTTCTCATATTCATATCTGTCGTACTAAATCTCGTGAAGTAGAAAGACAGGCCGTGGACTTAGGTGATGTTGAAAGAATCGATTTAGAATATCTAAATCGCTTATCTGACTATTTCTTTATTGTAGCAAGATTTCTAAATAAGATTGAAAATATTAAGGATGTTGCTTGGGTACCAAATAAGTAAGAGTCTTATTTGAAAAACTTCATGATTTTAGTCATGACAGTTTTATCCTCTTCAGGCTCTTTTGGTTTCTTTTTCTTAGCTGGCTTTTTAGTTTGTGCTTTCTTTTTAATATCTCCGCGAAGCTTAGGGCTTTGCAGGCTTAATTTATTATTTATGGCCAAAAAGCTTGTTTGATCGGCAAGATTTGTATTGGTCTGTGTCACTTCACCATTTTCGAAATGCTCTTCGATCGGTCGGGTGAGAGATTTAAGTTCGAGCTCAGTTAAGTCATCAAGACATATTGTAATATAGCAATTTCCTATTCTAACAGTTTCATAGACATAGAGCCTATGGGACCCTTCAATTTTCTTATTATTGATGAAGGTACCATTTGTAGAGTTAAGGTCCTTAACTATTATCTCATTTTTTTTTTCGTGTGTAATTTCAAGGTGTTTTGATGATATTTTCTTATCATCTACTGATATATCTACTGCCGACTTTGATCGCCCGAAAGTGATTTTTGGTTTGATCAAAAATTTGGCCGTATTTTCACCACATTTAATAACTAATGAGATAGACATTGCTTGATACTCCTATATAAAGTATATCACCAATATGATATAATACAGGTATTGGATATAATTACCTACGTAATTTCAGAGGTTTATATGAGTGAGCTATTAAATGTAACATCAAAGGCCCTTGGCCAAATAAAAAACATTTTCGAAAGTGAAAATCGTTCTAAGACTGACTTCGGTCTTCGTCTAGGTGTTATCGGAGGCGGATGCTCTGGACTATCTTATAATATCGACTTTGATGCCCCTAAGGACAGTGACAATATTATTGAAATGGATGGCGTAAAGATTCTTATCGATCCTAAGTCTTCAATATACCTTAGTGGAATAACTTTAGATTTCAAAGACGGCCTAAACGGAAAGGGCTTTGTATTTGAAAATCCAAATGCAAAGAATACTTGTGGATGTGGTGAAAGCTTTAGCGTTTAATCTTAATAGGTTTTTTAATATCTTTTAAGACGAATTTGCTGGTTTTTAGAATATTCGTAATATTCTCACCCCAATAATTTGGATCTGTTTTTCTATAGAGTCTTTCAAATTCAAAACTTGTAAGTGATTTAGCATCAATAGATATACTAATGCTGCCAGCTTTTAGAATGTCATAGACATATAAAGGCTCTTCATTTTCGATTCTTTTCTGATTGATAAATGTTCCATTTTTGGAAGACAGGTCACGGACAAGAATTGAGCTTTTGTCATAGATAATTTCAAAGTGTTTTGAAGAGACTTTAGGGTCATCCAGAACAATATCGACAACTTCTTTGTTTCGGCCAAAAGTTATTTTATTTTTTATAAGAATTTTCTTTGTGTTTTTCTTGTCATCGATAATGAGGCGAATAGACATTACGATTTCCTTTTTTCAGTGCATCACTAAATTACGTTAAATAGTCTTAAGACAATTTCTATTATATATTTAGTTTTATATAGTTAAAGGTACAATAAAAAATGCCTAGTAGAGTTTAGTTAATATTGTAATTAGTAAAGTAGGTTAACGATATGGAAAACAATCAAGAGATTATTAAAGATGTAATGTTTGAATTCTTCTTTAACGATAACCAATTTACGTTAAGTAATTATGTTGTTTACAAGTTTAAAGGTGAGGAAACTCGAGAGTATCTACAAAGGCAAATTACTGCTGATATAAGTGGCCTTGATAATGCTGCGACAATTGCATGTCGCCTTGATCGTACAGGACGTGTGTTTTCTTTTTTCTATTTAATTCATAATAATGATGGTTTTTATCTTGCTGTCGATGAGAAAATTTCTGAAGAAACAATTGAAGAGTTAGAGAAGTTTATCATCATGGAAGATATAACGATTGAGAAAACTCAAAAGCTTCCATGCCTTTCAACGAGGAAGGGAAATGACTTCGTTACAATGGATTTATTTGATGGTGTAGGCTATATCGGTCTTGTTGATGAGAAATTAGACAAGAAAGATTATGTGAACTTCTTAGAAGTCTTAACAGCATGGCCTATATTAGATAAAACAATTGATCGCACTAAATTAATTAATGAAACGCGCTTAAATGAATTTGCAATTAGTTATAATAAAGGATGTTTTCTTGGACAAGAAACCGCATCAAAAATTGAAAGTCGAAGAGGTGCCGCTCGTTATCCTGTGTTATTAACTTCAAATAAAGAACTAGCTGATGAGGTTAGTCTAAATGATAAAAAGGTAGAGATACTTAATCGTTGTAAGATTGGTGAAACTCATTTTTCTGTAGCAAAGGCGCCAAGGGAGCTATTAATTAATAATCTTGAGGTTTCATACCAAGATGATTTAATCAAAATTAATACATACCCTGTGCTTGCTAAAGAAAATATCAAAGAAGAGATTAGTGAATACTATTATAATAAGGCCGTTAATCTCTTTCATAAAAATAAGATTACTGAATCTTTAAGCTTGTTAGATCAAGTTATTAGTTTCAATCCTTTATACGCAGATGCATATGAGTCTAAAGGAGTTATTCTTGGAAATAGCGGAGAACACCAGAAGGCCATTGATGTTATGGATGAGTTATTAGCGGTTGATGAAAGCTCTGTTATGGCACATACCAATAAGTCCTTATATTTAATGAAGCTTGGAAAAATAGAAGAGGCCGAAGAAGAAAAGGCCCTTGCAACAGTTGCTTCTTTCAAGCGTTTCGGTGATGAAGCTAAAGCGAAGAAAGCGAAAGAAGAACAAGAAAGAGCGGAAAAGGAAGAACGTGCTCGTCGTTTTGAAATGTTTAATAAGGTTTTGGCCATTGATGAAAATGATGTTGTTGCAAACTTTGGATTAGCTGATATTCATTTTAATAATGAAAAATTTGAAAAGGCACTAAAGCATTTAGAAGTAGTATTAAATGAAAATCCTAAATATTCTGTAGCCTACTTACTAAAGTCAAAAATACTCTTTAGTGAAGAGAAATATGAGCAATGCTTAGAAGTAATTGAAAAGGGAATACCGATTGCAACTTCTCAAGGAGAGCTTATGCCTGCAAATGAGATGCAAACAATTAAGTCTAAGGTTTTAAGGAAGGTTTAGTAATACTCACTTCTTGCAGCTAGTAACTCATTTTTAATTTTCTCAATTGAGTCAGAGTTTATCTTTTTTTCTAGATTCAAAATATGATTTCGGTGTGAGGCAACCATTTCTTTAAAAACAAGATAGATTTCATGGCCTTCACTTGAAATAATCTCTTCTTTATAGGCCTTCTCTAAATCAAGTTCACAAAATACAAGCATATAATATTCTTCAATTGCTCTCTCTTGTATTTTTTTGAATTCATTCTCTGTGAAGTCGTGTTCTGTTTGTTTTGAGAGCGATGAGAATAGTTCAAGGGCCCAATAAAAGGTCATATAAGCGTGGTATATACCTCTAATTGGCCTTAAGGCCCTACGCCAAGGGCTATAATAGATTTTTTCTTCAAGCTCCTCTAAGAGCTCATTCTGATTTAAATAGCTATTTAGGACATGGTGTCCATTTTCATGCAGAAGGTCATCCATTAGATCTATATCATCACGGTCGAATGTATTGATTGATGAGTATCCTGGAAGTGTTTGCATTGAGTAGCTGACAATTCCCTTTTCTTTAATCGGTATAATATTATTCGTAAAAGTTTTAAATACCTCAAATAAATCAGGAGTATACTTTCTTAATCTTTCGTAGGCTTTTGCTATTTTCTCTGTCATGAAAGAAGATGAATCTTCAAGGTCGGAGTAGAAGATTATAGTTAAGTCATCGATCTTCGTACTTAGAGCATGCTTGTTTTTAGAATTTTCATTGATATGAGCAAGGACTTTATCTTCTAGCTTATCAAATAGTATACGGTTACCGTTTTGATATACTGATACGTTGTCATCACCAAGCTCAGGTACATTCAAATAGCGCAGCTCTTGGTCGACTTCTTCTAGGATATGTATTTTGAAAAATGAAATAATATTATCTTCTAAAATATGAACAAGTTTTTTTGATTCAGCTAAGAGGTCTTTTGTCTCACTAAGTGAATTTAAAAAAGACTTTGCAAGATTGCTATCGTGCCAGAAATTAAATATAGCATCTTCTGATTCGCTCATTTCGTAGTCTTGGCCTACTTCAAATTCTGAATGGTAAGAAATGATCTCAATTAATGCTTCTATCAGATTAAACCAGTAAAAATTTAAGTTTGAATATGAGTCGAGTTTAGTTGAAAAGATGGCCTCTTTATAGAAGTCTTGAAATCTTTGAGACAAATACTCATTGCTCTCTTCTACATCACTAGATGCATCTTCACGATAAAGTGCAAGTGTTTCTAAATAAGACTCTTTGAAAGAGTTATTATTTTGAATGAATTGATTGAATTGTTTCATGGAGTTTCGGTATGAAAAATGGCTGGGATGGCGAGATTCGAACTCGCGACCAATAGATTAACAGTCTACTGCGCTACCGCTGCGCCACATCCCAGCAATCTTAAGTAGTTAATTTTATAATCCTATTTTTTTAAATTGTAAATATTTTCTTTTATGGGAAAATTATTTATCAATGAGTTAAGTGTTTGAAATTATTGTATCTCAATTAAATTTGCTAATTTTTTTTTTTGAAAAGCCGATAAGTTGAGTCAGACTTTGGTGTAAAATATAGGAAATGATGGAACAATCAAACCTTATTAGACATTTACTACGTATCATAACTCCAGAAGAAGTTACTGATTTAACAACCTTCGGTGATATGGATGCAAAGGATACGTTAACTAATCTCTTAATTAGTCATAATCAAGGGCAGGAAATTACTTATACGCCTTCTGGAATGGCCAAGATTATTCCTTTCCCGGGACAAGAGGAAGCTGTTGCAGATCTAACTATTGATGGCCTTGATCAAGGTGAGATCTTCACTGGACATAGAGTTCATCAATTCATTAATAACTTTATAACTAAGGTAAAATTCGAATCACATAAAGTTCACCCAGGTGCCAAGCCTGTTGAGACTACAACTTTTATCATTAATGAAAAAGAGCGCTTTAAGAATGTTTATACAAAAATAAAAGGGAAGGAAGTTCTCGATTTATATGCAAAAAACTCTGTTGTTGATTTAGAACAAGAACGCAAAAATCGAAGAGACCTTTCACAGAACTCTTCGACCGGCGTTCTTGTAAATAAGAAACATTATTAATCTTCTTTTAATCCTTTAATATTTCCTTTTGCACTAGTTTCTTCAATTTCTAATGTTGCTAGTTGATAAACACAATGATCAACTGTCGAAACAGCGGCAGGTCGATAATTACCAGAGTTTTTAACGCCACCAAAAGGAAGCTTTGAATTTGCTCCAACAGTTGCGCGGTTTAGGTTAACAAGTCCCGCATCAATATTATTAACTGCATGTTGAAATTTTGCAGCATCTTTAGTGAAGACTGAAGCTGCTAGTCCATACTCTGTAGAGTTGGCAATATTGATGGCCTCATCAAAATCGTCATAACTTACAAAGGTACAGTTTGGACCAAAAATTTCATTTGCAAGGAAATGGCTATTTGGAATTAGCTTATCTGCGTAATGAATTGAAGGTGAGACATAGTAACCATTTGTCGCACGCTCTAATTGCTTCCCACGCATAACTTCTTCAAGTCCTTCTCTTTTTGCCATTCCCATAAAGAGTAGGTATTGATCAAGAGAGGCTTGATCGATTAAAGGGCCCATGAAAGGTTCAACTTCATGTTCTGTTGCATGATCAACAATAATCTTCTTTGCCATATCATGAAAGCGACTAATGAATTCATCTTTAATTGAACTATGAATTGCAACGAGACCAGTTGAGGTACAACGTTGACCAGTCGTTAAATACGAGCCTGTTAGAATTTCTTCTAGCGTATAATCAATATCTGCACTTTCAGTGATGATTGAAGTATTTTTTCCACCAAGTTCAAGTGAGACAAGTTTTGATAAGTCTGTGTGAGTTGACTCTAGAATTTTTTGACCAACTTCTTTTGAACCAGTAAAGAAGATACCCTTAACTCTCTTATCTTTGATGATTCTTCTGGCGACTTCACCATCACCTTGAATAAGGTTAACAACACCCATTGGAAACTTTGCTTCTGCAAGACATTCAAACATTAGCTGTGCTGAATAACATGTCTTCTCACTAGGCTTGAAAATAATTGAGTTCCCAGAGATAAGATTCGCTGTGATTTGTCCGTTTGCAAGGTGGCATGGGAAATTGAATGGGCCAATAATAAAGCTTGGGCCAACTGGCTTATAGTAAATATGCGCGTTTGTATTTGGCGCAATGTTTTGCATATCTTTTGTCTGAATACGAGGCAGGGAAGATTCAATCGTTACATTAACTTTTGCAATAAGAGCAGCCGCTTCTGTACGGGCCTCCCATAGAGGCTTTCCTACTTCAAGGGCGATGGCAGTAGCAATTTGTTCTTGCTTACCTTTAAGTGCTTCTTGGTACCTTTTTAATGCTTCAATTCTTTCTTCAATGGAAGTATTGCGCCAAGTTTGAAATCCTTTGTGAGCAGAATCAATTAACTCATCGATATGAGAATAATTTACTTGTAGGTTCCAAAGGATCTTAGAAGTATCACTTGGACACTCTCTTGAAATCGTACGATCTGTTCGCTTATCTACAGTATTATCAAATTGCACAAAGTTATTATTAAAAAATGAGCCTTTTAGTTGATACATAAATATCTCCTTATATTGCCATCACTGTGACGTCTTGACCTTGATCAAGTTTATATTGTGAAATGTTGTCGACAGTAAGTATATCATTATTGAGTTCACCTTTGAGACAGATTACCTCAAAGTTTTCTTCATTTGTCATAACAAGGTAAAGTTTTGGATGATTACAACTTCCTTGCTCTATCTTTGCTTTTTGGATTGTTTGAACAGGCTTAATGTCTTTTAGCTTACAGCGATAGTGTGGGCCACCATCAAATGGATCCACTTCATTTGTATACTTAAAACCAATTGATTCAAGCATTCTCTTTACTGGTTCTGTATCAAGTCCAACTTTTCCAACGGCATTTCTCGCTTCAATTGGAAGTAGGGTTTCGTAAATTGTTCCTGAAGGGAAGAGGCTTAGAATGAATTCTTTATTCTTACGACTTAAGATGTCGGCATCATGATATTCCATATTTAGAAATCGTCTACCAATTGCTTCCCATAGTGGAGATTTTCCGTCGGCATCGAATGGGGGCATTAGTTCAGAGTGAACAGTGTCCTTAAAACGATGAGGATTTAATCCCATATACATGAAACGACAAAATGAAAGAACCTTTCCTAGTTTATTAGGATTGCCTCGATAACTTGGATCAAGGATAAGGCCACCAATTTCTGTTGGCCCATCTGTATCGTAGCCAAGCTTCAGGGTTCCGTGTATGAAGCCTGTATTTATTGTTTGGGAAAATTTATTTTCTTGTCCAACTTTCAAATAAAAATGAGGCTCATGTTCATCACCATGACGTGCGTGAATCATAGAGCAGCCAATAACTCTATTTGCCTCAAGATCTTCTAGCACGAAAATATAATGATCTCGTGAAAGATCAGAACTCATTTGTTTAAAAGAGCGAAGAGAACTATTGATCTTACTTTCTATTAACTCCTTATCATGAGGTAAGTTAATAAAAGTATATAATCCCGAAAGATCATATAAATCTTCTAAGTCTTCTTTTTTAACAGGTCTTATTCGAAACATTTTTTTCTTTCCCTAATTTATTTCTTCTAAGATTGTTTTTTCAATTATAGAAATGATGTCATCAATATGCTCATCAGTCATAGCAAGAGGCAGAAGTAGTCTAACTCGCGTTGGTTCTTTACCGGCCATAAAGGCAACGATTCCGTTATTAAATAAAGCCTTAACAAATTTTGAAACGGTTTCAGTTGTTGAGTCACCGACTTCAAAAGCTATCATTGTTCCAATACCACCAACATAAGTCATCTTGTCTTTACAAGAGTTCTTCATTAGGTGAGTTAGCTTTGTGATGAACTTATCTTCTAATTCTTTGATACGTCCATTATCTCCGTAGAAATTACCTTCTGTTAGATACTTAACAAGTTTACTTCCTGTTGAAAGTGCTGAAACAGATCCATTGAAAGTACCTGCAATTAAACCAGGCTTAGGGTTTAATTCTTCACTATAAAGGACACCACAAACTTGTAGGGCCTTTCCTACAGAAACAATATCGACATACTTATCTAGGCCCATTGTTTGGAATGCAAATAATTCTCTTGTTCTACCAAATGTTTGAACTTCATCAATCCAAATATATAAACCTTTCTTCTTGGCCCACTTAAAAATTTCTTCGTAATATTCTTTTGGTCCAAAGATAAACCCACCTTCACCTTGAATAATTTCAAGCATAATTGCACAGTGCTGATTTGGGTGTTTCGCTGTAACTTCCTCAAGTGCCGCTAGTGTATTCTTTAATGAGTCCTCAGGGTTGTTTTGATCAAAATGTGGAACGTGATCAACATCTAAAGACTTAGGCATCCCTTGACGGTAATTAGCATTATGTGTGATATCCTGAGTAGCAACACTTCTACCTGCAAAAGCTTTCTTGAAAGCAATCACACGATAAGCAGGATCTTTCTTTTGCCAAACAAGCTTAAGAGCTAGATCATTTGCAAAACTACCTGAACCTGTAAACCAAAAGTGCTTCAGGTTACTTTCTTTAACTGCACTAAGCAGATTATTTGTTAATTCTATTGCTTGTGGATATGGTTGAAGATTTCCACACATAACTGAGTCACCAAGAGCTGCCTCAAGGTGTGACTTAATATAGATAGGATGTGAGTGACCAAGTAGGTTAGGACCAATACCGCCGATTAAGTCATACTTTACTGAACCGTCAATTAACTCAGTGAATGGCCCGTGTCCGCGTCCAGATGAAACATAGTTAAAGTAGATACCTTTACCTCTTTCTTGATTATAAGCTTTTAAAGTTTCTTCAACTAGATGCTCTTTTCCTTCTTGTGGCCCACGAACTTCCATAAAATTCTTCTGCTCTTTAAGAATTGAAGAGAATAGCTTATCAAATTGATCATTTATTTCATTGTTTCTAACGCCGTATTCCATAACTCACCTCTTTTTTACTTTTTTTATGTGGTAGAATTATCACTCACTTGCAAAGGCTACAAGCCAAATAGATAATAAATTTATGCCAGATACTAACACAGGAAATCCACTAAAAGAATTGGAAGAACTTTATAAAAATAAAGATTATGAAGCTTATAAAGATCTTCTAATTAAAAATAAAAGTCTATTTATCGATGCTCAGTATTTTTACAATTTGGGCACCGCGTACTTGAAATTAGAAGACCTTGGAGCAGCCAGACTTTATCTTGAAAAGTCATATCAGCTAGGTCAGCAAGATAAGCTCGTAACCAATAATATCGAATATATTAAGACTCAATATGACTTAGGTAGTCAGGAGTATAATCTTGTTGCCAAAGGCCTTGATATACCAAGTGTTTATTATACTAGTATTACCTTGGTACTACTTTTGATTGTTTTAGTTTTAAATTGGAGAACTAAAATTCATAAAGGTATTATTTTTATTTTATTTATCGTTTCACTCAGTCCTGCTATTTTCAATAGCATCTATTTGAAAGCAACATATAATAATGCTGTTGTGATGAAAGATACGCAAGTCCATGAAGGACCTTCTGCAATTTTTGAACATAACCAGCAGGCACGTGAAGGACTTAGAGTGATTATCTCTAAGGCGAATGAGGGATGGTCTTTTATTTATTGGCCAAGTAGCGTTAAGGGTTGGGTTAAGTCCGATTCCATTGAAACTTATTAAAGGTAATTTATGACTGAGAAGTATTCTAAAGAAGATCAAATCGATATTAACTTAATAAAGTTTTTGTGGTCGATTAATCCTCTTATTAAAAGCAATAAGGTAACCATCCCATATCTGCTAAGAGAAACTGTTATCTTAAGAAATCTCGGTGAATTTGAATTATTTCAACTTTCAAAATACTTTCACAAAAGAACATATGAAAAAGGTGAGGTTATCTTCAAAGAAGGTGACTTTGGAATTGGCTTCTACATCATTGTCTCTGGTCGTGTTGAACTTTATACAGAGCGAAGTGGAAAGAAGTTTCATGTAACTAATCTTGAAAGAAGGGACTACCTGGGAGAGATTGGTCTACTTGAAGAAGGTCATAAGCGTTCTGTGTCTGCAGTTGCTTCAGAGCCACTTGAGATGCTGGGAATTTTTAAACCTGATCTCGAGCTAATGATTACAGAAAAGCCGGGACTCTCTTCTAAGTTCCTCCAAGCAATGAGTGAGCTAGTTGTAAAGAAGTTACATATTCTTGCAAGAGAAATTAGAAAACTTAAGGTTGAGAACTCTGATTTAAATGATGAAGTAAATGCACTAAATGAAGAGAAAGAAAAAAATGACCAGTAATGATCGTCTAAGGGCCATAATTTTTGGATTATTTATCCTCTGTTGCATGGGCCTGTTTTTTCTATTTCCTAGAGTCGCAACGCCTCTTTTAATTTGCTACATTCTAACTCTGATTCTAAATCCAATATTATTATTTATTGAACGTTATCATATAAATCGAAACCTTTCCTCGGCCATCCTTGTTGTCATCTTTCTATTTGCTACAATTTATCCAGTGGTAAAGGTTACTCCAATAATGGTGAGTGAATTAAATAATTTAGAAGTTTATATTCCAAAAGTAGAATATTTCCTAAAAACAAGTTACTCATCTCTGCAGGCATTTGTTGAAGCAAGGTCTGGCTATCGTTTAAGTAATGAGTACCTTTTACAAACCTTGAACTTTGTAAAAGATGAGATCAGTGCTTTTGTATTGGTACTGCCAAAGTTTCTTGGTACGGCACTGGAATTGTTTTTTATTGTGCCTTTATTTCTCTTTTTCACATTAAGAGATATGAGAACATTCAGAGAGAAGGTCACAAGACTTTTACCTAATAAGTACTTTGAAAAGCTTTATCATCTCTCATTTCAATTTAATCGTCGTATTGGTGACTATATTCTGGCTAAGGTTATTGAGGCCAGTATTTTAGGGATCATAATTTTTGCGGGCCTATTCTTTATGGATATCCGCTTTTCTCTGATCTTTGGAATCCTTGCAGCAGTTACTAATATTATCCCTTATCTAGGCCCATTATTTGGCTCTGTTCCTGCATTAATCTTTATTGCCGCCGAATACGGAATGGGCACAGACTTTGGTGGTGTTTTAATCCTCTATCTTGTTGCCAATGCCATTGATATCGCAATTGTCTTTCCATTACTTGTTTCAAAAATCGTTAACCTCCACCCAGTTGTTGTTGTAGGGAGTGTTATTCTTGGCTCTCAAATGATTGGAATTACGGGAATGATTATTTCAATTCCATTAGCGGCCGCAATTAAGCTATTAATTGATCAAGTTCTTAAAGATGTTTACGAAGAAGGCTATTAGCTTTGACGGGTATTATTGTTAAGTGCTAGAATTTCCCTATATATAGGGGGCCAAGTGCTTAAGTATCTTACATTATTATTTTCAATTCTTGTTTTGACTTCCTGCGCAGTAAATCGACCAAAAGGTAGTACTGAGGCAGAGGTTTTATTTAAAGAGGCCACAAGGCTTAAAGAATCAGAGCGTTATATTATGGCGCTTGAAAAATTAAATACAATTAAATCTCAATATCCATATAGTTACTATGCAACCTCTGCTGAGTTAATGCAGGCAGACATCCTATATTTACAGGAAAACTATGAGGAATCTGCTGCTGCATATCTTTTGTTTAAGGACTTTCATCCAAAACATCCAAGAATGGATTATGTAACTTTTAAGATTGCAGAAGCCTATTATAAACAGAAGCCATCAACATTTGATCGCGATCTTACTGCCGCTAAACAGGCCATTAAATATTTTAATGAGCTAAGAAGTTTATATCCAAACTCAAAGTATCTGAAAGATGCTAAGGATAAAATTGATGAATGTTATAAGATGCTAAAAGATAAAGAGCTATACATTGCCAACTTCTATTATAAAACGGAAGACTTTCAATCAGCGGCTTTTCGCTATAAGAATTTATTGAATCGATTCAATGATGATAAAGTTAAAAAACTTGCCAGTGATCGTTTGGTAACAATTGGTTTAAAAAGTGCAAGGCCAGAGCTTTGTGAGTTAGTTTTTAAAAATTATCGCTATTTATATAAAGATGGTGATCTTTCTAACTTAAAAAGTGATGTAAAAGAGTGCTTAAGATAGGGGACGCCAATTATGATGAAGTCATTTGAACAAGAGAAATTATCTAAGAAGGCCAAGGTTGCTTTTGATAATCGTGAATTTAATAAAGCGATATCAATTTATAATGAACTCTTAGATATTGATCCAAAAGATGCTGATGCTCTTTTTTCAATTGCTAATATTTTTCATTTAACGGGTGAGATCTCTAAGGCCATTAAAGCTTTCAAAAAAGTTTTAGAAGTAAGGCCAGATCACACAGATGCAGCTGTTAGCTTATCGGTTCTCTATAATGATATTGGACAATATGAAGAAGCAAGTAAGATCTTTCAGGTTGCTTCACAAAAGGTTAAGGTTAACTCTAAGAGCTCTGAGCTTAATGATAATCATATTGATCGTAAATTTGCGATTAAGCACTATGAGTTAGCTGATTTATATCTAACATATAATCGTTTTGATGAAGCTCTATTTGAATACGGAAAAGTATTAAAGCTTGATCCAGAAAATTTAGAGGCCAGAGTAAAGATTGCAAAAGTCTATGCTAAGAAAGGCTTTGTTAATAAGTCATTTGAAGAACTTTCAAAACTTAAGAATGAAAGACCTGACTATCTTCCAGGTCGTATTGCACTTGGTGTTCTACACTATGGTAAAGGTGATGTTTTAAATGCTACTTCTGAATGGGAAAAAGTTGTATCTGTTGATCCTCTTAATAATGAAGCACAAATGTATTTAAACTTTGCTAAGAATGCGACAGAAACTACTTTATAAGAAATAAAAAAGAGATTTTAAAATAAAAAAGCACCATGTACATGGTGCTTTTTTTATATATAAATTTGGAAAATTTAAATTAAGCTTCTGCTGTACGTTCTGTATTTGTTGTTTCACTTTGCTCAACAACAGTTGGCTCATTTGAAACATTAACATTTGTACGAACAGAATCATCAGAATGAAAATTAACAATCGACTTCTTCAGGGCCGCATACATTTCAAATTTTACTTCTAGTTTATTATCTTGAAGTACAATCTGACGTGCTTTGTGAGTGTCGTTATTAATAATGATTGGTGCCTTTAAGTTAGCCGACATAAGCGTTACATCCGAAGGAATTGTTAGGATTGTATAAACGCTTGCGTTTGTGAGATTCTCTAGCTTAAGGCTATTTAATTCAGCTGGTAATAGGCTGATAGAATAATCTTCTTTAAAGATTTTTGGTTCAATGATTGGGAAAGCTGTTGCTCCATCATCTACTGATTGTAGCCAAAGAATAAGTGTTTGATCACCTGGATCAACAACAAAGAATTCTTTAAGGTTTTCAAACCCAAGAATACCTTCATCAAATTTGATGATATCTTTTTTATTAACTTCTAATTCCCCAAATCGTGTTGTGCTTACTTTCACTGTGTCGTTCCTCCGAATTCAAGTTTCAGAACTTGATAACAGATTTTAACAGTCGTAGGGGCAAAAGAGCAAGCGGAATTTATTTCTTGTTGCGCAGGGCGTCTGCGAGATCGTTAAGACTATCTGGTCCAGCCTGAGAAGCTTCATAATTTTGCTCTTGAATGGCCTTGTAGACCTCTTCTCGGTGAATTTTTGTTTCCTTCGGGGCCTTGATTCCAAGACGAACTTGTTTACCTTTAATTTGTACGACAACGATCTTAATATGATCGTCTATAGCAATACTTTCCCCTAGCTTCCTTGTTAAAACCAGCATTTCACATCCTCAATTTTGAACCTTCCTGATTCATCAGGTAGAGTTCATATATTATTCAAAACTTTAAAAATCAAGTAAAAAATCAACTAAATAAAAAAAAAGTAGCAGCAGCGTGTTATCGCAGAAAGTCTAAGAGGTTTCTATTTAAGAGCCCCTCGGATGTTTTATATGCTGTTTTTAAGATCTCTTGTTGACGCGTGATGTCTGAGAATAATTCAGTTACATCTGCATCGACGAGCTTACTCTTTCTTTCCATATTGCTAATATCGTTTGCTTCAATTGTGTTCACATTACTCATAACTGAACTTGAAACAGAACCAACTCTTGTTCTTAAAGTTACAAGACGTGTAATGGCCGTATCAAATTTTTCAAGTAAGTTTTGAATTTGCTTTGGATCATTATTTTCTAATGAAATGGCAAGGGAGTCGAGTAGTCCAAATATATTGGCCGTCTCAGTATATTTACCAGCATCTTCACCAACTGATGCGATGTCACGATTATTTGCTTCAACTGATTCAATTTCTCTATTCTTATTTCTATCTTTTCCTGCGGCCATTTCAGGAAACTTCTCAAGAGGATGTTTTACTTTAGAGTCTGACTCAGACTCGGCCATAAAAACTTCTTTCCCATGAAGATTAACCTGAACAAAGAAGTCTTTTCCAACTTCTAACGTTGTGTGACCTGTATCACCAAGATATTTACCATTTTCATCAAACGGAGCTTGCAGTGTCTTATATCCTGAAAAGATATAACGTTGACCAACTCGCTTATTGGCGATAGATAATGCAAGGTTACGTAATTGGTGTACTTCGTTTGCAACATTTCGTCTTACATCGGCATTATAAATATCTGATGATTGAGCGATTGCAATTTCTTTTGCCTTATTAACAACATCAGTTAAATTCTCTAATGCTTTTTCTGTAATATTTAATTGGAGTATTGCAAAGTCTGCATTTCTTTTAAATTGAGCATTATCATTTGTAACACTTGATATTTGTAATGCTTCAATATTTGCAGCGGGATTGTCTGATGGCTTACGCATGCTTTTAAGAGTTGTCCCCTTCATTTGAAGGTCTTCCATCTTAGACTTATGCTTATTAAGCGTATGCCTAATTGATAAAGTCGTTGAATTTTCAGACACTCTTGTCATTACTTATATTCCTAATTACTGCTTTATTGATAAAACAGTATCAAACATTTCATTTGCAGTTTGCATTACTTTAGCTGCTGCTTCGTAAGCGTGCTGATACTTGATCATATTTGCCGCTTCTTCATCAATTGAAACACCACTGATTCTTTCTCGAATAGAGTTTGCCTGTGCAAGTAAGCCTTCCGATTGTTCAGCGTCTAGCTTTGCTTTTCCTGTTTCTAAACCGACATTTCCGACAGTCTTTAGGTAGTCCTCTTCAATCGTTGCTGTACCATCTCCCATAAGTCTTTCGTGTTGAAGCTTAGAGATAGCAATTGCGACACGGTTATCCCCGGGACTATTTGGAGAAAGTGCCGTTGCAATATTTGAAACGTCAGACTTAATGGCATCACTTAAATCAAGTCTAAGCGCCGCACCTTCAATCTGAGTTGGCTCTTTAAAGAAATTTAATCCAGTTGTCGGCCCTTTAGAATCAACTGTAACCGGATTTCCTTGGGCATCAGTTTGAATCTCTCGATTAACAAATCCTCTTCTGTGAATTGCATTAACATAATTCATAAATTCAAAAGCCGTTTGATCGAGTTTTTCTCTTAGTGCTTTAATATCGTGGTTTCTTACCTTGATGACTGCACCAAGTGATCCACCTTTAAATTTTTCAGTAATTTGTTGACCAGATCTTGAGGCCCAAAAAACTTCTACAGAACCATCTTGACCACTTGTTGAGTCTTCTTTTCCAAAGACGTATGTTCCAAGTGTTTGAGTTTGGGCCGCTGTTACAAGTGTCCCAACTCCTGGTGCTTGAACGTTATAATTTCCACGTTCATCTTCATAAGTATGGATCTTAACAATTTTAGATAGTTCTTTAATTGCAAGATCTCGTTGATCTCGCATATCTCCGGTTTCGTCACCATTTGCTTCTAGTTCACGAATCTTACGATTTAGCTGACCAATTGTTTCAATATGCTGATTAGCATCTTTGATATTTAAAGAAATTTTGTCATCGATACTTCTCGAGATTTCGTCGAGAGTTTCAGCAATTCGACGAAAGTCTTTAACAATAAGTTGTGCCTTATCGCGAACAACAGATCGTACCGTTTCATTTTCTGGTTGATTTGCAAGATCTCTAAATGAGTTGAAGAAGTTGTTTAAGATCTGATTCAGACCTTGATTATCGATTTCATTGAAGATGTCTTCGATACGCCCCATTTGTTGGGATCTATTATCGTAATAAGACTTGTCAGTATTTGCGTCTCTTAATTTCTTTTCAACAAATTTATCATGGACACGATTAATATCTCTAATGCGAGTACCACTACCTGTTACAAGTCCATCCTTAATTAGTGGAGTATTTGCTTGTTGATGCACGCGTTGACGTGAATACCCTTCAGTATTCGCATTTGAAATATTGTGAGACGTAACTTCAAGAGCTTTCTTTGAAGCTGATAGTCCCGTATTCCCAATGTTTAAAAGGCGTGATGACAAATTTTCTCCGTGCTATGGATTGCGCCCAAGAGATCTCTCCTGAGTCATTCCTTTTGCATTATATGTAGATACAGTTTTTGTACCCATGGCACTTTCCCTGATCTCGCGAAGAGAGCTGAGTGCTTTATTAATAAATAATTGATTCTTCTTATTTTGCGCCTGAATCTTTTCAATAATATCAACGAGTAGAGCATTAAAACGATAGAGATGCTTTCCTTCTTTTTCCGCTTCAAACTTTGCAAAGAAGTCGAGTAGGTCATTGATAGAGTTTACTTCAAGCTCTTTGTAATCTTTTTTTATCGTTGCAAGAATATCATTGCGTAAGTACTCGTTCTTTTCTATTTCAGAAACGATTAATGCTTTTTGAGCAACTTTCTCTTCCAGCTTTTCTAGATCGCTTTCAAGTAACAATGCATACTCATCACATGTAAGGTCGAAAAGCTTATAGTGAAGCTCACATTGCGACTTCCAAATATCTGTAATTTGAAAATAATATTTTGCAAGTTGTGTTTTCATTAGACTCCAAATTCCTCACCGAGTATTTTGTCGGCCATTTTTTCATAGTCCATTTTATAAGTTCCACCTTGGATCTGTGCCTTAAGGGCAGCGATCTTGGCGCTATTATCCATTTCTGGTGCCGCATCGACGGCTTTTTTAATTTGTGCAAAGTCCTTTACAGCTTCTGGAATCGTTACCTTAGCATCACGACTTGTTTGGTTGTCGATATATGCCTTTTGAGCTGTTGAATTCCTTTTAATTGGAGATTGTTTCTGAACATCCTGAGCTCGCTCATTTTGAGTTCTTGAGTTTGGGAAGAAACTAGATCTCGTATTCTGTACACTACTCATACTTTACTCCAATTTGGTTTTTGCGCTTTATTGCGACTTCCTGTGAGGGTTGAGTTGGCCCTTCATCCATTTTAATATTGTGTTGTGCGTACTTATTCTTATTGTCCAAATAGTTTTGATAATTTTGAGAATTCCTCATGTGTTTAGGATAAATCTCATTCAAAATTAATTTCTGTATTTGGCTATCCTCATTCACAAGTGCCTTGGCCCTTTCGCTTGTTAATAGTCCTTTGTAGAAATTTCCTGCTGTACCTTGAACGCCTGCGTTTAGGTTCTTTGTCATTTCTTTAACCATTAACTCGTTAAACTGTGCTTCTAGCCCTTGTGCTGCACTTTTGATCTCTTCGGGAATGTACTTTTCAGATTCTTCAGGACGAATAGAATTAGATGCATTATTCATTGCATTTCTATTTTGAATTTGAGGTCGATGAATTTTTACTTCATTCATATAACTCATCCTGAGTTTCTGGCTATTCAATCCTCGAAAAGCCCATTAACATTAATTATTTTAACATTTTTTTAAGGTTTTTTATACCGGGCCTTAAAAAATGGTAAAAAATGCTATTTGACATGCAAACTTAAATTAACTCAATTTCTCCAATTAGAGCACCATTTCGCTTAAGTGCTTGAAATATCGAAATAAGGTCTTCCGGTGTTGCACCAAGAGCATTTAAGCTCTTCACTAATTCATTAAGGGTTGTGGACTTATCCACAAATTTTACATTTTCAGGCGTGCCTTCTTTATCCTGGTTATTTACTTGGATATTTAGCCCACCGTGTGAGATCGCTACAGGTTTTACAGCAATATCTCCGCCGGCAACAATAGTACCAGTGCGTTCATTGATGATAATTTTTGCAATGCGATCAGTGTGAACTCGAAAATTCTCAATGATTGCTAGAAGCTGAACTATTTTTCTCTGATACTGAATAGGGATGATGATATCCACAGTATTTGAGTCTTTTGCTATTGCATATTTTCCACCAAGTTCTTGGTTGATTGTTTTTTCAATTCGAGCAGCTGTCGTAAAGTCTGGGTTTTTTAGAGCAAGACGTAATGACTTCTTTTTGTCGAAATTTAACTTCAGTTCACGCTCTACTGTGGCACCGTGTGGAATTAGGCCAGTTGTTGCAAACTTCTTTCCCTTGTCAAGGCCACCGATAGAGATCGGGCCATTTGCTACAGCGTAAACATTTCCATCACCACCTTTTAGTGGAGTGATTAAAAGAGTCCCCCCAGCTAGTGATGAAGCATCTCCAATTGAAGAGATCGTTACATCTATTTTTTGACCAACACGGCTAAATGATGGCAATTGTGCTGTTACAATAACTGCTGCGACATTTTTTGAGCTGATTTCATTTTGTGGATTCAGTCCAAGCTTTTGAAACATACGCTTTAGTGATGTATTCGTAATTTCTCCACCACCATCTCCAGTTCCATTAAGACCGACGACAAGTCCGTACCCAACGATAGGGTTCTTACGAACACCCTTTACATCGACAAGGTCCTTTAATCGACTCATCTTTGCATCGACATGCGTTCCAAATGAAAGAAGAATTAATCCAAAAATTAGCTTTTTAAACATTTATTACCTCAATACTGTAACAGAGCTTTCTAAGAACTTTGTCGAATTTACAGTGTCATCTTCATTAATATCTTTACGAGAGATGAGTGCCTGTAGCTCAATTAAGTGTTTACGATTTTTAAATAATACATTTTTCTGACCACGTACTAATAGGTGATCACGACTGATTTCTTCTACAATAACCCCAGAGATCTTATCGTGAATCTTGCTGTCTGCGCTTTTGTCTTCATCATCGCCAGCACCTTCAGCGGCAGCTTGTTGTTGTCCAGCCTGTTGTTCACCTTCTTTATTCGGTGTTGCGCCAAGTTTAGGAATTGGTGGAAAAGCACGTTTTAATTCCATTGTAATTTCATTTTTTAAACGTGTTTGAACATTAACTAAAATAATGTCTCCATTTCTTTTCCATTTATTTTTTGTGAAAAGGTAATTCTCGTTACCGTCACCGGCCCAAAGGCTTCCATCATTTCTATTGTCATAAAAATTACTTGCAGTAACTCGAGGACTAACTGTTTTAGAATATTGTCTTTTAACCTGAGGCTGTACATTTGGTCGAGTCGTTGAAGTAAGACTTCTTCTGTCTTGTGGTGCATCTGCACTTCTTCTCGATCGGCGATATTGGTCAAATTTACTATCTGCATTTGCACGACGTTGTTGCTCTACCTGTCTTCTTTGTGGCCCATCAAGTTCTGTGTACATTTTACTGATGTAGTTAGCACATGAAGTAGTCATCAATGAAAAAACTAATAATAAATACAATCTCATAATTCAACCTTTACTTCGTTGAGACCGACGACCTTTGCTGTATACACTTTGTTGGTTTTCACATTTTTAACTTTAATAAAGTCTTCTAGCTTACCAACAGATAATGGCGTACCTGTCCCTGATAATTTAATTCCGTTATTTATAAGTGTGACTTTAACTGGCACACCAAAAGATACTAAGTTTATTGGAGTGAGGTCTCTCTTTTTAATTACTTCACCCGGAGAGATCACTTTATTTGATTTATAAAATGGAATCTCTTCGATGTTTTTAAAAACTGCTTTTTCATCTGTTGTATAAATTGTTTTCTTCTTTACATTGTTTTTATCAATAGACTTGTAACTTAAGTTTATCTCATTAGTTGCAACAACAGCTTTTACAGGTTTTTTTACTTCTATATCTAGCCATTTTATTTTGTTGTCATATGTGACTTTAACTTTATTCCTTCCGAGCTTTTTACATTGATTACATGCAAACTCTAATGAAGTTAGTCGATCTACAGAAATAGATTCGAGAGGTTTTCTTGAGTGGAATTCTACTTTCCAGTTATGAGGTATCGAAAATTGATTTTTTATACTGTCTTCAAGACTTACAAAAACAGTTTCTTTAGTCATTAATTGAATCTGATTTTGCGCTAGCTCACGACTATGATGAAGGTTTAAGTTTCCAGTCACTTCTTGTAGAATTTCATTTAAGATTTCAATCTGACTGCGATTACAACCTTGTTGAGTGAATGTCACTCTAGCGTTGTTCACACGATATACTTTATCAGCAAATGATACTTTACAAGCACTTGTCATCGAGCTTGTTAATGAAGTGAATAAGAATGGAATAATTAATTTTTTAATCATCTTTTCGTATTAACCTTATTACCTTGTGATGTTATTAACTGTTTGTAGCATTTGATCAGCAACACCCATTACTTTAGAGTTCATTTCATATGCTCTTTGTGCCTTGATTAGATCAGTCATCTCATTCATAAGACTAACATTTGCCATCTCTAGGGCACCTTGTTGTAGTGATCCTGTATTGTTTACGCCTGCAATTCCTTGGATCGGTTGTCCACTGGCCGTTGTTTGGCGATAAAGGTTATTTCCGTCAGAGTGTAGTCCCGGATTATTTACGAATGTAAAAACTGGAATTTGTCCTACGTTTTGTGGTTCAACTTGTCCTGTAAAGTAGGCTTCACATGTTCCGTCATTTCCAATGCTGACGCTTGCAACACCTGGAGGAAATGTTATTCCAGGAAATACTTGATAGCCTTCTTTTGTGACTAGTTGTCCTTGAGCATTTACATTAAAAGCACCATCTCTAGTAAAACGAAGTTCTCCATTTGGTTTAATAATGCCGAAAAAGCCATCTCCATTGATCATAAGATCAAATGGGTTATTTGTTACTTTAGGAGCACCAGCAGAAAATACTTTTCTTACTCCACTGATCTTAGAGCCAGAACCAACTTGTACACCAATAGTGTAGTTAGAATTAGCATCTGATCTCGATCCAGCTTCCTTGATTGTTTCATACATAAGCTCTTGAGATTCAGCTCTTTGTTTCTTATAGCCAATTGTATTTAGGTTTGCCACGTTGTTAGATATCGTATTAACGTGCATCTCTTGTGTGGCCATACCTGTTGCTGAAATATCGAGTGCCTTCATCATTCCAAAAGAGTAACGGGCCATGAATAGAAATGTAATAAATAGTATAAAGTTCTTCATATTACCTCAGAATTTAATCATCTCATTAACTGCTTTAGAGCTAATTGAATCATAAGTTTTAATTGCTTTTTGAATTGAATCGAAATGTCTGTGCGCCTTAATAAGGTCTGACATTTCAGATACAGCATTAACATTTGATTGTTCCACAAAGCCTTGATGGATTGATGTGTTTGTTTGTTCTTTTAGATTGCCCTCATTATTATTCACAAATAATGAGTTCCCTTCTTTCCTTAGGGCATGAATATCATTGAATTCAGCAATATTAAGTGCGCCAACTTGATTATTATTGGCATAAACTGCTCCATCTAATGCGATGGTAATATTCTTTGTCCCTGGTGGGATTGCAATTGGCTCATTATCATCACGGCCAATGACAGGATATCCTTCTTGTGTCGTTAGGATTCCATCTTGTCGTAATGAAAGAGTGCCTCTTCGTGTATAGCGAATACCTTTTGGAGTATCGATGGTTAGAAATCCCTTTCCTCGTAGTCCAATATCGAGTGGATTACTTGTAGGAGAGAGCGTCCCTTGCTTAAAGTTTGTATATGAGCCATCTACTTTTACCATTGCATGTTCTGCTCCATAACTACGGTAGAAGTCTTCTGGCGCCCATTCTTTATTAGGCAAGTCGATATCCTGCGTCCCTTTATCGAGGGCCGTTAGATACTCTTTGAATGCGAGTTGATCTTTTTTAAAGCCTGGCGTGTTGGCATTTGCAACATTATTGGCAATTGTATCAACTTTCTGTTGTTGTGCGATTGCACCGGATAGCGGTACCCATAATTCTTTCATCTGCCCTCCTGGCAAATTCTTCTTCTACTATATCAACCGAGGTGCCAAATTACCTACATAGGTAAAATTGACCCATGATGTAAGTGTCCATTATTACGCATTTTTATTTAAAGAATACGTAAAGTATGGGAATATTATGTCATTGAAGATCTATTAATGTTGAAAAAATGACACGGTGAAACATGGCCAAGAAGATTGATATTGAAAAAAACCTACAAAGATTAGAGGAACTAGTTCATGGGCTTGAGTCTGGTGAGTTAACTTTAGACGATAGCTTAAAGAACTTTGAAGAGGGAGTGAAACTATATACTGATAGTAAAGGCTACCTTGAAAAAGTTGAGAAAAAAGTTCTAGAACTCACTGATAAGCTGGAAGAAAAAGAGATTGAATAAGATAAATTTCATCTTAACATTTCTCGTCTTACTTTTATTAAGTAATACATGCCAAACAAAGGAGCGCGCAACTAGTGAGGATAGAGTTGTTACCATCTCCGTTGATACCGATGATCAGCAGGTTGTTCCAGATGTAGATGAGAAGTCATCTTATACGGAATATGGCCCAGGACAAGTTGCAAGTGAAAGCGTTGTTGAAGAGGTTGAAAGAATTCAGACTGCTGGAATTATTATCGGTCCAAATTCATCTTATAATACCGATGTGATGGACTACGTTTCTTGTTTACTAAAGAGTGACGTGAAAATTAATTTTGTAGCTGGCCTAGGGAAGTCTGCTGTTGTGGCCGCCCTCTTTTCCCAGACTAAGAAGCCTGAACTTGTTAAGTGGAAATTCTTCAGACTTAAAGATAAAGAGGATATTGATGATATGCTCGAAGAGCTTTCTCTTTCTAAGAAAGCGATTAAGCGCTCAACGGTGGCCCTCTATCTTGCAAAGCCGAAAGATAAAACAATTTCCTTTGATACTAAAGGTGATATCGATAGCAATATAAGAAATAATATTAAATTGAATAAATTAATTATGAACGGTGCTTATAAAGTCGATGTAACAAAGGGTTCACCTTTAATTGCAAATAAAGTTTTTTTCTTCTCATATGATAAAAAGTTATCGGTTTCTAAAAATCATATAAATGGTAAAATGGTTCAAATCAATATGCCAAAGCAAAATTACAGCTTAGTTAAGAAGTGTGAAATAATAAAAGAGAATTTATGAAATATTTTAAACGATTAGTCGTCTTAATGTCCTTTCTAGTTTTGATTGGAGGACTCGCTTGCTTTTCTGTCTTAGTGTACTTTTCATTTACACTGCCAAAAATCAGTAGCCTTGCAGATTATAATCCACCAATTAAATCAAAGATATTATCTAAGGATGGTGTGATACTTTATAATATAGGGAAACAAAACCGAGAGTTAGTTGAGTTTGATGATATCCCGCCAAGAGTTGTTGATGCTTTTTTATCAGCAGAGGACTCAAACTTCTACGAACACGAAGGTGTTGATTATGTCGGTGTTCTTCGTGCATTTGTTGCCAATATCAAGGCTGGACGTGTTGTTCAAGGTGGTTCAACGATTACTCAGCAGGTCGCAAAATCTCTTCTTCTAACTTCAGAAAGATCAATAACTCGTAAGATAAAAGACTTTCTTTTGGCACAAAAAATTGAGAAACGTTTTAATAAGAAAGAGATTCTCTATTTATATCTTAATCAAGTGTATCTAGGTGGAGGATATTATGGAATTAAATCTGCTTTTGAAGGTTACTTTAATAAGGAATTAAGTGAGGCCACAGTCGCAGAGTCCGCTCTTATTGCTGGACTTTTAGTTGCTCCTGGAAAGTATTCTCCTTATCGAAATCCTCAACATGCAAAAACAAGACAAGCCTATGTTCTAGGTAGAATGTTTGCTAATAAGAAAATTACAAAAGAAGAATATCAAGAAGCATTACAAGAAAAGATTAAATATCAACTACGTAAGAATAGTCCTTTTTTAGCTGGCTATTTTACTGATTGGGTACGTCGTCAAGCAATTGATATCGTTGGCGAGGAAAACTTCTTAACTAATGGGTTTACTGTTCAAACGACTCTTAATTACGAACTTCAAAAAACTGCCGAAGAGAGTATTTTAGAAGGGGCGAAAGAAATTGATAAGAGACAAGGATATAAAGGTCCTGTTGGTCATATCGATCTTGAAAAGCTAGATGAATATATCGAAAAGTTTAGAAAGGACCTTTATAAAGATAAGTCTAATTACTTTACTCTGACTGAAGATAATGAAAGAGAATATGAAATTCAAATGCAAGAAGATGAGTTAGAGGTTCTTAAAGAGTTTACTCAGGAACAGATGTCTAAACTATATTCTTCACGTTTTTACACTGGTTATAATAGTGAAGACCAACTTCTTAAATACTTAGAAAAAGACAAGCTTTATAAAGCTGTCGTTCTTCGTCTTGATAGCCGTATGAGAAATATAATTATTTCTGTCGGTGGGATAACTGGCGTAATACCTTATCATCACTATCGTTGGGCGCACGAAAGAGCGATTACTGATAATGTTAAATATTGGGGATATGTTAAAAATCCAAATACGATCCTTAAAAAGGGTGACGTTATCCAAGTTCGCATCACTGACTTTAGTACTAAACTAGAGAATACAATTTATAAAACATATCGTGATGATTTTAGACGCATGAAGGATTATAAGCACCTAAAGGATCAAAATTATTTGATGTGTGCTCTAGAACAGGAGCCTGATGTTCAAGCAGCACTGATGAGTTTAAATCCATTCACTGGTGAAGTTGTTTCAATGGTCGGAGGTGTAGACTTTGACAAGAGTGAGTTTAATCGTGCATTACAATCAAAGCGTCAGCCAGGTTCTGCATTTAAGCCTCTTCTCTTTGCAGCCGCTTTAGAAAATGGTTACCTTCCTAATACAATCATTCTCGACACACCGGAGGCCCTTGGTGGTGCTAATCAAGAGTTAAATTGGAAGCCGAGAAATTATGATGGTAAGTTTAAAGGGCCTATGACCCTAAGGGAAGCTCTTGAACATAGTCGTAATATACCAACAATTAAGTTGGCCCTTGATTTAGGGATGGATAAAATCTTTAACTTCTTAGATCGTATTGATTTTCATGCTGATATGCCAAATGATCTTTCAATATCTTTAGGATCATTTGGAGTAACACTACTTGAAATGATTCGAGCATATTCAATCTTTCCAAATGGTGGAAAGAAGGTTCTACCAAAGTCGATTATTTCAATTACAGATCGAAATGGTAAGGAGTACTTCTTTCAAGATGATTTTGCGACTCAATCAAAGCTTGAGCTTGAAAAGTTAGCAAGAGAGTCAAAGGATGAAAATCGTCCAGAAAATGTTCGTGAAAAAAATGAAAATGGAAAAGAGCATAATGAATTTGAAAAAGAAGCTGTTAATCCATATCTATTAAATTTAAATGAAGAACAAGTCTATGACCCACGTCTGGCTTACATTATGACGAATCTCTTAAAGGGTGTCGTGCATTACGGAACTGGACGACGAGCTCTTAGTACAAGTCAATTCATAGGTGGTAAGACTGGAACCACAAGTAGTTATGTGGATGCATGGTTTCTTGGTTTCTCTCAAAATATTGTAACTGGTGTTTGGACAGGGATGGATGACAATCGATCTATGGGTTGGCCAGAGACGGGAACAAAAGCTTCTCTTCCTATTTGGAATGAATACATGAAGCGCTCAATTCAAATCTATGGTGAGCGTGATTTCCAAATGCCTCCTGGAATCGTAAATGTTTCTATTGATAAGAAAACTGGTGAGCTTGCAACTGGATCAGGGCCTAAGTTTTTGGAAAGTTTTGTTGAGGGAACAGAGCCAGGTTCAAATTCAAAGAATAACTACTTTAAAAAAGAGGAAAATAGTCAGGAATCTGGAGCGATCCTAGAAGATGACGATTTCTTTAACAATTAATTAAAATTTGTCGTAAATATTCCGCTATTTTATCCGAGAAGACATAGTAAGAGCGCATAAAGCGCATCTTCTCGGAGCCTTTTTTGGAATTAGTTCATAAAAAACACAGAACTTATATCTATCTAGCGATCGCTGCATCGCTACTTGTGCATCTTGTGATGATGCCTTCCAAAATGACTTCTCTGAGTATGCTCTCTCTGCCTAAGCTCGATAAGAAAGAGCCTCAACGCATTCGTCTTAAGTTAAATAATAAGGCCCGACAGATTGTCACTACAGCAAAGGCCAATCAGGAACTCGCTGATAAGGCCAAGTTTCTTAGTGAAACTAATAATAAAGTTGACCGAGAGACGAAGGCAAAAGTTGTGGATTCTTTTAATCTTGGGGGCCTTGGTAATGCTAAAGTTGACCAAAAGGCTCAAGGGAAGAAAGCAAAGAAGCAAAATAAGAGAAAGTTAACGAAGTCAAAAACAGGACGTATTAGTTTTCAAGACTTTGCAGTATCGCAAAATACCTCTTTAGAAAAAGATCAAAACCTAGTTAAAGGGACAAAAACAGGCGCAGAGAATAGTCGCGGGATTGCTAGCTCAAATGACCATTTAGAAGATATTAAATTAGGGGATATCACTAAGCTAAATACAACAGAGTATAAGTATTACGGTTTCTACTTTCGAATAAAGCAACAATTAGAGCAGCACTGGGGCAGCACTTTAAGAGAGAAGATGGAGGCCATCTATCGTCAAAACCGCAGAGGCCCAGCAGGAAGTAAATTTCTAACAAATGTGCGCGTTGTTTTAAATGAAAAAGGTCACATTGTTAATGTTATTGTTCAAGGCTCGTCTGGAGTAAAAGACCTAGATGATGCAGCGGTTGAATCCTTTAATAAAGCAGGACCTTTTCCAAATCCACCAGCTGGAATGGTGAAAAATGGTTTCGCAAATATTGACTGGGGATTTGCCGTTACAAAGAACTAGTGCTTTGTATTTCCTTTAAGCATTTTCTTGATATTGTTGATACCTTCCATAAGAACATAGTCAGTCCAAACTTGATCAAGCTCTTTGATAGTTTCCACAATTTTAATAGCTGCTTGATCGTAAGAGATACGATCAGTTTCTGCTAATTGTTCAATTGCATTTGAAATCGCTGCGATTGCTGAAGAGTTGCAAGCCTGACTTAATCTATCCTCATAAGTAGTATCGATCTTTCTTTCTTTACCCTTAATGATTGCTGTGTTGATTAGCTGAATAGATTCTTGATTATTGTGCATTTAATACCCGTCTCAATTTATTCGATATCAGTGAGAATTGGGAGTATGAGGCCTTAGCATTCATTCGTAAAGGAAAAAATTGTGGTAATGGAAATATTTTTTATGTTGAATTTGTAAGTGTTTGAAATACAAAAAAGCCCTCTATAAGAGGGCCTTGATATGATAGAAAAAGTTATTTTCTAATAATTATTCTTGACACAGAGATTCGTAATCTTCGTTGCTTAAAAGGTCACTTAACTCATCTTGATTTGTCATTTTTACTTTAACCATCCATGAATCATATGGATCAGAGTTAAGACTATCTGGTGTATCAGGAAGCTCTTCATTAACTTCTGTTACAACACCTGATACTGGAAGATAAAGATCACTTGCTGACTTGATTGATTCAACTACACCAAAAGTATCATCTTTTGAAAACTCTTGTCCTACTTCTGGAAGTTCAACGAAAACAATATCACCAAGAGAGTTTTGTGCGAAGTCTGTAATACCAACAGTTACGATATCACCTTCTGCTTTTACCCACTCATGTTCTTTAGTATATTTTAGTTCTGTTGGAATGTTGTTCATTATTTATGTCCTCCGCTAACAAATGGTTTTGTATGGTAATTAGTATCTATAATATTCTTTCTAATTTGTATTTTAAATTTTTTATTTTCTGGAAAACGTTCTCTTTGTACGAGTCCAAGACAGATACCTTGGGAGTTTGTTACTGACATTGTTCCACTTGTAACTTTTCCAATAACTTCATCTTGCTCATTTAAAATAGGATAACCTTCTCTAGGTATACCTTTATCAATTGATAACTTCACTAGACGATACTTTGAAGTTAATCCATCTAATGCTTCTTTTCCAATAAACTTTTCTTTTTTAAGTTTAACAGTCCATTTGAGTGCTGCATCAAGTGGTGTCAACTCATCATTCAGTTCATGGCCGTAAAGTGGATAACATACCTCTAGTCTAAGCACATCACGAGATGCAAGTCCACATGGAGTTACATCAGCATTTAAAAGCTGTGCCCATAATTTCTTAATTGTTTCATGGCCTCCAAAAATTTCAAAACCATCTTCTCCTGTATATCCAGTTCGTGCCATAATAACGTCGCAACCACTCCATTCACTTTCGTAAGCTGAGTAGTATTGTGCATTCGTAACGGACTCAAAACCTAGTGAAGCAAGTACCTCTTCAGTCTTTGGTCCTTGTATCGCTAATAGGGAATAATCATCCGATTTATTTGTTAATGAAATATCAAAGCCATCGGTTTTTGAGGAAATCCAACTCCAGTCCTTTTCGATATTTGCAGCATTAACACAAATCATAATCTTTTCATCGGCCAATTTATAAGCAATAAGATCATCGACTACAGTTCCGTCTTCGCGGCAAAGAGGTGAGTACACAGCTTTACCTGTTTGCGCACCAGCAAAATCATTAGTTAAGATATAATCAACAAATGCGATAGCGTCTTTACCCTCAACAAAGAATTCACCCATATGTGAGACATCAAAGACACCAATATTATTTCTGACAGCTTCAACTTCTGCCTTTACTCCTGCATATTGAATAGGCATTTCATAACCAGCGAAGTCTGCCATTTTTGCTTTTAGGTCGCGATGGGCCTGTGTTAGGGATGTTTGTTTCATAAATGTCCTTGTATTTTATTTTTTGGCCGCGCTAATGAGGTTTTGTGAAACACTAAAGATTGTCATTGGCCCTACACCTTTTGGAACAGGTGTTATTGCTGCAACTTGATCTTTGATATTAGCAAAGTCACAATCTCCACATAATTTTCCATCTTCACTGCGATTGATTCCAACATCAAAAATTATCTGAGAATTATCATCTCTAAAATATTCTTTTGTGAATAGTTTTGGTGAACCGATTGCTGTGACGATTATATCTGCGGTTTTAGTTAAATCTTTTAGGTTTTGTGTTTTTGAGTGAGCTAAAGTTACTGTTGCATTTAAATTGGATAGCAGAAGAGAAAGAGGCTTTCCTACGATAAGACTTCTTCCAACAATAACAACACTCTTACCTGCAAAATCAATTCCATAATACTTGGCCATGGTCACAATTCCTTTTGGAGTACATGGAATCATGGATGTTTCACCAAGTTGACCACGATAAAGTTTAGCGACATTTTCATAATGAAAACCATCGACATCTTTATGGGGAACAACAAGATCTGTGGTATCAATTTGCGACAAGCTTTTTGGTAGTGGGAGTTGAATAAGAATACCGTGAACCAAATCATCATTATTGAATTCGTTTACGACTTTTAAAAACTCTTCTTCTCCAGTGGATTCATCGAGGTTGATGATCTCACAACTAGCTCCAATTTTTTCTGCAAATTTTTTCTTACTATTTGTGTAAATAACGCTTCCTGGATTATTGCCAACAAGGATTACCTTTAGACAAGGAGTTATATCCTTAGACTTTAAGGATTTACACTCATCTTTGAGGACTTCAACCTGTTTTTCAATAACTGGCTGAGCATATAGTAATTTAGCTTCTTTTTGCATCGATCTATATTATCTTTAACACTAAGTATTGGCAATTTCAGAATTACATCGTATTCATTGATTTATGTTTTTTTGGTTAGGATTAGCACTACAATTAATAGGTTTTGCCTCAGTCGGTCTCTGTCTTTTTGCTGGATTGCAAAAAGGTGATTATGAAATGCTCGAACTTTATCAATTCATTGGTGGCTCAGCAGTATTTTATATCGGTCATATGATAAAAGGCGTAGATCGCTCGTAAATTCGAATTTTTCGTTTATACTAAGAGTTATGTATATTCTTGGAATTGACCCAGGATCTCGTACCACTGGTTGGGCCGTGATTGAAGTTGAGGGGCGAAAATTTAAATACATTGACTCGGGTGTCTTAAAATTTGATAAGATACCGGAATTTCTCGATCGTCTCGCTACTATTTCGATGTCAATTAAAGATATTGTTTCACTTCACAAGCCTGATGAAATCTCAATTGAATCTCTTATCTATGTAAAGAGCGTCCCTGCTTTATCAAAATTGGCCCAAGCTCGTGGAGCACTTATCGCAGGTCTGTCTGAGAAGTATCAGGGGAAAATCACAGAATATTCACCAAACTTAATAAAATCTACTGTCACTGGTCATGGCCATGCAACTAAAGAAGGTGTTGATAAGGCCTTATCGATGATTTTTGGCAAGATTACATTTAAGTCACATGATGAGTCAGATGCCCTTGCTATAGCCTTATGTCACGCGTTGAATCGTGGACAAAGAGCAAAAATAAAGGGAAAATCAACACGTACAAAAGCGCGTACATTAAAAGAAGTATTTTCTAAGTAGGTTTTATGATTGGACTATTGCAAGGAGAAGTCGTTTTCAGTGACGGAAACGAGTTGATATTATTTTCACCTTCAGGTGTCGGACACCAAATTTATTTTCAGCACGTTCTACCGGAAGGTTCAATTGCTGCAATTTTTATTTCACATATTGTTAAAGAGGCGAGTGAGGAACTTTTTGGGTTTCGTTCACTTCGTGAAAAGAAAGCATTTGAAATGCTCTTAAGTGTTAAAGGTGTTGGTCCAAAAGGGGCCTTTGCTCTTGTAACGAGTATTGGCGTTGATAATATAATTGATGCAATTCTTTTTGAAAATAAGAAGACACTTCAAAAGGCTCCTGGGATTGGTGCCAAGGCAGCTTCACAAATCATTCTTGATTTAAGTGGAAAAGCCCAAAAAATAAAAATGTATTCTAAGGCTTCAGCAACAGCTACATCTGTACCAGATACAGTAATACAGCCAACTCTTAATCTCGAAATAATTGAAGAAACAATTCATGCAACACCATCATATGATTCAGCTTTAATGAATGATGCCATAATGGCATGTAAGGAACTTGGTTTTACTGAAGATAAGGTTATGCCTCTTGCTAAGAGAATCTTAGATGAGAATCAAATTACTAGAGCTGAACAATTAGTTCACCTCGTTTTAAAAGAGGTCTAAATGTCTGATGAACGAATTTTCGATCCTGAACTAGGTGAAGAGGAAACAAAGAAAGAAGTTCTTCTAAGGCCTAAAGACTTTACTGAATATATTGGTCAAAAAAAGATTGTTCAAAATATCGATGTCATGGTGAATTCTGCTGTAAAGAGAAATCAGTCTATGGACCATGCTCTTTTATCGGGACCTCCTGGTCTTGGGAAAACATCATTGGCCATGATTATTGCAAATGCACTTGGAAGTCATCTGCACGTTATCTCTGGACCGGCCATTGAGAAGAAAGGTGATCTTGCCGCTATCTTAACTAACTTAGAAGCAAGAGACGTTCTCTTTATTGATGAAATACATCGCATGCATATCTCAGTCGAAGAAATACTTTACTCAGCGATGGAAGACTATCGACTTGATATTGTAATTGGAGATGGAGCTGCGGCACGAACAATGCAAATTGATATTGCTCCCTTTACTTTAATTGGGGCAACAACTCGTTCAGGCTTATTATCAAATCCTCTTCGAGATCGTTTTATGGCCCACTTTCATTTTGATTTTTATCAACCTGAAGAGTTAGCTAAAATTATCTCTAATAATGCAAAGAAATTAAGCTTGGGAATAGATGAAGATGCTGAGCTTTTAATGGCAAGGTGCTCAAGGGGAACTCCGCGAATTGCCAATCGAATTCTTAGAAGAGTAAGAGACTTTGCTATTGTTCGTGATTCATCACATGTAAATATCAATGACGTAAAGAAGTCTCTTGAAATGATGGAAATTGATGAACGTGGACTTGATCGTATGGATCGAAGAATTTTAAAAGTGATTCAAGAATACTATGGTGGCGGGCCAGTTGGTATTGAAGCTCTTTGTGCGACTCTTGCAGAAGATCGTTCCACAATTGAAGATGTCTATGAGCCTTTCTTACTTAAGGAAGGATTTTTAATACGTACGCCAAGAGGTCGCGAGATCTCACAAATTGCAAAAGAGTTGATTAATGAAAAATAAGTTTTTTATCTTAGTTTTAGTTTTTTTATCCCTAAATTCACAAGCAACATATGATCTCCACGCTGGAGCTGGGTTTCGCTCCTATGCTCTAGGTGCTGCCGCTCGTATTGAAGGTGGAGCTAACCAGGAGCTTTGGCGCCATAATGATCAAATCTATGGCTTTCTTCGCGAGGCCGCTTATTTTACGACAAGTGGAACCATTAATACGATTGGTGGAAAGATTGAATTCTTTCCAATTTCAATTCTTGGTTTCGTAGCAGGATCAGAACAAGTTTATCGCTCTTCAAAAGAGTTAGATACTTTTGATTGTGATGTTCAGGTTTGTGACTCTGATGGAACTCGTTCTTATTTAAGAGTTGATAGTGTTCTCGGTTATAAGAAATTCGTCATGATTAATGATTATCAACGAGATTACTTTGATTACGACTTTAAGGGTGAGGTAGCAAATGCCCTTCATACACTTGAGATCCAATCAGATGATATTGTAAACATCATGAGAAATATCATCGCATATCAATATAGTGATAAGTACACATTTGGAATTATTCATTTTCGTACTTGGTCTGAAAAAACAAAACAGGATAAAACATTTGTTGGTTTTTTAAATCAATTTAAAAAAGAAAAGTGGACTTATGATGTGGTTCTTGGTGGGAATCGTGATCGATTTAACCGCAATCACTTCAGTATGCTACTACAATTGAAATATGATTATAAGAAAGGTTTAAGGTTATTTTAAATGAAGAAAATTTTATTACTTGCACTCGCACTATTAATGACATCATGTTCATTGCTCTATGGGAAGCTTGGTGGAGATTTTGATTATGAACCAAGTGAATATGAAAAGCTTCCTAAACACGTAAGAGAATTCATCGAAAAGTCATATGATGGAATAGACTTAAAAAAATTAAGAGATACACACTTACACATTGTTGGCCTTGGAAATAGTGGCAGTGGTATTTGGGTTAACCCACATATGAAAGATTGGTTTAATCACCTGTCTAAGTATAATCGATTTAATGTTTATATGACGGCATCTGGTGTTGATGATGAATCACAAGCCGATGAGCAATATATTGCACGCTTAACTGAATTGATGAGATATCAGCCTCATTTCATTCCAGCATACGCTTTAGCTTTTGATTATCACTATAAATTAGATGGCACGATAGATTTAGAACACTCAGAGTTTTATGTTCCAAATGAATATATCGCTAAAGTTGTAAAAGAAAATCCTGTCAATTTTAAAATGGTTGCTTCGATTCATCCATATCGTCAGGATGCACTTGAGGAGCTTGAAAAATGGGCCGCTCAAGGTGTTCGATTTGTAAAATGGCTTCCAAATGCCATGGGGATTGATCCATCAAATAAAAAAGTTCTTCCTTTTTATAAGATGATGAAAAAATATGACATGACACTGATCTCTCATGCAGGTGAAGAAAAGGCCGTTGAAGGAGATAAGTTTCAAGAGCTTGGTAATCCTCTTCGTCTTCGTCCTGCACTTGATATGGGAATCGATGTAATTATCTCTCATGCAGCCTCAAGAGGTAAGTGTGCCGATCTGGATAACGGTGGAGTACAAGCAGAATGTTCAGATCTATTTTGGCGTCTTTTCAAAGAAAAGAAATATGAAAAGAACTTATTCACTGACTTATCGGCATTAATTATCTACGAAAGACTAAGCCAGCCTTTAATTGAAATGATTGAGAATAAGCAATTTCATTCACGTGTAATGTATGGTTCTGATTATCCACTACCTGCAATCAATTGGATCTATCGAACTACTGATCTGGTTGAAAAAGGATTTATTACAGAAGAGGAAAGAGATATTCTTAACGAGATCTATTCAATCAATCCTCTCTTATTCCACTTTGTGGCATTAAGAACAGTAAGGCATCCCAAAACTGGAGAAAAACTCACAGATGAAGCGTTTGAAATGCCTACACGTCTTTTAAAAAAATAAGCTATTTTTTAATAACTGCCATTGTCAGACGAGAGATACATACTAATTTGTCTTTCTCGTCTGTAATGCGGATGTCCCAGATATGAGTTGATTTTCCCAGATGGACAACTTTGGCCTTGGCCGTAACGAGCCCACTTTGAACTGGCCTAACGTGATTGGCGTTTATCTCAAGTCCTGCAGCATAGTACTTAGAAGAATCCAGTACTAAATTAGAAGCAATAGAGCCAACAGATTCTGCTAAAACACAGCTTGCCCCTCCGTGAAGGACGCCATATGGTTGCCTTGTTCTCTCATCGACTGGCATTGTTGCCACGAGATAATCATCACCAAAGTCTGTCACTCTAATATCGAGATGCTCGACACAACAGCCTTTGTTGAACTTGTTTACGTCAGATAATTCGAATTCTTCATTCCATATATTCATAAATAAAACCTTTTGAACGTGTTATATTTAGATAAGCTAATATTGTTTTATCATATGCATTTATTTTAGGGTTATTATTAAAAGAGTGGAAGGCTTGGTTAATTTTTGTTACAAAAAGCTTTAACATGGTAGATTTGGTAATATTTTGCTGGTATTTGACGATACTTGCTATATATTGCTGCAAAGTTTAAAATGGAATGAAGTACTTAATATTAGGTGAATTTAAATGTTAAACCAACGAACTATTGCTAAGACAGTTACGATTACGGGAATTGGAATCCATTCTGGTGAGAAGGTTTCTATGACTCTGCATCCAGCTCAAGCAGACTCTGGTATTTCATTTAAAAGAACAGATATTAAGGACTCAGAGATCCTAAAGGCGACTGCTACGACAGTTGGGGCCACTGAGAATAATACTGCTATTGGTTCTGGTGCGGGCGCTGTTCACACAGTTGAGCACTTACTTTCTGTTCTCTACGGTTTTGGTATTAATAATTGTTTTATCGAAATTGACGGGCCAGAAGTTCCTACAATGGATGGATCAGGTGCCTCTTTCTTATATGTCATTAAAGAGACAGGTATCCAACAATTACATAAAACGAAGAAATTTCTAGTAGTTACAAAGCCAGTGGAAGTTAAAGTTGGCGAAAAATGGGCAAGAATAGAGCCTTGTGAAAAGCTAATAATTGACTCAACTATTGTCTTTAAACATCCTATTATTAAGACACAGCGTAAAGAATTTGAGTTTACTTGTGAAAATTATATAAATGAAATTGGAAGAGCACGTACTTTTGGATTCTTAAGAGATGTCGATATGCTTAAGAGAAAAGGTTTAATTAAGGGTGGCTCTCTCGATAATGCAGTTGTTCTTGATGACTTCAAAGTAATGAATCCTGATGGGCTTCGTTTTAACGATGAATTTGTGAGACATAAAATTCTTGATACAATCGGTGATATTAGTCTTTTAGGTTATGAAATTGCCGGAAAAATAACTACTTATATGTCAGGTCACCACGTTCACAACGTGCTTTGTCGTAAGCTTTTAGAAACACCAGATGCCTACGAAATCGTTTCAGCTACTACTTTAGAGAAAGAAGCAGTACAGGCATTTGATCTACCCATGGCCCTTGCGCCGTCATTCTAATCAGTCTATATAAAAATATTTTAGCATTTAAAGCGTGATCAACCACGTGTACAATGATATTGAATTTTCATTATCTTACGTTTTTTCGTATTAATAAAAAGAGAGATTTACATGATTCTATCAAAGGGATTTTGGCAAACTTACAAAGAAGTACCAGCTGATGCAACGATCGCTTCACACCAATTAATGATGAGGGCAGGTTTGATTCATAAGTCAGCTGCTGGATTATATAATTATCTACCGATGGGATATCGTTCGATTCGCAAGGTTGAACAAATTGTTCGTGAGGAAATGGATAAGGCCGGATGCTATGAAATGCTCATGTCTGTAGTTACTCCAGGTGAACTTTGGCAGGAAACTGGACGTTGGGAAAAGATGGGCGGTGAAATGCTTAAGTTCAAAGATAAGGCTGATCGCGATCTTTGTATTTCTCCAACAAATGAAGAGGCCATCACAGATGTCTTTAGAAAAACAATAAAGTCATATAAAGATTTACCTCTATCTCTTTATCAAATTAATACAAAATTTCGTGATGAAATCAGACCTCGTTTTGGGCTAATGCGTGGCCGTGAATTTATAATGAAGGATGCATATACTTTTCATGCAACAAAAGAATGTTTAGATGAAGTATATGACAGAATGTATGAAGCTTATGAAAATGTTTTTAATCGTCTTGGACTAGAATTCTCTGCCGTTGTAGCAGATGGTGGTGCAATGGCCGATGGTGATGCAAAAACACATGAATTTCAAGTTATTGCTGATTCAGGTGAAGATGCAATTATCTATTCAAATGAAGCAAATTACGCCGCAAATATTGAAACTGCTAAAACAATACGAAAAGTTGAAAGTGCTGCTAAAACAGGAAGTATGGCCGAAGTGTCGACACCTGGAAAAGCAACAATTAAAGAAGTTTGTGAATTCTTAAAAAAGAATGAGTTTCATTCTTTAAAATCACTTGTCTATAAAGCTAGAAATGATGAAGAAGAAAAGTTTATTCTTGTTCTTTTATTAGGTGATGATGAGCTCAATGAGCTGAAACTTGAAAAAGTATATCCTGGCTATGAAGTGACAACTGCTACAGACACTGAACTTAAGGCCCTTGGCCTTATTAAGGGATTTATTGGTCCTGTTGAAATCTCAAACCTTGATATTGTATTTGATACTCAGGTTGATCTAGATGCTGCATATGTTGTTGGTGCTAATAAACTTGATATGCACTTAGAAAACTTTGTTCCAAAAGAAGTTATTAAACAAATTAAAACAGCAGATCTAAGGTTGGCATGCTCTGGTGATTATACTGTTGATGGAAAGCATCAAGTTGAATTAAAGCGCGGGATTGAAGTTGGTCATATCTTCCAACTTGGAGATAAGTATACAAAGGGAATGGATGCTACCATCTTAGATCAAAATGGTAAGGCCATGGCACCACTTATGGGATGCTATGGAATAGGTGTAACTCGTTTAGTTGCTGCTGCAATTGAGCAAAACCACGATGAGAATGGAATCATTTGGCCGGCCGCTATAGCACCTTATAATGTTTCATTTGTAGCGATTGTAAAATCCGAAGAATACAAAGAAAAAGCAAACGAACTATATAAAACACTAATCAACAGTGGTCTTGAAGTTGTCTATGACGACCGCAAGGCAGGACCAGGATTTAAGTTTAAGGATGCAGATCTACTTGGTTTACCTCTCCAGGTTGTACTTGGTGAAAGAGATCATAAAGAAGATGGCATGCTTGAGATTCGTATACGTCGCTCTGGCGAAAAAATAAAAGTGTCTCAAGAAGACTTAATATCTAAAGTGAATGAGTTACTAAAGGAACTGTAATGGAACAAGATTTAATTGTTGGTGTTCATTCAATTGTACATGCAATTCGCAATCCTAAAAGAACAACAGTAGAACTTATCGCATGCGAAGAAGGGCTAGAAAAACTCAATAAAATGGGAGGGCTCAAAAAGCATGAATTAGATGGTTTAAATATAAAACTTGTTTCTTCACATAAGGTTCAAGAGCTTGCTAAAGAGCTCTACGCTAAAGAAGACTTCCAATACTCAAGAGTTCCTTCTGGTGTACTTCTTGTAAGTTCCGCTAAGAGTATTTCAGAAACGAAACCTCTTTTTGATGCAATAGATGCTGGTGAAGAAGTTAAAATATTATGCCTTGATGGTGTAACTGATGTACATAATGCTGGAGCAATTATGCGTACAGCTGCATTTTATAATGTTTCACATATTGTTTTTGCTGTTAAAAATAATTTTAATATTGGACCTTCAATGGCCAGAATTGCTTCTGGTGCACTTGAGTATATTGAAATTGTAAAATGTAATTCACTACCAAAATTCTTATCTGCTCTAATAAAACGAGGAGTGACACCTGTAGGACTTACAGAACATACAGATGATAATGAAATTGGTGAAATAGCAGGAATCAAATGTTTAGTGCTAGGAGCGGAAGATAGAGGTCTATCACACGCTTCTGTACGATTATTAGAGAAAAAAATTCGTTTAGAACCAATAGGAAAGATTGAGTCCTTGAATGTTTCTGTTGCTGCGGCGATAGCGATGGAGAAAGTTTTTTCTTAAAATTATTTAAAAAAAACTTGCCAAATTTTTTGTTCTCTTTTATAACTTATTTCCATCGCAGGAAATTTGGGCTGGCATAGCTCAGTTGGCTAGAGCAGCGGTTTTGTAAACCGCAGGTCGTAGGTTCGAGTCCTATTGCCAGCTCCATTTTTACTACGATTGTGGCGAGGTTGCCGAGTGGCCAAAGGCAACAGACTGTAAATCTGTCGGGGTATCCCTTCGATGGTTCGAATCCATCTCTCGCCACCATTTTAAAAAATATCTTTACAGATAATTTTTAAAAGGCTATAAAAGATAAATCTTATGCGGGCGTAACTCAGTTGGTAGAGTGTCAGCCTTCCAAGCTGAATGTCGCAAGTTCGAACCTTGTCGCCCGCTCCATTAAAAAGCTCCCTCTTGGGAGCTTTTTTTTTGCCTTTTTTCTAAGTTTTCAATTAAAATCTCTGTACACATCTTGTGATGCTCGCGTGGCTCAGGGGTAGAGTACTTCCTTGGTAAGGAAGAGGTCACGGGTTCAAATCCCGTCGTGAGCTCCATTAAATTAAGTTAAATTGTCGTTTTTTGTGCTGTTAAGTATAGATTTTACTGGCAATCCAAGAATTTTATGTTATCAATTTGAGAAAATAAAATTTGTAAGTACGGTTTTTATAGTGATGGCATTTTTTTTATGTTGAATCTATTCTGAATTTATCCGATACTTACAACTCAAAAATAGCTTATAAAGACAAACTAATAGGGTTTTGTTTAACTTTTTTAAGGAGACTTAAGTCATGGCAAAAGAATCTTTTGACAGAAGTAAGCCCCACGTAAACATTGGTACGATCGGGCACGTTGACCACGGTAAGACAACTCTTACAGCGGCAATTTCAATTACACTAGCGAACGCACTTGGTGGTGACGTAAGAAAATTCGACGAAATCGATTCGGCACCAGAAGAAAAAGCTAGAGGTATTACAATCAATACTTCACACATTGAGTATGAAACAGCAACAAGACACTACGCACACGTAGACTGTCCAGGTCACGCTGACTATGTAAAGAACATGATTACAGGTGCAGCACAAATGGACGGAGCAATCTTAGTTTGTTCAGCGGCTGATGGGCCAATGCCACAAACAAGAGAGCACATCCTTCTTGCACGTCAGGTAGGTGTACCAGCGATCGTAGTATTCTTAAATAAAGTAGACCAAGTAGATGATGAAGAACTACTTGAGCTAGTAGAAATGGAAGTAAGAGAGCTTCTATCTTCTTACGACTTCCCAGGTGACGATATTCCTATCGTAGCTGGTTCGGCACTAGCAGCTCTTGAAATGAGAGACGATGCAATTGGTAAAGATAAAGTACTAGAGCTTATGGCACAAGTTGATGAGTATATTCCAACTCCAGCTAGAGCAACAGATCTTGACTTCCTAATGCCAGTAGAAGATGTATTCTCAATCTCAGGACGTGGTACAGTTTGTACAGGACGTGTTGAAAGAGGTGTAATCAAGGTAAACGAAGAGATCGAGATCGTTGGTATTAAAGAAACAACTAAGACAACTGTAACTGGTGTTGAGATGTTCAGAAAGCTTCTTGACGAAGGTCGTGCAGGTGATAACGTTGGTCTACTTCTACGTGGTGTTAAGCGTGAAGAAGTACTACGTGGTCAGTGTCTAGTTAAGCCAGGATCAGTAACTCCACACGCGAAGTTCAACTGTGAAGTATATATCCTTTCAAAAGATGAAGGTGGACGTCACACTCCAATCTTCAAAGGTTATAGACCACAATTTTACTTCAGAACAACAGACGTAACAGGTGATATTACACTTGCAGACGGAGTTGAGATGGTAATGCCAGGAGACAACACTTCATTCGCAGTAGATTTAATTACTCCAATTGCGATGGAAAAAGGTCTTAAGTTCGCGATCCGTGAAGGTGGTAGAACAATTGGTGCTGGTACAGTATCTGAAATTCTAGACTAATAGATTTTCTATTGAAGATATAGAGGGGGACCACTTGGTCCCCTTTTTTATTGAGTAGGGATTGCATCCTATAATATGCATGTAAGTTTTTAAATTTTGGTTTTTTTCTAAGAATAAGAGATTGACGAGGAAGGCCTTTTTGGGTAACTTATCAATCCAATATCACTACGGGTGTATAGCTCCAATTGGTAGAGCGGCTGATTCCAAATCAGTAGGTTTAAGGTTCGAATCCTTATGCGCCCGCCACATTTCTTTTAAATATTATTTATTAATACTTGGAAAATTATCCCATTTTATTGTTTAGACTTGCCAAAGCATGTTAATTAAGGGATATAATCTGGTACTTGTACGTTTAATTTAGGTAAAAAAGGATTTGAAATGTCTCTCATTAAGAGTGAAGACAGCAAAAAGTGGATTAACGCTTTCGTTGCTGCTGTAAGTGCAATTTGTGGATTTATTACGATTAGATTCTTCGAGCAATTAGGAGAATGGTTTGATCTAGAAGCAAAGGTTCCTAACTTTCCAATCACGGTACAAGTTGTTGGAATTGTTGTAGGTCTGATTGTTTTTATGTCAATCGTAAAAAACAAGTCTGCATCGACATTACTTGAAGATGTTTATGGCGAACTAGTTAAGGTAGTTTGGCCTAATAAGGATGATGTTTTAAAGACAACTGTTGGACTAGTAATTGCTTTGAGTATTGTTAGCGGTATCTTTGTTCTGATTGATTACTCATTCAGACAATTACTAAGTTTAATTCTGTAGCCTAACTTAAAAAATTAAAAGTGAGATAAAGCATGGTTGATAATAACGAATCAGAAAAAGAACTTAACGAAGAAGTAACTGCAGCGCCAGAGGCTTCTGAAGAAACAACTGAACAGGCTGAAGCAGTTAACCCTAACTTTCGTTGGTATATTGCAAAAGCTCTTACAGGACAAGAAAACAAGGTTCAAAAGACTCTTCGTGAAAGAATCGTTAACTACAAGCTAACAGATTCTTTTGGTGAGATTGTTGTACCTGAAGAAAAAGTTACAACTCATGCAGGTGGAAGAAAGAGAACGATCACTAAGAAGCTCTTTCCAGGTTATGTGTTAATTCAAATGGTTATGAATGAGAACACATGGCACCTAGTTAAAGATACAGATAAAATTACAGGTTTTGTCGGTGGTACAGTTGACAAACCAGCCCCTTTATCAGATGAAGAGGCAGCTTATATGACAGGTAAATCTAATGAAGGCTTCAAAAAGTCACGCACAACTGTGGACTTTTCTGAAGGTGAAGAAGTTAAGGTTATTGAAGGACCATTTGCTTCATTCATTGGAACTATTGAATCAGTAAACGAAAACGGAAAACTGAAAGTGAACGTTTCTATCTTTGGTCGACCAACACCAGTAGAATTAGACGCTTCTCAGGTTGAAAAGAATTAATAATCGTTGGTAGAACGCAAGTTCGCAGGAGAATTTTATGGCTAAGAAAATCACAGGTTTCATTAAGCTACAGATTCCAGGTGGGAAAGCAAACCCATCACCACCAGTTGGGCCGGCACTAGGTCAAAAAGGTGTTAATATCATGGAATTCTGTAAGGCTTTTAATGCAAAGACTCAAAAAGACGCAGGTGTAATGCTTCCAACAATCATTACAGTTTACTCTGACCGTTCTTTTACATTTGTAACAAAGACACCACCAGCTTCATACCTTCTTAAGACTAAGCTTAAGCTTAAAAGAGGTGCACAGAAGCCAGGTACAGAAGTTGTAACGACAGTATCTAAAAACGTTATTGAAGAAATCGTTGAAGCGAAAAGACCAGATCTAACAGCTGCTACTCAAGAAGCTGCTGAAAGAATCATCGAAGGTTCATGTCGTTCAGCTGGTATTAAACTGGACTACTAAGAGGTGTACAATGGCTAAGAAATCAAAAAAATATACAGAAGCACTTTCAAAAGTGGATACAACAAAAACTTATACAATCGACGAAGCTATCGCACTAGCTAAAGAAATCAAGTTTGCTAACTTTGATGAAACAGTTGATCTAGCATTTAGACTTGGTGTTGATCCAAGACACGCAGATCAAATGATTAGAGGTGCACTAGCTCTTCCAGCAGGTACAGGTAAATCAGTTAAGGTATGTGTTATCACTTCTGGTGATAATGTTGCTAAAGCTGAAGCAGCAGGTGCTGATCATGTAGGTGGGGATGACCTAGTTGCAAAGATCGCTGGTGGTTGGCTTGACTTCGATAGAGTTATCGCATCACCAGATATGATGGGTAAACTTGGTCGTGTAGCAAGAATCCTAGGGCCAAGAGGTCTTATGCCTAACCCAAAATTAGGAACTGTTACTCCAAACATCGAAAATGCTGTTAAAGAGCAAAAAGCTGGTAAGGTTGAATACAGAACTGAAAAGAATGGTATCATCCACGTTCCAGTTGGTAAGTCTTCATTCTCAACTGAAGACCTAAGAAAGAACGTTGATACAATGGTATCAGCAATTATTAAAGCTAAGCCTGCATCTGCAAAAGGTACTTACCTTAAGTCACTGACTATCAGTACGACAATGGGACCAGGTCTTAGAATTGACACACTAGAAGCTACAGCAGTAGCTAGTAAATAATAAGGGGTTGATGATTGTCGGTGTGGCCGCTGATTAAGTTTAACGCCACATAAAGCCTGCATGAAATCTCCCTCCAGTAGTTTAGGAGGTAAACGATGTTAACTAGAGCAGAGAAAGACGTTATCATCGAGGGTCTTAATAAAAAGATCACTGATGCAAACGCTATCTTTCTAACAAACGTTATTGGACTACCGTCGAATGATGCCAACGCTCTAAGAAAGTCTGTTCGCGATGCGGATGGAACGCTAGTTGTTACTCGTAACTCACTTTTCTCAAAGGCTGCAGCCGGAACAGACGCGGAAGAACTTCTTTCAGGTCTTAAAGGTACACAAGCAGTTGCTTTCGCATTTGGAGACGCTCCAGGTGTTGCAAAAGCACTTAAGGAATGTGGGAAAGAGTTTGAATTAGTAGAACTTAGAGGTGGTTTACTAGATGGTAAAGCACTAACACCAGCAGAAGTAAACGCAATTGCAGACCTACCATCTCGTGATGAGATGCTTGGTACTCTTCTTGCAACATTTAATGCACCGATCTCAGCATTTGCTAGAGTTCTTAATGCAATTAAAGAGCAAAAAGAAGCAGGCGGTGAAGCTGCTCCAGCTGCAGCTGAAGAATCTGCAGAATAATTTAAAAGTTAATAGTTAATAGTTGAAATTATTTTAAAAATTTAGGAGTTAAATATGTCTATTACAAATGAACAATTAATTGAAAAAATCTCTAGCATGACTGTTCTTGAAGTTTCTGAACTTGTAAAAGAACTTGAAGAAAAATTTGGTGTATCAGCTGCTCCAGTAGCTGTTGCTGGTGCTGCAGGTGCTGCAGGTGCTGCAGAAGAAAAAACTGAATTTGACGTTGTACTTGCTGAAGCAGGTGCTAAGAAAATCAACGTTATTAAAGAAGTTAGAGGTATCACTGGTCTTGGTCTTAAGGAAGCAAAAGAAATGGTTGAAGGTGCTCCTAAGACTGTTAAAGAAGGCGCTACTAAAGAAGAAGCAGAAGAAATCAAGAAAAAACTTGAAGCTGCTGGTGCAAAGGTTGAGCTTAAGTAATTTAAGCCCCTTGCTCATCGCATAAAAATTTAAAAAATTCAGGTGTGGAGATTTAGCGATCTTCACACCTTTTTTGCGTTTGATTAAACCAAAAAAAAAAGTTATTAAGTAACTAAAAAAACATATACAACGTGCACGTTTAAACAATTAAAACCCGGGAGAACCATAATGACTGAGGTTTTTAGACCAAACGAGTGGTTTCGCAGAAACTTTGCCTCTACACCATCGGTGCTAGAGACGCCTCCACTCATGCTTCTACAAAAGAAGTCCTATGATGACTTTCTTCAAAAGGACGTACCTCCTTCTCAAAGAGAAGAAATGGGACTGCAGTCTGTTTTTCATTCTGTATTTCCAATCCATGACTTTAACAAAACTGTATCATTAGAGTTTGTTAGCTACTCACTTGAAGAGCCAAAGTACACTGTAAAAGAGTGTCGCCAAAGAGGACTTTCTTATGAAGCTCCACTTAAGGTAGTTGTTCGTCTAGTATTCTATGATGTAGCAGTCGACAAAGATGGTAACGAACAGAGAACTGTATCTTCGATCAAAGAGCAGGAAGTTTACTTAGGTAATATTCCTCTAATGGCCGAAACTGGTTCTTTTGTATATAACGGAACTGAGAGGGTTATTGTTTCTCAGCTTCACAGATCTCCTGGTATCGTATTCGAACACGATGGTGGTAAGAAGCACTCAAGTGGTAAGCTTCTTTACTCAGCTAGAATCATTCCTCATAGAGGTTCTTGGCTAGACTTCGAATTCGATCACAAGAATATCCTATTCGCTAGAATTGATAGAAAAAGAAAATTACATGCAACAGTAGTTCTTAAGGCTCTTGGTTATAGTACTGAAGAGATCCTTGATATGTTCTACAACATGGAAACGATTAAGTTTGATAAGAATGGTGAGTTCACTAGAACTTTAGACTTATCTCTTATGACTGGTACTCGTGCAACAAACGATGTACTTGATCCAAAAACTGGTAAAGCTATTGTTAGAAAAGGGAAGAAGTTCTCAAAAGCATCTGTAAGAAGACTTACTGAAGCTGGAGTAAACGAAATTCCTGCAACTTTAGAAGAAGTAGTTGGTAAAGTTGTTGCTAAAGATATCTTTAACGAAGAAACAGGTGAAGTTATTTGTCTTGCAAACGAAGCTCTTTCAGAAGCTAAGATTCAAGAATTAACAGCAGCTGGTGTTAAAGAAGTTGAGTGTCTTTATATTGATATGATCAACTTTGGTGATCAAATCAGAAACACACTTCTACTAGATAAGACAGATACTAAAGAAGATGCTCTTCTTAAGATCTTTGAAAGACTAAGACCAGGTGAGCCACCGGCAGTTGAAGCTGCAGAAGCTCTATTTGAAAGTCTTTTCTTTAATGAAGAAAGATATGACCTATCACGCGTTGGTCGTATGAAAATTAATTATAAGTTTAAAACTGATGTTCCTGTTGAGAATACAGTTTTAACAAAAGAAGATATTAACACTACAATCCAGTACCTTGTTGAGCTTAACAATGGTAAGGGTCGTGTAGATGATATCGACCACTTAGGTAACAGACGTGTTAGACCTGTAGGTGAACTACTTGAAAACCAATTTAGAGTTGGTCTAGTTCGTATGGAAAGAGCGGTTAAAGAGAGAATGGCAATTCAAGAAATTGATACAATGATGCCATATGACCTTGTTAACCAAAAGCCAGTTGCTGCTGCCGTTAAGGAATTCTTTGGTTCATCACAACTTTCTCAGTTCATGGATCAAACGAACCCACTTTCAGAAGTAACTCACAAGCGTCGTCTTTCAGCTCTTGGGCCAGGTGGTCTAACGAGAGAAAGAGCATCTTTCGAAGTTCGTGACGTTCACGTTACTCACTACGGAAGAATGTGTCCGGTTGAGACTCCTGAAGGACCAAACATTGGACTAATCACTTCTCTTGCAACATTTGCAAAAGTTTCTGAATACGGTTTCATTGAAACTCCGTACCTAACTATTGGTGAAGACCAAAAGATTGGTGATGTTGAGTATTTCACTGCCTTCCAAGAAGAAGGTAAAGTTATCGCTCAGATCGATGCAAATAACATCAAAGATGGAAAGCTAGTTGGTGAGCACGTTGCTGCACGTGATTCAGGTGAATTCACGCTTGTTGACGCTGCAGAAGTTAACTTAATGGACGTTTCTCCAACTCAGATGATTTCAGTTGCAACTTCATTAATTCCTTTCCTTGAGCACGATGATGCCAACCGTGCCCTAATGGGATCGAACATGATGAGACAGGCAGTGCCTGTTGTTAAGACTGAAGCTCCAATCGTTGGTACAGGAACAGAAAGAATTGTAGCTAGAGACTCTGGTGCCGTTCTTGTTGCTGAAGACAATGGTCGAGTAATCTTTGTTGATTCAAATAGAATCGTTATTCAAAGAGATAGTTTTAAAGATGGTGAATCTGGCGTTGATATTTATAAACTAGTTAAATATCAAAGAACTAACCAGAACACTTGTAATAACCAAAAAGCTCTTGTTACTGAAGGTGACATTGTTAAGAAAGGTGACGTTCTAGCTGACGGACCTGGTACTGACAATGGTGACCTAGCACTTGGGCAAAACCCTCTTGTTGCATTCATGCCATGGGGTGGTTACAACTACGAGGATTCGATCCTGATTTCAGAAGATCTTCTTGCAAAAGATGTATTTACTTCTGTTCATATCGAAGCATTCGAAGTTGAAGCTCGTGATACAAAACTTGGTAAAGAAGAAATCACTCGCGATATTCCAAACGTTTCAGAAGAGTCTCTAAAAGACCTTGATGAAGCAGGGATCGTTAGAGTTGGTGCAATCATTAAGCCAGGTGACATTCTTGTAGGTAAGATTACTCCTAAGGGTGAAACTCAACTTTCTCCTGAAGAAAAACTTCTTAAAGCAATCTTCGGTGACAAAGCTGGTGACGTTAAAGATACATCACTAAGAGTTCCTTCATCTGTTTACGGTACAGTAATTGATGCTAGAGTTTACACTCGTGAAGGTGTTGAGCTTTGTGCAAGATCTAAGGATATCATTGAGCAAGAAACAACTCTTCTTAGAAGAGATGAAAGAATTGAAATTAAAGCAATTCAAACTTCAGCAATTCTAAAAATTGCAGATATGCTTAAAGGTGCAAAAATCACTGACGTTCTTGTTTCTGAAGATGGTTCAGCAGAACTTCTTTCTAAGGGAACTGAGATCACAGGTGAAGTACTTGCTTCAATTCCATTTGAGCTAATTGGTTACTTACCTCTACAAGCTGAACTTGAAGAAAAACTATCTGAGTATTTCGCAGATGTTAGAAACAAGATCAATAGAGTTAGAGCTAAGACTACTGATGAAATTGCTAAACTTCATAGAGGTGATGAGCTTCCTCCAGGTGTAATCAAAAAGATTACTGTTTACGTTGCAATTAAGCGTAAGCTTCAGCCAGGTGATAAAATGGCCGGTCGTCACGGTAACAAAGGTGTTATCTCAAACGTTGTACCTCGTGAAGATATGCCATATCTTGCTGATGGAACACCTGTTGAGATCGTACTTAACCCACTAGGGGTACCTTCTCGTATGAATATCGGACAGCTTCTTGAGCTTCACCTTGGTTGGGCCGGACGTGGTCTTGGTGAAAAAATCAAGGTAATGCTTGAAGAACAGCAGAAAGTTCATGAGATCAAGGATTTCATTTACAAAATCTATAAGACTCCAGAGGTTGAAGCGTGGCTTAAGTCAGCTTCAGACGATGTTGTTATGGCACTTGCTAAGAAGCTTACTAGCGGTGTTCGTTTCTCAACTAAAGTATTTGATGGTGCTTCAGAAGCAGATATCAGAGAAATGCTTGAGCTTGCAGACCTAGAACCACACGGTAAAACTACACTGTTTGATGGTAAAACTGGTGATGCATTTGCTGAGGACGTTACTGTTGGTGTTATGTATATGCTTAAACTACACCACCTTGTAGACGAAAAACTTCACGCACGTTCAACAGGTCCTTACTCACTTGTAACTCAGCAACCACTTGGTGGTAAGGCTCAGTTTGGTGGTCAGAGACTTGGGGAAATGGAAGTTTGGGCACTAGAAGCATACGGTGCTGCTTATACACTACAAGAGTTCTTAACTGTTAAATCTGATGATGTTATCGGTAGAACTAGAATGTATGAGTCAATCGTTAAAGGTGAGCAAGTACTTGAACCAGGTCTTCCTGAATCGTTCAACGTTCTAATCAGAGAGCTACAGGCACTTTGTCTAGACGTTAAACTTGAAGAAGACAGAATTGAAGAATCTATTCGTTAATTTATGGCAGGCTTAGTCCTGCCATATATTAAGAGGGCATAAAAAATGAAAGACCTTTTAAACTTTTTTGATAAGCCAAAAGATCCAGTAAGCGTTGAGGGTGTATCTATCAAGCTTGCTTCTCCTGATACAATCAGAGAGTGGTCATTTGGTGAAGTAAAAAAACCAGAAACTATTAACTATAGAACATATAAGCCTGAAAGAGATGGTTTATTCTGTGCAAAGATCTTCGGACCAGTAAAAGATTACGAATGTATCTGTGGTAAGTATAAGAGAATGAAGCACAGAGGTGTAGTATGTGAGAAGTGTGGTGTTGAAGTTACACTTTCAAAAGTACGTCGTGAGAGATGTGGACATATCGAATTAGCAACTCCTGTTGCTCACATTTGGTTCCTACGTTCACTTCCTTCAAGAATGGCCGCTCTACTTAATCTTTCTCTTAAAGAACTTGAAAAGGTTCTTTACTATGAAGCTTATATTGTAACTGCTTCAGCAACTGATGGTGTTGAAGGTGGTCTAGATGTAGGTCGTGTTATCTCTGAACAACAATACTGGGAACTTAAAGATCAAGGAATTGACTTTGAAGCTGGTATGGGTGGAGAGATTGTTCAAGAACTACTTTCTAAGCTTGATATCGATTTAGAAAACAAAAACTTAAGACGTGGTCTTGCTAATGCTACAACAGAAATGGCAAGAACAAAGTTCGTTAAGAGATTAAGAGTTGTTGAATCTCTTATGAAGTCTGAAAACAAGCCTGAGTGGTTCATGATGGATGTAGTTCCAATTCTTCCACCAGACTTAAGACCTCTAGTTCCTCTTGAAGCTGGACGTTTTGCAACTTCAGATCTTAACGATCTATACAGACGTGTTATCAACAGAAACAACCGTCTAAGAAGACTTAAAGAACTTAATGCTCCTGAAATCATCATTAGAAACGAAAAGAGAATGCTTCAAGAAGCAGTAGATGCTCTTTTTGATAATGGTCGTCGTGGTAAAGTATTTACTGGTGCTAACAAGCGTCCACTAAGATCTCTTTCTGATATGTTAAAAGGTAAGCAAGGACGTTTCCGTCAAAACCTTCTTGGTAAGCGTGTTGACTACTCAGGACGTTCTGTAATTGTTGTTGGTCCAAGTTTAAGACTTCACCAGTGTGGTCTACCTAAACTTATGGCACTTGAGCTTTTCAAGCCATTTATCTACAACAAACTAATTGAAAAAGGACACTGTACTACGATTAAAGTTGCTAAGCGTATGGTTGAGCAACAAAAAGAAGAAGTATGGAATATCCTTGAAGAAGTTGTACAAGAACACCCAGTACTTCTTAACCGTGCACCAACTCTTCACAGACTTGGTATCCAAGGTTTCGAACCAGTACTTATTGAAGGGAAAGCGATTCGTCTTCACCCTCTTGTATGTACAGCATTCAACGCCGACTTCGATGGTGACCAGATGGCCGTTCACGTTCCTCTATCACTTGAAGCTCAAATTGAGTGTCGTGTTCTTGCAATGTCGACAAATAATATTCTTTCTCCAAAAGATGGTTCTCCAATTATTACTCCATCTCAGGATATCGTTCTTGGTCTTTACTACATGACTCGTGAGAGACCATATGCTCGTGGGTACGGGAAAACTTTCTCTTCTAAAGAAGAAGCTCAGTTTGCTTACCACTCAGGTAACCTACACCTTCAAGCACCTATTAAAGTTCGTATCGATGGTGTTGTTCACGAAACAACTGTTGGTCGTACTTTCGTATTCGATATTGTTCCATCATGCTTAAACTTCGCTGATGTAAACATTATCCTAGGGAAGAAAGAGCTAGTTAAACTTCTAGACCTTGCTTACAGAAGAGGATCTGAAAAAGATACTGTTCTTCTTGCTGATGGTCTTATGCAGCTTGGTTATAGCAACGCTACGAAAGCAGGTATTTCGATTAACGTTGTTGATATGGAAATCCCATCTGAAAAAGAAGGTATCCTACAAGAAGCTCACGATGAAGTTAGCGCAATTACTGAAGAGTATAACGAAGGTTCAATCACTAACGGTGAGAGATATAACAAAGTCGTTGATGTTTGGTCACAAACAACAGAAAAGCTTGTTAAGGTTATGCTTGAGAAAATTTCAACTGATGAATTTACATCTGAGAAAGAAGGTGAAGAGCCAGTATACGCTCCTTCATTCAACGCTCTATATATGATGGCAAACTCAGGTGCAAGGGGTTCTGCTCAGCAGATGAGACAGCTTGCTGCCATGAGGGGTCTAATGGCCAAACCATCAGGTGAAATTATTGAAACGCCAATTACTTCAAACTTCCGTGAAGGTTTATCGGCACTTCAGTACTTCACGTCTACACACGGTGCACGTAAAGGTCTAGCCGATACTGCCCTAAAGACAGCAAACTCTGGTTACCTAACGAGACGTCTAGTTGACGTAGCTCAAGATGGTATTATCAGAAATGAAGACTGTGGTACGACTGACGGAATTACTCTTACTTCACGTATTGAGTCTGGTGAAGTTGTTGAGCACGTAGCATCTAGAGCTATGGGCCGTGTAACAGCAGCTCCAGTTATCTCAGCTGAAGGTAATGAAGTTCTTCAATCAGGTCACTTACTAACTGAAAAAGACCTTGAGATGCTAGAAGCAAATGAAGTTGACCAAATCAAAGTTAGATCAGTTCTGACTTGTAACGAAAGACATGGGTTCTGTGCTGCATGTTTTGGTCGTGACCTTGCTCGCGGTACAATGGTTTCAGTTGGTGAAGCAGTTGGTGTTATTGCCGCTCAATCAATTGGTGAACCTGGTACACAGCTTACAATGCGTACTTTCCACGTTGGTGGTACTGCAACTGCTGGTGCACAAGTAAATAAAACAACAGTTCGTACGTCTGGTAAGGTTGTATTTAACAACGTTATCACTGCTGAAACTCAAAACGGTCTTCTTATTATGAATAAGACTGGTGAGCTAATCATCAAAGATGCACGTGGTGTTGAAAAAGAAAAATATCCAGCAACTTACGGTGCTAAGTTACACTTCAAAGAAGGTGACGAAGTAAACGTAGGGGATACTCTGATTGAATGGGACCCGTTTGCGATTCCACTTCTAACAGAAGTAGCTGGTACAGTTAAATTTGAAGACCTAGTTGTTGGTGCAACTATTGCAGAGCAAACAGATGCAGTAACTGGTCTAACTCAAAGAACTGTAATGGAAACTAAGGATCCTTCTCTACAGCCAAGAATTTCTATTCTTGATGCTGATGGAAACCCAGTAATTGTTCCTGGAACAAACCGTCAAGCAACATACCGTCTTCAAGTAGGAGCAACTCTTACTGTAACTGAAGGTGATGAAGTTGAAATTGGTGGTGTATTATCTAAAGTTTCTCGTGAAACAACGAAAACAAAAGATATTACAGGGGGTCTTCCAAGAGTTGCAGAACTTTTCGAAGCTAGAAAGCCAACTAATGCATCTCAAATTGCCGATGTTACAGGTACTATTGAGTTTGGTGCAGAGGTTAGAGGTTCTAGAAGAGTTCTAATTAGACCTGAAGATGGTTCAGATCCAGTTGTTTACACAATCCCTAAGGGTCGTTACGTAACAGTTAACGAAGGTGACTACATCCGTTCTGGTGAAGCTATTATGGATGGTCCAGCTAACCCACATGATATCCTAAGAGTTTTAGGTATCAAGGAACTTGCTGGTTACATCGTTGATGAAATTCAAGCTGTTTACCGCCTACAGGGTGTTGATATTGATGATAAGCACATCGAGGTAATTGTTTCTCAAATGCTTAAGAAAGTTGAAGTAACTGATCCAGGTGACTCTACATTTGTTGTTGGTGACTCTGTAACTAAAGCAGAATTACTTACTACGAACGAAGAGCTAGTTGCTGATGGATATGAGCCAGCTCAAGCTAGACCAGTTCTACTTGGTATTACTAAGGCAGCTCTTTCAACTGATTCATTCTTATCAGCTGCTTCATTCCAAGAGACAACGAAGATTCTTACTCAAGCTTCACTTGAAGGTAAGAAAGATATGCTTCGCGGTCTTAAAGAAAACGTACTTATGGGCCGCCTGATTCCAGCAGGTTCTGGTATCTCTAAGTACCGTGATTATGAAGCATTTGTTGAAGAAGAGTCTTCAGTTGAAGAAACTTCTACATTAATGTTATAAAAACTTGCTTATATGAGGGGTGGTGTGTTACACCATCCCTCTATAGTTTATTATGGGCTAAAGCCTAATTTTATCTTTGAAATTTGTTGTAGTTAAGGAGCGGAAATGCCTACGATTAACCAATTAATTAGAAAAGGTAGAACTGATAAGTTTGAAAAAACTAAATCACCTGCCTTAAAAGCGTGTCCACAAAGACGCGGTGTATGTACAAGAGTATATACAACTACTCCTAAGAAACCAAACTCAGCGATGAGAAAGGTTTGTAGGGTAAAACTAACAAGTGGATTTGAAGTTACTTCATACATTGGTGGTGAAGGACACAATCTACAAGAACACTCGATCGTTATGATTCGTGGTGGTAGAGTAAAAGACCTTCCAGGGGTTCGTTATCACACTATTAGAGGTACATTAGACTGCCAAGGTGTTGATAAAAGAGGTCAGAGAAGATCTAAGTACGGTTGTAAAAAGCCTAAGAAGTAATTTAGTTAACTAATTGACACCGATTGCGTAATGGCCTGAGGTGAGTAATCGATCAGTTAAATCTGTTTCCGGTGAAGGAGAAATAATATGAGTAGAAAAAATAGAGCACAGACTAGAGAAGTACTACCTGATCCAATTTTTCAAGACGTTGTTGTCGCAAAATGTGTAAACGCAATTATGAAAGATGGGAAAAAGTCAGTTGCTGAAAAAATCTTTTATGGAGCACTTCAAAGAGTTGAGTCAAAGACTGGTGAAGAGCCATTAAAAGTATTCAAAAAAGCACTTTCTAACATTAAGCCAGCGGTAGAGGTTAAGTCTCGTCGTATCGGTGGTGCAACTTACCAAATTCCAGTTGAAGTTAGAAATAACAGAAGACAATCTTTAGCACTTAGATGGCTAAGAGATTACGCAAGAGCTCGTGGTGGTAGAACTATGGTTGAAAAACTATCAGACGAAATCATCGACGCTTCTCAAGGTAGAGGTGGAGCTGTTAAGAAGCGTGAAGACACTTACAAGATGGCAGAAGCTAACAAAGCATTTGCTCACCTTAAGTGGTAATCTGTTATTAATCTAACAAGATAAAATTAAGCAAATTTCATAATAAACTATAAAGGGCCTCTATTGAGGCCCTTTTTTATTCCTACCTAAACTGCCTTGTTTGTGTTAATTATATGTCTGCATTTTATTAAATTTTTAAGGACTTATTATGAGTTTAGAAAATATTCGAAATATCGGTATTATGGCGCATATTGATGCCGGAAAGACGACAACTACTGAGCGTATTCTTTATTATACGGGTAAGAGTCATAAGATTGGAGAAGTGCATGATGGTGCTGCGACTATGGACTGGATGGTTCAGGAGCAAGAACGTGGTATCACAATTACTTCCGCTGCTACGACTTGTATGTGGAAGAAAACAAATATTAATATTATCGATACTCCAGGTCACGTAGACTTCACAATTGAGGTTGAGAGAGCTCTTAGAGTTCTTGATGGGGCAATTGGTGTATTTGATGCTGTAGCCGGTGTAGAGCCACAGTCAGAGACTGTATGGGGCCAGGCTGATAAGTATAGCGTTCCAAGAATTGCATTTGTTAACAAGATGGACCGTGTTGGTGCTGACTTTGAAATGTGTCTTGGAGAGATTAGAACTAAGCTTGGTAAAACTGCAGCAGCAATTCAATTACCAATTGGTGCAGAAGATACATTTAAAGGTGTTATTGACCTTGTAAATATGAAGGCCATTCTTTTTAAAGATGAAGACTTGGGCTCAACTGTTGTTGTTGAAGAAATTCCACAAGATATGCAAGATGATGCACAAATGGCCCATGAGGAATTAATTGAAACTTTAGCTGACTTTGATGACCAATTAGCAGAGGATTATCTGTCTGGTGAGTCTATATCAGCTGAAAGAATTTCAAAGTCTATTCGTGAAGCAGTTATTAATCACGAGTTTGTTGCAGTTCTTTGTGGTTCTGCTTTTAAAAACAAGGGTGTCCAACCACTTCTCGATGCTGTTCGCGACTACCTACCTTCACCAATTGATCGTGGTGAAGTAAAAGGTGTGAATGGAAAGAATCATGATAAGGAAGAAGTAAGAAGGCCAGATACTGAAGATGCATTTTCAGGGATTGCATTTAAGATTGCAACGGATCCATTTGTTGGTTCTTTAACATTCTTCAGAATTTATTCAGGTTCTCTTAAGGCGGGAGCACAGGTATATAATCCTCATAAAGGTAAGCGTGAAAGAGTTAATAAAATTCTTCAAATGCATGCAGCTAAGAGAACTGAGCTTCAAGAAGCAAAAGCTGGTGATATTATTGCAATTTCGGGATTAAAAGAAACTGTAACAGGTGAAACTCTTTGTGCGGAAAACCGTACAATTATTTTCGACCTTATGGAATTTCCAGAGTCTGTAATCTCAGTTGCCATTGAGCCTAAAACGACAAATGATGAAAAGAAGTTAATGACTTCTTTAAGTCAGCTAAAGCTAGAAGATCCTTCGTTTACTTATCAACATAATAAAGAAACTGGTCAGCTTCTAATTTTTGGTATGGGCGAGCTTCACTTAGAGATTATTTGTGATCGTCTTGAGCGTGAATTTAAAGTTGGTATACGAGTAGGAGATCCTCAGGTTTCTTATAGAGAGAGTATTACAGGTACGGCTAAGGCCGAAGATACATTTAACCGCGAGCAAGGTGGAAAGATGGTGTATGGCCATGCTGTTGTTGAGGTTGAGCCAACGGATCATCAGTCTGGTGTTCAATTTGAAACAGATCTAACTAAGCGTGATCTACCACAAGACTTCTTAAATGCTATTGAAAAAAGTATCAAAGATACTTCAATGGGGGGAGCACTTGCTGGGTATCCATTTATAAATATTAAGGCTAAATTAGTCGCAGCAAACTTTAATGAAGAAGAAGGCTCTGAAGTTGCATATGCTATTGCAGCCTCAAACGCATTTAGAGAAGCATGTCGTAATGCTGGATTGTCTTTACTTGAGCCTAAAATGAGCTTAGAAGTAGTAACTCCAACAGATTACACTGGGGATATTATTTCAGATATAAATACAAAGCGTGGAAAAATTCACGCCATGAGTGCAAAGCAAGATAAAGAAGTGATTGATGCTGAAGTTCCTTTATCTGAAATGTTTGGTTACTCAACAGATATACGTTCGAAATCACAGGGAAGGGCCAACTTTACGATGAATTTTGATCGTTATGAGGAAATTCCTATGAAAATGGCGAAAGAAATACTTGAAAAACGAGGAATATACATCTAAAACACTTTAGATTTTTTTTAACAAAAAGCAGGAGTAAAAAAATGGCAAAAGAATCTTTTGACAGAAGTAAGCCCCACGTAAACATTGGTACGATCGGGCACGTTGACCACGGTAAGACAACTCTTACAGCGGCAATTTCAATTACACTAGCGAACGCACTTGGTGGTGACGTAAGAAAATTCGACGAAATCGATTCGGCACCAGAAGAAAAAGCTAGAGGTATTACAATCAATACTTCACACATTGAGTATGAAACAGCAACAAGACACTACGCACACGTAGACTGTCCAGGTCACGCTGACTATGTAAAGAACATGATTACAGGTGCAGCACAAATGGACGGAGCAATCTTAGTTTGTTCAGCGGCTGATGGGCCAATGCCACAAACAAGAGAGCACATCCTTCTTGCACGTCAGGTAGGTGTACCAGCGATCGTAGTATTCTTAAATAAAGTAGACCAAGTAGATGATGAAGAACTACTTGAGCTAGTAGAAATGGAAGTAAGAGAGCTTCTATCTTCTTACGACTTCCCAGGTGACGATATTCCTATCGTAGCTGGTTCGGCACTAGCAGCTCTTGAAATGAGAGACGATGCAATTGGTAAAGATAAAGTACTAGAGCTTATGGCACAAGTTGATGAGTATATTCCAACTCCAGCTAGAGCAACAGATCTTGACTTCCTAATGCCAGTAGAAGATGTATTCTCAATCTCAGGACGTGGTACAGTTTGTACAGGACGTGTTGAAAGAGGTGTAATCAAGGTAAACGAAGAGATCGAGATCGTTGGTATTAAAGAAACAACTAAGACAACTGTAACTGGTGTTGAGATGTTCAGAAAGCTTCTTGACGAAGGTCGTGCAGGTGATAACGTTGGTCTACTTCTACGTGGTGTTAAGCGTGAAGAAGTACTACGTGGTCAGTGTCTAGTTAAGCCAGGATCAGTAACTCCACACGCGAAGTTCAACTGTGAAGTATATATCCTTTCAAAAGATGAAGGTGGACGTCACACTCCAATCTTCAAAGGTTATAGACCACAATTTTACTTCAGAACAACAGACGTAACAGGTGATATTACACTTGCAGACGGAGTTGAGATGGTAATGCCAGGAGACAACACTTCATTCGCAGTAGATTTAATTACTCCAATTGCGATGGAAAAAGGTCTTAAGTTCGCGATCCGTGAAGGTGGTAGAACAATTGGTGCTGGTACAGTATCTGAAATTCTAGACTAATTTTATTGTATATAAAGAGGGTGGTCTTAAGGGCCACCCTTTTTTTATGAGAAAAATTGGTTGATGCGTAAAAAATATATGGCCTAGCGTAAAAATAATTTGACAATAGGCCCAAAAAACATATAAAAGTCAAATTCAACTTTTAAAATTGATTAATAGGATGTGTATGAAAGCTTCTAAGTTAAGAATTAAATTGCGCGCATATGATCACAAGCTTCTTGATAGCTCTGTAGATGAGATCGTTCAAACAGCTAAAGAAACAGGCGCTAGAGTAGCGGGACCAATCCCATTACCAACAGAAATTAATAAATTTACTGTTCTTAGATCACCTCACAAAGATAAAAAATCTCGTGAGCAATTTGAAATGAGAACACACAAGAGACTAATTGATATTGTTGATCCAACTCAACAGACTGTTGATAGCCTAATGAAATTAGATCTATCAGCTGGTGTTGACGTTGAAATCAAGTACTAGTATAAACTAAAAAAATTTTATTATTAACCATGCATGCATCTCTTGGAGAAGAGTGATGCTGTGGAGGCAAAATGACAGAAGAAACTCAAGCAGTTGAGACAGCTGCTACTGAATCATCTAGTTCACTAGCTCTTAATACTATCTATGGTGTTAAAGCTGGTATGACAAGAATCTTTGATGAAGCTGGTAACCACGTTCCAGTAACAGTAATCAAACTTATTCCTAATAAAGTAACTCAAGTTAAGACTCTAGATAAAGATGGGTACGAAGCTTACCAAGTTGGTTACTACGAAAAAAGAGAAAAACTACTTAATAAAGCAACTAAGGGTCACCTTAAGTCAGCTAACGTTGAGAATAACTTTGTAAGATTTGCAGAAGTTACAGCTCAAGGTGTAGATGCTGCTAACTTAGGTAAAGATCTTTCAGTTGAGTCATTTGAAGCTTCTACATATGTTGACGTAACAGGAACATCTAAAGGTAAAGGTTTCCAAGGTCAAATGAAGAGACACAACTTTAAAGGTGGACCTGCAACTCACGGTTCGAAATTCCACAGACGTGGTGGTTCGATCGGTAACAGAGCGACTCCTGGTAAAGTTTGGAAGAACAAAAGAATGCCTGGTCACATGGGTAGTGAGACAAAAACTATTCAAAACATCAAGGTTGTTGAAGTTAATCAAGATAAAGGATACATGCTACTTAAGGGATCAGTTCCTGGTTCTAAAAACGGTTTTGTAAGAATTGCAAAAGCACTTAAGAAGTAATAGTAGACTGAGGTAATAGTTATGAGTGATGTAACAGTATTAAATGCAAAATTAGAAGAAGCGGGAAAGCTTACTACAAACGTAAGTCTAACTGCTGAAGATATTAACGTAGCGGCTGTACACCAAGTTGTTAAAGCTACTCTAGCGGGAAGAAGACAAGGTAATGCTTGTGTTAAAGGTCGTTCAGATGTTAGCGGTGGTGGTATTAAGCCATTCAAACAAAAAGGTACAGGTAGAGCACGTCAAGGTTCTATTAGATCGTCTCTTATGGTAGGCGGTGGAACTGTTCACGGTCCTAGCCCAAGAAGCTACGTTCAAAAAGTTAATAAGAAAATGGCAAAGGTTGCTATTCAATCTATTCTTGCTGACAAACTCCAAGCAGGAAAGTTGACAGTAGTAGATACGATTGAATCAACTGGTAAAACTAAAGAAATGTACAATCTTTTAAATGGTAAAGGTTTACTACCGGCTTTAGTAGTAACTGCTGATAAAAACTCACCAGCTCTTAGAGCAGTGAAGAACTTACAGTGGGGTAAAGGGATGGCCGTTGAAGGTTTCTCTGTATACGAAGCGGTTAAATTCGAAAACCTAGTTATTGAAAAGAGTGCATTAGAAACCCTATTAAATAAGTTGGTGTAATTATGGCGACGTTAGAAAATGTATTAAAGAAACCACTTATCACTGAGAAGACTTCTGTAGCTACAGATAACTACAACAGATTTGGTTTTGTTGTAGATCTTAAAGCTAACAAGCATCAAATTAAGAATGCAGTTGAAGCGCTTTATGATGTGAAAGTATTAAATGTAAAGACAAACATCACTCCAGGTAAAATTAAAAGAGCTGGTAAAGGTGTAAAAAAGACTAGTAAATTCAAGAAGGCTTTCGTTCAATTAGCGGAAGGTCAAAAGATTGAATTTTTTAAAGGTGTTTAACTAGTTAGCTGAGGAAATTATGGGTATTAAAAGATTTAAACCAACAACTCCTTCACTAAGAAAGATGCAAGTCCTAAATAGTGATGAGTTAACAAAAGATGTAAAGCCGGTTAAAGGTCTAACATCAGTTAAGAAAAATTTTGCAGGTAGAAATAACTCTGGACGTATCACTGTTAGACACAGAGGTGGTGGAGTTAAGAGAAGATATAGAATTATCGACTTCAAAAGAAACAAAATGGATATCCCTGCAACAGTTCAAGCGATCTCATATGATCCAAACAGAACTTGTAATATCGCACTTATCGCATACCACGATGGTGAGAAGAGCTACATCCTAGCTCCTCTTGGACTTAAAGTAGGTGATAAAGTTATCGCATCTGCAGATGCAGATATTAAAGTAGGAAATGCTAAGAAGCTTAAGGACATTCCAGTTGGTACTCTTGTACACAACGTTGAAATGTACCCAGGAGCTGGTGGTCAATTAGCACGTTCTGCAGGCTCTTACGTACAAATCATGGCAAAAGAGGGTAAGTTTGCTCTTCTTAGAATGCCATCAGGTGAGCTTAGAAAAGTTGAATTAGTATGTATGGCAACTATTGGTCAGGTAGGTAACCTAGATCACGAAAAACGTAACATTGGTAAAGCTGGACGTAAGAGAAAGCTTGGATTTAGACCAACTGTACGTGGTGTTGCTATGAACCCAGTTGATCACCCACACGGTGGTGGTGAAGGTAGAACTTCAGGTGGACGTCATCCGATTTCACCATGGGGAACACCAACTAAGGGTTACAAGACTAGAACTAATAAGAGAACTGATAAGTTCATCGTTAAGAGAAGAAAGTAGTAGGAGATTAATATGGCCCGTTCACTTAAAAAAGGACCATTTGTTGATATTAGCTTAATGAAAAAAGCTCTACAAATGCAAGAAGAAGGTAATAAAGGTAACAAAGTGATCAAGACATGGTCTAGAAGATCAACGATTGTTCCTGAGTTTATTGGACTTACATTTGCCGTTCACAACGGTAAGAAATTCATACCAGTTTATGTTACAGACAATATGATCGGACATAAGTTAGGTGAATTTGCACTTACAAGAACTTACTATGGTCACGGTGCAGATAAGAAAGGCAAGAAAAAGTAGTTAAGTTACAGTTGAATAAGGAGAAGGTCAGATGGCCATTACAGTTAGAAACAGTAGAGTTGGTATCGCGCCAAGAAAAGTAAGACAGGTTTGCGATCTAATTAGAAAGAAGAAAGCTTCTGAAGCGTTAAAGATTTTACGTTTCCAAGAGAAGAAAGAAATTGCACTTGTTTTAACAAAATTAATTAATAGTGGATTAGCAATCGCAGCTGATTCTGAAAAATATGATTTAGACAACTTAGTTGTTTCAATCATTAAAGCGGACGAAGGTCCAACTTTAAAGCGTATCCAGCCAAGAGCTCAAGGTCGCGCATTCAGAATTAGAAAAAGAACTAGTCACATAACAGTTGAACTAAAAGAAGCATAGGATAAATTATGGGACAAAAAGTACATCCATACGGTTTTAGATTAGGTTATATTAAGTCATGGCACTCAAATTGGTTTGCTAACGATCAAGAATACGGTGAAACACTTCACGAAGATCTTGCAATTAGAAACTACATTGAAAAGAACATGAAGAATGCTTCTGTAGCTAACATCGAGTTATCAAGAACTTCAAACCAGGTTAAGGTTACTGTTTATACAGCTAAGCCAGGTGTAGCAATTGGTAAAAAAGGTGCAGGAATTGAGAAAATTAGAAACGACCTTAAGAAACTTACTAAAGGGACTCTAATCTTCAATATTGCAGAAGTTAAAAGACCAGATGCAGAAGCAAAGTTAATTGCTGAGAATATCGCAGGTCAGCTTGAGAAACGTGTAGCTTTCAGAAGAGCAATGAAGAAAGTTATGCAGTCAGCATTCAGAGCTGGTGTTAAAGGTATTCGTGTTAGAACAGCAGGTCGTTTAGGCGGAGCTGAGATGGCAAGAGCAGAAGGTTATACAGAGAGAAAAGTTCCTCTACACACTCTTAGAGCAGATATTGATTACAACACTGCTGAAGCACAAACAACATACGGTATTATCGGTGTTAAAGTTTGGGTTTATAAGGGTGAGATTTACAAGTAGTTGGAAATTCGTTAATGAATTGAATTTATTGAGGTAAATATGTTAAGTCCAAAAAAAGTAAAGTGGCGTAAGCAGCAGAAAGGAAGAATGAAAGGGAAAGCAAACCGTGGAAATACTATCACGTTCGGCGAATTTGCTATACAAGCCCTGTCATGTGGGTATATAACTAACCGTCAGATTGAAGCTGCCCGTATTGCAATGACAAGAAAGATCAAAAGAGGTGGTAACGTTTGGATCAAAATCTTTCCAGATAAAGTCCTAACTAAGAAGCCAGCTGAAGTTCGTATGGGGAAAGGTAAAGGTTCTCCAGATTCTTGGGTTGCAGTAGTAAAACCAGGAAGAGTAATGTTTGAAATTAAGCATACTGATCCTGAGCTAAGTAAACAAGCACTTAAGCTTGCTATGTACAAGCTGCCTGTTAAAACTAGAATCATTTCTAGAGAGCAACAGGAACTTTAATCGTTAGAGGAAGTTATGCAAAAGTTAGATTATAAAGAAGTAAGCGGTTTAAGCGGTAAAGAAATTGATGCAAAAGTTACTGAAATGAGAAGAGCTATCTTCGATATGAACATGTCAAAAGCGACAAGTGGAATCGAAAAGCCTCATCAGCTAAAAATTGCAAAAAAGAATATTGCTAAATTATTAACAGCAAAGAAAGCTAAAGGTGAATAACCATGAGTACAAAAACGTTTAAAAGAAAGCTAGATGGTGTAGTTGTTTCTGTAAAGAATGATAAAACTGTAGTTGTTAACGTTGCTAGACGTTTTAAGCACCCTGTATACAGTAAGTTCGTTACAAAAACTAAGAAATACCATGCTCATAACGAAAGTTTTGAAGCAAGTCTAGGTGACAATGTAACAATTATTGAAAGTAAACCTTATTCAAAACTCAAAAAGTGGGAACTGTTAAAGGTAAATAAGTAATGGCTTAATAAGCCTATTTTAGGAGTTAGAAATGATTCAGATGCAAACTAAGTTAGAAGTTGCTGATAACTCTGGAGCTAGAGAAGTAAAGTGTATCAAGGTTCTTGGTGGTTCAAAAAGAATGAACGCAAATCTTGGTGACATTATTGTAGTAGCAGTTCAGCAAGCTCTTCCAGGTGGAAAAATTAAAAAGGGTGACGTTAAGAAAGCAGTTATCGTTAGAACAAAGTACCCAATTAGAAGAGAAGATGGTTCTTACATCAGATTTGATAAGAACAGTGTTGTAATTCTAAATAATAACAATGAACCAGTAGGGACACGTATTTTTGGTCCTGTAGCTAGAGAATTAAGAAACAGAAGTTTCACTAAGATCTGTTCTTTGGCCCCGGAAGTTCTATAATCAAGGTTCAGTGAGGAAGTTATGCAAAAGCTAAAAGTTAATGATAATGTTGTAGTTTTAACAGGAAAAGACAGAGGCAAAACTGGTGAAGTTAAGAAAATTAATTTCAAGACCAAAGTTGTTTATGTTGGTGGTGTTAATCTAGTAAAAAAAGCAATTAAACCAACTCAAGAGAACCCAGCAGGCGGTATCGTTGATATCGAAGCGCCTCTTCACATCTCTAATGTTGCTGTTGTAAGCCCAAAAACAAAAAAGGCTACAAGAGTAAGATTTGAAGAAAAAGATGGAAAGAAAGTTAGAGTCGCTGTTTCTTGTGGATCAGAACTGAGTTAAGGGTAGAGGCAGATATGAGTAGATTCAGAAAACTTTATAATGATGAAATTAAAAATAAAATGACTGAGAAGTTTGGTTATAAGAATGTTAACCAGATTCCTAAGCTAGAAAAGATAGTGGTTAACTGTTGTACAAGAGACGCAGTTACTAACTCTAAAGTTGTTCAGTCGATTGTTAAGGATCTTGGAACTATTACTGGTCAAAAGCCAGTTGTTGCAAAGGCTAGAAAGTCTGTTGCAGGTTTCAAAGTTAGAGAAGGTATGCCTCTAGGTGCAAATGTTACTCTTCGTGGTGAGAGAATGTACGAATTCCTTGATAGACTTGTTAATATTACTCTTCCAAGAGTTCGTGACTTTAGAGGTGTTTCTTCTAAAGGTTTCGATGGACAGGGTAATTATACTTTAGGTTTAAAAGAGCAGATTATTTTCCCAGAAATTTCTTACGATCAAATTGATAAAGTAAGAGGTCTAGGAATCTCAATCGTAACAACTGCTGGAAACAACGAAGAAGGTAGAGAGCTACTAAACCTTTTTGGTATGCCTTTCAACAAGTAATAGAGGATATAGTAATGGCTAGAAAAGCGAAAATTGAAAGTAACAAGAAAAGAGCTAAGCTTGCTGAAAAATATGGTGCTTTAAGAAAAGAACTTAAGGCTGCTATCATCAACGAAAAACTTTCTGATGAAGAGAGATTTGAAGCGATGATCAGACTTCAAAAGCTTCCAAGAAATTCAGCTCAAATTAGAGTAAGAAATAGATGTGAACTGACTGGTCGTCCACGTGCTTTCTATAGAAAGTTCAGATTATCAAGAATTCAATTTAGAGAGTTAGCACTTAAAGGGATGATCCCAGGTGTAACTAAGTCAAGCTGGTGATGGTAGAGGAGACGAGATTATGATGACTGATCCTATTTCAGATATGTTAACAAGAATTAGAAATGCAATTAATGCTGGACACGATAGAGTTGAGTTCCCAGCATCAAAAATGAAAGCTGGTGTTTGTAAAGTTATGAAGGACGAAGGATATATTCGTTCATTCAAAATTATTGCAAAAAGCCAGTCAGATATAAGAATTAAAGTACTACTAAAAGATAACGCTATTGTTGGTCTTCAAAGAGTATCTAAGCCAGGTCTAAGACAGTACCGTGGTTATAAAGATATCTCTAGAGTAATCAGTGGTCTAGGTACTTCAATCCTATCAACTTCTAAAGGAATTATTTCTGATAGAGAAGCGAGAGCGACAAAAGTTGGTGGTGAAGTAATCTGTAATATTTGGTAGTAGGGAGCGAGTAATGTCACGTGTAGGAAAAAACCCGGTAATAGTTCCTGAGAAAACTCAGGTATCAATAAACGGTACAACAGTATCGGTTAAAGGGCCTAAAGGTGAACTAGAGTATACTTTTAATAATTTAGTAACTCTTTCACATGAAGGTAACGAAGTAAAAGTAAACCCAATTGACGAGTCAAAAAAGTCTCGTGCAATGTGGGGTACAGCAAGACAAATCATCTCTAACATGGTAACAGGTGTTACTGATGGTTTTACAAGAAAGCTTGAGTTCAACGGTGTTGGTTACAAGGCGTCAGTAAGTGGAAACACAATGACACTTAACCTTGGTTACTCTCACCCAATCGAGTACGTTCTTCCAGAAACAGTTGCTGCAAAAGTAACTAAGAATGAGATTGAACTTACTGGACCAAATAAAGAGCTTCTTGGATTTGCTGCTGCAAAAATCCGTTCATTCAGACCACCAGAGCCATATAAAGGTAAAGGTGTTAAATACGCTGAAGAGCACATTGTTAGAAAAGCTGGTAAATCTGGCGGTAAGTAATAAATATGTAGCCTGAGAATGGCCCGCGGTTAGGGCCTAGGGTGAGGAGACTAAAATGATTAGAAAACCTTATGGTAAAGCTGGTAAAGCAAGTACAGCTAGAAGAATTAGAAGAAAACTTGCAATTCGTAAAAAAGTTGCTGGTAATGCAGAAAGACCACGTCTATCTGTAAACCGTACAAACAAGCACATCACTGTACAAGTTATTGATGATGAAGCTAACAAGACTCTTTTCAGTGTTCAAACTTATGGTAAGAACGCAGTAGAAGGAAAGTGTAATGTTGCAGGTGCTCAACTTGTAGGTGCTAAACTTGCTGAAAACTTAAAAGCTAAGAATATTTCAACTGCTGTTTTCGACAGAAACGGACTTAAATACCACGGTGTAATTAAAGCTGTTGTTGAATCTGCTAGAGAAAATGGAATTCAAATTTAGGAGTAAGTGATGTCTGAAGAAAATAAAAGCGTTGAAAAAACAGTAAAAGCAGAACCTAAGAAGAAAGCTTCTAAAAGAGCTCCATCTAAAAAACGTCAAAATAATAACGGAATGGATGTTGAGCTTGAGGAAAGAGTTGTTGCTGTAAACAGAGTTGCAAAGGTTATGAAGGGTGGTAGAAGATTTTCTTTTAGTGCTCTAATGATCGTTGGTGATAAGAAAGGTCGCGTTGGTTTTGGTCTAGGGAAAGCAAAAGAAGTTCCTGAAGCAATCAGAAAAGCAACACAAGCGGCTCAAAAAAGTATGATTTCAGTACCTGTTGATGGTGGAACAATCCCACATACAGTTATGGGTGAGTTCGATGCTGGTCAGATCCTTTTCAAGCCTGCCGCAGAAGGTACAGGGGTTAAGGCTGCTGGTGCATGTCGTTCAATTCTTGAGCTTGCAGGTGTTAAAGACGTTCTAACTAAGTCACTTAGAGGTAATAACCCACACAATATCGTTAAGGCGACATTTGATGCTCTAGCACAACTAAGATCAGTTGAAGAAGTTGCAAGAGTACGTGGTAAAGAAGCTAAGGGCTTAAGAATTAAAGGTTAATTGAGGTTGATATGACAGCGAAAACAATTACAGTTACATTGAAGAAAAGTACTATTAAGTGCAACGAAAAGCAAAAAGCTACAGTTAGAGGTCTAGGACTTAGAAAAACAGGTACATCTAAGACTTTAGAAAATACATCAGCTGTTAGAGGAATGATCAAAAAGGTAATTCACCTTTTAGACATCCAGGAATAAGAGGTAGATATGTTAACTTTAAATAACTTAAAAAGCCCAAAGGGTGCACATAAGAACATCAAGAGAATTGGTCGTGGACAAGGTTCAGGACAAGGTACTCAAGCTGGTAAAGGTCATAAAGGTCAAAAAGCTCGTGCCGGTGGTGGTGTAAGAACTGGTTTCGAAGGTGGGAACATGCCATTATACATGCGTCTACCAAAGAGAGGATTTTCTAACGCTCCATTTAAAACAGTATATGCTGAAGTTTCTCTAGCTACTCTAGAAGCGAAATTTGATGGCGGAGACGTTACAAAAGAAGCTTTAATTGAGAAGGGTATTCTTAAGGGTGCGGATAAAAGACGTCCTGTGAAAATTCTTGCTAACGGAGAGCTTTCAAAATCGTTAAATTTTGTTAATATTGAAAAGTTTTCTAAGAGTGCACAAGAAGCAATCGAGAAAGCTGGTGGAAAAATAGCAACAAAATAAAAAGGATCGTCTGATGTCAAATGCTCATGGAAGACTTGAAGAGCTTAAGAAAAAAGTCTTTTTTACTTTTTTATTATTAGTAGTATATAGATTGGTTGCGCAAATCCCTGTTCCAGGGGTTGATGCGCAAGCAATTTCTTCATATTTTGCAGAATCTGGAGGCGGAGGTCTTTTCGATCTAATCAACACTTTTAGTGGTGGTGCCTTCAAGAGATTCTCAGTATTAGCACTGGGGATTATGCCTTATATTACTACTTCTATTATCTTTTCTCTTCTTGGTGAGGTAATTCCTCAGATCCAAGAGATGCAGGAAGACTCAGAAGGACAAAAGAAAATACAAAAATGGACTAGGTATGCAACAGTAATACTCTGTTGCATACAGGGTTACTCAATGGCCGCTGTGTTTGAAACATTTGTTTCACCTGGTGGTGCTAGAGTTATTCCTGATCCAGGTATGCTATTTAGAGTTGTTACAATGATTACTCTAGCTGCAGGGACAATGTTTCTTCTATGGCTAGGTGAGAGAATCACTGAATTTGGACTCGAAAATGGTGTATCTCTGATTATTTTTGCAGGTATTGCAGTTGAGCTACCAACAGAAGTAATTCAGAAAATAACATTATTTAGAAACGGTGAAATGGGTGGTTTAGAACTACTAACTTTCGCTGCTGTAATTGTTGTTGCATTCTTCGTGGTTGCATTTATTGAAAGAGCCTTTAGAGCTATTCCAGTACAATATGCAAAAAGAGTTGTTAACAACAGAGTTTACGGAGGGAATCAAACACTTCCGATGAGAGTTGATACTGGTGGAGTTATGCCTCCTATCTTAGCATCTTCTCTACTTGCTGCACCTGCAACTTTTGCGACATTTATCCCAGCTGATAGTGCGTTTAAGCCATACTTTGATACTATTCAACAAAGTTTATACCCAGGGCAGTTACTATTTAATATCTTGTTTGGAGCTTTGATTGTGTATATGACTTATTTCTATGCACCAATTCAGTTCAAAACTAAGAAAATTTCCGAAATGCTACAAAAGAATAATGCATTCATCCCAGGAATTAGACCTGGTGATAAAACTAAAGAATATCTAGATACACTTTTAAATCGTATGTCATTCTTTGGGGCCTTATTCCTTATTGTTGTTTGTATTGTGCCTTCTTTAATTACAGGAGCTCAAACACGTTTCGGTGGAACATCTATGCTGATCCTTGTTTCAGTTTCAGTTAGAGTAATGATGAATGTGCAATCGTTTATGTTTGCTGACAAATATGAGTCATCATATAAGTCTAAAGGTAAATATAACGGAAATAACAGAAGGTTCTAGTCAATATGTCGCCACAGTTAATACTTATTGGAGCACCCGGTTCAGGTAAAGGTACTCAAGCTAAAAAGATTGTAAACGAACTTGGTTACAATCATGTTTCTACAGGTGATCTTCTGCGTGCAGAAGTTGCTAAAGGAAGTGAGCTAGGTACTAAAATCAAAGAAGTAATGGACTCTGGTGAGTTAGTTAGTGACGAACTTGTATTAGATTTATTAAAAGCAAATTGTGCTGTTGATAAATCGACATATATTTTTGACGGTTATCCACGTAATTTAGTACAAGCTAAAGATCTTGATAGTGCTCTATTGGGTGGAGTTAAGTCATTAGCTGTTTATTTTGAAGTCAATATCGATACTTTAGTAGAGAGAATTGTAAACCGCCGTGTCGCTCCTAAGAGTGGTGAGATTTACAATCTTAAAACTAAGCCACCGAAAGTTGATGGAAAATGTGATGTAAGTGGTGAAGATCTTGTGCATCGCAAAGATGATAATGAAGAAACTGTAAGAACAAGAATGAAGGTTTTTACAGACAATATTGAGCCTGTACTTGAGTATTATGAGTCACAGGGAAGACTAGTTAAGGTAGACGCAACCAAAGACCTTGACGCTATTTTTGAAGATATAAAAAAAGTTGTTAAATAATTTATAAATAAGTGATTGAGCTTGCAATATGGCCATGAGTCATATATAAGCAATTACTTTAGGTTTTTAGTATATGAGTAATCAGGAAACTATTGAGGTTGAAGGGGAAGTTACTGAGCTTCTTCCTAATACTAAATTTAAAGTCAAGCTACCGAATGGACATTCGGTAATTGCCCACATTAGTGGAAAAATGAGAATGCACTTTATTAAAATTTTACCTGGAGATAAGGTCCTTGTTGAAATCAGCAAGTATGATCTAACGAAGGGAAGAATTACATATAGAAGTAAAAAACGCTAGTGTAGTAGAACATACGAGGTAGTTATGAAAGTTAGAGCATCAGTGAAACCGATGTGTAAAGATTGTAAAGTTATTAAAAGAAAAAACGTACTTAGAGTTGTATGTAAAAACCCTAAGCACAAGCAAAGACAAGGCTAATTAATAGGAAGGAGTGTAGCTATGGCGAGAATTCTTGGTGTTGATATTCCTAGAAATAAGGTAATGAGAATTGCCCTGCAATCTATTTATGGTGTAGGACCAAAGATTGCTAAGGAAGTATTAGAAAAAACAAACATCGATTTAAACAAAAGTTCAAACGAACTTACTGAAGAAGAAGCAAATGAAATCAGACTTGTTCTTGAAAGTGAGTACACTGTAGAAGGTGACTTAAGAAGAGAAGTTGGTCTTAACATTAAGAGACTTAAAGATTTAGGTTGTTACAGAGGTATTAGACATAGAAAAGGTCTACCGGTAAGAGGTCAAAGAACTTCTACTAATGCTCGTACTCGTAAGGGGCCAGCAGTAGCAATCGCAGGTAAGAAGTCAATTAAGTCAATGAAGTAATTGTTAGGAGTTAATGATGGTTAAGAAAACAGCTTCAAAGAAAAAAGTAAAAAAGAACATCACGAGAGGTATCGCTCATATTCAGTGTTCTTTCAATAATACAATCGTAACATTCACAGATATGAATGGTAACGCAATTTCATGGGCGTCTGCAGGTCAACTAGGTTTTAGAGGATCTAAGAAGTCGACTCCATTCGCGGCTCAAATGGCTTCAATGGAAGCAGCCAAGAAAGCTATGGAGCACGGACTATCAAGCGTTGAAGTAAGAGTTAAAGGTCCAGGTGCAGGTAGAGAAAATGCTGTAAGAGCATTCATCGCTGCAGGTCTGAAGATTACTTCTGTTGCTGATAGGTCACCAATCCCACACAACGGATGTCGTGCACCAAAAAGAAGAAGAGTATAATTTATAGACTTATATTATTAAGGAGTTGTCTGTGGACACATTTACAGCAAAAAATTGGACAGGAATGATAAGACCAGTAGCTTTGGAAATGGATAACGATAAGCTAACTAAGACTTATGGTAAGTTCGTTGCTAAGCCACTTGAAAGAGGTTATGGACAAACTCTTGGGAACTCATTACGTCGTGTACTTCTTTCATCACTTCAAGGTGCAGCTATTGTTGCAATTAGAATTGAAGGTGTTGAACATGAATTTGGTACAATCAACAACGTAAAAGAAGAAGTTTCTGAGATTATTCTAAACCTTAAAGAGGTACACTTTAGAATTAAAGATAAAGAGCAGGTAACTCTAACTCTTGAGAAATCAGTTGAGGGTGTTGTTACTGCTGGTGATATTTCTGAATCAGCTAACGTAGAAGTTCTTAATCCTGATCACGCTATCTGTAACTTATCTACAGGTGGATCAATCAAGATGGAACTACTTGTTGCTAGAGGAAAAGGATATGTTACTGCTCTAGATAATAAAGAATCATTTGATCTTCCAATCGGTTGGGTATATCTAGATTCTCTTTTCTCACCAGTTGCACGTGTTAACTATACAGTTACTAACTCACGTGTTGGTAAGAGAACAGACTTTGATAAGCTAACTTTAGAAGTATGGACTAACGCTGGTGTTGAGCCATCTGATGCTGTTGCATACTCTGCTAAGATCCTTAGAGATCAATTAGCAGTTTTCCTAAGCTTCGAAGATGAAGAAGAAATTACAAGAATGGAAGCTAAGCCAAAGAAACAACAAAATACAGCTAATGCAGCTCTATTAAAGCCTGTTTCTGAGCTTGAACTGTCTGTAAGATCTGCAAACTGCTTGCAGAACGCAGATATTAAGTATATCTATGAGCTAGTTTCTAAAACTGAAGGTGAAATGCTAAGAACTAAGAACTTTGGTCGTAAGTCACTAAATGAGATTAAAGAAGTTTTATCTCAAATGGGACTTGGTCTAGGTATGAAAGTTGATAGCATTATGCAAGACCTGAAAGAAGAAAACTAAAAGTTGTTATAAGTTGAGGTAGAGATATGAGACATCAAAGACATAAATATAAATTAGGTGTAAGTCCATCACACAGAGTTTCTATGATTAAAAACCTTGCGTCAGAAATTATTGACCACGGTATGATTAAGACAACTCTTACTAGAGCTAAAGCTGTTAAGCCAGTTGTAGAAAAGTTAGTAACTCTTTCTAAAAACGACACAGTAGCTAATAGAAGACTTGCATTCAAAAAACTTAACGATAAAGATGCAGTAAACAAGCTTTTCACAGAGCTTGGGCCAAAGTTTAAAGAAAGAAATGGTGGTTATACAAGAATCATGAAGCTTTCTGATAACAGAGTTGGTGATAACTCTAAGATGGCTTATATTGCTTTCGTTGATTAATATTTTAATTAATTCAAACTAAAATAGGCCCATCATATTTAGGTATGATGGGTTTTTTTATTTCACATTGTATTTGCTATGAGTACTTCTTCAAAAATATCATTCATCTTTATAATTGTGGCCATAACGCTTGGTTATTCTATTTATCATAAGAATAAAATTGATACTTATGTTGATGAAAGTCGCACCTATATATTAAAAACACTCCCTAGTGTTGAGTTAACTAATTTTGAAGATAATAGTCCTGTTCAGTTACAAGATTTAGCGCAAAGCTCTAATGGTCTTGTTGTCCATTTTTGGGGAACATGGTGCGCACCTTGTGAAGCTGAATTTCCTGAATTCGTTGAGTTTGCACGTAAGCTCGAAGAAAAGAATGTAAAAGTCGTTTTCATGGCCGTTAAAGATGAGGACATGAAAATTAAAAAGTTCCTAAAAAGATTCAAAGACCTACCAAGTAATTCTATGGTTATTCATGATGTTTCTGGGATATCTATGAGTAAATTAGGGGTTGTTAAAGTTCCGGAAACTTTTGTTTTCGATTCTAACCTCGATCACCGTATTATGTTTAAGGGACCTCAAGATTGGAAGATGAGTTCATATTTCACACGTGTTCTCAACTACTTAGGGATAAATTAAACTAATAATATTTCTTTGAATTTGTCTATTTTTTCATCATTTGTAGTTAAGTTTTATTAAAATCTGCCGAAAAGTTTTACAGACTAAGCTTTGGTATATCGTTTTTGTGCCAAAAAAATAAACATCGGAGATTAACAATGATCAATTGGACTGAACTAAATGGACTACATGTTATTTCTAAGCTCGAAGAAATAATTAATAAGTGGTTTGGTGTAGAGGTATTCTATGCAGACAACCATTTTAAAATAAGAAGTGGACATAAAGATAAGGATTATGATTTTAAGAATCTTTTCTTTCAAACACAGATGTCTCTTCCGCATGGTTATGACTTTATTACGGCCGATGTAGAAAGGTTTAGTGATGAATTAAGTCAGTCTGGTGAAACAGTTATGATCTTTGATTCATATTTTCCGGGTGTGAAAATGATGGGGACAAGAATTGAAATTGAAGGTGAATATCAGGGAACTGTTTTTGCTTTTCCTTTCTTGAAAAGTACTTTCAGTGATGAAGATGAAAAAGAGCTAGTGGCCGCACTTATTGAGCATGGAGCGAGCCCAGAAGCAGCACAGGAATGTGTAAATGAAACAAGACGATTATTTCCAAGAGAAATTGAATATTTAAAAGAACTAGTTGAACTAGTTGCCGGTGAAGTAGCTACATTCCATGTCGAAATTTCTAAAAGAGAAGAAAGAATTCATATGCTGAATTCTGAACTCGGAGAAAAGTTCCGTTATCATAATATGATTGGTAAATCGAAAGCTATGCAAAAGATTTACTCTCTACTTGAAAGAATTTCTACTAGTGAATCTTCTGTACTTGTACAGGGTGAAAACGGTACTGGTAAGGAACTTGTTGCTAAAGCAATTCACTTTGCATCACCTCGTAAAGATGCTCAATTTCTAGCTGTTAACTGTTCTGCATTTAACGAGAACCTACTAGATTCTGAATTATTTGGTCACGTGAAGGGTTCTTTTACTGGTGCTCATAAAGAAAAGTCTGGTTTATTTGAGTTAGCAAATGGTGGGACATTGTTCCTCGATGAAATTGGGGATACATCACTATCGATGCAAGTTAAGCTTCTACGTGTTCTTCAGGAAGGTACTTACTTACCAGTAGGTGCTGATAAGTCGAGAAGAACTGATGTGAGAATTATTGCAGCAACAAATAAAGACCTTAAAACAATGATGGCAAAAGGTGAGTTCAGAGAAGACCTTTACTATCGTATTAACGTTTTAAATGTAAACCTTCCTCCACTAAGAGAGAGAAGAGAAGATATTCCTGTTTTAATGGAGCACTTTCTAAAGAAGAAGTGTGATGAGTCAGGTATGCCAATGAAGACTTTTTCTAAGAAGTGTATGGAAAAGATGCTTGATTATCCATGGCCAGGAAATGTTCGTCAGTTAGAAAACGAGGTTGAAAGGCTTGTTGTTCTTGCTGGTGATGATAAATCAATTACACCTGATATCCTTAGTCCACAGGTTCTAGATCACGGAGCGGCTCCAGTTGAGCAAACTAGAGGTGTTAACACATCTGGAAAACTTAAAGACGCACTTATGGAACTTGAGATTATTATGATTCGTGAAGGGCTTAAGAGATGTAACTTTAATAAATCAAAGCTTGCTAAAGAGCTTGGTATGTCTCGTGCTAGTTTAATCATGAAAGTTGATAAGTATGGACTAGATAAACGTGCGAAAGCAGGTAATGAATAGTTAAAAACTTACAATAATAAAATATAGACACTTTTGGGCCCTCAACGAGGGCCTTTTTATTTATATTCCTATAATTTCATAGACTTAACCCCCATAAAATAACGCATCGTGATTGGGCAAATTGCATTTTAAAGGTGTAATATGCACTGATAATTTAAACATGAAATTTTGAAAGAAGTTGGTGGAGGGTTTATGTCGACAACCAGTGAAAATATATTAGAAGAAAAAAGGGCCTTTCTCCTTAACAAGAGAGCTGAAGCCGAGCAAGGTGGTGGTGAAGCTAGAATTGCTAAGCAACATGACCAAGGTAAGTACACAGCAAGAGAGAGAATCGAAAGATTAGTTGATCCAGGTACATTTATCGAGTTTGATAAATTTGTTACACATCGATGTGTAAACTTTGGAATGGAAAAGAAGAAGTTTCTTGGTGATGGTGTCGTAACAGGTATTGCAGAAATTAATGGTCAAAAGATCGCTGTTTATTCTCAAGATTTTACTTGTTGGGGTGGTGCACTTGGTGAAGCTCACGCAAAGAAGATCTGTAAGATAATGGACTTCGCACTTGATAATAGAATTCCTGTAATCGGTATTCAGGACTCAGGTGGAGCACGTATTCAAGAGGGTGTTGATGCTCTTGGTGGATATGCCGAAATCTTCTATAGAAACGTAAAAGCTTCAGGTGTTATTCCTCAAATATCATTAATTATGGGGCCTTCAGCTGGTGGTGCAGTTTATTCACCTGCAGTAACTGACTTTATCTTCATGGTAGATCAGTCATCATATATGTTCGTTACAGGTCCAGATGTTATCAAGACTGTAACTCACGAAGAAGTAACAAAAGAAGACCTTGGTGGAGCTACTGCTCACTCTGAGAAGTCTGGTGTATGTCAGTTCAAGTGTAAGGACGAAGATGAGACTTTTGAAAGAGTAAGAGAGCTAATGAGTTACTTACCGGCTTCAAACTTCAGAGCACAAGAAGACAAGTATACTTCAGATCCAGTTTATAGAGATAATACAAAACTTAAGGAAGTTGTTCCTGGTAATCCTAAGAAGCCGTATGACATGAAAGAAGTTATTCTTGATATTGTTGATGATGGACACTTCTTAGAAGTACATAAAGACTACGCAAGAAATATCGTTGTTGGTTTCGCATCAATTGGTGGAATTAAAATTGGTATTGTTGCTAACCAACCAGAAGTTTTAGCTGGTGTTCTTGATATAGATTCATCATGTAAAGCAGCTCGTTTTATTAGATTCTGTGACTCATTTGATATTCCAATCGTTTCACTTGTCGATGTTCCAGGTTTCTTACCAGGAACAGTTCAAGAGTATGGTGGGATTATTAAGCACGGTTCTAAACTTCTTTATGCATATGCAGAAGCGACTGTTCCATTAATTACTCTAATTACAAGAAAGTCTTATGGTGGAGCGTATGATGTTATGGCATCAAAGCACATTAGAGCAGATGTTAACCTTGCTTACCCAACTGGTGAAATTGCCGTTATGGGTGCAGAAGGTGCAGTAAATATCGTCTTTAGGAATGAATTAAAAGGTCTTGAAGGTGAAGAATATGAAAAGAAAAAAGCAGAGCTAGTTGCAAATTATGAAAATAACTTTGCTAATCCATATGTAGCAGCTGAAAGAGGTTATATTGACTCTGTTATTCTTCCAGAAGAAACAAGAAAGCGTCTTTATGAATATCTAAAAGTACTTAAAGACAAAAAAGTTGATAGACCAAAACGTAAACACGGGAATATTCAATTATGATGATCAGACAGCCAAAGAATATGGAAAGAAGAGTATTAATTGCAAACCGTGGAGAGATCGCTTCTCGTGTAGCTAAGGCTTGTCGTGAGCTCGGTCACACAGCAATTGGTATTTTTACAGATAATGAGCCTCAAGGGACACATCTTCAGTTTTGTGATGAATGGGTTTACCTTGAAGGTAATACAAATGCAGAGACATACCTAAATGTTGAAAAACTAGTTGCTTTAGCTAAAGAGATTAAAGCAGATGGTGTTCACCCAGGATATGGTTTCCTTTCAGAGAATAGAGATTTTGCAAATGCACTTTCTGAAGCGGGGATCACTTTTATCGGTCCACATGTTGAGGCCATTAGAGTAATGGGTGATAAGGCGACGTCTAAGAAGCTAGCAAATGAAGCAGGTGTTCCTACTGTTCCAGGTACAGATCATGCTGTACCTACTGTTGATGAAGCAGTCCAAATAGCAGATAAAATTGGATATCCTGTTCTACTTAAAGCAGTTGCTGGTGGTGGTGGACGTGGTATGCGTGCATGTAATAATGAAGCTGAAGTACGTGAGCAATTTGATGCTGTTGGTAGAGAGGCCGCAGCGGCTTTTAACAATGGAGATCTACTTGTAGAGAAGCTTATTGTTAATCCTCGCCACATCGAAGTTCAAATTCTTGCAGATAAGAAAGGTAATACATTCCATTTCTTTGAAAGAGAATGTTCAGTTCAAAGAAGACACCAAAAGATTATTGAAGAAGCACCATCGCCATTTATTGGAAGTGATGAGGAGCTTCGTCAACGTGTTTGCGAAACAGCTGTTAAGCTTGCAAAGGCCGTTGAATATGATTCGGCAGGTACAGTTGAGTTCATCATGGGTGAAGATAAGCAATTTTACTTCCTTGAGATGAATACACGTATCCAAGTTGAGCACCCAATCACTGAAGAAATTACTGGAATGGATCTTATTGTTTGTATGATTCAAGCTGCATTTGGTGATGAGTTGGGAATCCCTTCACAAGAATTCATCAGAAGATCAGGACACGCGATTGAATGTCGTATCTGTGCGGAGGATCCAATTACAATGCTTCCAGCTCCAGGTCTTGTAACAGGTTTTGAAACAAATTTCCCACAAGGAACACGTTTTGATCACTGCCTATACAAAGGATTAGAAGTTACTCCAGATTTCGATCCAATGGTAGGAAAGCTTGTTTGTAAAGGAATCGTTCGTGACGTTGCTGTAAGAAAAATGAATGCAGCTCTAGATGGACTATTCATTGAAGGTCTTAAAACAAATCTTCCACTGTTAAAAGAAATTATGACAGAGAAGAACTTTGTTGATGGACATTATTCAACAGCTTACATTGGTGAAGTTGCACCTCAGAACAACGTGAAAACAGACCTTGATCATATAAAGCTATATACGATCATTGCAGGCTCTGAAGCACGTAGGATGGGTATTTAATATGAGAACATATTTAATTAATGATAATGAAGAAGTAATTGTTGATTTAACAAGAACTAAAGTTCATGAGTACAACCTTGTTGAATTTGACTTCTCAACTCTGAAAGATGGTGAGAGAAGTTTACATGAAACAATGTGGCTAAAGAAAATCTGTGGTCAGTATTTCATCTCTAGAGATCAAAGAACTTGGAAGAAGATTCCACGTCAAGATCTTCCATCTCGAGTTGTAAATGTTGACCGTGTTTATTCACTATTTAGAGGGTATAAGCCTTCTGGACTTGGTGGAGCCGACGCAGGTGAGTTCTTAACAAAAATGCCAGGTAAGATTGTAAAAATCAATGTGGAAGTTGGTCAAGAAGTTAAAAAGGGTGATACACTTTTAATTCTTGAGGCCATGAAAATGGAAAATGAAATTAAAACGGGGATTGATGGTACAGTTAAGGCCATCCACGTTAAGGAAGGGGACGCCTTAGAAGAAAACGTTCTCATGTTAGAAGTAGAAGCATAAGGAGAGTAAATGTCTTTTAATAATGGACAAGCACCAAGAAATGACTTCGAAAAAATGAAACAAGATTTAGATAAAGGGCTCAAGTTACTTGGGCCTTTTTTTATTTTTGTTGTTTTATTTGTTTTCGGATACACATCGTTTTACACAGTTGAGCCGGATGAGGAGGCCGTAGTAATTCGTTTAGGTAAGTACGTCGATACAAATCCACCTGGTCTACATTTTAAGATCCCATTTGGTATCGATAATGTAATCAAAGTTAAGGTTAAAACTGTTCTTCAAGAAGAGTTTGGTTTTAGAACAAAGAGTACAAGATCAAGAAGAACTTCTTATTCGAGTCGTAATCTTGATAGTGAATCACTAATGCTAACTGGGGACTTAAATGTTGCTTCAGTAGAATGGGCGGTTCAATACCAAGTCCGTGATCCATTCAAATTTATTTTTCAAACAAGTGAGCCAGTTAGAAATATTCGAGATATCTCTGAGTCAATTATGAGACGTGTTGTTGGTGATCGCTCAGTTACTGATGTTCTTACTGTAGGAAAGGTCGAAATTGAAGCAGATGCCAAAGTACTTATGCAAGAAGTAATTGATAAGTATGACATGGGAGTAACGATTATCTCTGTTAAACTTCAAGATGTTAATCCTCCACAGGTTGTAAAGGCATCATTCAATGAAGTAAACGAAGCTAAGCAAGAGCAAGAGAAAGCAATTAATCAAGCAGAAGGTGCTTATAATAAAGTTATTCCTGAAGCTCGAGGAAAGGCCGAGAAAATCGTTTCTGAAGCAGAAGGTTATGCTGCTGCATTAGTTAACCGTGCAGAAGGTGATGTTGCAAAATTTAAGGAAGTATTAAAAGAATATAAGCGTGCGCCTCGTATTACTAAGAAGCGTCTTTATATTGAAGCGATGGAAGGTTTATATAAGAATTATAAAAACCTAACAATCATCGATCCTAAGGTTAAAGGGCTACTTCCTGTATTTGATAAAGGAGGGAAGTAATGAATAAGTTAATTCCTTTAGTTGTAATTGTATTTATTGGTTTAGTTTTAGGGAAGCAGTCTATTTTTGTTATTAATGAAGGTCGTCAGGCCATAATTACAGAATTTGGGAAGCCTGTTGGAGAACCTATTACTGAAGCTGGACTTCATTTTAAAAAGCCTTTCATTCAAGATGTACGATTTGTAGATAAAAGAATTTTGAGTTGGGATGGGTTTCCAAATCAAATACCTACAAAAGATAAGAAATTCATTAAAGTAGATACAACAGCTCGATTTAGAATTATGAATGCTCTTAAGTTTATCCAAACAGTACGAAATACTGAAGGGGCAAAGCAGAGACTTGATACGATTTTGGATTCGGCTACACGTAATGTGATTTCATCTCATCAACTTGTTGAAGCGGTTAGAAACTCAAATGCAATCATTGAGAAGTTAGAATCAGCTAAACAAAATGTTAACGAAATTGAAGAAGAAATAACTGGTGACATTGAAAATGTAGCAGTTGGTAGAGAAAAGTTATCTCAATTAATTGTTGAAAAAGCCGAAGGTGAATTAGAACAATTTGGTATCTCATTAATTGATGTACAGCTTAGACGAATTTCTTACGAGGAATCTGTTGAGAAAAAGGTTTACGAAAGAATGATTTCTGAACGTCAAAGAATTGCTTCAAAAATTAGATCTATTGGATCTGGTGAAAAAGCAAAGATTGAAGGTCGTTTAGTACGAGATCTTCAAACTATACAGTCAGAAGGTTATCGAAAAGCTCAGCTGATTAAAGGTCGTGCAGAAGCTAAGGCAAGTGCTGTTTACGCAAGAGCTTTTAAGCAAGATCCTGACTTTTTTGAGTTTATTAGAACGCTAGAGGCTTATAAGAAATCAATCGATGGAAATACTAAATTAATTATTTCTAATGATAACGAGTTCCTAAAGTTTTTGAGGTAATTTTGATTGAATATGTAATCGCATCAAATCCAGATGACCGTGTTTTAAAGAAAGTATCAGATGCTCTAAATAATGGAGAGCTTGTCTGTATACCAACTGATACAAATTGGGTTGTTATTGCATCACCTTTTAACAAGAAGGGTGTGGAGAAGATTTATAAGTATAAAAATGCTCCTAAGCTTAAAGCATTTTCATTACTTTGTGATTCCATCTCAATGGCCTCTGAAGTTGCAATAATTGAAGATAATATCTTTCGTTTTATTAAACGACTTATACCAGGACATTTTACTTTTATTTTTGGTGCCAGTAAGAAGATTACGAAAGCTGTTGCTGCAAATAAAACAGATCATGAGGTTGGTATACGATTTGTTCCCTCTACTTTAGTTACACGTTTACTTGAGGTTCACGGGGAGCCTGTTTTATCGACAAATGTTGATCTTAAAAAGTTTTCTAGCTCAGTAACATCATATGATGAAGTTTATTCGTATATGATCGAAGAAGAGTTGGGTGGAGTCGTTTCAATGATTGTTGATCCAGGTGAATTAAGCTTCGCCGGACAATCAACTATTGTTAATTTTACAGAAGGTGGCCCTGATATAATAAGGCAGGGTGCTGGACTACTATAAATAAAGCCTTCTTAATGAAGGCTTTATTATCTTTCAAATAGAGTGTTAATTAGTTTTTCTGCTGCACTCAAAGGAGTTTCGACTTCGTTGAGTATGTTGTTGTTAAGCTGATTCCATTCTTCTTGAAGTTTTGGATTTTCTTTTACTTTATTTTCAATTAGTTCGTGGAAAAGTTTGTTTAACCAGGCTTGATTTTGTCTTTTTCTCTTTTGAGTAATCTTTTCCTTATTCTCTTTATATGTCTTATCAATTAAGCTCCAATACTCTTTAATTCCTTCATTATTTAAGGCTGAAGACATGAGAACGTTGGCACCAATTTTTTGATCTGTTTTAATGACACCAAGTGCTGATTTGTATTGAACCATTGTATCGTGCGCTTTCTGCTTATTATCTCCATCTGCTTTGTTGATAATAATATTGTCACATAACTCAATTATTCCTTTCTTTATTCCTTGGAGTTCGTCTCCTCCTCCTGGAAGAAGTAGTACTGAGAAAAGATCGACAATATTTGCTACATCGTATTCTGATTGTCCAACACCAACAGTTTCAATGAGAATCACATCATAGCCCGCAGCTTCACATGCTAGCATTACTTCTCTTGTTTTTAGAGCAACACCACCGAGGTTTCCTGAAGAGGGTGTCGGTCTAATGAATGCATTCTTTTCCTGAGCAAGCTTTTCCATTCTTGTTTTGTCACCAAGTAAACTTCCTCCGCTTAAAGGGGAGCTTGGGTCAATTGCGAGTACAGCAACCTTAAGCCCCTTTGATATTAAGTGTAGGCCAAGAGCTTCAATGAAAGTCGATTTCCCAACACCTGGAGTACCAGATATTCCAATACGAATTGCCTTACCAGTTAAAGGAAGGATTTCATTTAGAAGCTTCTGTGCATTTTTTTGATGCTCAGGTTTTTTACTTTCTATTAAAGTTATAAATTTTGAAAGAGATCGAATATTTCCTGTTTTCAATTTCTCAAGATCAATCTGCATTACTTTTGAGCCTCTTTAATTTTTGTAATTAAGTCTTTTGCGGCATCAGAAATTGTTGTACCAGGTCCATAGATTCCTTTGACTCCTGCTTCATATAAAAAGTCGTAGTCCTTTCTTGGAATTACTCCACCCGCAACAACAAGTATATCTTCTGCATCAAGCTTTTTAAGTTCTTCAATAAGGTCTGGGATTAATGTTTTATGACCTGCTGCTAGTGATGATGCTCCAATTACGTGGACATCGTTCTCAACTGCTTGTTTTGCAACTTCTTCAGGTGTTGAGAAAAGAGGAGAAAGATCAACATCAAAGCCAACATCGGCATAAGCTGTAGCGACAACTTTTGCTCCTCTGTCGTGTCCATCTTGTCCCATCTTTGCAATTAGAATTCTTGGACGGCGCCCATAATCTTTTTCAAATTGGTCGATTTCGTTTTTTAAATTCATCCATTCCTCATCACTTTCAAATGATTGTCCATAGACACCTGATACTGTTTTAGTATTAGCGTTATAACGTCCCCACTCTTTTTCAAGAGCGTAAGTAATTTCTCCGACACTACAACGGGCTTCCATTGCTTCGACAGCTAGTTCAAGTCCGTTTCCATTACCTGTTTTTGCATAATATTCAAGTTTGGCCATGCACTCACTAACTTTTGCCTCATCTCTTGCTTCGCGGATTTCTTCAAGCCTCTTAATTTGCTCATTGAGAACTTGTACATTATCAATTTCTAAGACTTCAAACTCATCTTCAGTTGTTGGCTTATACTTATTAACACCAACGATAACATCTTCTCCGCGATCGATCTTTGCTTGTTTGAGAGCTGCTGCTTCTTCAATCTTTAATTTTGGAAGACCAGTTTCGATCGCCTTGGCCATTCCTCCTGCATCATCGATTTCTTTGATCAGTGAACGGGCCTTGTCTGCGATTTCTTGTGTTAGGCTTTCCATCATGTATGAACCACCCCAAGGATCAACAGTATTTGTAATTCCTGTTTCCTCTTGAAGAATGATTTGAGTGTTTCTGGCGATTCGTGCAGAAAATTCTGTTGGCAGTGCAATTGCTTCATCAAATGAATTTGTGTGAAGTGATTGTGTTCCTCCAAAGACTGCGGCCATTGCTTCAATCGTTGTTCTGATAACGTTATTATATGGATCTTGTTCTGTTAGTGACCAGCCAGATGTTTGGCAGTGTGTACGTAACATTTTCGATTTAATATTTTTGGGGTTGTACTCTGAAACAATCTCCGACCATAGAAGTCTTGCTGCACGAAGCTTCGCAATTTCCATATAGAAGTTCATCCCAATACCAAAGAAGAATGAAAGTCGTGGTGCAAATGAATCAATTTCCATCCCTGCTTTTATGGCCGTATTAATATATTCTTTTCCGTCTGCTAGAGTATATGCAAGTTCAAGTGCTGCATCAGCACCAGCTTCTTGAATATGGTAACCAGAAATCGAAATGGAATTAAACTTTGGCATATTTTGAGAAGTATATTCAAAGATATCTGCAATGATTTTCATCGAAGGAGCAGGAGGGAAGATATAAGTATTTCTTACCATGAACTCTTTTAGAATATCGTTTTGAATTGTTCCTGAAAGCTTATCAAGAGAAACACCTTGCTCTTTGGCCGCAACAATATAACCTGCTAGTACTGGAAGTACGGCACCATTCATTGTCATTGAAACAGATACTTTATCTAATGGAATCCCATCAAATAAAACTTTCATATCCTCAACAGTGTCAATCGCAACACCTGCTTTACCAACATCTCCTTTAACTCTTGGGTGATCCGAGTCATAACCTCTGTGAGTTGCAAGATCGAAAGCAACAGAAACACCTTGCCCTCCTGCTGCTAATGCTTTCTTGTAAAAGTCATTTGATTCTTTAGCTGTTGAAAAACCTGCATACTGACGAATCGTCCAAGGACGTCCTGTATACATTGTTGCTCTTGGCCCACGAATAAATGGGGCCATACCTGGCATTGTATTTGTTAATTCATTATCTGCAAGATCTTCTTTTGTATATAGGGCCTTCATCTCAATACCTTCAGGTGTTTGAGTAACTTTAGGGCCTTTACCTTTTGTTTCTTTGTCAGCTAGTTCTTTCCAAGCATCAATACTATTGCTCATTTATTCTCCTTCAAACCATTTAACAACAATGTAATCAATTCCTGAGCTTTGTGCTGCTCGTATACCTGTTGGTGAATCTTCAAAAATCAGGCACTCTTCACTTTTAGCGTTGAAATGATTTTGTGCCAGTAAATATGGCTCAGGGTTTGGTTTCCCTTTTTCAACTTCACGTTCTGTTATTATTATTTCAAAATACTTCTTTAATTCACAATGCTCTAGTAAAGGATGAGTTACTTCATATTGGCTTGCAGTTACAAGTGCAAGTTTTAGACCTTTTGAAGTAAGGCTTTCTAGAAGCTTTCTAATGTTTCTATGTCTTATATTATTTGGATCAGACTGGCCAATAAGCCCTATTAATGCTGAGTTCTTTAAATCTAAGAATTCCTCAAGGCTAGCAAGGCCCAGGGCATTTTGTATAAGTGGATAAACCTCTTCATCTGACATGCCAAAGGTTTCTTCCATGGAAGGAATTTCGTTGTTACCACATAATTTTTGTACAACTTGGTAGTGAAGAGGCTCACTATTTAAGATAGTTCCGTCCATATCAAAGAAGATATATTTCTTTTCTTTGGTGTAAGTATCTAATAAGTCGATATCACTATCTTCTAAGTGTAGGAAATCACAAAGTTCTCTATTCATAGTTGAATTTATACCACAAAAGGAAGATATTGTTGGGTTGTTGTGCAGCGTTAAGTTGTTGCGATATAATTAAGAAGATGGAGGAGAATATGAAGAAGAGTAACTCAAGTATTTGCCTAGAGGCCTCGCTTCAAGCTTACTTCTTTGATGAGCTGCATCGAATAAATCAGAAGCGACAAGAACCCTTACCAGATTTATCTATTTATTATTCATCACTTGTTATGGATCGTTTTAGTTTATCTAATCAGTATTTTGAAAAACAAGAGGATGGCAGGGTACGAGAAAAGACTTTGGGAATTAAGTTGTTAAAAAGCGAAGGCCTTTCTGAGTCAGAAAAAAGAAGAGAGCTTAGAGATATTGGTGATACAGCTTTGTTTTTATGTGGATATTTCTCTAATTCAATAAATGAGAAGATCATCGATATCAATTATTATTGTGAGATTGGACGAACAGCTTATCGAAAGCTCGATAATTATCAAGAATCATTCTACGATTATAAAGGTTTCTTCCAACACTTTTCAAAGCAATTTCATGAATTAACAAATATGATGAGCCTTTTACAAAGTGATTGTAATTTAAACGAAGAGCAGTTTTTGCTCTTCGCTAAAGACGTATCTTAGGAGACATTTCTTTATCTAATGGTTTACCAACTGTAATTGTAATCCAGTTCTGACTTAGAACTTTTTTTACAATTCTTTGAAAGTCCTCGTGTTTAAAATCACTGATTTCTTTATTTGCTTTATAAAAATAATCAGATCCAAGTCCATGTAAAGTAGGTACTGAATATACGTTAGCATAGTCATCGTTAACTTGAAGATTAAGTTGATTTTGACCCTCAATCATTTTCTTTATTCTATTGAAGTTGGACTTTGATAGTCCCTCTCTTTGAATTTTGGCCAAGATCGAATTTATGGCATCAATTGCTTCCAATGTCTTGTCATGTCCACTTGCCATGTAAATTCCCCAGTAACCAGCTTCAAGTGCATTCATGTGAATTGGTTGAGCAACATAGCATAGACCTTTTCTATCTCTAACATCGACAAAAAGCTCTGAAGATTGTCCGGAAAGGTGAGTTGTTAGCATTTTGAAAACTACATTTTCTTTTGCCGTTAGCTTTTTTGTTTGTGTTGCGATCAATATCTGTGTTTGTTCGCGGTCGAAATCGATATGCTTATTAAGAGTTTTTATTTTTTCAATTTTTTTAATTTCTTTTTTCTTTTCTTTTCTCGGTTTTAAGTCAGAAAAATAGAATTCAACCTTTTCTAAAACCTCTTCAACACTTAAGTCTCCACAGAATGTGATAAGCATCTCTTTTGATTTTAGATTTTTTTCATGCTTTTTTATGAGGTCATCTTTTTTTATGGATCTTATTGATTTCTCATTTCCAATTGTTGAAAGAGAATAAGGATGTCCTTTAAATAATATATTAGTTGCTTCGGTAAAGCATTGCCTTGTTGGATCTGCTTTATTGGCCTCAATCGTTCTTAGGATTAGCTTCTTCTCATGATTTAAGCTCTTTGATTGAAAAGATGGAGTTATAAGTGATTTGAAAAAATGCTTCGATAAATCAGAAAAGTGTTCGATCTGACCATGCATTGTTATTCCGTAGGCATTCTTTCCAGAGAAGCTATTGAACATTGTTGAGCGACTATCAAGGTCTAGCTTGAGCTTTTCATACGATAGGCCTTTATAGCCTTTTGTTAATTGCGAACTCATTAAGCTGTAGAGACCATTTGTCTTCACTGTTTCATCAACTAGCCCACCTTTTAGGTATGCATGCATTACAAACGTAGGCGTAATAGAGTTATAACGATATAAAAGTTTAATTCCTGGCTTAACTTCAATGACTTGAGTTGCTGGATCATATTTAGACTTTGTAGATTTAATTGTATTATCTTTTCCTGTCTTCTTGATCTGAGCAAGTTTCTTTTTAAATTCAGTAAGTCTAGGTTTAAATTCCTGTGGCTTTAAGTCATTTGGAAGCTGTAGGCTTAAATGTATTGATCGCCCAAAAATTTCAGAATATTTCTTATTAACTTCTTTTAAGCTAATCTTTCTGATCTTATCGATAAATTCTTGTTCAACATCTAGGTCTTTTGCTCCAGCATAACTACTTCCTAGAGAGAACGCATATGACTCAAGAGATTCTTTTTCATAAATTTTAGCAGCGACATATTGATTCTTAATTTTTTTAATATCACTTTCTTTTAGGCCGACTGTTGAAACTTCTGAAATTGTTTTTTCTAATTCTGACATAACTTTTTGATAATTTTCTTTTGGAAAGTTTATTCTCAAAAAGTGTATACCACCATCAGCAAAGAACATAGAAGATGAAGTACAGTTATTAGCAAGAGTGTTTCGTAGAACGAGGTTCTTATATAGTGGAGATGTTTCTCCGTAGCCTAAAGCATTGTAGGCAAGATCTTCAGCAGCGGCTCCATTTGATTTCATTGGAGGGCATTCGATGGCCATTGTTAGCTGGCACATTCTGACATCTTTTTTATGAATTTCAATTGTTGATTTCTTTTGCAAGCTAAAAGAAGGACGCTCAGAAAAAGAACCTTCTGGTAGGTGATAAGACTCAATCGTTTTTTTGTACTTTTCTTTTTCGCTCAAATCACCGGCAACAACTAAAAAAGCATTGGCGTTATTATAGTGGCTATTTCTAAACTCTGTTAATTGTTCTCTAGTGAAGTTCTTAATCGTATTCTCATTTCCTAAAATAGGATGAGCATACCCCCCCTTAAAAGACATTTCTTGAATTCTTTGAAAAGAAAATTGTCCTGGATTGTCCTGACTTCTTCGATATTCTTCAAAGACGACTTCTCTTTCCGGTATTAGGTCCTCTTCTTTAAACATAGGGTTGGAAACCATATCCATTACAATATCGATTGAATTATTAAAGTAGGCTATTGGTGAGTTTATATAGTAACAAGTGTAATCAAATGAAGTGAATGCATTTATTTCTCCACCATATGATTCTACATCGTGAGCAATTTTAGCTCCAGGTCTCTTCTTAGTACCTTTGAAAAACATGTGTTCTAAAAAGTGAGCAATTCCAAAATTACTCTTATCTTCTAAAGTTGATCCGGCCCTGAACCAAATTTGAACTGATGCACTAGTATTACCTGGAACATCGACAAAAATTACTTCTAAACCATTTTTTAGTCTTTCTATTTCATATTTCATTTACATAGCCTTTTATATTTAGGTATCAGTTAATTATAGTCTGTGAAGGACAAAATTAATATGGAAGAAATAAAGTCACTATATATACATTTTCCTTTTTGCCGCCATCTTTGCAATTATTGTGACTTTTATAAGTCTATAAAGGAAGATGAGGCACAATTAGAAGAATTTGAGTCTTTGTTTTCCGAGATGTCTAAAAAGCATCAAGAGATTTTAACAGACAATAACGCTACTTTGAAAAAGCTTGAAACGCTCTATATTGGTGGCGGAACACCAAGTCTATGGGGAATCGAAGGGGCAAAATTCTTAGGTAAATGGATGGAAGAAAATAATATTTCTTTCTGTGAAAAAAATGAATTTACCCTTGAGGTAAACCCTGGAGCATGGACTAAGGATGGGCTTGAAGCTTGGCGAAATATTGGAGTTAATCGCTACTCTTTAGGAATTCAGTCTCTTGATTCGAATTTTTTAAAGATAATCGACAGAGTCCATAACGTGGATGATGTGCATAATACTCTAACGTTTTTTAAAGAAGGTCAGTATAATTTCTCTGTCGACTTTATGATAGGTCTGCCTTTTTCAAAAAAATACAATCGCGATATCATTTCAGAGTTAACTGAAATCTTAACGTATAATCCAAGTCATATTAGCCTGTATATATTAACAGTTCCTAAGCATTATAAATATTTTCAAGATCTACCAGATGATGAGTGGATAAGTGATGAATATACAAAAGTTGCTCAATTCCTTTCTATCAATGGCTTTGAACACTATGAAGTTTCAAACTTTGCAAAGCGCTCGAAAGCCTCTGAGCATAACTTAAATTATTGGCGCATGAGATCTGTTGCAGCGCTAGGTCCATCAGCTACAGGCCTTATCCAAAATACTCGATATCGATACAAGTGGAAAACCAAGGATGCTCAGGTTGTTGAAGAAAGACTATCAGAGGATGAGTATCAGATAGAGAGGCTCTATATGAACTTACGCTCTAGTGTCGGCTTTCCTATAAAGGATCAGTACTGGGGTGATCTTAGCGAATACGTTCAAAAGTTAAAGAAGGACGGATTGGCCATGGTTGGAGTGAATAAATTTACTCTAACGTCCCGCGGCTTTCTCATTCTTGATTCAATAATGGATGAAATCTTTAAAATATCCAAGTAATTCTAGGCACTTAGTCTTTGTCTCAAAAAATATTTATCCTCGCCATTGACACTAGGCCATATGCTCCCATCTTATGATTAGAGATAAATTTAAAGAGGTAGTTAAAGATGTCAGAAACTCAAGTTAATGATGAAAATGAAAAAGAAGTAGAGCTTGAAGCTAAAGAAAATGAAGAGGCTCAAGTTGCTGAGGAAGAAACTACAGATGGTGAGCAAGAAATCTCTGAAGAGATGAAAGAGCTTATGGAATTTAAAGATAAGTTCTATTATGTAGCCGCTGAAATGGAAAACTTAAAAAGACGCCATGAAAAACAGCTACAGGACCAAATGAAATTTGGAACTGAAAAAGTTATGATAGGCCTTCTTGATGTTGTTGATAATTTAGAAAGAACACTTCAGGCCATTGAAAATGATGAAGACGAAAAAGTTAAAAATATTTTCACTGGTGTAGATATGGTTAAAAACCAGTTTTTAGATTGTCTAAAAAATAATGGATTAGAGCTTATTGAAACTGATGGAAAAACATTTGACCCTCATTTCCATGAAGCTATGGCACAGATGCCAGCTGAAGGAAAGGAAGATCAAGAAATAATTCAGACATATCAAAATGGTTACTCACTAAATGGTAGAGTGATTAGAGCAGCAAAAGTAGTAGTAGCTAAAAACTAATATATAAAGGAGATTATAATGGGAAAAATTATTGGAATCGACTTAGGAACAACTAACTCATGTGTATCAGTTCTTGAGAATGGAAAGTACAAAATTGTACCAAATGCAGAAGGGCATAATACAACACCATCTGTAATTGGATTCGCAAACAACGGTGAAACTCTTGTTGGACAAGTTGCCAAAAGACAAGCGGTAACAAATCCATCAAAAACACTATACGGTATCAAAAGACTTATCGGTCGTAAGTTTGATACGCCAGAAGCTAAGCAATTTGCTGATGTAGCTCCATTTGAAATTTACGCAAATGATAATGGTGACGCTTGGGTTAAAGTTGACGGTAAAGCAATGGCACCACAAGAAATTTCAGCAAAAGTTCTTCAAAAGCTTAAAAAAGCAGCTGAAGACTACTTAGGTGAAACTGTTACAGAAGCAGTTATTACAGTTCCTGCTTACTTTAACGATTCACAAAGACAAGCAACAAAAGACGCTGGTAAAATTGCAGGTCTTGAAGTTAAAAGAATTATTAATGAGCCAACAGCAGCGGCACTAGCTTATGGATTAGACTCTAAGCAAGATAAGAATATTGCTGTATTTGACCTTGGTGGTGGTACTTTTGATATCTCAATTCTTGAAATCACATCTGATGGTGTATTCGAAGTTAAAGCAACTAACGGAGACACTTTCTTAGGTGGTGAGAACTTTGATGAAAATATCATTAACTTCCTTGCTGAAGAATTTCAAAAGCAAGAAGGAATTGACTTAAGAAAAGACCAAATGGCACTTCAAAGACTTAAAGAAGCTGCTGAAAAAGCAAAGCATGAACTATCGAATGTTAACTCAACAGATGTTAACCTTCCATTCATTACTGCAGATGCTTCAGGTCCAAAACACTTAAATGTAAACCTTTCAAGAGCTAAGTTTGAATCACTAATTGCAGATCACTTAACTGCTCTTGCTAAGCCATGTTTAACTTGTCTTGAAGACTCTGGACTTGAGAAGAATGAAATTGATGAGGTAATCCTTGTTGGTGGTTCAACTCGTATTCCAGCGGTACAAGAAAGAGTTAAAGAAATCTTTGGTAAAGAAGCTTCAAAAGGTGTTAACCCAGATGAAGTTGTAGCTGCAGGTGCTGCAATCCAAGGTGGTGTACTAGCTGGTGACGTTAAAGATGTACTTCTTCTAGACGTAACACCTCTTACACTAGGGATTGAAACTCTTGGTGGTGTAATGACAACTCTTATTGAGAAGAACACGACTATTCCAACGAAAAAGTCTCAAACTTTCTCAACTGCTGTTGATAACCAACCAGCTGTTACAATTCACGTATGCCAAGGTGAGCGTGAATTTGCTAAAGATAATAAGTCTCTAGGACGTTTCGATCTAAGTGGAATTGCACCAGCTCCAAGAGGTGTACCACAAATTGAAGTTACTTTTGACATCGATGCTAACGGTATCGTAAATGTTTCAGCTGTTGATAAAGCAACTGGTAAATCTCAGGAGATTAAGATTACTGCTGGTTCAGGTCTTTCAGATGAAGAAGTTGAAAGAATGGTAGCTGAAGCAGAAGCAAACAAGGAAGCGGATAAGAAAGCTCGTGAACTTGTTGATACAAGAAATAGTTTAGATGCTCTTATTTTAAGCTGTGAAAAAATGATTAAGGACGGTGAAGGTAAAATTTCTGACGACGATAAATCAAAGCTAGAAGCTGCGATTAATGAAGCGAAAGGAAAACTTCAATCAGAAAACCTTGATGAGTTAAAAGCAGCTCAAGAAGCTCTAACGAATGCTTCTCATGCAGTAGCTCAACAAATGTACCAACAACCAGGTGCTGATGCAGGTGCACAGCAAGCTGGTCCAGAAGCCGGTGCAGATGCTGGAGCTAATGCTGGAAATGATAAGCAAGATGACGATGTTGTCGATGCTGACTTCAAAGAAGTTTAATTAAAAGATAAAATTGAGGAAGGGAGCAGTGTGCTCCCTTTTTCGTAATAAAGAGAAAAAGTTATGAGTGATAAAAGAGATTATTACGATATTCTGGGTGTCTCAAAAAGCGCAGACAAAAATGAAATTAAGAAAGCTTATCGTAAGCTTGCAATGAAATATCATCCCGATCGTAATCCCGATAATGCTGAAGCAGAAGCAAAGTTCAAGGAAGCTTCAGAGGCAGCAGAAGTTCTACTCGATGAAGGTAAGCGCCAAAGATATGATCAGTTTGGACACGCTGGAGTAAACGGCCAAGCCGGTGGATTCGGTGGTGGTGGATTCCAAGGTGGATTTGGCGACTTTGGTGACCTAGGTGATATTTTTGGAGACATTTTTGGTGACATGATGGGCGGAGGCCGAGGTCGTCGTGGCGGACGTCGTCGTCAGGGTGTACCTGGTAATGATCTTCAAATGGCCGTAGGTGTAACTTTTGAAGAAGCGGCATTTGGTGCTAAGAAGACAGTTTCAATTAATAAAGAAACAACTTGTGAAACTTGTAAAGGCTCTGGTGCAAAAGAAGGCTCAGAACCAACTAGTTGTGATATGTGTCATGGAGCTGGTGAAGTAAGACGTCAGCAAGGTTTTTTCACTGTAGCTTCAACTTGTCCTAAATGTCATGGTTCAGGAACAATGATTAAAGATCCTTGTGGTACTTGTCATGGTCAAGGACGCAAGAAGAAAAAAGTTGAACTTGAAGTAACAATTCCTGCAGGTATTGATCATGGACAGAGATTAAAACTATCTGGTGAAGGAGATGCTGGTGCTCAGGGTGGCCCAAATGGTGATCTTTACATTGTTGTAGATGTAAAAGAGCATGAAATCTTCAAGCGCGATGGTTTTAACGTTCACTATACTGTACCAATTAGCTTTTCACAGGCTGCTCTTGGTGCTGAAGTAGAAGTTCCAACACTTGATGGAAAGGTTGTTGTTGACCTGCCTGCTGGTACTCAATCAGGTAAGAAGATGAGACTTAAAGGCAAAGGGATTCAAAAGCTTGGTGGTTATGGTACAGGTGATGCAATTTTAACTGTTCATGTTGAAACACCAACAAAGTTATCAAAGGAACATAAAGAGCTTCTGGAACAAATTGCTAAGCTAGAAGGAAAGCAATGTCATCCAATGAGCCATGGTTTCATTGATAAAGTTAAAGAATTGTTTAGTTAATTTATTATATGAATGGGAGACTGAGTGTTTTAGTCTCCCATTATTGTTTTTATCTTTTTATTTCTCCTGTTTTCATCTATCCCTATTTCCAATAAAATAGACACTGAATAAATTAAAAAAGGTCTATTATGTTTAAATACATTTCACTAATTGTAATTACATTTCTTGTGAGTTGTAGCGGAATCCAAATGATTAATCGCGACACTTCTCACTTATATACAAAACAATTTCTCGCTAAGTTTGATGTAGCAAAAAAGAGTTTTGTGGAAGGGCAAAAAGATGTCGCTCTTCAACAGTTAAATAATATCCAAGATGCAAAATTGAAGCCTGCAGAACTTGCAACAAAGAATAACTTAATTGGTGTCATTAATTATTCAAACGGCAACTTTGAACAAGCTATTTTTCAATTCAATTTGGCCCTTAATAGTTCTCAAGAAGATGGAGAGTTAAGTGCTCAGATTAGACTTAACCTAGCGAGTAGTTATTATAAATTAGATGATCTTGAGAATACATTCAAAACACTTGATGGTACTGACTCTCGTTATCTTTTAAATCGAGATCTCGAAAACTTTCATAAGTTAAGATATCGCGTCTCTAAGGAACTAGACTTTCAAACTGTCGCATTAGATTCTCTTTTATGGCTTAATGCAGGTGCGACGACAGTTGAAGACTTAAAGAATAATAAGTTCTATCCACAATTAGTTACTCAATACTTTATTGTTGATCAATCGCAAAGAGTGAAGATTGTTCAAGACTTTAAAGAAGGCAAAGAGTTTGTTTGTGCATATTTATCATATTTAGAAGTTGAGCAACTTATCAATGAAGGAAATAAAACTAAGGCGCAAGAAGTAGGAAGTTGGATGCAGTCTAACTTTGGAATGTTCCCTGAGATCTTAGCTCTAGTTTCAACTCGATTTGAAATGTTAAAGAAGTATAGCAAGATCAATATGCAATCAATAGGTGTAGTCCTTCCTTTAACAGGTGATAAGAGTAAATTTGGTAAAAGGGCATTAGCTGGAATTGATCACGCAGTAAGAAAGTATAACGAAAGAAATAGCAATAAACCTAACTTTCAACCAATACAAATTAAGATTTTTGATAGCATGGGTAGTGCAATCGTAGGTAAAGAGAAAGTTAGAGAGATGATTGAGCGTGAAAACTCTTCAATTGTTATTGGTGGCCTTTTAAAAGATGAAGCAAGAGCAGAGTATGAAGCTGCAAGAAAGTATGGGGCATTCTTTATTTCATTATCTCAAATCTATACGAATAAAGATGAAAAGAATCATCTCTTAATAGAGGTACCAGGCTCTGTTGAGTCTCAAGTTTCCCTTCTTTTTTCTGAAAAATATTTATCAAAGTATGGAAATAAAGTTTCTATTATTTATCCTAATACAGAAAGTGGCTATGCATATGTTGATTCAGCGTGGAAGATGGCCGAGAAGTCAGGAGCTGAAATTGTAAGTATTCAATCTTTTGATCACAATCAAACAGATCATCGCTCCACTGTAGCAAAGATCTTAGGCCTATACTTTACTCGTGAGAGACAGGAAGAATATGATCTTCTAAAAGAAGTACATAAGCTTGAGGGGAATACAACAATTAGACGTGTCCAAACACTTGGGCCAATTGTTGACTTTGACTGGGTTCTTTTACCTGCAGCACCTAACGATGCTCTTCAGTTGATACCGTCATTTAATTACTATGATGCTTTCAATGTAACTCTTGTTGGTGGTCCGAATTGGCGTTCTCGTCGTATCTCTCGTGAAGCTTCTAAACTTGGAAAGTTACTATTTGTTGACTCTGAGGTACCAAAAACAGATTCAGCTTTTGTTTCAAGCTTTCAAAGACGTTATGACCAAAGGCCAGGAGTTGTTGAAATTCTCGGTTTTGAAAGTATGTCTCTAGCGGCAAATATTCTATCTTTAGGTGAATTTAATAGTCGAGACGAATTAGAGTCTACAGTTATGAATGCACAAAAAGTTGCTGGTATTACTGGGTCTTGGCGTCTACAAGATGATGTTTGGATGAAAGAAATGAGTTTAATGAGCCTTTATAGAGGAAGGCTAAATAAAGTGAACTTCACTACTGAAAAATCGATTGGGGAATAATTAAGAAGTAGGAAACTGACGCCTTGGGCGTCAGTTATATTACTTCTTTGCTTTAGCAGCGTTGATTCTACGTAAGATTCTAGCTTTTTTCTTAAGTTGAGCTCTTTTCTTACTCATCTTTGCAATAGTCTTCTTTCTACCTGCACCCATAATTTTTCCTTTTGCGTAGTGTTAGAAAATAGTTCAGTTATACTAGTTAAAAATAATGATTTTGACAAGTACTAAGTACCATTTTCACTGATTTGAAGGGGAGCTTTGTCCCTAAATGTTTTTATTAGTTGTCAATAAAACGACCTAAATGGTACATTTTACATAATATAAGCAAATGGATTGCTATTAAAAGGTGTAATGGAATGTGCGCTGCAAAGAAAAAAACAGCTTCAAAGAAGAAGGCGACTGCTACTTCTAAGAAAAAAGTTGGCAAAAAAGCCGCTAAAAAAGCAACTAAGAAAAAAGTTGTAAAGAAAAAAACTTCACGTAAGAAAACTTCTACTAAGAGTAGTAAGCCTAGTTTATCGTCTGCATTTGTAGATGAACTATCAATAAAGTCAAAAAGGGATACTACAGATTTAGGTGCAAACCTAGAGATGAAGAAGGCTGCTCTTCGTGCCAGAAGAATTCATTGGAATGAAGACAAGCGTAAGATTGCAATTGATATGCTCGAGCGTTATACGGGCCATGATTTTGGTGATTTTCAGCAACAGATTATTCTTACGAACTTTCACTACTATGTAGAAAGATTTAATGCACTATTAGATGATCATATTTATACGCAGGGTTCTGCATTTAAGGCATCGAGTTCAAAGAAAGCCAAAGTAACAATTATTGAGTTTGGTGTTGGTGCTGCAATGGCCGCATTAATTGGTGAATTAATTTCAGTAATTCAACCGAAGGCCGTTCTGTTTTTAGGATTAGCTGGTTCAGTGCACCCATCACTTAAAGTTGGTGACTTTGTTCTACCTATTGCCTCGATTCGAGCAGAAGGTGTTACTGAGCACTTTCTTCCTAGGGAAGTTCCTGCCCTTCCAACATTTAAAGTACAAAAATTTGTTTCTCAAATATTATTAGAACATGGACACGATTACCGTACTGGAACGATCCACTCTACAGATTACCGTTTTTGGGAGTTTGATGATCGCTTCAAAGAACGATTAATCGAGCAAAGAGTTTTAGCAGTTGAAATGGAAACAGCGGCACTTTTTGTTTCTTGTTTTGTTAGTAAGGTAAATATTGGAGCACTACTTTTAATCTCCGATTGTCCAATGACTAAAGATGGTATTAAAACGAAGAAGTCTGCTAAATCAGTCTTCAGAAAGTATACAGATATTCACATTGAATTAGGGATTGAAGCTATGGCAGACATTGCTGAGCGCGGTGAGAATATCAGACATTATCATTGGTAAAATTTTATAAAGGAATATGAAATGTTAAAGCAATTTTTTAATTTCTTCTCAAACGATTTAGCAATTGATTTAGGGACTGCAAACATTCTAGTTTACGCAAAAGATAGAGGGATCATTGTTAATGAACCTTCAGTTGTTGCTGTTCACCAAGGATATAAGGGAACTGGATCAAAAGTTCTTGCTGTCGGTGCAGAAGCAAAGCAAATGCTTGGTCGTACACCTGGTTCAATTCAAGCGATCCGTCCAATGAGAGACGGTGTTATTGCTGACTTTGAAGTAACAGGTGCCATGCTTAAGTATTTCATCCAAAAATCACTATCAGGTTCTAAGTTAGTAAAACCTAGAATTATCATTTGTATTCCATTTGGTATTACTCAAGTTGAAAAACGCGCAGTAAAGGAATCAGCTGAGCAGGCTGGTGCAAGAGAAGTTTATCTTATTGAAGAGCCGATGGCTGCAGCAATTGGTGCAGGACTTCCAATTACTGAACCATCAGGGAATATGATTGTTGATATCGGTGGTGGTACTACTGAAGTTGCCGTTATCTCTTTAGGTGGGATTGTTTATTCACAATCAGAAAGAGTAGCAGGTGATAAATTTGATGAGGCAATTGCTTCATACATTAAGAAAAAGTATTCATTATTAATTGGTGAAAGAACTGCAGAGCAAATCAAAATGTCGATTGGTAATGCATATCCTTTTGATGATGAAGTAAGAACATATGAAGTTAAGGGGCGTGACCTTGTCGCTGGAGCTCCGAAAATTATTGAGGTAACTTCGGATGAGATTAGAGATGCACTTTCTGATCCTATTGCTGAAGTTGTTGAAGCAATTAAAACTTCATTAGAGAAAACACCTCCTGAGCTTGCAGCTGATATCGTTGATAACGGAATCATCCTAGCTGGTGGTGGATCACTTCTTGCTAACCTAGATGTACTTATTAAAGAAAGAACAGGACTACCTGTTGCTCTTGCTGAAGATCCTCTTACATGTGTAGTTCGTGGATGTGGTAAGGCTCTTGAGTCAATTGACCTGCTTAAGCAAGTTGCGACTCTTTCTTAATTAGGCATAGGTTATATTTTGAATTCTGAAAAACTATTCATTGAATTAGAGCTCTCTGATATTAATTTAAAAATCAGAGAGCTTGTTGCCACAAAAAATAAACTGAAAATCTGGACCAATTCACAACAGGTCTCTTCTGTTCTAATTAATGGTATTGATGGTAATATTCTTACCGTTGAAGAAGGCGTCCATATTCAGGGTGAAGTGATGGCGACCTTTACGCTTCGACAAATGAGCTATTTCTTCAAAGGAGAGATAGACTCTGATCGAATTACTTTAAAAGGTAAGGTTTACCGAAGCGAGAGAAGAGAAGATATGAGATTTAATGTTTCTTATATGACTTCCTCATATTTATACTTTGATGTCATCGATGAAGAGGTTCAAAACGAAGGGCCAGATAATATCCTTCACTTCAATAAGGCAAAGAATAAAGAAGAATCTTTTATTAAAGACTTCTCAAGTAGTTTAGATGACTTCCCAGAGTTTAGGGGAGCAAAATTGGTTGATGTCTCAAATTCTGGTGCTTCATTTGTAATGTCATTGCAAGATTTTAAAAACTACGAAAATAAGCGATTCTCTATTGGTACTTTAGTATTAGAGAAAAAGTCATTTGATATTAAAAATATTCAAAAGGTTTATGATATCGACTATGTGAATTTTAGACTCGATAATATTCCTATGAAAAAAATTGGTGTTCACTTTGAAGCAGGTGAGGACTTAAAGAATTACCTAGATGAGTTAGATGATAAGTCTATTATTTTAACTTCACTTGATGAGGAATTTAATAAGTATATAAATCAACAGTCTCAGGAGTAGTCCATGTTACGACTTCTAGTCCTTATAAACTTATTCTTTATTACGTCTTGCTCACTTATGAGCTCAGAAAAAAGCGTTGAACTTAAACCTGCTGAGATTCGTTTTAAACAAGTCGAAGTAAGTGGTGAGTATCTAGTTAAGACTAGGACAGGCTTTGGAAAAAACAATAGTTTTATCAAAAAAATTGAAGTTGTATCAATGCATAATGAGAATAATGCATTTGAAAAAACTATAACAATTTCTAAGAAAAGAGAAATCATGCCCAAGGTTGAGTTCTTGGCACCTTTTGAATACGAATCAACATATTATTTAAATAAGGATACTTATACTGTTAGAGGTAAGGTGGACTGGAGAAGAAGAGAGATTGTTTATAATTTAAATTCTCCAGAATATAAGTGGCTTGGTCAAAAGAGATATAAATTTACAGATGATATAAAAGCTCTATGCTTTTATTCAAACTTAATTGAATGTGCGAAGATCTCTGGCTTTATAAGCAAAGCAATTGAGAAAAGAAATGGTGATATGTCTTTTCATGTCCTTTGGGAAAGCTACCCATACTTTCAAGAACAATATATCAATATGCCTAAAGAAATTGTTTCTAAAGCTGTTTTAACTTTTGATAGTTTTGATAAGAAAGGCAATTATCGATTCCTTCTTTCGGTGGGAGGACAATCAATTGTTTATACCTTGAATAAGAATCTAAACCTTGTAGGCCATTACTGGGCAGCGCAGGGATTAACAAAAGAGATTATTGAATGAAATTATTTTTAAAGTCATTACTGACATTATTTTTTGCCATTACAACAATCTTTTTTGCACTTAGATTAACACCGGGTGATCCTGTCGAAAGACTTTTGGGTCCTGAGGCTAAAGTCGAAGAAGTCCAAAAGGTAAGAGCTGACTTTGGTTTAGATAAAAGTATTCCTGCACAATATGTAGACTTCGCTGAAGGAATTCTTACTTTCGATTTGGGTAAGTCTTATGTTAAGAAAAAGCCTGTTGTTAATTTAATCCAAGAACACTTATCCCCAACACTTGTTCTTGCCCTAATATCAATTATTCTAGCGACACCTATTGGAGTAATTGTAGGTGTTGTTGCAGCTGTGAAAAAATCAAAACTTCCAGATACCTCAATAAGAGTTTTAACTCTAACTTTACTTTCATTTCCTATATTTTCTTTAGCACCAATGTTGGTATTAGTATTCTCAATTTGGCTTGGAATCTTTCCCGTATCACAGTGGTTGTCTTACAAACATATGGTAATTCCTGTTGTAACACTCGTTCTTCCACTATCATCAGTTATTGTAAGAGTAATGCGAAATAAGTATCTCGAAGAAGAGTCTCAATTATGGGTTCTAGTATTAAACGCAAAAGGTCTTTCAAGTAGGGCCGTGATTTATCGCTTAATAAAGATATGTATGCCAACAATTTTAAATGTTGTAGCAATCCAGTTGTCAGTCGTTTTAGCGGGAACAGTAATCACGGAAACAATTTTTGATATTCCAGGACTTGGCTCATTACTATTTGAAGCAATAAATAATCGCGATTATCCGCTTGTCCAAGGAGTCATTGCTTATTCAACTGTAATTTATATGCTTGTATACGTAATGGTTGATTATGTGAATGAAAAGCTTGATCCGAGGATTGCATAATGAGTTCTAAAAAGCATACAAGAAGAATTAATAAAGAAATGATAGTTGGTGGTGCAATTTTATCTTTATATATTCTTTGGGCCTTTGGTTGGTTAATGACTCATGGTGGAAGTTATATTCCTGAAAGTATTATCTCACACGAGTTATTTTCTCCTTTTAGTCATGACTATATTTTAGGTACTGATATTAATGGTCGAAGCTTATTTAAAGTATTAAGTGTTGGCCTGATATATACAGTTGGTATCTCTTTACTGATTAGTATCAGCTCTTGCGTTATTGGAATTGTAATTGGTTATCTTTCTGCAATTAGAATAAAGTTTATTTCTGAAATAATGGATATGTTAACTAACTTAATTTTCATTTTTCCAAGTATTCTGCTAGCAATCCTAGTTATGTCTTTTTCTGGACAATCTTTCTCGGGATTAGTGCTATGTTTAATATTTACGTCGTGGCCAGGCTATGCGCGAATCGCCCGTGGTGAAACGATGAGAGTTCTTAATTTAGGTTATGTAGAAAGTGCACGTGCAATTGGTGTAGGTGAATTTCGTTTATTTTATAAGTCAATTTTACCAAGTATTATACCTGTAATTTCGATACACTTTGTCTTAGGGATAAGTGGGGTTATAATAAGTGAAGCAAGTTTAGGTTTTCTAGGCTTGGGTGCTAGCGAGTATTCTTGGGGAGCAATTTTGGCAATGGCCAAACTTGTACTACTTGAAGCGCCTCACGTTGTTATTGTTACAAGTTTACTAATGACTGGTTTAATAATTTCATTAAACCTATTTAGTGATGGTCTAAGAGATTACTTAGATCCAAAGCTTAAGAACTAAAAAAGGCAAACGCACATGAATAAAGATTTAGGTCAATTATTTATAACTGGTATTTCAGGTAAGCAGCTTAGTGCTGAAGAAGAACAGTTTATTCAAAAAGAAAATATCGGTGGTGTTATTCTTTTTTCACATAACTATGAATCTCCTGCACAATTAGCAGAGCTTGTTAATAATATTCAATCACTACGTGATAACTATCCTCTTTTTATCGCTACTGATCATGAAGGTGGTCGTGTTCAACGCTTTAAAGATGGATTTACTAAAATCCCATCTATGTTAGATGTTACTAAGAAAGAGTCTCCAAAGCTTTGTTTTGAAATCTCTCAATTAATGTCTAATGAATTATTAAGTTGTGGTGTTAACCTCAATTTAGGGCCTGTTTGTGATATTTTTACAAATCCTAAAAATAGTGTCATTGGTGATCGTGCATTTGGTAAGAATGCTGATGATGTTAGTAAGTATATTTCTGCAATGATTAGGGGACAGCAGACTTCTGGAATTATGTCTTGTGCAAAACACTTCCCAGGACATGGTGATACTCTAGAGGATTCGCATTTTAAACTTCCTATAGTTAATAAATCACTGGATCAATTAAGAGAGCAAGAATTTATACCATTTGTAAAAGCGGTAAAAGCAAGAGTTGACATGGTAATGATGGCGCACCTTAAAGTTGATTCAATTGATCAGGAAAATATATGTACATTTTCTCCTAAGGCCTATGAGCTTATTAGAGAAGAACTTAAATTCAAAAAAGTGATCATTACCGATGATATGGAAATGAAGGCCATTTCTGAAGATCTCTCTCTTGGTGAAGCTGCTCTAAAAGCACTTAAGGCCGGGGCTGATCTTATTGAATATCGTTCATTTGAAGCTTGTCGTAGTGCATATGAGTATGTGAAGGATGCCGTTAATAGTGGGGAATTTACTCCGCAGGAAGTTTCGAGTCGATATGAACGAATTCTTGAACTTAAGAAGAAGTATCTTTCAAATTATTCTCCTATTTATATTCCTGATGTCGCAGGTCAGGTAGGAACAGCGGAGAATCATAATCTCGTTGAGCAGGTTAGTCAGGCATAGTTTTTCTCGGCTTAACTCAACTGGCCATAATTGCCTCTAACTGCTTGAAATCAATTATTTTTGATATTCTTATGTTATGACTAAAGGTCTCATAACTTTACTTATTTTCTATGTGGTTACGACATTTACATCTTTTGATGTCAGTGCCCAAACATATAGTGATTACTCGCAACGAGACTTTGCTGCTCTTCTTAAAGAGTCTTGTGATAAAGGCGCGCAAGCAAGTTGTTTTGAATTAGGTCTTCTTTATCAAAACTTTACTGGAAAAAACTTTAAACAAGATGGAATCAATTACCCTAAAGAAGGGAAAAAGATAATACAACAAGCCTGTCAAAATGGTGAGCGTAATGCGTGTGATTATCTTCAAGGTGCTGAACTGTTTAAGAGTTCACAACTTCTTATGTGGTCTTCTATCATTCTCATTGGGATTGCTGTCTACATTGTTACCCAAATGATGTTTCAAGATAATGACTCTTTCCAGGCGGCACAAAAGCTTGAAGAAGGTGATTCGAAGAAACAGGATGAATTTAAAAAACACGGTATTGTTCTACAATATTCAAGGCCATTTTTTAAACGCTACATTTCTCCCATTGTTTCTTCAATGAAGAACAAAAAGAAGATAAAAGAAAAATATCGTAGAAAGCTAGCAAGTGCTGGTTTAACTGAAGTTCTTACAACTGAAGATTTTTATGCATTTAAGCTTTTCCTAATTATAGGATTCCCAATTGTATTTCTAGGCGTTAGAGAGTTTATGGATGCTGATTGGCAGCTTTCGTTAATTCCGGTTGTTGCAGCAGTTGGTTTTGTATATCCAGATATCTGGATCAAGGGAAAGATTGATCAAAGACAAAAAGACATTATTTCAGGGATGCCTTTTTCCGTTGATATGTTGGCCCTGTCAGTTGAAGCAGGACTTGATTTCGTCGCTGCCATGACGAAAGTTGTAGATAAAGCAAAGCCGGGCCCATTAACACAAGAGTTTGAAATATTTTTAAAGGAAACTAAAATTGGTGCGAGTCGAGCAGAGGCCCTAAGGAATATGGCCTGGCGTGTAGACCTCATTCAAATATCTTCATTTTGTGCTACTTTGATTGCTGCTGATTCTGTTGGTGCATCAATCGGACCTATCCTTAAAGCACTATCCGTTGAGATTAGACAAAAGAAATCAGCACAAATTGAAAAAGAAGGTGCTACTGCAGCAACAAAAATTCTATTTCCAATGATGGCATTTATTGTTCCTTCTGTTCTTTTAATGATCTTTGCTCCTTTAATCGTAGATCTTGTTGGAGGTAATTAATGAAGATTACCTGTGGCCAGTATCAAATTTGTAACAATGCAATCGTTGCAGATTCATTCTTTAAAAAATTAAAAGGATTAATGTTCTCAGATCGTATGGATGGATTTGATGGAATGGTTTTCTACGGAACAAACGCAATCCATACCTGCTTCATGAATTATAAAATTGATGTTGTTTTCTTTAATCGAAAAAATGAAATTATAAAAATATATAGAGGTTTAAAACCTTGGAGACATACACAAATTGTTTTTAAGGCAAGTAGAGTTCTTGAACTGGCCAATGGACAACTTCCATTAGAGGTAAAAGAAGGGGATCATTTAGATATATGTACAAGTTAGTTGTAGTAGCAGGAAAGCTACGTGGTACAGAATATAAGTTAGAAGAAGGTGAAAACACTCTAGGAAGAAGTGAAGAGTGTGATGTACACTTCCCTGTTAATGGGGTCTCTAAAAAGCACCTATCAGTAACAGTAACTCAAGATGTTGCCTTTGTTAAAGACTTGGGAAGTTCAAATGGTACTTTCATCAATGGGAAGGCAATTAAGCGAGCAACTGTAAAAAATGGGGATAAGATCGCTCTTCCAGATTCAATCCTTCAAGTTGTCTATGTTAAAGAAAAGAAAAAGATAATTAAAAAGCGTGTAGAAACACACGAAGAAGATGATGAACCAACATATATTTCAGGTGGTGAAATGCCTGAAAATATTTTTGGAAAGGTTATTTGGTTATTTAAATATCGTTTAATGCCTGTTGTTCATGGAATTAATGAAGAATATGAATGGCGTGTACTCACAGGTATTTTACTGGCTCTTTTTGTTCTTGTTACGGTTACCTTAACAATTTTCCCAGTAATGAAAACATCACAAAGTCTACTTCTAATGGAGGTTGCAAAGCGTGGTGCTCATTATGCCGATGAAATCAAAAGATTAAATCGTGGAGCTTTGGCCAGAAAAGACCTGGATCGTGTTGATACGAAGTTTATGGAGCAAGGTAATAACGGTGTTGTCTCTTATGACCTTTTTGATATTGATGGACGAATCGTTAGGCCTTTAACAAAACTTAATATGTACATCGATGACTCATTCTCTGTGCAGGTTAGAGAATGGGCCGAGAGAACAAAGAAGAATGATGGTGACCTACCAATCGTAAGAAGACTTGCAAATGGTGAAATTGGAATTGGTCAGAAAATCAAAGCGACAAACGTTAAAACCGGTATGCTTGATGTCGTTGGTGTTATTGCGATTCGATTTAAACCATCATCAATTGCTGATGAAGCATCAAAAAGCCGAGTGGCATATCTTGAAGCACTAATTACATCATTTATAGCTTCAATAGTATTTTTTGCAATTGTTTACTATATGACGATTCGTCATTTTGATGAAATGAGATTTCAAATTGAAGAGGCTCTACGTGGTACGAGAAAGAGTATCGAAAGTAGTTATTTATGGGAAGAGATTGATCCATTACGATCTTCAATTAATTCAATGATACAACGAATTAGAGAACTACAAAAAACTGATGATGACATGAGCTTTGATGAACTAGAGAGTGATGAGACTTATGTCGCAAATTTATATGAATTTATGCAAGGAGCACATGGCGCTGTTATTGTATTAGATTCGCAAAAAAACTTGGCACATATAAATACGCTGGCAGAAGATATTACAGCGATTCGAGGAAGCTCATCAGAAGGGATGAGTCTATTGGATGTTGCCAGAGAAAAAGGCTTTGCAGCTACAATTATAGAGCTTTGTGATGCATCTGCAGATAATGGTGGAACATCTCAAAAAGGTGAATATGAGCTATCAGGGCACTACTATAATATTTATGTAACGAGTTTGATAGGACGAGATAATTATGCAAAAGCGTTCTATGTTACACTAATTAAAGAGGATTAATAAAGAATGGTCGCTGCTATAAGGATGACAAAAAATTTATCTGCTCCTGAAAGTGCTGGGAAATACCACCGTATTATCTGCATGACAGGAAAGAATAAGGGAATTTGTTATTACCTTAATGGTAAGCGCGTTGTGCTTGGCCGTCTGAGTTCAAATGATGTCCAAGTACTAGATACACAGGCTTCACGTGAGCATGTTGAATTGACTCGAGTTAATAATGAATACACGTTAACTGATTTAAAGTCACAGAACGGGGTTATGGTAAATGATCTTAAGGTTACTCAACATAAGTTAAAGTCTGGCGATAAAATTATTATTGGTTCAACTGTATTTAAATACTCCTTCCTAGAGGTTAAAGAAGAAAAAGCATTAGTTGAGTTCGAAGATGAGGATGAAGAAGACGAGGAAGAAGAGGAAGAGGTAAAAAAGACTAAGCCAAAAAAGAAGAAAGTTGATAGTAAAGAAGCAAAAAGAAAAAAGCTTATATATGGCCTAGCTGCAATTATGTTGATCTTTTTCTTTATGGATGGAGATACTGAACAGGTAAAGAAAGCTAAATCAAATAAAACAGGAAGTACCGTAATTGAGTCGAGTAATAAAAACACAGGGATTCAATATAAAGAAGACTTAGAGGTTAAAGAAAAAGTAGAAGCTTATATCCATCGTGGAAGACGTGAGGCGCGAGAAGGAAACTATTTTAGGGCCATGCAAGAGTTTAATCTTGCCTTAACCTTGGATCCAAATGATGGTGAAGCTGCATACCACTTGAATATTGCTAAACAAAGACTTGATGAAAAGATTAAAGATATGTTTGATCAAGCAACTAAGAACAAAGATTCACTTAAATATTCAAGGGCCCTAGGGACATATTGTGCAATTTATAAATTATTAATTGAATATAAAACAGATGAGCGTTTTATTGAGGCCAAAAAGAACGTTGAAGATATGGCCGAAAAACTTGGGATGAAAAAGAGTGATAATTACTGTTTCTAAAAATGGAACAATTTTAAATAAATACGAGTTTACTGACCAAGTAATCTTAGGCCAAAGTGCGTCTTTTTTAATCGGAAGATCTGATGATGCTCAGGTAAAACTTGAAGATCCACAAGTTTCCCGTCAATTGGCCAGCTTGAATTATAATGGTGTTTCTTGGACTATTAAAAAACTATCAGATTACGATACGATATTGCTAAATAACACTCCTATGTTTGACTCTGAAGTTGAAGTTAAGAGTAATTATTTTATTGTTTGTAATGATTATCGAATAACTTTCACAGAATTAGAGGCCAATGTTGTAAATGATGTTGCAGAGTCGCACGATCATCAAGACGTAAATGACACTCCAGCAGAACTTGATGACGAAGTGGATATTCCAATTGTGGAAGAAGAAGATGAAACTTCTGTTATGGATAACCCTGAAAATGGAGAAATTGAGGATGATGCCCAAACGCAAGAGTTTGACTTAAACGATGAAGGGCCAGTTCAAGAAGACTTTCAGGAACAAGTTCAAGATGACTTTAATGACTCTTTTGAAAGTGATGCACCTTCTGACGATTTTCAGATGGATGGAAATCAAGAAGAAGGATTTGGTGACTTTCAGGATGATGGTTATTCAGAAGAATATAATGATGAGTATGGTGATCAAAATTACGATATCGACACACTAGATGATGATGCTGGTGATAAGACACAAGTATTTAGTGGGTTTGCAAATTTTATATTAGAGTTATTTGGTGAGGATGTTCCTTACGATCACTTTAATCTCGACCAAGCTGAAACATTTATTGGAAGAGACCCAAATAAATGTCAAATTGTCTTAAGTGACCCTGAGGTTTCATCAGTACACGCAGTTATACGTAAGAATAGAATTACTTGTGTTCTTGAAGATTTACAATCTGCTAACGGTACAATTCTTAATGGAAAGAGGATAAATCAAAAAGAAATCACCAATGGTGATGAATTTATTATTGGTTCAACGACGTTCACTGTAAAAATTGCAAGTGACTTCATTAAAAGTCAGCAGGATATGCTGATGCCAGTTGAAGATAATCAGGAAATCGAAATCGAGGAAGTTGTAGAAGTTTCAGATGATGACGATTTAGGTGATCTTGAATTATCTGATATGCCTGATGATACCGAAGAAAAATCAATCATCAAAAAAATACTAAAAGATCCGGAAAAACGTAAAAAAGTTCTAATTTATACTGTCGTATTGTTAGGGGTTTATATGTTTTTATTTCCTGATAGTGAGCCTCAACAGAAAAAGAGTGCTAAGGATAAGCAAGCTCAAGAGCAAAAAAAGAAAGCAGTTGTTACATCTGTCGATAAGAGACTAACTAAAGAACAACAAGAAAAAGCAGAAGCTTTATACCAACTTGCCACTCGCTACGCTAACGAAGGAAATGTTGTACGAGCAATTACAGAATTTGAAAAACTTTTCTTAATCACAAAAGACTATAAGCAGGCGCAGACTTTCTATCAGTTAGCAAAAGATAAATATGCAGAGCTTGAAAAAGCTGAGCAAGAAAGAAGGGCCGAAGAAAAAAGACAACTTATAAAGGCCAAAGTTGATAAATTGTTAGAAAAAGCTCAAGCAGCTGTAAAAGAAAAGAACGTCACTTTAGCAAGAGGACTCTTTCAGCAAATTAAGGAGCTTGATCCAGATAATTATGATGTTGCAAATTTAGAGTTAGAAATAAATGCATATGTAAAAGAGAAGAATCGAAAAGAATTAGAAGAGGCCCAAAAGAAGGCAGAAAGACAAAGAATGGTCGACGCATTAAGGCCAGGTGAGAAATTATTCTTACAAGAAGAGTGGTTTAAAGCTGTGAATGCACTTGAATTGTTTATAAGTGAAAAAAATATCGACGAAGATTTAATGAAGAAGGCAGTCGATATGTTAAAGAAATCACGACAAAATTTGAAAAATATTACTGGACCTTTATTGGGTAAAGCAAGATCCTTAAAAGAAGCTGAGGACTTAAAAGCTTCTTATGAAGTTTTTAAAGAAGTTCTGCAATACAACCCAAATGAGATTGATGCTCAAAATGAGCTTGATGATATTAATGAGATACTTACTGAACGTGCCCGCAAAGTTTATCGACAGGGTCTTGTCTCTGAATCACTAGGTGCTTTTGAAGAGGCTAGAGAGAAGTTTCAGGAAGTTCAACAAATCTCACCTGTAGATAATGAGTATTATATCAAAGCCTCTAAAAGGTTAAAAAACTTATGAGAGAACTTGAAAGCTTTTTTGCTCGCACACATCAAGGGCCATATTTAAATCTAAATGAAGATAGTACCTATATTAATTTAAAGCAGAAAATATTTGGTGTTTTTGATGGCTTTGGTGGAAGTGGGATTTCTGATTTAAACCTCGAATCAGTGACTAAATCGATTGAAAACTATTTTACAAAGTTATCAGGTGATCCAAATGCAACGATGCCTTATTTTTATTCACCTCAATATGTTTTAGAGACTAATGCATTAGTGAATGCCATGATGATTGCTCATAAAAACTTAATGGCCATTAATAAGAAGAAAGAGATGAAGGATAAAGGTGGTGTTTCGGTTGCATTAACAATGTTATCGGAAAATATTCTATCTGTTGTTTCATGTGGCAATTGCGTTGCACTTTTATATCGAGACGGTGCTTTATCACAAATCAGCGCACCAGATTCACCAACTCAAATATCAACTTCAGATAATACTCATCATAAAAGTACATTTCCTCTTGTTGCATTGGGGCTCTATGAAGAGATTTCTCCAAAAATATGGGAAGTAAATGTAATGCCACATGATAAAGTAATTCTTCTATCGGATGGGGTTTATGGAAGCCTTTCATTAAATGATATAAAACGTGTTGTTCAAGAATTGGGCCCTGATGAAGTGACTCAAATCGACGGCCTTTTTAATTTTGCTAATCGAAAAGGTAATTTAGACAATCAGTCGGCCATTATTTTCTCAATTTTATAATATAATTAAATAATCCTAGTAAAACTCAATACTTGCTTAGCTGGATTTTTTGCGTAACAATATATTGAGGTTTTATATGAGTAGAAAGGTATTAGTTGCTGACGATAGTCAGACGATTCAAAAAGTAATCAAAATTACATTTGCAAGCCAAGACTTTGAGCTTACTCCTGTATTGGATGAAGAGGATATTTTCAACCAAAGTGAAGACTTTGATTTGATTTTATTAGACTTTGGTCTTGCTGATGACGGTTATGGCCTTGGTCGAAAAGTTCGAGAGAGGTTTTCACAAACTCCTATTCTCGCAATGCTAGGGACATTTGATATCATTGATGAAGAGAAGCTACGTAGTAGCGGATATTCAGATAAAGTTGTAAAGCCTTTCGAAACTGAAAAGTTTATCAATTTATGTAATGACTTAATTGAAAATGGTGTTTCTGATGAACAGCCAATTGAAGATAGCGAAGAGTTTCCTCAGGAAGACTCTGAGGATGATAACTTCTCTGGTTGGGGTGTCGATACGACTCAAGGTGAATTTGAAGAAGAAGATCAGACAGGTGAGTTTCACCTCGATGATAAGCAAGATATTGATTCTCTAGAAAATGAAGAAACGATCGATCCTTCAGATTTAAGCTCTGAGTTAGACGGTTGGGGCTTTGATCCAACAAATTTAAAAGGTAGCGATGTAACAGGTGATTTTGATTCTCTGCCTCCTGTTATTGAAGGGCAAGAAATTAGTTCTGAGAATGAAGCACCAGATATAAATCAAGAGGCGGCTTCGACAGTTTTAGATGTTAGTAATTATTTTGGAAGTCTTGATGACGAGCTTGATGATGACTTTCCTCAAGAAGAGCCTATTATTGAGGAGCCACGATCTCAATATACTAGTGAAGAACTTTCTGCTGAAGAAGATGCTACAGATGAATCAGATGACTTCCCACAAGAGATCGCAGATGAGAATCTTTGGGATGTTGATGAAGAAGTTTCTCAAGCATTTTCATCACCAGAAGAAGATGAGCACGAAATTGATGTTTCTAATGCTAGTGAAATGAATGATAATTTCTCTTTTGAGCGCACAACAACAGCTCTTGTTAATAAAGGTGCATCAAAGCAGGCACCAAGTATTGATATGGAAGACTTAAAAGCTTCATTAAGAGCTGACGTCGCACCTATCATTGAAAAATATGCAAAAGAATATTGCGAACAAAACCTAGAGAAGATTATTTGGGAAATTGTTCCAGATCTTGCAGAGAACCTAATTAAAAAAGAACTTAAGACAATCTCAAAAAAAGTTCTTACTTCAATTTCAGAATAAAACTAATCCAATAAGAGAGAGCCTGTATAGGCTTTCTCTATTTTATCTCCGTTTTTAATCAATGCTTCACCATATTCACCAATGCCTTCAAATGTGCCAGTGATAATCTCATCACCATCAATAACTTTACATTTTTGATTGATATGAAAGCTTAATCGACTCCATTTTGAGATAATGTCATGATCGTTTAATCGATTCTCACAGATATACTTATAAATTTGCTCCGGTAGAGTCTTGTACTCTTCTTCGTTAAGTAAGTGACCTGATTTTAGCTGTCCATAGTTATTATGAGTGGACTTCGTAACTGGGCCATAATTTATTCCAATACCAATAATGTAATCATCTCCCTCTTTATTTACGAGGATTCCAATGACCTTCTTTCCTTTTTCATTGTAAATATCGTTAGGCCATTTGAGACTTAAATTATCTTCATCAAAATACTTCGCAAGAGTAATCGCAATTTCTAGTGCCAGAAGAGTAGGCTTACCTGTAGGGCTAATATTAAATGAGAAAGCTAGACTATTTTCGAGATCTTCCCAATTATTATCTCTTCTACCTCTTCCTTGTGTTTGCTTCTGTGCGCTAATTAGAATTGAATTGTGTTCTTCAATTAATTCAATAGCTTTAAGTTGGGTAGAGGGAAGTTCTTTAAAGTGTAAGTGTTTCATAGGCTTTCTCATTATGTTATTATCGAAGAATACTAATAAAATCAGAGGTATTCAATATGTCACTAATCGAACGTTCTACTCCAAGAGAAGTTAACTTTTCTATTAATATTAACCCTTATGCAGCCGGTTCTGTACTAGCTGAATTTGGTAACACAAAAGTTCATATTACAGCTTCAATTGAAGATAATGTTCCAAGGTGGATGAAAGGCAGTGGAAAAGGTTGGGTGACGGCCGAATATTCAATGCTTCCAAGTTCAACTCATACTCGCTCAAGACGTGAACGCTCTAAAATTGGAGGACGAACTCAGGAAATTCAAAGGTTAATTGGACGAAGCTTAAGGGCCGTCGTTGATCTTGAAAAGCTTGGTGAGCGAATGATTACGCTAGATTGTGACGTAATGGTTGCAGATGGTGGTACAAGAACAACTTCTATCTCTGGCTCTTTTATTGCTCTTGAATTGGCAATTCAATCATTACTTGCAAGTGGTGACTTAAAAGAAAGTCCAATTATTGAACCATTGGCCGCAATTAGTTGTGGAATTAATAAAGAAGGTAAGATTATTGCTGATTTAAATTATGAAGAAGATTCAAGTTGTGACACAGATATGAATATTGTTATGACTGAGTCTGGAAAGTTTATTGAAGTTCAAGGAACGGCCGAAGGCCAGGCATTTTCAAGAGAACAAATGGATGCTCTTATGGATTGTGCAACAGAGTCATTAAAAATTGTATTTGCAAAACAAAAAGAAACTTTAGGACAGTAATGAACTTTATTCTTGCATCTGGTAATGCCCACAAGGCCGAAGAGTTTGGTATTCTTTTTAAAGATAGTAACGTTACCGTAAAGGCAGCACCAACTAAATTAGAAGTGGTTGAAGATGGAACAACCTATCAAGAAAATGCCTTAAAAAAAGCACAGGCATATTATGAAGAATTTAAAAAGCCTGTTCTTGCAGATGACTCCGGAATTAATGTAGAGGCATTACCTGATGAGTTGGGAATTTTCTCTGCTCGTTTTGGGGGAGAAGGTTTAACAGATAAACAAAGAGCTGAGCTTCTTTTAGAGAAGCTTTTAGACAAAGAAAAACGTGAAGCTTTCTTTACTTGTGTTCTGTGTTTCTATATTTCACCTGAGGAAATATATTTTTTTGAGGGGCGCATGGAAGGTGAGATTTCAGATAGTTATGTGGGAGATGGTGGCTTTGGTTACGATCCCGTATTCTGCCCTAAAGCCTTTCCCAATAAGACCGTAGCTGAATTAGAAGAGTGGAAGAATGCAAATTCTCATCGAGCGAAGGCCGTTGATAGTGCTGTGAAATTTTTTAAGGAACTTTAAATAAGTTTAAGTTCTGGGTTGCCAAAAAGGTTTAGATCACTTATAACAATCACACCCAATTTTTCAATGTCGGAGTATAGCGCAGTTTGGTAGCGCACTTGCTTTGGGAGCAAGGGGTCGCAGGTTCAAATCCTGCTACTCCGACCATTTTTCAAATCCCATAAATTTAACTTATTTTTCAATCTTATTAGGATTATCTGGTGCTTTTGTGAAATTCTCACCAAGCTTCTTTGGTTGTACTTTTTGTACTGGAAGTTCAGCGTGGGCAATTTCAGTGTTGAAGTCTTCTGGAAGTTCTATCATTGTCTTTCCAGTTAAGATTACTTTTGAAACTTTTTTAACAAAGAAATCAAAAATTTCAGCATCGATCTTCTTTCCAACTGTTTTTTTCATAATTTCTAAAGCATCTTCAATTGGAAGTGCTTGTGAATATGAACGCTTTGTTGTGATGGCATCAAAGAAGTCAGCAACAGAAACTACTTTTGAAAAGATGTGGTGGTCAGGTCCTTTTAATCCCTTTGGGTAGCCTGAACCATCAATATTTTCATGGTGTTCAACAATTACTCTTTCAATTGCTTCTTTTTTTAAACCTGGAAAATCTGGGTTCGCTTCTCTAAACAACTCGACACCAAGTTCTGGGTGTTTTTTTATTTCTGCAAATTCTTCATCAGAAAGACCACCTGACTTATTGAGGATTTCAGTTGAAATCTTTGTTTTCCCTAAGTCGTGAAGAAGTCCACCGAGCCCAATTGCTACAAGATCTGCTTCACTGGCCTTAGGTCTATATTGTTTATAGATGAGAACACTATACATACTAACATTTATTGAATGATCGTAAGTGTAGAAGTCGTGAAAAGATAATTCACCGATCAGGTTCTTAAGACTATTGATATCGTAGTCTTTTATAACTCCAACCATGGCCTTCATTGAATCGTGACAACCATCAAGGGCCTCACCAAGAATTTCTGTATTAAATTCTTTTCCTGGATTAAAGATATCATCGAGATGCTTAACAGCTGAGTCTTTAATGGCCGTTACTTTATCAAGAGATTCAAAATCATCATTTTCAGCAAGGGATTGTAAGTAAAGACCTCGTTCTGACTCGAGGACATGAATACGTTGATACTTTTTAAAGTCCTCCACGTCTGCGTCAGTAAGTACTTCACCTGGCTTAACAATTTTCACATAGTGATCCTTGTCTTTTACCGTCGATGAATTGATGTAGATATTATATAGCATCGGCTTTTCTCGTGAAACGAGATGAAAGTCGATTGTGAAATAGACTGTCTTTTGATCTTGGCTCATTGGATTTCTTATCGGCAACTTTGAGTGAATGATGAAGCCCTAGTATTAAATTCGTACAATATAAAGTGGCGTGTTAGTTCTTGTTAGGATTTTGGCTTTGTAAGATATTAAAAATACGTAAGTCTTTTAGCGAAACTTAAATATTAAAAGTGTACGATTTGGTGCTTGAAATGGTACATTAAGCCCTACACAACACACAAAATATAGTAGACATTGACGGAGTGAATCAAAGTGCAACTGAAAAGACTTATTATCCAGGGCTTTAAATCCTTTAAAGATCGTACAATTGTTAATTTTGACGACGGTATTACAGGTATCGTTGGGCCAAATGGATGCGGTAAATCAAATATCGTAGATGCCCTTTTTTGGATTATGGGTGAGCAATCAGCTAAACACCTAAGAGGTAACTCTATGAAGGACCTTATTTTTGCTGGTTCTTCTAAATACAATCCAGCTGCTTGGGCCGAGGCAACTCTTGTCTTAGAAAATACGGATGGTAAGCATATTCACATTGGTGGAAAAGTTGCAAACCCTTCAGAGATTCAGTTAACAAGAAAGTTATATAGAAATGGAGATACGGAATATCGTATCAATGGAGAGCCAGCAAGACTCAAAGATATCCAAGAAGTATTTATGGATACTGGTGCTGGTGCAAAGTCTTATTCAATTATTGCTCAAGGTGAAATCAACAGACTTGTTCAAGCAAAACCGGTTGAGCGTCGTACAATGATTGAAGAAGTTGCTGGTATTACGAAATTCAAAGTTCGTAAGAAAGAATCGATGAGAAAGATCGAAGCAACAGAGCAAAACTTAAATCGTCTAAATGATCTTACTGTTGAAATTGAAAAGAATTTAAAATCTCTTCAAAAACAAGCTGAAAAAGCTGAAAGAGCTCGTAACTTAAAAGAGAAAATTAAGCGCACTGAAATCTCTGTTAATGCACACAAGGTTTTTGAAGATCTTCGCGAACTTCGTGATGGTTCATCAGAACTTACTGAAAAAAGAATGAACCTTGAGGCTTGGAGTACACAGAAAGATTCTCTAGAGATATCTCTTGAAGAAGAGCGCTTTGAAAGAGAAGAGAAGACTGCAAAAATTGATGAATTTCAAAAAGAAAGAAATGAGATCTCAAATAAATTAGCTGCTTCAGAAGAAAGGCTTAATGCTCTTTGCAAGTCTCTAACGGATAAGGAAGAGAATTTAGAGCAAAGGCAAAAAGAGATCGAAGAGCTTTCACAAGAGATTGAAGAAAGACTACTGAAGAAAGAAGAAATTGAAACAGAAATTAATGATGTTATCACTTCTTCAAAAGAAGATTATGACTATGAAGCTGCAAGTGAAAAACTTGAAACTTTAAAGTCTGAACTTGAAGATCGCCAATCTCAAATAAATGAAATTGAAGAAGAGTTAAATATTAAAAAAGAAGAGCTTGTTAAAATGGAACAACAAGCCTTTCAAAATAGTTCAAAACTTGAAGAATATGCTGCAACTCTTCAAGACCTTGCAACTGAAATTGAAGCAATTGAAAAACAATACTCAGGTGTTTCAACAGAACTTGCCAAGGAAAGAGACGAGGTTATGGCCGCTAAGAATTTAGCGCAGGAGTTAACTGAATCAGAATCAAACCTGAAAGAAACAGTAAATGAATTAACTATTAAGGATCGTGATCTAGAGAGTGAACTGAAAACTCTTACAAAAGAGCAGATTACGAAACAATCACGCTTATCTTCTTTAAAAGAAATCCGCGCATCTCTAGAAGGTGCAAAAGAAGGTGTATCGAAGTTCTTAAATGAAGTAGACTCGGAAAATTACACTGTTCTAGGAAATATTATCAAGTGTGATGACAAGTACACGAAAGCTGTTACAGCACTTCTTGGAGAGTTCTTAGAGTCTTTAGTTACTTCTGAAAGTGACCTATCTCTTCTGAAAAACTGGGTGTCTGAAAATGATGAGAATGCGCTTGAAATCTTACTTGCTGATAAATCAGCAGATATCATTTCGGCTGAAGCACGTGAAAGACTCCAGGTTAAGCTAGGAGCAGAGCTAACAACGTTAAGTGATATTATTGAATTACCTGAAGAGTATAAAGCGAAACTGACTCCTTATTTATCAAGCTTATTTATCGTTGATACTCTTGACGTTGATAAGGTTGCTTCACTTGAGAGCTCGATCTCATTTGGTGGAATCTCAGATATTGCAGGAAATATTCAAATTAGAAATCGCCGTAATGCGACAGTTCTTCATATCAAAGGATCTGGAGAGCAAGGTCAAAGTGCGATTGAAAGAAATAATACAATTGAAACTCTTGAAAACGAGTTAGTCTCTCTAAATGAAAAAGTTGCCAACCTTGAAGAAGAAGTAAGTGCTTCAAATGAGATGTTAAAGTCGAAAGTTGAAGAACTAGAAGATGCTCGTCTTGCTCTAAGTGAAGCAAGAGCAGATTATGCAGCAAAGAACTCTGCTTTAGAGTCGAAGCTTGCTTCAATGGAATCTGGAAATACGAGACTTGATATTCTTAAGAATCGTAAGGATGAAACGTCTAAGCTTAGACTTGCTATTCTTGAAAAAGAGGAATCATTTCATAAAGAGAAGTCATCACTAGAAGAATCAATTTCAGATATGTCTGAAAGAATTCAAGATCTACGTGATGGATATAATGAGATGAATGAGGTTTATGAAGCTGATCGTGAGGTTTATGTTTCTAAACAAGTTGAGGCCAAGACTTTTGAACAGCGTGTAAATTCACTTCGTTCTCAGTCAGAGGATATTGAAAAACAAATTGAAAAGCAAAAGCTTCGTAAAGAGTCCAATACTGAATTAATTACGAAACTTGAAAATGAAATCGAAACGATTCAAGTTGAGATTGAAGAGCTTGAACTTTCAAATAATGACAAGGCAGATGTTCTTGCAAGTAAAGATGAAGTCCTAAGCATTATGAAAGATGAGTTCTCTGAATTATTACTTGCGATGCAAGAAAGAGAAGAGCAGGTTAAAGAACTCACTAAGAATATCAATAAAGCCGACAAGGAAATTACTGAAAAAGAAGTTCGTCTTGAAAGATGTCTTAATGAAGAAGAAGAGTGCGTACGTAATATTTTTGAGAAGTACCGTGTTGATCTTCGCGAGACTCTTGGTCGCTATCTTGAATATGGTGAGTCTGACTTTGAAAAGCTTAATGATATTTCAACAATGTACTTCATGGAAACTGAGAATGGACCAAAAGAGATTGAAAAAGAATCTTATGAGTTTGTTCGTAAATATGGACAAGATCTTAAAGACCAAGGGCATAAGCTTAAGAATTATAAGTCTGAGTTTGGTCGCTTAGGTGAGATTAATTGGCAGGCGATTGAAGATTATGACAGACAAAAACTACGTTATGACTTCTTAAAGGTTCAAGAAGTAGAGCTTAGAAAGTCTCTAGAAGATCTTCAAAATGCGATTGATCATATTGATGAGAAATCAAAAGAAAGATTTAAAATTGCCTTTGAAGAAGTTGATACGAGATTTAGAAAAGTATTCCCAATTATCTTTGGTGGAGGGGAAGCTCGTCTAGAGATCGTTGGAAATATTGAAGATGCAGAATGTGGAGTTGATATTATTGCAAAACCTCCAGGTAAGAAGATGCAAAATATCAACCTAATGTCTGGTGGTGAAAAGGCCATGACTGCGGTTTCACTAATCTTCTCTATCTTCTTAGTTAAGCCATCTCCATTCTGTCTACTGGATGAGGTTGATGCTCCACTTGATGATGCCAACGTAGGACGTTTTAATGAACTTCTTCGTGAAATGAGCGCTGAATCACAGTTCATTCTTATTACACATAATAAGAAAACAATGGAGTTAAATGATACACTATACGGGGTAACAATGCAGGAGCCTGGTGTTTCAAAGGCAGTTTCGGTACAATTACAGTAATGAAAAAACTATTACTACTGACAATTATTTCAAATATGGCCTTGGGATTCGTTCCAAGGTCTTTTTCTACTAAATACAAACAAATTGTAAAAAACCAATTAACGGGAACGCCTAAAGAGTCTAATGGGACTTTTGATTACCAGTACCCAGGAAAACTTAGACTTGAGCAAGTTGGAACTGATGCTCTTGTTTATGTAACGAATGAAAAGACAACTTGGTATAAGAGAGATGGCTTTATGCCTGGAGATCCTGCTGAGATTGTTATCCATAAGGGAAGTGATAAAGGGCTATCCAACTTCTTTGATCTCTTAAAAAGTGGATTAAAAACAAATAAGAACTACAAGGTTAAAGACAGCGAAAAATACAGTGTACTGGTCTTTGAGGAAAAGGCCGTAAAGGATACTGGTGTAATTGAAACAAAGCTTGTTTTTAAATCGACAGATAAGAAATTCAGTAATCTTTCAAAGATTGAAATCAACTATGCTGATGGCAAGAGTGTTAATTTAGAACTATCTAATATTGCCACAAATAAGAAATTTCAAGAGAAGAACTTTATCCTTCAAGTACCAAAAGGTGCTAACGTTTCATATCAATAAAGCCACCGCGAAAGAAGTTCTCTTTCAAAGTAATTGGCTCATCACTTAGTAATCGTGAGTATATGAGATAATTTCTCGTTACAAGTTTTACATATTTTCGTGTTTCTTTGTAAGGAATCTCTTCAATATACTCTAGGTCTGGAAGTTTAATTCGGCTTCTCCAGCGTCTTACCGGTGTACCTCCAGCATTATAGCTGGCCACAAAATCAATAAAGTTATTATCTCTTCTCTTCATTAACTCGTTTAGAAGAAGGCTTGAGAAGGTGATATTAATCTTTGGATTATAAAGGTCTTCATAGCTATTGTATGGAATCTTATAGCGTCTAGAAAGACGTTTACCTTGTTCCGGAATTAATTGAAGAAGTCCAAATGCATCGGCAGGTGAGCGTGCATATTGATTAAAGGCCGACTCCTGTCTAGCGATACTCATAAGTAGTGGAGTTGTGACTGTTTTTGAGCGATTATTCTCAAGGAATTCCTTTTTGAATGCTAAAGGAAATGCAAATTGTGGATCTTTACTTAGAATCTCTTTTTGTTTTTCATCACTTTCTCTGAAGAATTTGAAGATCATAATATTGAAATATTTGGCCGCATATAAGTCACCATAGCTTACATCTTCATTACTATCGATGATCTTCTTAGCAAGTTCTGTATTGTTTAAGTATACGGCCCAGGCCAGTTCATTAATAGTAATATCAAACCTTTCACGATAGTTGATGTGTTCAAGTTTTGTATGATTCATATGAGCAATTTGGCCATAGTATCCAAATTGATCTTCGTCTTGAATTCTTTTTAGAAGCTCTTGTGCTTCTTTAAATCGATTAAGCTTTTTTAAGCCTACAAATTTCCAATAAAGAAAACGGTAATTTGCCTCTTCTGATTTACTTTCAAACTGATCAAACCAACTGATCATTTCTTCATAATTTCCAGCTTTGTAATTTGTCCAGGCGAGATTCCATACAATGCTTTCGAGATGCTCATGTTCTTTTTCAATTGCTGCATATGCCTTTTTATAAAACTTAATAGAGCGATCATATTTTCTTAAATCTTCAAAAATACCACCGATTGTATAATAAGTCGTTACTACTGAATCGTTTGGAACTTCCTTATATAATAGTAGGTTTCTTAGGACTCTCACTGCTCTTTGTAGATTATCTTCCGTCCAATATATTCTTGCTAAACGAATTGAATACTCAGCATGCTTTTCTTTTAAGTATTCTGATTCACGATTCTTTTGAAGATAGAGTACAAGTCCTCTGATATTTTCACGAAAGCTATCACCTTTGCGTTCTCTCTTATATGAGTATGCTAGTCGAAACCAAGCATCGACCTTTTCTTCTTTTGTGGAATCTTTATTTCTAATAACACGACGATAGAAATTTCTCGCCTTTGGGAATTGGCGATCACGCTCAAAACTCTTTCCAACTTCCATAAACTCTTCTGGCTTTGGAGATGTGTTAAAGCGAGGTGAAACTTCAATTAGTTTTTCATAGATTCGATCGTATTCATTTGTATTTTGTGGAAATTTTTTTAAACTGTCTTGAAGTAGTCTTTCTGTTTCTCCACGTGTTTTCAAATAATCAATCTTATTTAATACGGCACTTACATAAGTATCATTGTAATAAGGCTTTGAGATTATGGCGTCGATGAGTTCTTCACGGGCCCAGTATGGATATTGTTCTACGTTCTTATATTCTTCACTGAGTTCTTGGATACTCTTTGTGCAGTTTTTATGATAATTCGCTCTCAGCCAAGGAGCTAAAGGGAAATCTGTCACTAAAAACTTTTCATATTCTCGACATGAGACTTTGTCGTTCTTTGAAATCTTCACAAGTAGGTTTGTTAATTCACCACTTGCTTTACGCTCCTTTGGAGGACGATCTAAGTTTGTACAAGAGGCCAGAAGTAAAATAAATGTCGTTATAATAATTAATCTCATTACTATCTAGAATAGGCCGAGAAGGTAATTCCTTCAAGTAATTGAAAATAGGCACTTCTGTACCTAAAAAAATTACATAAGACCTTGAAAAAACGTCGGTTGAGACTTATAAGTACCTACTTTCGCTTACATTGGAGACATATATGACTGAGATTTCATCTCAAGTTAACCAAAAATTTAACGACCGCACGGTCTACTTTACTTCTCTGGGTTGTTCTAAAAACCTTGTTGATGCTCAGGTTATGCTAGGGCATATGGGCCTAAATGGCTTCAAGGTTGAAACTGAACCGCAAAATTCTGAAGTAATTGTTGTTAACACATGCTCTTTCATTGAAGCGGCAAAGCAAGAATCGATAGAGATGATTCTAGACCTTGCAGACTATAAAGATGAAGAGGTCGGAAAATGTAAGGCCCTCGTTGTGTCAGGTTGTATGGCTCAGAGATATTCAGATGAACTTGAAAAAAGTCTTCCTGAAGTTGATATGTTTATTGGAACAGGTGAATACAATAAGATTGTTCCTCTTCTAACAGCTTTAGAAAATAATAAATTAGAAAAGAAGTCATTTGTTGAAGTCCCAAGATTTATTCATACTGAATTTGACCCAAGACTTAATACTTCTCCATTTTATACTGCTTGGTTAAAGATATCTGAAGGGTGTAATCGAAATTGTACATTTTGTATTATTCCAACACTTAGAGGGCGTCTTCGTTCACGTACTGTTGAGTCTCTGGTTGAAGAAGCAAAGAAACTTTCTGAATCAGGTGTTCGTGAGTTAAATCTTATTTCTCAAGACCTTTCTGATTATGGAGTTGATTTAAGTGATGAAAATAATCTATTTGAACTCCTGTCTGGCCTTGAAACGGTTGATGGTGTTGATTGGGTTAGACTCTTCTACTTCTACCCAGATGAATTAACTGATGAAGTAATCGAAAAGATGGCAACATCTTCAAAAGTTTGTAAGTATCTTGATATGCCAGTTCAGCACTTCTCTGATTACGTGTTAAAGAGAATGAATCGAAAGATCACTGGTGAGAAGATCATGGAGAGAATTGTTAAGCTTCGTGAGAGAATACCAGGTATTGTTCTACGAACTTCAATTATTGTCGGTTTTCCTGGTGAGTCGGAACAAGATTTCGAAAAACTTTTAGAAGGTGTAAAAAAGGCTCGCTTTAATCACCTTGGTATTTTCAGATACTCTGATGAAGAAGGTACACCGGCCTATCGTCTTAAAGATAAAAACTCTCAGGAAGTGATTGATGAAAGATTTGATCGCTTATATGAAGCTCAAAAAGAAATTGCTCGCGAGCTTAATCAAGACTTCTTAGGTCAAACAGTTGAAGTCTTAGTTGAAGGAACACATGAGGATACTGATCTTCTAATTGTCGGTCGCCACTTTGGACAAGCTCCGGATATTGATGGAAAAGTTATTATCAATGATTTAAATGAGAGAGATTTAAAAATCGGTGACCTCATTGAAGTTGAGATCACCGAAGTATTAGATTTTGATTTAGTTGGTCGTGTACTTTAGTTATATTTATTCTTCATCTCTATACTTATATGCAGGGAACTCGTAGAGATATCGCCCTGTAATCGTATCCCCTGAAGTGTAGTTTTGAAGAAGTGGCAACGTTAAGAAGAATTCATCATCGTCGTAACCTTTAATCTGGTAATCATCTGTACCGATACGAATCTCCATACCAGGGTAAAAGTATTCGCTTGGAAATCCGCCAGTAACTTTTACTGACAGCTCGGACTTCGTTGCAGAAAAGATTGTTAGAGGGATAACAGTGTAGGCAGTTCCTACTGTTGGTGCAGTCGATGGTCCACAAGCACTATAATTTGTTCCTCTATTTAAATCGTCCCAATCGTCAAATCCATTGATAGGGTTACCAAATAAATCTGACAGTGAGTTATCCATTGCCCAGTTACCTGCAATATAAGCTTTGTCGAGGTTTGTTAGATCAAAGCTTGTATCCCAATCTCTAATGTGAACGTTAATTCTTGCTTGAACATCATTGGCTTGGTCAAGGCAGTTAAAAGTATAAAAAGGATTGGCTCCCATAAATGGATCAACAATATTATTAGGTGTATCTTCATATGTAGCTGATAAAGCGTGAGCCTTTATTCCGTCTGCATAGTAGTCCGTATTCCCATCATGACAAGATGTTTCAGTAAGGTAATTTGTTACCAGTACATTTGTATTACCACCTCTCTCAAGTGGTCGAGTTGGTGATTGAGTTGTATTTACTCCATTATATGCTTCCGTTAGTTTTGCATAAAAACCTTTCTCAACATCACTTCTACCAAACTCTTCGACAATTGGTCCGTCAAGGCAGCTTCTAGGATTTCCTTCACACGTATGTTTCACAACTTCTACTGTGTTAGTACAGTCTGATGGTGTAATGAGTGTTCCAGTATCGTCCCTAACTTCTTCAGTATAGATAAAGTTTATTAAACCAAGTGAGTAGCCACCGTCATCACAGTTGATATCTTCACTGTATTTCCCTGTACAGATATCATCAAGAGATCCAGAGAATGGTACTCCGTTAATGTAGATTCCATCAGTTGTGTAAGTCGCAACGTTAGCATCACCACCACCGTAAATGTTTCCATTTCCTTGGCCAGCTGAGAAGCTTGTTGTCCCTGCTGCAAGACATTCGGGAGATGCATTTGTTACAACTTGAACGATGTAGTCCGATACTGTGCCATCATATGTAACTTGATTGTCTGTTGTCTTATTAGGTCTACGCTTAAAGTAAGAGAATGGTACATATTCAAGAGTATGGCACATTCCTGGACCAACATTTGCATTAATATTTATATCTCTTGCGTAAAGGTCACCTTCTCCAATATCGAAGAAGCAATCTATATCAATAACATCTTCAATATCAGATGCTGATGATTTTGGATTACTGATAATATCTCTCTTCTTTATTCGGCATTTATTAAAAATATTACCTTCACCATCTTTGTGGCCATAGAACAGTGGAGTATTATCAATATCAATTTCAACTTCAAAATAGTCTTCAATTAAAATATTGAAAGAGCTCGAAGCAGAACCTAAAATATTTTTTGCTGTAACGACAAAGTTTTTTGAAGCTGCAGCAACTTCAGGTATTCCTGAAATTCGTCCTGTGTCTGGATCTAGCGTTAGTCCAGGTGGAAGTTCCGGCTCAACAGAATAGACAACAGAATCTCCTCTTGGAAGAGTTGCTAAAAGTGATGACTCAACACCTCTTTGAAGTTCAAAAGTTGTTAGAGATTTATAATTTGTTATTGAGTCTGCATTTAATGAATACGGTCTCACTGATGAGAATTGTGCAGGCAGAGTTAAAGTAATTGGCTTACCATCAGCACTTTGCAGCAGTGCTGTATCATTCGTTGAATCTATGGCAGATAATGATAAGCTTGCACGATTCGTTGTTGTTAAAACGTCCATTCCTGATACTAAACTAGCTGTATCTGAAAACGTTGCTTCTATAACTGGAGCCCACATACTTAGCATTGTATATGAAGTTCCTAAATCACAATCAGCTAAATTAGTATTACTTGCAATAAAGTCACGATTGGCCGTTGTATCATCAGGATCTTTTACTTGATTAACAAAAACGTATCCAGATAGCCCTGTATCCGTTGGGTTTCCAGTTACAATCGCTTTTGCATATTCATTTGAAGGTGCTGCTATAAACTCCTGACAAAGTGCCGGTTGTTGGTCAATATAAGTCGGTGTGAATGCAGCCGTTGTATTAAGTTCCATAACATGAGTTAAAGAAACCGGCTCCGTTAGAATAACTGCTTCTTCATCTACGAACTCTTTATAGTTATCAATCGAAGAATCTTTTACGAATTCACCAGAAATAACCTGTACGATTAGATACTTCTCATTTCCATCAATGTCTAAAATTTTCTTGATAACACCTTTTGCACCTTCTGTTAGAGGAGGTGTTGCAACAGTTGCTACTTCTTGGCCTACGACAAATGTTGAAGTACTTTGAATTAAGTTCTTTACTTTAAAAGCTGTAAGTTGAGAGTAAGAAAGCTTCTCAGGCGGGTTTACAATACCTATGTCAAACGTAAAAGTTCTCTTTGATATGTTATTTGATACCGTAACAGAGTATTCTTTTGCAGTTTGTAGTTCGTGATCTGCCCCTCCTGATACATCAATGATGTAGCCAAATAATGGACTATCCACATCTTTTACTAGCTTCAATGTTGAAGGAAGATCTGGAGTAACTTCAATATTGGTATGATTGTCATAGCTAATATGTGAAATAGGACTTACAGATGTATCATTGATAAGTTTTAAAACAATATTTGAATCAGGTTGAAAGTAATACTTAAGTTTCTCAATAACTCCTTCTGTATTAGAGAATGGAGATTGATTGTCAATAACGTCACCAGGGTATATTTCTCCTGAGCTGATTGTTCCAAAGATAGAATTAGACTCATCTTTGTAAGTTATTGTTCCTGTTGCACCTGATGCAGTTGAGAATGTTTCAGATGTAATAGAATCGTCAGCTAAAAATCCTGTATTTGAATTTAATTGAAAGCCAATATATACAGGGCCAGAAAATGGAAATGCCACAGTATTTGTATTTGTTCCATCATAATTGAAGTAACAAGTACCTGAGTCAAGATACACATCACCAATTGTAGGGGTACTTGGAACACTTGTTCCTATATCTGTTCCAGTACAGTTAAAACTTGAATCGACTTCAAAAGTAAGCTTTTCTGGGATAGGTGCCATAACGGCAATTTTAGGCATCGAAGTTACAGTTATAGTTTCTGCGGTTGCATTCGGTGGATCATAGAAGTTGAAGTTTGCGTTTGCAGCAGTAAATGTTCTAATTGGCGCAGCATTTATATCTCCAAGCCTAATAGTCCCTGTTTTACTTTCAAGAGTGAAAACGCTTGCATATGTTGTTTCTAAATCTGTTCCAAAGTTAAAGCCTGGATTTGAGATTGGATCTAAGAAATTATTTTGAGTAGAGTCACTTACTGAAAAAAACTTGTCTTCTTGACTTATAAACTCACTATATTGATTACTTAGAGTGTCGCCGCCAGATGACTCGATGATTGTATAATCGCCAAAGTTTCCACTTGGTTGAATATAGTTAACTAAGTTTGAGCCACTGACATTCATTAGGCTTAAGTCACCCGTAACAAAAATATGTGTTTTGGAGCTGTCATAAGAAACAGACGATGGAATATCGATACTGTCTGCTGAAATCTCATTTCCTTCATCATCCTCAAATCCTGATGGTGGATCGACGACTTCACCAACTGAACTTGATGCATCATCACTTGTTGCACCTTCTTCCTTAAACTTAGTTAAGCTATCTGGCACACATGAAGATGTGATGAGAAGTAAGATTAATAATAAATGGAGTGACGGTCTACCTTTTAACGTTTTCATACAATTATTATCGAATGAAACGTCCATAATCTTTACGAAATTTGAAATAACCCCTGTTTACGGGGGGATAGAGGTATTTCTTGCCTGTGACTTGGATAAAAACTTGACAAAAATATGTGGCTAATTTTTGCTAACTTCCTAAAAATACGAAGGGCATTTATAATGAGGAAATATTGATAACTTATTGTTTTTTTTGGGGGACCATTTTGAAGAAACTCATTATTGTTTGTTTAGTTGCGAGTACGACCTTTGCACAGGTTAATTTTCTACAAAACTTAAGGCCATTTGTTGAAAAAAATATTTCATCAGAACTTGCGGATAAAATTTGGGGAGCAAAGGACGAAGTTACTTTACCTGAGATACCAACAATTAAAAAAGATGCAAAAGACTTAAGTGTTTATAACAAGAAAAAATATAATTCACCTTTTTCAAAAGAAAAAATGTCTCAATATAATCTCTCTTATATAAATGAGCTAATTAAAGCGACAAGAGGTTTAGAAGCAAATCGAAATGAGTTATCAAAGTGGTATAGTACTCTAGAACAAGGGGGAACACGTGAAGGTGTATATCGTTCTCTTGTTCTCTCTCCTTATTACCAGAGGCTTGAAAATTATAAAGAACAAACTTCAGAGGTTGCCAAAGACTTTACTGTTTCTTTCTTTGGGACATATTTAAATAATGAACTAGAAAAAGCTAAACTTAGTTCTTTAAATATTTATTCCATAAAAAGAATAACGACAGAAAAATCTCTTGAAGTAATGGAGGCCCTTCTAGGTCAAAGTCAGGAAAACTTCAGTCGTTGGTACGCAGTCTTATCTGCTGACTTGGCCAAGAATCATCCAATATGGAGTAGTAAACTAAGAAGCACAAAAGAAAGTGGAGTTCACTTTCGCTGGGCCATGAAGATGACACCTGATATTGTTAAGTCGGAGCTTATCTTGAAGCTACACTTGCTTTTTAATCATCTTCAAAAACAACAATAAACTAATCAAAGAAAACGTCTTCTTCAGCTGTAATGGCCATAAGAAGGCGTTCTACTCCAAGTGCAATTCCTGCACTCTTGGGAAGACCTTTTTCAAGGGTTGATATAAATCTTTTTGGCCACGGTAGTTTGTAGTGATAAATCTCTTCTTTTAATTTGCTATCTTTTTCAAACCTTTTCATCTGCTCAATCGGATCTGTCAGTTCATTAAAGCAATTACAAATTTCAATACCATGACAATAAACTTCGAATCTTTCACACACTCGAGGATCGTCTTCTTTTATAGTTGAAAGTGCACGTAGCGGTTCTGGGAATTCATAAAGAAGAACGAAAGGATCTTTTTTCAATTCTGGTTCAATATAATTATACATAAGTAAGAAGAAGAGGTCGTCCCACGCATAATCATCTTTATTATTAGAAAGACTTATTCGCTCACTGAAGTCACTTTTTATCTTATTAAATAATTTATCTCGTTCAAGATAGTTGAGAATATCGAATTGAAGCACGCTCTGAAAAATTTCTTGAACAGTAAGTTTTTTTATATCAACTTGTGTCTTATTGCGAACTTGCTCATAACAGTACTTAAAAAGTTGGATTGTATCTTCCATGATCTTCTCATAGTTTTCATTAGCTCGATACCATTCAAGCATTATGAATTGCTTGCGGTGTGTTTCACTATTTGGCTCATCACGAAAACAGTAGCTCATAGTGAAGATCTTATTCATTCCTTCGCTCAATAGTTCCTTCATATGAAATTCTGGTGAAGTGTGAAGGTAGAGATTATGAGTTTTTTCTTGATGCACCGAGTGAATTGCAAAGGGATGAATGTGAGTTTCCATTCCCGGATTCTCGACAATTGGTGGTGTTAGCACATCAATAAAACCTTCTTTGTTGAAAAAGTTTCGAATCGTTTGCTGTAATTGAAAAAGAGCTAATTTATTTGCCATATTAATGCCGTTTTTTGACTTAAAATATTGATTTTTATACTTACTTATCATATCTCTAAAGCACACAAAATGGAGAATTATATGTTGCAACTCGTTGCTTTTCTACAGTCTTGGGCAGACCAAGCTGGAATGAATATCATAATCACAATCGAATACGCTTATGCCTTTATTGCTCTTTGTTCGGTATTAGGTGTGAGTGGTTTCACTGGGCTTTTCTATCTTGTGAAACCAAAGGCAAAGCTGCCTCCACCAACTAAAACAGAGACAGAAGAAAAAGATGAGCCTCAGTCACAAGCTGAAGTATTAGAAGTTGTTGAAGAAGTTAAAAAAGAGGAAGAAGTCCTTGAGCCGACTAAGCCAGAGAAGTCATGGAAAGATCGACTAACAAAGGGTCTTTCACGCTCTCGTGAGGGAGTTTGGGGAAAGATCGGAAGTATCTTTGGCCGCGGAGGTCTTGATGAGGATGCACTTGAAGAAGTTGAAGAGCTTCTCTATGGAGCAGATCTTGGGCCAAAGGCAACAAGTGAACTCATTGAAGATCTTGAAGAAAAGGCAAAGTCTGGGGATTTTGATGAAGCAAAATTTAAGTCATATATTAAAGACTTTTTGAAGAATAAGATGGCAAGTGTACAGGCCAATAGTCCTGGAGATCTGTTTCAATTCGAAAAGAGTGATTCAAAATTACCTAAGGTCATAATGATTGTTGGTGTTAATGGAGCAGGAAAGACGACAACTATTGGAAAGCTTGCGACAAAGCTTACTAATCAAGGAGCAAAGGTTGTTGTTGGTGCGTGTGATACATTCCGTGCTGCGGCAGTTGATCAGCTCCAGGTGTGGTGCGATCGCGCAGGTGCAACAATGATTCGCGCAAAGGAAGGGGCCAACCCAAGTGGTGTTGGTTATGACGCGCTTCAGGCTGCAATGAATGAGGAAGCTGACTATTGTATCCTTGATACGGCGGGGCGTCTTCATACAGCGGGAAATTTAATGGATGAGCTGACTAAGAGTAAGAATGTTCTTAAGAAGCTGATGGAGGATGCACCTCATCATACACTTTTAGTTATTGATGCCATTACTGGTCAAAATGCTATTCGCCAAGCGGAAGAGTTTAATAAGGCTTTGGATCTAACAGGTCTAGTATTTACAAAATGTGATGGATCTTCGAAGGCCGGAAGTGCAATTTCAATTGTTGACGCACTTCAAATACCAATTACTTATATTGGTGTCGGTGAAAATGTCGAAGACCTGAGTGTGTTCAATTTAGATGAGTATCTTGACGCACTGGTAGGTAATTGATTGATTGACTGGAATCCTTTGTAGGACTACAATTGAATTACTATGGATATAAGTACGGAAGTAAAAGAATATCAAGTTTTAGGTCATAATTTCAGACTCCAAGAGTCTGGAGAAGATGAGATTGTTTCTGCGACAGAAATTGTTGAGTATGTTGATACGATCGCAAGTAATATTCGCCAAAAGGCCCCTTCAATTTCTAACTCACAATTAGCTGCACTTGTGGCACTAGAGTTAGCGAAGGAAAAGTTATCTTTAGAGAAAGAGTATAAACAAGAGATCACAGATGTGATGTCTCTTTCTGATAATGCCCTGAGATTGATAGAGGAATCACTTCCAAAGACTCACTAATCATGAGTTCGGAAAAGAAAAACCTTCGTAAAGAAGTTTTAAATATCATAGCGCAAATGGATCCTCAGGAATTTGAGATTCAAAGTGCAAAAGTTGTTTCAAACCTCGTTACTCTTTTTAAATCCGAAAACTTTTATCCGCAGACTCTTGGGATCTTTTATCCGATTCCAGGAGAAGTTAATTGTCTTAACTTAAAGGTACTGGGGAGCTTAGCATTTCCCGTATTTGATGAAGACTCAAATGATATGGAATTTAAGTCTTCATCATTAAGTGAGTTAAAGACTGTTAATGCTTTTGGTAAAGAATTTAAGGTGCCTTGTGAGTCATCTCAAATTGTTGAACCAGATATTATATTAATCCCAGGTGTTGCTTTTGATGAGTCAGGGCATCGCTTAGGAAGAGGTAAGGGTTATTATGATCGATACCTCACAAATAGAAAGAAGAAAGAACCATTAAAAATAGGCGTTTGCTTTAATCAGCAGTTACAAGAAAGCATTCCTTGCGAGCAACATGACCAAGTAATGGACTTTGTTGTAACAGCAAAGAAAGTGATTAAAGTGTGAATATAGGGAGAGAGTAATGAGTACAGATTTAATCTTAGCATCACTTCTTTTTCTTGTTCTTGGACTAGCAGTTGGTTTTGTTATCCGTAACCTTCAGGCCAAAAAAGAATTGGCCGAGCGTGAGGCAAAGGGTGATGAAATCATCAACAAGGCTAAAGAGCAAGCAAAAGAGATTAGCTATAAAGCGAGAAAAGAGGCAAAAGAAGCGGCCCAAGAAGAAAAGAAGGACGCTGATAAGTATGTCCAAAAAGTTAAGCGCGAGCTTAATGATCAAGAAAAAGACCTGAATAAAAGACAGGCTAAGCTTGAGTCTAAAATGGATGAGCTTGATGAAAAAAAGAAGAAGCTTGATAAGAGAGAAGAGGAAGTTAAAGAAAAAGAACTCGACGCTCTTAAAGAGAAAGAAAAGTATGTCGTTCGCCAAGAAGAATATGCTGGAAAGCTTTCAGAAGTTGCGGCTATGACAAAAGAGCAGGCCAAAGAAGAACTTTTAGAGACAATGAAAGAAGACGCTCAAGTTGATTTCACTAAAATGATTAAACGCATGGAAGAAGAGGCAAAAGAAGAAGCTGAAAGCCGTGCTAAGAGAATCGTTGGTATTGCAATTCAAAGATATGCTGGTGAACATGTTGGTGAAAAGACAATCTCAACTGTTGATCTTCCATCTGATGATGTGAAAGGTCGTCTAATTGGTCGTGAAGGTCGTAATATTAGAGCATTTGAGCAAATCTGTGGTGTTGATTTAATTATCGATGATACTCCAGAGATCGTTGTTATTTCTTCATTTAACGTTGTAAGACGTGAGATCGCTAAGGATACAATTGAGAAGCTAATTGCTGACGGTCGTATTCACCCTGCAAAAATTGAAGAATTTCATGATAAGTCAAAAGCTGAATTTGAGAAGAAGCTTCTTACACTAGGTGAGAAGGCACAAATGGAGATTGGTGTTCACGGTATTCACCCTGAAATCCTTAAGCTTGTTGGTGCATTAAACTTTAGAACTTCATATACTCAAAACCAATACCAGCATGCAATTGAAGCAGCATTTATTTGTGGTTCAATGGCAGCTGAGATGGGTCTAAATATTAAGCAAGCTCGTCGTGCGGGTCTTCTACATGATATTGGTAAAGTTCTTGATGCTGCGGCCGAAGGATCACACGCTGTTATCGGTGCTGACTTTGCAAGAAAGTATGGAGAGTCTGCGGACGTTGTTCATGCAATTAGAGCTCACCACGATGATGAGAAGCCGGAATCAATTCTTGCTCATATCGTTGCAGCTGCTGATGCGATTTCTGGTGCAAGACCAGGAGCTCGTAAAGCACTTACTGAGTCTTATGTTTCTCGTCTTACAGATATCGAAGAAATTGTTAATTCATTTGAAGGTGTTAGCAAGTCTTACGCTATCTCTGGTGGACGTGAAGTACGAGTTTTTGTTGAGAATGAAAAAATCAACGATGAAGAGACGGTATTATTATCTCGAAATATTGCTAAGCAAATTGAAGAGCAAATGTCTTATCCTGGAACGATTAAAATTACAGTTGTTCGTGAGACTAAGGCCGTTGGAGTTGCGAAGTAAAACTAATTACATTTATAATAGTAAGAGGGCACCCAATAGGGTGCCTTTTTATTTTGGAGAAAAGTAATGAAGATGAAATTAGGCATTCGCTACTACACTTTTTTTATTCCTACTTTTGTTATTTTCTTTATTGCTTCGGCCGTCCTTAATTTTTCAACAGAAGAGTATATTTGTTTCTTTACAGCAATAGCCTTTGCAGGACTTTATTGTCATCCAGATCGAGTATCATATTTTGAGGGGCGAACAAATCGTTTTAACTTTGCCAATGCTGTTATGAGCTTCTTTTTGAATTTAGAAAAACGGTTTCCAGATAATGCGTGGGGAAACTTCTTTGTAAGACAAATACCAGGATTTCTTTTCTTTCTGCTTGTATCTTTAACAGGAGTGTCAATTCAGGGTTGGCTAGTTTATTTTGGCGGAGTTATTTTGTTTGAGATAACGTTCTTTTTCTATTCTAAAAGTGTTTTAAATTATGTTGCTAAGAATAGCGATGAACAAATTGATCAAGATGATCTTTAAATTCACGAAGTTCTTGTGATCTCAAAAACTTACCTCTAATTAATTCAAAGTTCTCATAATCATCAAAGAGATAGCGACAAAATGCTTTGAATCTCTTAAGTATTGTCGATTCTGGATAGCCAAACTTTCGGTATTCTTTTTCTAATTCATAGAAGTAGAGATCAAGATTTTGAGCTCTTAACTTTAAGAGAAATTCTTCACTGATAAAGTCTGCACGTCCCTGGTATTCTTTATAAATTGAAGCAAGCCATGGCGTCTTTAAGGCACTTCGACCACACATAATCGCATAAGGGTCACATTGGTCATAAATGCGATCAATATCTTCAATTGTCCAGATATCACCATTTGCAATGATTGGAAGAGATGAGTGCTTAACAGCTTTTTCAATATAGCTCCAATCGGCAACACCTTTATAAAGCTGATCGCGGGTTCTCGCATGAATTGTAATTCCATCAACACCACAATCTTCAAAAAGGTTTAAGAGGTCAAAGAAGAGTGAGTCATCGCGATAGCCAATTCGAATCTTAACCGTGAAGACATTTTGAAATGATTCACGAATATCTCTTATGATTTTCTCAAGGGCCTTAAGGTCAGATAGAAGATAGGCTCCTCCTTTATTAGAATTTACCTTCTTTGAAGGGCAACCAAGATTTAAGTCGATATGGTGATAATTGAGTTCACTAATTAAATTAATGGCCTGCTTCGTTTGTGCAATTTCTGAGGTAAGAAATTGATAGGCCGTCTTAATACTATGAGACTTCTTTTTTAAATATTCTTCACCGTAGTGTTTTACTAGTGTCTTTGTATGAACATTACCCACCGATGGAATTCGATAAAAATCTGTTGAATAATAATCCCAGTCACCAAATGCCCTTTGAATGGCCTCGCGATAAGGGCCATCTGTTACACCTTCCATCGGCGCAAAGATCATAGAATGTTTATCAAAAGGTAGTTTTCTCACTGAGCTTCTTATAAACAATCCGCTTATAAAAAGCTAGCACAGCTCTTTAACATTTCAATATTTTTAGGGTAGATATAATCTTATGGAAATATCAATAGTTATACCTTATCGCATAGAAGAAGATGGAATTGTTCTCTTCGGACAAAAACGCCAAGAAGATGGCCCACTGGATGGAAAGTTTGAATTTCCTGGAGGCAAGATTGAAGATGGTGAGTCATGTGAGGAGGCTGCTCGTCGAGAATTTTTAGAAGAGGTAGGCTGTGAATTAAATAAAATTTCCCTTTTTACCCATCTAAGCTTCAAGTACCCCGATCGAAGTGTCTTTCTCTATGTCTATGTTACTGATTATATTGAAAGTATGAACCTTATTGCGCAAAAGATATCTTTTGAAAACGCTCAAAATGAGGTAGAAGAGCTTAATATTCCAGATGCAAATAAAACAATAATTATGCGCTTAGTAGAACATTTCTTACGAGAGAGTAAATATAATGAGTAATACATTTGAAATCGCAAAGTACTTTTTCTTGGCCGCAGGCTTTGGAGTATTTGCTTTTGCACCTGTTGCGAACTCAAAGATGACTGGTGGGGGTTTTCAAAAGCTTCTTTCGACAACATGTTTAGTTAGTTTATTCTTTGCAGCTATCACTCATATAATAACGGGTCACAGTGCAACTGATCTTGAAGCAATTCTTATTTATATAAGTACGATTTCAATCCTCTTTCATCACCAATTACATAATCACTATGATGAGAAGAATACGGCACTGTGGATTCTTTATGCTATCCCAACTCTTTTAGGCTTTATTGTTCTTTATTTATTTCAAGAGAAGAATTTATTAAATTACTTATATGTCGCTTCGTCAGTCTATTACTTAGGTGCAATTACATATGCTATGATTTTAGGTCACTGGTATCTTGTAACGCCAAAGCTTTCAGAGCTTCCTCTTAAAAGGGCAACTCTGGCGATGTGGGCACTCATTGGGATTAAGCTTATTTGGACGGCCGTTGAACACACAAAGCTTGGGCCATATTTAACAGAAGGGACACAACTTGGCGGCGGTTATGCCTTCAATTGGTTAATGGTTATTATGCGTGATATCTGGGGATACCTAGTTATCTTTGCAATGAGTATATTTGGTTGGAAACTTGTTTGCATGAGAAGTACACAAAGTGCTACAGGTGTTTTCTATGCCATGACGATTTTTATCTTCATTGGTGAAATTATTGCGATTTATTTATTTTATACATATGGATTACTACTATGATGGAAATTACTTTAACTTGTAAAGAATGTGGCTCAGGGGTTTCATTTCATCCAAATAAGGATGTAAGTGAAGTTGAATGTCAGATCTGTCATACAAAAACTGAAGTTCATATGAACGAAGATCACGAAAAAGGCATCTTAAAAGACTGTCCTTGTTGCAAGCGTAAAGACTTTTATAAGCAAAAAGACTTTAATCGAAAAGTGGGTGTAACCCTATTTGTAATTGCCGCTCTCTTAACACTTTATATGGCCACAACTCAATATGCTCCATATTCAGTGGCCCCTTTTATTATTTTATATATTTTTGACTTCGCTCTTTTTAAGCGTCTTCCGCCTGTGGTTATCTGCTATAAGTGCCAGACGATCTTTAGAAAAGTCAGTAATATCAGTGAGATATATGACTTTAATCACGAGATGAATGACCGAATTGTGTACTCGGATCACGACTTCAAGGGTGAGCAGCTAGATCATCACTAGTGAAGAAATAAACCTATATCCTTGAAATTTATAGAGTTATGATGTATTGAATCACATCAGGAATACTGATAAAATATTAACTATTGAACAGGGTGAGATAATCTCTCTATGCCCGTAACAAGGATACATTTTATAGAACCTCCGCTTTATTGTTGTTTCTTAAAAAACTCCAACTCCATTTCGTTTAAACTAGGACAAGGCAATGACTGATGTTAGTAGCCTTGAAATTGTCTCACTAATCGTTTGCTTTATTGGCTCAGGTTTTTTCTCTGGCTCTGAAGCCGTGTTGCTATCAATTCCTCATGACCGAGCAAGCCAGCTTATTCAAGAAGGTGGAGCAAAGGGGCGTGCCATTGCATTTATGATTGATCGTCCAAGTGAGATTCTAACAACGATTCTCGTAGGGAATAACGTCGTTAATATTTTTGCTTCATCTCTTACAACAGTTCTAGCAACTCGTCTCTTTGCCGATGATGCCATAGGAATTGCTGTTGGTGCCACGACGTTTATCATTTTAATCTTTGGTGAAATTATTCCAAAAACTTTTGCTCGTACACACGCTGAAAGTATGTCTTTTTTCGTTATTCGAGTTCTTCAAATTTTCTACTATCTTCTATATCCAGTGATTAAGATTATGGTGTGGTTAATCCATACTGTTCTTGGTGAAAATGCTCAACTTACAGGTCGAATTGTAACAAAAGATGATCTTGAGTTTATGATTCAAAAAGCAGAAAAAGAAAATACGATTGATCACAAGCAAATTGATCTTTTTAACTCGATCTTAGAGTTTCCTAAGATTAAGGTTAAGGATATTATGATTCCTCGTAGGGAAATCAAAACAATTCAAGTTAGTAGCTCTTACAAAGAAGTTATTAGTGAAATTGAGGAATCGATTCACTCTCGTTATCCAGTATGTGATGGTGAAGTTGATAATATTGAAGGCTTTCTTCACGTTAAGGAACTTGCATTCATCAAGAAGGATCAGCGCGATAATTTCACATTATCTGAACACTTAAGAGAGCCATTCTTTGTCTACGAGCATATGAAGATACAGGCCGTATTTGATCATATGAATCGCAAGAAAGTTCACATGGCACTTGTTAAAGATGAGAACGGTTTAATCGTTGGTATTATTACTCTTGAAGATATTATTGAAGAGATACTTGGAGAAATCCAAGATGAGCACGATGATGATATCGATCAGATTACAAAAGAATACGAACAAAATGATCTCATCGACGGTGTGGATATTGATGGGGCCACTAACTTAAGAGATCTTGATCATGACTATGATATTAAGATTCCACTTAATGATAATTATTCAACTCTAGCAGGTTTCCTACTTGATATGCTTGGTAATAACTTCCCTGAATCTGGTCAGATTATTATCTGGGAAGGTTATAGTTTTGAACTAATTGAAGTTTTTGATTATGAGATCAAACAGGTCAAAATCAAAGATGTCGATGGTGAAAAGCATTTCTTCTCTAAGAAAGAGGCCAAAGAAGCAGTCGACTCAGGTGAGGATCTTGTCGATATTCCAGTAAAGTAACTATCTAATTTCATCATATAGTTAATATATCTTTATATAGAGGGAATCTATTAGATTCCCTCTTTTTGTTAGTCTATACTTATTGAGAAACATAGATGGAGAAAATTATGTCTAGCGAAAAATTTGATATTGCAGTAATTGGTGGCGGGGCCGCAGGAATGATGGCCACACTAAGAGGTGTATTAAATAACGATAAAGTTGTGATGTTTCCAGGTTCTCCTCGCGATAAGAAGCGTTCACGTGAGAAGTGGGTCTATAAGGTTGAGAATATGCCTGGTACACATAAGTATAAAAAAGGGATCGAAGAACCTAATAAGGAAACTCTTGAGTGGATTCAAGAGTCTGAATTTAAAGATAATCTCACTTTCGTAAAAGGAAAAGGTGTCACAGAGGTCACAAAAAATGATGATGGTTCTTTTAAGCTCATTGATAGTGATGGAAGTGAGTATGAAGCAAGCTATGTGGTCCTTTGTACTGGGATCATGGATGTTCAGCCTCATTTTAACGACAGCATTAAACCAATACTTCCTTTTGCTAATGCACAAACAGTAGACTACTGCTTAAGATGTGATGGACACCATGTCTATGATAAGCACACATCGATTATAGGGCACACTTCAGGGGCCGTGTGGGTTGCTGTGATGCTCAAGGAGAGGTACAACACTCCTTCGATGTCGATCCTTACAAATGGAGAGACTCCTGACTTTAGCGATGAAGTTAAAACTCTAATCAAAGCTTATAATATTGAAGTTTTCACGGAAAAAATTGTGGATGTACTTGGAGATCGTAAAGAAGGACAGGTTCAAGGTTATAAATTTGCAAGTGGGCGAACTTTAGAGTCAGCGTTTTCTTTTGTTTCCCTCGGGACTATCGTTTATAATGAATTAGCAAAGGCCATTGGCGCAGAAGTTGATGAACGTGGCTACGTTCTAGGCAATGAAAAAGGTGAAACGAATATTGAAAATTTCTATGTTGCCGGTGACCTGAGGGCCAATAAGAAGAAACAAATTTATACAGCTTGGGATATGGCCGTTGATTCTCTAGATGATATTAACGCCAAAATTCGCCGCAAGAAGAGGGCAGCATTATTAACATCAAAAGGTTTAGCTTAGTTCTTATATTTACTCTGATAACTTCTGTCTTTAGGACAGAAGTTGTCTGGGCCTTAAATAAAACAACTCATTATAAGAGCCTCTATCAATCAAAACCAAAATTATCTAAAAAAGAAATAGCAAAGCTAAGAGAGCTTACAGTCGTTTTCTTACCTGGAATTCTATCTCAATCAGCTATAAAGAAATCAGGTCAAATTTTAAACCTATCCTATTTTGTAGGTGATTACTTTAGTGATTATATGGAGTTATTAGAAGAGCACAAGATTCCTTTTAAAAGAATTATTGTGGAATCAGAGGCACCGGTTAAAGAGAATGCACGCTTTATTAAATCAAAGTTAGATAAGATTAAAGGGCCACTACTTATTATAAGTCACTCTAAAGGTGGTCTTGAATTTCTAGAAGTTTTAATAAACCATCCAGAAGTGAAAGATCGCGTAGTGGGTTGGGTGACAATGCAATCTCCGTTTCGTGGATCAGTTCTTGCTGATTACTTTATTGATGGAACAGTGACGAAAACGTTAATTGGCTGGGCTTTCTACCTTCTTGGTGGTGACATTAGTGGAATGCAGTCTGTAGGTACGGCCGAAAGAAAAAAGTATATGAATGAGCATCGAGAAGAAGTCATGAAGGCTCTAGGCGATGTTAACTTTTTACAATTCATTACCTTTATTGATGCTCAAGATGGGCGAGAGTCTCTTTTAGAATCAAGCCGTAATTATATTTATAATCGTGTCGGTCGAAATGATGGAATGGTGGATATTCAATCTGCTCTTTTTAAGGATGAACAATATATTATCGTTAATGATGTTGATCATCTGATTACTGTCTTAGATCAAGAACGATTAGATTTTTATAAAGATGGAAATAAGTCTTGGGACTTTGATCGTATTAAGCACTTTCGTGCTTTAATTCAACTTATTTTAGAGAAGAAAATTTAATATCACCTAGAACCTTAGCTCGACAGGCCATTCTAATTTTACCTTCTTCAACTTCTGGATGCTCACCAGCTATTGCATCAATTGTGTTTTGCTCAATGATACCTGGTTTTTTCATGTTTTCTTTACCCTCAATGATCTGTATACGACATGAGCCACAAGAGCCACTCAAGCATCCATGAGGTAAAGTCTTGCCTTGATCTTGAAGTGCGTCAAAGATACTTTGATTTTCATCGATCGTAAATTCAGTACTTTGCCCATTCTCATCGATTAGTGACGCTTTGTGCATACAGTTTTTATCCTTGAAAGTTTATTGTTCTTTTCACTATTGTAGCACTATTTTAAGCAATTTAAATTGCCATGAAATTTCGGGTAATTATTGCAATCAATTAAGGAGATTAAGCATGCCTAGTTTTGAGAGACTATACAAAGATGGACACGAAGAAGTTATCTTTTTCAGTGACCCAAGTTGTAACCTAAAGGCAATCGTTGCGATTCATAACACAGTTTTAGGACCAGCTCTTGGTGGAACTAGAATGTGGCCATATAATTCAGAAGAAGAAGCAATCAATGATGTATTAAGACTTTCAAAAGGGATGACTTATAAAGCAGCTGTTTCTGGTCTAAACCTTGGTGGTGGAAAGGCCGTAATTATTGGTGATCCAGAAAAGGATAAGTCAGAAGCTCTTTTCCGTTCATACGGACGTTTCCTAGAGTCTTTAAATGGACGTTATATTACAGCAGAAGATGTAAATATTGGTGTTGATGATATTGAGCACGTATTTACTGAAACAAATAATGTAGCAGGTGTTGCTGAAATCCATGGTGGTTCAGGTAATCCTTCTCCATGGACAGCTCGCGGTGTTTTCAGAGGTATCGAAGCAGCTTGTATGAAAGTTTACGGAGACCGTTCACCAAAAGGTAAAGTTGTTGCGCTTCAAGGTGCTGGATCAGTTGGTCGCTACCTAGGTGAGTACTTATACAATGAAGGTGCAGAAGTTTACGTTTGTGATATCAATGAAAAGAACCTTGAACTTTTCAAAGAAAAAGTTCCAAATGCAAAGGTTGTAGGAATTGATGAAATCTACGATGTGAAGATGGATATCTATGCTCCATGTGCACTTGGTGCAACTATCAATGATGAAACGATTGAGCGTCTAAATTGTAAGATCGTTGCTGGTGCTGCAAATAACCAACTTGCAGAAAATCGTCACGGAAAAATCCTTAAAGAAAAAGGAATCCTATACGCTCCAGATTACCTAATCAATGCTGGTGGTCTAATGAACGTTTCAATTGAATTTGAAGGTTGGTCAGAAGATAAGGCAATCAGAATGGTTGATACAATCTATGATACAACTATGAAGATTTTCGAAATTTCTGAAGAACAAGATATTCCAGTTTATCAAGCAACTGATATCCTTGCAGAATCAAGAATTGAATCAATTAAGAATATCCAAGGGAAGTTCCTAGGTCACGTAGGACACCGTTTTCCAGGTAGGAAGAAAAGATAGTCTAAATTAAGATATATATCGATATAAGGGCCCGTTTTTACGGGCCTTTTTTGTTTATGTCGGCATCTTGTGCCACGAGTTAATATTAAGGTCTTCTTAAGGTAAAATTAACTCCGTGAAGAAGTTGATTTTATTACTCCTATTAATTCACTCAAGTATTTATGCAATACAATTTGAGGATGCTGTCTTTCCAGAGATTGTCACTTCATCTCGTGCCCTTGCCATGGGAAATGCATTTATTGCAAAAGTAGATGATGCATCCGCTGCTTTCTATAACCCAGCAGGTCTTGGAACATATCGTGGAAAACACTTCCACCTTTCAAATTTTCAATTTGAAACCAATAAGGGCTGGATGGAGACTCTCTTTGGTGGAGATGTAACTGGTAACGCCGGTGATATTTTTGATGCACTATCGCTTGAGGGTGCAAGAAAACTTCTCAATCAAAATAAGGGAACAGTTTCACATAGTCGTTTCCAAATGATGCCAAACTTCTCAACTCGCTATTTCTCTATGGGATATGTCTATGCTGTTCAACAACGAGCTTTTATTGGTGATCAAGCTGGTGACCAATTTGAATATGCACAAAGAACTGATCACGGTCCATACGCAGCTTTTAACTTTTCACTCTTTGGTGGAATCGTAAAAATAGGTGCTACCGCAACTTATCTATTTAGAAAGGAAGCAATCGGGACAGCTGATCCAGCGGTTGCACTAGATCTACCTGATACGGCCTACAACCAAGGTAAAATGTTATTTTTTACTACTGGTTTTCGCTTAACTCTTCCATACACATTTCTCCCAACTCTTGCCATCACTTCACATAATACAGGTGGTACAAGTTTTGAGCAGACCGGAGGTCCAGCAGCACCAGCTGATATCAAACAAACTTTTGACTTAGGACTTTCTCTTACACCTCAAATAGGTAGAACGATGCGTGTTCACATGGAATTAAATTATAAAGATGCGCTAGGTGAGTACTCGAATGTCGACACTATTAGAAAGCTTGGACTTGGTTTAGAGTTTGATTTACGTCGTATTTTCTATTTCCGTTTAGGTTACGGTGACGGTTTTGGTTCCGGAGGAATTGGGATTAGAACGCGAAAAATGGAGTTTGATCTCTCAACTTATGCTGTTGATACAACAGATTCAGACTTCAGAGGACAGGTCGATCGCCGATATGTGCTAGGAATCTCTAGTGGTTTTTAAAGTTAATCTTCTAAATACCTGAAATTTGTCAAAACTTATATTCTATTTTAATGCACAGCATGTGCACCTTTTGCACTAAAATTGGTAAGCTAGCCCCACTTAAAAAGGGGCGTTAAATGCTTGATAAAACTGCAAAAGGATCAACTGTGGGATCTAACAAATTAGATAAGAAAAAAGAGATTATTAAAAAGTACAATCTTTCAAAAGAGGATCTAACTTGGATGCTTCGTAATGTTTTCGTTTCAAGAAAGCTAGACGATGCTGAGATCACAATGAAGAAACAATCAACAGCTTTCTTCCAAATCTCCGGAGCGGGACACGAAGGTGTTTTAACAGCTCTTGCAAAAGTTCTAAAGCCAGCTCACGATTGGTTTATTCCTTACTACCGAGATAGAGCACTATGTACAGGTCTTGGTGTAACTCCATATGAAATGCTTTGCCAAGCAAATGGTAACATTGGAGATACAGCAACTCATGGCCGTCAGATGCCAGCTCACTGGGGGAATGTAAAACTAAATATCGTTCAAAAGTCTTCATGTACTGGAACTCAATTTCTACAGGCATGTGGTGTTGCTGAAGCAGGACTTGCTCTTAAAGAATTAAAAGAAAAACATAATTACGATACATCAAAATTCTTAGTTGAAGATGCTGAAGTTGTTTATACTTCATGTGGTGATGGAACGATTGCTCAAGGTGAGTTCTGGGAAGGTCTAACAACAGCTTGTGCTAATAAACTTCCTGTTCTTTTCCACGTTGAAGATAATGGTTATGCCATTTCAACAATTACTTCTAAGCAAACTCCAGGTGGATCAATCTCTAAAGCTCTAGATGAATTTCCTGGTTTAAAGATTATTGAATGTGACGGTAATTGTCCTATTGAATCTTATAAGGCCGCTGAAAAAGCAGCAAAGCATATTAGAGAAGGAAAGGGGCCAGTTCTTCTTCACTCTCATGTAACTCGTCCATACTCACACTCTCTTTCTGATGATCAGTCAATGTATCGTACAAAAGATGAGCTTGCTGAAGAAAAGCAAATCGACGTATTTAACTCTTACCCAAAGACTCTTATTGAGCTTGGTGTAATGACTGAGAAAGAAGTTAACGATCTTCTTGAAGAAGTAACGATTGATGTAAGACGTGCAATGAAAGAAGCTGTTGATACTGAATGGCCAGCTCCTGAATCTGCACTTGATCACTTATATTCTCACGATGTTGATCCAACTTCATCGGATTTTGAAACTGAAGGTTCATTTGAAGGAAAAACAGATATTCCAATGGCATCAGCAATTAATGCTGTTCTTCGCTCTGAGTTTTCTAAGAACCCACTTCTAAGAATGTTTGGAGAAGACGTTGCCGATTTCTCTGATCTAGAAAAATTAAAAGATCCAGAACTAAAAGGTAAAGGTGGTGTATTTAAGGTATCTTCAGGTGTTCAAAGAGCATCTTTAGAAGGACAAGTATTTAACTCACCACTAGCAGAAGCAAATATCATCGGTCGTGCAATTGGTATGGCAATGAGAGGTCTTAAGCCTGTTGTTGAAATTCAATTCTTCGATTATATCTGGACTGCTTATATGCAACTTAAGAATGAGATGGCGACGACTCGCTACCGTTCAGGTGGAGACTTTAAGTGTCCAATGGTTGTGCGTGTTCCAATCGGTGGATACCTAAGAGGTGGATCGATTTATCACTCACAATGTGGAGAGTCTCTATTCACTCACGTTCCAGGTATTAGAGTTGTGTTCCCATCAAACGCAGCAGACGCTGCTGGTCTTTTAAGAACTGCTATTAGATCAGATGATCCTGTTATGTTCCTAGAGCATAAGCACCTTTACTACCAAGGTTATAATCGTACTGCTGATCCAGGTGAAGAGTATATGATTCCATTTGGTAAGGCCCGTGTCGCAAAAGAAGGAGCAGACGCAACTGTTGTTGCTTGGGGTGCATTAGTTCAAAAATCAATTGATGCCGCTAAGAAAGTCGAATCTGAAACTGGTAAGACGATTGAGGTTATTGACCTTAGAACTCTTGCTCCATTTGATATGGATTCAATTAAGAAGTCACTTGAAAAAACTAATCGTCTTCTTATTTGTCACGAAGAAACGAAAACTTCAGGCTTTGCTGGTGAAATCGCTGCATGTGTTAACGAAGAATGTTTTGAAGCACTTGATGCTCCAATCCTTCGTGTTGCTGCAAAAGACTCTCACGTTGCATATTGTCCAACTTCAGAAGATTATATTCTTCCACAAGTTTCAGACGTATACGAACAACTTAATAAACTTCTAAGTTATTAAAATAAAGGCCAGCTCTTATGATTGAATTCTTAAATGATAAGAGCTGGCTAACTTACCTTAAAGACGAATTCCAAAAAGATTATATGCGTGAACTTTCTGAATTTTTAAATTCAGAAGATGGTGAGATCTTTCCTAAAAGAGAAGAGTTCTTTTCAGCATTAAATTTAACTCCTCTAGAAAAAGTTAAAGTCGTTATTCTTGGTCAGGATCCATATCACGGTGAAGGGCAGGCCCATGGTTTAAGCTTTTCTGTAAATAAAGGTGTAAAAATTCCTCCTTCTCTTAGAAATATTTACAAAGAATTAAATGAAGATCTGGGAGTCGAGGTACCTGAGCATGGATTTCTTGAAGAATGGGCAAAGGAAGGCGTTTTGCTACTTAACAATTGTTTAAGTGTTAGAAAAGCACAGGCAGGATCTCATCAGAAAAAAGGGTGGGAGAAGTTTACTGCCAAAATTATTGAAGTGATTAATGAGCAATGTGAAAATGTAGTCTTTATTCTTTGGGGCTCTCCTGCACAAAAGAAGGGCAAGAATATTGATGAGTCTAAGCACTTAGTTCTTAAATCTGTTCACCCATCTCCTCTTTCTTCTTATCGCGGCTTCTTTGGCTCAAAACCATTTTCAAAGGCCAATGCCTATCTCATTGAGAATGATTTGAAGCCCGTCTCTTGGGAAATCACTAATTAGTCCAATCGTAATTAGGGCCAATGAATAATTTTTAGATTTTCTTGTGTAAATTATTATACCAATTAAGATTAAGAAGTTTACATGGATAAATCCTATACTATTTGCAATATCAAAACAGAATTCAACGAGTTTTGTATAGATTATTATTAATACCTCTGAATAATTCCATATTTTAATGAAGAAGAGATTCAAAAATAGAATGGGATAAACCAAAGTGAATAGACTTGTTAAAAGAGGAGAGAGAATTACTGATGCGGGATAAATAACACCCGAGAACTTATGGGCGATAAAAAGTTGAGCAACAAAAAAGAGTAAGTACATCTTATATACTCGAAAGTCTTTAATTGAAAAAATTAATGCTAGAAATAATGTACTTAAGTAAAAAGAAAGATGGCCAAAGCGGTATGTTCCGAAAAAAAAATCCGTTATAAGAAAAAAGATGAATATCTGCATTTTCGTATAATTTGTTTTTCTAATATCATTTAAAATAAAGAAACTTCTTAATAGGGCAACTCTTCGAAAAGAGTAATATCCTGGTAGAAAGAAATAAAAGATAAAACACATCACAAGCTCTATGAATTGAGTTGGTCTCTTAAACCTCCTTCTGATTAAAAAGAAAATTAGAAATAAAGAAGAGAGATGAAGTCCGGATGGTGTCATCAAGTGCATAAGATTTAAATGTGACAGCCGCTTTTTTAATTTTTTATCAAGGCCCCATTTCTGACCAGTTATAACTGAGCGATAGAAGTAGAAATTCTTCTTTTCTTTAAATGACTTCTTTATTTTGCTTGGAAGCTTAATTTTGGGCGCAGGGCGGTATTTCCTGTAATTAAATTGATTAGTTAGTGGATTGATAAAGAGAAATGCAGCTAGAAAGATAATATTGAAACGCATTGCAGCTTTATATGGAAGAAATCTCTAAATATCAGCTGAAACTCATCTTTTGAGAGTTTTTTTTCTAAAATGAAAATGGTAGAAATTATTTCTACGGAGTTAATTATGACAAATCTACTTATAAACAAAGCATTGCAAGAATCTATCGCGGACTATTTTAAAGAAGATGATTTATCACGTAATCTTAATTATATTCAATCGCTTCCAAGTGATGAAGTACAGTGTCGCTTAAAAATCAAAGATGACATGATTCTATGTGGCCTTCCTTATTTTGTAGAGTCATTCAATTATCTTGGAGCTAATTTAAAATATGAAGATTTTAAAAAATATGAAGGACGTCAGTATCAAAAAGATGAGATGGCCGAAATTCATTTCACTCTTCCATTTTCTATCGCTCTAACAGGGGAGAGGATTGCCTTAAACTTAATTCAGAGGGCCTCATCAATAGCAACATATACGAATAAATTTGCTGTCATGGCAAAAGGTAGTGGCGTAAAGATTCTTGATACAAGAAAAACTCTTCCAGGTTATCGCGCTCTTGAGAAATATGCTGTTGTAACTGGTGGTGGTAATAATCATCGATTTGGTCAAAGTGATATGTGGATGGTTAAAGATAATCATAAGTCTTTCTTTGGTGGTGTAAAAGAGGCCATCGACTTTTTTAAGTCAAAGAATTCTTTCTATACTCCTATCGAAGTTGAGATTCATGATCTTTCTGAACTTAAGTTAGCGCTTAATGAAGGCGTAAAACATATTATGCTTGATAACTTCTCTCCAGATGAAATTAGAGAGGCAGTAAAAGAAAAACCTTCGGATGTTACTTTTGAAGTATCTGGTGGAGTGAGATTAAATACTCTTGAAAATTATCTAATTGAAGGAGTGGATGCAATAAGCATTGGTGCACTTACTTACGATGCTCCTGCAGTTGATCTCTCTCTTAAATATAGTAGGGGCTAAATTTGGACAATTACGATTTTGATGTACTTATTCTAGGTTGTGGAATTGCTGGTCTTGCAACAGCTGCAAAGCTTGCAGGAGAGCATTTAAAAGTCGGTATTGTTACTCGTGCCAGAGACCCACAGGTATCAAATACATTTTGGGCCCAAGGTGGAATAATCTATCCAAAAGGTGATGATCAAGCTTTATTTGATGATATTCAAATTGCTTCTTCAAATACATCAAACCCACTTGCCATCGCAACCCTTCAAGAACATGGAAAGAATGCAATTGATGAGCTGCTATTAGAAATGGCCAAGGTTAACTTTGAAAAAGATTGTGAGAATAATCTAAAATACACAAAAGAAGCCGCCCATTCTATTGAAAGAATACTCTACCGTGGAGATTATACTGGAAAAGAAATTCAAATAAGTCTTCTAAACCTTTTAAAAGATAATGAGCGATATCCAACGGTAAGATTTTTGGAGGCTCATACTGCAATTGATCTTATTACAGCATCCCATCATGGAATTACCATCTCTCAAAGATATGAAGAAAGAAAAATCTTAGGTGCTTACCTTTTAAATCAAGAAAAAGGTAACGTAGTAAAGGCCATGGCAAAGAAGACTGTATTAGCAACAGGTGGAGTTGGGGCTTTATATTTACATCACTCTAACTCTGGAGCTAGTCGAGGTGATGGTATCGCAATGGCAAAGAGAGCTGGAGCCGATATTATTGATATGGAATTTATTCAATTTCATCCCACAACTTTTTATGACTCTTCTTCTCATGGACGTTTCTTAGTATCTGAAGCAGTAAGAGGGGAAGGTGGAATTCTAGTTAATTGTAATGGCGAAAGATTCATGGGGAAGTATCATCCTGAAATGGAGCTAGCACCACGTGATGTTGTGGCCCGCTCTATCATGGAAGAGACAATTGAGACACGCCATGAATGTGTTTATCTGGATATCTCACACAAAGAAGATACTTGGATTAAAGAGCGTTTTCCAACGATTTATAAGCACTGTCTTGAACACGGTGTTGATATGACAAATGAGCCAATTCCTGTTGTTCCTGCCGCTCACTATACATGTGGTGGGGTAAAGATCGATATGAAGGGACAAACTTCAATTAAAAACTTATATGCAGTTGGAGAAGTTTCTTGCTCAGGTCTACATGGTGCAAACCGACTAGCATCAACTTCTCTTTTAGAAGGCCTAACATGGGGATACCTTGCGGCCATGGATATTAAAGAGACTGTTAAAAATGAAGATTTATATTCTCATCTACAAATAAAAGATTGGCGTGAAGAATATGCTTCAATTGATAAGGCCCTTGTCCAGCAAGATTGGATGACTCTGAAGCTTACCATGTGGAATTATGTTGGACTTTCAAGAACAACTAATCGTCTTAAAAGAGCGGTTGCAATGTTTAATGAAATTAACGATGAAGTTTCACGCTTTTATCGTAGTTGTAAATTAGATGATAGCTTAATTGGTTTAAGAAATGCTATTGAGGTATCGACGATGATCGTAAAGTCTTCGATGCGCAATAAAGAATCAATTGGTTGCTTTTACAGAAAGCTTTAAATAAAAAAAGAAGGCCAACACCTATGAGAGAGAGTTGGCCGAAGAGCAATTATTAGTTGCGAGATTACCTACGCTAAAACATCCTCTGTTTTATACTCGGTTGTGATATGTCGTCTCAATTTAGATTTGCGGCTGGCCGTATTTTCCTTGAGACTTTAGATATAAACACCATTGCCAGCTAAATATTAAATTTAAAACTTATGCTGCTGATTTAATGAAGTTAATGAGATTTGTCCCCCATTGCTTCGGTGAAGATGTTAATGCTTGTTCAAAGCTTAAAACTGCTTCAACTTCTTCTTTTATTTCTTCGATATCCTGTGTTTCTTCAAAAATATCGTATTGATTGCGGTCTCCATCTTTAATGACCTTAAAAGTTACAAGATCAAATTCACATTCCTCAATACTTGAGCCTTTTAAAGTGGAATACTTCCATGTATTCCCAACAAGTCTGCTGCTTTCAAAATTGCAATCTTCAATATGTGAAAATTCGAAGGTGCAATTTTCAAATACACAGTTGATAAATTTGCACTGTTTTATTTTTGACCCAAAAAAAGTGCAAGACTTGAAGTGAACAGCGACAAAAGTAGTTTGAGAGAAGAGAGAACCAGATACGGTTAAGTTACTTAAATCACTTGATTTTACTACCTCATTTTCAATCACTTCAAATTGTCCATTTGTGAAGTCTGATAGTTTCTCTGGCATAATGAAGTTTGTTAATGTGGCCATGTGATCCCCCCAAGCCTTGCTTAATTAGTGGATTTGTTCATCCACAATGCAATAATAGCGGTAATTGACTAATTGCGTCAAGCAATAAAATTGCATCAAGAAATAAAAATTAAATCCGATAATGATATTAAGGACTTTTGAGGTGATTTTTTTTAGGACCTCAATTGCACGTAATCGAAATATCAAGCACTTGCATGATGTTTCAAATTGCAAGGAGAATTTCATGTCGGAATTTAACAAAGACAAACTAGATGATTACCTAGGGATTATTAGGAAATACATGCAGGTTCGTGGCCCAATGACTCAAAAAGAGTTGGCCGAAGCAACTGGGCTGGGTGTTTCAACGATTTCACGCTTTCTATCAATGAAGACAACGGAGATAAACCCTCAAGTAGTAGCAAAAATAACTGCGGAGCTTGAGATTCCACTTCATGAAATGATTGATTTTGTCGAAGAGCATTTTACAGATCACTTCATTAGACTTGTTAAGTTCTATAAGGGTGATGAAAAGAAAGAGCAACCAGCAGCTCAAGCTCAATCAGCACCGGAACAACCAAAGGAAGAAGAAGTACCTACTGGAAGTTTTGAAGATGCTCTTGTTGATACATTAAAAACTGGTTCAACAGGTAATGCTCAAATGAATGCCAGTGCTAGAGTCAAAGTTGGTGGTAAAACGAGAACGATGCCATTTATGGCCGATACAAGTAATGAAGATATGCTAAAGCAAAGAATGGCAGAGCTAACGCCAAGACAAAAAGCTTATGTAGCAGATTTTTTAAGCTTAGATATTGATGCTCGTGATTTAATTGTTGATTTAGGAAATGATTTATTTCGTTATTTCAGACAAAGGGGAATGATTGCTTAAGAGATTAACTCTCGCATTCTTACTTACCCAGTCAGTGCTCTCCTTGCCTGATACGGTAGAATTCGTCTTCATCTCTCCTGCGGCATCTAATAAGACGACGTTATTAGATTCAAAAATAATCAATTATAGAAAAGTAGCTCAAAACGAAAAAGAAAATTGTGTTCCAATGGGTGAAGGATGTTTTGATCCTCAGAAAGGCTATATCCAAAATGATAAAGCTGTCGATTATGTTGATCAAGAATATGGAAAAGTTAATAAAAAGGTTGAAGTTGAAAATACAATTGAATCAAATATGATTCGCTGTACTGGTGCCTACTTTGATATCTTTTGTGGAAAGGCAAAGAAAGTTGAAGAGAAACCAAAGTCAAAATATGAAATATGGATTGATACAAGTGCTTCTTTAAGACGTGCTGATTGGTCTAAGTCCGGAGATACTTGTTATCGTCGAAGCTTCGTCTCAAGACTATCACATTCTTGTCCATTAACGATTAAGGCCTTTGATTCATCCCTTAAAGAAATTGCTAATGATCTCTACCTTTGCCAAACTAAAGGTGGAAATAATACAAAGAAAATTATTCGCTGGGTAAAGAATTCAAATGCGAAACATCTCTTTGTATTAACAGACATCGATGAAGCAAATGGGGAACTTACTGATTTTCTAAGTAATATCGGAGCAAAGGTACATGGCGTTGGAACCAAGCCATTTTATCCAGAAGATCTATTTAAATTAGCAGATAATTTAAAAGCAACTTGTCAAAAATAGTAGAAATCGCTACAAATAATCATGTTTAAAAAATTACTCGAATGGTCAAAAGACGCTTATATAGACCTTCCATGGCGAAGAGATAGAACTGTCTATAAGACATTAGTCTCTGAAATTATGTTGCAACAAACAACTGTTGGAACTGTTCAAAATCATTTTGAAAGATTCTTGAAAATATATCCCGATGTCCATGCACTTTCTAAAACTTCAGAAGAAGAAATCTGTGTAGCTTGGAAAGGTTTAGGCTACTATCGACGTGCACGCAACTTAAGAAAAGCTGCCATTGATATAGTTGAAAATTACGACGGGAAAATTCCAGGTAATTATGAGGATCTAATTACGATTACTGGGATTGGTGAGTATACGGCCAATGCAATATTAAGTATCGGACAAAATAAGAACGCACTTGCAATAGATGCAAATATCGAAAGAGTAGTTAGTCGAATTTACGGTATACAAGGAAAGAAAGGACCAAAGCTTCAAAAGCTTTTAAAAAAGAAGTTTGAAGAAGGTGAGTTTAGAGAGATCAATAAATGTGGTGGCCGTGAGATTAATGAAGCGTTGATGGATCTTGGTAGAATTTACTGCCAGGCCAGAAGTGCTAACTGTCTTGGTTGTCCTGTTAAAAAAAAATGTATTGCAGGAAATACAAAAGATCCACTAGAGTATCCAGAAATTCCTGTTAAGAAAATTGCTAAGACTTATGAACTTGAGCTTTTAAGAATTATTGTAAATGAGAATAATTCGATCTTAGGATATAAGAAGTCTGATGACGAATGGCTTGCTGGACAAGTTGAGTGCCCAACTTTTATCTTAAAAAGTGAAGATAAGAACTTAATGCAATATCCTCATTTAGATAAAAAACTATCTTATAAGAAATTGAAAAAATATAAAACCGCCATCACTAAGTACAAGATTACAAATTATATTCTAGAGTTATCAACACAAGAATTTAAAGATCGTTTTAGTGGTAAGTTTAGAAAGTATAAGCTTACGGATAAATTAAATATTTCAACGGCAACAACAAAGGCCCTAGCTAAGTTATCATGAAAGTTAATTGCCTGAGTGTCATTCAAGAAGAATTGGTAGATAAGGGAATCAATCTTCCATTTAATCGTGTTTTTGAGCTCTTTGATGCAATTGAATCTTCTAAGAAAATTAAGCAGAAGTTCAGTGAGCTTTGTATCGGAGATATCGTTCTTTGGCGAAAAAATATTATACCGATTAGTGGTGATAGTGGTCATATCGCAATCATACGTGAAATAAAAGATGATGGTTGGATTAGAGTCTTTGATTATTCAAAACAGCCTCATTCAAATGAAGATTGCCTTCGTCCAGGATCAGGAGAAGGTGATATGAAATTAATTTTAGATGGTGATGAAATTAACGGTTTTATTTGGTCAAAAGAGATAAAAAAGACAAAGATGACAAAGGTCTTAGGGATTTCTCCCCAAGACCTCGAAAAATTATTCTAATTCATTTATTAAAAAAGTATAAATATCGGCGACTTCTTTAAAGGCTTCAAATCGACCTGATGCACCTGCATGACCTGCTTCCATATTTGTCCAAAGAAGTTTTACTCGTGAATCTGTAGCAAGGTCTCTAAGCTTATAAGTCCACTTCATAGGTTCCCAATAAGTAACACGAGGATCATTAAGCCCACCTATTGCAAGAACTGCAGGATACTCTCTCTTTTCAAGATTCGTATAAGGGCAATATGATTTCATATAGTCGAAATATTCTTTATCATTTGGGTTTCCCCATTCCTCGTATTCAAGTTTTGTTAAAGGTAGTGTGTCATCAAGCATTGTATTTAAAACATCAACAAATGGTACATCCGCAACAGCAGCTCCGATGAGGTTTTCTTTATCAAGATTTATTGTTGCTCCTACAAGCATTCCACCTGCACTACCACCCATGATTCCAAGTTTACCTTTAACAGTATAGCCTTCATTAATGAGAAATTTCCCACAGGCATAGAAGTCTTCGAAAGTATTTTTCTTATGTAGAAATTTACCGTTTTCATACCAGTGACGACCTAGGGTTGAACTTCCTCTGATATGTCCTATTGCATAAACAAATCCACGATCAAGAAGTGAGATAATATTGCGATTAAACCATGGATGTATCGACATCGAATAAGAGCCGTATCCATAGAGTAGGCATTTATTAGGATCACCCTTCTTAGTTGTCTTCGCTTTAATAATGGTCATTGGAACCATGGCACCATCATGAGAAGGAGCAAAAGTTCTTTCAACTTCATATTTAGATTGATCGAAACCAGGAACTTCTTTTTGATGAATCTTCTTTGATTCACTGCTTTCTATGTCATAGTCAAATGTTGTAGTGGGCGTTGTTAATGAGCTGTATTCATAGCGAAATACCTTAGTCTCATAGTTTGCATTATCGCCACCTCCTACAAAGTAGGCATCTTCAGGAAAGCTCGCCTCAATTCGCTTTTCATCTTTTAATATAGCAAAGCGATTAAGTCCCTTTGTGCGATAATGAAGGACCATAAAATCTTTAAATGTATTAAAGTTTGTTAGATAGTTTTCTTTAGTTCCTTCAATAATTACTTTTGCGTCTTTATATGAAGGATTCATTATTGGAGTTCTAAGAAGTGAAAAGTTTTCATGAAACTTATTTGTAAGGACAATGAAGTCGTCTCCATCACTTTCAACGCTATATTCAATCTTGTCTTCTTTAGGAAAGATTTCAATTGGATTCAGATCACTTGCATCAGCTTTCATATAAAGAACACTGTTATTTGAAGATCCTGATACATTAATTAGGATATATTGGTGATCCATTGTTTCTTCAAGGCTTAGGAAGTATTCACCTGAATCTTCAGTGTAGACTACTTTATCAAATGAGTTTTCCATATCTGTGACATGGATTTTATAAGGTCTAAGATTTTCATCCATTTCAATATAAGCATAAGTCTTTGAGTCATTAAACCAGCATGGTGAATAACTAATCTTCTTTGGTCCTTCTTGAACGATCTTGTTTGTGGATAAATCAAGAATATATAAGTCATATAGTTCGTCACCATTATAATCAACAGTGTAAATTAAATATCGGTGGCAAGGTGAGATATCAAAGGCTCCTACGTCTAAGAAGTCGTGTCCTTTTGCCAATTCATTTTCATCTAAACATACTTGGACTTCACCAGACTTTAAGTGACGACGTAAGTGAATAGGGTAGTCTTTACCTTCTTCATAGCGTTCATAGTATTCATAATCATCGTGAGGATAAGGGCAAGTTTCATAAGTTTGAAGCTCACGTGACTTTAATTCTTCAAAGATTGTTTCTTTCAAATTACCTTTATTTTTTAGATATGTTTTAAAAAGGTCATTTTCTGCATTGAGAAGCTTCATGACATCATCGTCACTTTCGCGATTTCTCATCCAAAAATAATCATCAGTTAGAATTTGATCGTGGATCTTTGTCTCATGCGAGACTTTCTTTGGTTTAGGATATTCCATTATTCCCCCTGAAATGAAAAATGTGTCGCCGAAACGACACATTTGTAAAAATAGAGTTAAGGTATAAGCCGGGTCCTGTATTGGACTATCATTCGTCTAGGCCAGTAGTTACCCACTGGCTCGAGCGCTTAACCCGTCAACAAGGGCCGGCTACCCCATAAGTTGACCTATTCAAGCTTGCACCGCCTAGAGTTTACCTATTTTCACTACAGCAGGTGAGATAAATCTCGTCACTGATTGGCCGGCCGAAGCTACCCCAATCGAGTTCAAACCCCTGTACTTCTTCTCTGTTGCACTTGTCCTAGTCTCGCGACCGACGGGCGTTACCCGCTAAGCTGCCGTATGGTGCCCGGACTTTCCTCCCGTCTATTATACCGAAATATAATAAACCAGCGATAGTCTCCTTAACTCTGTTGGATTTATGCCCTATGTCACGCTGAATGTCAAAGACTTACACGGTATCTAGTCATGGGTTGAATAAATTGGTAAAACTTTTTTTAACTTCATTCGTAATAAAGATAAGTAATAACGTGGGGACCACATGAAATATATTTTATTGGCGATTCTATCATTAAACGCCAGTGCTAATCTTAAAAGTTATGTAAGAGAATATCTAAAAAACTCTACTGAGATCAAACAAGCTGGATATAATTTTGAGTTAGCAAAACTTAATTTTGAACTTCAAAGTGATGATAAAAGACCATGGACCCTCAGTTTGTTGAATGAATTTAATAACGTAGGTCTTATTTCAAATCCTAATAACCCAAATTTAATTAATACATATAAGGCCTATACTTCGGCAGCTGAATTATCGAAAGAAAATATCTATGGTGGAAAGTTTGCGATCACTGGATCTTATATCGACTTTAATGGTGGCACTGAATATGAAGGTTATAATCAAGAAGTAAGTTATACACAAGATCTTGGTAAGAACTTCTTAGGCCGCAATGACAAAATGGATAAAGAAATTGCTGCACAAGAAGTATATGCAACAAAATACGAATTTGATGCGCAAAGATCTCAAAATGTACTAGAGCTTATTGAAAGTTATTTCGATTATAAAAAAACAAAGACATTACTGAATCTAAAAGATGAAGCAAAGAAGAGGGCCGTTCGTAGACTTAACTTTGTTCAAAAACAGGTAAGAGATGGACTACGTGAGAGAGTTGATCTCTATTCTGCACAAGCACAGGTAAACTCTGTAAGTGAAGAATATGCTGAATTGGAATCACAATTAGAAACTTTTAAAAAGTCATTAGAAAGTAAACTCGAAAGAGGACATCGCTTTAGTGATATTAGCTTATATCGTATTGAGAAAATTAAGTTAGATCCAATTGAAGAAGGTAATATTGACTCGAACCTTACAATACAAGCTTTGAACAAAAAACTTGAGTCTCTAAATAAGGCGGTAGAAAAGTTTGATAATTCAGTTTTTCCAACGATTGAATTAATGGGTGCCTATAAGACAAATGCCTATTCAACTGTCACAGCAAACAACGGAAATGTTTTTAGTGACGGAACTTTTGGTTCTGATAATGATGCTACAGAAGTTGGACTAACGGTAGTTATTCCACTTGGCTTTAGTGCTGATGAGAACTCACTAAAACAAGCAAAAATTAATCGTATGAATACAGAGTATCAACAGAGACTAGCTAGAGTTAGAACTAAGAATCAACTTGAGGCCCTGACAAATACAATGCGATTAATTGATAAAACAATCGACTTAGTTTTAAAAAGGCATAAGTTAGCAACACTATCTGTTAAAGAATATAATAAGTTATATTCAAGGGGACGAGCTGACTTTGATAACGTGATAAGTGCAGAAGAGCGCCTTATAAATACTGAAAATAAATACGTAGAATATATTAGTAGAAGAGAAAAATTATATTTCAACTTACTTGATATCTACGGAAAGCTTGAACAATATTTTTATTAAATATCTCTTAGGGGTGCAGGAAGGAGTAACCTTTGGCATCCCTTGCAGAGAATCAGATCAATTCCTTTATTAAAAGTAGCAACTTCTCCTGCTGCATATGTAAATTTACAGCTGCCACAACTTTGTCCAATAAGAAATGTACAAGCATCATGGGCCCGTTTTGATGCGGCCATCTTATATAATTTCACAGCTTCTGGAGGTACTTCACTTAAAAGTCCTTCAATTTGATTTTCCAAACTTAAAACTTTACTTTCATTGGCCTTATTGCCTTGATCGACCTCTGCTTGAATCTCATCAATTGTATTTGTGATACCGGTAATAAACTCAATGGCCTCTTTTTGAAGAGCTTCTTTTTCTTCGATCATTTCTAGAAGCTCTAATGTTTTATCTTGTAAGCCTTCAAACTCATCTTCTTGCTTTTTTATGCTTACGCTTAATGCTTCTTCTTGTTGTTGACTAGTGACAGCATTGAGATTTGCTCTACTTTGTTCTAGCTTTTTTTCTATTTCGAAAATCGACTTTTCACTGGCCGTAACCTGCTCTTTTGCTTGCTTGATATCATTACGTAGTTGAGCAATTTCCTCTTCTTTCTTGTCTTTTTGCTTAATGAGAAATTCAATACGCTTTAACTCTTCATTATTAGCTTGTTTTAAGCCTAATATGACTTTATCTAGGCTCATGACATCTTTTAAGTATTTTAAGTTTTCCATTCATAATTAATAACATATTTACCTAGCAGCTGCGATTGGAATATTTGTATATTTAAGGTGATAATAAGGGGATAGGAGTTATAATGCGCGGAAGTATATTTGGTAAAATGTTTTCAATGACTACCTTTGGTGAATCCCATGGCCCAGCACTTGGTGTTGTTCTTGATGGAGTACCAAGTGGTCTTGATTTTAATCTAGAAGATTTACAGGCAATGCTTGATAAGAGAGCACCTGGTCGCTCAAAGGGAGTGACTGCCCGTAAAGAAGCAGATAAGGCAGAGATTCTCTCAGGTGTTTTTGAAAATAAGACTTTGGGAACACCAATCGCTGTTATCATTCGAAATACTAATCAACGAAGTAAGGATTACGATAAATTAAAAGATAATTATAGGCCTGGCCATGCTGATCGAACTTATGATTTAAAGTATGGAATTAGAGATCATCGTGGTGGTGGAAGAAGTAGTGGGCGAGAAACAGTTGCACGTGTTGTTGCTGGTTATTTTGCAAGTTTGGTTCTTCCTAAGGTGAAAGTTAATACTTTTATTTCTAAGCTTGGGCCGTTTGAATGTGAAAATATAATTAAGTCTTTTCCACAAGATTTAGGAACTTATAATTTTGGAGATCCTAGTAAAGATCAAGAGATTGAAAAGTACTTGATTGATTTAAAGGCCAAGGGCGATTCTGTTGGTGGTCGAATTTCCGTTAATATTGAAAATTGTCCAGTCGGTCTTGGGGAGCCTGCTTTTGATAAGCTGAAAGCAGATCTTGCAAAAGCTGTTTTATCAATTGGAGCTTGTGTCGCATTCTCATTTGGTGCAGGTGTGAAAATGGCCGATATGAGTGGACAAGAAGTAAGCGGTGATAGTGCAAATTTTGGTGGAATTGAAGGTGGAATAAGTAATGGTGAGATGATTAACTTAGATTTAACATTTAAGCCCACTTCAACAGTTGGCGCAAATGCAAAAGAAGGACGTCATGACCCATGTATTCTTCCGCGTGCAGTTGTTGTCGTGGAATCAATGGTAAGAGTCGTTTTAGCAGATCATTTTTTAAGACAAAAGGCATACGAGGTTTAAATTGTCTGAAATTAAGCATTTTAGTGATATTCAAAAGATTAATACTATAATTAATGAGATCGATTCAGATCGGATACTAATTATCATTGATTCTAATGTTAATGATCTCTACTTAGATCTAATAGATCCTAAGAATGGAGTAGATATCTATATAGCTCCTGGCGGAGAAGATTGTAAGAAGTTAAGTGAAGTCGAAAAAGCATGTGAATTCTTTTTAGAAAGAGGCATTCATCGTAAGGCCCACCTGGTTGCTATTGGTGGAGGGGCGTGTTCTGATTTTGCTGGTCTTGTTGCATCTATGCTCCTACGAGGAATTAGCTGGAGTGTTATTCCAACAACTCTACTTTCAATGATTGATGCAAGTATCGGTGGAAAAGTTGCAGTGAATTCGGCCTTTGGTAAGAATTTAATCGGAGCTTTTCACTTACCAGACAATATTTATATATGTTCAGAGTTTCTTCAAAGTTTACCAGAAGATCATTTCATCTCTGGCCTTGGGGAATTAGCAAAGTACTTCTTCTTAGATGAAGAGGTTTTTAACCTTATCAATAATGAAGCATCATTTGATGAAATTACAATTCGCTGTGCTCGTTATAAGCAAGAGATAGTCGATCAAGACTTTAAAGAAGGTGGAATTCGAAAGATCTTAAACCTAGGACATACACTAGGACACGCTATTGAAAAAGTTTACGAACTACCGCATGGAGTAGCCGTATTTTGGGGGCTTAAGCTTATATTTAACATCTTTCAAAGAGATGAAGAGAGTGAATTCCTAAATCAATTTGCTCATGTCTTTGGTCTAAATGCTCTTATGTGTCCGTGGCAAGATAATTTACCTATCGATGAGCTTATGGAATATGTAGCAAAAGATAAAAAAGTCGTTGCTAATAATACAATTGAAGTAATTTTACCTTCAGGGATAGGCAAGCCTATCATTCAAGAAGTGTCTCTGGATGAAATAAGAAAGCGACTAATGGAGTATGCCCACGGTAAAGGAGCAACGAAGGATTTTATTAAGAAGATCCGCGTACCTTCATCTAAGTCTTTTGCTAATCGTGCGCTTGTTTTAGCTGCTATATATCCACAAGACATTGAGTTATTAGATCTTCCAGAATCTACAGATGTTATTCATATGCTTAATTGTCTTGGGCATATTGGTTTACAGATCAATAAAGAGGGAAGAAGTGTCACAATAAAGGGCTCCTTTCCTGCTTGTGAAATTGAGACTGATGAAGTTATTAACCTTGTCTCAGGAGATGGTGGAACAACAAATCGTTTTTTAATCCCATTACTTTCGCTTGGAAATAATAAGTATAATCTGATACCAAGTGAAAAAATGTTTGATCGTCCAATGGATGAACTAGAAAAGGCACTAGATGAGTTAGATGTCGAAGTTTTAAGAGATGAAGAAAACTGGTTTCAAGTTCAAGGGCCAATTAATATATCAAAAGGTGTTTATGAAGTTGATTGCTCAAGATCAACTCAGTTTGCAACAGGACTGGCAATGGCCTTATCTCCAAACGATATTGATGTGGAGCCAGTTAATATGTCCACAAGTCGTCCATATTGGGAGATGACACTAAATCTAATCGAAAGATTTAAAAGTGGAGAACAAGTCTTTGAAGTTCCTGTCGATTTTAGCTCTCTTGGTTATCCACTAGCATATGCATGTATGTCTGGACCTGTGCTTGTTGAGAATTGTAAAGGAATCGATCGATTCCAAGCCGATAGTCAATTTATAAGTTTGTTAGAAGAGCTAGGTGGAGACTTCGATTTTACAAAAGACGGGCTTCTGTTTAATGGTGTAGAAAATTTAAATGGCTTTGAGATTGATTGTCGAGACTGTCCCGACCTTATTCCGACGCTTTGTTTTCTCGCATCTTATGCAGATGGTGTCTCAATTATTAGAAGTGTTGAAGTTTTAGTACATAAAGAATCAGATCGTTTAAATGCAGTTATGGATTTAATGGAGCTATACGATATCAAACATCATTATGATGAAGAAAATGATCTTCTTGAAATAGAAGGAAGAAAAGCTGATGGACGTGTCGTCGATATAACACCTCCTCGTGATCATCGTATGGTTATGGTTTCTTACCTCTATCAGATTGTTAATGGTGGAGGAAAATTAGAAAATACGGAATGTGTTGAAAAATCATTTCCAAATTTCTTTGAGGTTATCAATTAGTGAAAAAAGCAGAATTGATTTTTACGATTCTTTTTATATCACTATCAATTCTATGTGAGTCGATAGGCTATAGAGGAAACGTATATCCTTTCTTTAGTTGGAATCTCTTTAGTACAACGAGAGGCCAGTAGATGTTAAGTACGATATCTCAGATATTTTACCTCATGACTTTTCCACTTGTGAGTATGTATCTCTATGAAGGCTATGGAGTTCAAAACTCTGGTAATTGGGTTGCAAGCTTACTACCCTCATTTAATTCAATTACACCGCTAATAATACTTTGGGCCATTTCAATATTTGGTTCAATAGGCTCTTTTTTACGTAAATACTTTCGTATTTTATATTCCATCTTCCTCTTTTTAATTATCGCATTAACAAATGGTGCCGATTTTGATCATGATCTATTTGCTTGGTTTTATATTTCTATTCTTTTTATTTTAGAAGGAAGAGATGAAAAAAGTGACAAAGCAATTTTAAATTTTTCTAAACTTACCATTGTTCTCATTTATTTTATGTCTGGATTCTGGAAATTATTTTATTCATTTAAAGCATTTTTTAATGAAAGCCTTGGATATTTTCACTTTGAAGGACTCAGAGAGATTATTAAGGAATCACACCTTTTAACTAATCATAGCTGGCCGATCATAGATGTAATCCCAAGTGTTATTCTATTTCTAATTGGTCTAGGGATCGTAATCTTAGAACTTTCGGGGTTATTTCTATATTTCAAAAAACGCTCATACCTTTATCTATGGGCCAGTTCTATTATAATATTTCATCTGTTAACTGTCTTAACAATGAGGGTGGAATTTGTATCGAATATTATATTGATAGGGATAATTTTTCTTCTAGGAAAGTCTACTAAACTACAATCCAGCCCATATCATCGTTGATATATTGCATAGAAAAATTTCTTGAGTAATTTAGATCAACTTTTTCTTCGACAATAAAAAGCCCATTTTTATTGGCAATCTTTTTATTGTGTGGATTGATAATAGGACTTTTTCCCCATTTTGTTTTTCTTACGCGAAAATGTATAACTGAGTGAATTTCTTTCGGTTTAATGGGAAGTTCATAAGTCATACCACTCTTAAGAATGATACAAGTATCATTATCACTAGTTATTAGTAAGTTACCAGTGTTTGTTTTCTTCAATCTCATAATAGAGTGGGCCATGGCCTTATATGTGAAAAGAGAAAATAATGTAGTGAAAATAAAATTTCTTCGTTTCATGATCCTATTATATACTATAATTATAATTTTCAATAAAAAATTAATTGAAGGAGATTTTATGGCGCTGTTAAGACCATGTACTATAAGTTCGACAGGTACTATTACAAATGGTTCATCTGGACCTGATCTAAGGGTACAAAGTGGTGAATTCGTAGCGGATAAGGTCTGGAACTCTGTTTGGAATGATGTTGCTGACTTTCAATTACTTAATGATGATTTAATACCAGGGAAATGCTACTTTGATACAATAGAAGGTGCTAGAATTTGTACTGAAAGGTGTCAGCTGAGTGTAATTGGGGTAGCTTCTGATACATTTGGTTTTGGTGTTGGACAAGGTAATGCTGGTGTTGAAGTACCAATTGCAGTAGCTGGTTGGGTTTTAGCATATGTTGATGATGAATACCCATGTGGAACTCCATTAACTAATGACGAAAATGGAAACCTAACGGAGATGACTTTAGAAGAGAAACAAAACTTTCCTGAGCGCGTCGTTGCAATATATAAAAAGAAGGAATTAAAAGATTCTTTCGGAGATGGTAAGAAGTTTATTGATGTTAATGGACGCCATTGGGTGAAGGTTAAATAATAAAGGATTTAAATGATTGTCTTATCAATAGCTTTCTCGGAAGCTTGCAACTTAGATTGTAGTTACTGCAATGTTGATAAGCTTTCTAAGAAGTCAATTAATACTGACTTATTCTTTGAGTCCTATGAAAAAGTACGTTCTAAAAACCCACAAGAGCTTATTCAAGTAGATTTCTATGGGGGAGAGCCTCTCCTACATTGGGATAAAATCGTTACAGTAACTAAAGAACTAAAAGATGATCCCAATGTGCAATTCTATATGCCAACCAATGGTCTTTTACTTGATGATGAAAAAGTTGAATTTTTAAATGCTAATAAAGTTAGAGTCTCATTATCATATGATGGCCTATGGCAGGATATAAATCGCAATCAGCATGATGGCCGTGGTACCAATCATCTTTATCAAAAAAAGCTCCCAATAATAAAAAAGCTGAATGATCTTTCGTGTCATTCAATGATTTACTCTGGAAATAATAATATATTAGAAAATCATCTCTATATTAAAAAAGTCCTTAATCTCAATCCTGATTTAACATTAATTCGAGATGTGGGTGTTTGGACCAATGAAAGTGCACAAGAAGTGAATTATGGCTTTAGTGAACTGGTCGATTGGTATATTGAAAACGTTGATAATGTTGAAATGCCAAAAATTATACTCACATATTTAAGGCATATTTTACGCTACACAGCTAAAGATGTGCGCATTGATTATTGTGGTGCCGGGGATACTCATTTATCCTTCTCTGAAGATAAGCTAATTGCCTGTAATCGCTTCAAAGATGACGACTTATATCTTAAAATTCCAGAATACAAAAATATGGCAGCTTGTGAGTCTTGTTCGGTAAAAAATTACTGTAGAAAAGGCTGTTTGTATGAGAACATAAAAAATGAAGGCCCAATTGAAAGTATTTGTTTTATGTATAAGCACTTCTATAAAGAAGTACAACGTATGATTAAAACTTTGAAAGGGAATGAATATTTTAAACGAATCTTGAAGCGAGAAATTTATGAATCTTAAAGCACTGAATCGAAGTATGTATTTGGCCGCTCAACATCTTGTTGAAGCTAGTAAGCATATGCATCCAATTGCACCTGAGTATTCTGACAAACTTTTAAAAGATGCTGATGAAATTCTAGCAATGATAAAAGTTGAAGAGGAAAAGGTTTCGGAAGATAAACTCGATAGCATCTTGGATGAAATCATGAATACGGAGATTGAATAATGGTAGCTTATAATATTGAAAACCCAGCTAAAGCAAAAGGTGGCGTAAGGAATTACTTCACACTTGAAATTACAACCTCTGCACTATGTGATCTTAATTGCACATATTGTTTTGAAGGAGAGAAAGTTGACAAGGCAAGGCTTGATAACGATCTTCCAACAATTTTTAAAAGGATTGATAGTATCCTTGAAGACAAGGAATGGTTTCAAGCAAAATATGATGGCCTAAATATCTCTCTATGGGGTGGTGAGCCTACTTTAAATCCAAAATTTATTATCGATCTTATGAATCAATATCGTGAACACGATAATATTGATTTTCACCTTTATACAAATGCATTCAATATGCACAATATGAAGAAAATTATTGATAATGTTGATATGTCTAAACTTCATGTTCAGGTATCTTATGATGGCCGTGCGGTTAATGATAATTACCGATTAATGAAGAATAAGAAGGCTTCAAGTAATCAAGTAATTAATAACCTCTATGAGTTAGCAAATCTTGGTATCAATGTGAGTATGAAGGCAACCCTTCCAATTGACAGTATGGATAGTCTTTATAAATGTTGGGAAGATTATCATGATATTCAAAAACTTCTTTGGAAGGTTTCAAAGAATATTAATATCAATTACTCACCAACCATCGACTATATTACAAAATTTAGCTTAGACGAGAAAAAAGATGCGGTAAAAGTCTTTAGAAGTGAGTTCTTAAAAATTGCTAAGCGTGAAATTGAATTTTACCGTGAAAATGGACGCTATCTTTGTTCATGGTTTGGTGGAGAAGATAATAGAAAGCATTGTTCTGCTGGTTATAATATGGCCGCAATTGATCAAAGAGGAAATCTCTACGCTTGTCACGGAGCAATCTATTCAAAACATAAGGATGAATTAGCGTATAGTGATATCCATGATGAAGAATTTGTCCAAAAGATTAGTGCTTATACAAAGAAATTTGAAGAACCATTAAAGAAAATCCATAAAGATTGTAAGGACTGTGTTGCCACGACTTGTATGATTTGTCCTGTTGCAAGTCATGAGAAGAGTGAAAAAACGGACTTTTTCGCTAAGTGGACAGATAATTGGGTTAATGAACTTTGTGGTTTCTTTAAAGCTTTTGGAGAAATTGACCGCGCAGTACAGAAGCACTTATTTGCTTTACATGCAGAAACTGATGAGGAATATAGAAACAGGGAGATGGCAAATGGCATGTAGTGGTGGACACTGTTCCTATCATAATAGAGGAACGTCAACATGTTCTGGGCACCGAGGAGTTTGTTCTTCAAATAGAACACACACATTAAATATAAATATTGCAATTGGTGCTAAGATATATGGTACTCACGTTAAAGCTCTTAGAGATGTTATCTCTGCAGAAATGGCCAGGCGACGTCAGCATGCAATGTATAATCCAGGTACTCCAACCAACTCATACGGTGTTGGTACTCAAATTACTAATTCTGTTACGGCCAATATGGTAAGTCGTCTTAATCAAATGTCGCCAGCAAATGACTCAGTATGGAGTGCTGCAAATCCTTCTCCAGCTGATAATAGACCTAAGACTTCTGACGATGGAAGTGCTTCGGGGACTTCTGGTACAAGAGGTTGGAATAAAACAGGGCAACATATTGTCGAGCCCCATATTCAAGAGATTTTAAATTATTATAATACTTTAAGGGCCGACTGTATTTGTAATACAGACTGTAATTGTAACGCTGTTTGTGCATGCCATAATAATTGTGGTTGTCACTATTAGGATATTTTAAAAGGATTTAAATATGATGTTATATGATGTTGCTTCAGTTGAAGATCGTGGATCACATTGGTATGTGACAAATGTTTTTCCTCATACACTTGATCCAATTGAGAGACATGAGAAATTGTTAAACCTTTCAGCAGTTTCTTCTTCTATCATTAAGCATGCTATTGAAAAGGGAATTGAAGTAAGGATCACGAAGCCTCTTGAATATAATGAAGTAATGCCTCATGAGATTAGATTAATTGAAGGCGACGAGAATGATCATAATTATGCTCGCGAATCTGCAATTAAAAAGGCCCGTATGGTTGTCACTCATGACCTTGCTTCAGTAAGTGGTTATACATTTTATAGTTTTATGTGCCTTAATAATGAACTTTGTGACAAAGGTTTCTTTATTACTGCTGAAAATAGAGAATCTAAATATCTTGAAATTTTAGAAACAGGTAACGAAGAACTTATCCAGAAGCTAGAGGACTACTTAAATACAAAAGATCAAATTGAAAGGGTTGCAGCTCTTAATAAGAAGTTTGATCACTTTAGAAAGCTAATTACTGAAGAAGAGGATCTAGAAAAAATCGAAGATCTAACAAATAAGTTCTTAGAGGATTATTATTCAACATTCTTTTAGAGTTATACTCTATTCACAAAAAGATCATCGTAAAGTAAATGGAACATTATTTTACTGCTTCGAGTATTTTCTTTTTTCAAGAGCTCGAAGCAGTGATGTCAAATTTGTTCTCTATAATTGTACAGAAGAAGAGCGCATCGGCTGGATTAAGGTATTTAAAGAAAGATATCATTTTCCAGATGAGTATCTATCTGACTTCATTGTTACCCAAAGAGTTTATGATATTTACAAATTGAAACCTAAGAGATGCATGATCTTAGATATTCACACACTCAAGCTTTTAGGAGAAACGATTCCTTGTGATCTAGTTGTCTTTTCTAATGAAGGCCATGACATGCAAAGATACAAGATGAAGAAGGTCAAGTATTTCGGATTCTACGAGTATCAAAACTTTGATGAGCAAGAACTTCTTAAATTCTCTTTTGGTAATTATAAAGAGCTTGGAAAGGTTTCTGACTACGTCTTTGTAAATACACCTTCTCTTGATTATTCAAATATTAAAATACCTGAGGAATATAGAGAACGTAATATAATATATAAAATCGCAAATAGACATCATGAGAATCTACATGAAAAGTTTGATACGATGCTCTATTACCAATCTGCTAAAGTTGATACAAATAATCGACTTGTTCCTGAAAGTTTATACTACAAAAAGAAGGTCGAAATCTTCAAGAGTGTTATACAAGACTCCGTAAATATGCGTTATAATGATATTTTATTAAACGGATTTGAGGCTTATCACTTAGACGAAGAAGATAAGCTAATTCAAGCATTTTTGGATTAGTATGATTTTAAGACTAGATAAAGATAATTATGATCTCTGGCTCACCTATAGTTGGAGTGCGAATAATCATGGTCTTTGTGGTCACACATATGAGGTGATCGACTATTATCTCTTTCTTAAAGATTATATGCGCGTCGGGATCCTCTTATGCGAAGATATTGACTGGCCAATGTTTCGTGCATCGATTGTTGGAAAATATATCATTTCTGAAGAAGAGCTAGTCCAGCTTGAAAAAGATACTCTCTTTGTAAATAGACCTAATCTTATACATGCAAATAATATCCTCTTTACCGATGGTGGAGCTAAGTCTCTGGAAGGTAAGCATATCTTAGCGCATAAAATATTTCACTTTGCTTGTGGTGATAAGGAGCTACAAGATAACGATAAGGATAATGTATTTATTCTTCAAGATAAGCGCATTTATCGTGATTGTAAGAATGCTATTGACTATAAAAAACGTATCAATTTTAATCGCTTGAAAAAGCCAACAAAATCAGCACGTTGTAATCTTCTATATGGCACAAAAAATTGTCGAAATATTCCAGATCAAATGTATTTTGATCTGTTGGAAAAATATGATGGAGACTTCCTGTGCTTAACTAATAAAGAGAATCGCCCTGAGGGACGATTAGAGGGACTCTCAGAGCGTTTTGAGTTTCCTGAGATGCCCGTGCCGGATTTATTTGAGAAGTTTGATAGATACATCTATACACCCGTTCCTCGTAAGTTTGATTGTAGTCCCCGTATGATCTCAGAATGCAAATTTTTTGATAAAGAGGTTGTGTATTATAATATAGATTACTGGGATGAAGATAAAGGCCTCTATTGGAGAAAGTGGGATATCGATAATGATTTTGAATCGATATTTCTTCAAGAAGGCGATCCCATACTAGAAATCTTGGGAGAACATATTGGATTATAATATTTTTAGCCATTCAGGTTTGAGGCTAATTAATGATAAATTCAATAAGAGAGCAAAGCTCGACACTGGAACATTCTGTAATTACGAATGTTACTTTTGCTATTACCTTGATGATCTTGATAAAGTCACACCTCTTGAAGTCATTAAAGAACGAGCAAAGAAAATCTATAATTGTGGAATGCGAGAAATCGATTTAAGTGGTGGAGAAAGTTCTGTTCACAGAGATTGGTTTGCAATACTTGATTATTGTAATGACTTAGGTTTTACGAATATCTCAGCTCTTACTAATGGTGCTAAATTTGCAAACTTGGCATTTTGTAAGAAGTCTCAAGAGCATGGCCTTACTGAATTACTCTTTAGTCTGCATGGAGTAAATGAAGAGAATCATGACACAATAGTTGGAAGAAAGGGCGCATTTCGAAAAATGCTGAAGGCCATTTCAAATTGCCAAGAAATAGGAATCAAAGTTCGTATCAATTGTACCGTTACAGACAAGAATGCAGAGCTTCTTGGAGAGTATGTAACATTGATAAATAAGATAAAACCATATCAACTTAACTTCCTACCTTTAAATTATTGGGAAGATGCTGATCGTCTTGAATCACAAAGTTATGAACACTTAAGTAAGTATATAAAAAAAGCTATCGATAATTTAGATGATGGTATTCAGATTAATGTACGCTATATCCCATTTTGTTTTATGCAGGGGTATGAGAAATATGTAGTAGGTGTTTATCAACATATCTATGATCGTAATGATTGGAATATTTATGCATATGATGTGGAAAAAATAGAAGAAAAGATTTTGGATACAAAAGAGTATTTCGAAGTTGCTGCACAAAAAAGAAAGCATACATATACAAAAGGTAAGAAATGTTTCAATTGTAAATACTTCTTTGTGTGTGATGGTGTTGAAAAGAAAATATCAAAACTTCAGGAAGTATATCCAGTTGAAGGTGAGAAGATAGATGATGTTCTTCACTATCGACGTGGTCATTATCCTGAATGTGATTATAAGTAGGTAAGTTATGGAAAAATTACCAGATTCATTGAGCAAAGAAGATATTCTCGAAATAGAACTCGAGTTAACAGGAACTTGTAATCTTGATTGTCCTCTTTGTTCAAGAAGTTATTCAAATGCTAAGCACTTGGTTAAATATAATGAAAGACCAGCAAGTGAGATTATTGCTCAACTAGATCAATACCCAAATATTAAAATGTGCTGTATGGCGGGAATGATATCTGAGCCTACTTTGCATAAAGAATTCTTTACTATAATGGAATATTTAATTGGGAGAGAAATCGAAGTAGAACTCTATTCAAATGCGTCACTTCATTCAACCGATTGGTGGAGAAAACTTGGGGCAATGATGAGTCCAAGAGATCATGTATTTTTCACAATATGTGGATCAACACAAGAACTTCATGAAAAGTATCGCGTTCGCTCAAGCTTACAACAAGTATTAGATAACCACGCTGCTTTTAAAGAAGGTTGTAAGTACGATATTGATTATCTACAGCATATAAAGTTTGAATACAATGCCAAAGACTTTGAAAGTGATGCGATGAAAGATATTCGATCACGCTTTAGTCGAGAGTATAATATTAATACTCTACCTTATAACGAAAGATTTGGTTTTATTAAAGATGAGAAAAATGACATTGCTTTAACTGCTGATCTAGCAAGAAGTTATAACTTAATCACAAGACATGCTAAGCGACGCTATGAGAGAAACCAGACTGGCGAAATTAAATGCCAAATGCGCTGTAAAAGCTTGGAAGAGAAATTTGTGGCAATAGATCAATGGGGAGAAATCTTTCCATGTTTCTTATATCGAATTTATAACGTCGGAGAAAAATTTAATCTCGACTATTCTAAAATAAACCAATTTAAGTACGATTTTTGCTATGAGTGCGAAGCAATGACAACCCAAATGCTAGAAGATATTGGTTTAGAGAGGATGGGATAATGAGTTGCAAGCAAACAACATTGCATCGAAGTGAGATCCTCGAACTTGAGATGGATCTAACGGGAACGTGTAATTTACGTTGTCCACTTTGTACAAGAAATTATGCTCATGCAGGTCACTTATTAAAAAGAAATGTACGTAGTTTTAAAGAAATTAAAGAGCAACTAGATACATTCACTAATCTTGAAGTATTCTATATGGCCGGAAATATATCTGAGCCGACACTCCATCCCGAAGTTAAAGAGATTTGTCGCTACCTTGTTGATCGAGGTGTTGCCATTGAACTTTTTACTAATGGTAGTACTCATAATCCAAAGTGGTGGGCAGAATTAGGTGAAATTCTTTCATCAAATGATCGCATCTATTTTACAATCTGTGGTTCTACACAAGAACTTCATGAAAAATATCGAGTAGGTAGTAAGTTACAAGATATTTTAGATAATCATCAGGGCTTTATTTCAACAAATAAAGAGGGAATCGATCATATTCAACATATTATGTTCAAATATAATCGTGAAGATTATGAAAGTGAAGCGATGAAAAGTATTATTGCCCGATTTAGTAAGACTTTTAATGTTGATACTGAAGGGCAGAGAACATTTAATGAATATGTAAAATCATTTGATAAGGATCTAATTCGTCCTGAGGATGAAAGAAAAAGGGCCATTGATGCTCTTTTTAATATAAAGCCAAAGCCAGGTGAAAGTTCGGATATTGAAATAAAGTGTATGAGCTTAAGAGATCGAAAAATTTATATTGATCAATTTGGCCAAATCTCACCTTGTTATGGCCATGCTGAATATGAAGGACCTGGACATTTCTCTGGTGAAGTTTTTGATTACGGTGAAGTTTTAAGTTTTAAGTTTAAGGATTGCTTTAAGTGTGAAAGGCGAATTCAAAAACTAATTGATGTAATGGAGTTGGACTTTGTCTGCTAGTAATGATGCCCTTATTCGTAGTGAGAGAATTGAATTAGATCTCACTGGAACATGTAATGCAAAGTGTCCTTTGTGTGCACGAAATTATAAGCATATAGAAGTAAAGTATAATGAACGCCATCTAAACGAGATCACAGATCAGCTAGATCAATTCCCTAATGCAAAATATGTCCACTTAGTGGGAGCATTTTCAGAACCTACTTTATATCGTTCGATTTTTGATTTATGTCGCTATCTTCGCAAGAGAGATATTGCTATAGAAATATGTACAAATGGGGACACACACAACCCCGATTGGTGGGCGGAACTTGGAACGATCCTTGGGCCAGAAGATAGCGTTTACTTTACAATATGTGGTTCAACTCAAGAGTTACACGAAATATATCGAGTAAATACGAGTCTTGCTAATATTAGAGCAAATGCAAAAGCATTTCGTGAATCTAATCCATATGGAATCGATTATATTCAGCATATCCTCTTTGACTACAATGCTAAAGACTTAGAAGACGGTAGTATGGATGAACTATTAAAAGAGTTCAGTAATATTAACCTAACTCAAACCTTATATCGTCGCGACACTGAAGTTTATAAGAATCCATTTAATTTGGATAAAATGCTTGTTACTCCTGAACTAAAAAGAAAGTACGACGTTATTATTAACTCTGCTAAGAAAAAATGGGGCGAGAAAGTTAGTGGAGGAAAAGATTACGATATCGACTGTCGCTCTTACCACAATAAAAGTATTCATATCGATCAGCACGGTACGGTCTTTCCTTGCTACGTTTGGTTAGAAGAAAGTCGACAAGATAAATGGGATTTAGATTATAAGAAAATTCAAAACTTTGAATATGAGTGTTGCCAAATTTGTGAAAAGAACTGCAAACGTTTAATGGATATGTGGGAGCTTGAGATTCTATAATGCAATATAATAAGTTTGTTGAATTTATAGAACTTAGTTTAAATAATAGCTGTCAATTACAGTGTCAGGGATGTCCAAGTTTAAATCCAGGACATAAGAATAAGCGTGAGTTAGATTTCTCAAAAGTTCTTCCCATTATAAAAGACTTTAATCCAAAAGAAGTCTTTGTTTGTGGAAATGACGGAGAACCTCTAGAACATAGTGATATAAACACTATTCTTGAACAGCTTGGCGAAAATTTTAATCAAGATATCTTGATTGCTACAAATGGTGAAAATCTAATGTCACTTGATGTTCAGCGGTTATCTAAATATAAAAATATTGTGTACCAGGTCGCTATAGATGGACCAACTCAGGAGATTCACGAACTTACGCGAAATGGTGGGAATCTCGAATTAGTTTTCAAAAATATTACTCAGTTAAAAGATAAACTCAATATTGAATTAATATTTTCACGTCACAAGCTTAATGAAGAGTATGCAATTAAAACAGCAGATCTTGTTAGGGATAAGTTTGGATTAGATCTCCTCTTTAGAGATACGACTCTTGTAACAGATAGAATCAGACCTCCAAAGAAGAAGAGCCTGAGAGGGAATATGGACTTTCTCTACAAGAAGGACCATTCAGCTCCAGTTAAGCCTTGGTTTAAAAGAATATATATAAATTCTGATGGTAATTGTTACCCCTGTGTTTCATTTATTTATGGTAAAACAAAAGTTGAGCCAATAAGTATTTATTCATATAATCATACCTTTGAGTTCTTTTCAGACTTTATTAAGTTCTCAAAAGAATTTTGTCGCTGCTTTCAGGCCCTTGGGAATACGACTCAATGTAAATTAAATTGTGATTTCTATATGAATAATTTTGAATATGATAATTTAGAAAGTATTAGGAAGATATCGTGATAAATAGTAATACCTCATTTGGTAAGTTAAATTCTATAATTGTCGGAAGAGAGTTAGAAATTAGTAAAAGAATTGCTGACTTTACGTTTCAACATTTTTACGGCGAAAATTTAACTCACGCTGTCTATGATCGCTTAGAACACGCTGGTCAAGAATATTATGTTAATCATGAGTTATTATTAAAAAGAAATGAGCAATTAGATAATTTAGCGGCCACATTTGAAAAATTAGGAGTTAAAGTTTACAGGCCTGAGCGACTTGGTGAAGTTGTTACGATTAAAACACCTGATTATAAAACTGAACTTTCTAGTGCTAGTAATGTAAGGGATGTCTCTCTCGTTTATCGTGATTATATAATTGAAACACCTACATATGTAAGAAATCGCTTTTTTGAAAATACGCTCTTATATAATGTTTATAACAAACTCTTTGACGGGGGGCGAGGTGGAAAATGGATTCGCTCACCACATAATAAACTTGTTGAAGAGGCCATGGACTTAAGTGAGTGGAATTCTAAAAGAGATTATGAAAATTTTGATCGCAGTAAATATACTATGGCCATTGATGGCGCACAATTTCTAAGAATTGGAAAAGATGTTATTGTAAATGTAAATTCATATAATCATTTCTTAGGACTTGAGTGGGTGAAGTCATTTTTTCCTGAATCTAACTTCCATACCGTTAATGTTGCTGATAACCATATTGATGGTGTTCTCGTTTGCTTAAAACCTGGTACTTTCTTAGTTAATCCTAAGTATAGAAATATAAAAGATTTCTTACCTGAAAAATTTAAGAATTGGGAGTGTCTATTTCCTGATGATTATAAGGCGGAGCCCGTTATTGAATCCGGGAAAACAGATATTGATATTCAACTTGCAAGTACGAGAGGAATGGATATTAATATCGTAAATATAGATGAAAAAAATGTGCTTGTTAGTGAAAGTGCATCTAACGTGATTGAGCTTTTAGATAAACATGGTTTTATTCCTCACCCAGTTAGACTCGAAAATTGTGAGATCTTTGGTGGTGGAATACACTGCTCCACGCTCGATACACATAGAGATGACGAATATATCGATTATACAAAGTAGAACGTATGAAAATTGCTCTTATTACAATGATTGAAAGTAATGGCCGAAGTACAAATGATGACAATGGTATTACTTTTGAAAATCAAAGATATTATGAAGACGAAGCTATTCTGTGTTTTGAGAATTGGCGTAAAAATGGTGGGGATTTAAGTGATATACCAATCTATACTTATTGTCCGTCCAAACACATTGTAAGTGCAAAAACGAAAGAAAAATTTAAAGAATTGAATGTAACTTATATTGAAAAATATCATGAAGAAACTGAAGAGTTTGAATCTGGTTTTATAAACGTACCATTTTGTGGAATGTTACTCGAAAGAGAACTTAAAGAGGATATTCTGATCCACATTGATCTCGATATGAACCTAATTAAACCAATTGATCAAACTCTTTTTGATATTGTTTATAATGGAAAAATTGTAGTTGGACAATATGACGATATATCAAAGAAGGATCAACGCTTCATAGGAGAAGACTGGGATAATCCTCTTGATACAGGCTTTATTATATCAAGAAGAGACAGTGGTTTTTATCACTACTTTTTTAATGAGTTAATGAAACTTTACGAAACAAATGGTGATGAGAGGTGGCAGAAGTATTGTAGTAATGTTGAGAAATACTTTTTAGAGGAATACGTTATAGAAAAAGCGTATAATGAAGGAAAGCTAGATATCTATCCTATCCAATACTATCAAGTAGGTGAAGGTTACGCTTCAGTTAATACCTTTCCTAAAGACCAATTAAGCAATATATACTTTTGGCATGAACATCTCTATCCAAACTCGAAATATGATAAAGTAAGAGAGAGAATAGCATATTTTAAACGTATGAAAGAGGTATGAATTGGATATTGAACATATCTTAAGAGAAAAGAAGATTGAATTCTTATATGCATCACAAGCAAAGCTTAAGGAAGAATTTAATATTGATGTTCCTGTCGGAACAGGCTTTGGTAAAAGTAAGAGCTTTTACTTTATCCCTGTAGGAAATAAAAAGTATGTTTTCAAACCAGCTCTTAAATACTTAGTTACAGAGGCTCCCGATATCGATCGTTCAGTGGACTTCACTTTTGATGAATTATTAGAAAAGTATCGTAAGGTAATGAATAAAAAGACAATATTACCGACGTTATTAGAGGAGTCTGAAAGCTTTCTTGTTTTTGAATATTACAGAGAAGAGAACGGTTGGTTTAAAATGGATGACCTTAAAGAAAATGATGGAAAGGTTATCGTTGAGCTTACTAAAAACTTATGGGGAAATGATCGAAGAGTACTTTTTCCATTCTATAATCAACTCTATTCTAAAGTTTATAAGAATGTTGAAACAGGTGAGATCAAGATAGTCGATTTAAAATACGTTGAAATTCAAAAACGTCGTCCTATATTTGTCTATATCTGCGATTATAATATTAACTGCTTATATTATCTCGAAAAGAATAGAAACCCTTTCTTTAATGTTAAGAATATATTAGCACGAGAATATCCAATCGTGGATGCTCAGGAAAAGTATTTATATACATGAAAATTCCTTTTTTCTATCCCTATTCATCAGATAAGTTAATTCAAGAAGTCCAAGAGGTTATTGTCTCAGGATATTGGACTGGTGGTGTAAAGGTTTCAGAAGCTGAATACTTATTGATGGAAAAATTCAATTTTCCTAACTTTGTTGCAACAAGTAGTGCAACTTCTGCTTTTGAAGTTATTTTGGATACGTTTTTTACTAATGAATCTGTAAATATTGTGGTTCCAACCAATACTTTTGCAACAACAGCAGAAGTTCCAAAGCGTTTAGGTCATAGAGTGATCTTTTGTGATGTTGATCCCATTTCAGGGATGATTGATACTAAACATTTATCAAAAATTCTTGAGTCACATGAGGTGAATGCTGTCATTCCTGTATCGATTGGTGGTGCACTATACGATAGGGAGAATTTAATTAAGCTTAAGAAAGAGTATGGTTTTAAAATTATTGAAGACTTGGCCCAGTTGATTTATCCAAATTGTTTTCATTCAGCTATTGATGCATCATTTTTTAGTTTTTATCCGAATAAAATTATTTCTTCTCCTGATGGTGGAGGCATGATCTTTTCTGATGAAACAATGATTAGTCTGGCAAAAGAGAGAAGACTACATGGTATACGAAAATTTTCTGATGGAAGCTATGATATCGTTGAATTAGGACGTAAGGCCAATATGACCAATATTAGTGCGGCATTTATAATCGATCAGCTTAATAATTTTGATGAAAAAGTAGATAGGCGCACTAGTCTCTATAAGAAATACGAAAGCTTATTATCTGAAAATATCAATTTAGTACCTACTTATAATGCTAATATACCATCGCTTTTAATCATCCATTCAGAGCGCCGTAATGAGCTTAAGACTTTCTTAAAAGAACATGGAGTTGAAACATCGATTCACTTTCGGCCACTTCATCTACATTCTCATTGGAATAATGGTGATACATTTAAAGGCGCAGAAGAGTATTTTCGAACTTCACTTAGTCTTCCTTTTTTTGAATGTTTAAAAGATGATGAAATTGAATATATCTGTGGCCTTATTGACCAATTTCATTCTAATTAATTAACCTTTCAATATAGAAAGACTCAGCTAGAGCTTCTCCACACATAGTCCCTTCTTTTTTTGCACTTATTTCAAGGTTCTCAATTGATCGAGGATGTGGGAAGGGATGGAGTTCTGTTTCATATGCCATCATGGCCTGAATTTTGATTTTTAAGTCAATCTCATCAATCGTGTTGTAATAGTTTGGATTGGTGCGTAGATGATAGACTGATTGATATTCGATACTAGAGGGAATATCAAATGCAAAAATATTACACTTCTTATAATTTGGTAGTGGCCTAAATGCTGTTAAAACGGCCTTGTTTGTAATTTGATGATCAAGGTTGAGATCATTATATGAGTGTGTATAAACAATATCAGGATTAATCTTCTCTTTTATAATCTCTATGTCTTTGACAATATCCACAAGATCGTAAGAATCCAAACGATTATCTTTATAATCTAGCTTCTTAAAATCTTCTACTCCTAAGATATTCATTGCCTTAAGAAACTCATTATGACGAATGTTAATATCTTTACCTTGTGCAGAAGAGCTATCTGTGAGAACTAAAATACTAACATTATCCTTATTTCTTATATGTTTACTTATAGTGGCTCCACAACCCAGGACTTCATCATCAGCATGGGCCACAACAATTAATATATTTTTATTCATGGTGCCACCTTTTTAAAGCTCCAGTAATCATCACATTCACATAAGTTAAAAGGACAAATAATGCCTTCTGTCTTAAAGTCACAAGTTAAAATATGTTTTTTAGTGTTCTTACATGCATATGACACTTGCGCATCGTAATGAATAATAAAGGCCTTGATATCGCATTTCCAACCTTTTAATTTGTTGTATCCATTAGCAAGAAAGTGAGACTTTGCTATATTTTTTTGAATATCACTAGTTTTAATCAGTGTGGTTTCTTTGTTATCGAGTGAAGATACTTTTTGTTCGCTTGCTTGAATGAAGTCTTCAATTTCAGGATCATATTCTTCGTATGTTGTATTATTATATTCTTCTTTGTGAAGTCTTATACAGTTGAGTGTAAGCTTCTTTTGTTTTGCCAGTTGATAGGCATCTTCAAATACTTCTTTGTACTTAATGAATTCTTCAATTTTATTTGTAAACAAGAATGCGATGTCGATATTGAATTGATTGGATAGAATCTCGCTTTTTTTGATGAAATCCTTATTTTTGTACTCTGGATGATAGCTTGCTGTGATTTTTATTTTTGAGCTTCTTTGTATTTTATTCCAAAAGCTTTCCGGCTTTATAAAGTTCGTTACAATACGTATTTCTTTTAAGTTTTCAATTGAGATTAATTCATCAATGACTTGTGTAAAGTCTGGGTGGAGGGTAGGCTCACCACCAATTAAGTTGATAATGAAATCTTCTTCTATATTTTTAAGTTTTTTAAGAATGATCTTACTTAGAGTTGAATAATTTGTGTCACTAGTAAATGGACGATAGTAGCAATAAGAGCAATCGTATTGACAATGAGACACCATTTCCCAGTTAATATTGAGAGGAGAGCCTTGTCCGATTTCTAGAATCTCTTGATTCTCATATTGCATTTTTTAGATCCTCTATCGCAACTCTCTCTTTGCCAAAGAAATTAATAATGCCACTTTGTTTTAATATTTCTTTGTATAGAGGTGCTTCATAATTATATGGGAAGCAGAAATCTTGAATTTCTATTCCATTTTCTTTGAATTTCTTAAACATTAAATCGGTATCGTCTTTTAGATGTAGATGAAGCTCTTTTATACTTGTGTTACTTCTTAGGTCGCGATGAGCATGAGAATGCCCGCCTATGAAGCAATTCTTGGTTGAAGCAATTTCCTTAATCTGGCTCCATTTCATATAATTGCTAGTGTCTTCGTTTTTGAAGTAGAGTTCATGTGCTTTTGCACATTCAATTACTGTTTCATTTTGTTCAATGTCTTCACTGGCCAAAATCCCAGTTGAAATAAAATATATCTTAGGTGTATTAAATTTTTTGAAATGTTCTAGTTTTTTGTATTGTGAATAAAGTCCATCATCAAACGTTATAATATAGTCAGATAGATCAAGATCTAACATCCAATCAAATACCTCATGAATCATTAAAACTTTCTTCTTATCCATATTTGTGCTCAGCAATTTTTCTTATGATTGACTTCACATCGAACTCTGGTGTGTATATCTCTTTTAGCTTTGCTGTATTAGGTGATCTTTTATAAATATCATCACTATTTTTACTGTAGACATCATGGAAGTTTAAATAATTAATTTGTGCGTCTACTTTAAGTGTGTCTCTTATTAAATGAGCTAATTCTTTAATTGTAATGAGGTTTTTATCATTACCAATATTAAGAGTTTGGTTATGAAACATATCATTCGATATTAATATGTCGATGGCCTTTAGGAAGTCTTCTACATCACAAAAACTTCGACATTGATTTCCATCGCCGTAAACATTAATACTACCTTCTTCTTTTGCATCCTTAATCATTTTTGGAATAACCATTCCGTAATCTGGTGATTGACCAGGACCTGTTACATTAAAAAGTCTTAGGGTGATATGTGGAATTTCATAACTCTTTATTAGAAATTCAGTCATAAGCTTATTACAAGCATATCCCCATCTCAAGGTATCAGGCGAGCCTATCTCAAGAGACTGATCCTCTGTGCATTCAGTGGCATTTCCATAAACTTCAGAGCTTGAAGCAAAGAGTAGTTTTGCATTAGATTGAGCAATTAATGGAAGTATATTTTGATTTACTTGATACTCATTTATAATGGCCGCATTCGGGTTCTCATCAATTTTTTTGACTCCTACAGCGGCTGCAAAGTGACAAAAATATGTGGTATCTTCTAATTCTTTTTTAAACCAATCTTTCTCTTGTTCGTTTAATAGTGCTAAGTCGAGCTTTTTGTAGATAATTTGGTCACTTAACAGAGACAATTCGTCAGCTTTAATGACATTAGTAGACTCGTTGTCAATGATGACTAAGTCGTACTTATGAAAGAAATTCTTGGCAATAGCGCTTCCAAGAAAACCTAATCCACCTGTAATAATCATTTTTTTCTTAGTCATATTTTCAGTCACTTGCACATATTTTATGTCGAGGTAAAATTATTTAGTTAATAATAATGCATTAAAATTTAAATACACTTATAATTATAACATAATGCATATTTAAAGGTGTCTCAAATGAATTACAAAAAACGAAATAATGAGTTTGGTTTTACCCTCGTGGAAGTAATGGTTGCCGCGGGGCTCATTGGTGTTCTTTCAGTTGCTCTAGTTAACATGATTGGAAATATTAATCGTACTTCTAAAAGAGCTTCACAAGTTTTTAACATACAACAAGAAATTCAAAGAATGTCAGGAATTCTTGCTGACCAGGATTCATGTGAAAAAACCTTTTCAGGTGAGTCTTTTGGTGGAACAGCAAGTGGAAGTAGCTTTAGCTTTAATCAAATTAATCGCTCTGATGGGCCAAGTCCAGCAGACTTTGATGTTATTTACCAACTCGATCAGGAACTTGGTGGAACAGACGGAATTGTACATATTGAAGAGATGACAGCGACAACAACTACCGGCCCAGGTCCAGTTTATTTGCAAAATGGAGTGAATGTAACAAAGGTAGATGCAAGCATTAGAGTACGCTTTCAAAAAGGTCGTGTTGGGGCCAATATCGATAATGTAAAGAAGAGTTCAGCCGGGGCGACAGATATTGCTCGTGACTTTCCTGTTAGCTTCGTTGTTAATGCCGCTACAGGTGCTGTTGTATCTTGTTATGGTTCACAAAATCAATTTTCAGATGCTGTATGTGATGCACTAGGTGGTGAAATTGATGCAAATGGAGATTGTACACAAGTGGAGCTCAAGTCTCGTGTTGCAGGAACAGTTGGAGTTGCTCTTGATTACTCTGCTCAAGTTGGTAGCAATACAGCTAGCCAGATTACTGTAAATAATAGTGCCAGCGTCCCACTTAGAATTCATAACGGTGGAAATAGTGCCATTGTAATTGATGATGATACAATTCAAGCAACAACAGGAGGCGGAACAAACCCTGATCTAATGGCAAGCCCGATGTTGAATATAAACCCATATGGCCCTGTTCATATCGGTGGTCGTAACACAAATGCTTTATCTTCTCATAGCACAGCTAATGTACCGATGAGAATTTATCGAGGTACAAATTTCATGGGATTTACTGAAGATACAATCCAGCCTTCATCGGGGGCTAGTAGTTTAACATTAAAGCTAGGGCCATACAGTAATGTTGAAGTTGGTGGACCAGGTTCTCAAAATATTACATCAACTGGTGTTGGTAGACCTTCGCTTAAAGTTCGAAGAGGAACTGGAGCAGCCTTTCTTGGTGCAGATGAAAACGCTGTTCAAGCATTTAATGGTGTAGGGGGAGCAGCAAACTTATTTCTAAATCCTTATGGTACAGCTAACGTCTATGTCGGGCAGTCTGGTCAGACATCTCATTTACGCGTTTATGGAAATATTTATCTTGGTGATCCTGGCCCTCTAGTAACAACTCGAGTGATGACTCTCTACGATAATTCTTACTTAAACTTCACATCTGATGAACGTTTGAAGAAAGAGATTGTAGAAATCGATGATGTATTATCTAAACTTGATCATATAAGAGGTGTTGAATTTGTTTGGCGCAGCAACGAGAGAAGAGATATTGGTTATATTGCACAAGACATAGAGAAGGTTTTTCCAGAGGTTGTGGAAAGAGATAAAGAGACAGGTATGCTAAATGTTCAATACACAAAAATGCCTGCGATAAATACTGCTGCAATTAAAGAGCTTAGAGCAGAGAACCAAGAGCTTAAGTTTAGAGTTAACCTTCTTATGAAGGCCCTGTGTGAAGGTGAAGATGCATATAAATATGAAGATGTATGCGCACTACCTTTAGCGCCTTTAGAATAAAGTTAAGACAAATAGATAATATAAAAGGGAGTCATGGACTCCCTTTTTTTATTTAGCTTTAATGTTTAAACGAGATTGCAATCGCAGTGATAACGAAAGAGTGTTTCAAAGCTGTCTTCACTAATTCGCTTCTTATTTCTCATGAAGAGCTTAAAAGCATCCCCACGATTAAGAGTTTGACCGTGTTTCATATTACAGGCCAATTTGAATGAAATATGAGGGTATTTATCTAAGAAGTCATCAACCATATGGTGATTATCATTTGTAACTATGATGACATAAGTTACTTGTTCTTCGTCCATATCGGGAAATTCTATTTCCTGGTCTAGGGTTTCCACACAATGATAAAGAACTTCATCAATATATTGTAAGTATTTATCACCATATCTTTTAATGAAGAGCCCATTTGTGAAAACATCAATTGTGCAATTAAGCTTCACAAGATGCTCAAAGACTTTTTCCATCGTTTTTGGATCAATTAAACCTGGCTCACCTCCACTGAGGCTAACTGTAGCACCTTCTGTTACATTATAAATCTTCTCAAGGAGCATCTCCTTGCTGATTGGATTCTTCTTATTGCGCTCATGAGTGTCTATGATGCAATACGAGCAATCCCAGTTGCAGTTAAAGGTAGTAATTATAGTGAATTCATCACGAGCTTCGGCCATAGAATTATTGTAACACGGTACAAAATCGTAAAAAAGCTTTATTTCTTCTTAAGATTTCGGTCAGTTAACTTCGTCTTGTCCACAGTGAATTTACTGCTAAAATAGTAAGCATAAAGAATGAATCAAGGATGATTTTATGGCCAAAAAGGCAAAACAAGTAAAGCTTGAGGTAAGACTATCTCAACTTAGTGATATTGACGGAATTTTTGATCTAGTTGAGCGATCTTATACTGGATTTCAAGATTCATATACAAAAGGGATGATTAGAGGACAGATTACTAATTATCCTGAAGGTAATTTTGTCGCTACCCTCAATGGAAAGATTGTGGGCTATAGTGCAAGTATTCTCATTTCAGAAAAGAAGGCCATTGCAAAGCATACTTGGGCAAGTATAACTGGCCGAGGCTATGGATCAACTCACGATGAAGACGGAGATATTCTTTACGGATATGAAACTTGTGTTGATCCAGATATTAGAGGTCAACGAATAGGACAGCGCTTATATAATGCAAGAAAGAGACTGGTTAAGTACGAGCGATTAAAAGGAATTGTATTTGCCGGACGTATCCCAAATCTTAAAAAGAAAATTAAACAAGTCGAAAGTGTTGAAGACTACATCAACCAAGTTAAAGATAAGAAGATACGAGATACAACTCTTGGCTTTCAATTACGTAACGGATTTGAGGTTCTTGGTATATTAGAGAAGTATCTACCAGATGATAAAGAGTCCATGGGTTATGGAGTACATTTAATTTGGAGAAATTCAGAGTATGAAGCACGAGACAGTAAGGCAGATCGTCCGATTAAACAAAACTCTGTAAGAATTGTTAGTGTCCAATATCAGCAACGTGGTATTAAAAGCTTTAAAGAATTTGAAGACCTTGTTGAATATTATGTCGATGTTACTGCTGACTATCGAGCAGACTTTGTTTTATTTCCAGAGCTTTTCACAATGCAGCTTCTTTCAATTAAGAACGAAGAAGTAACTGCAGACGTTGCTATTGAGCATATGACTGCATACACAGAAGACGTGAAATCTTTATTCCAACGTCTGGCCGTTAAGTATAATGTGAATATTATTGCAGGATCTCACCCAACTAAAGTAGGGGATAGAGTTCATAATATAAGTTATATCTGCCTTCGCGATGGACAAATTCATGAGCAAGCAAAAATACATCCAACTCCTGATGAGCAATATTGGTGGAATATTGAAGGGGGAGATGAAGTAAAAGTAATTGACACTGATTGTGGCCCAATCGGAGTTCTAATTTGTTATGATAGTGAATTCCCAGAGCTAACAAGGCATCTTGCTAACCAAGGGATTAATATTCTCTTTGTTCCATTTTTAACAGATAATCGCCAAGCTTATTGTCGAGTGAAATTCTGTTGTCAAGCACGTGCTATTGAAAATCAAATTTATGTTGCAATGGCCGGAAATGTTGGAAACCTTCCACGTGTTAATAACGTTGATATTCAATATGCTCAAAGTTGTATTTTAACTCCTTGTGATTTTCCTTTCGCTCGTGATGGGATCGCTGCTGATACAACACCAAACGTAGAAATGGTTGCTATCGCTGACTTACGTATTGATACATTACTTGAGGCCCGTCAAAATGGTGCTGTTAAGAATTTAAAAGATCGAAGACACGATCTCTATTCAGTTACATGGCATGGTAAATGATTTAATCATTTACCATGGCGATATATTAGATTTTTAATGATAGAGATTATGCAACCTTCATGATTTTACTTTGAATATGATTCAACTTCTTTGATTCACCTTCAAGCTTGTCTGTAATGTCAGCTACGGTTTTAATTTGAACCAGTGACTCACTACTTGATTCGTTGATATTATGTAGTGCTTCTGAAAGCTCCTTAATACCAATATCTTGCTGGTCAGCAGCAGATGAGATTTCTTTCAAAGATACTTCTTGCTCTGTTGAGTTCTTTTCAACTTCATAAAATGATGAAGTAAGCTTCTTATTTATATCCTGCCAAAATTCAAATGAATCAGTAATTTCTTGTTGAAAGCTTGTAAGCTTTTGTGCAACTGACTCCACGGAGTTATTTAACTGCTCTTTACTTGTGTTTACAATATCATTGATTTCAACAGCTGCTGCTCCTGAAGTTGAAGCGAGTTTTCCAATTTCTTCAGCAACGACAGAAAATCCTTTCCCATGCTCTCCTGCTCTGGCCGCCTCTACTGAAGCGTTAAATGATAAGAGCTTTGTTTGAAAAACGATATCATTAATTAATGTCGTTTTCTCACTAATTGTATTTACGGATTCAACAACTGAATTAAGTTGTGTTGAAGAAGTCTCTTGCAGATCTTTCATATTTTCCACTAGAGATGTTAATGAATTAATAAATCGTTCACCTTCACCAATTGCTTGTGAACTTTCACCCATTGATGTTTTTGATTCATTCATTATCGAGATGACTCGTTCAATCTGATTTTTTGTACTCTCAACCATTTGTGAAATTTGTGTTGCTGTTGCTGAAATTTGAGTAATGGCCGAAGAGTTATTCTGCGAGTTACCAAGTAGTTGATGACAAGACTGACTTGAAACTTTTGAAGCGCTATCAATACTACTTACAAGAGGTCTAATCTCATTATTAATTTGTTCTTGAAGTTCAAGGACATTATTGAAACGATAAGCTAGAAATGTACATGCAATTGCTTCAACAACTACAAAAGCCGCATGAATTGCCACAATCCCTAAACTTGCTTCGTAGTTAAAAATACTACTAGGTAGAAGAAAGTAAAAAGCAACATGGTGTACTGCTGCTGTTAATGCTGCAGCAACGATTGTTAATGGAGTTGCTAAAACACTTAAAATACCAATGGCAACAAATATATGAAAGTGCCATTCAATCATACCTTTTCCAAGATGGATCATAACACCAGATAGTGCAATATAAGTGAAGCCCATTAAGATCGCAGCTACTTTTGTATTCTTTAATAGGTATTGCACACCTAATTGTCCAGCACCTAATAGAATTGGGCCAAGTATCGCAATACTGTATTGTGTATCAAAGAACCAGGCCATAACCATAAAAATTGGAATATGTGCAAAGATAGCGATATTTGTATACTTTAAAACTTTACTTAAATTTGATTCGTAAACACTCACTTTCTACTCCTGATACTTCAATCCCAGTGGATCCAGTAGCTTTTGATACTTCTTGCTAACTGCACATCCTATAACTGGCATCGATGCTATTTTTCGTTTTTTATCAATATTATTTAAAAAGCTTTGAATATTAATTTTTGTAAATGGTGTAATGGATTTATCTGAGTAACCACCAACATATTGTGTTTCTAAGTTATTATCGTAAATAACGAGAAGGGGAACCCCCTTAATCATATCTGCTTTTTCAGCATCAAGTTTCTTAGTTTCAATTAATTGAACCTTATAACCCTTGGCCTTTAAGTTCTTTTCAAACTCGAGCTCATTATCATCGATAATAATTGCTAATTCATTTTCTAACGGCTTTCTACTTAATAAGTGTTTATAAACTTGCTGAGAGCAACTACAGGCCGGCGTAATAAAGTGAGCTACACCATGACCTTCTTTAATTTTTGGTAGGAGATTCTTGAATTCAACTTGCTTATTTTTTTCTGGGCCAAGGTCTGCATAATGCCACGAATGCAGTATTGTGATCACAGCCGATACTGCAATTACCCAAGAAGCAATGAGAAATACGTGGAATTTCTTCATGCTTACTTTTTCGGAGTATTTGTTTATAAACTTAATTAATTCAGTGGTTTATATTTAGTTTTTAGATTTTATCTGTATTTTTAGTTACTTGGCTCATCTTTTTTCATCAATTATTATTTATTTTTTTCAGCAATTTTACTCATGCCATATTCAGTTATGGCCGTAATTGATAATGATGGATTCACTCCTGGATTTGCAGAAATCATTGAGCCATCAAAGACATACATATTCTCATAATTGAAAACTTTATTGTCCTTATCAATGACTCCTTCCTTCTCGCTTTCTCCCATACAGGCTCCACCTAAAATATGAGCGGTTGAAGGAATACCTGTTAGTGTTTCAGTAAACATCACCATTGGTTTTCCATCAATGATCTTACAATACTTCTTGGCCATTTCATGTGCTGTCTTAATAAAGGCGGTAGGAGCTTCTCCTTCCGAAAGAAGTGTTTTTAATCCGAAAAATCCTTTTCGAAATTTTAAGGTACTATCTAAGTGCTGCATAAAAAGGTGAATATTAGTCTGCTTTGCAAAGTCTTTTACTGTTAAGATGCGAAGCCACTTAATAGGATTCTTTAGAGGTTCGATAATGAGCTTTAACATTCTTAAAAAGAAGTTTGGTTCAGAGATCATTGGAACCATTAAGACACGCCAGAAGCCAGAACCTTTTCCATAGCGTGTCGGTTCAAGGTGAGAGTGCTCGTCGATATCTATTATCGAACCAATAGCAACTCCTTTAGTCATATCGATATTTCGCTTATAAGTTGTATTTAAGATAAGTGCTTCGTTGTTTGTTCTAATGGTATCTCCAAGTGCAGGAGATAATTTAGGAAGAGACTTCTTTTTTAAATCAAGTAGTAAGTTAATTGTCCCAAGAACACCAGCACTGAATATAACTCCCTTACTTTTAAAAGTCCTTGTTTTACCAAAGTACTTTGTTGATTCCTTAACCGTTATAGAATAACCAGTACGGCCCGATTCACCATCTAAAGGTGTGACATCAATTACTTTATTCTCAGCAAGAATATCTACCCCAAGCTTACGTGCAAGATAGAGATAATTCTTATCTAAAGTATTCTTGGCATTGTAGCGACAACCAGTCATACAAGCACCACAGGCTATACATCCGGAGCGAGTTGGTCCTTTACCATCAAAGTAAGGATCAGCAACTTCAATACCTTCCTTTCCTTTCTCGCCAAAATAGACAGATACCTTTGTTGCATCAAAGTGATCTTCTCTTCCAATTTCTTTTGCTAGTTGTTTTAATGTAAAGTCAGCATCACCATGATGTTTTGTTTTCTCTGCTCCAAGCATCTTCCATGCAAGATCATAATAAGGGGACAACTCTTCTTCCCAATTATTTAAATTCTTCCAAGGTCCATGCTCAAAGAATTGGGACTTCGGTTTAGGAAGTGTATTTGCATAAACAAGAGATCCACCTCCAACACCAACACCACTTAAGACCGATACATGTCTAAAGAAAGTAAGTTGCTGAATTCCAAAAAACTTCAACTGAGGTAGCCACATCCATTTAGGTAGATTCCAATTTGTCTTAGGAAATTTTGAAGTATCACCATAATCCTTTCCCTTTTCAATAACGAGAACGCTATAGCCTTTTTCTGCAAGCCTAAGTGCAGAGACAGAGCCACCAAAACCTGAGCCTACAATAATATAATCGTAAGAATCCTTGATCATAACTACCTAAATTTCATTGTTAATATCCACTTATTCTAACACGTCATTTTCTAGTAATTAAAGTCTTAACTAATTTTGTGACCTCATAAGCTATTGTAATTAAATAACTTAATTCACTTAAATATATCTAGTGGACGTAAGAATTGGCCGAGCCTATGTTATAATAGATGAAAAGATTTGGGGGAAATTATGAAATATACAATTTTGGCCTTGGCCTTAACTTTGGTTTCATCATCAGTTTTTTCAAAAGGTAGACCTCTACTAAGATGTCCTAAAAAAGATAATAAGGCCCTTGTTTGTCATGTGCCTCCAGGAAATCCTTCAAATGCTAAAGAGATCTTTATTGGTAAAGATGCTGTTGAAGATCATCTGGCCCACGGTGACTACACTGGCTATTGTAAAGACACAAATTACGAAGCAAAGAAAGAGATGTGTGGAATTTGTGATGCGGATATTGATCCGAATTGTTAGTGTTCATAAAAAGAAGGGCGATCACTCGCCCTTCCCCGAATTAGAACTTGCTCAGTATAATCAATAGATTAAGTAAGCAAATTACTAACTCTAGTAGCAATAAAAAATCCTCCATGATTTCTCCCTATGGATGCTCGTCATTGAGCAGGAGAAAGGACTTTTTATTGAAACTTTATTCGTGTTATAATTCTTCTATCCCTTCCCCGAGTAAGGGCTCTATTAGCAATAGAAATCAGCCTCTGTTAGTCAGGGGCTTTTTTGTATGCAAAAAGTTAAAATTTTTCGATTGTTATAAGGCTTTAAAAATATTGAGTTAAGTTTTCTGCAGGTTAAGAGTTTTATATGTTGATGCATAGATGGATGTGACTTAAGGAAAGCTAGCGAAGCGCGGCTTTCCGGTATACAAGACTTGCGGTCGTGAACTCTCTAGTCGAAACACATCTTTTTACTTGGTAGATTCGACATAAAAATATGCCTTCGGGTGGTCCCTGCGTTTAAGAATATATCATGCTGTGCGAGGGGCACTCTCTCGCTCACTTCGTGTTCGCTCGTCAGTGATGCTCGGCTTCAAATGCCATCGTGGCATTTGCCGCCTCAACAACTTGTTCCATGATCAAAATTTGAAAATCTTGAATATCGCACAAATAAAAAAAGCCCCGGCAGATGCCGAGGCTTTTTTTATGGTGGGACATACAAGACTTGAACTTGTGACCACCCGGTTATGAGCCGGGGGCTCTAACCAACTGAGCTAATGTCCCATAAGTTGGTAATTTGAAATATAAATTTAACTAAGAATTGGTAATCTGGCTACAAAATTTTGATACATGGCGGTGGTGCGATGTGTAATTGGCGATAGTAGTCAAATTTATTAAATAATGAAATGATATTCCCATGACAAATTTCAGTAAATACAGCTCTAATGGAAATGACTTTATCGTCATCGATAACCGTGATGGAAAGCAGGATGTTCACAATATAGAAAAGTGGCAAAGGCTTTGTCAGCGCAACTTTGGAATCGGTGCAGACGGAGTAGTCTTCTTAGAGAGCTCTGATGAATACGACTTTCATATGCGTTATCTTAATGCTGATGGTGGGGAAGTTAGTATGTGTGGAAACGCCACACGAGCTATTACAGATTTTTACCGTCGAGTTACTGATGCCCATAATTCTGATTTCACATTTACAACTAAGAGCGGTGTTTATTCATCAGGACTTGATGGAGATGTAATTTGGGTTCATATGGCCACTATCAAAGATGAAGACCTTTATGATATTTCTGGGAAATATGAAGAGGCCATTGACTCAATGTATGTAAATACAGGTGTCGAGCATTGCGTATTTATGGTCTACGACGCTCAAGAAGTTGACGTCGAAACAATAGGAAAGCGTATTCGCTATGATAAAGACTTTCCAGAGGGAGTGAACTCAAACTTCATTCACAAAATAGACGATGGAGAGTACCGAATTCGTACTTATGAAAGAGGTGTTGAGGGTGAGACCTTTGCTTGCGGTACAGGTAATGTCGCGGCCGCTTGTATGCTTTGGGATAAAGGCCATGAACATAGTGATGAAATAGAATTTCAAACAAATGGTGGTATACTATTTGTCAAAAGAGCAGCGGAGATGATCTATCTTGGCGGTCAAACAAAGCTAATTTATACAGGTGAATTCCATGATTAAAAAACTCATTTTATGCCTTCTGTTAAGTTTAAGTGCATATGCCACAATCTTTGTAGAAGTGGTAATGACTCATGAAAAAGACTTCGAGGGACAAACCATTCTTATGAGTGAGCTTCATTTTGTTGAAAATATACAACCAGATAAAATGAGTCGATTTGTTATGAAGAGTAAAATTGATCTCTTACTTTCAGGTACATTCATTGATGATGAAACAACTTATGGCCCAGGCTCACTTGTTGAAATCGAGGGAAGAGTACTCTCTAAAACACTTTCAAAAAGTTTTAAACTTGATCTTAAGCTAGGCCACGAAGGTAGTGTTATCTTTAATGAGCCAGAACTTGGTCAAAAAACGAAAATAAAGATAAAACCAGTTGTTCACTAATGTCCGATTCAAATTTAGAAAGACTCGATAAGAAATTAGCAGATTTAGGACTTGTTTCCACAAGATCAAAAGCACAGCAAATTATTGCAAACGGAAGGGTTCGTGTTGCAGGAAAGATTATTACCAAAGCATCTTATAAAGTCGCTGATGAAGAAATCGAAATAATTGATGATGTCAAAGAAGTCGGGCGTGGCTTTCATAAATTAGCAGGGGCTTTTGAGCATTTTAATGTTGATGTAAAAGATAAAGTCGTAGCGGATGTGGGAGCAAGCACTGGCGGATTTACTCAATTTTGCCTCGGCCTTGGAGCAAGGAAAGTCTTTGCTATAGACGTTGGGCATGGACAACTTGATCCATCTCTTAATAGTGATGAAAGAGTTGTTAATTTAGAGGGGACAAATATTCGTGAATTAAATGGGCTAGAAGAGAAGGTTGATCTATGTGTCGCTGATCTGTCATTTATTTCACTGAATTTAATTTGGAATAACCTTGTTGCTATCAGTAAGAATAATGCTGAAATGATTCTTCTTTTTAAACCACAGTTTGAAGTGGGACGAGAGGGCATTGGTAAGAAGGGACTTGTTAAAGGACGCGAATACGTCATTCGTGCACTAGAAGAAATGAAAATACAATGTGAGGCAATAGGTCTTAAGATTAAAGGTTTTAAGCCTTGTGTGATTAAAGGACGAAAGAGTGGAAATCAGGAGTATTTCTTATACTTAGATAAAAGCTCTAGCGAGAGTCTCACATTAGAAGAGTTAATTAAAGAAGTTGGAGAATAGAATGAGAGTATGTGTATTTTGTGGATCATCAAGTGGAAAGAGTAAAGTCTATTTAGAGCAGGCAACTGATCTGGGGGAAAAGCTTGTCGGAAATGGCCACTACCTTGTTTACGGTGGAGCCTCAATTGGTGTGATGGGAAAAATCGCTGATACTATGCTTGCAAAAGATGGACACGTTATAGGTGTAATGCCTAAGTCACTTATTGATTGGGAAGTCGGACATCAAGGTTTAACCGAGTTTATTGAAGTAGAAACAATGCATACACGTAAAGAGAAGATGTATGAATTATCGGATTGCTTTGTGACATACCCAGGAGGCTTTGGAACTCTTGATGAGCTATTTGAGATAACTACTTGGGCCCAGCTTCAATATCACAAAAAGCCAATTTACTTGGTTAATGTTAATGGTTATTTTGATCACTTAATTAAGCATATTGAACTTTCTGTAGCAGAAGGGTTTGTTTCAAAAGAGCATTATGAATTAATTACTGTTGTGAATTCAAATGAAGAATTAATGGAGAGGATCAATTAAGATCCTCTCAGAATATTTTAGTCTTGTAGAATAATATAAATATTTGGTTCATCAACTTCGATAGTATTACTTTCGAAGCGCTCTAGTTCTTTAAAGATTGTACGACGTACGTTAAAGAATCCGGCCTTTGCCTTTTCAATTTTTATATTGATAATTTTATTATCTAAATCGTATGAAGAGCGGCCCTCGAATTTAACTTTTACACCCTTAGAAATATTTCCTTTAAGGTGTCCATTAAATTTACCATTTCGAATATTAAGACTGATCCCATCGATCTCAACAGCATCACCAAGTGTTTCATACTCATTTGTTACATTATAGAAACTTCTTTCATCACTTTTAAAATAGGCCTTATCCACATTTAGTGTTAGATAGTTGAAGCAGTTTTGAAGAAGTTGTTCATATTCACTTCCTTCGCGTTCTCTTTTTTGGCATTGAATTCTTGAGTTTGTAAGTGTCGTTCTAAACCCTTCTCCGGTGGCATTAATATTTGTTAGGCCCAGTGAAAGGTCAGCATTTCCATTTGTATAATTAATATTATCAAGATCAATCTTATTGGCATCCCTGATTGGAAGAGAAGATAAATCGAGCTCAAAGGCTTCATTTTCTACTCGAAACATTAGGATTCCATTATAGTTTTCAACTTCAAGTTTTGGATTTATAAAATCACCAAAGCCTTCAATTGAAACTTCTTTTGCGCTTCCGTCACCTTGAGGTGAAGTATATAGAGCATTTAATTGAGTTATTCTACCTATAGGGAAAGAGGCTTCCTCTTGGGCAAATGTTTGTGTGGTGGCGAATATGAGGCAGCAAGATGCCGTCATCATTTTTAATGATTTTGTAAACATGTCAACTCCGTTTGTATGTGTAGCAATAAACGAATCGGGTGTTGTGGAGTGCATGCGTAATTAATTAAGGTGATTTTATCGATGTCGGTAAATAATGCCGATTTAGCAGGCTAAGTTATTAATAATATGAACGAGATCAGTAGGGAAGATGTCTATACTGGACTATTCAAGTAAAGTAAAAACATGCTATATTGCGTCTAATGCTTAAGAAAATGATTCTACTATTCATCCTTGTAGGAGGGCTTCTCAGTGGTTACCTCTTTACGCAAGTACCAGTTTTAAATATTAATAAACTGGCAAATAGCTACGTCAAAAATGAATATAGGAATGAGTCAATTCATTACCGTATCGTTCACAAGAGACCTCGCAAGTGGGCAAGTCTTAAGGCCTTACCAAAGCATGTTTACTATGCTTTTATTGTTAGTGAGGATTGGTCCTTCTATAACCATCAAGGAGTTGATCTAAGGCAAATTTACATGGCCATCAAGGATCATTTAAATGGAGAGAAGTTAAGAGGGGCAAGTACGATCTCACAACAGCTGATAAAGAATCTCTATACAAAGAGTGAAAGAAGCCTGCAAAGAAAAGTATTTGAACTCTTTTCGACAATGTATTTAGAGAATCGTTTAACAAAAGATAAGATCCTAGAAACTTATTTAAATATCATTGAATTTGGAGAAGGACTTTACGGTATCACTGAGGCCAGTTGGTTTTACTTTAAAAAACGACCAGATGATCTAAATCCAAAAGAGGCTGCATTTCTAGCAATGTTGCTTCCAAATCCCAAAGTATACTCTCAATCTTTTCGCGATAAAGAGTTAACAGAGTTTGCTAATAAAATTGTAAATTCAATCTTGAATAAATTGAAAGTCGTAAAAGTAATCACGCCTGAAGAGTTAGATGATTACCGAGATTCAAATCTTTCATTTGAGAAAACAAAAGTACAGTCCGTAAAAAATAAGAAGCAGATATTAGAAGATGAATTCTTTGAACTTTAAAGATCTATTAAAAAATGTCTATTCAGATGTTGGCCTAGCAGAAGCTAAGACAAGACGTGCTCTTCTATCTGAGCAAATGTATGATAATGAAAAAAAAGGTCTTGATTGCATGAATTGTACTGGGCGCTGTTGTACATACGAAGCGAATTCAATGCAGATGACATCGATTGAAGCACTTGAGGCCATGGCAGCTCTAGAAGAAAAAGATCTACTGAATCAAGAAACAAGAAGACGATTAGAGGACTGCATATCTGAATTCAGGCTGGATAAATATATTCAAATAGGAGCTGGAGAGTTTTTTAGAAAGTCTTATACATGTCCTTTTTATTTTTATCCAAGTTTTGGATGTGGCCTAGGTGTAGATCATAAGCCTTATGGTTGTATTGCTTTCAATCCATGTGAGCCGGGACAAAGCGAAGGTGGAAATTGTCAAAGTGATTTAGATATTCAAGAAAAGCGAAACCTTCAATTTGAAGAAAGTGAAGATCTCGCTGATAAGTATCTTTTTGAAAAGTTTGATATTTCACCTTTGAAAGAGCCAATTCCAATTAAGCTCTTAGAGATTTGGCGAAAAGTTTATTCAGAAAAGTTATAACGAAGACCTAAGACCATCGTTTTTACAGTAAATTCAGTATCGTGAGTAATATCTAAATCTGATCCCGAACTATAGTGATATCCACCATAGACGTAAAAACGCTTACTCATTGGTACTTCTATATCCATTCCAAGTGTCCAGAGAATATAGTTTGTATCTGAAGGAGCTTGAGGGTTGCTATATTCCCTTGATACATACTTAAATCCAAAAAGTGGTTGAAACCACCAAAGCTTAAATCCAGTCGTTCCCATGACACCACTTTCTTTTAGATCAGTTTTAATTGTACTAGATTCTAATTTATAAGATTCATTACTATAGGTATTTTGATAATAAGATATTTTTGTTAAAAGCCAGTCTGTCTCTTCTGAGATTCCAATGTGAAAGCCTGTCCCGTCAGTTGTATAAGGTTCAAGGTCTGTATCACTGCCACCAAATAAATCGATGATTGTGACATCTTCTTCATACTTAGGCATCTGTGCACCAGCAACAATTCCATATTTAGCTGCACAAGATGTTAGAAAAACTAAAATAAATAATGGTAAAAAAACTTTCATATCTCTCCCTTAAATAATTAACTAAAATTATTTTAGTTCTTATTTGATTTTATTTAAGAGAGAAAAAACTTCTATAGGTTCTTTGAAATTAGATCTTCGAGAGGTTGAGGTAGAACGGCATTTGGAACTTTCATAATAATATGTCCGCCTTCTTTGTTTTGAAACTTTCCAAAACTATCATCAAATCGAAACTCCGCATTTTTAAATTTACGAACATTGATCTCATTACCATTGACCTGGTCGACGAATGCAGACTCAAACTCAAGTTTTTCTAAAGAAAGTTCCTCATTAAAAACAAAGAACCACTGATAGAGTTCTTCTTTTTTTGCATCATCACCAAGGTCTGTTCTCTTTGTTTCAATGACAGAGACATTTTCATTCATAAAATAATAGAGAGTTTCAAATTTCTTATCCATAAAAATATTTTACGTGGATTTCTTCATAAGCGCAAAAAAGATATGAATTCAGATTTATATGGCCGAAGGAGTGTAGGGTTGTTCAAAGAATGTATATAAGAAAGAATTGCTATAAAAAGAAAGAAGAAATGAATTTTAAGTAATGGACACTCCATCCAGCCAATATAAATATCTGAATCTGAAATTATCTTAGCATAAATGTAGACAGTGTCAAATAAAAGTTTGAATATTGAAACAGTTGTTTCTGTGTATTTACAACCCTTTAATTATTGGTGTGAAGAGAGGTGAGCACTGGGCCCACCTCTAGAATATAAAAATTATGCTGCTCTGTTTCCGCTTACAAGTTCGATAACTGACTTAACTACAAGATCAAGGTTATTGGCCTGGTTTTTTAGATTTGAAGCTTCTTTTGATGCCTCTTGTGCCGAGTTGTTATTTTGTAGTGTCGTTTCATCAATGAGGCGAATAGCATTTGTGATTTCGTTTACACCTTGAGTTTGTTCGCTACAAGCGTGAGCAATTTCTGTAATCTTGCCATTCACATTTTGTACGTTGAAGACGATTTTATCGAGTACGTCTTTACATTCACTTGCTTTTTTACGTCCTGCCTCAACTGTTTTACCACTATTATTGATTACATCTTGAACCATATTAGTTGTTTGAGATACGATTGTTTCGACGTTTTTAATAGACTCATCAATAAGAACTTTAATTTCATCTGATGCTTTACCAGACATTGAAGCTAGTGATCCAATTTCTTCTGCAACAACAGCAAAGCCTTTACCACTTTCACCTGATCGTGCCGCCTCTACAGAAGCATTGAATGAAAGTAGCTTTGTTTGAAAGACAATATCGTTAATGATTTGAGTTTTAGTTTCAATCTCTTTAATAATGTTTAGGATCTCTTGAATCTGATGGTTACTATTTTCCATCTTCTTCATTGCATCAGTATTATTTTCAGAGATATTTTCGATGGCCATAAGCATTTCATCGATTGTTTGCTTACCATTTTGAACTTCTCTTTCTGATAGTTCTCCTGATTTTTTTGACTCTTCTGCAAACTCTGTATTTCTACGAATCATAGATGAGATTTCATCAACTGAAGCAACTGTCTCCTGAAGAGATGCTGCTTGTTCATTAGTAGCAGCTGAAAGTTGCGTCGAAGTATTTAATGTTGTTGTTGAGCCGCGGGCAACAAATTGAGAAGTTTCTTTTAGTTTGTTGGCCATTAAAAGAAGAGGTGTTGATACTCCCGTTTTTAAAACAAAGGTAAAGATTGCGGCAATGATTAATAAACCAATAATCCCAAACGAAGCCTGTTTTAGAAAGACACTAAAAATATAGTTATTAACGTCTTCAACATAAATACCTGTTCCTAAAACCCATCCCCATGGCTTGAATAATTCAACATAAGAATATTTTTCAACAAATTTATTCTTATCAGTCTTACTATTCCAAATATAGTTAATAAAACCTTTATCTTGCTTCTTAACAAGGGCAACAACATCGTTAAATAATGGCTTTCCTGCTTTGTCTTTAAAGTCAGCGACACTCTTACCTTGGAGTGACTTACTAGGGTGAATAATCATATTAGGATGCAGGTCATTTACCCAGAGATAATCATCGTGATCACGACCGTAGCGAATACTGGAAATATAGTGTTTACTAATACTCTTGGCTTCATCAATTGAATATTCACCTTTTTGAACTTTCTCATTCATTGACTCGAGAAACTTCATTGTCGTTGTGGTTACATCTTCAATTTGGTGACGTTTTTCTTTAAGTAGCGCATCCTTTGTTGAAACATAAGAGTATGCGATAAAGATAGAGGTGAAGATAAAAAATGGAATAAGTGCCATGAGTAAAATCTTTGCATTTAAGCTAAGACTTTTTAAAAATGCTTTCATAATTCTCCTAAGATTGTTGCTTTATTCGATTCTTGGATTTTATTCGGAACTTTAATTATCTGAGATAAGCGATTCAACGAATCTTACTTAGAGTATTTTTGACACTTATGTATAATAAAAATAATTTAATTCTAACTAGCGTGGTTTTATGAACAAGTTAATTACTAAGAAAATACTCCCATTAATTGGAATCGTTATAGGAGTGATTTATATCCTAAACCCAACGGCCGGTGTGATTGAGATTATCCCTGATAACCTCCCTTATATCGGAAACCTTGATGAGGCTGGCGCTGTCTTGTTAATTATTAGCTGTTTAAAACAAATACGAAGTAAATAGTTTTTCTTTTTCTCGGTGGTTATTTTTTAGCCTAAACTTCAGTCAAGAGTGTTCAAAAAGTGACCATATTGTGACATTTGCAAAGAAATAATACAATTTAGGTGGCTAAGTTGTTAATTATTCTTAGAAGTTTGTGGCACTGTTATTGCTCTAAATATAGGTGTTAAAAGTTAAACCACACAAATAAGAAGAGGAAAAAATGAAAGTATTAAAAGCGCTATTCGTTACATCACTACTATCAACTTCTGCATTTGCAGCAACAACAGGAACTCTCACTCTTACTGGTACAGTTCCAGCAATCATCTCAATTGAAGTGACTCCAGAGGCCCTTGCTTCAACACTTCCTTTAGATACCACACAAACTGATTCTAAAGTGGCCACAGTAACTGAGAAGTCGAACTCTGTTTCTGGTTATACGGTATCGTTTCAATCAGCGAATTTAGGTAATCTTGTTCATGAGTCTGTTGCTTCTTCATCAATAGCCTATGATTTAAAATATGATGGTGCTCTCGTTGACTTATCAACGACTGATGTTTTCACTTTTCCTTCTGCGGCGAGTGTTAACGTTGATAAGGATCTGGAAATTTCTTATACAGGTGTTGCTCACGAGAACCTAGTTCAAGGTAGTTACGAAGATGTTGTAACACTTGAAATTGCTGTAAATTAAAAGTTACTAAAGTAAATTAGTCAGATAGCCGAAAGGCAGAGTGATGAAGTCAATTACTCTGCCTTTTCTATTTTTTGCCCTACTTTCAAACCTTTGCTTTGCAGGAAGAACAAAGTCATTAAAATTAAAGGGAAGAGTTCCGGCCTCGGTACAAGTCATAAAGAATAAAGATAAAGATTCAAAACAGGTTATTAAATCCAATATTGATAAGCAGAGCTATACAATTAAAGAAGTTCAAAAAGACAATCACAAAGTCTTTGAGATTTCTTTCCACTAATACCTAAAAAGTTAAGATTCTAGTATAATAAGGATGCAGTTACAGACTCTTAGGAGGAGACTTGAAGCAACTTGTTTTACTCGTATTCTTACCCTTATTATTTTCCTTCACTTTTAGGCCAACAACCCAAACGATTGATATTAATAAGAAACAAAAGTCGACTCAATTCTTAATTGAAAATACGACTGATGAAATAATTCCAGTTACGGTAAAGGGCTTTCTACGTCTTCAAAAGTCTGACGGAAAAGAAGATCTTCCTGTAACAAATGATATTTCTGTATTTCCCCCGCAATTAATAATCTCTCCTGGTGAGAGGAAAACCATACGAGTGGATTGGAAGGGACCTTCGTCATTAGAGGTTGAAAGAGTATATCGTGTAGTTGCTGAACAAGTTCCATTAAAACTTAAGAATGGGAATAAGAAAGATAGTGGTGGAATCAAGATGCTTTTAAAGTATATGAATGTGGTTTATGTTCCACCAAAGAATCCCTCTTCAAAGTTAGAAGCAATTAAGTATGAAGTCAAAGGGGAGTGGATTAATGTCCATTTGAGAAATTCTGGTAACGTTCATCAATATATTAAAAATCTAAATATAAATTTTGAAAAAAATGGAAAGACATTCAGTATTTCCCGCAAGCAACTAGATAAGCTTAACGGACAAAATATTTTGGCCAAAACAACAAGAGTATTTAAGTTTAAAAATACGTTGAAAATACCATCTAATTATAAGGTAAGTATTAAATTTGATAAGATCTAATTTACTTTCTATATTTCTTATCATTGGATTAAGTTTTCCAAGTTACACATTGGCACAAAGTCAAAATGAACTCTTCAAAAGTGTATTTGGTGAAAGTGTTTTTGAAACTTATATTGAATTTGTTGTACAAGGAAAGTCCTTAGGAGATATTGAAGTAAAGGCTTCTGGTCCTGAGATAAAAGCATATAATAGCAAAGTTCTTAATGCTAAACTTCGATTAATTCTTAAAGATGAAAGCTTTAAGAGGATTGATATCTCTAAGAAATGGGTCGATGCAAAGTCTCTTCCTTATAAATTGATTTATGATTCTAAAACTTTAAAAGTTATTCTTGATGTCGAGGTTTCAGATCTAAGACCTATTTTCTATTCCCTCGAAGATAATCCAAAGCTCAAATATGCTGGGCAGGAAATAAGGCCAGCACCTCTTGCCGGTTCAATTAATTATCTCATTGATAAAACATATGGCGATGAGTATTTTGGAGGGGAGAAGTTTTCTTTAAATATAAAGTCATTCATTAATGTGAAAAGTTATGTTCTTGAAATGAATGGGTTTTATGATGAATCCTCATCATCTAATGCATATAGTGAATGGTCTCGTCGTGACTTTAGCTTAACAAAAGACTTTGAATCAATAAGAATGCGAACCCGTCTTGGTGATACCACAACTGGCCGCCTAGGTTTTATGCAAGCAAAATCGATTGGTGGAATTAATATTAGAAAACAATTCTCTATTGATCCATATGAAACACCTTATTCACAAGGGGAAAAAGAATTTCAGATAACAAGCCGCTCAAGCGTTCGAACTTATGTGAATGGCTCACTTGTTAAAAGTGAAATCTTACCTGCGGGTAATTATAAGCTTTCTAAGCTTCCCCTCGTTAACGGTATGAATAATGTGCGTATCGAAATTGACAATGGTAGTGGAGTTAAACAAATCCTTGAATTTGATATTCCTTCTTCTGTATCAGTACTTAAGGCAAAAGAGATTGATTACTCTTTGAGTGCTGGACGCCTAAGTGACGACTCTGGTGTAACGCGATCATATTTTGATGAAGATTTTTATAGTGGCTTTCTACAATATGGTGTCAATGATTGGTTTACTACTGGAGCCTATTTTCAAAATGATGACGAATTCCTATTGGCCGGACTTGTTAATGGGACAAGCACAGTCTTCGGTAATTTCTTTCTCGGTAATGCATTCTCCAATAATAGTGATCAATCAGATGGTGTGGCAACGGCTCTTACTTGGCAATATCAAGACGTAGCAGGTGTCTTATTAGAGAATTTTTCCTTTACCCTACGTTATGAAAACTTCATTAATAGTTTTCGATCAAGTTCAGATTTAAACTTGAAACTTCTAAGAAATAATTATCAATTAAATCTGGCCTTCCCCTTATTTAGACGTGGCTCAATTAATATTGGCGCCGGTATTTCTGAATTTAAAGACATTGCAGACGGAGAAAGGAATTTTATAAGAAGCTCCATCAACTATAACCCAATAAGAAACTTGAATCTAAGTATTTATGCCTCACGAACGAAAGATAGTGTAAGTGGTGTTGATAATTCTGTCTCTGCATTCTTAACTTGGTCAATACCAGCTGATAATCGCTATATCTCAGCATTTCATGACTTTGAGGACAAGACAAGCCGTCTTTCATATACTCAAGACAATAGTAGTGAACTTTATAATCCTCGCTATACGATCTCAGTAGACGATGACACAAGTTCAACACAGTTAGGACTTTCTTCTAATATGCCAACGCCAATGGCCGACTTCTTCTTAAGAGGGCGATATGCAAGAACTACAGAAGGTGATTCTTATCGTCATATTGGAATTGGTTTGTCGACAACAACTCTCTTTGCATATGATAATGGATTTGGATTTGCTCAATCACGTACAAATACAAATAGTTTTGCAATTTTTAAAACTAGTGATGAAATTGATGATCAAAACTTAATAATTAAGTCCACATCTTCTTTTGCTGATACAAGAACTCCTCTTTTGGGAGACCTCGCAATTACTGATATGGTTGCTTATCAATATCGTGATGTTCAGCTCGATCCTTCTTCACTTAATTTAGGTACATCTCTTGAAAAGGAAAAATATATCCTCTTTCCAACTTATAAATCAGGCCATCTTATTAATGTTAATGATAACGGCCTATTTAGCTTAAAAGGTGTACTCTTAAGAAATGGAAAGCCTGTTTCTTTAGAAGTATGTCAGCTTGGCGATCAAGTGTTTTTTACAGATCGTGACGGAAGTTTCTTTATTGCAGAGGTTAATCCCGATGATACAGTATTGAAAGTTAGTGGAAAACGTATGCAGAAGCTAAATATTGCAAATGGATTAAAGGGGATCATCAATATAGGTGAGATTCATATCAAATAGGAAACGTATGAAAGTAATTATTTTCATTTTATTATTACCAATTTATGTTTTTGCAGCAAGAGAATGCGACTTTACTGTAAGTAGTAATAACTTTGTTGGCACCCTTACGAATAATGTCCAAGCCGTATCACACAGTTTTTCAATTAGAAGAAGTAATAACGCTAACCGATGTCGTACGTTTCGAGCATTTTTTAGTCGTGGTGGCTCTGGTAACTATAATAGACAGGCCAGTAGTGGAACTTCTAGTATTCCATACAATCTTTATGGTGATAGTAACTTAGTAACAGTATTAAAAGATTATCCTGACGCAACACAAGTGAATGAATATATTACAGGTTCTTTAATTGATAATAATACAAATTACAATTTTAATTTTTTCGTTAAACAGTTAGACCTTGATTCTGTTTTCTCTACTGGTGATGGTTACTTTGGAGATAACTTACAGATTAGCTTCTATAGTGTTGAAAATAATGGATCGTTAACATATGAAAATACAGCCTATTTTTATCTACAACTAATTATTCCTCGATATGCTGAGCTTAGCCTTGTGCCTTTAGGTGCTTCACATGATCCAACATCAACTCAGTATGTAATGAATTTTGGAACATTAACAAGTAATGAAGTTCAAAGTGCAACTTTGAACGTGAAGGGAAATGTCGGATTTGGTGTGTATATGACTTCCCAAAATGGATCAGCACTAAAGAAAGGAAGTTCTAATATTCCTTATCAAATTAAGGTCGGACCTACGAATTATGTTTCATTATCAAATGCTGGTCAGGAAACGTATATGTTTCAGAAAAATACTGGAACGAGTATCAATGCAGAAAGTTACCCTATCGATGTTAGGCTTGGGACCGTTCCTGATAGTGCTGAAACGGGTACTTATGAGGATGTCATTACTGTAACAGTAAAAGCTTGGTGAATTTAGTACATCTTCATAAGCTTCAAGGCAAAATAGGGTGTTAAATTTAATAGGATGACAACAAGTTTAAAGTTAGCAAGATACTTGAAGTATATTTTAGGTAATTTCTTTTCTTTTATTCCAAAAAGTGTTGAGTGTGTTCTTATAATAAATTTTCGAAATAATACGATTGAGATAGTCGAAAGGGTGAGGAGACCAAAATTAATTAGTGTACACCATCCTAGAAATTCTGTGATGCTATTGATATTGATCTCCATCATTCTTTCCTCTAGTCCTTTTCAGGTAAGTTTTGTGCAAAACCTGAGAAAGCTCGACTTAAGATATACCTTTCACTAGGTTTTTTAGGGTAAGGGTATTTCTTATCAAGACTGCCTTGTTTTGACCCTGTAATTAAATCAAAAAACTGAACTAATCCATTTTTCTTTTCAATGTGATAGTCTAGGGAATTAGATCCACTCTTTTTTATCAATCCATTCCAAGCGAGATATTTATTTCTTATATCATAGACAAAGAAGTTAATATCCATATCTCGATTTGTAGTTGTCGTAAGTTTCTTGTCTCCTGTTGCTTTTCCTTCTGTATCTGTTACATCTTCAGTTTCACGTGAGTTTCTTGTGATATCATTTTCAATACGAGCAAAGGCAATATAGCGGCGATCTGTTAGGTTTTGGTTTAATAGAGTTAGAGATTGTTCAGATAATGTTGAATCCTCTTCGATTTCTCTAAGCATCTCTCTATAGAGGCCTCGTCCCATACGCTTAATGAGATAGCTTGTGCTATCGATGATGATGTCTTTTCTTTGTTCTTGAACATCTGTACGAAATTGATTGGCCAGGTTAATCTTCTTCTTATAATCCCATTTTTCTGTTGTGTGTGTGATGCCTCCAATAGTAAGGCGTCCGTTCACAACATTACTATATGTGAAATCAGCTGTTTTTCTTAAACCATGAACTTTTGTCGCACATGAAGTCATAAAAAGTGCACTTACTAGCACTAGTAACTTGATCATCAAATCCTCCTATTGATTGGCCTTTATATTTTATAGAAAATTGATGGTCTAAACAATAGAGCAAATTTAGGAAATCTTAACTCTGGTGAACATGTTTTGATGGTATATTAAAGATGGTAGAGCTTCACTCGGTTGCTCTGCTCAGCTTGTAGCTCTTGCTGCGAGCATGAAAAGAGGCCCTTACACTTCGGTAAGGGCCTTTTTTTTATTCTATATTCTAATTGAGAACCCAAGTGATGATTGATATTCAGGCTCTTCTATTTCGCGATGATTTGTGAAAACAGCTGTAATACCTGCATTAAGAGAGAATACTCCAAGCATATTTATACTTAGACCACTTCCTGCATAAGGTGAAACGTATGTCGCAGGCTCCTGTGTTGTGGTAACTCCTGCCTCTGTTCTTTCGTACTTACTTTCACGAGCACTAGCTCCTGCACGCAAATACCAGCGTAGTGAAGAGCCAATATTGTATGCACTTCTTAAACCAAGTTTGTAATTCGTTGATGTCTCGGCCATTTCGACGGTACCAGAATTATAAGTCTCATCTTCTTTTGATTGAGTAACTTCTGCTTCTAGGGACAAATACTGTGGTCCCCAATTAGCACGAGCACCGTAAAACAATCGATTGGATGTATGAGGCGTTGGAAGAATCGACTGGACTCTTTCGTATCCGACTATTGGCTCAATTGTGAGATTTCCTTTCGAGATATTCCCATAGGCCAATACGTTAGTTGAAGAAGAGATAATTAAGATAAATGAAACAAAACGTAAGATATTTTTCATTCTAAAATTATCTCATATTCTAAGCGTCGTTAATGTTAGCGGTAATTTTGATCATCCTTTAGTTTTTATTTGCTTGAATTTACTAGAGCTTAAATTGACTTAGTTACCTACATATCTTTTCATTAATCATATTTTATTTAGAGGGTTGGAACATTATCATAGGAGGATATGTGAAAAATTTAATGAGGGCGGCAGTTACACTGTCGATATTATCGAGTAGTGTTTTTGCTTCATCGCGAGTTATTCGAGATAATCGATTAAATGACTTGGGTATTTCCCCTGTTTTGGGAAGGGGATATTCCATTGCAACAAATACGTATCAAAGTACTTGTATGGGGCAAGTCAAAACTACTCAACCATCATATGACTTAAAATATCGTTACTTAGAAATTGAACAGGACTGGGAAAGTCAGTATACAAAATCTTTTGAAACAAAGAATACCTTTAAATTCTTATTCTTAAAAACAAACGTTAATCTCTTTACGGAAGTTTCTGGAGAAAATACTTATCATTACCATTATATCTTTGCTGATATTGATGTTGATAGTTATTACCATTCTCTTTCAGAAGGAGAAAGTCAGCTAAGTGAAAGTGCAAAAAGCTTATTGGCAAAAGGTGATGTTGTCGGTTTCTTTGACTCTTGCGGCCCTTATTATGTTCGATCGATTGGTCGTCATTCGAGTTTCTTAGGTTTACTTCGTTATCGCACAACTTCTAGTGAGCGAGATGTAAATTTTGAATTACAACTAAAAGCTAAGATGCGTGGATTTTTCTCTGGTGGCTCATCTGATACGACAATTTCAAGTGAATTTAGAGAGGAGACACAATCAAAAAGATTAGAAATCAATATTTGGGCCTATGGTTTAGGTAAAGGTGAAATCGCTGATATTATTCCTACAGATATTGATAGTTTCAAAAAGTCAGTTCAAGCAGTTGTTAAAACGATGCAGGATCCAAATGCAGGTCGAGTGACAACTATGGAAGTTGCACCTTGGATTGAGAACACACAATTTCAAGACCTGTTAGAGCTTGAAGATGATGAAGGTAAACTTCTATTCGAAAAGAAGAAGAATTTAGAAGCTAATGCTGAAATTATCAGTGAATTAGATCGTATTGATCGCGCTCAAATAGATCAATACTTTAAGGCCAGTAATTGTCGTCGTATTTTAGAAGATGAATATTTAAATGTTGATGATGATTTTAATGGTGGTTATGAGCCGGAAAATACTTATTTTTCTGATTTAACAAAACCAAATAGTCAAAACTCTGAGATCTCTCTTGCTGCATTTGATTCAGTTCTCTCTCAAGAAAAAGTTGAAGAGTATCTTGCGGCCAATTATCAATTTAATTATGGCCAAGCAGAACCAACACCAGATCCTGAAACAGGAGCATTGGCATGTATTAAACAAATTCATGAGCAAGGAATTGATCAAGTACATTATAGAAATATTCCAGCTTGTTTAGATGCCCGTACGACTAGTGTACCAGTTTCACCACTTCTTGATAGTTACTGTATGCCAGAGCTTTCAAGAGTTGTTATTCCAGATGATGCATAATTATGAAAAATAACATCTTAATATTTATTCTAATTTTTGGTGGGGCCTATTCATGGGCCCTGCCACTACATGATAATAAAATCAATGAAGAGAATTTTCATTCATCCCTTTATATTGATGATCCAAGAGTTACTCAAATTGAAGGGCACATGAAGCTTCTTGATGGGTTTTCAAGAAAGTTGTTTAAAAGATCAAATACCTGCTTTGAGTTAGATAAGTTTGTCGGTACTCAACAATCTAATATTCAATTAGAGTTTAAACAAAAAGTTGTGGGTACAAATATCTTTAACCCTTTTTTTAGTAAGTATTATAATAATGTTTATAATAGCCATGTCGACGATATTTTAAATAAACAAAACCAACAAACCCAAAGTGCATTTCAAATAGCAGTTCACAAAACAACTTTTGCAAGAGAGCGTGATACTGACTATGTGAAGATACAAGATCGCTATGGAACATTACTTCAGGCAGGTGATTTTTTCACATTTGGAGAATTATGTGCCAGTGGTTATGTGAGCTCATTTGATAAGTATGCAGGTGCGTGGTTTACACTGGTCTTTAATCGAGATGCAGATGGGAATGATGCAGGCTTTATCTCTCTTGTTGAAACTTATATTCGTCTCTTTGATTCAACGATAGAGCCAAAGATCCGCGCACAACTTAATCGTGAACTGGCAAATCGTGCTGTAACTCTCTACGCTGAGTTTCGAGGCATGAACCCATTAACAATCCCAATTCAAAATTTAAGAGATATTGAACAATTTAGAAATTTAATTACTCAAATTAAGTCGGCGATGCTCTCTTCTGATTCTGGATTATATATGGCCCTAGAGTATACACCTTGGGGATATAATTATGAGTTCCAGAATTACTTCTATGATTTCTTAAAGCGAAATACCAAACTTCCTACTGAACCAGGAAGAAGACAGTGGTTTAATTTTTATCAAAATATTGAACTTGCACGATTAATGAGTGATGCCTTTGCTACTGAAGCTGATTACGTCGATCGCTTTGAGGTTTGTCGAAAACAGATGCTAAGAGACTATCCTCTTAATCGTCAAAATGAAAAGCAACTCTTCGTAAATCACTTGAATCCAAAAGGTCCAGGAGTACCACTAAGTCAGATACATCAATTACTATCAGAAGAAACTCTAAATCAACTCAAGGATAAATTAAAAAATCTAGAGTCTAGCTCTGACGGATCAATTGCAACATGTCATAAAAGGTTAATGGGACAAACTTTCTATACGAATCATTATCAGGATTTTAAAGAATGTGCCTGGTTTGATGACTTTACAAAAACACCAACCTTAATTGTAGATGCTCTATGTCCACTAACTCCAAAATAGAAAATAAGAATGATTTTTTAAAATTTTTTTATATTTTTTTTATATTTTTTTATTTTTAACCCATTGCTTTCTTTTTTAGAAATATTAATCGCTTAGAATAGATACCTAACTCTAGGCTTTAGATAAAAAATCAAAGTTCACAGTGATGTCAATTTAAGGCTAATGGATGAGTAAATAAATTTCTTGTTTTTGCCGAAGTTTTATCAACTAGATATTGTGATTGGGGATAGGGAGAGAAAATGTTTAATAATCTTAGCTTTAAGAAAAAACTTGTATTATTATGTGTATTTATGTCTTCTGTAAGTTTAATCATTGGGGGAGTTGCTCTCTATGGTTTTATAACTTTTTCAAAAGTTTCAGATGATGTAGCAAAGAGAGTTATTCCTAGAACTGCTCTCCTTAATACGATGGATGTTAATTATCAAAAAATACGAATTCAAGTTAGAACATTAGGGCTTGAGAATCTGAGTTTAGATAATCGTACCAGCGCAATTAATAATGCTTTGAAATATGTTAATAATTATGAAAATGCTTCAAAGGAGCTTAAAGCATATGTAACAAGCAAAGAAGAGTTAGAACTTTATAATAGGCTCGACAGGCAGTGGGAAGATTTTAAAAGTGTTGGTGTTAAGGCGATTGAATTAGGTAAGGTTTATGATGCAGATGCACGAGCAAAGCTATTAGAAATTTTTTTAGTTCATTGCCCAGAGGCAGCAGGTAATTTTCAACAAGCCTTAGATGAATATACTGATAGTATTAAAATTGAATTAAAGAATGCTGTTGCTCTTTCAAATGATGTCTCTAAAGAAATTGAATTCATTGATATGTTACTTGTTGTTGTTATGATTTTAGGAACTGGAATTGGATTAACTGTGGGAGTAACATTTGCAAATAGAATGTCTAATTCAATTCGCGAAACATTAGATAGTCTTACTAAGAGTTCTTCTGTTTTAACTTCTAATGCTTCTGATATTTCAAAAACATCTTCAGAGTTATCAGAGGCCAGTCAGGAACAGGATGCCGCATTACATGAATCTTCAGCTTCATTAGAAGAAATTGGCTCAATGGTTAAAATGACTGCTGATAATGCAATGAAGTCATCGCAGCTTGCGACGGAAAGCTATGATCGTGCTTCTAAAGGAAAGAATATTGTTGTGGATATGAATCTATCGATGAGTTCAATTAATACAAGTATTGATACGATTGTGAATGAACTTGATTTAAATAACGATAAAATGAAAGAGATTGCTTCTCTCATAAGTAGTATTGATGAGAAAACTCAAGTCATTAATGACATTGTTTTTCAAACAAAGCTTCTCTCTTTTAATGCATCTGTTGAAGCGGCAAGGGCCGGTGAAGCAGGTAAGGGATTTGCTGTTGTTGCAGAGGAAGTAGGTAAACTTGCCCAGATGAGTGGTGGTGCTGCTGTTGAAATCACTGAAATGCTCTCTTCAAGTGTTACACAAGTTAATAATATCATCGAAGATACAAAGAATCGTTTTTCTAAAGTGGTTGATGAGGCTAGATCAAGCGTCACAACGGGAACGGATATAGCCAAAGAATGTGAAGATATTCTAGAAAGTATTGTTACTAGTGTAGAAGGAGTTTCTTCTTCTGTAGGTGAGATCTCATCGGCGACACAGGAACAATCAAGTGGAATCAATCAGCTACAAACTGCGCTTTCACATGTCGATGTTCTTTCAAAGTCAAATACTGGTATTGCTCAAGATTCATCATTGGTCTCAACTCAACTTCAAGGGCAAGTCTCGATTTTAAATAAGTCTATCGGTGATATTAAAGGTCTTATCCTAGGTGTAAATGATACGAAAGCGAAAGTCGTATCATTGGAAAAGAAGGTTTCAAGTATTCAAATTCCAGATAGTGAAGACTTTATTAAAAAGGCTGCCTAATATAAGTCAGTAACTTAACTTTATTTATATACTGCCGATAAGTTTTAAGTGAGGGAGACAAAAAGCTACATTCTTTTACTGAGCTTATTACTTTCGGTAGTTTATGCATCAGAGCATTGTCTTAATAGTCCAAATGAAATTCGGGATAAGATTAATTATCTGAAGGCCCAAGTTATTTGTTCTAATTCAGATAATTTTGCTCAATGCCATAGCTTATTTGATGATAGTAATTTTCAAGAGAATGAAGATTTATCACCTAATGACTTATCTATAGGTGTTTGCTCCCAAAGTGAAACTTCTGCAAAGATTCCTTATACACTGATCTTTTCAACTCAATATCAAAATGTACAGGCCATCGCTCAAAGATTATCAGGACGTGTTAATGTAAATGATGCACTCGACTTTCACGAGCATATGTCCAAGCATAAGAAGAGAATTGTGGACTTGGGAGTAAAGCTACTTGAACGATATCCAGAACGTTTTAAAGAAATTGATAAGGAGACATTAAAAATCGTTTTAGAGGCCCATGATAATGCTAAGGTTACACCTTCAAGTCAATATAACGGACGGCCATTTTATAAGGTTCTTTTTGAAGAAGGTTATGGAAGAAAATTAAATAGAGAAATTGTAGATTCTCTAAATGATGTTGATGGAAAATGGACAGAGGATGCATTTAAAAAAGCAGGACTTTCTCTTGAAGGACTTACTGGCAAAAGAAAGCAGAATGTTTTAAAAAAACGAAAGCTGATATTAAAGATTGAAAAGATAGCAGACTTTGTTGATCGTGGAATGAGTCCGGTCACAAAAGAAGAATTTGGACGAAAAGTAGTTAAAGCAAGTGATAGTAAATTCTTTTTAAAGAATAAGAAAGACCGATTAGCTGCTGAGTTTTTAGAACAAAATTATAATGAATTTACAAAAGGCCATGAATATCGCCCGCTCTCTGCTTTTGATAAGGCTCGTCTTCACAAACGACTCCTCATACAGGAAAACTACCATAAAATAACACCTAGTAACGTAGCAAAAGCTAAGTTGAGTTCTCGTGCCATTGCAAGTCAAGTGAAGAATAAAACACGAGATGGCCTCGGTCTTATGTCGAAGATACTTTCAAGTACAAAGTTTTTAAAAGCAGCAAATGCAGTCGAATTAATGGGGTACTCACCCTCTACGGCCTGTGCAACACTTGGCTACCACGATTGGATCAAAGATCCACAATGTAAACCTCTTTTGGCATTAAGCCCCAAAGTCATTTCTTTCTTAGGTGAAGATTGGCCAAGACAAAAACAGGCCCTAACTAATGGTGAACATATGTGTCGTGTTGTGGAAACAATCTATGATGATCTACAAACAAATCGATATTCTAATATCTCATGCTCTCAAGATCGATCAGTTGATATCAGTGGAATCGATGGTAAGAGCTTAAAGCTTAATAAGTCCAATGAGGGAGTCATTGATTCGGTTGAATTTTCTTCAAGGGGTAGGCATCGTGGAAGAAGTCTATCAAGTATCATAAAGTCGATTGATTTTGGAGATGATGGTACTCCTCAAAAGATATGCTTTGAAAAAAAGAAGTCGGCACGTCGTGCACAACTTGTTCAAACCTGTTATTCAGACTTATCTAATCTAAATACTCATCAAGAAGTTTTATTCGAGCGTGCAAAAGAGTTCCTTCATAAGAATTCATTTGATCTTACTCGTGCTTCTTTGTGTTGTGGCACTCCTTCAACTAATAAACATATTCAAGACTTCTGCACCAGTGGTTCTCATTTACAGTAGAGCAAAGATATCAATTTGATTTCCATCTGGATCTTTAACTGAAGCATATCGTTGGCCCCAAAAAGCATCCCAAGGCTCTTTTTCAATAATTACATCTTTATCTTTTAGCTTATTAACTAAGTTATCAACACTTTGTGGATTGTCTTGTTCAAAACAAAGAGTAATACCAGGAAAGATTGGCCTCTCCCAACTTGGATTGATTTTTTTCATTAGATCATACGAATCGAGCATAAGGCGAAGTCCTGACTTTGTTGTGGCTTCATAATGTTCATCCCCAATTTGGGTAAAATTTAATCCAAAGTTTTCGTAGAATTTTATAGAGTCTTCTAGACTTTCGCATGCAATTCCAATAGCACTAAGATTCATAATGGTATCCTCTAACTAGTTGATTTAATTATTTTAACTCATGAAGATAGTTAAGGAAAACCATAGTTTAGCCGATAAAATTGCTATGATAACAGAACGCCAAAAAGTTATTCGAAGCTTTGCAGCTATTGCCATTTCCTTTACAGCTGTATGGTATTCAACAAATTATAATCCTACGTCTTCTCGTTCAACAGCTTCATTTTTCCAAGTTGGCAATTGCTTTAGTGCACTTAAGAAAATCATAAAAAATTATGAAGTAAGAGTCGGTGGTGATGTGTCTATTATCAATATGAAAGGTGATAATATCCAAGGAAAGATACATAGCTATGCACGTGGTGGCCTTCAAATTAATAATTCTAAAGGTGCATACCTCATTAGCTATAGTGATATACAAAGTATAAATGATGAAGTTTTAGGTGAAATTGAAATTTATAAAAAACTCTTAGAAGGGGAAGTGGAAAATCTAAAGAATAAAGATGTTAATGTTCACTTCTATAATGGAACCAATCATACTTCAATTGCTGGCCGTGATTTCGAAATTGGTGATGAAACACTTAACTTCACCTCTATTGAAGACGGGCGACGCATGACATTTGCTTATGAGAAAATTTACGGCCTTGATGTCATTGATGCGGCAAAGGAAACTAAGAAGATCAGAAAAGATGTTAAACTACTTGAAGGTGAGTTTGTTACTGTTGAATTAAAAAGTGGTGAAAACTTAGATGGTACAATTTCTCTTTCTCTTGATGGTAGTCGCGTTGAAATAACAGACGTGGATGATGCTGATGAAGTGATGGCCATTCCTATTACTGATATCAAATCTATTTATCAGTAAATCCATAACAACTGGGCTTTATGGACTTAAAAATACATCAACTTAAAGGCTATATCCAAACAATCTATCTCGTAGAAGAAAACGGCTCGTTTCTTCTTCTGGATGGTTGTTGTCGGCCTGATGTTGAAATTGTGGAATCATATCTTGAAAGCAATTTAAATAGAAATTTAAGCGATATTAAATTAGTTATCACAACTCATGCACACCCCGATCACATGGGAGCGGTTAGCTTCTTTCAAAAGAAAGGAATACCAATCGCCGGCCCTCGCGATCTTAATCTAATGTACTCTGGCCCTTTTGGTATCGTTACTTATTGGGTTGATATCCTACTTACTTATCTTGTGGCCTTAAATAAGAAGAGAGGATTTAAAAATATTCTTTTTTCACGCAATGTTAAGCTCGACTATATCCTAACTGATCTAATGGAAGTTCCATTCTTTAAAAACTGGAAAGTCTTAGAGTGTCCAGGGCACACAATAATGGACTTAAGTATCTTTCATGAAGAACAAAAGCTTGCATATATTGCTGATAATCTCGTCAGTACCAAAACTAATGTCTTTAGGCCTTATCCAATCTGGAAACCACAAGAGTATCGAAGCTCACTTCAGCGCTATATCGATCTTGGTATCAATGACTTTCTTATCGCCCATTATGGACAAGTCAAAGTAAGTCACGAACGTATTAAAGAATTAATTGATTCAACACCGGATATCCCACGAAAGCACCATAATAGTTTACCTGCTATTTTGATGAAGTTATTAAAGTCTGTATTCAAATAGTATTTAACGATCTAAGATGAATTATCTGATTAAATGAGGGATTCTTAAATGCAAAAGAAAGAGATGAAGATTTGGGTCGATGCTGATGCATGCCCTAAGGTTATAAAAGAGATACTTTTTAAAACATCCATTCGTTTACAAATCCCACTCATACTTGTTGCTAACTCCTATATGAATATCCCACATCACGAGTTAATCTCTTTTGTTAAAGTTGATAGCGGAGATGATGTCGCTGATATGTATATTGCTGAACATGTTGAAGTAAATGATCTCGTCATTACAGCTGACATTCCATTGGCCGCTGAAGTTGTTGGAAGAGGAACTCTTGCTATTAATCCTCGCGGTGAACTCTACGATGAAGAGAATATAGGAGAGCGACTATCAATGCGAGACTTTATGAAGGAGCTTCGTGATGGAGGAGTCGTTACAGGAGGCGCTGACTCATTTAATGCTAAAGATAAGCAAAACTTTGCAAATTCACTGAACAAAATACTCTCTAAGAAGGGATATCACTAATATACTTTACATAAACGCGATTAAAGGTTGACTTGTATCCTAATACAAGAGATGAAGGGGATTGATCTAGATACATTTTAAATATTCGCCTGTGCTAGTATTTGGATTAAGCATTGGCATTAACGCTTATTGAGCAAGGATATTTATTATGTCATCAATCAATTCATTTGATTCCCTAAAACTATTACCAGAAATTCTCTCAAGCCTAAATAAAAAAGGCTATAAGAAACCAACTCCAATTCAGGCCCAATCAATCCCACACGTATTAACAGGTGGAGATATCCTTGGAATTGCACAAACTGGAACTGGAAAAACTGCTGCGTTCTCATTACCAATTTTAAATAATCTAGGCTCAAATAAAATTAAAACTAAGCCAAGACATATGAGAACTTTAATTCTTACACCTACAAGAGAGTTAGCATCTCAGATTAATGAAAATATTGAAGAATATGGAAAAGGCCTAGGCATAAAAAGTACGGTTATTTTCGGTGGAGTTAAACCAAGGCCACAAATCCTACAGCTTAAAAAAGGGATGGATGTAATTGTTGCTACTCCTGGTCGTTTCTTAGATCTTATGAGTAATGACCAAATTCAATTTGGCCAACTTGAAACCTTTGTCCTCGATGAAGCGGATCGCATGCTTGATATGGGATTCATTCGCGATGTGAATAAGATTATTGCGAGACTACCAAAAAAGAGGCAAACGCTACTTTTTTCTGCAACGATGCCACAAGATATTGTAAACCTTTCTAAAAAGCTTCTAGTAAAGCCTAAGAAAGTCGAAGTAACACCTGAATCAACAACTGTCGAAAAGATTGATCAGAAAATCAATTTTGTCCACAAGACAAATAAACCAAAACTCTTAATTAATATTCTAGAGGACCAATCAATTGAGCACGTACTTGTTTTTACAAAGACAAAACACGGCGCTAATCGAGTTGTTAAACATCTTGATCAGGTTGGAATAACATCTGCTGCTATTCATGGAAATAAGTCTCAAGGTGCACGAGAAAAGGCCCTTGGTGGTTTTAAAAAGGGAACAATCAGAGTCCTCGTTGCAACTGATATTGCTGCTCGTGGAATTGATGTTTCTCATATCACTCACGTTATCAATTATAACCTTCCAGATGATCCTAAAAGTTATGTTCACCGTATCGGAAGAACGGCCCGAGCTGGACGTGATGGAATTGCTATTTCATTTTGCGATGACACAGAAAAGAAACTTTTAAAAGATATTGAAAAGACAATTAAGTATCAAATTCCACAAGATAAGGATCATCCTTTTCATGGAGTTGCTGGAGCACCTGCTCAACCTCAAAATCACAGGCGCCCAAGTAAGAAAGCATCTGCTAATAAAAGCCGTAATGGAAATAATCAGCAACGAAGTGCGCGACGTAGGCCTGCTAAGAAGAAGCCTACTACTTAAGATGTAAGTGAAGATGCAGAGTTGGTGACCCCGCTTTGCGGCCATCGTGGCCACGCGGGGGACCCTCATTGTGAGGGCCACCCACGACGTTGCTTAAGATGAGATCGATGAAAGTGCGAGGGGCCCCTCCTCATGCTTTCGCGTCACGCTCAAGCAATCGTCGCCGGTTCACTCGCTTCCGCTGGCCGTCCGGGCCAGCTCTTCGCTAACGCGCGCTCGTTCACTTCTCGCCCCATCGGTCTCTTTATGCATAAATTTGGATTTCAGGAATAAAAAAAGCCTTCGCAAAAGGAAGGCTTTTTTAAATGGGGTGCTCAACCGACACTAAAAATACATTTTTTCAGCCCGTCGAAAGCACCATTATCATTAAGCTTAGATCAAATACACTATATAAATCCAAGGCTTACCTTCATCAGAAATATATTGTTGAAGGCCTATCGTGTCAACAGATTGCTGATAACGCAGGATGTGCAAGAACATCAGTCTTAAAGTTCCTTAAAGAGTTTGGATTCAAGACTAATAAGCCAGGATCAAATCGTAACAGAAAGCGAGGCCTTGCTTATGGCCAGCACTCAGACGAACGAAGTGATAAGCGTGAACTAGAGAATATCAAGAAGATGAGAGAGTTGCGAGATAAGGGATTTGCTACGAGAAAATAGCCAGTGTATTCAACTCAATGAAGATTCCTACTAAGACCAGAAAGGGTAAGTGGCATCGAAAGACTATACACCAAATACTAAACTGATTTTTGGCCCGACGCTTTATAATTTTTGTGATAAATAAATCTTGGTTTGAAAAGGACAACTTATGAATCAAGACTGGTATGACTTTAAAGATATAAAGAGAAGAGACTTTTCCAGGGCGGTATGGATTCCATTAAGGGCAATCCACACTCCTATTAAGGAAGGGAAGTATGGCTTAGTAGGATATAAAAGCGAGATTTTTCAATGTACCTCAGTTGCATTTTTCAATGATGATCTAGAAGCTTCAAAGAAAATGAACTGGGATAGTATGGGGTTGATGAGAAGTCATGGAAGTTACTATGAAGATGGTAACTACTATCCAAGCGATCAGTTTAATGAAGATATTTATACTGAAGGGACTCTTGTTGGTACTAATTTAGTTATTGAGCAGGAACTTAACTCAGTTGATGGCACAGTTTGGCACCTTAATCAGGACTTAGTTACAGCATTAAATTTATTAAGAGAAGGTGATGTTTGGATTCGTCCAGAAGAAGATTATGAAGAAGTTGTAAAATTGACTAGGAACTCAGAGAACAGACCTGTTTTAATTGAAATAAAATCAAAGTTCTTAAAAGATTACTTATGTGCCAGAAATATGAATCTCACATTATGCTCATATAGAAGTAGGTCAACAGTTGAAAAAGATAGAAGTAAGATTGATTGGAAGGAAGATTATCCTTCTGAGGTAGATGGCCTAAGTAAATGGGATGGTAGAATTTCTGAAATTCATGAAGGTGGTAACCTTTTTGGAGGTTCAATGGCTGTATTCCATGTAAGTAGGACCGATGTTGATCCAGAAGAAGAGGTGCCAATATTGCCTCATCCTACTGAAGGTGAATTCGAATCAAATTCATTTACTAAGAAGTTTGAAGGGCAAAAACTCTTTTATATTGAGGGAGAGTTTAGGCGTACTGAAATTATCGAAATGGGAAATGAAAGCCCTAGAGTTAAGAAAGAAGATAATGAAGTAAGTATTGAATACATAGTTGAAGGTTCAGGAGAAAAGCTTAAATCAAAAGAGTTGAGAGATAGTGGCCGTTGGCTTTGGTTTAAGCCCGAAGTTATTTCGAGTCTATTAGCAAAAAGAAACTCAAAATTAGAGTGGTATACGGCTAAAACAGGCTCTATTACAGCTAATCCACATAGTATGAGAGTTGTATTTGGAATTAATTCGTTAGGATTAGTAAATGTATATGCAAAAGATATTTCGTATCAATCAGAATGGGAGCAACAAATTTGGTCTTCTTATAATATTGTACCAGATGGTGGAGTTTCTAAGGAACTACAAGATTCACAAGTGCATGCAGATCCTGCTAATACTCAAGCTCCAGAGAGTTTTCTTCTAAAGGGTCTAGAGCAATTAAATTATTTATCAGATAAATTATTTAACTTTCAGTTAGTAAGAGATCATGAGCAGCTGGTTGATATAGCAAAGAAAACTCACCGATTTAGAGTTACAAATCAAAATGAGCTTTATGCATTGGCAAAAGATGTAGCTAGATTAACAGCTGATAGCTTTAATACTTCTGAAGTTCACAAGCTTATTGAGTTGAAAAAAGGTGAGAAACCAGGTTCATTAAAATCAGTAGAAAGACTATTGGCCATTTCTGTAGGTGATGAAAAGGCTAGAGAGATTATGGGTCCTCTAGTAGGTGCTTATGAGTTAAGGCATGGAGATGCACATTTACCAGGATCTGATATTGATAACTATCTAGAGTTGGTAGCTGTTAAAAAAGAGATGCCTCTCGTTGAACAAGGGTTTTATTTACTAGCGAGTTGTGTAAATTCTATTTATCAAATTTTAGGTGTTCTTGAGTCTCGTGGTGAATAAGAAGAGTTTTGCTTAAACATTTCCCGAATTAATTAAAGAATGGCATCCAACAAAGAATGGTAAGTTAACGCCAAAAGATGTACCTGCGGGCACTGGAAAAAAAGTATGGTGGAAGTGCTCCAAAGGAGATGATCATGAATGGAAAGCAACGATATTACATAGGACTAATGGAACAGGATGCCCTAAATGTAATCCTGCTTATTCAATCCCAGAATTAAGAATATTTTGTGAACTAAAAACAATCTTCAAAGATGTTCATCATAGAGCAATTGTATTAGGTAATGAAGTTGACATATATATTCCAGAGTTAAAATTCGGAATTGAGTATGATGGTGTTTATTGGCATGCAGATAAACATGAGAAAGATATTCAAAAGAATGAAGATCTATCAGAGGAGATATTTCTATTAAAAGTTCGAGAAGAAGGACTACCTCTTTTAGAATCGACGGATATTCAAGCGAAGAAAAGAGAAATTAATTTAGAGATAGTTAAAAATATTTTAAAAGTAATCAAAGCTAAGAATAAGAAAATGCCCTTGGCCTTAAATAATGCAATTCAAAAGTACATGAATAGAGATGAATGGATTGCAAGTGACCTTTTCAATGAACTATATACAAAAAGAAAGCATGTCGCTTTTGAGAAGTCTTTGTCATTTCTTTTCCCGATATCGCTAGAGATTGGCATCCAACTAAGAATGATTTACTTCTACCTGAATACTTTACTCCTGGGTCAGGGCGAGTCGTTTGGTGGAGAGGAAGATGTAGGCATATTTGGCAAGATTCAAGTAACCACAGAACAAGTGGTCGAGGCTGTCCTAAATGTAGATATAAGAGGACAAGTGAGATTTGGAAAAAGAAGAACGCTAAAAAGAATAACCCTCAGTTAGAATTGGATTTGAAATAATTTATGGAAGTCCAAATGTAGTTCTTAAATCATTTATTAAACTTTGGGCATTAACAACTTTATTGATGCTTTGATTGCCATTTTGAATATTCTGATCCCAGTGTACCCATCCATCATATTGACTAAAGGTGACTCCTGATAGACCAGGCGAATGAGTTGAGTAGTTCCACCCTGATAACATTGAAAATGGAACAATGAAATTCTGGTTATCAAGTTGCTTTTGTCTCCAGTTTATAAATTCATCCCAAGTTTCATCGTAAAATAAACCTGCCGTTTTTAAATTTGCTTCAAGGCTCGCTGCTTTTACTACTCCTTTACCAGTAATAAGTGTAGAACTTTCATATATAAAACAGTCAACTTCTCCGGACGTTATTACACCTCTGTGAAGATAGCCTTGTTCATTTAGTAGTCTTGATAGAATATTGACTCTGTAAAAGAACGCGAGCTTAGCAGCGGCTCTAGTTTTCGGCATATCTTTTTCGGTTAGTATCAAGGCATTACCCACAATTGCATACTGGATTGCACTGTTTGGGGTTCCTATTAAATTTCCATTTTGATCAATAGGTCCTGTACATGAGGCTTCAGAAGCACAGTTCAAAGCTGTATTAACAGCAGATACGATTTGTGAATGAGAAAGACCTCGAACACCCAACAAGTCAATCCAGCAGATTGAGCAGTCATTCATACTGTATGTTTGGAATGGTGCTGCTGAATTAGATCTTATGAAGTTGTTATATCCAAGCGACTTGGGGTTATATGTTGGCACTTTAACTCCTTTATTAGCTCTTTATGTCTCAAGAGTAATCGTTCCAGGTGCTTTTTCGTTGGCTATGCGTAAGAGAATTAGATTGAATTATTCATCTATGTTTGTATGAAATTCAAATATAATCCCCGCATAATAAAACCTATAACTAATAATATAGAAAAAGAGATCAAAGGATCATACCAATATAAGTCTCTTTTACGATGATAGCTTCTGAAAATCTCATTTCTTCCGCTCAATATCCATCTTATATAGTTTCCTATTATATATAATATTTTTATTAGGTAGTACTTTAGAGAATGTCTCATTTATATCAATCCTCTCTATTAACACAGCTAATTTCTTGTAACTATAATAAAGCAATAGTAGATAACTAAACCAATGATAACAGTTACGGATACAGAGATAAAAATATCGTACCATTTTTTCTCATTACGAGAATGGAAATGACTGAAGGATTCTCTTCGATCTGAAAATATCCACCTTATGAATGAGCCTAAGTAATACAATGTATTCGCAAAAACTTCGTATAAGATGTCTGTAAAAAACTCTCTCATTTGTTAATTATATACTAAATTCTGATTTTATTTAGATATTGAGTTGTTCTTTAGATTTTTAAAATAAGTTATTGTTCTTATAAAGGTTTTGAAATAAAGCAGAGTTGGTGACCCCGCTTTGCGGCCATCGTGGCCTCGCGGGGGACCCTCATCGTGAGGGCCACCCACGACATTGCCGTAGCTACAAAACCCAATCATTCATCCACAAATAAAAAAAGCCCCCTCGGATGAGGGGGCTTTTTTTAATGGGGTGACCGATGGGGCTCGAACCCACGACAACCAGAATCACAATCTGGCGCTCTACCAACTGAACTACGGTCACCATAAGAATGTGGAATTATTTATAATTGATTAGGCCTTATGAGTCAACCTGTAATTCTTTTGTGTGTAAGGATTGTGCGAAGTGTCTTAGGAATTCCTTGCATATAGTTAGGACAAGGCATTAAAATGATTAAAGAGTTTACTAAAAACTAGGAAGGAATATATGAAAAAGGCGTTTCTATCATTAATGATGCTGTCACAAGCTTCAATCTTCGCTTACGGGATCGGACAATCGACAATGCCAATGCTAAGCGGATCAAAGACAATTGCTACAGAACTTACTGGAATTACATCAGATAAGGGTGGAATGGGGATGCAAGTTCGCTACACTCATAAATTAGACGAGAAATTAATCGTAGATGGTGGTCTAGGAATTTCTGGTGGTGATCGTTCACAAAGACTATTTGTTGGTGCGGACTATGAACTGTATCCAGATTATATGCAACAACCTCGTGTTTCTGTAAAAGGGATGATTGAGCGTTCTACTGAGTTTGATGAAGGTGTTACAAAGCTTTCAATTGCTCCAACAGTAACGAAGGGATTCTCATTTTGGGGTAAAGAAGCTTATCCATATGCTTCAATTCCTCTAGGACTATCACTAAATGGTGATACTCAGAGATATGAAACAACAATGAGTCTTAACACGGGGATTAACGGACAATTACCAATTGAAGGCTTCAAGCACCTAAACGGTACAATGGAAGTTCAAGTTGGCCTAAAGGATTCATTTACAGCTTTCTTAGCTGGTGTTTCTTTTCCTCTATAATTACTTACAAAAATTTTATATAAGAAAGGGCGGCTTAATGGCCGCCTTTTTTACATGAGGCATTCGATGACAACTCCAAAGATTATACTTTCAGACTTTGACGGTACACTAACTCACCATACAGAAATGAGCAGTGAGCTTTTTGATATTTTAAATCTTGCTGAGAGTAAAAAGATCCCATTTGTTATCGTAACAGGCCGAAGTATCTCTTGGGCACATTTTCTAATCACTCACTTTTCAACACTTCCTATCGTTATCTCAGAAGGCGGAGGAGCTCTTAGTTGGCGTGATAAGAATGGACTTATTCAAAATGAATTCTTAGTTCCAGAAAGTGAGCTGGCAAAGCTTGAAGCTTTTTGTGTAAAGCTTAAAGAGAAGTATCCTAATTTAAATTTAACAAGTGATTCTTTGGGGCGAGTATCTGATCGCGCGATTGAATTATGTGATCTTGAAGATGAGAAATTTAAAAATGAAATTTGTCACCTTATGGATGAAGAGGGGATTAATTACTCAACATCTAATGTTCACTTAAACTTTTGGTGTGGAAACCTATCAAAGGCAAATGCAACAAAGGTTCTCTTTAATAAGTTCTTTTCACATCTAAATATGGAAGAAGAATCTATCTACTTTGGTGATAGTCTAAATGATCAATCAATGTTTGATAAGGTTAAGACTTCAATTGGTGTTTCTAATATTGATTCAGTTATGGATCGCTTAAGTGTGAAACCACACATTATTTTAAAGGGAAAAGAAAACGCTGGGCCAAGTGGTGTTCTTAATTACCTGAAAAATAATCTCTAGCTTTATCTTTAACAGTTTTTTCAATCTCATCTACTGGTGTTGAAAAACGCTCTTTAATTAGCGGGATGAAGTCCTTTGGAAGTGATGAGATATACATGCGATCTTCACCCTTGTAGTGAAGCTTTAGACCGATGGCATGGAGGCAGTGACGATTGTGCTCCATCTGATCAAATTCTTCTGGTGCGGCCAAGTTATCTTTAAAGCGTTGAAACATTTCAAATGAACCAAGATAAAGCTTATCACCTAATAGTGGCAGGCCTCTAAGCATTGCGTGAACACGGATTTGATGCTGGCGTCCAGTTTGAGGAAAGGCCAGTCCAAGTACATAATCACCTTCTTTAAAAAGAATTTTAAAATCAGTATAGGCATGCTTTCCTTCATGAGAGTCCACGGGAAAAGAATCGATATAAACTCGCTTTAACCCTTCTTCACTAGCTCCAAGTCTTTCATCTGAAAAGAATTCTTGTGCTCCATTGTAATCTTCATTTGCTTTTGCAATAAAGAAGTAGCACTTCTTAACGCGATCATGGATGAACTCTTCACCCATTAGGTTTGCTATCTGTGGATCTTTTCCAAGCATCATTACACCTGATGTTTCACGATCAAGTCTGTGAATTGAGTGGATGGTTTTCTCATACTTTTCTTCAAACATTACTGTGGCACAGTAAAAGAGGTGGCGGCCAGTTGGGTGACAGGCCATGTATGGAGGCTTATTCATGACAATAAGCTCATTGTCTTCAAAAATTATTTCAGGCTTTTCATCGAGTTCAATAAGTTTACCACGCCAATATTCGTCTTCTTGAGTTGTTCTTGTGATTCGAAAAAAGATTTTTTCTTTATAATGGAGAGTCGTTGATGGCCTAGGCTTTCCTGGACGATCAATGATTTGAACATCACCGGCCTTGATTCTCTTTTTCACTTCTTGGCGAGACCACGTTTCAAGATAGATCTGCATAAATTGATCCAACCTCATCCCTTGATGAGTTTCTTCAACGTAATACGTCACCTCATAGACTTGAGTCGTGAATTTCTTATTTAAGATGGCCATGTTTATCTAAGTTAATTAGTACTAGTAACGTTCTTTAATTAGATACTTTATTAACTCAAATGAACCATTCTGTGAATAACCATATGAAGATTGAAGATTATCAATAACAACCTTAATTTCTTTTTTGATATCTTCTTTCAATGGGATATGGCCTTTTACTTCTTTTCCAGACATCTCTGCTTCAAAGAAAACAAGATTCTTAGCAATCTTATGAATTACCTTCTCTTGCTCTTTTCTAAATGATTCTTTTAGACGATCCACAACTTCTGGGAAGATTTTAGTATAATCGACTTCTTCGCCTTTATTATCCAGATACCAAGCACCTAGTTTAGAAATAAGGTGAGAACGGAAGTTAACTGCATCTTCTTTTAGATTGATATTATTTTCAAATTCTTTAATGAAGTACTCATCTGCATCTTCATACTTAGAAGTTACAACGTTTTTAATCTTTTCACCTTTAATCATGGCGTTGATATTTTCGATATATCTCTTTAAGTAATCTTCATAAGAGCGATCATCCACAAGACCTAATGACTCTCTTAACTTCTTATCAAAGTCATCAAGTGCTGATTCATTGATTAGCTCAATGAACTTTGGTGGATTATGATAATCTCCATGAGCAGACATATTGAGAAAGTCATATTCTGACTTCTTATTGATAATTCTTTTAAAGTAGTCCAGAACTTGAATAAAAGTAATTGCCTTATTCATATCTGCCAGACGATAAATAATATTTTTAATATCCCTTGGTGAGATACCAAATTTACCTTCATAGAGATTATCGAATTCAAACTCTGATTCGATACGTTCAATATTATGTTTTAAGATTTGTGCTTGTTCTACGTCTAATCGGCCAGGGATGATTCTATCTTCAGAGTAGAGTCCGGCCTTCTCAAGTGGATTAAGAGTTGTTACGATAGCTGAAAGTTTCTTCGTATCTTCGTAGTGCTTTGTCATACAAGAGCGAATCCTAGTCATAACGGCGAACTTTGCAATGGCATCAAGAGCACCCGGCTCAAAATGAGTACGATCTTTAATACTATTGATTTGTTTTTGATAGATCTTCATTTCACTCTTATAGTCTAAGAGATATGGTACGCGGATAAATGTAAAACGTCCTTTAAATGAATTAAAGTCAGGGTGTTGCTTAAAGGCCGTTAAATGTACTTCATTTGATGTACCAATAAAGAAGATATCAAGCTCAGTTAAAATACCACCGAGATTAATTGATCCGGATTCCATTGTCATAAGTAGATACTTAAATGTATCCAATGGCCTTTTAAGTAGATCTGAATATTCTAGAATACCGCGATTGGCATGAATTGTTTCACCAGACATTTGAAACAGATTTAATGACTGAAGTGAAGGTGGAAGAGATGCAAGTCTCTGATCCATTGTGATTTGTTGCATCTTTGCATCAACATGTAGTTGAGGCTCAATTGTAACAGCACTTCTCGAATAACGACGAGAGATAGTGTAGCGCTCAACGCGAATATGTTTTAAGACTTCTTCATGCTTTCCTTTGTAATTCTTAAGTAGAGCATCGTAAATCATACGATTTCTTTTTGAGAGATCACCGCGGACAAGGTAAGACTTTTCTATTTCTTCCTGCTTTTCTGGATTCTCGTTAAAAGCAGAATGGATTAAATCCTTTCTAACTTCTTTTGGGATAAGTAGTAGAGGGTGATCTTTTAATTCAGATGTTAAAATAGCTGAGATATCTTTATCTTCTAATTGTGCGTAAGAGCTTAAATCTGAAGTTGTCGATGCTTGGTTTAATCCAAGATTACCTTTTATGACTGTATTAATTGGAAAGATCCAACTAAATGTATAAAGAGCACCTTCATCTGTTTTAGAATAATCCTCAGCACCTTTCATAAGGCGCTTAACAAGTGAGCTCTTTGAAGAACCATTTGGCCCAATAAGAAGTATGAATTTATTATTAAAACCTTCTTCTGCAAAATTTCTTAGTTGCTCAATGATCTTTTCCTCAATCTTATACTGGCCAAATACTGCTGGAGCATCTTGGTCATCATGTGAGAAAACATTTAAATGTTTGTGATCATCACGGCCAAAGTAATTAACCATGTCTTGAAGGTAAGCAGAAGTTGGCCTTAATTCCTTTTCAGGAGACTTCTTAAAGAGTTCATAATACTCAAAAAATGACATGATCTCATTGCCGTTAACTTCTAAATTATTTAAGCTATCTATCCAATCCATAATAATCCTTTGAATCCTTTTAACATAAGGAAATTCTATATATAATTTTACCATTGATTGGGTGTTACACATAAGTGAGAAATGTTTAAAAAAATAATTTTAACTACTATATTAATTCTGAGTGTTGGTGTCGGGTATTGGGGCTTTACAAAGTTGCAAACAAAAAAGACTCTAAGCCCGGATCAAATCGAAGAAATAGCGTCTACTTTGAAGTTTGAGTGGGAAAATGCACGTCTTGATAAAGAAGGTCAGTGTAAAACTCTTAGTTATGTAGATGACCAATATTATCAATGTTTTCCTGAGTATCTTCAGTGCCTATTAGAAAAAAAGTTGGTGAATGTTTATCTTGATAAAAAAGTTAAGACATTATCTCTCGTTCAAGGTTATTCGTATCATCAGATGCCAAGCTTTCGTTACTATGATTTTGTTGTAAAGGCTCAAGATTATGATCAAGAATTACAACTTAGCTTTGTGGATAGTTGCCAAGAAACCTACGTGCCACAACGTTACTATCCTTTTATGGCCAATAAAAGAGAAGTTACAATTTCTTGGGATAACTTTAATCGCAATCTCTTTGTAGATAAATTTCATGTACAAAATTGGGAAGTAAAGAATTGGAAGAACTTAGCAAATGATAAGCTCTCAAAGTCTGCTTATAAAAAAATCAAGGATAAGAATCTCTACTCGTATACTTATGGATTGTCAGTTGAAGAGATGGAAGCCTATTGCCGTTTTCAAGGAAAGAGTTTACTCACTGCAAGAGTTTTTGATGCAATTTCAATTCATCCAGAAGACTTGACTGATAATACAACTAAGTACTTAAGGGCACCGCTCTATCCTTGGACAAGAAAGAATACAAAAACACTACTTAATAAGATTCAACGAATGAAAGAGTTTCATGTTGAAGAAATTAAGGAAGAAGAACGATTATCTCTTTGTGAAAAAAGTTATTCAAGTGAGTGTTTAGATCAAAATTATATACAAAAAGATAGTCGAAATGTTTCATGGGCCGGTGTTTATCAGATCTTTGGTGGGCCTTTTGAATACTTAAGAAATATCATCCACCCAAGTGAGAACTTAAAACTCTCTTCGTTCTATTTCAGCTGGCATTCTAAAGCACACCAAAATGGTATGCGCGGATATTGGGATGGTGAAGGATATGGTTTAAATAATATAGCCTTTGATCCCCTAAGAGCTGATAAATTAACTAATGACTATCGCATTGCATTTCGTTGCATGAGGAGTCTATAGTGAAATATTTAGTATTTATTCTGCTTTTTATTTCATGTTGGTCACAAAAGTTTGATCTTGAAGAAAGATTGTCTCTTGCAAAGAAGATTGAATTTAATAATCAATATTTAAATAAAGGTAATATCGAACAACCAAAGAATACTTGGATTAAGATTTTTGAATTCGATAACTTTTGTGCATTTTATAAAACTCCTTTTAATAAAAAAGAGGGGATACTTCGCTACGTTTCTAAAAGTGGTAATAAGTGCCAATTTGATGAAAAAATAAAGCTTCAAGAGAATATCTCCTCTCTTAAATTCTCACTATCAGCTGTTGATAAAGTCAGCCTCGATCTATTTCTTGGCGGTGAAAGAAGAAGTTATCATTTATTCAACTACCGAATGCCAAGAAAGTTTAGTGCCTTTCAAAATCAGTTAAAAAAGTCCTACTTTGATAATGTCTTCATTAGTGGTGGCCTTGAATACTTAAAGGATAAAGTCTTAAAAGATGGCCAACTCTGTCACGGAGTTAATATAGAGTGTAAGGATGTAGTGGCAAATATTTGTGATATGTGTCCTAGTGGAAGTTATGAAGTCGTAGATTTCAATTGTAAACAAGGTGGTAGTAAGTACTGTGGAGTTAATAAGTGCGGTACAAAAAATCAGCCAGCTTGTCCTCGTGGTTATAAAGTTTTAGATACAAAGCTTCCAAGCCTCTGCTTTAATGGATCTCCAGCTGGCTTTTGTGAGCCTGGCCTTGAAACATTTTGTAATGATGATGGAATTCTAGTTTGTTTGTAGGATTTTTGTCTTAAGTACCTGAGCTGGCCTAAGTTTTAGACGACTTTTTCTCACTTCTTTAATGGCATTAATGTCATCAGGAGAAATATAACAACTATTAGTTACATCATAGAAATCAGAGCAAATTCTTACTTGTTGCGCTTCTATCTCTTTCGTTTTTGGAAAGTATCTTAAAAGAGTAATGAATTCCCCATGCCCAAGGTTAGAGACAACAGGATACTCTAGGATCTTTGTTACAGGCTCAATACTACTTCCACTAAAAACGATATCAATGGTATCTGGAGGTAGGCGCGTTAAGATTTTTTTAATGAAGCTACGATCAATTTTACAGTCTTTAAATCGGTAATCGATTTTATCACTACACTCATCATGAGCATGTAAGATAGCAATATTTATATCAGTCTGACCTTTGATCTTTCTTTTTATATTAAGGATTCTTGCAACGACATCATCAAAGAGGATTCCCTCTAAACCATCCTCATCTTTAAGTATCGGTTTATATGGTGTTAGTCCAAAGATTCCAACCTTTACACCATTTATCTCCTTAATGATTACTTCTTTATTATTAAAGCTTGAAAGGGATTCATTTGTATCAAGTGATAAGAGATTTGAATTAACAAATGGAATATTGATCTCTTTATTCTTCTGATTCTTTAAGCTAATGAGGTCATGATCTGATAAGAGAACGGCATCGTATTCTAATTCATTTATATGCTCAAGAACTTCGTCACCATCTTCTTTTGATTGACCTGCTAGAATCTGCCCACCATCGATTAAAAGAATATTTCCAAGTTCACTTCTTATGGCACTGAGGTATTTTCTCTGTAGCTGTGCACCACCAAATTCTATTTTTGAACCATTGATCAGCTCGTCTTTGTGAGGTGTGAGTTGCGACTTTAAATTACCAGTATAAGCGATAATAATTGAATAATCTTTAGTGTTCTTAGAGAACTTCTTAGTAAGCTTTAAGGAATTATATTTTTGAGAACTCTCACTACAAGAAATGAGAGTTCCCAAAATTAAAAATATGATGAAAAGGTTTTTTGTCTTAATAACTTTTTATCTTTGATAGTTTTTCGTAAGCGTTTATTAATGCACTTTCGATTCTATCATAGAGGGCAGGATCATTACAAAGCCCTAAAGAAATTCTCACAACACCTCGACCAATATCGTCAGTTACTCCCATGGCCTTAAGAACTTTAGAAGTTTGAGGGTTATTGTCAGAACAAGCTGATGATGTTGTTACATAAATTCCTTCAGATTCAAGCTCCATTTGCACGGCCTGGCCATGGATTCCTGGCATTGAAAGGTATGATGTTGAAGAAAGCCTTGGGGCATCTTCACCAATGATAACAATTTGTGGAAATTTAGCTTTAATATTTTCTTCAAATTGTTGGCGTTTAGTATTAATGGCCTCATATTTTGGTAGATTATTCATTGCATATGTTAGGGCAACGGCAAGAGTTTCATTTCCGAGGTAGTTTTGAGTTCCACCACGAAGACCTTTCTCTTGTCCTCCACCAATAATGAGAGGTTTTAAAGTTGCTGGGTCTTTTGCAAGAACTAAGCCTGAGCCTGTCATACCACCAATTTTATGTCCGGCCACTACAGCGTAATCAATTCCCGATTCAGCAAAGTTAAATTCAGTCTTCCCTACAAATTGAGTTGTATCACATAGGAAAGGAACACCTTTTTCTTGGCATATTTTTGCAACGTCTAAGTAAGGTTGAATAACACCAGTTTCATTATTTGCTGCCATCACCGCAACAAGTGCAGTGTCTTCATCGATATGATTAATGAGATCTTCTACATCAACAATTCCATTTGGCTTAGTTTGTAATGTATAGACTTCATGGCCGTGATTTTCTTGGTAGAAAAGAGCATTGTTTGTAACAGCTGAGTGCTCGATTCCCGAGATGATTATTTTCTTTTTTGGATTATTTAAAAGTACAGATTGAAAAACAGTTGAGATACCTTCTGTCGAGCCAGAGTTAAATACAAGTTGACTCATTTGAGCACCGAGAAGCTTTGCACATACAGAGCGTGCATTTTCCATGGCCACCTTCACGCGTGTTCCAACATGGTGTGTGGCATTTGGGTTAGCAAATGGCCCCTTGTTTAGGCGGTTAATAATGTACTCCTTTACTTCATTGCAAATTGGAGCACTGCCATTGTAGTCAGCGTAAATCTCTTGCATGTTTAAATCCCTCTCTCTCTTGTGTGTAAAACCTATTTACTTAACTCAAGCATTTTATTTAATGCTTTCAGTGAGTATTCCTTAGTCTTGTCATCTACTTTAATTATATTAATAGGTTTATTTTCCTTAATCGCTCTAAAGCTGGCAAGTAGCCAACGCGGTCTTACTCGATACATTGTTGTACATAAACACTGGTAAGGTGACAGTGAAGTGATTTCTTTATCAGGAAAATCATTTGCTAAACGATTAACAAGGTTGATCTCTGTTCCTACTGCAAACTTTGAGCCTGCTGGTGCTTCTTTGATCTTATTGATGATGTAAGCAGTTGAGCCGTTGTCGTGTGCCGCTTGTACAACCTCAAAGTTACACTCAGGATGTACGATAACAGTTGTATCTGGTTTTTCTTTTTTAATTTGTTCTACTTGTGTTGCTGTAAAGCCTTGGTGAACTGAGCAGAATCCGTACCAAAGAATAACTTTGGCCTTATCGATTTGTTCGCTCGTTAGCCCACCATTAAGCATATTAGGGTTGTAGACAACCATTTCATCAAGTGAGATTCCTAGGTCATGACAAGTATTTCTTCCTAAGTGTTGATCTGGAAAGAATAATAGTTTTTGACCTTGATCAAAGGCCCACTTGATAATGTTTTGTGCATTTGATGAAGTACAGATTGTTCCATCGTTTTCACCAACAAATGACTTTAAAGTTGCAGCACAATTAATATAAGTAATAGGAATAATTTTATCATTAGTTGATTTGCGCATGAAGTCCCATGCTTTATCAATCTCTTCTCGGTTTGCCATGTCGGCCATTGAACAACCTGCTTGCATATCTGGAAGGATGACGTTCTGGTCATCTCCTGTAAGCATATCTGCAGTTTCGGCCATGAAGTGAACGCCACAGAAAATGATATATGGCTTATCCTTGAGTAAGGCCGCATCTTGAGCAAGCTTTAGTGAGTCACCTTTATAATCAGCAAACTCAATAACGTCATCTTGCTGATAGTGGTGGCCAAGAACAACAACTTCGTCCTTAAGCTCCTCTTTAATCTTTCTGAGTTCAACTAGCACTTCTTCGTCTGATAATTCTTCTTGAGAAATTATTGGACGGTGAACTTCCTCTTTTCCGAAAAGATCTAACATATTTATTCCTTTAATTTATTGATTAAGCCTTAATTGGGTAACCACTTTCTCCCCAAGCAAGGATTCCACCTTCTAGGTTGTATAAGTCTTCAAAACCTTCTTCCAGTAGAAATTGGCAAGCGTTTAAACTTCTCTTTCCACTACGGCATTGAACAACAATTTTTTTACTCTTATCTTTTAAGTGATTCGCATATTGATTAGCGAAGTCTGATAGTGGAATAAAAATAGCTTCTTCAATATGACCTGCATCCCACTCATCTTGCTCTCGGCAATCCACAAGAATAAGGTCTGTATTCTTATCCATTAAATCCTTTAATTCACCAACTTCCATAAAGTTAATCATGCGTTACTCCTTTTATTAATACGACGTTTGGGAATTTAGAACATTCCTCACAAGCTGTCACCTTATGAGTAATTTACCATGTGCGTCTAAAAATAGATTTGATGGGGCTCAAATTGTTTAATCAGGTATTTGACGTTGCGTGATACTTTTCTTAACATTTTATATAGATAGTTTTTTATATTGGTCAAATGGATGACCAGGGGAGCTTACATGGAAGTTATAACGGTTGCAAATAACAAGGGTGGCGTTGGTAAAACAATGCAGTGCTACCAATTAGCGACTCACTTGGCCAATAAAGGTCACAAGGTACTTGTTATTGACCTAGATTCACAGGCCAATTTAAGTTCAACATTTAATTTACAGATTCACAGAACTCTTATTCCTGAGTGGTTAATTGGTGACGTTACTATCGAAGACGTTATGGTGCCTTCAGAAGGTAAGGGTAAATTTCATAAGAATATTACTGTTATTCCATCAAGTCGTCATATGGCCAATCTATCAAAGCTTCTGATTCTTTCAGAAGGTGAGATTAGAAAAGAAGCTGGCCGTAAGGAGAGACTGATGAGGCTAAGACTTGAGCAAATTCCAGAGGGAATGTTTGATTACGTTGTAATCGATACACCTCCAATGCTTGGTGATGAACTTATTATGGCACTTGTTGCAAGTAATAAGATTCTAATTCCAACACAGGCTCAAGATTACTCTATTGATGGTCTAGAAGAGTTAATGGATACTTTTGAAATTATCAAAGAGACTGAGAACTCTTCATTAGAATTCTCAATCATTCCATCAATGGTTAATGCGAGAAGAAAGATTGAAAAGCAAAGACTAGAAGAACTTGCTCAGTCTTTTAACATTACACCACCAATTCGTAATCTTGTTCAGATGCAAGAGTCGATTTCATTAAAGAGACCTATTTGTAAAATGGGTAAGAAGTCGCGCGGACATCAAGATTACCAAAAGCTTTGGGAATCATTAAATCTATAATATTTTGAGACACACGGATGTGTTTCGCTTTTAAAGGGGCCATGTGTGTGTGACTGGCCCTCTTTAAAAGAAAATAGTCTCAACATAGGGAAGAGGAATTTATGGCAAAAAAATTTGCTCCAAGAGTTTCTAAGAAAGAAAGAAAAACTTTAAAATTAACAGATAATCTCGATAGCTCCGTAATGGAGAGACTTTCTGGTGATCGTCTTCTACAAGGAGCGAAGCTAGATGAAGTTTACTTAAAAGAGATTGTTGTAAAAGAGCAGGTAAGAACTAAATTTAATGATAGTTCTCTAAAAGAGCTTGCTGAAAACATCAAACAAAATGGTCTAATTCAACCACTTGTTCTTCATAAGGATAAGCTTGGTCGACTAACATTAGTTTGTGGTGAGAGACGTTACCGTGCCATGTCTCTTATTGAAAAAGAGAAGTGTCCTTGTTTTATTCTCGATAAGAAGAATGAACAAGAGCTTATGGCAATTCAATTCTCTGAGAACTCATCACGTGAAGCACTTCACTATATTGATAAGGCCGATGGTATTTTAAATTACCAAAAAGCAACGAAGGCGAGTGAGAGAAAAATTCAAGCGGCTCTTGGTATTTCAAAGTCTGAAGTTCACAGGTCTTTAATGATTGCCAAAATGGGTAAGAAAGTTAAAGAAGCGGCCAAAGCTCATAATATTGAAAAGTATGTACTTCTAGAACTTGATGCTCTTGAGAAAAGCCCACTTAAAACAAAGCTAACTAAAATGCTTTATAAAGGTGAGTTAACAAAAAGAGCTGAACTTAAGAAGGCCATCAAAGATGGTGGTGTTATTAAGCCAGGTAGAAAGAAGAAAAAGCCAACTGTTCCAAAAGGACTTACGGCAAATGCATTTATTAAGACATTAAAGTCACAAGCTAAAGGTAAGAAGCTGGATAAGAAAACTCAGTCCTTACTTAATGAGCTCCTCAAAGAAACACAAAATATCGTCGATATGTAAGACATAAGCATGGCCAAGGGTGAAGCTATTCATCCTTGGCATGACCCTTGCAACTTATATTAGTAACTGAATAGTTTATTAATGTAATTTGAGGGACTTAACATGCTAAACACAGCGAAAAACAAGAGTAAAATTTCTACACAGTGTTCAAGATTTATACAGTTATCACTGCTTCTGTTCACATGTAATACACTTGCTAAAGGCGAAGTGAAAAAAGATTTAACTCTTTTTAAGTCTTTTAACCCTCGAGTTGAAGTCAAACTTCAAGAGCGTACCCCACAAAGTTTTTACGCTGATGTGGACTTTGCTCCAAAACCAGAAGATTATAAAACATTTCTCGACTATGTTTTTGTATATGATCATGCAGGTGTTCTAAAGAGGATGTCGAACCATTATCATCAAATGCAGGCAAGAGATGAATATGTTAGAAATTGGGATCTAACTTCCACAACATTTCATAAGCTCTCAACTATTGATGAGAGAAAGCGCTACTTTAATAAGAATTTTTTAAAGTATATTGATAAGAGAATTTCTGGCTCAATTAAAAGGGCAAAGAAAGGTTCAACAATGGCCCAAGTTGGTCAGATGAAAGAAACGTTAACACCAGAGTCTGAAGCACAAATTTCAGATAACTTTAAAGTTAAGTTTAGAGCAAAGGTTCTTAAGGGTCTTGCTATTATTAAAATCGAAAATCCATTTGTCGATGCTAATACATTTCTATCTCTATCTGATGGTCTAATGATGCAAGTAAGAAAGAATTTCAATGAAACTCGCACGATTGCCTCAGTTGATTACTATACTGCTGGAACAAATATTGAGCTTTATGTAGAACAAGGTTTAACAGACAGACTCTCTGCTAGAGCTTCGGCGAAAGATATTGTTGGCGGAAGTAATGCGTCGCACGAGTTACGTTTAAATTACTCAACTCCATTCAATTTCTAATTAACCGAATTTGGCAAAAAAAGTCAGTAATTGCCCCATGCATTTACTAGCTCATCCGTTATAATTGGAGTAAATTAGGAATTATTTTACGTATAACGGAGTTAAAAAAAATGAGCAATCTTCTAGATAATCCACTATATCAGGATGCCATCGCGCAATTAGAAGAATCTGCCGCAATTATGGGACTCGATCCAAACGTTGCCGACAGACTTAAACACCCAAAAAGAGCACTTCAAGTTGCAGTTCCAATTCGTCTTGACGATGGTACTGTTAAAACTTTTCAAGGATTCAGAGTTCAACACAATATGACTCTTGGACCTGGAAAAGGTGGGGTACGTTTTCACCCAGGCGTTGACCTGGCCGAAACTGCTGGTCTTGCAATGCTTATGACTTTCAAATGTGCCCTTGTTGGTCTACCTCTAGGTGGAGCAAAAGGTGGAATCTGTGTTGATCCAACAAAACTTTCTCGTCAAGAACTTCAAGGTTTAACTAGAAGATACACAACAGAAATTAATACATTTATTGGTCCACAAGTAGATATCCCTGCTCCAGATATTGGAACAGACGGACAAACTATGGCGTGGATGCTTGATACTTACTCACAACTAAAAGGTTACACTGTTCCAGGTGTTGTAACAGGAAAGCCAATCACAGTTGGTGGATCTCTTGGTCGTAGTGAAGCTACAGGTAAAGGTGTTGCCTTTTGTGTAAACTTTGCTGCTAAGAAATTAGGAATGAAAATCGATACAAGCACAACTGTTGCTATTCACGGTTTTGGTAAAGTTGCCGTTCCTGCGGCCCATGATCTTGAAGCACAAGGTGCAAAAATTGTAGCTGTATCAGATGTTTCTGGTGCTATTTATGATCCAAATGGTTTAAACATTAATGCTGCACTTGAATGGACAAAGAAAGGTGGCCTACTAGCAGACATGGATGGAGTAGAGAAAATTTCTAACGAAGAACTTTTCGCTCTTGATGTTGATATCTTAATCCCAGCTGCAATTGATGGTGTAATCACTGAAAAGAATGCACATAAAGTTAAGGCAAAGATTATTGCTGAAGGCGCTAACGGTCCACTTAATAAAGCTGCAATTGATATCGTAACTAAGAATGGTTGTTTCTTAGTTCCAGATATTCTTTGTAACGCTGGTGGTGTTATCGTTTCTTACTTTGAATGGGTTCAGGGACTTCAGAATTTCTTCTGGGATCTATCAGAGATCAATAGAAAACTTCACGATATTCTAAAAGATGCTTTTGAGAACGTTTACGAAGCTCATCAGAAATATGATATCGATATGAAAAAGGCCGCTTTCGTTGCTGCTCTTAAAAGATTAGAGAGAGCAATGAGATTTAGAGGGCTCTTCCCAGGTTAATATTTTTCTTGTAAGATAGAGGGCACTTATAAGGTGCCCTTTTTTATGCGATATATCTTACTGCTAATTCCATTCTTCGCTTTTGCCAATGTGACAAGTGAACTTGTTACGGGGGCGGACCGCAAGCTCTTCTCATACACGCAAGTATGTGAATTCTTTGGCGTAAAGGATGCTTTACTCGCTAGTAAGGAATCTTCTTCTAAAATTGACTGCATGGGCAAGTCATTTGAAATCTCTAATTTTTGTGAAAAGAAATACACAGGTAATTTAAATTATACTAAGGCGCGCTTTGATCTCGTTGATGGTAAAATTGCATGTCACTTCTCTGATACTGTCATCCTTGAGCTTGCATGTAAGGGGAAGTATTCGAAGTTTTGTAAGAATACTAATGAATCTTGTAATGAGTTAAAGTCTGAGTTTGCTCACTCTCTTGATCTTTCCACTTCTATGATTCTAGAAATTTACCCACCTCGTTTAAAATGTTTCTTTCAATCAAAGTCAAAGATTCCTAATTCTGCTAATTTATAACTTCCGTTAAATTTCATTCCTTGCATATATTCATCCTAATCGGAGGAGAGTATGCACAAACAAATGCTTGGGTTACTGCCATTGGGAAGTAAGGCCCATTTAACAGAGATGTATGGCTATTCATCTAAGGGGATTCCTGGCCTTGAAATAGTGGGGCTTGGTTCAAAGGGAAAGGCCATTAAAGAAAAATTTATCTTTCTATCAAAAAAGTATAATTTGAAAATTGCTCCTAAACGCTATGTACTTTGTATTGATGATAATACGGTTCTTGGCTCTCTTAGTTCTAAAGAAGAACTTTATCGCTGGCTTGAGTTACCACTTCTTATTCTCTATTGGTCCATGGCCGGTGTTCTTCCTATTCAAAACTTAAGTGATTGTCTTTGTGCAGGAAGGATTTCAACACGTGGTAAGATTGAGCCCTTTCGCTTTGATGAAACATCATCAGATTTTCTTCATCGATTGGATGACTTAAAACTTAAGGTGATCGCCAGTTACAATGATGACTTAAGAGGACTTACGTACTTTATTCCCCTTGATGAGATCATTAAGTTCCCAGATGCATCATAAGTTGTTGAATTTTAATAGATTAGGAAAGGTTTTCTTTTATCTTGTGCGTAAGTTATGCGTAAGTTATAATGAATCTTATGAACACGCACAAGAAACTTCCAGTAGCAAATTGTGGCCTCTTTGGAATCAGTGAGGACCACATTGAAAATTATCAGTCTTTAGATGAGCGCTTTGTCCAAAATCGTTCAGCGACTTTCTTCTTTGAAGCTCAAGGAGACTCGATGGAGCCATTGATTATTCCTGGTGACGTTTTGGTCATCGATCGCTCCTTGGAGGTTAAAAGTGGAAGAGTTGCTATTGTCTACTTAGATGGAGAGTTTCTATGTAAGCGTTTCATTAAGCAAGATGGGAGAGTCATCTTGCGCTCACACAATCCCTTGCATCGAGATATCACCATCACTGATGAGATGGACTTCTTGGTGTGGGGGCCAATTGTAGCAGTGGCACGCGATATGAAGGAACTTTAAATGGGAAGTCATAATAAGCAGAAGGTTTATGCTCTTGTGGATTGCAATTCATTCTTCTGTTCTTGTGAAAGGTTATTTCGGCCAGAAATTAGAAATAAACCAGTAGGGGTTTTATCAAATAATGACGGATGTTTTGTCTCTCGTACACCAGAGCTAAAGGCCCTTGGTGTAAAAATGGGAGACCCTTATTTCAAGGTAAGGAGGCTTTGTGAATCACACAATGTTCATGTTTTTTCTTCTAATTTTTCTCTGTATACAAATATCAGTGATCGGGTGATGAATGTCTTGGCCCGTTTTGCGCCTTCTCTAGAAATATACTCTGTTGATGAGGCCTTTCTTGATCTAACGGGGATGGATGAAGACCTTGTAGCCTATGGCCATCGCATTAGAGAGACGGTTTTACAGTGGACTGGAATTCCTGTCAGTATTGGGATTGCACCTTCTAAAACACTTGCAAAGATTGCAAATCATATCGGCAAGAAATCAGAAAAAGCCAATGGCGTTGTCTGTCTTCTCGATGAAAGATTACAAGATGTGGCCCTTAAAAGAGTTTCTATTGAAGATGTTTGGGGGATAGGAAGAAAGAATAGTGTAAAGCTTAGGACCTTGGGAATAAAAACGGCTTATGATTTTAAGGCCTTTAAGAATATAAAAGTTATACAGCGAACTTTAACTAAACTTGGTCGTATGACTCAAGATGAGTTAAGGGGAATAACCTGTTACGAATTAGAGGAATGTCGGCCAAAGAAGAAAGAGATCCTCTGCTCTCGTACCTTTAGTGGCAGTGTTGTTGATCTTAAAAGCCTGCGAGAATCAGTTGCAAATTATGTAACTAATGCAAGTGAGAAGATGCGGGCACAGCGTAGCTTATGTGCAACAATTGAAGTTTATTGTCATAGTGATCCACATAAATTAAATGAAGTACCTTATTACGGTAAGGATAAAGTTAAGCTTCTTGGGCCAACATCTGATACAAGAAAGATTATCAAGTATGCCTGGTCTGCACTCGATGATCTTTTTAAAATGGGGGTTTGTTTTAAAAAGGCCGGAGTTAAGCTTGGAGACTTTTCAGATGATGAGGTAATTCAACAAAGTCTCTTTGAAGAGTTAGATGATCCACGTAGCGCAAAGCTTATGAAAATTGTTGATGAAATTAACCGTCGTGAGGGGAGCGGTATGATTCGTTCAATGGCCTGCGGGGTTGATAATGATTCATGGAAGATGAGAAGAGAAAAATTATCGAGGCGTTATGTGACAGGTTGGGCCCAGTTACCAAAGTGCTCTTAACCAAATAAGTTGCCAGATGCGTCATTTTCTCTATATTGCCATAAGTCTAGGAGCTGACTATAATGGCCAAATGAGCGTATTTAAAGATCAAGTTGGAAAATTAGAAATTATAATCATGACATCAATTGCCCATATGGTTTTCTTTGGGATGTATTTTGCTGCTTCAAACCCGAATTGGTTTGCTGGAGTTTATACAGTAGAAGATGGTTTCTTGGAGATGCAGCAAGCTATTTATTTATTACTTGTTTCAATTCTATGCCTATGGCGATTCTTTAAATTAAAGGATAGTAAGTCTAAGTTATTTAAGTTTTCACTCTTGGCCTTTGCCGCTTTATTCTTCTTCGGTTTTGGAGAAGAGATAGCTTGGGGGCAGAGAATATTTGATTTAGGTTCTCCAGAGTTCTTTCAGCAATACAATACGCAAAATGATATTACATTACACAATCTAAAATTTGGTGATTTCAAAATCAATAAAGTTATCTTTGGTTTAATTGCTGGAATTATTTCTGGTGTTTACGTTCTAATTTTACCAGTCCTTTATCGCACAATTGGTTTTGTACAATATATCATTGATGACTTTGCAGTACCCGTACCAAAGCTAATTCATACATTCTTCTTTCTTGCGATGTATATTCTTTTTTTAACGATTGATCATGGTAAAAAGGGTGAAGTTATTGAGCTAGTAAGTTGTGCAATGTTCTTTGTTATCTTCTTATCCCCATATAATATAAAGACTTTTCAAAGGTAGCATCGTGAAAGACTTCGATGAGTTACATGCCATAGGTGAATTAACAAAAATCGAAGACCCACTTGTTAGATACCAAGAAATCACGAGAATTAACCACAACGGTGATAGCTTTCCAATCCATAGTTTTGAGATTGGAAGCGATGATCTAAGCGCTCCGGTATTAGCTTTATTTGGAGGAGTTCATGGACTTGAAAAAGTTGGGACTCAAGTTGTGGTAACTTACTTAACATCTTTGTTTAAGCAACTATCTTGGGATGAAGAGTTAAGAAGAAGTTTAGAAAAATATCGAATTATTTCAATCCCGCTCATTAACCCATGGGGGATGTATCATCATAGAAGGTCCAATGCTAATGATGTTGATCTTATGAGAAATGCTCCTGTAAAAGCATTAGAGAAAAAGAAATTTCTCCTTTCAGGGCAAAGGCTGACACCGAGGCTTCCTTGGTATCAGGGGCAAGAAAATGCTGCAATGGAAGAGGAGCTACAGGCCCTCGTTAATTATTGTCGTAAGAATATCTTCCAAGCAAAGAGGGCCATCTCTGTTGATTTCCACTCTGGCTTCGGACTCAAAGATCGTTTATGGTATCCCTACTCTAAGACATTGACGCCATTTAAAAATATAACGGAAATGGAAAATTTAGAACAACTTCTAAATGAGACACATCCACACCATATCTATCAGATTGAGCCAACATCAGAAAGTTACACTATTGAAGGTGACGTATGGGATTACCTATACGATGAGTATATACAAGAAAATCCTGATGGAGTTTATATCCCCTTAACATTGGAGATGGGAAGTTGGATTTGGGTTAAGAAGAATCCTTTGCAAATCTTTAGAAGAGAAGGACTTTTTAATCCGATAAAATCTCATCGTTATGATCGAACTATGAGAAGACATATCATGTTAATTAAATTCTTATTTCGCGCTGTCGGAAGTTCAAAAGCATGGGTTAAGGAGAATTCACTGTGAACTGGTTATTACTTAGAGGACTCGCTAGAGACAGTCGCCATTGGTATAAGTTTCCTGACTATCTTCACGAGATGGATGAAACACAAAATGTTTTTGCTCTAGATTACCTTGGAGTAGGAAGTAAGAATGAAGAGAATTCACCGCTTAAGATCTCAACGTATGTTGAAGATTTAAGAAGTGATTGGCTCAAACTAAAAGAAGAGCACCCTGGAGAGTGGAGTGTTATTGGTATTTCAATGGGTGCAATGATGGCATTGGATTGGTGTGATCGCTATGAAGATGATTTTAAAAATCTTGTCCTTCTTAATACATCAACTAGAGACACTGCAAGTATCTTCCACCGCTTATCTTTTGAAGCAATTGGAACATTTTCAAAGTTAATCTTTAATAAAGACACAAGAGATCGTGAGAAGAAGGCCTTATCTCTAACTGTAAAAATGAAAGAGCTACCAGATGATCTACTTGATGCATATGCTGAGTTCTTTGAAGATAAGCCTTTAAGAAGAATTAACTTCTTAAGACAAGTCTTTGCAGCTTCTCACTACAAACTTCCTCAAAGTATCAAAGCAAAAACATTAGTCTTGGCCGGTAAAGAAGACAAACTTGCTCATTATAAATGTAGTCAGGAGATTTCTCGTAAACTTGGTGTCCCACTTGAATTACATGAACAAGCAGGACACGATTTACCAATTGATGATCCAGACTGGATCATTGAAATGATGAAAAAGCATTACTTCATAAGTAAGTAGACATCTTCCTTTAGAGGCTCGTATGAACGTTGTGTCAGGGCCGCTTTTATATGACGCCATCTAGCTCGTCTTACCCATTTATTCCACTTTGCAATAACTCTGTGAGAGTCTCTTATCTCAGGTGTGATTCTTGAGATGGCAGCAATTACAACAGCGTTTTCTTTATTTAGGAAATCTTGTACTTGATGCTTTTTAATTGGTTCAACATTCATCTCAAGAGATTGTTCGTAGAAATAAGATCTGCGATCAACAAGGGCAACCTTCTTGTCTTTGAAGAGACTTTTTGCTCCTTCAGGTACTGCTGGAATATAGAATTGTGAGATAACAATAGACCAAAGAAAGATTAAATAAAGTCCAATTGTATTGAATCCAATTAAGACATTCTTCTTTGCAATAGCAATCATTGAGATAACGATTAGAAGTAAAAAGATAAGATTAACAGCAATCATTACACCATTTGAAAAGTATACAAGAATACAGCTGATCACTAAAAATAAAAGATTCAATGGTGTTACAAGAGCTAGAACATACTTTGATTTTTCTCGAAGAGTATCTAGATCAACTTGTAATAACAGAAATGTCATAAAAAATGGCACTGCTGGAATTGCATAGTGATGAGATCTCTGTGAAGGAATAAGCCACACGACAAAGAAGCACACAAAGTGAAAGAAGAAATAATATGTTTCTTTATTAAGGCCTTTAAAGCTTTCCTTTAATTTATTCCAAGTCAGAGGAAGAATTAATACCCATGGTAGAGTATAAAGAAATAGCCCTTGAAATACCTTATACATTGGCATTGGAACTTTTCCGAATTTTCCAAGGTTCTCCCTAACAAAGAAGTAATTAAAGAATTCTTCCTTATAGCTTAGGTAACTTGCAAAATACCAAGAGCAACTAAGAATCGTTATGGCCAAGAAGTAGAAAAAGCATTCTTTGATAATGAACTTTTTATCTTTCTTGTATAGAAATAGTTGATAACAGCTCATCGCAAGAAAGCTCATGACAATAGTTACTGGGCCTTTTATTAAAGCACCAGCTCCACCAAATAATATTGCTAAGATAAAACTCTTTTTAGATTTGTCTTTTATATAATCAAAAAGAAAAAGCGAACTAATAAATGGAAGCAGTGAAAGTGATGTCTCCATCATGAAAGTACGGCCAAACTTAATTGCACCATAGCCTCCTAAGAAGAAGGCGAGGGTTAAGAGCGGCTCAATTCGAAATCTTCTCTTTAACCAGCCGGCAGTAAAGACTGCTAGAATAATCGTTAAGATTGCTTGAGAAGCGCGGGCCCCCGTCAGTGATGATTCACCCATTAATGCATAAAGTGGAAATGGCATCCAAAAATGAAATGGCGGTTTTGACCAATGTCTTTCTCCTCTATAGTGAGGTGTCATTATATTATTGGTGTCATACATCTCTTGTGAAATTTGGACATATAATGATTCAGTTCCCTGGCGAGGAGCACTGAGGTTTCCAATATCCCATAGGTAAAAAATTGAAAATAAAATAGTAAAGATAATAAATAAATTCTTGTTTGATACTTTTTGCATATAATTACTTTGATAGAGTTTTTACAATTTCAACATACTTTTCTTCAACTTCAAACTTCTTACCAAGACAGTTTTCAAGTTTTTCTAGTACAACTTGTCCATTTTGTTCTGCTGTTACACTGGCCTTCTCTCCTGCAAGAAGTGACTTCACAGCAAGATGTCCCATTTGGGTTGCAATGAAACGATCTCTGGCAGTAGGGTTTCCGCCTCGTTGAATATGGCCTAGGATACATACTCTTGAATCGAGCTTGTGCTTATCAAGGAGTTCATTGTGAACATAATGTGAAAGACCTTCTGTTTCACCTTCAGAGGCAATAATAATTGAAGAGCCTTTGCCTCTTTTAAGACCTCTTTTAATATCATTAGCAATTGTGTCGATATCAACTTCTTTTTCTTCTTGGACTGGAAAGATAATATTTTCAGCACCAGTACAAAGTCCCACATGAAGAGCGATGGCCGGAGACTTTCTTCCCATAACTTCAACGATAAACGTTCTATCGTGAGAGTGGGCCGTATCGCGGATCTTATCGACAGCTTCGATTGCAGTTTGCACTGCTGTATCAAATCCAATTGAATAGTCAGTTCCTTCGATATCATTATCAATCGTTCCAGGGATTCCAACGACAGGAATTCCATGCTCCTTATGTAATTCCCATGCACCATTAAATGATCCATTACCACCAATAACAATTAGGGCATCAACGTTCTTTCTTTTTAATATATGTGCAGCTTCAGCTCTAATCTCTGGCTTAATAAACTCTGGACAGCGTGAGGTTTGTAGAATCGTTCCACCTTTTTGGAGAATATTTCCAACACTCGCTGCATCCATTTGATGTTGTGAGCCTTCGAGAAGACCAGCATAGCCGCGACGTATTCCAAATATTTCTATATCATTAGCTAGACAAGTTCTAACAACAGCGCGAATTGCACAATTCATTCCTGGACTGTCACCGCCACTACATAATACTGCAATTCTATTTATATTATTATTTGATTTTGTTTCTTCACTCATAAAATTTCCTATTCAAAGATATGATGTCCAGTAAAGCTAGGTGCTTGATGTAGTCCCATAATATAGAGACAAGTCGGAGATACATCCATTAGTGAATGTTCACCCGGTGCAATTGTAAAAGCTTTATCTTTTAATTTTTCATTAATGACACAAAATGGAACAAGAGCTCCTGTGTGAGCTGTGTGAGGAGTTCCATCTTTATGAACCATTTGATCACTATTTCCATGATCAGCTGTGATAATCATCGTTATCCCTTCCTCTTCACACTTCTTATAAAGTTTTGCGAGACACTCATCAAGAGTCTCTATTGCTTGTACAGCAGCTTTATAATTTCCTGTATGGCCGACCATATCTGAGTTTGCAAAGTTAACAACAGAAAAGTCATATTTTGATACTTTTGCTAAGAGTTTTTCAGTAACTTCTGGAGCACTCATTTGTGGCTTTTCATCATATGTTGAAACTTCTTTTGGTGATGGAATAAGAAGATGGTCTTCTCCTGCAAAAGGTTCTTTTTCACCACCATTAAAAAAGAAAGTTACGTGAGCATACTTTTCTGTTTCGGCTATTTTTAATTGTTTTAGGCCTTGGTCACTTAAGTACTCTGTCATTGTTCCTTTAAGTTTTTCTTTATCAAAGAGAACCGGTAAATCCATTTCATCAGGAATATAAGGAGTCATGCAAAGAAACATTGCAGGAAAGAAAGGCCTTTCAAATTCACTGAACTCTGGATAATTGAAAGCTAGAGTTAGCTGGATTGCACGGTCTGGTCTAAAGTTTGTAAAGAAGACACAATCACCTTCTTTAATAGCATAGTCTTTATTAAATAATGCTGGTGCAATAAACTCGTCAGTTCTTCCAGCCTCATATTCGCTATTAAGATATTCCATAGGAGAAAGATCTGTAATGTCCCCGTTACCTAAATACATATCGTAAGACTTTTTAATCTTCTCCCATCTACGATCACGGTCCATTCCAATTGAGCGCCCTTGCATTGAAGCAAAGTGGCTGCCTTCATATCCAACAATATCTTTTAAGTACATATCACCACAGGCCGGAGGAGTATCCCTTCCATCCATAAAAGCATGGACGAAGACTTCAATACCACTTTCTTTAAGACATTTAATGATCTCTTTAGTGTGTTCTATATGTGAGTGAATCCCACCATCAGAAAGAAGTCCTAAAAGGTGGATGCGATTATTATTCTTCTTTGCTGTATCAATAAGCTTTTGAAGTTGATATTGACTACAAAGGTTGCCCTTCTTTATCGACTCATTAATACGAACCAAGTCTTGCCTAATAGCACGACCTGCTCCTAAGTTCATATGCCCAACTTCAGAATTACCAACAACACCTTTAGGGAGTCCAACAAGTACGCCACCTGCTTGAATATTTGTGTATGGATAAGTCTTAAACAACTTATCAATGGTTGGTGTTTTTGCGTCTCTAATAGCATTCTTTTCAGTGTTTTCACTAATTCCGAAACCATCAAGGATAACTAAGAGGGCCTTTTTACTTATATTTTTTATCGACATAATCACGATCCTAGCAAAGTGTTTGTACAAAACACATTTTATAACTACTTAAAGTTTATACAAAATACCCCAATGTGTTCACTTTTTATACACATGGTGCTTTCTAATTACTTGTAATCTCATCTTAAAACTTGGCACGCAACTTGTATATATATAGGCAAATTGTTTAAAACACACACAAACACGGAGAATATTATGAAACTTAACTTAAAGAACTCGATTCTATCAGTCATTGTTCTTGCTTCACTAGTCGGATGTGGATCTGACGGCGGAGGAGGCCTAAATGGTAGTGGCTTCAATTACAATGTAAATGTAAACAATGGTACAACTAATGGCCTTGCATCTAGTCTTGTAACAGCACAGCAACTAGCAAATGCAATCGCCAATAATAACTTTGGTCAAAGCTCGCCTCAAGGCCTTTATGCTTTCCAAAAGTCTAACTCAAGCTATGGTTCTCAAGATTGTGAAGAAAAATGGTATGGAACAATTTGTACATATTCGTCATCTTCATCAAGTTATAATAACCAAGACATTGGTTTTAGAGAGTTAGGTGCAAATGGAGTTATTAATCGTAATGTAAATTACTATGGTACTCAATACACATACTCAGAAGATGCCCACTTTGGAAGTTCATTATCATCTCTTGCAAATAATCTTGCATCATATGTAATGTCTGCCAATGCAAATGGTAATTTATATAAAGTTGATCCTTACGGACGCTATTATAGATATTCAGATAATATGAACTGCACTCAGTTCTATTCTTTAGGATATGGCTCACAATCCGATTGTGAGTATGTTAAGAGAATCAGTTCTCGTCGCTGGGTAATTAAGATTAACGGCGCTGCTAATTTAATTGATATGAATCAGGCCCTTATTAGACAACCTGTTTCAAGAGAAGCAACAACTGTTAATGCTACTCCTTACTAAGATTTAAATCCCCCAAATACATACCTGACAAAAAAGCGCGGCAATATCCGCGCTTTTTTATTAAATTAAACCTAATTTACGCCGGCTAAATTTGTCTTTACGTGCATGAAACCTGAACATCATTTATAATAATAGTGTTTTAGTATTAAAAAAGGACTATTATATGGCAAAGTATCGTACAGACTTAATGGATGTAAATTTTAATCTATTTAAAACGTGCAAAATTCAAGAACAGGCCGGTGAACTCGGCTATGGTGAGGCCGAATTAAAGGATATCCTCATCCAATTTGATAAATTTGTAGAAAACGAAATCTATCCAACTCGTCAAGAAAGTGATGAGATTGGGGTAAAGCATGTGGACGGTAATGTTATCGTTCCAGAAATGTTTCACAAAGTTAATAAGAACTTCTATGAAAATGGTTGGTATGCACTTGGCTATCCTGAGGAAGTTGGTGGGATGCCAGCTCCACATGCTTTAAAAGTAGCATGTACTTCAATGGCAATTGGTTCAAACGTTGCTTGGTCAATGTATTACGGACTATCTCAAGGTGCGATGAATGTAATTCTAAAAGTTGGATCTCAGGAACAAAAAGATCTTTTTGTAACGAAGATGATGACTGGTGAATGGGGTGGGACAATGTGTCTGACTGAGCCAGGAGCAGGTTCTGATGTTGGGAATGCAAAGACAACGGCAAAGCCACTTGATAATGGAAAATATGCAATCAATGGCGTAAAGATTTTTATCTCTTCTGGTGAGAGTGATCTTTACGAGAATAATATTCACCTCGTTCTTGCAAGAACTCCTGGAGCACCTGAGGGAACAAAGGGACTTTCTCTATTTATCGTTCCAAGATTTAACGTTGATTCAGGAGAATCAAATAATGTTAAATGCACGAAGATCGAACATAAAATGGGAATTCATGCTCAGGCAACTTGTGAGCTTACTTTTGGCCAAGACGGAGAATGTGTTGGTGAGCTTATTGGTGAAGAATTTGATGGTATGAAAAATATGTTCATCATGATGAATGAAGCAAGACTGCTTTGTGGACTTCAAGGTGAAGCGCAGTCAAACCTTTGTTATGAACTATCTGAGCAATATGCAAGAGAGCGTTCACAATTTGGTACTGAAATTATTAATATGCCAGATGTTAAGAGAATGCTACTTAAGATGAGATCGACGGCAAGAGGGCTAAGAGCTCTTACTCTTTATACTGCCAATCTATTTGATAAGGCAGAGAAAGGAGATGAGGTTGCAGAAAAAGAAATTGCTCTCTTTACTCCAATCTGTAAGGGGTACTGTACAGATGAAGGTGTCAACATCGCAAGTGAAGGTGTTCAAGTTCACGGTGGTTATGGTTATTGTACTGAATACGGTATTGAACAATTCATGCGTGATACAAAGATTGCAACAATCTATGAGGGAACTAACGGAATTCAAGCAATTGACTTTGTTATGAGAAAGATCCTTATGGATAAAGGTGAGACATTCTTTAATGTAGGAAAAAAGATTCAAGCAACAATGAATAAAGAAGAAGCAAAGTCATTTCCTCATGAAATTTCAATGATTGGAAAATCAATGGAGATGAGTGAAGAAGTTGTTAAGAAGTTTGGAAAGCTTATGGCCGAAAAGAACCAAAATGGTGTTATGGCATATGCAACTGACTTCCTAACTTATTGTGGAAACCTTGTTGTTTCTTGGCTTTTACTTGAGCATGCTTGTATTGCTCAAAATGAATTGAAAAACGCTTCTAGTGAAGAAGAGAAAAAGTATTATCAATCAAAAATTGATGACTTTAAAGTATTCTGCCAGTATCAGCTAACACGCAATATTGGTCTTGCTCATAGTGTTTTAAATTTTGAAGAAGATCTAACTTCAATCAATGTTTAATTTTGAAGTATTAAAAACACGGGTGTGAGTAATGGAAAGTATGATTAAAGGAGTTGATCTCTTTAATGAATCAACTCATGGTAGTAGCAACTACTATAAAGACAATATTTATGTCATGAAGAAGAAAGGGGAATATGCACCCTTAAGCTTCATGGAAAAAAAAGTAGAAGAGTTTAATGAGTCAGAGTTATTGAGCAAGGGATATATTTATGACTCCCTTGATCTCGTTGGTGATAAAGAGTTTACTCAATGGTATGAGAATCAATTCTCTCGTAAGCTTAAGAGAACTCAGGCCAAGCAGGTCATGATTATCCATCTTCCAGATAATAAGAGAATCTTTGATGCAATTGAAACCGTTAATAAGGTTTATGACATTTTAAGAGATGAGCATATTATTTTTAACGGTAAGAAGCTACCTGTTCAGTTAGGTGAATGGTATGCAAAGTGTATCTTTGGTTTGATGCAAAAGAAGTCAACTTCTCAAAGAGGATTCGATTTTTATACGACTGATAATAAACGAGTTGAAGTCGTTGTACACTGGGGAGATCAAACTTCACCTAAGGGTGTGAAGGTTAGGAAGTCATTTTGTGATCTTTCAGATCAGGTCATTATCATCTATATGGCACGTAACTTTATGATCCGCGATATCTGCTTACTTGATTCAGACTTTGTATTAAGAAAGTTTGCAGGAAAAGGACATACAATGTTTCTTAAAGATTCAGATATCGGAACATACTTCTTTTCAAAGTCGGCAAAGCACAAGGATAAAGTTGCAAATAAGAACTCGCTTCTTAAATACGCTTTACCTAAGCTTGCTATGAATCTAACGGAATTCTTAGAAAATTAAGATTACATTAATTCATATTTTAAAAGGCGGCATTCTATGTCGCCATTTAAAAACTCTGTCTTCTTAGAAGTTTTTAGGCGAATATTCTTTCTTAGTGGCCCATGGGCAGTAAGAATATATGCAGTTGATCCTTTAAAATTATTCTTTAATGTCTCACCAATCTCATAGTAGAAATCGTTGATATCTTCAAAACCAATCGCTTGAATTCTCTCTCCATATGGAGGGTTGAATAGAATAATACCTCTTTCAAAACCTGCAGGTACAGATGCTTTAGAAAATTCTTCACAATTGAAATTAACAAAGTCTACACGGCCGAAGCAATCGAGTAAGTGAGCTCTTGCAAGCTTGAAGTTCTCAACATCTGCATCATTATAAAAGAATTTATCACTTGGGATAGAATCAATCTTCTCTTGTGAGTCTGTCATTACTTCATGAACTTTATCAAAGTACCAATCCACAAGATTTGAATCTTGAAACCATGGATGATTAGTAAATGAATATGGAGTCGTGTTCTTCTTAAGTCTAAAAAATGCTGGTGATAACTTTAGAAAATAAATTATCGATTCAATAAGAATCGTTCCAGAACCTGCCATTGGGTCATAGAAAGGTCCTTGGCAATCCCACTTTGTTTCCGCAATAAGTGAAGCCGCTAGGTTTTCACGTAAAGGTGCACGGTGGCCTGATTCACGATAACCTCTTTTATCAAGAGACTCACCAACCATGTCAGCGTAAACGATTACTTTACAACCTTCTTTAACTTTTTCAACTCGTTGTAGGAAAGTTACTGTCGGCGTTGTTGTTTCAACATTTGGACGCTTGCCAAATTTATCTCTCATATAATCAACGAGAGAGTCTTTTAGAGTTTGTGATAGGAAGATTGAACTCTTAAACAGTTCCTTACTTTCACCATCTAAAAGAGTATTGATTTTAAAAGTCTGCTCTGGTGTGATGTAGTCTTCCCATGGAAGTTCCCCAGCTCTTTTATAAATCTGCTTTTCATCACGGATATAGAAATACCCAACTTCTTTAAAAACACGAGAAGCAATACGGGCATTTAAAATATATTCTACAGTGGCCTTATTTCTGGCCTTGAAAGCTGCACCACCACGGCCGGCCTTTCCTTCAATACCATTGGCACGAAGCTCATTGACGAGGTATTGCTCACAACCACGAGGGCAAGAAGCAAAATAAAAACTCTTGTCATTAATGACTTTATTGCTATTTCTTTGATTATTCATAGGCTGGATTTATGCTTTATTTTGGCGTGTGTCAAAGAAAATAACCTAAGTTAGTAAAATATCGTTCATTCTTCGTCTAAAAATACCCATAAAAAGGTGATTATTGAGCCGTATAGACTTCAAACTTGAAGAACTTACTGATATAGTTTCCATCATAAATATTTTTATAATTTAGTTAATCATACAAGTGAGGAATTCATGAGCTTTACAGACTACAAAGTAGCTGACATTTCCCTAGCAGATTGGGGAAGAAAAGAAATTAAAATTGCTGAAACTGAAATGCCGGGACTAATGTCTCTACGTAAAGAGTTTGGTGCTTCAAAGCCACTTAAAGGTGCAAAAATCGCTGGTTGTCTTCACATGACAATTCAAACAGCTGTTCTTATTGAGACTCTAGTTGAGCTAGGTGCTGAAGTAAGATGGTCATCTTGTAATATTTATTCAACTCAAGATCAAGCTGCTGCGGCCATCGCTGCTGCTGGAATTCCTGTTTTTGCTTGGAAAGGTATGAACGAAGAGGAATTTGACTGGTGTATCGAGCAAACTCTTAAGTGGGCAGATGGATCAGCTCTTAACATGATCCTTGATGACGGTGGTGACCTTACAAATATGGTTCACGACAAATTCCCAGAATTAATCGATGGAATCAAAGGTCTTTCTGAAGAAACAACGACTGGTGTTCATAGACTATATGAAAGAGTAAAAGCTGGAACTCTTAAGATGCCAGCAATCAATATCAATGACTCTGTTACAAAGTCTAAATTTGATAACCTTTACGGATGTAGAGAGTCTCTAGTAGACGGTATCAAGCGTGCAACAGATGTAATGATCGCTGGTAAGACTTGTGTTGTTGTTGGTTACGGTGATGTTGGTAAAGGTTCTGCTCAGTCTTTCAAAGGTCTTGGAGCAAGAGTTATCGTTACTGAAATCGATCCAATTTGTGCTCTTCAAGCAGCAATGGAAGGTTTCGAAGTAATGAAGATGGATAAAGCAGCTCTTGAAGGTGATATCTTCGTTACAACTACAGGTAACTACCACGTAATTAACGCTTCTCACTTAGATAAGATGAGAGATGGTGCAATTGTTTGTAACATCGGTCACTTTGATAATGAAATCGATATTAAGCACCTACATAACAATTATGAAGAAGATAATATCAAGCCACAAGTTGATCTATATACAGCAAAAGATGGTAAGAGAATCATCCTTCTTGCTCAAGGTCGTCTAGTTAACCTTGGTTGTGCAACAGGGCACCCTTCATTTGTTATGTCGAACTCATTCTGTAACCAAGTAATTGCTCAAATGGAACTTTGGGAAAATGCTGGTAAGTATGAGAACAATGTTTATATGCTACCTAAGCACCTTGATGAAAAAGTTGCTCGTCTTCACCTTGAGAGAATCAATGTTGAAATCGATGAACTTTCTCCTCAACAAGCTGAATACATCAGCGTACCAGTTGAAGGTCCATACAAGCCAGAGCATTACAGATACTAGCCAATACGTGCTATTAAGTAATATAAGCCTCCGAAAGGAGGCTTTCTTATTTGAGGTAAAGTCATGAGTAAGAAAATATTCCTAGCAACAGATCACGGTGCATTTGAGCAGAAAGAATCTGTTAAGAAATTCTTAATAAGTGAAGGCTATGATGTTGAGGATCTTGGTACTCATTCTACTGAATCTTGTCACTATCCTGAATATGCTATTGCACTTGCTAAGGCCGTTCAAAAAGAAGGGCGTGGAGTTCTTCTGTGCGGATCGGGGATTGGTGTGAGTATGGTTGCTAATAAGTTCAAGGGAATTCGAGCAGCTCTATGCCATACTGAGGATGATGCAAGATTGTCTCGCGAGCATAATAACTCTAATGTTATCTGCTTTGGTGGGCGTATTTCAAATAGTGAAGAGATTATTGCCATGACTAAGATTTGGCTGGCCACTGAGTTTGAAGGTGGCAGGCATAAAACCCGCATTGACATGTTTTCAGACCTCGGTGAAAATTAAAGATATGTTTAAAATTAAATGGACAGAATATATCTCGTTTTTCGTTATTTTTGTAATTGGAATTTATAGTCTCTATATTTCAAGAACAGATTTAGCTTATTTCGATAATGTGCTTAGTACACATAATGGCCTACTTGAGTGGTTTACCTTTGCTGGCCTTTGTCTAATCTCATTCGGTTACTTCTACCGCCGTAAAGTTCTTACAAATTTTCGAGATAAAAAGTTTCTTACGATGCTCATTGTTTTGGGGATCTTCTATGTAATCTGTGCATTAGAAGAGGTTAGTTGGGGACAACGTTTATTTGGTTGGCACTCACCTGAGATGTTTAGAGATGCTAATAGTGTTTTATTAGAAACAAACTTTCAAAATTGGTTAATTGCCCGCGGTGTTAGTCATGAGTCTTGGAACCTCTTTCTTAGAGGAGTTCTTTTCTTCTATTTATTTGCTGTTCCAGTTTTTTATTTAAAGGTTGATAAGTTTAAGAACGTAATCGACGCTTTTGCACTTCCTGTGCCAAAGGCAACTCATATCATAATCTTCTTAATCCTTCTCATTATTACTCTGTTTATACCAAGTGATAATAAGGTTCAATTTGCAGAGTTTTGTTTAACTTGGGTATTAACGGCCCTAACTTTAGAGCCGTATAATCGTGGAATGTTTTCTCGTAAAAGTCTTGTTCGCTAGATTAAGCGTGTTTCATACAATTAGGACATTTTCTCTTTATCATTTTGCGATAGGCATTAGTTGTTTTGTGAAAGTAGTCTGTTGCTTTCTTTCCCATGTCACTTTCTATTAGCCAGCTAAACTTGTGTACAAGAGGATAGAGTTTCACTAGGTGAGCAATTACATCTTCACCTTTTAGAACCTTTTTATCTGAAGTGATGTAGTGAACCACATTTTGGCATTCCTCTTCATTTAGTCCAAGTTCTTTGAATTGTTCATACACTTTTTTATCATTTACTGGGATGAAAGAGATCTTTTTAGCACCTTCTAGCCTTGCTAGAGAGTCTTTAAAGCGAATGCAAAGAGGGCATTCATCATCAAAAATGAGAATTGGTAACTTGTAATTTTCTTCCATGAAAATTCCTTTAATTAAATATTTCTTTATTGAATTCCTAATTTCTTTGTTGCTGAATATCGATATCGTCTTGAAATAATCTCAAAGATATTTCTCGATTTATCTTTTGTGATACCAGCGTTTTTTTGTGCCTTTATTGAATAGTCTAAAATATCAGCAGTTGCTCTTGCGTTTTTCTTCTTCTTTTTCTTTAGAAGGTGAGCATAAGGGTTTACAACCTTTTTATCTGATTTCTTTTTCTTGTTAAGCCCATTTCCACCTTTAAAATAAAGTCCGTTATCTTTTTTCTTATAACTAGCATACTTTCCTTTATACTTAAGGCCGCTTCCATAACGCTTTCTAAGTGTTTGTTCTGCTTTCTTGCTTTCTTTCGTCTCTGGTGCAGCTGACATTGCATTTGCAACCGTACCATTTAGTCCAAAGTCTCTTAGGGCATTGGCAACTTCTTCATTCTTCTTTTCATATGAACTTGGAAGTTCAACCTTATCAAGTGCATCTCTTACTTTATCATTGGCCATTGCAAAGATCTTACCTGCAGTTGCGCGGTACGAGTCAGAGGCTCCTTCAGGTTTTGAAACTCCATTTGTCATTTTATAGAAGTTATCAAGGCTTGATCCAAGTCCCCCTGGTATGTACATATCATTGATCTTTGCTGAGATTCTCGTATCAAGACATGTATTAGTTTGGCGACAACTACAACCAACATCTTCTTTTACATTATTATCAACACAAGATACTTGGTAGTTTCCGTTTTGGGCCTTACGTTGAGCGATTTGTGGGTAACAGTAAGTTACATCATTTTGTGTTTCTGGCTGACTACAGTAACAGTCTCTATCTGAAACAGGATTACATTTTCCTTTTCCACTTAATTTCTTACCAACTGAGTTTAGCTTGTCTGCAGCATCACCATGCATTCCATATTCCCACATATAGTATTTTGTCATTAATGCAGAGGCTGCAAGTTTTAAAACGTTAGTAGGGCTTGTAAATGAGCCACCCATCATTGCAATAGAGGCCGTGTAGCAAACTGTTGTTGCTCCCCAACCTTTTCTTTGAATATCGACTGACTTTTGGCGGTCACGGTGTGATCGCGCTTGTTTAAAAAGGGCCGCACTTTGTGCATTTTCAATATCAGGCTGAGATGCTAATGCAAATTCATCGCTTCGCTTTTGAGTTGCGCGGGCGATAATTTCTGTTCCCATTGGGATATACTGACAATAATCAGCACCTTCTTCCTCTTTGGCCTTGGACTCTTCTGTATTGGCTTGCTTTGTAGCGGCATCTTTATCTACTGGATTTTCATTTGAGTTATTCCATTCCTTAAATTTATCTTCATCTGTAACTTGGAATGAACCATCTTTCTTTGTTACACCACGTTCAGACCATGTTCTTGTAACATCCTTCTTTGTAGTGCGATCAATTTTTCCAAAGGTTCCGCCACCTCCAGCTTGTGAAATTGCCGGCATAATCATTGAGTAGGCTTGAGCAACGGCCTTAAATAGTTGTGGGGACATCCCTAAGAATTTTTCACCTTCAGTGGCATCTCCACCATTTTTAATATTGTCACAATAAGCATCGGTACCACATTCTTCTGCCCACGCTTCCTCCGCCTCACGCTTCTGATAACCAGCATGAGTGAAGTTTTCCATCTTCATCTTATCTTGATCTGTAAGATTTCCCGTTCTCACATCTTCTTGAGTCGGAGCTGTATATCCTGCTGGCTGGGCCAAGGCATCTATATTTATAGTGGCCCAAATAGCTAAAATGATGAGTTTATTTATCTTTAACATTGATTTCCCTCAATAATTTAGATTCCTTTTAATTTTAACACGCTGAGGCATTGCAAGGGAGGACTGTAATATGTGCCGTCAGTATATTGATGTAATTACAGTGAGTTATGGGGATTGTTGCTCTAAATAAAGGGGAATTTCAATGCACCAAAATTTGGGCACATTGCGCTGTGGTATTTGCCAAAAATACCTGAAATTGCTAGATTATAGCTATAACCTAATTTGTGAGAAATATCATGGCCAATTTAGATACGAAAGATAAAAAACCACGTGAAGCAGAACTGTCACATTCAATGGTCCACTACCTGTTGGCCATCCATAAATTGAAGGAAGAAAAAGGTTATGCTCGTGTAACTGATATCGCCAAAGATTTAGGACTGACAAAAGGTTCTGTATCAACAGCTTTAAATAATCTTAAGAAAAGAGAACTTGTTAAAGAAGAAGACGATACAAAGTTTCTTCTTCTGACAGATAAGGGTCATGATGAAGTTCATCGCACTCTTACATCAAGAACTCTTCTTTACTATTTCCTAAAAGATTTTGTAGGTGTTTCTGAAGATATTGCTGAAAAAGATTCATGTATGATTGAGCACCTTTTAAGCGAGGAAACTAGTACGAAATTCTTCGATTTCATGAAGACACTTTCTTGCTCATGTGACGATTTAGCAAAAGATGGTAAACTACCTAAAGGTTTTAATTTTAAAACAACTTTAAGTCTTTGTGACTTTAAGTCTGCTGAAGAGTTCATGGAAGGGCAGAAGGGTGATACTTACTTACAAGAGGACGACCAAGATTCTTAAAATATTTACAATAGCTTTCATTGCATTATCAGTTAATGCAATGGAGTTTTGTTTTAAGAAAGGTCCTTCTATTCACGCAACTCGTTTAAAAATTAAAGAATATCTAATTGAGGGTGAGTCCATAAAGATTCTTCCAAAGTCTCATTGTTTAGATGTAAAAGTTAAACCCACTCGTCAAATCTTTATTTCTAAAATTATAAAATCTCATTTTCGCTCTGATATTGAAGTTAATACGATACCTATTTTTAATTCTGAATTTTGTAAGTTTAAATTAAAAGAAGAAACAACTATCGAAGATAAAGTTTCTGAATCTATTTCAGAATTAATCTCAATGAATGGAGATGAATTTGATTTAGATCTAAGTGGCACTCAGCTGTCTATGATCTGTCATAAAAAAGCAGGGTCATATTCATTAGATCTCATTAGTAAAAACGCTCGTAAGGACCTTTTAAATATTAAATTAGAGACAGGTAAGTGGTTTGATCTTTCGACTCTTTCGTTTTTAGAGGGTAAGAAGTTCTCTTTAATGGTGATTGAATAATGAAAAGTCTTATTACTGCTGTTAAAGAAATTCATCACGGATTTCTTTCATTAAGTGTTTCTGAGCGAAAAAATATTTTTGTCGTAACACTAACTCTATTTTTAGCTTTCTTCTCCTATCCTATGATTCGCTCAAGTGCTACGGCATTATTTATTGATAGCTATGGTGCAAAAAGCACTCCATGGATCTGGTTAAGCTCTGTAATGTTCTTAGGAATTAGTGTTAGCATCATCAATATCTTACAGACACTTTATTCGATTGGTGCAATCTTTAATACAATTGTTGCAACGTCGATTGCCTTAATGGGCGGGGCCCTTATTGCTTCATTTAATGGAGTAGCATTTGGTAGTGGTGTCTTTGCAGTATGGAAAGAAGTTTATATTATTCTCGTTGTTCATTTGTCATTGGGTTATTTAAACTCTGTAATCAATATTAAAACAGCAAAACTTGTCTATGGCCCTCTTGGCGCTTTAGGTTCTATTGGCGGTGTCTTTGGTGGTCTATTAACCACAACTCTTATGAAGAACGTCGGTGTTTTTTATGCGGCAAGTGCAGGTCTATTTGTTTTGGCACTTGTGATTTTAATTTTTAGTTTTACTCAAAAGCAGTTTCTTGAAGCAAAAGATAAATCTCCAATAACTTCTCTAGAAGGAAAGAAAGCTTACGTCTTTTCGATTTGCGGATTAATTATTTTATCTCAATTCGTTATTAATCTTGCTAATTTTAAGTTTAATCTCGGCCTAGAGGTTTTTGAGAGTGCTGATGCAAAAGGTGCATATCTTGGAAATATATATTCTTCCATAAATATTCTCTCTCTTGTTGTTCAACTCTTAGTTATTCCAATTGCCTTTAAGTATTTAAAAATTCCAATGGTACATATTTTGGTTCCAGTAGTTTTCCTTGTCTTAATTATATTGGATCGCGGTCAATTCTTAGGTCTTCTAGGAACGGCAATCCTCTTTGTTGGTTTTAAGGGGCTCGACTATTCTATATTCTCTGCAGCAAAAGAGATGCTCTATTTCCCTTTAACGCAGAAACAAAAGTATGGGGCCAAATATATTGTTGATATGATTGTGTACCGTGCGTCAAAAATGGGGATTTCAGCATTATTATTAGTCTTTACAAGTTTAGCTTTCACTCAGAATATGCTACTAATATCAGTGTTACTCTGGATATCTCTGGCCTCATTTATGGCCTATAAATTTCGTTCAGCGTAAAAATATTCATAAACTATATTTAGGAGTCTATATGTCTAATCCATTATTAGAGAAATTTACGAATCCATATGGCGCAAGACCATTTGATAAGATCAAAAATGAGCACTATATGCCGGCCATTAAAGAGGCCATTAAGATGCACAAAGAAGAAATCGAGGCCATTAAAAACTTTGATGGAGAGCTTACATTTGCCAATATTATTGAGCCATATGCAACTTCTGGAAGTGCTATTGAAGATATTTCAATGATCTTCTTTAACCTAAAGTCTGCAAATACAAATGATGAGATGAATGAGATTGCAAAAGAGTTCTCTCCTCTTTTAACTGCACATGGAAATGACGTTAACCTTGATGCTGACTTATTTGCAAAGGTTAAAGTTGTTTTTGATAACAAAGAGAATGAAGATTTAAATGCTGAGCAAACTACACTTCTTAACAAAATCTACAAAGGCTTTGTAAGAAACGGTGCTCTTTTAAATGAAGACGATAAGAATAAGGTAAGAAAGATTGATGAAGAACTTTCTAAGTTAGGTCTTGAATTCTCTGATCATCTTTTAAAAGAAACGAATCGTTTTGAAATGGTAATTGATAATCAAGAAGACCTTGCTGGACTTCCTGAAGGACTTATTGAAGCTGCTGCAATGACAGCTACTGAAAAAGGTCATGATGGTAAGTGGGTTTTCACTCTTGACTATCCAAGCTTTGGGCCATTCATTACTTATGCCCAAAATCGTGAGCTAAGAAAGCAGATGACAATCGCTTCTGGGACAAAGTGTGCTAAGGGTGATGAACTTGATAACCAAGAAATCGTTAAGAGAATCGCTATGCTTAGACATGAAAGAGCTGGAATTCTTGGTTATAAGAGCCACGCGGACTATATTTTAGAAGAGCGCATGGCAATGAGTGCAAAGAATGTTTTTGATCTTTTAAACCAATTAAAAGACAAAGCCATGCCAGCTGCACTTGAGCATATGGATGAAGTAAAAGCATATGCAAAAGAAAAAGATGGTATCGAAGACTTCGCATCATGGGACTATATGTACTACTATGAGAAGTTAAAGAAAGAAAAATATAGCATTGATGATGAAATGCTTAAGCCATACTTCAAATTAGAAAATGTTCTTAATGGAGTATTTGAAGTTGCAACAAAATTATACGGACTAAACTTTAAAGAAGTTAGTAATGTTCCAAAGTATCACGATGATGTAATGACTTATGAAATTACAGATCGCGATGGTAACTTTATTTCATTATTCTATGGTGACTACTTCCCACGTTCTTCAAAGCGTGGTGGAGCATGGATGACTGCATTTAGAGAACAATATGTTCAAAATGGTGAGGATATCCGTCCACATATTGCTAACGTTTGTAACTTTACAAAGCCAACGACAACAAAGCCTTCACTTCTAACTTTTAATGAAGTGACGACTCTATTCCACGAATTTGGACACGCACTTCATGGTATTCTAACAAAATGTCAGTACCGTATGCTTTCTGGTCCAAATGTATTCTGGGACTTCGTTGAACTTCCTTCTCAAATAATGGAAAACTGGGCATTTGAAAAAGAATGTCTTGATCTATTTGCTAAGCACTATGAAACAGGAGAGCTAATCCCAGAAGAATTAGTTCAAAAGCTAAAAGATAGTTCAAACTTTGGTGAAGGACGTCACACGATTCGCCAACTAAGCCTTGGGCTTCTTGATATGGCATGGCATTCAGGTGATCCTTCAAATATTACAAATGTAGAAGAATTTGAAACTCTAGCAACTAAGGATGTTCAACTTCTTCCAAAGATTCCAGGAACAATGACTTCTACAGCATTTGGACATATCTTTGCTGGTGGATATTCTGCTGGATACTACTCATATAAGTGGGCAGAAGTTCTTGATGCTGATGCATTTGAACTTTTCCTAGAGGAAGGGATTTTTAATACGACAATTGCTGATCGTTTTAGAGAGAATATCCTTGAAAAAGGTGGCTCAGAACACCCAATGGATCTTTATAAGAGATTCCGTGGCCGTGAGCCAGAGGTTGATGCACTACTTAGACGTGGTGGTCTAATTTAGCGCCCCGCAAAATTGGCCGCCCAAAGGCGGGCTATTGTTTGCGGCGCTAGCTCCCCAGTCTTTAGCTAAAAAAATTATTTCAACAAGCCGGGTTCAAGCCCGGCTTCGTTGTCTCAGGAGCAATGGGAAAGTTATCGCAAAGGAAAAGCGACACTTTAGCTTTGCTAAAGTTAGCAACATGCTTACTTATTAGCAGACTTCTTCGTTTCAAAAATCTCTTTAGCATGCGACCACGTAAAGTAATCCTTCGCATTCTTAAGCTCTAAAAGGTGAGGAATCAATTGATTCGAGTAATCAATCGAGCTCTCTTTTGGTAGGGCCGAAGGAAGGTTATCAATAGCAATAACATTACATTCGTGATCAATTGAACTTTCTACTTTATGAAGAGGTTTGTCCCAAGTTGTATGCACGTTATAGATAGGGATCGGGTTGAGATCACTATTAGGATCACAACTTACATCACAGATATATGATAATTTTTGATTTCTCTCCATTAGAGACTTATCGAGAAATGGAGGAATCTTAGTAGTCATAAGAACTGTATTAATAAAGATATCCGCATTGATTATCTCATCAAATGGGCCACCAACTTTTGTTTCTTGTACATCCCAATTAATTGATTCTAATTCTAGATCAGTAAGAAGCTCTCTTGCACCACTTCCGCAACGCCCTAAAGCGCCAATGATAAAGGTACAAGGGTTTCTTTTTCCTTGTCTCTTTTCATTTATAATTTTTAGCCATTCATCTTTTGAAGAGTAATGTCGCAGAGGAGCTGGAGACTCTGAGAAGTAGTTCTCTACACTTAAGGCCGCCCCAACATATCCTGCCCAGTAGCCAAATGCTGCTACTCTGCGTTTATCTTCATTTAACAAGAACTCAAGATCAAAGAGTGTTCCTTGACCTTCACTATAGCGATGGAAAACCTTTTCGGCTCCATTTTGTCCTTTATAGATATGGGCAAAGTAAATGTGATTATGTTTAAGTGGAAATGTGTCGGTTTCTTTTAATTCTTTTAGTCCTAAAATAAAGACATCATCCGAGACTGGAGCTTCTTCAATCCAGGCATGACTTTCTTTGATTTCACAACCTAATTTCTCATACTCTTGGATAGGAAAGATACGGTCATTAGATTTTTCTACAATAACTTTGTAACCTGCGTCCAAAAGCTTCTTTGCATTTTCTGGTGTTAGAGGAGTTCTTTTTTCAAACTCTTTATCTTCATCTCTTAACCAAATTGTTGTCATATTGATACCTTCTAATAACGTTTTATATACTGTCTTGGATTGATGTATCCCTTTCGACAGTTTCGTTATTAATATTAAATAATGCTTTCATATCGGAAAATAACATCCTTGGAAAAATCAAGGTGCAAAATGCGATACATACGATATAGAGTATTTCTTCTGTTTTAAAACTATTTCCAATAAACGTAAGAATGATCCCACCAAGTATATTTGGAACGACGAAGCCTAAGTCGAGCAAGGCAAAACTACGTGCTAGGTACTTAGTTTCTACTTTATTTGAGACATAATTTAGTTGATTTGTTATTCGTATAAAGACAACAAGTCCCCATATAAAGAAGATAATCAAAGTTGCAAAGTAGGAAGCTGACAGTAGCCAAACTGCCATTAGTATTGGTTCAATATAAAGCGCTGTTATTATAATTTTACCAACAGATTGATCTTTAAGAATAGTGGAGCTTGCCCAGCCTCCAAAAAGCCCGCCAAGTCCAAAAAGTGCTAATCCAATACCGTAGTCTTGTTTTGTAGCACCTAGAACTTCAGTCATATAAGGAAGTATTAATGGAAACATAAACCCAAGAACGAGCCCCTCGATGACAACGTTGGATAGAATCGCCGATAAAGGCTTTTGAGTCTTGGCGTATTTAATTCCATTCTTTATTTCGGAGATGAACTTCTCACTATCTTCTTCATGTTTAGGAGGATTATAGGTTAGTGACATAATAAAGAAGATACCCACGATATATGTTAGAAAATCTAAGGCAACGACTTCTTTAATACCTCCAAAGGCGGTAAACATTGTGGCACCTAGAAATGGTCCAATCATATGAAGTACTGCAAAGGCCGAACCAAATAATGCGTTTGCCTTATTCATATCCTTTTGAGGAACTATATCATTTACCATTGCCTGGCGTGTTGGATTATACATTCCTGTGAAAAGAGCAATGAGCCCATCACATAAAATGACAACTTCAGGACTTTCCACAAAGAGAATAGTGAAGATAATCGGAATTCTAATATAATTGGTAAAAAGTAATACCTTCTTGCGATTATACTTCTCTCCAATAACACCACCGATGAGATTTCCGATAGTGAGGAATAAGAGAAATACTGCTCGAGCAGCACCGAGATAGGCCTTATTATTACTTGATAGTTCAAAGACTAAGAGCATGAGGGCCGTCTCTGAAACAAAAGACCCAAGCTCAGACGTTAAGCCTGCAATATAGAGCTTTCTAAAATTTTGATAACGTAAAACCTTAGGAAGCTTAAACATAATTACGATCTTTTTGCTAAGAACTCTTCAACTGCGGTTTCATATTCAGTTATCAGACGTTTAACAATTTCTTGAACAGTTTCAATTTTTTCAATGAATTCGATTGAAGGGCCAGCAACCCAAACTGTTTTATATGTTGCTCCAAAGGCAGCTTTCTCAACTGCTTTCATTCCCTTATAACCAGTGAGCATCTTTGCATATTTTTTAAGCTTCTTATTCTTACTCATGGCCTTTTCAACGATATTTTGTTCTGTTCCTATTTTTTGTACATAAGGAGTGTTGATAACCGTACAAGGAGTCCCTGAGATCTTATTAGACATGACGATATCCTTGGCGCCGTAATTTACCACAGCTTCTTTATATGCATCTGAAACAATTGACTCTTTTGTTGCAATAAATGGTGAACCAATTGAAACACCTTCACAGCCAAGGGCCATGATACTAAATAAACCAGAACCTGTTGCAATACCACCTGCTGAAATAACTGGAATATCAAGATTTCTCTTAAGTAATGGAACAAGAATACTTGCTGGAGTTGGTCCAGCGTGACCTCCTGCTCCAGAGTTTACAGCGATTACTGCATCGGCTCCTTGATCTTGAACTTTCTTTGCATATTTTAGGTCAACAACATCACAGATAACTTTTGTACCTTGAGGATGACATTTCTCAATTACTTCCTTTGGGTTTCCAAGTGAAGTGATGATAAAGTCAGGTGCATATTTTGCACATAGATCAATTTGCTTGTGCATGTGGATGTTTGACTGATTTACAATGATATTAATTCCAAATGGACCTTCACATCTTTCTTTTAGCTCTTTTAGACCTTCTTCAAATTCCTCTGGTGTTCTCCAGTTTAGCGCTGGGATACAACCCATAATACCTGCCTTTGAAGCTTCAACTAGCATATCTATACTTGATACGAGGAACATCGGGGCCATGATAATTGGATATTTAATATTAAATGTTTCTGTGAGCCATGTTTTCATAACGAATCCTATTTATTTTAATTTTCAAATGACCTTTTGATTATAATGTATTTTTTTGTATTTAACACCTAAGATTACTTGCACAATTTCTTCCCGCAACGTATCTTTAAAGCATGAGCTCGCAAGAAATAAATAAGCTACCTGACTTCTCTGACATTAGAGAAAACATTGAAATAGAACGTAAAAATATTATCAAAGTCAATAATTTCGCCGAAGATGATAGTTATGTTAGAACGAGCGAAGATGCTCATATCGTCCTCGATTTTCTAGAAAGTCTTTTGACTCCGTTATGGAAAGTTTTTGATGAATATCCATCATTGGTTTACTTCTTTAACAATGAGTTCACTAATTTCAACTTGTTGATAAAGCAAGAAAATATTCTCGATCTAATCTTTATTGATGATTGCCTTATCCCAGAAAAAGAAGCTGTCTTTTTTGGACAAGATGGTGGTCTTTCTCAAAATGTTCTTTCTCTACATGAGAAGACATTCAAGATGTGGTCGCAGAAAATTGTTGATAAGCACAATGAAACACAAAAATTTATTCGAGCAGAAGATGTTGACTTAACTAAACATAAAATTGGTGAGTTAAAATGTCAGTGTATTAAATGTGTAAATGACTTCAGAGCTTTATTAAGAGACTCTGTATACGAAAGCTGTGTTGAGTTAATTGATTCTAAGAAAGAAACAATCAAAGAAGAAATTGATAGCGGACTCAATACTGTTTCAGATATCGTCTTTGATCTACAAAAAAGACTTGATAAGAGTTTTTATAAATTAAGAAATACAATTAAGAGATCATCTCTTAATCGTCTAGAGAATCAGGTCAAACAATATTACCGTTCTGAATTTTCTTATCCATCTGAATTAGCAAAATTACATAAACGTAATGTGCATATGCTTTTTGATCAGTATCTTGAAGAAAATGAATTAAGTACAGATCTGATCACAGATGATGAGTATCATAAATTCTACTCATCACTTTCAACAAATTATTGGCGTAATGAGCGCTATCTAATTCGTGAATTTAAGAAGTTTGTTAAATCAATTATTATTCTCAAAAAGAAGGATGTATCTTCAACTATCCTTCAAGAATACCTAGGGGAGTTTTGGACTCACTCAGCTGCTAGACAAATGAAGAGAAAGATTGTCTATCACATGGGACCTACAAACTCTGGTAAAACATATCATGCTATTGAGAAGCTCTCGAGTGTTCCTAAAGGTTGCTATCTTGCACCACTAAGACTTCTTGCAGCTGAACTCTACGATACTTTAAACTCTAAAGGTGCAGTTACAACTCTTTTAACTGGTGAAGAAGTTATTGAAAGAGAAGGTTCGACTCACTATTCATCAACGATTGAAATGGCCAGGCTCCAAGAAGTCTTTGACTGTTGTGTAATTGATGAAATCCAAATGATTACAGATCCATCTCGTGGTTGGGCATGGACAAGGGCCTTAGTAAATATCATGGCAGATGAAGTTCACCTATGTGGTGATGCTTCAGCTCTTGAGATGGTAAGAAATATTGTCGATCTATGTGGTGATGAACTCATCATAAATGAATATACAAGAATGACTGAGCTCTATGTTGAACCTCATCCAATCGTTCTTGCAGATATGCAAAAGAATGATGCACTTATTGTATTTTCTAGAAAGAATGCACTAAGACACAAGAGAGACCTAGAGCGTCTCGGATATAAAGTTTCAATTGTATACGGTCGACTCTCGCCGGAGGTTCGTCGTGAGCAAGCGAGAAAATTTGATCAAGGTGAAACTGATGTTATTGTATCAACTGATGCAATTGCTATGGGGATGAATCTTCCAATTAAGAGAGTTGTTTTTACGACTCTATCAAAATTCTATGATGGCCAACAACACGATATCTCAGTAAGTGAGATTAAGCAGATTGGTGGTCGAGCAGGACGTTACCAACGTTTTCCAAAAGGTGCTGTTACTTGTCTTCGTAAAGTTGAAGATGGAATCGAAAGTATTAAAGAGGCCATGAGTGCAGTACTGGAGCAGAGTGAAAAATGTATGGTTGGTCCTGACTTAGATATTTTCAACCAAGTCAACCGTGCTTTAATAGATAATAATCTTCCAAAATTAAAGCTCTCTGAGTTCTTAAGGCTCTTTAACACAATGACATTCCAAAAGCCTTTTGAGTGCGTTGATATGAAAGAGATGATCGAGCTGGCCGAGATGGTTGAGGATGCTGACTCTAATGGGACACTTACTGATGCTGAGATCTTCGGGTTTGCATGTGCTCCAGTAAATTTAGGCTTAAGTGATCATGTTCAACATTATAATTGGATCCTTCATAAGTATGTAAATATGGAAGGGATTCCAGCCGAGCCAATTGAGCATGACTCTGGGGATATTGATTATCTTGAAACTTCCATTAAGTGTGTCGAGCTTTATCAATGGCTCTCAAGACACTTTAATAATAAGAACTTCGTTTATTCAGAAGTTGAGCTTTTAAATAATAAGCAACTTGCTATTGATCAGTTAAATGAACTCTTATCACAAAAAATTGTTGCTAAGTGTTCTTCATGTGGTTGCAAGCTTCCTGATGATTCAAAATTTCCAATTTGTGAGGAATGTTTTGAGAAGAGGAAGGCCGCTCGTCGTAGACCTGGCGGAAATCGCCGCGGTAAGCCTGGCCAAGGTGGAAAAGGCCGTCGTCCAGGTGGTAAAAACTTTAAAGGCAAACCAAATTCTGGACAGGGTAAGCGTAAGAATGTTAGTCGTAAGAGAAAAGTTACCAAACGATGAGTCATGAATATATACGATTACGCAAGGCTATTATTAGAATCACCAAATCTAGAGGATAAGCTTACTGCAACTAGTGTAGTAAGTGATTTATCTTATCAAAAAACGGCCGATGGTATCAAAGATCTCATGCCTGAGCGTGAGTCCCGTATTAAATTTTCTAGTGAGCAAGTGAAATTCCCAAAGAAAGGAAGTTTTCACTTGGATGAAAAGAAGGCCATGGCACTTCACTTCTTTGCTAATCATGAGTTACTGGCGATTGAGATGATGGCGGCAGCTCTAATGTATATTCCAATTGAAGATAAGTCTCAATACAAGCGTATTGCAACGGGAATACTTTCTACAATTGATGATGAAATCAAGCACTTCAATCTCTATCGAAAACGAATGAATGATTTTGGAATAGACTTTGGCGATCTTCCTGTAAATGACTTCTTTTGGCGTCAGATGCAAAAGTTAACAAGCTTTGAAGAATACTTTGCCGTTATGGCATTAACATTTGAAGCTGCAAACTTAGACTTTGCAAAATTCTATCGTGATATATTTGCAGGAGTTGGAGATAAGAAGTCATCTGCAATCTTAAATGTGGTTTATGAAGACGAGATTTCTCATGTGGGATTTGGAATTCATTGGCTAAATCGCTGGAGAAACGAAAAAGACCTTTGGGAGTTCTATGTCTCTTCACTTCCTGACTTACTATCACCAGCAAGGGCCAAGGGCATGATTTTCGATCATGAAGGAAGAGTTCGTACAGGCATGGATGAAGACTTCATTGAGAAAATTAAAAATTATCAAGATGGATTCATCGTTACAAAACGCAAGGAATGGAAGTGAGATTTAGGGTAAACCTCGATTTCGATGCGGCCTTAAGTCGAAATAATAAAAACTTCAAAAATGAAAAGTTCTTAAAAGAGTTAGAGTATATTTTCTTTCTTGTAAATAATGGATCTGATGTAACTCTATGTTCCCAAAATAAATACTCAAATAAGTACTTAAGTCATCTTCATGATCTTGGTTTTACGATACCTAATATTGACGACAATATTACAAATTATATTAACTGGTGGGGTAACTTAGAAAACTTTGAACAGGTTAAAGAGACCAATTCAAAATGTGCTTTAGCGAAATGGCATAGGCCTTTAGCTGATAAGATTATAAGATCTAAAGAGGACTTAGAAGAATCATTTCCAACTTTTTACCGACCAGATCAAACATTTTCTGGAATAGGAAACAAGGTGTTAAATTCTGTAAAAGACTTCGAAAGACTAGGGTTTCCAGGTGTTCAATCTCGCTATGTAAAAGTTGTAAAAACATTTGGTGTTACTTACGACTTTAAAAATAATGACTACTTCATTGTAGAAAATTTCGTTAGTGATAAGGGAGAGTTTAAAGGAGGGCGTCTAATTCAAATCAATGAGCTTCCTATTCCTTTTGATCTTGAGAAATACATCAATGATATTAAAGAGCATATTCCAGAAGCTCTTTTAAATAATAAAATTCAATTTGATAATATGATCTATCTTGAAAATTCTGAATCTAAAATTTGTCCTATTGTTGAGATTAATTATCGTCGCACGATGGGAGAAGTCATCATGAATGTAACCAAAGTCTTAGGTGATGGGACATTATATTTTGGTGATAAAACTGCCTTGAATTCAAACTCTTTGATTCTATCTCCTGATTTCGTTAAAAATATTTGCTACTTTAACCGAGCTTAAGGGTTGGTTAAAAGCGCTAAATAGAGAATATTCCTTCATCGATTTCCATTTATACAGTAAAATGAAAGAGTTCTTTAGTTTAGAATTAGGAGAATTTACGTGGCCAAGAAAGGTTTTTTCGACAAGATGAAAGGAAAGCTCAAGAAGTCAGAAGATGATGAAGAGTTACTTGATGAGTATTCTGAAGAGTCTGAAGATGAACTTGATGAAGAAGATGAATCAGTCGATTTAGACGACGCCACGTCTACTGATATAAAGATACCAGGAGGACCTGAGATACAAGGGATTCCAACCGATGAAGATATTTCAGAATTTGATGATGAAGTCGAAGCTGAAGACGCTATTGATAATGATGAATCTGATGACGAAGAATACGAAGATGATGAGGATGAGGATGAGGATGAAGATGAGGAAGAAGAGAGCTTCTTAGAGAAACAATCACCTTTTCTTGCAAAGTTATTAAATAAGAAAAAATCTGACGATGATGAAGACGAAGACGAAGACGAAGACGAAGATGAAGACGATGATGATGATGAAGATGACGACAAAGAAAAGAGCTTTCTAGAAAAGCAGTTACCATTCTTAGCAAAGCTAATGAAGAAGAAAAAGTCTGATGACGAAGATGACGATGAAGATGGTGACGAGGAAGATGAAGACGACGATGACGATGATGATGAAGATGAAAAGGATGAGAAAAAAGAGAAGAAAAGCAAACTCATTAAGATCATCTTAATTGTCGCTGTAGTCGCTATGGCCGTTGATACCTTCTTACTTAGTGATTCTTCTGAAGAAGAAGTTCCAGAGGTGGCCCCAGTAAAAAGAAAAGCAAGAAAGCCACGAAAAGCTAAACCAAAGAAAACGCAAGATAAGGCACAAGAAAAAACAGTTCAAAAAGCTGACGAAAAGAAGCCTGAAAATACTAAAGAGGAAACTAAGCCAGTTGTAGAAGCTAAAGATGAGCAACCACAAGGTGATAGTCAAACTGCTGGGCCAAGTGATGAATCTCAGGCGAAACCTTCAGATGAAGTGACAAATCAAAACGTTACTCAAGAAACAAAGTCTGATACTGAAAGCTCTGATGGTAATGTTGATTCAATGGATGAACCACAAGTTGAAGATCAAGCAACTACAACGAATCAGGAGTTAGGTGAGAAAACGCAGGGGTCATCTTCTGATCCACTTATTGTGGCGCCTTTGCCTGAGACTAGTGATATGGATTCTACTATGATGGGTGAAGCAAGAGATTCCAATGAAGATGAAGATCAAAAAGAGTCTCTTGATTCTGCTTTAGGAAAAATCGTCGATAAGCTTGAAGAAAACAAAACGGCCGTAAAGGATAAGGTTAAGTATAGTGCTCCACCAAATTATGAAAACTTTGGTCGTGGACTTGTTTATAATTGTAAAGGAAAACACTGGGCATGTGTTGATCGTGAAGCATATATGAGCTGTAAGGCAAACCAAGCTTGGTTTAGACAAGAAGGCAAGCCAACGGAATGTGCAACATCGAAGATTTTAGCAACGGAATACGATTGTAGAACTTTACAGGAGTATAATATTAATACTGTTGCTGAAACACCAAAGTGTGATTAGAGATTAAGCAGCATCTTTTTTGAAGAGGCCATCAATGATAGTAAGAGTAAAAGTTTTCTCTTGCTTAGCTTCTTCTTTTTTCATTGCGCGAATAAATGCTTGTGCTAGCTCTGGGTCAAATTGTGATCCAGAGAACTCATCGAGTTCTTCATAAGCAACTTCATAATCAAGTCCCTTACGGTAAACTCTTGTTGAAGTCATAGCATCAAATGTATCAGCAATAAGAATAATTCTAGAGAAAAGAGGAATTTCTTCGCCTTTTAGTCCTTCCGGATAACCACGTCCATCCCATCTCTCATGATGGTATTTTGCAAACTTTGCAACTTTTTCAAAATGAGTAAACCCTTGTAGGATTTCATAAGATTTCTCAGGATGACTCTTCATTTGAAGGAATTCATCTTCAGTAAGTCTTGATGGTTTATTAAGAACGGAGTCAGGAACTCCAATTTTACCAATATCATGAAATAGAGCAGATAGTTCTAGGTCATATAATTCTTCTTCATTTAGTCCAATTTCTCTTCCTAAAGTGAGGCTGAAATAAGCAACGCGAGTACTATGTCCATATGTATAATGATCTTTGCAGTCTAGTGCGTGAAGGATTGTTCGAGCGGCCATCTCACAGATCTTTTTCTGTTCTAGTTTTAAGGCCTTGTTTTCTGCTTCTAATACGGCAGTAGGATCTGTCTGTACAGAGTTTGAAACCTTGTTCTTTGTGTTGGCTTTAGGTGATGTCGTTTTTTTGTCAGCACTCTTACGAGTACTCGCTTTTTTTCTGCGTTCACCCAAATTTACGATTTTGCTCTTCTTCATTTATCAAGACCTAGTGTTATAGTCAGGTTATACCCATATTCTAATAATTCTTCGGGTTATTCTTAAGGAATCTTTAATTTAATCGGGGCATTAGTATGATATTAGTCGCTTATTGTGCTAGAATACTTTCTTAAGGTGCCAAAATTTAGTGCCATACCTATATAATTTTGAATACTTAGGAAGAGTTATGCACGTTCGAATTATTGATTCAGATATCGATAAAATTGCCGTCGATAAGCTAAATAATCTATTAGAATTATTAAATTTACCTCAATCTCAAGAGGGACAATCTTCAATTGACCGTGAACTTGATGCAAGTCAAGTGGTGTTTACAAAGTCATTTAAGAATGTCGAAAGCAAGGACCATTTTATTATTATCTATAATGAAGGGGATGATCTTGATCGTTCATTATTAGACAATGAGATGTGTCTTGGAATATTTTTTGCAGACAAGTCTGTAGAAGAAAACTATCTCAATATAAAAAATGCGATAGAAGGGCTAAGAGCGTTAGAGACTCAAAAGCAATTATTATTCAAGATGAATTCTGTTATGGAAGGACTTGTTGGCCAAGTCGAAAATATTAAAGAAATGCATCGTAATATGGCGCCATTTAGAAGTGAAAAGCTAAGAGGAGTAGGAATTACTTCACGCTTTTGTGCTGGTACATCAAATGGTGGCGAGTTTTTTGACTTCTTTAAAATTGGTGGCGAAGTATGGATTGTTTCATTACATGCATCATCATATATGCTTATCGGAAACTTCTTATCACTAATCGAAACTTGGAAGCTAGAGTCTAATATTGATATGACTAAAGTCATTTCAAATTTAGAAAGTAAGAAAGATGACTTTACTGAATATGGAGATGCTTCCATTTTAATTGCTAGAATTAAGCTTTCAGACTTAAGTGCTGAGGTGCTTAATATTGGTGATCATGAATTATTAAATAAAGATGGTGTTGTATTAGCGAGAAATGGTAGCGCGTTCCCATCGAACTATAATACATCAACGCAAGAAGTTCAGTTAAATAAAGGTGAAGGCCTGTTATTGCTATCTCCTGGCTTTTTTAAGAATATTGAAGATAAAATTGATGGAGAAGAGTATTTAACATTTGTTAAAAAGAATTGGGCGGCTCCTGTTGAATTCATTAGTGAATTAACATTTCAAACAAAAAAGGGCTATAATGAGAATGACTTCTTACCAAATGATCAAACAATTCTAATGATAGAGGTAGATAAAAATGCAATTTCTAAAATTTAGTATTCTATTTTTAACAATTAATTCAGTAATAGCATTTACTGGGACTGAATGTTTTCAGTCTTCCTTTGATGTTTCTGTCTCTCATAAGTCATCACCATTTGGACTCTTAAATAAAACCCTGACTATTTCTAAAAAAGAGTGTGAAGTCGAAGTGGCCCATAACGAATATAAGTATCACAATCGATCGTGGGTGATTGATATTTGTCGAGATCCAGTTCATATAAAATCAACGACGACGTCAATCGATGTTTATCGTAAGGCCGGAGAGTGTCATAAAACTTCAAATGACTTCTGTGATGAGTATAAGACAATACGTAAAATTATCGAAGATGATGGGCTTATCTTTGCAGAAGGTGCAAAGAATAATCTTAATGATCCACACGGAAGAGTTTTTTGTGCAAGCTTAGTACTAAACGCATACTTGAAAGAAAATAATATTTTTAATCGCAATGGTAATTATGATTCATTAATGATTCGTAAGCCAATTGCGAGAATACCTGAAGATATTAAAAAAGCTAGAGCAGAGTTCAAAGCAGAGAAAGAAACAAAAGTTGAGACAACGCAAGACAAAGCAGCAGAGACTGAAGTTGAAGAGTCTTCAGACACAAGCTCTGATGGCCTTGAAATTGATGAAAATGCAGGCCCTGGAACTTTCTAGATTGTCTTAAATGCTCTTTCTAAATCTGAAATTAAATCATTAGCATCTTCAATACCTACAGATAGCCTTATTAGGTTGTCTGTTAGGCCGATACTTTCACGAACATTCTTGGGAACAGAAGCATGAGTCATGATCGCCGGGTGTTCAATTAAGCTCTCAACACCACCAAGGCTTTCAGCTAAAGAGAACATGTCGACGTTTTGTAAAAACTTCTTAGACTTTCTAATGTCACCTTTTAGGAAAAATGTAATCATCCCTCCAAAGCCACTCATTTGTTTTTTTGCGATTTTATGTTGAGGGTGACTCTTAAGGCCTGGGTAGAGAACTTTATCTACTTTTGGATGCGACTCGAGATACTTTGCTATTTTCATTGCATTCTTTGCATGAGCTTCCATTCTAATAGCAAGAGTCTTGATACCTCTAAGTACTAACCAAGAGTCAAATGGTGATTGTGTTGGTCCAAGAGATTTTTGAAGTGTCCAAAGTTTCTCGTAAAGTGCTTTGTTGTTGAGCATACAGGCTCCACCAACAACATCAGAGTGACCATTGATATATTTAGTCATTGAGTGCATCACAATGTCAGCACCAAGATCTAATGGGTTTTGAAAATAAGGACTCATAAATGTGTTATCAACAACAGTTAAAGTCTTATATTTTTTCGCAAGTTCTGAAACTTTCTTAATATCAGAAATTTTTAAAAGTGGGTTCGTTGGTGTTTCTACCCACATTAATTTAGGCTTATGTTCTTTTAGTGCCTCTTCAACTTTTTTAGGATCAGTTGTATCGACAAAGATAAACTTATGAATGGAATTAAAAACGGTCGTAAAGAGACGATAAGTTCCACCATATACATCATCACCACAAAGAATCGTTGATCCAGCTGGCAGAGCATGCATTATTAGCATTTCAATTGAAACACCGCTTGACGTTGCCAGTGCATATTTTGCGTTCTCTAGTGCCGCAAGTGATTCTTCTAATCGCGTCCTTGTTGGATTATGACAACGTGAATACTCGTAGCCTTGGTGAATACCTGGGCTTGTTTGAGCATATGTTGTTGTTTGATGAATTGGCGGTATAACTGCGCCTGTTTCTTTGTCGGGGTGAGCCCCGGCATGGATACATACCGAGGCTTTTGCTGCTTTTTTAAGAGTGCTTTTCTTCAAGCCTTGATCCTTAGTTAGAACCTTTTTCTGACATATACTGAAGAACATCAATTTCTGATAATAGATCAGAAACTTTTCCATCTTTAGTGATAATGGCAACTTCCTTCTTAAGTAGTGCATCAGCAACTGTTTCAAGAAGTTCATTACAATCCACAACTCTGTAGTTGTTAGAGATAGCTAATGAAATATTATCATCTTTTTGGAACTCACCCATGATAACTGGCTTAATTAGACTCTTCTCTGTACAAAGACCAAGAATGTCACCATTTTTACTAACAACTGGAACTTGAGAAATATTCTTCTCTTCCATTAGAGTAATGGCCTGTCCAATAGTCGTTGTATCTTCAACAGTAATAATGTTTCCATTCTTACCAAGAGTATTTAATACCTCTGAAATTTGAACATTGAATGATGAATCTAAGTATCCACCATCACTCATCCAATCATCATTATAGATTTTTGAAGCGTAACGGTTTCCTGAATCGTGAAGAAGAATAAGAATCTTTTTCTTAGTAGTTTGTTTCTTCGCATATTTTAGAGCACCTTCAATAACGGCACCTGCTGATCCACCAGCATAAATACCTTCTTCTTTAAGAAGTTTTCTCGTCATTAGGAAAGACTCTTTATCATTAACAACTTCAAAGTCATCAATTAAGTCAAAGTCATAATTCTCTGGAATGAAGTCCTCGCCAACACCTTCTAAAACATATGAGTGAGCTTGTCCCATTTCTCCAGTCTTGTGGTAACCAGCGATGATTGAACCAACACAGTCAACACCAATAATTTCAACTTTATCCATTTTTTCTTTGAAGTAGCGTCCACAACCACTGATTGTCCCACCAGTTCCAACTGCGGCCATAAATACATCAAAGTCACCTTGAGTTTGCTCATACATTTCTGGAGCCGTCCAAGTGTAGTGTGTATTTCTATTATGTAGATTATCGTATTGATTTACGTAAAATGAATTTGGAATTGTTTCAGAAAGTTTCTTTGAAACAGAGTAGTAAGAACGAGGATCTTCTGGCTCTACGTTTGTTGGACAAACAACAACTTTTGCTCCAAATGCTCTAAGGTTATCGATCTTTTCTTTTGATTGCTTATCAGCAAGTACGAAAATACATTTGTATCCGTGAACTGCTGCCCACATCGCAAGACCAACCCCTGTATTCCCAGAAGTACCTTCGATGATCGTTCCGCCTGGCTTTAGATCACCTTCTTCTACTGCACGATCAAGCATGTATGCACCGATACGATCCTTAGTTGATCCACCTGGGTTCATATATTCTAATTTTACGTAAATTTCGCAATTAAGGTCCTTACCGATATGATTAAGTTTTACAATTGGTGTATTCCCAATTGCTTCGACAACGTTTGCTTTAGCACCTTTCATCATAATTAAATCTCCATTTACTTCCAGTGTTCTTCTAACTCTTCTAACTGCTTGATAGGATCAAACGTTGAGAGGTCTGGAAATGTAATTGCTTCAATCTGTGATTTCTTTGAGATCGAAGTTTTTATTTCTTCTTGTTTGATTATTATATCTTTAAATTCTTTCATTTTTTCTGTCTTGGGTTCCCAAGAGGCGAGGTTGTTATACCATGATTTGTTAATTATTAGGTAACGTTCTGTGGTCATTTGGGCCTGAATTGAGTCAAGAATCTGTTGAGTTTCAACCTCTTTCATATGCTCAGCAGAAGTAACGAGATACCACCTCGATCGCTGGGCACTATTGAGAACTTTTTCAACTTTAATACCTTCAATAAACTTATCTCGATTCTCATAGAGAATAGTGATGGCCTCAAGAAAGTCATTAATAAAGCCTTTGCCGGTAACACTTTCTAAATAATTAAGAAACTTCTCAATCCCAGCGGTAATAATGCGGTTAAAGAAGCGTCCAGGCTTATTCTTATTAGTAATGTACATGAATGCATCAGCAAATGTTTTATTAAAGAATTTATTAATCTTATTTGATGAATTCAAAAAGTCTAAGAAGTTCTTTCCTGGCGCAGTGTCGACGACGATAGAGTCATATTTTTTAGTTTCAAGTTGATTTTGAATCTCTAGGACTGCAAGAATCTCATTTAGGCCACCGCGACTACTTGTTAAGTTTTCTAGTATTTTATTATCAACTTTCTTCCCGAGAATCTTTTCAAATGATGTTTTAGGATCAAGTAATAAAACATCAAAGCTGATTTCCTTATCAGTGAACTTAATCACTTCTGATGCATCTTTTAAGCTAAGTAATTGACGCAGTCTTTTGGCCGGATCAATCGTTATTAAAAGAACATTCTTTTTTTGAGAAGCCAGAAAGAAGGCACGTGAAGTTGAAATCGTTGTTTTTCCAACGCCACCTGTTCCACAAAATATTTCGACTTCTCTATAGCTTTCCACGATTCCTACTTTGATTTAAAAATATCAACTTTCTTTGTAATAATTCTTGTTAATTCCTCGACTTGTTCTTTTTGTGTCGGTACGACAATTTGAGGGAAACTTAGGTGAGGGGTAACCTTAAATTTCTCTTTTAGGCTTTCTTGGTCTTGGATTTTTGCCCTGATAAAATCTGGCGTATCATCCTCTGGAAAGTCATTTAGTGAGAGATCACAATTTAGGATCTCAATTGTCGAGAGATTATATTTCTCTTTTAGTTCTCGCTCTAGTTCTTGGCCTTCTTCAATGGCAAGCTCTGTCGGAATGCTAACAACCACACATTGAGTATGTTCATCGTTTGTTAGAAAGTTATGCATTTTATCGATATCATTTGCAATGGGACCGATTTTAAAAATATCTTTAAAGACTTTTGGTGAATGTATTGTCGAAAGAAGATGACCTGATGCCGGTGCATCAACGACGACGATATTGCGATCATCTCGAGCAAGATCAATAATATGCCCTAAAAAGATGAGTTGCCCAAAGCTTGGAACCATATCAAATAATGCATTAAAAAAAGATGTTGATACAATCCACTTTGCAATTGTTTTGGAGTTTAGTTTTCTCGCAATATACTCTTGAACTGAACTAATATGCGTTAACTCAACGGTATTAACATTTAACTTATTGATAAGATCCTTATCAGCATTTTGTTCAAACGAAAAAAAATAGACGTTCTTATTTTGATCGAGTTCAGTTAGAGACTTGGTCAAGGCAAGGGAAGTGAGGGTTTTTCCGACACCTCCCTTACCTGTGACTATATATAAGTCTTTAAACTTCATTAGAATTTATAGAACGCAGTAAGAAGCATTTTAAAATAATAACCTTCTACGTCTGCAGTGCTTTCTTGTTCGACATCAAAAGGATTGTTGTAAATGAACATTCCACCAACTGAAATCTTGCGATTTAGATCGAAGTCAGCTCCAGCAACGGCTTGATAACCGAATACTGTCTTACCTTTTGATTTATAGTTTACAGTTTTTAATTGAGGACGGAAGAAGCCAAGTCCACCACCAACAAATGGTTGAAAGGCATCATAGTGAAAAAGTTTTCCTTTAGCACCAAGAACAAGTCCAGAGATTTTTGAATACGTACCTTTCTCTTCTAGTTCATGTTTTGAGAAGTGAAGGTTGGCATAAAAGTCAAAAGAGTACGAAGCCTTGTAATTATAAAAGAGTTCGGCCGTGATCTTATCTTCACCGTTGTCTTTAAAATCACTCATTAATAAAGTTTGCCCAATTCCAATTCCAAGAGAATGGATGTGCAATTCTTGACCGCTTAAAAGTTGAGCTGCAGCGACCGCATCCTCATTCTTTTTGGCTGAATTCTTTGATGTTAATTGCTTAACGGTTTGTGCCTGAGCACTAAAAATAAAAAGGCCTGCTAGAATAACTGCAGGCCTTAATATAGATTTTGAAATTTTTAAAATCATTTCACCCTCTAAACTAAATATATATGCAGTAATAACTGCCCTATATTAGTTTAAAGTAGTCGTAGTTTCAACAGAAGAGTTTAGGTTTGCTGCACTGTTGAAAGAGTTGAAAGACTGAGCTGGAGCTTCTTCAACTACTGGAGCTTCAATTCCTTCTAGTCCTCTAATATAACCAGTGAATGTACCTTCTTCACCACGGATAACTCTCTTAAGAAGTTCAACGTCACCTGGCTTAGTTGATTTTTTCTCTTGATCAAAAAGAAGTTGGATTTGAGTCATGTAAGTAATGTCATTTTTTGTTTTGTTATCAATTACTTGAATCTCGTGACCTTCTCTGATGATTTGAGCGATCTCTTCAAGAGTCACGTAGCAACTTTGATGAGTGTCATAAAGTTTTCTGTTTTGGTACCTTTTAATAATTCTTACATCATTCATTCTACTACCCCTATTGGTTTTAACGAATATAGCTCAAAAGATTAATGAGATCTCCTGAGTTAAAACTAGTTAATAATTAACACGTTGCCTCGTAATAGTTAAGCTCTTTGTATTAATTTCATTTCTCAACAAAAATTAATAAAATTAAGTACTTAGTGGTTCATCTTTTTTTGCTTCAAGCTTTGGCCTTAAGCGATATTTATTGATTCCCACCGTGTCTATTGCTCAGCGTTTTGAAAATTGCATCAGAGAAGTAACAATCAATGACAGTAACTGTCAAGCAATTGCGATCTTAATTTTATCTAAATTACAAGAGAATCCGTTTAATTCCCCTAATTTCAGTGACTTAGTGCAACTAAGCTTTTGTGGCCTGTTATTTCTGCCGGGGGTCATTTTACTGAGAATTCTTTTTAAGAAATATCTATTTAGGTCGAAGAGGTACCAAGGCATAAAGGCCAAGGATTGTTTAATGTTCAAATTTTTCTTTAAAAAATCAATACTTCTTCTACCGCTTGCAGCATTAGTGAGCTGTGCGACACATACCAATAAGATGACGGAAACTCAGCTTATTAACAAGGCCGCAGAGATTAAAATATCTAATTTTGAAGAAGCAAAGCGCGCACGTGAATTCGTTGAGAATTCTCTAGCGGAAGTAGTAGCTGATGCTAAAGAAAGAGGCGAAGAATCAATTAATTATGTGGCCAGTGATCTCTTTCTTAAGGCTTCTGACGCCTCCCTTGCTGGTGATGCAGCATCTGCATCATTGATTCTAAAATATGTCGTAGAATTAAAGCCAAATGATATTTATCTTCGTCGAAAGTATGCAGTTGAACTTATCAAATCAAGTCAACTAGAAGAAGGAAAGAAAGAGTTAAACTACTTAATTGAACATGCAGATGAAGATGTAAAAGCAAAAGCACGTCTTTTACTTGCCGGTGTCTATGGTGCACTAGGTGAGAACAAAACAGCAATTAAATTGTATCGTAATCTTGTCTATAAAACACGACCACTTTTAAGTGAAGCTTGTATATATTTATCGAAAGCATACGTTGATGATAAGAAAGTAAAAAAGGCCATTGGGACACTTAGTTATTGTTCTCAAAAGGATCGCTCAAATCGTAGTGAATATGCTTTTCATAAAGGAAAGATCTACTTTGAAAAGTCGAAATATAAATTAGCAAAGAAGTATTTTAATATCTCTCTAAAGCTTGATCCAACCAATCAGCAAAGTACAATTCTGCTTGGTGTTGTTTTGGAGCAAGAGGGAAAATACGATGCAGCAAAAATTTTATATCGCAAGTTTTTAAAATACGATCCAAGTAATTACACAGCACTTGGGAAGTATGTGAACTTACTATTTGCTGATGGCGAATACGATGAAGTCGTACCATATTTAGAAAAGCTACTTGCACTTGATCCAGAAAACTTAAATTTAAAAGTTAGGCTTGGTGTTATTTATACTGAAACCAATCGAATCGAAGATGCAAAAAGTGTCTTTAAAGAAATTCTCGACGTCATTCCAGACTCAGATAAAGTGCTTTATTACTTAGCAAGCTTATATCAAAAAAGTGAAGATGGAGATCTTGCGGTTACTTACTACTCACGAATTAAAGAAGATAGCTCTCTTTACCACGAGTCAAATATTCAAATTGCAAATATTTTAAATGCTTATGCACAAAAAGACTCAAAGCAAGAAAAGCGCTTTGTGGATTTTGTAAAAGAGAGATCTAAAACATCTAAAGAGTTAAGATTTGAATTAGAAGTTATTTTGGCCGGATATTATGAGACGAAAAGAGATCTTGGACAAGCAATTGCACTAATGGAATCTCATGTTGAGCATGATAATTACACTGATGGACACGCTTACTACTTAGCTTCACTCTACGAAAAGAATAAGTCATTTGTTAAAGCAGAAAAGATTATGCTCGATATTCTAAAAAGAGATCCAAATAATTCTCATGCTTTAAATTTCTTAGGCTACACTTACTTAGAACAGGGCGTTCATATGGACAAGGCCTACACTTATATTAAAAGAGCGGTTCAATTGAATCCTAAAGATGGCTACATTAGAGACTCACTGGGTTGGTACTATTATAAGACTGGTGATTACAAAAAAGCATATCGTGAAATAAAGAAAGCCTTTGCTCTTGTTAGTGATGATGTTGTCATTGCAAAGCATTTAGGGCTCATATATACTTCACTTAATAAGCCTGAGAGGGCCCGTCACTATTATGTCGAGGCATTGAAAAATTGTACAAAAGTAAAAGAACGCGAAGAAATTCTCAATTATATCGAAAAGCTGGACTCTGCGCGCTTGCCTGCTTCACGTTAATTTCATGTGCAACACCTAAGAAAACTTCAACGAGTACAAAAGCTTCTACAGATAAAGTCACTGCACATAAATTGTTAAGCAGCGGACTGTGTAAAGAGTTTAAGGGAAGAGGTCGTCTTAACTTTGGTAAGAAGCAAGAGCGTTTCACTTATAATGCAATTTTTAATAAAGAAACATTTAGTCTTGCTATCGATGTTCCGTTTAAAGGACAAGAGACTTTGATTCTTCCATTAGCGACAGGAAAAAAAGTAGAGGGAACTCTTTACAAGAAAATTTCCAAAAACCTTGTTGCGGCAAATCATTTACGCACAAAAAATATTCTTGATAACTTCCTGATGCAAAATCGTCTTTTATTTAGTGATATTAGAAATGTCGACAGTAATTATTGTGACAACAAGTGTCTTCCCGGAAAAGTAACTCACTTCAGTGACGGTAAACTCGTTTATTCTAAGCAAATGAGTGGGCCGTTTGAATTCAAGGCAGAGTTCAGTCGACTTGTGGCAAATGAGTATAAGGTTATTCAGCTTCATGGCCTAAGGAAGCTCAAGAATTCTCAAAAGAAGCAGCGCGTTTTAGCGTTGGATCTAATTGTCGATTCGTGCGGTAGTATCTAGCAGTGCGGTAGTGCAAGTCCTAATAATTCCTAGTAAATTTATCTTATCTCTTGTATAAATTAGTCTGTTATTATTCTGTGCAATAATTTTACGAACAAAGGAAGGTTTATGAAATCAAGGAATCTTGTTTCATTTTTACTCATGAGTTTACTTGCAGTAACAATCTCATGTACGAAAAAAGTTGACCTAAACGAAAAGGTCTTAAATTTAGCGGTTACATCTGAAATTAAAGGGATGGATCCGATTTATTCAAATGACAAATATTCATCTAATGAAGTTGGTCGTGTTTATGAAGGTCTACTAGAGTATCACTACTTAAAAAGACCATACACATTAGTTCCAAACTTAGCAGAATCTTTACCAGAAGTTTCTGAAGACGGACTAACTTATACTTTCAAAATTAAAAAAGGTGTTTTATTCCACGATGATAAAGCTTTTGAAGGTGGTAAAGGTCGTGAGCTAGTAGCTGAAGACTTTGTTTACTCAATCAAAAGACTTGCTGATCCAAAGCTACAGGGTCTTGGATGGTGGCTACTATCTGGTAAGATCAAAGGGCTAGATGCTTGGCGTGATAAGAATGCTGAAAAAGATAAAGTTGATTATTCTGAAGAAGTAGAAGGTCTAAGAGCTTTAGATAAGTATACTCTTCAATTTAAACTTACGAAGCAATTCCCACAATTCCTATACTCACTTGCAATGCCATTTACATTTGCAGTTGCAAAAGAAGTTGTTGATCACTATGGGAAAGAATTCCTTAACCACCCAGTTGGTACAGGACCTTTCATGCTTGGTGAATTCAAGCAAACAGCTAAGAAGTTTAGCTACACAAGAAATCCAAAGTTTAGAAAGAAGCTTTTCCCATCTGAAGCAAGTGACGAATTTAAGCACATGCTAAAGTATGCTGGTAAACCAGTTCCTTTCGTTGATCGTATTGAAATCAATGTTGTTAAAGAAGATCAGCCACGTTGGCTAAACTTCCTTAAGGGTAGAGTTGATTATATTGGTATCCCAAAGGATAACTTTGAAGCGGCCGTTACTCCAGGTAAAGGTCTAGATAAGCAATTTGAAGAGAAGGGTGTTGAGCTTTCAATTTCACCATCTCTAGATGTTACTTATACAGCATTCAATCACGATCTGAAGTTACTTCAAAATCGTGACCTAAGAAGAGCACTTGCTCTTGCATATGATGTAAAAGAATTTAACAAGCTTTTCTATAATGGTACTGCTCTTCCTGCGCAGTCAGTTGTTCCTCCGGGAATTGCTGGTTATATGCCAGACTACGTAAGTCCTTATAGAAACCGTGACCTTGCAAAGGCAAAAGAGCTTCTAGCAAAAGCAGGTTACCCAGATGGTAAAGGTCTTCCAGAAATTACTTATGACTGTCCATCTTCATCGACTTCACGTCAGATTGGTGAGCTATTTAAAAAGCAAATGGCAGAAATTGGTGTAAATATCAAAGTTGTACAAAACTCATGGCCAGAGCTTCAAAAGAAGATCACTAAGCGTCAGGTTATGCTTTATGGAATTGCATGGGGTGCAGATTATCCAGATGCTGAAAACTTCCTACAACTTCTATATGGACCAAATAAGTCTCCAGGAGCAAATGGTTCAGGATATGATAATCCAGAGTTCAATAAGCTATTTGCAAAAGCTTCAATTATGCAAGATTCTCCAGAGAGAACTGCTATCTATGAAGAGCTCAATAAAATGGCAGCAGAAGAAGTTCCATGGATTTACGGTGTTCACCGTCAGTCTTACCTAATCAAGCACAGTTGGCTAAGAAACTACATGACAACTGACTTTGAAGCAGGTCAGGCTCAATACCTAGACGTGGATCTAGATCAAAAGAAGAAAATGCAAGATAAGCTATAATTTTTTATAGTACATATGGCGCTGGAGTTATCTCCAGCGCTTATTTAATTGGGAAAGGGTCTTTCTCTTTTAAATAAGCGAAAAGCTAATCGTTTAAATATGAATGCTGTTAGAGCTAAGGAGCTGTTTTTGTGAATACTTGGTCATACATTATAAGAAGACTACTTTACACGATCCCTATTATTCTAGGTGTGTGTTTAATTATCTTCGCTATCTTTAACTTATCTGGATACGATCCAGCACAACTTTTATTAGGTAAGCACGCATCAGCAAAACAAATTGCTGAAGTAAGACATGAACTTGGACTTGATCGTCCATTAGTAGAACAGTACTTAGATATCGTTAAGTCTGCTTTTACTTTCGACTTTGGTCGTTCATGGGCAACAAAGCAACAGATTATTGAAATGATTAAGGAAGGTGCGATTCCTTCATTAACATTAACTCTTCCTGCTTTCTTAATCTCAACAACACTATCAATACTTCTTGCTATTGTTGTTTCATTTTTTAGAGGGAAGGCCATTGACCGCGCACTTGTTATTATCAGTGTATCGTTAATGAGTATTCCATCTCTTGCGTATATTCTTTTCTTCCAAAAGTTTTTTGCGTATGAAATGGGGTGGTTTGAAATCTCAGGTTATGAGCACGGATTCCCGTACTTTGTACCATATATTATTTTACCAGTTATCATTATGGTTGTTCTTAACTTAGGTCCTGATCTTCGTTACTTTAGAACAGTAATTCTTGATGATATTTACCAAGACTATGTACGTACAGCACGTGCCAAAGGTCTAAGCGAGAAAGCTGTTCTTTTAAAGCACGTTTTAAAGAACTCATTAATTCCAATTATCACATATGTAATTATTCAAATTCCTTTCCTTATTTTAGGAACCCTGCTTCTTGAGAGTTTCTTCTCAATTCCAGGGCTTGGTGGTCTAACTGTAAAAGCTGTTTTTGATAATGACTTCCCAGTTATTAAGGCGATGACGATTTTATCTGCTATGGGTTATATCATCTTCACAGTTATTACAGATATTCTTTATACAGTTGTTGATCCAAGAGTAAGGTTAAAGTAGGAGTTGTCATGTCAGTAAATCATTCAAGTGAATCAAAATCATTGTGGGGACATGCTTGGACTGAGCTTAAAAGAGATAAAGCTGCAGTTTTTAGTATGATCGTTATTGGTGGATACGTACTTCTTGCCGCATTAACTTTCTTTGGAGTTATTGCAGGTGAATGGTCAAAAGAAATCGGTGCTTCATATTCAGCTCCTTCATTGGACGCTCTATTTGGTACAGATATTTTTGGTCGAAGTGTTGTTTATAAAACTTTAAAAGGTGCAGAGATGGCCATTGGTATTGGTTTCTCTACTGCTACTATCTCAACTGTAATTGGTGTAACACTAGGTCTTACGGCCGGTTACTTTGGTGGAAAAGTCGATGAATTTATCGTTTGGTTTTATACATCAATGGCATCAATTCCATATATCATGCTTCTTTTTGCTGTGACGATGGTTCTTGGGAAAGGAACTTCTTCACTTTTCTTAGCTCTAGGTATCACTTCTTGGGTTGGACTTTGTCGACTTGTTCGTGGTGAAGTTATGAGACACAAGCAAAGAGAATATATTCAAGCAGCTGCCGCACTTGGTGCTGGAAATACAAGAAGAATGTTTAAGCACATCCTTCCAAATATTTTTCACATCGTAATCATTCAATTCTCTCTGAGATTTCAACAAGCTATTAAGTCAGAAGTAATCCTTTCTTATTTAGGTCTTGGTGTTCAAGGTCAACCTTCTTGGGGAACAATGATTGATGATTCTAAGCTTGAACTAGCTCGTGGAGTTTGGTGGCAATTAACTGCTGCAACAGTTGCAATGTTCGTTCTAGTACTTGCTCTGAACCTTCTAGGGGACGCTTTAAGAGACTCTCTAGATCCAAAACTAAAGGGTAAAGCGTAGTTATTTACTCGGTTAAAATTACCTAAGATTTTCGCGAATATATCCGATAATTATTGTTAAGAGGCCCATCTTTGGGCCTTTTATTTTAGTGACTTGGATGTAATGAGAGAAATCAAACAAACCTCAATTCATATAAAAGACTCACCTTTGTTAAGAGGCGAGTTATTCTGGTGTCGACCTAGTGGCCGTAGGCTTTGTATTGGTCACGCTGGAGAGTTTGCTAATCTTGAATTAATTGAAAAATTATCATCAACGAATGACCAATTTATCCAAGAAGTCTTAATTGATGAAGAAAGAGTCTCTCAAGTTATCGATCATTTCAATGAATTAAAATCCGCAAATCTTGAAGATGTAAAAATGCGTTATCGAAACCTCGTTCTTGTGGACTTCTATCGCGTTTTAAAAGGTGAGCAAAAGAGCTCTACTTTAGATTTCTTATTTATCTGCTATGAAGTTTTTAATGATCTGGTAATCGATGAAAAAGATATCGAGGATGAGTTTATTAGAACTAATGCAATGACATTAAAGAAAGCACAAGTTTCGGCCAGTATTGTTATTTATATGGCCCTAGTAAGTGGCTATTGTGACTTCAACTTTTTAAAAGAAGTTTATAATACAATTATCTTAACCTACTATTCTTACGTTTCTCGTTACGATCATATCGTTGATGAATACAGTCGTTCTGATAAAAATATAGTTCATCAAGAATATTTAAAAGGACTATCATCAAGGTTCTTTGAGTTAGATTACGGCCTATCAGATGATATTAGTTCAATTTGGTCTCAAGTACATCACAAAGTATTTAAATTGGATTTAGAATTTAATGCAAGTGATCTAGAAAGTATATTTAAGTCGATTCTACAAACTGTTAAGGAATATCGTTATATTGATGAAATTATGACTCAGGAGAGTTCGCGATGAGCTTTCAAATCGATATTCACACATTCTTAACTGATGATGTTTTCAATAAACTTAAAGAAGTGGTTTCTGAAGATATAAATTTGATCAAAGTTGGAACTGTTGATGAATTAACGGATAAGCTTAACGTTATAACAAACGATTTCAGCACAACTGTCGATGCACAGGCAAAAGTCTTATATGTAAGTAATGATGTAAGCACAAAGCGAGCTTCTATAAGTCCTGAGGCAATAATTAATGCAAAAGAAAATGTCATTTTAGAAATTGAGCAATTCTTTGGTGTTATGCACACTCCAAAACAAAGAGTGCTAAAAAGCTTTCAATCGGCAAAGCAATATAAAATCACGTCTCGTTTTAGTATTGGATATTATTCAGACCTTATAAATTTGAAGCTACATGAAAAGTCTTTTGAAGTAGAAAATTATACAAATATGCTTCAATCTACCTTAAGTGAATTAGTCCTAGTCAAGCAGGCTTGTCCTGTTGAGATTGATCTACTATTAAGTGACAATGAAGCGCTTTTCTATATTAATGCCTTTTCAGTTTATATTGATGATAATTTAATTGAAAAAATTAGTTCATTTATGTCGGACAAATGTTCATTCTTTGGCTTAAAAAGAAATGATAAGAAGGGACAGCTTCAAATTTGCTTTACTGTTGAGAAACAAAGAAGTTATCAAGCTTGTTTTGTATTCACTAAGTCTAATGAAATAAAACGTGATTCAGTTGCAACAGTTGATATTTCAGATGAAGAAAGTATTATTGATCATAAAAATTATCATGATCCTATCGTTAAGAAAGTTACAGTAAAGACTTTAAAAGATATTGTAGAATTCATGAAGAATCGAGAAGCTAGTGAAGAGAATTTCCTCGATGATCTCGATGCATTCCCTGATAAAGCAATCTTAAAAATTTTAAAAGATGATGAAATTGAATTTATAAAGAAAAGTGTTCTTAGTGACACTAATGTCGATCTCAAAGAGGCCATTACTTCTACAGTTAAAGAGTCATTTGATGATGCAAAAAAATTCAATGAAAAATTCTTTAATAGTATTGATCGAAATACCTTTAAAGACCTTGTAAAGCCTGAAAGCTGGCCTCTTGACGGAGAAAAACTCAAGAATGAAATTGCGGACGAAGTTTTAGATAAGTCAGCTGTTAACTCATATGATGAATATGTTGAAAACGTAAAAGAGTATGTTAATGGTAAATATGATGTTCTCGATGAAGATTTCACAACAGTAAAAGATAATGCTGAGGGAAATATCGCTGAAGAGCTTATTAGAGTTAAAGGGCAAAATATAGAAGAATTTGTAAGAAGTTCTGAAACAGTTCAAATGAAGTCTAAAGTGGCCCGAATGAGTAGTCTATTCAACCAGATGAAGGATGAATTGGATAAAACTAAAGCTGAAGCTTTAGAGAATGGAAATAAAGAAGAAGAGAAAAAGGTAATATCGGGAACTACGCAACATCACAAAGAAGAGCTCCAAGTAATTTCAGGAGGTAAGCCTGAAGAGAAATCTGATATCCAAGTAGTCAAAGATAACACACCTAAAGAAGAGACAACTGAAGATTTTACTGTTGTTAAGTCTCACGATGAAGCGGCCGAAAGTTCTAAAGATGATGTCCTTGTTATTAAAGGTGATGAAGACTTTGATGAGAAAGATGATGTCTTTGTTGTAAAAGCAGATGAACAAAAAGCAGATACAGGAAAGATGGAAGTTAAGAGTGCAAAAGATCTCAATGGAGAAGATCGTTGGATTCAAGACTTAGAATCAAAAGTGGATCAACTGACAAAAGAATTAGAGATTAAAAATGACTCGATAGAAGTTATGAGTCGAAAGGTTGATGAGGCACAACAGCTTGCTGCGAGTGAAAAGAAGCAGTTGGCCAATCTTCAGCTTAAGTACAAAGAAGAGCTAGTTAAAGTTGAAAGTTTAGAAAAAGAATTAAAGAAATATAATGAAGATGAAGCTGGCGCCAAGGGTGAAAATCCTGCTGAGAAGCTAAAAGAGGCCCAGAATGAAGTTAAAAAATATAAGCAAAGACTTAAGTTTGCCCAATCTCAAATTCAAAACCTTGAAAAAGCTAAGAAAGCAGCTGCTAGTAAAGGAACTAACGATAAGAAGCTTAGTCATCTTGAGAAGATGCTAGATAAACAAAAACAGCTTAAATCTAAAGCAGATACTGAAGTTGCTAATTATAAACGCGATAATCATAAGCTCTCTCAAGAAAATAAAATCCTTTCAAATAAAATCAAAGAGTTAGAGATGAAGCTCGATAAGAAAAATAAATCAGCAGCATAATTTTTTCTTGCCAAATTATTACAAACCCTTTATAAATATTCTCACGCCTTACCAATGAAAGTTTTTTAAAACCGAATATGTGCCCAGATGGTGAAATTGGTAGACACGCTAGACTTAGGATCTAGTGCCTTTGGCGTGGAGGTTCAAGTCCTCTTCTGGGCACCATCTTTTTGCTTCCGTATCGGAGGCTTTTTTTTTGCCTTTTTTCTACCTTAAGTCCCAACTTTGTAAAAATAATTAATCGTATTACTTGTTTGAACGATCCTATGTTCCACTCTGCACGTAAACGTGCCATCGGGCACCTTTTCCCGCAGGCGGTCTGGGCACCATCTTTTTGGAGGCGGCATTTTCCAGGATGGAAAAATGACGACGAACAACGCCGACCGACCCGGATGGGAGGTCTGGTGACAGCTTCCGTATCGGAGGCTTTTTTTTTGCGTTTTATTTACGATTAGATCAGAAGTCTTGTTTTTTTGCCATCTTATGATTTCTCATTTTGTCGAAGAATCCGAGCTTTATGAGGGTTGAAAGGTACATATCAGGATTTTCTAACATTCGATTCTTCATCATACCTATCATGACTTCAATATGATTAAGACTAGGATATTTTTTAAAGATATCGTCATAATTCTTTGGATTTATACGATGGGTCCAGAGATCTGCAACATCAATACCTGCTCCATAGTGAAGGTATTTCAATTCTTTGCTCTTGTTTTCTGCGTGTCCTACAGCATCATGTAAAATAATCATTTCATTTATTTTTTGAAGCTCTTCTTCTTTGTAATGTTCTTTACATATATGTACTGCTTCTTTTGCTCCTACGATCTCAAAAGTAGAGTTTGTACAGTCTCTCATTAAACCTAAATCATGCAATAGAGAACCTATAAAGAATACTTCGTCATCAACATCTTCATTCAAGATATTCATCATCAACTTACCAAAAGCATAGCTTCTAATTCCGTGATTAAAAAGGGCCGGATGATAAAGTTCTGTAGCGATTTTAGTGATTTTACGAACTCTTTCAGAATTGGGAGGCGTGATCGTTTCGGTGTTTATATATGGCCTTTTATTAATATTTAGTTTTAATTTTAATTTATAAACAGATTCTTTAATATCATGTTTTATTAATGAGCTGATTAACCCACATTTACTTGGTTTAGTTAATTCCATTACTTCTCCTTTGTAACTCATAAAATAAATGTTCTTTGACTATTTTCACAGTGTCATATATGACATAATTTATGCAAAATACGACATTTGGAATCCACATTATGAATAGTCCAAGCTCCATGAAGAGTTTCTATACTTCAGTCTTAGATTTATTTGATATTTCGATGATGATTACACCTGAGTTTAAATATCATGTGACTCAGGAATCTAAACGACCTTTTAATAAAACGATGAAATGCGATTTTTTAATTATTCCACCAAGTTTCGATGCACCTAAGGCTACAGGAAAAGAAAGAGATATAATTACAACTTGTCTTAAAAATAAGACGACAATAATTGCTTGCTGTGGGGGAGTTTTTAAAATTGCTTCTCTTGGAATATTGGATAACAAGGAAGTTACTACACATTGGTACTTCAAGGAAAAATTAATATCTGAATATCCGAGTATTATACCTTCTTTGAATAAAGCAATAGTAAGATCTCAAGAGAATATAATAACTGTTGGTGGGGTTTTAAATTATGTAGACTTAATCGTTTACATGATTAGAAAAACACAAGGGATAAAAAAGGGATATATATTTAATCAATTTGTGCAGGGGCCTGGGATTAGGGAGAGGCAGTTCTGGGATGAAGATTTAAGTGAAGAAAAATATAGTTCATTATTTAAAGTTCTTTCTAAACTCAATACAATGAATCAAAGACTTTCAGTATTATCAAAAGAGTTTGGCAAAAGTCCTCGGACAATGCAAAGATACCTTCGAGATGAATATAATATCTCATTTCGGGAGTTGTTAAACCTATACCGCTTTTGCGAGTCGAAGAAACTTCTCTACAGAAAGTATTCAGTAAAAGAGATCGCAATTAAAGTTGGTTTTGAAGATGAAATGAGTTTTAGAAGGTTCTTTAAAAAACAAAGTGGTATGACTATTTCTAAATACCGAGAATACTTACTTTCGTAATTTATGGGGCATAGATGACATTAACTGGATATGGACCTTCAATAGTTGAAGTACCATCTCCTAAGTAGATATGGAGAGTGTCACTTGTTGCTGGCACATCTGTAGAGAAGATTCCTCTAAGCTCACTAGTACAATCATTTGTTAATGCGCCAGCTGCTGGAGCACCTAGAGATGAATCTTGGATTAGGTATTTAGTATTTCCATTACAGTCTGATATTGTCATATATGCAATTGGGTCAACAATGGTATTACTAGGGTTAGCAAGGCTTACTTGAGTTGTGGTTGGATTCTCAAGATTCGCTTGTCCTTGTTGATAAACATACTTTATCATTTCTTTAGTTAAAGGCTTTTTCCAGATACTCGTGTTATCGATTGTACCAGTAAAGAAGTTAATGCCACCATCTTCAACACCACCAATTCTTAGTGGTACAGTTGTAATGTTCTTCATTGCCTCTGGCCCAATAACCTTGTAACTTTCTAGCTCACCATTAATATACATACGGATAACATTTCCACGTCTTGTTATGACAATATTTGTCCACGTTGTAAGTGGTATCTGCCCATTTGATGTTATTGTGTCAAAGCCGAGCATTGGGAAGGTGTCGGTAGCTGTTGTCGTCGCATGATATGAGAACTTAATATATTGATTATCTGTATATAATCTAAATTCTTGTTCATCTACATCGGCTTCATTCCACTTGTTGAGAATTGTTCCTTCATCGTCTGAGTCATCAACGAGGTTGATCCAAGTTGAAATTGTAAAGTCAGTACCTAGATTAATTTCATGATCAACAGTTTCGAAATAGTTCTCATTAGCATAGTCGAATGCTTCTCCTATCTGTGCAGACGGATTATATGTTGCTGAGCTTGGCGTTGAAGATGGAACATTTATTAAGTCCTTAGAGCCAATTGCTGCACTTAGGTTTGGAGCTGAGTAATTTGCAGACTCAAATCCCCAGAAAATATCTTCAAGTGGTGTTGCTTGAGGTTGCGAAGTATATAAAATTGGCATTTGAGACATTCCACGTCCATAAAGAGTCTCTATATCTAAACTAGATAACTCTTGATTCCACATTGCTGTCTCATCTATACCTCCAACAATACCAACGCCATTTGTTTCACGCTGACTTGCACCAATTCGAAGTGGAATAGGTGAGTTCACAAGATCGCCATTATCAATGGTCTCATTTCCAACGTTTACTGAGTTAATGTAGAAGTTTACATTCGTACCTGATCTCGTGATAGCGACATGGTTCCAATTACCAAATTCTATCTTACCAGTTGAACAGATCTTCTTGTATGAATCATTATTCCAAACTTGGGTACTGTTGACTGTTTGATACTCTAGGCATAGACGGCCATTGCTATCGATTAATTTACGATATGACTGTTCTGCAATTGTACTATTCCATTTATCATTAATGACACTGAAAGATGTCGGTTTTGCGATGTTTATCCAATTTGAGATTGTAAAGTTTGACGTGATATTAAAAGTATTTGATACATCCTCAAGGTATCTTGTACCGTTAAACTCTATCGTTTCTCCTTCGATATAACTACTTTCTAAAGATAGAACAACTGAAGGACTGAATACATCATCATTTATTTCTTCAAGAATAATATTGTTATTTAGGTTTTCGTTATTATAGTTCAAATATAAGCCAGGCTTTGCAATCATTACTGGATTGTATGTCAGTGCAAAATCAGAGCTTGTTGTTACATTTCCTGCTTCATCCTTAAAATATACACTTATTGTATTTGCTCCACTTTCAAGAATTGGTGAGTGAAGTGCAGAGTTTATCGTAGAGCAATTCTTCCAATTTGGATTAATTGCACTTGGAGTAATACCTGTTAAATTTATTAGAACACCAGCGATGTCACTACATGAGCCAATCGTAAATCGAGCATAAGAAAGATTCGTTGGTGATGCTGTTTCAAGTGTAATTGCTGGAATTGCTGGAGGAGTGAGATCACCAGTTACATGTGTAATATCAAAACTTGATGTATATGAACTAACAACAGATCCCGTTTTAAACCATATCTTAACAGTGTTTAGTGAATCCGAAGTAAGAGTAGGTGAAGTTAGTCCACCTGCTACATCGGTACATGCTACCCAGCCTGGAGTTCCATCAAGCGGATCACTGTCGAGGCTTGTTCCTACCCAAACATGAGTATAGTCTTGGCAGTCATTGAGCGTGATTGAAACTGTTGAATCATTTGTTGTATTACCAACACCATTAAATGCTATTGTAGGTGCCGCTGAAATAGGCTCATTGGCCAATCCTTTCTGATATAATTTATAAATTTGGTTGAAGTCGAGAGCATCGTACCATACAGCAAGTTCATCAATACTACCGTCAAATCCATATTCATCACTATGAGTATTATTATAAGTTCTCCACATATTTACATTTGAAACACCAGCTATGTGATTTGATCCTAATGTAATTGTTGTTGCATCATTAACATAGTAAGAATCGAAAATCTCAGCACCTAATTTAAGTCGCTTTAGGTCACTTGTACTTTCAGCGTACACTCCTGATTGTGTAGAGATAGCATTATTGACTAATGTTATTTGTGTTGGACTATTAACTGAAGCAACTTGACCAATCTCGTTACCAAAAGTGATATATGAGTTATTTGGGAATTGGGCCGAAGTAAAGTTTGTTCCAACTCCTGTAATAATATTTGATCCTGTTGTACTTGATACTGTTCCTGGGATAACCTTTCTAACATTCTCACCAGAGGCTCCTGAAACATGATTTGCATCGAGTATAAATGTCGTATTATCTGTAATGCTTGCAATAGTATGAACTTCTCCTGCAATGAGTACACTTTCTCCAACCGTTAAGTCTTGAGTGAAGCGAGTACCTGTACCTGTGACAACTGTAGTATTTGAAATGATATCAACACTTCCATGGATATAATTATAGAATTTATTCTCAAAATCAGAACCAATACCAGTGATAGTATTTGTTCCAGCTGCAACTGAGACATCTTCTGCCATAAGGTCAAGCCCGCTTAGACCTGACTCACCAATTCTTAAAGGTGTTGTAAGATTGTTGTTAACAATTTGAGCAGCTGTTCCAATTAAAGCGGCACCGTATTCACGGCCATTAATAAAGATAGCAAGCTTTCTTACATCTCTTTTAATCGCAAGATGGTGCCAGCCATTAATTCCACTAAAAGATGTTGTTTCAACTTTAATAGCTTGTTTGGTAATATCCGTTTCATAACCATTTCTTAGATAGAGTATATACTTTCCTGAACCAGTAGAAGTGTGTTTATATTCTAGTCTAAAAACTCTCTCTTCAAACTCTGATCCCCATTGATCAATAATAACACTCTTATCATCAGTGAAAATGTTTGCGCTATCTGCATTCGGTTGCTTGATCCACATTGATAATGTGAACTCTGAAGTGAAGTCAATTGGTGCAACAGAGTCCGATCGTAAAAATTGTCTTGCGCCAACGGTATTTATATCATCACCTGCTAAAATATCTTCATAACGAGTGAATTGGAAAGCCTCACCTTCAATAGCATCAACACTCCCTGTCGTAACTGCATTTTTCACATTTAGAGATTCTGAGTTTGTTACCCCACTTAAGCTATTTGAAGTAAGTTGTGTGTTATTAAAGTTCCAGTAAAAGTCAGGAACGGCAGGTTCAACATAGTTTAAAGGATATAGTTCTAGCTTTTCTTGATTACTTCCCTTGAAGAATAAGTAAGCAATTTGATCTTCTGTAAGAGGTGAGTCATAGATAACGACTTCATCTAGTCGACCTCTCGTTTCTAGTAATGATAGTTTCCCACTGTTGTGAAGTTTGAGATTATTTGTCTTAGTATAAAAAGATGAAATTAGTTTTCCATTAAAATATATTTTTAGAGAGTTGTTTTCTCTTCTAAAAGTTAAGTGTGTCCACTGCGCTGGTATCAGTGATTGATTTGTTGTAAATGTTCCGATATCAGGAATGTGAATTTGAATTTGATTTAGTGATGTTCTCGAAATTCGTAGCTGCCCATACTCTAAAAGTTTATATTCAGATGTTGCTTGTGGTAAGTGCCACATAGAGATCGTAAAGTCTCTTTCCATATCGTATTCAAAAGTAAAAGTATTACTAATTGTCTCTGATGAGAGAGTTGATTCAACTGCATTTCCACCAATTGCAGATGAAACTTTCGGTATATCACTTGAGGCTGCAATATGAAGGTTTCCTGCTAAGTCTCTAAAGTAGTCAGCACTAATAGAATCTTCAGTGTTAAACGTATAGTATGCCAGTGGATGAATTAAGTCTGGTGGAATATAGGTAACATTAAAAGATGTTGATCCTGAGATATCTCCTTCTTCATCTCTAAAGTAGACAGTAATATCGTTATCACCTCTTTCAAGTAAATGGGAAATTACATATCCTTCATCACGGGTACAATACTGCCAGCCAATATCGTCTTTACTTGGTGGTGCATCTGAACTGGAATTAACATAGATTGCATTAATCAGAATCCCGTTTGCTCCAGTACATGTTGGCATTGTGAAATGACTCCATGGTGAAGACGTCGTTGTAAGATTACCTGTGAGCTCTATTCCTGGGTCAGTTGGAGCAATACCATCCGCTAGTGTCGTAGGAAGAAGGTCTGATCCGTATTCGTATAGATAGTAAACTTCTTCTTCTGATAGAACATTGTGCCAAATCATGACATCATCAATAACGCCTTTAAAGAAAGAGTTTGCTTCAGCTGTTTGTAGATATCCTGTTTCTGCACCAATATTCCAATAACTAAAGTCATCATTAACAACTTCAATATAATTTCCATCAAAGAGCTGAGCGTACTTTTCCGCTACTTTTACACCATCAAGATATAGCTCTAGTTTTTGTTTGTTAAATGTTCCTACTATATGGTGAAGGCCTGTATTGTAGATACTAGTATCAAAATCTACAGTTAGAGTTTGAATGCTTCCTGTTGTTCCAGGGGATCTTGCCGTCACATAAAATTGTAAATTACCATTTTTAACTCTAAGTCCAATTCCTGATCCATCTGTGAGTGTTGCTTTTTGAATATTACCAGCGATGTGACGATGCTTTGTTTCACCTTTTACGAGATGGGCCCATGCCGATATTGATGTTGTATACATTGGGTTTGTATTTGCATCTGGTTTTATCTTAATAAATTCATCGATACCATTAAAGCTGAACCCTTCTTCGATTACAGCATTGTCTCCACTCGTTGCAGTTGATTCAGGTGGTGTTGTCGCATCAAGTGATCCATGTGCAGTACCAAAATTATCAAAAATTTGAGGATGTCCATAAGCACCAGAAGTCGCTGAATCCAGTGACCAGTGAACACTTGGCCTTGGTATGTCAGAAACATAGGTTGGCATTGTATATGTTTGATCATTTGCAGTTCCTGAAGCTGCGGAAACTTCACCAGTAAATGATCTTGCCCAAACCCTTGGCGTTACCGATCCAGTTGGTAGAGGCGAGCTTAATATACCACCTGCTATTGTGTTACACACTTGCCAATTTTCATCTGTATCACTTGGCTGTACTGTTGAGTCAGATACCAAGATCATATCGGTATCTGTACAATCGTTCATTGTCAGACGAAGTCTTGAACCAAATGATTTATAACCTGGGTTATAAATAGAAGCTCTTGTATTTGCCGGAGTTACAATCGGCCTTAATGGGTCATAGTTTCTCGTATTATTATTTGCATAATTACTATAGAGATTTGTAATTTGAGATTGATTTAGGGCCTTACTCCAGATTGCAACGTCATCAATATTCATATTTGAATGTTTAGATATTTGTTCATCTGCTCCTGCTTTTGCGGCCATAACAAAAGGAACTTCTTCAACAGCATCATAAGTTACACTTTCAAAATCATTTAAGTCTTTCTCTCTTTTGAGTGTTCCGTTTTCATAATATCTTAGATAGCGTCCATCATATGTGTATAGAACATACACCCAAGATGAAGGGAATTGTGAAACAGGTAGATCAAGTACATAATTTCTATTACCGATATTAACTTTGAAATCAACAAATTTATTACTAGTTGCACATGATGGTTCATCGCATATTAGATACATCTCCATTCCACCTGGTTGTGCACCAGTCATACTGAAGAAACGATCACCACTTCCTTCATCTGTTGGAATATTGTGATCCATCCAAAAACCGATAGTGAATTCATCTGTAACTTTTAGTTGTGGATCGTAATCAGTTTTTAAATATTGACGTTCACCATCAAAACTTAATCCATTTCCAACTTTTGCAGAGGCTATATTTTGAGCACCAAAATTATTGATGTTGATAGCGTTTGATGAGTCGTAGAAAATACTACCGATTTTCGTATTTTGATCGAGCGTCCAATAAGCAACTGGCTGAGGAAGAGGTGGGTCTGTGTATTCAACAACGATACTTTGAGGAGAGCTTATATTTCCTCTTGCATCTCTAAACCAAAAATATACTGTATGTACACCTGGAGTGAGTGTCGGTGAATCGATTGCACCATCTTTTGTACTACATTGCTGCCATCCACTTGATGTATTTGTTGGCCCTGGTTGAGCATCAACAGTGATATAGACACCAGTGATATCATTACAGTCATTTATTGAATAAACTGGATTTGGATTATCTGTTGGCCAATTTGTTCCAAATGTCGAGTTAACAACAGAAAGTGTTGGCGTTGTTGTAGGAGCTGTTGAATCATTTGGATAAACTTCATCTACATATCTCTTATAATGGTAGAAAATCTCTTCATCAGTTAGAGTCTGATTGAATACCATGAAGTCATCAAGAGCACCTTGGAAGTTTTCTGCTTGTGTATTGTCTCCTAGATAGAAACCACTTACAAAATCAAAGTCAACTTTACGTATCGTCGTAGTTGACCAGTTTTGATAGCCAGGATCTGCTTGAGCAACAAGATTAGCATCAATATATAAAGATAATTCTTGTCCATCGTATTTTACTGCCAGTTGATGTATTCCGGTTTGAATCAGCTCTAGAGGATATCTAATAATTCCATAAGGAACACTTCTAGTATAGCCAGATGGTTGAACGATATTTACTTCAAAAACAATATCGCCACTATCAAGATAAACACGTATGTCATCTTTTGAGTTTTTCTTTGTAATAATTTGTCTAGTAGCTGTATCAGTACTATCTAAATGTAGCCATGTCATTAATGTAAAGTTATACAGATTTTCAAATCTAAAATTATTAGCAATATCTATATAATCATCACTACCATCGAATATTACTTCGTTACCATTACTACTTGTTGAGATTGTGGGGCTTCCATTTAACTGAGCTGATACTTGTGAGGTATGATCAGTAAGTGTTGAACCGTTAATCGTGCCATTATCAAAAGATGCATGATAAATAGGCTTTACTAGATCGTAGTCTGAATATGTTGGAATCGGATCAATTTCTTTTGTACCTGCTAATGTCGAAATATCTCCAAGTGCATTCTTTGCATACACATCAACATAAGTTGTTCCAGTTGGAAGCTTTTCAGATAATATTGCACCAGGATTAGTTACACAACGATGCCAGTCATCGCTGTCATCGGCCGGTGGTGGTGCTCCTTGATAAGTAATATATACCCAAGGAGTATTTGTACAATTTAAAATTGTCATCTTAGCGTAAGGGCCGAAATGACTATCGAAATATATATAAGCGTTATCAACATTTGAAGGTGCATTCATCGTCTCAACTTGTCTTGTCGATGACTGTCCTTTTGTATGTGCGGTTGCTACTTCTGTTGGTGATAAGTCATATCCCCAAACAGCAATTTCATCGACTTTCTCATTTAAAAAGTTTGTCGCAAGATTATTCTGATTAGATTCTGCACCAATTCTAAAATCAGTTGGAACATCGTAGCGAACGAAATCTCTTTCAGGTAGTACACCTGAAGTAGCAATTTCGACGCCATTTAAATACAACTTAACTTCCTGGTCATCAAAAATACCGATTACATGATTCCATCCTGTTGTAACACCGGCCATTGAACTCGCTAAATTAATTGTTCCTGCAATATCTAACTCAAGTGTAAATCGTATGTTCCCACCGCTTTGATAGAGTTTATAACCACCTCTGTTTGTTGCTGTTGAATAGACGTGGCGGTCGATATAGACACGGTTTGTACTATCAGATTGTGTAAGATAGAACCATCCACCAACAGATAAGAAGTTAACTGGTGTCAATAAGACAGTATCTTGAGTTGTTAGATAAGACTGGCTACCTGTAAGGGATAATGCTTCTCCTACTTTTCCTGTGGTATAAGTTGCTGTCGGGTTATCGGCAGCATCTACGTTGACTTCGATAAGGTCGTGTACACCATGTTCAATAATATCAATGACAGTTCTATCAACGCTTGCAACACTTTCGATTGGCCAGTAAGCATTTGAATATGGAACTGTTGCAATTGGAGTATAATTTACAACTAGGTCAGAAGAAGAGCTTGTTACATTACCAGCTAGATCTTTAAACCATGTCGTTATAGTGTGACCACCTTCTGTAAGTTCTTCTAATCCAAATGAACCACGTCTTTCTCGACATACTTCCCAGCGATCATCTTGCTTGTCAGGTCTTGTCCCTTCATTAACTAGAACTCCTGAAATATCTGTACAATCGTTAACGGTGAAATATGCTTTATTAGAGAATAAATCTGGCCTAGTATTTTCTAGTGTTAAAGTAGGGTTCGGTGGTTCCGTTACATCCGTCTCATAAAGAATATCTGCACCATTATGATATAGAGAAGACGCTTCTAGTCCTGTTAGAACTTGATCCCAAATAATGACTTCATCTATTTTATTTGCAAAGTTACTATCTTCGATATTGTATAGGTTACAATTTAAACCAGAGCGCGCATAGTAATGTGATTTACCATTTGTTGGCTCATCTCCAGTAGATGCTTTTGCCCCAACGAAAGTGTTTACACCTGTCTCATAGACGATTGGCGATGGTGAAGCATTAGAGAAGGACTTGACAAAAATACCATCAAAATAAAGACTGGCCTTCTGTCCATCGTAAGTACCAATAACTAAGTGCCATCCTGTTGTGTAGTTCTTTGTTTCAAGATATGGTTCTAGGAGCCCATCTGCTGTATGAACAGTAAATCGAAGCCCTTTGTCATCCTTGTTGGCCGCATCAACTTTTATTGACCAACCTTTACCATTGAACTCATTTGAGATGATATGATCATCAGAGTGTACACCGTCACCAGTTAAGTAAACCCATGCTGCAACAGAGAGTGTATCACTTGGCTTAAGTTTTGAGTTCTGAGGAGACTTAACGCGTAAGAATCGGTCATCACCAAAGAGCATCGATTTATTTAGAACACCATTAGAGTCGATTGTTACAGGCGCTAATGCTGGATTGTGTACCATTGTTCGATCACATGGATCAGTATCAAAATCAACATAGTCTAATTCATAACCTTCGTTTTTCAGCTTTAGGCCACTGATGCGATCTAAGGCTTCGTTTGAGGTATTGTTGTAGTGGGCCTCGTCAAAAGTCCAGTGAACAACTGGTCTTGCAATAGGCTTATCGTATTTTGTAATAATTGGAACATACTCAAAAGTTTTTGAAATATTTCCGTAAATATCCTTTGTCCAAAATTTTGCATAATTGTCAGTTGGATCTAGTCTTTTTGAAAGTAGACCACCTGTTAAAGTATTACAAAGCTGCCAGTCCTCATCATTTTTATCTGGAGGGAATTCATTCTTTGTAACAATAATATAATCAAGTCCAGTACAGTCTGTGACTGTTAGATTTGCTCTTGATACTAATGAGTTGTAGTAAATGATATTTAAGTTTACCGGAATTGATGGAGGAGTAACATCGTAATATGCTTTATCACCTTTAGATTGTCTCTCGTATAATTCATTAATAACTGTATCACTTAAAGCAGCTCGATAAAAAGAAACTTCATCGATACTACCATCAAAGTAATTACCCGATGGGCCTGTTGATGTTGTAGGTGATGCTCCAATTAAGAATGAGTTGCTTTGTGCATAATCAATATCGGCACTACCCGCAATAACAGTATTAACTTCTTCTATTCCATTAATAAATAGTCTAATCGTTCCATTATTCCAAACACCCGTAACGTGAGTCCAATCTCCTGGAGTTAATGATGTCGTTGAGTAGGAAGCAACTTGAGGGCCACCTAAGGCTTGAACCTTAAATTCTACAACACCGTTATCAAGAGCAATTTCGTAACCGCCGTTGTTGTAGTTACCTGCAATTACTTGTCTTGAAGTTGGGAAAGAATCCACATTAAACCACGTTGATAGTGTTACTTCAGAAGCTGGCTCAAATGATACATCGTTTAAGACTTCAATATAATCACTCGTGCCGTTGAAATTCATTGCTTCATCGGCAACACCCGTTGACTCTATTGGCCCATAGTTTTCTCCATGATGAGCACTTGTTACGTCATAGATCACGCTTCCATCACGATTTGCTCGGTCTAGTGTGTAGTAAGAGTCAGGAGTAGGTATGGTTGCATCAAAGTTATATGTGATTGTTAAATCAGTTGAAGTGTCAGAAACATTTCCAGACTCATCCATAAACCATACACGTAGATCATTTGCACCAATTTCTAATAAGCTCGATTTAATTAGGTCATCTGTTGTTGAACATGTTTGCCAATTAGCAATTTCACCAGTTGGCTTGGTATCATCGAGTGCTACATAGACCTTAGCAATATCGCTACAGTTATCTACGTTGAGTCTTGCGACAGGAATTCCAATTGTGTAAAGATTATCACGTGGAGTAACTGGTACTGAAAGTGGAGGAACAGTATCTTGTCCTTCAAATAATTCAGTAATAGCTGCTGAAGTTAATGAGTAGTTCCAAACTAATACTTCATCGATTTTATTATCAAAATGCGTACCAAGAGCAGCACCATTATTACATGTTGCTCCAGCACCAATTACAAATGAACCTAGACAAGTGTATTGAATAGGTAGGACACTTCCGTGGTCAACACTTGCAACTTGTATACCGTCAATATATAGATTTGTGTTTTGTCCATCATAGACACCAACGATATTATGAAATCCTGTTGTGTAGGCCGAGGTTGCAATTGCAACTGATCTTGTTCCACCACTAGTTTCTACAAAGAATTTCAATTCGCTTGTACTGTTGTCAATTTCAATTGAGTAACCATGAGAAGAGATTCTATTTCCGGCCAGCACCTGCTGACGATTATCATTAGCAGTCAGTTGGGCCCAGATCGAAATGGTTACTTCATCTGCGACTTGAGAAAGTGCGGCATGTTTAGTCTCTAAGTAGGTATTACTTGCTTTTACAAATTGATAAGCTTCATTTTGGACTCCAGATACACTTGGTGTCGCACCATTATTTATTGCATGGTAACCAGATCTGATCTCTTGAACTAGTGATCCATCAATATGATCATTATCCATAGTATAATGTAGGATACTTGGTTCATAATGATTTGTTGATGTTACAACTGTATCTACATAGTAAAAAGCATTAGTGATATTATTGTATTCATCTTTACCCCACACTTTTAATTCATGAGGACCTTGTGTTAGGTTCTTGTTGATTGCTGCACCAATAACTTCACGACATAGTTGCCAACGTGGTGTATCTACTGTTGGTGGGTGAGTCGTTTCATCGATATAGATGAATTTATTATCTCCACAAGTATCAATAGTTAATTTTGTATTTTGTAGTGTCTCACCATAGAAAGATGCAGAAGCTATATCTGCTGGCTTAGTGGAATGTTGACTAACCTTAAATTGGTTGAATGTATCAATATAAAGATTTAAAATATTTTGTTCCGATAAATACTTATCCCAAATTGCTAGTTCATCTAATTGTCCATCGAAATTACTTGTTATAGTCGGTTGATCAGTACAATTAACATCCGTACCAACTGCAAGAATTGTAGGACATCCATATTGGAGATTTGCTGGAGAGCCTAAATCTGTCGTTGCCTGTAGCTGTCCATCAATATAAATATTGATAAATCGTCCATCAGAAGTACCAGCAATATGATGCCAACCTGTTGTGTACGAAGAAGTAGCAATTGAGACCGATTGTCCACTAGCATAGAAACGCAGGTCTCCTCCATTTAATTTAAATCCATATCCACCAACACCTTCTTCTATATTTCCCATGATAACCTTGTTTCCAGTGTCACCATTTGTTAGGTTTGCCCACATTGAGACAGAAACAGCGGTCGTCGGTTTTAGAATAGGTGTATTTTTTGTTAATAGATAACTGTTGGTACCACTTAGCGATACTGCTTCATCACTTCGACCGGCCGTACTTGTTACGCTGCCATTATTCCAATAGACAAGATGGTTTTCACCTAGAGCGTCGATAATACGACCCTCTTTCTTGTGAACGTTATCCATTGTCCAATATGCTATAGCGTCTGGGTAAGCTCCCTGAGTTGGGTTAAAGATGAATGATACATCCCTTGGAGTTGAATTTATATTACCCGCAGCATCCTTAAACCATGCTGATATTGTATAAGATCCAATAAGGTCAACGTGATATGTCAGTGCACCAACTGCTTCACTACAGTCTTGCCAACCTGATTGATCCTTATCTGGTGCAACATATGGAGATGGATATTCAGATGGCTTCAGATAAATTTGATCGACATCTGTACAGTCAACTACAGTCATACCAACAGGTGCACTCGCAACTTCAGGTGCTCCTTCCACTATGATTTCTGGCCTCGGTGGTGGAGTTAAATCCCCATTTGCTTGAACTTCAACATCTTGAGTGAGAGAAGTTGTCGAAACATTTCCACTAGCATCTTTAAACCATGCATATAATGTATATACTCCATCTGGAGTAAGTGAAGCTGATTTTAAAAACTCTGCAGAATTAGAGCATGTTAGCCAGTCTGGACTGTCGGCATCAGGGGCCGTTGAGCTCTTTGTTACGATCATGTCTGTAATTACATCATCAGGGTATTCTTTTGTAATACTTTGACCAGTTGCTCCCGCAGTGTGAGGGAAAACTAGTTCTAATGATGTATCATTAGTTATTGAAGCGACTTTTAAAATCTCACTTCCAATATTTATATAATCTCCAACGCTGATCTCACTTGTGAAAAGCGTTCCCGTACCAGTTACACTAGTTGTCGATGGCGTTATATCTACTGTCCCTGTCATTGCAACTGGAGGATTTGGTTCACAAGTGTTTAAAGTAAAAATAGCACGAGATGCATTATCTAATAAAATTGGCGGAGAGCTAGCATCTCCATTGTTTAATGTCATTGCCAAAGGAACAGCTGCTCCATCTCCTCCAGAAACTGGAGGTGGTGTTGAATCAACAGCAGTATAGCGAACAGTAAGTCTTTCATGCCACGGATCTAATGTATATCCATCATTAAAGTAGAACCATACATCAAGTGTGTGTATCCCTTCTGCTGGAATTATTGGTGAAGTGATAGCATTCATCGCAGTCGTACAGTCTTGGCCATCGCCAGTTGTAAAGTCTGCGACTGAAGGTGGAAGCTCCATTGTATCATCGAGTTTTACATATACTTTTGAAATATCAGTACAGCTATCAATTGAAATAGCAGCTGTATTTGTGTCAAGATCAGTTCCATTTGCTAAGTAAGCACTAGGAGGTACAAAGTTTACGTTAACTTGAGAGTAACCTGTTAGAACATTACTACTTAAATCTTTGTACCAGAAGTTTAGAGTTTGTTCTCCATCACTTGTTAGTGTATGTGTAATGGCCCCGGCCGATGTTGAACAAGTTTGCCATTGTGGATCACCTGGTGCTGGTTGTGTTCCTTGATTAATTAAAATTTCACTAATCCCATCACATGCTTCAAAAGTAAATGAAACATGAGGTCTATTTATTACTGGAGACTCAACCCAGTTGATGACAGGATCATATCGAAGAGGCAGATCAATAGCATTTAGAGAGATGCTTGTGTCTTCATATTTAAGATATACTTTTAGTGTATGATCACCTGGAGTAAGTGTATAAGATTTAAGTCCACCAATCGCTGTTGTACAAGTTTGCCAATCAGGATCACTCGCAGCAGGTTGTCCGTCAACGTCTTTGAAAATAACCTCAGTTATTCCAGCTTCTGTACAGTAATCAATGGAAATATCTGCAATAGTTGTATTAATTGTTGGCCCATTTTCTACCGTTAATTGTGGTGGTGTAAAGAAAACTTGATGGGCAATAAATGAAGGTTGCACATTTTCTGCAACGTCTTTAATCCAAAATTGAAGATTATTTGCTCCAACATCGAGATCATCAAATGTCATCGAATAATTTACAGTATCGCAAGTTTGCCAACCTGAGTCTGCGGCAAGTGGTGGAGCTCCAAGTCCTTTTGTGATTTTCACATGAGTTACATCGTTACAATCACTTAGGTTGAAAAGACCAAGGGGTTGTCCTGTAACAACTGTTCCCACAACTTCTCTTGCACCAATTGTCGGAGGAGTTGTATCGACTTCAATTGAGTCTGTAGAACAAGCAGAAAGAGTTGAATTACCTGCGCTATCAAAAGCTAATACTTTTGCATAATAGATATTATCTGTGAGTCCATCAATTGTTACGGCATCAGAGTTAGTGCCACTTCCTGTTAATGGATGTATTGTTTCATTTAAAGTACAAGCTGCATCTGTATATGTATAGATTTGATGGTCAGCAATACTATTGAGGTCAGTAAAGGCTGTCCAGCTTACACTAATATCATTTCCATCATTATCATAGAGATCAGCAAATTGAAGATCGGCCGTATTATCTGTTGGATTAATAAGGTCAATTGTAATTGTATCTGTAGAACAAGCTGATTCTGTCGTATTTCCTGCAAGGTCAATTGCAACAACCTTTGCATAATAAACACCATCAGTAAGTCCATCAACAATCGTATTATTAGCAACTGTCGTATTTCCTGTTAGTCCATGGTCTACTTCATTTAAGCTACAAGCAGCATCTGTATAAGTTAAAATACGATGATCACTTAAATAAGTGTCAGTGAAACCCGTCCAAGTAAGATCTATATTATTTCCTGTATTGTTGTAGTCATTTGTAAATTGGATATTGGCCGTGTTGTCAGTTGGTGGCGTCTTATCGATTACGATAGAGTCAGTAGAACAAGCAGATAATGTATCAAATCCCATGAGATCATGGGCCCTAACTCTTGCGTAGTAAATACCTTCGGCAAGCCCTGTTATATTATTTGCAGATGCTGCTGTGGAGCTTGTTAGTCCGTGATTTACTTCTCCTAGAGAACAAGATGAGTCGGTATATGTATAAACTTCATGATCACTTAATGTTAAATCAGAGAACGCAGTCCAAGTAACGGCAATATTATTTCCAGTATTTTCATGAGCAAGTGTAAATTGGATATTTGCAGTATTATCTTGCGGCGGTGTTGAGTCAACAATGATCGAGTCAGTTGAACAAGCTGATAATGTTGTATTTCCTGCGTTATCCATTGCGCGAACTCTTGCATAATAAGTTCCGTCGGCAAGGCCATCAATAGAAGTTGAATCAGTTAAAGCGTTACTTCCTATATAAGGATGAGTTACTGTACCTAATGTACAAGAAGAGTTTGTGTAAGTTAGAACTTGATAATCAGCTATTCCATTTGTGTCTGTAAATGCCGTCCATGATACATTTAGATCATTACCATCAATATCATGAGTATCTGCAAAGATGAGGTTTGCTGTGTTGTCGGTAGGGGCGGTTGTATCAATGGTAATTGCATCAGTAGAACAAGCACTTGTTGTTTCATTACCAGCTAAATCATAGGCAACTACTTTTATGTAGTAAGTACCATCGCTTAATCCATCAATGATTGCAGCATTGGTGCTCGTTGCACTACCAGTTAGGCCGTGATCGACTTCATTTAAAGTACATGCAGAGTCTGTGTATGTATAAATTCTGTGATCACTTAAATATGTATCAGAAAAGTCTGTCCAAGACACATTAACGTTGTCACCGGTATTATTGTAATCGTTTGTAAATTGAACATCAGCAGTATTGTCAACAGGAGCTGTTTTATCAATTACGATTGAATCTGTAGAACATGCTGATAGAGTATCAAAGCCCATGGCATCATAAGCTCTTACTCTAGCGTAATAAGTACCTTCGGCCAGTCCAGTTATGATGCTAGATGAAGTCGTCGTTGAGCCTGTTAACCCGTGATCAACCATGCCTAAAGTACAACTTGAATCAGTGTAGGTATAAAGTCGATGATCACTTAGAGTTAAGTCTGTAAAAGCTGTCCATGAAACAGCAATATTATTTCCTGTGTTTTCATGTGTTGCACTAAATTGGACACTGGCCGTGTTATCTAGTGGTGGAGTTGAATCAACAATAATTGAATCTGTTGAACATGCAGACTTAGTACTATTTGCACCTGGGTCAAATGCTTCAACGATTGCCCAGTATTGGCCGTCGGCAAGAGAAGTAATATTTGTAGCATTGGAATTTGTACCACTTGAAGTTGCTCCATGATCTGTTTCACCAAGCGTACAAGTATTATTTGTGTATGTATAAAGTTTGTGGTCGACAACACCATCTGGGTCTGAAAATGCTGTCCAAGTAACAGCAATACTATTTCCATCAATATCAGTAGCTGCACTAAATTGTAAATCTGCTCCATTATCAATAGGTGAGTCTTTGTCGACTCTTATGGTATCTGTAGAACAGTTTGAAGTTGTTTCACTTCCTATTCCATCAATTGCTGTAACAGTTGCCCAGTAGTCTCCTGTATTTAATCCGTCCACAGCAGCACTGTCAGAATTAGTACTACTTCCAGTAAGAAATGTACCTACTGATGTTGAACATGTTGAGTCACTAAAGATTTCAATACGATGATTTGTAAGTGTTAAGTCACTGAATGCTGTCCATGAAATAGAAAGATCATCACCGTCATTATCTAATGTGTCGATAAATTGTAAGTCCGCTCCATTATCAACAGGTGCAGTTGCATCGACAAAAACACTATCGAGTGAACAAGAGGATGAGCCTTCAAGTCCCACATGATCGATTGCTATGACCTTTGCCCAGTATTGTCCATCCACAAGGCCATCAACATTCGTATTATCGGTTATTGCGGCACTAGAAGTCGTATAGCTATTATAGAGATTTAATGGGTTACATGTATTATCAGTATATAATTCAATGCGATGATCGACGACTTGTTGATCAGTAAAAAGGCTCCATTGAACAGGGATATTATCACCAACAATTTCAACATCATTATCAAAAGTAAAACCAGTTCCAGTGTTATCAATAGGAGCAGTATTATCGTATGTAATATCTATTGTTGTGTTAGCACTTGAAATAAAATTCAATGGAGTAACACTATCTGCATCTACATCTTCTGTTTTTGTCCATAGATAGTAAGTATTAAGTCCTTCACTTGGAAAATTGTTTTGTAAATAACCACTTGAGAGAGCTGTTTCACAGCTTACCCAAGCATCACCGACACTAGGAGTCGTTCCTGTCGTATTGGCGAAGACATACTTTGTTTGAGTTGGAGGCTCAAAATAGACAGCATCACCTGAACAGGCATTCAGTGAGCAACTATCAATATTTAAGGTTGTAGGCTGGTCTTTTGTCAGTGTACCTAGAGATGAAGTTAAGTTTGGGATAGTTGGGTCAGTATCTAAGTTGATTGAAAAGTTTGGGCCACTAGTTCCGAGCTCTTTTTCAAAGACGTTACCTGCTTCATCTCTAGCAATAATTTTAAAAGCAGGAGCAGGATGATTCTTATTAGGAACACAGAATTTTATTTGATTGCTACTACCTGTAACAGTTGTAACTTCAGAATAATTAGTTGTATTAAAATCTGGTGTGTAGAGGATCTTGGCACTTGCTACACCAGAGTTATCATCAGTTAGTGTGTAGCTTAGTGTAAAATCATTATTACCGTTCATCGGGCCGGCAGTGGTAACAAAGTCAATTTCAGGTGGAACTTTATCGTACTCAGTGATTGAGTTAATATCGATGCGGCCTTTTAAGGGATCTGAACACCCAGTAAAAAGGAATATAATCACAAGTGAATATATTGATAAATTAAAAAAACTTATTCTACTAACCCCATGATATTAGTTTCATTTGTTAACGTTTAACGCGTTATCCCGTTAAATTAGTTTAAATCTTGTTTAGTTTTTCTTATAGGGGTAAATTATTGCCAATAATATTTATTATCTCGCTTAAACAAATATTAGGTAGTTATGGGGGCAGAATTGTACTCATTCCTTGTTTATTGAACGAGTTACAGCTTTTGCTATAATTAAAAATAGTTTAACTCTTAAAGTGGGTAAGTGTGGGATTTCTTAAGATTATATTTCTTTTTTGTGTCTTTTTATTGCCAGTAGGCGCAGAACCCTTAGATTTCCAGGAAATTATCAAGAGTAAAAAGGTCAGGTTTATTAAGCTTCCTTACCGAGTAAGTAAGGATAAAGAGCGCTTATCTGAAATTTATAAGAAGTTTATCAAAGACGATTCGATTGTAAGTATCAATCATCCTATGGTTGAGAAAACAATCAAGAATAATAAGAGAATCAATTTTAATAACTTAAAAGCTAACTCTCGTTTTGAGCTATATATCTCTGTTGATCTTTTGGATTTTGATAAACTTTCAAAGTTTCAATTTAATTTAAAGAAGTCCCAAAGAACAACTCAGGAAAAGCTCGATAAACTGAAAGAAGAATTAAGTGAGTCTCCCTTGAGGGCCTCTGTTTTCTATATGGCATCATATGGAAGCTTTACGCAAAATAATCCGGCCCATGCAGATGTAACTTTTTTACAAAATTCACCCATCTCTCTAGGTTTAAGTGTTTCTTATTATCCAAAGGAGAAGCCTTATAACTTTGCGGGGAGCATTTATTATTCTTACTTAACGACTGCCTTGATTGATCAAACAGATGATGAAGTAAAAGTTGATCCAGAAATTGGAGGCAATATTTATTTTTCTTATAAATTAAAGTCACCAAAGATGTCGTGGTATACAGGGTTTGATTTTGAGAAGTTTAATACCTTTAATCTTGAAAATTTACAAAAAAATGCTCTTGTTACTTTTGATACAAATCAAGTTATCTATTTAACAGTTGGTGCTTCAAGGTCTATTGATATTCTCGGCCATAAATTTTTTACAAAATTAAGTTATTCGCACTCAGTTGTTTCCAATAGAGATAATAGCTTCGCAGCTTCTGAGTATAATGAAACCTTTTCAGGTAGTAAGGTTTTATTTTATCTATTTAAAAACCTTGGAAATAGTTTCTTTGCTCATAGCTTATTTAAATACCATTGGATGAGTGGTCCTTCTGATATCACAACACTTAGACTGGGGTTAGGTTTCGGTTATATCCTTTAATAATCTTTAAACTTTTTTTACTTAGTGCCGAATAGTTATTGAGGTATTTAGTATGAAAAGTAATTCGATTTTATCAAGTATTGTCATTTTATTAACTCTTCAGTCATGTTCATTTGATTCATATAATTTAGTTGAACAACTAGGAATGGAAGAGAGTAAGAGTGAAGAAGTTGTTGTTTCTGAAGATGAAATGGTTTTTGATCTTGGAGAAGTCACAGCTCAAAAGGAACACTCTATACTTAGATCTGATTCGATTTTTGAAGATGTACCAAAAACAAAACTAATAGAAAAAGAAATAAGCTTTAACGATATTAAAAGAGGCCCAGCTTCTGCAGATGAAGAAGCTTTTGATTACTATGTCGTAAAACAACATGATACGGCCATGAAGATTGCCTTTTACTTATATAAAGATATTAGAAGATGGAAGGATATTAAAAGATTAAATGGTACGACTAATTTATTTACAGGGCAAAAAATTAAAGTTCCTGTTGTTCCAGAAGTTTTAGATTATACAAGACCTGAAGGTGATCCATACTTAATTAAAAAGGATGATACATTAGGACGAATTTCGCAAAAAGTATATGATGGACGTAGTCGCTATTGGATCAATATCTGGGATAATAATAAAGAAGTTATTGATGATTATGATTTAATTTTTCCTGGCTTTACTCTATATTACAAGGACTACCAAACTGTGAGAAAAGAGTACCATGAAGTACGAAAAAAGTACGACTTCTCAAATCCGAAGAGAAGAGATATTAGCTCAATAAAGAATTAAACCTTTAAATTAAATTCAAAGCGTGTGCCATGACCTTTCTTGGAATCAACATAAATTGATCCATTAAGCTTCTCAATGGCCTCTTTAACTGCACTCATTCCTATTCCTCGTCCAGAGAACTCGGAGACACTATCTCTTGTGGAGAAGTTGGGATCAAATATTTTTGCCATCAAGTCTTGTTCACTTAGCTTTTCAATCTCATCAGATTCATACTTTTGTAAAAGCTTTTCCTTTATCGCTTCTGTATTAAGTCCAGCTCCGTCATCACTTATTAATATTTTAATTTGATCATTATTAGTTTGAATATCAATTTTAATTTCACCTTTTTCTTCTTTTCCTAGTTCTGACCTTCGATCACTCGGCTCTATACCGTGATCCATACTATTTTTGAAAACATGTACTAGAGAGTTGGAAAGTTCTTGAACTTTTTCTGGTGCTATACGAAAGTCTGACTGTGGAATGATTAAGTCCTTCATCGGCTTTCCTAGGCTTTGTGATATCTTCTCAACTAATTTAGGGTATGGATTAAAAATACTTGATATCGATTTCTTATGTAGAAAGTTCTCAAGAACTTCTTTACCTTCGCTACCAAGAGAGCTTAATGATCTTGATAGATAGTCGATATCATCTTTTTCAAAGCTTATAATATTATGATTTGAAAACTTTTCATCTAACTCGTTAATTGATTCGTTAATAAGGTCCTTTGCAGATGCGGCACGAATCTTTATGTCGTTTACGACTTGTGGATTGGACTCATTTGATTGAATGAATTCTTCACATTCAATTGCATATTGTTGAATATCACTAAATGAGTATGTACCAAAACCACCATTTAATGTATGAAATACCATAAGGGCGCGATCACAAAAGCTGTCACTAGCAGGTGAATCAATAATTTCGTCAAGAAGACTATTTGCTTCAGATACTAGATTCTTTATGATTTCTTCATTGAGGACATACTCTGTGACATTGTTAATATAAGCTTCTTTCCTCTTAATATTTTCTTCAAGTACTAATTTTTCTGTAAAGTCCGTTGCTAAAACAACAATGCCACTAAGAGTCTCATCAAGCATAAGAGGGTAGTAGTCAAAATTAATATACTTAAAGTTCTCATCTCCAAGACTACCTTGTTGGAAATTATCTGGGCCAAGTGGTGCACAGCTTTCAAAAGGCATCTTCTGAGCAAAAGTTAGCTCTAGCCACTTCTGTGTGGCTGAGTCATTTTCGGACTTAATATATTCCGCAAATCGTTTATTTTCTGGGGAATTTCCAAAAATTGATAAGCAAGAGTTTGTATATAAGTCAGAACATGTTCCATCTGGTCGTATAACAAATAAACCCTGTGAAAGAGAATTTAGCATTGCTGTAATATATGAGTTCGCATCCTTTAAGTCTTTTGTTCTTTCATCAACAAGTTTTTCGAGGTCTTTACTGTAGATATCGAGTTGCTTATTTGCCTCTTCTAATTTGACGATCATTTCCTGTTTTTGATCAAGAAGAGTCTTAATCTCATGGGACATTGTATTGACACTATCCCCAAGTATCCTAAGCTCATCGTTAGTTTTTACAACAACCTTATTGTCATAATCACCATTAGAAATATCCACAGTTCTTTGAATAATCTGTAGAATTGGTGTCGTGATACTTCTTGCAAAAAATATTGTTAAAATAAGAACAATTCCAAAGAGTATAATTGCGAAGTAGATATTCTTCTTTATTAGATAATCAAGGGAGGCAAAAGCCTTACTTTTATTAATATAGGCAATTGTAGTGATTCCATTTGTTTTGTTAGTCACGATACCGGCCAAATATTTAGCCTCATTAAAACTTATCTCTTTTACCATTGCTTGATGAGAAGAGCTTGTTATCTCAGTTTTGTTAAATAAATTATCTTCTCCAAAGATAATCTTGTCTTTGTGTTTTATAACGTAGGAAAATATCTTGTCTGACTCCATTAAGGACTTAATTTCGTTAAAATCTTGAGTCTTTAATTGGAGCTTAACTTTGTCAGGTTGACTAATTAACTTACCAAGCTCTCGATCGATTAATTCTGTACTTCTGAGAACATTCTCGAAAATATATGATTCCTTATCCTCCTCAAAAACATTGTAGGTATAGTAGAGGTTAAATGAAGTAACCAAGATTAAAATGATTAAGCCAAATGAAAGAATCTTATTTCGAAGATTAAAAAAGTGCATTTTTTATCCTATATAAAATTAATTTTGTTTCTATGTTAGACTAAATACACAAAATTATGAACAAGTTAAAATCTTCTCACTTTAATGCCTTTGAAATAATGCTTGCGGTATCAGGTAGTGTACTCGTCTTATTGGGTATTTATTTAAGTCAGAATTTATCGAAAGTGGATCAGATTTCATCAGAATTAATTATTGTTGGTGATACAACAGATGGAAGGGCCAAGAGAAAGACTGAGAGGAGTTTTTCATGGTCTGAAATTAATAATCAAGAAACGGTTTTTAATAATGATCAGATTTTTACTAGTTCAAATCAGACGCTCAATATATTACTAGAGAATAAGAGTTCTCTTGAAATAAATCCAAATAGCCTCGTTAGAGTTGTCATCAATGAATCAAAGGGACTTGATTTAAATATCGATCAAGGAACTTTGAAAGTAGATGCTAGTGAAACAAAACAAGTTCTAAGAATTAACCGTGGAAACTCTGTTGTTGAAGTTGCAAAGGGTGGGGTTGTAAAACTAGAAAAGCTTAATGAAGAGAATTACGGAGTTAAACTTCTAAAAGGAGAGGCTTCCGTTATAAACTTATTAGATGAACATAAAGCTAAGTTAGACCTAAAAGAAGGAGAGTCAACTTTAGTAAATTCTAATTCTCCTTCATTTACCCCAGAAGGAATAAGTTTAGCTGAAGGAGAGCGTCTTGTTGCTACACCTAAAATTAAGCGTGAAGAGAAAAAAACGATAGAGCTCAACGAAAAATTTGATATTGGAAAAGTTAAACAAGTCTATGTAAAAGCAGTTAATGATTCAGCACAACCTTTTGTGATTAATGTGAAGAACAAAGGGTTTAACGTAAGCTTGTTAAAGGCAGGTAAGTACTTTGTTTCAACGTCTCCTGATTTTCAAACTATTGATAGTTTTGAAATTACTGATTCTAAAGTTAAAGCAGAGACTATTTCCATTATAAAGTCTAATGAAGTCGATATATCAAAGAATGATAGAGTCAAGCTCGATGAGAGTTTGATTTCGCAAAATATCAGTGAAGTCTATCTTAAGCCCTCAGGGCAAAGAACAAATGTTATAAAATTAAAAGTTACTGATGGTAGCTTTATTACTACACCTCTAGCTGCAGGTAAGTACCTCATTTCCACAAGTCCTGGGTTTGAGAAAGTTGATTCTTTTAAAGTCATTGGTGCAAAAGATAAAATAGATAGTAGATCTCTATTTGTTGATGATGAAATTAATTTAGCAGATACAAAGAAAGTATCTTTAAATCCTAATTTGATGACATCAGAAAAAATACCAGATGAGATTTATATACGTTCAGTCAATATTAGTGAAGCACCTTTGAAAATAAAAGTAGAAGATGGCCTTGTTAATCTATCTCAATTGGCAGTTGGAAGTTATATTGTCTCTTCATCGCCGAACTTCCAATCAATGGAAGTAATTAATGTAAATAATAATGTAGCAAATCAAAAAATTGTCACACAGGATATTGTCGATATTAAAAAAACAACAAAAGTAGAGCTTAATGATATTTCTCAAATACAGAAACCTACTCATGTGTTTGTTAAGCCTGCAAATAGTAATTTAGCTCCTATAAAGTTAAGTGTAATAGAAAATAAGTTTGATATAACTACGCTTGCGGCTGGTAAGTACATAGTTGCAACTACACAAGCATTTAAGGCCATCGATAGTTTCGATATCCTTCTAAGTAACGACGATATAGATAGTCGTGTTAAAGAGACTCAGCAATATACTTCATTTTTAGAAACTGATGAAGTTGATTTACTCACTCAGGACAAGGTTGTTTTAAAGAAAAAATCTACTCAAATAGGCTCTTCACATATCTATCTTAAGTCTACAAGTTTAGGATCAGATGTATTAACTAAGATTTCAAAGTTACCTATAATAAATGGAAGTTTTGATATTAGCAGCTTAAGCTTTGGGAAATATATCGTTTCAACAAGTCCTGATTTTAGCGAATTTGATAGTCTTGATGTCGTTGCCAATAAGATGGATCCAATAGCACTTAAAAGTAAGACGATTGATTATGAGAAGCCTGTTGAAGTAAAACTTAATATGCGAAAAGGTATTAAATCTAAGGTAATTGTCGAGTACCCAGATATTAAGAAAAAAACTGAGTATGTTGTTTCTGATAATGACTTTAGTTTTCCATCATTTGATCAAGAAAATATTAACGTTACAGTACTACCACTGGTCTCAGTTGGAGCCGCATCTGTTATCTCCAATATATCAACAGCAAATACTTCTCCTAATGCAAAAAGTATTTCAAGTAATCTAGCTTATGAGAAAAAGTTAAATTTGAAGCTTGAGAACCCGTATCAATTAAAAGAAATCAAATCTAAGTCACTTGAGGATAAAATTGTGACATCGATTAATATAAACCGTCCTTTGATTGCCCCAAGTCATACTGTGAAATTGGTTGAGAAGGCAAGTGGTGCACTCGTGCCACTTTCTATCGGTAAAGATGGTGGATTTGAAAGTACAAATTTAAAAAGTGGAAAGTATAATTTAGCTGTTGTTAATGAAGAGTCAAAAGTAAAACTTTTATCCAAAGAAATTAAAATTGATGAAGCTGTTTTAATTAAGAAGAAGACCGTAAAAAATAAGCAAAATGTGATTGTTAGCTCTTTTTCTTGGGACAGTCCCGACACTTCGTCAAAGCCTTTAGAGCAATCTGAAAATAAGGAATCATATATTGTCGAAGTCTTTGATACTGCAAATTCTTTGATTATGAAAAAAGAAGTAAAACAAAATAGTATTGATTTTGAAAGTAAGGATATGAGTGACTACAAGATTAAAGTCTCTAAGATTGAAGAGGGAAAGAAGAAAGCAGTTGGTGAAAAAGAATTTAAAGTAAAACCACCAAAGAATATAAACCCTGAAGAAGTTAAGAAGTATGTCATGAAATATGATTCAAAGAATCTATGTTACCGAGTAACATTGCCTAGCTACTTAACTGCTAGTAAATACTTCGTTGAAATCTATCGTGATGTACAAATGACTAAGATCGTAAGAGAGATTTGGTCAAATAGCTCTAGTTTTTGTTGGCGAAGCAATCGAGATGGTAAATATTTTTTCCGTTATAAATATATAGACTATTGGGGAAGTGGCTCAAAATATTCGGATATATCTGAGATTATTTTTCCAATTTCTCCACTAACTGATTTCTAAGGATGTTGATTATGAGTTACGAAGATAAGAAAATTTTTGTTATTGATGATTTAAATACTTTAAGAGAGACAATTGTTTCCCACTTACGAGAGGAAGGGTTTGGTCGAATCTATCAGGCCATTGATGGCCAAGATGCTCTAAAGAAATTAGAGGAACTTTATGGACGTGATGAGAAAATTGATCTCATCTTCTCAGATATCAATATGCCAAATATGAATGGGATTGAGTTATTAAAAGAGTTGAAAAGCGATGAGCGCTTTGTCGATATCCCCGTTGTTATGCTCAGCTCTGAAAATGAGAAAGAAATCGTTATGGAAGCAGTTATGAGTGGAGCATCTAATTACATCCTTAAGCCTTTCACAAAAATGACATTAAGAAGTAAACTTGGAGAAATTGATAAGCTTCTAGCTTAAACATGGTTAACTTTTACTTAATGTTTCTAAAGATGTCTTTAGGCTAATTGAAAACATAAAGAACAATTGCTAGCTTCCCCTATTATGACTTTAAGAGTTAGGGGGAGTTTCTTATGCATAAGTTAAATCTATTAATATTGGCCATTCTATTTTCATCACTCACTTTTGCTAGTGAGGGAAATGATATTAATGATAACGATACTCAAGTTATTGAAGATGATATCAAGATCGAATTCACTACGGCCTGTGTACTTCAAGGTGTCTTTCAGGAGAATCTACCTATTAGAGTTAAGCTTTCCTCATATTATCGCGAATGGAGTCGTAGAGAGATTGTTGAAAATATCTCACTAGAGGAGTGTGAGCGCATGGCCTTAGAGATTGCCAATTTAGATGATGGAATCTGGGATATTAAGCATCAAGTTACATACAAAACGGTTTCTGCTCGTATCTGGTTTAAGAACTTTAAAACTGGTGAATTTATCGAAGATGAGATTTTTCGCGTTTCACTCCATTAGTATAATTAGTTACTTATGATAAGTGATGAATTGTAAAATCTCAGAACACCCTTTGTAATCTTTCCAACGATTGATTAGCTAAATTCTATTTATGCCATAATTTATTCATATAATATTTAAATAAAGGATATAGATATGAAGAAATTATTAGTGCTACTAGTACTTATGGCCGGGGCATATTCACACGCCACTGACTTAGAAAAGCTAGGTGAAGAAATTTATCAACTTGAACAACAAAATAAATCATTAGATGAATCAATCTTTGAAAGACAAAAGATTCTCGATAAACTCTATGAAAAGAGAACTGTTCAGAGTGAAACAACAGAACTTGATTACGTCTTAAATAAGCTTCAGGATCGCCTCGATTATGGAAATAATACTCTGGAGGAAGAGGTTCGCATCATTGAAACAATGGATACTCTACTTGAGATAAGTATTGAGGAAAGACAAGAAGTTATCGATCGTTTCTTTAAAGAAAATAAAAGAAAGTAATTGGTTTGTCCTCTACTAGGTTTAATCTATTAACTAGTCTAACCCTGTATAGACTTCAGAGTGTCATCTACTTTTTGCTCAATTTGGGAGTTAATGGTAAATATTCTGTTATGAAGTGCATTTTATACTCATTCCTAACGATCTCTATGTCATTATCTTCAATGGCCATCAATATTAAAAAGTTTGATATTGATTACAGAGAAAAGTCGAAGAAATTCGGCGTCCATATGCTATCTGGAAAGAAAGATGGAATTCGCCTTTATCAAGGAACAATCAGTGACGTGATAGAAAGACCTGTAGAAGCTGTCTTGGAGACAGTATTGGCCTTTGATAAGCGCTGTAATAATGAGTATAAGGATAAGCGCCAGATCTCTGATAAGAGTATTGATTGTCCTTATAATAGTGACTCCCTAATAGAGTCAGTCATCGTTAAAAAATTAAAAGTAGCTGATCTCGCAAAGAATGAAGTTAATCGATTCATTGTTAAAAGACGTTCATATAACCATGGAGTCTATACTTACAACGACTTAATCAGGGTCTTTCGCTATTTAGATGGCTATAAGATAACAATGGAGATGCTTGATGATACTACCTCTAAGAAGTATATCTCAACTCCTCTAAATAAGAAAAGTGTGATGAAAACCTCTGGTGGTACCTACTTTATACTTCCTGAAGGGAAGGGAAAAACACGTTATACCTATACTTTTACATGCTCCACTGATCACTGGTTACTCAATAAATCCATAACCGTCTCTAAATTCTTTAGTGATATGGCCCAGAATCTAAGATCAGAATTTAATACATTAAAAAAATGAACACCATAGAACTTTTTCAATGGCCCTTGAAACACCGCATCTAGCATGTTAGATTCCCTGAAAATATGAAAATACGCCTATTTATCAATGACGGTCACAAAGTCATTATTTCAGCTCAGTGAGAGCAATACATCCGTGGCCTGCATTCTAGGCTTGCGTTTAAGGAGTCAAAATTGAATTTTAACGAAATTCCACTTAAGGAATCGCTGCTTCGTGCACTCGAAGAGAGAGGGTTCGAAACTGCTACAGATATCCAGTCTCAAGCAATTCCACTACTAATCGAAAAGAACACTGACTTTGTTGGTCAGGCCCAAACTGGAACTGGTAAAACAGCGGCCTTTTCACTTCCGCTTCTACACTTATTAGATACTAATAGTAAGTCGATTCAAGCAATTATTCTTTCTCCAACGAGAGAGCTTGCAAATCAAATTTGTGATGAAATTAAAAAGTTATCAACACAAGACAATATTAAGACGATGTCTGTATATGGTGGGACATCAATTGATAATCAAATTAGAAACTTAAAAAAGATTAAGCCTCAGATCGTAGTTGGAACACCTGGGCGTGTTCTTGATCTTATTAGAAGACGTGTTCTAAAGCTTTCTGAAGTTAATTATGCTGTTCTTGATGAAGCAGATGAAATGCTAGATATGGGCTTCCTTGATGATGTTAAGGAAATTTTAGCACAAGCGGAAAATAAGAAAACGTGGATGTTCTCAGCAACAATGCCACCGGCAATTCTTGATCTTATTAAGAATTACCTGGATAACCCAGAAATAGTAAGGGTTAAGAAGAAGACTTTATCAAATGATAATATCACTCAGAAGTTCTATCTTGTTCGTGATCAATATATGCGTGAAGCTGTTTGTCGTCTTCTTGATGCTGTTGAAGATTACTACGGGATCATTTTCACTAAGACGAAAATTGAAGCAAGCTCTCTTTGTGATGAGCTAAACCTAAGAGGTTATCTTGCAGACTCTCTTCATGGTGACATGGATCAAAAGCATCGCGATGTGACGATGAAGAAGTTTAAAAATAAGAAAGTAAAACTTCTTGTTTGTACAGATGTTGCTGCTCGTGGAATTGATGTTGATCACTTAACTCACGTATTCAACTTTGGACTACCGCAAGATCTTGAATCTTATGTTCACAGAATTGGTCGTACAGGTCGTGCTGGTCAGAAAGGTTTAGCACTTTCTGTTGTTTCACCAAGTGAAATAAGAAAGATTTCAGCACTTGAGAGACTAACAAAAGCAAAGATTGAAAGAGAGAGAATCCCTTCTGTTGATACTCTTAAAGGTGCGATGGTACGTCGTAAGCTTAATCACTTTGCTGAGATTTTTGAAGAATTAGAGGAAAGTGACGATCTTGATGATTCTTTTGTAACTTTTGCAGAGAACTTCGATCATCTTGAAAAAGAACAAGTTCTAAGAGCAATGTACAAGTCTCTATTTGCGGATAACTTAAAGCGCTTTGAAATGAACCCGACAATCGACCTTGAGCCAAAGGGCCGTGGCGAAAGAGCAAGTGGACCTCGTGGAGAAGTAAGAGCTGATGCTCGTGGTAATATTCGTTGTTTCGTAAATTACGGACGTGAAGACGGTGCTCAGATTAAGTCTTTCTTAGATGCAATCGCAGGTGAGCTAAATATTGATCAAAGAAGAATCCGTAATGTTCAACTTAAGGATAAATTCTCTTTTGTTGATATTCCTTTTGAAACAGGTAAGCTTCTAATTGATGGACAAGAGCAGGTTTTCATTGGAAATAAAAAGCTAAGATTTGAAGCTACTCGTGAGCGTGGTGGAGATCGTGGTGGACGCGGTGGTCGCGGCGGAGATCGTGGCGGACGCGGTGGAAACCGTGGTGGTCGTAGCGGTCGCAGTGGAAGTCGTGGCGGAAATGAAAGCTGGGGCAACAAACGCTCTTCAAACGGTGGAAGTAGAGGAAGTTCTCGTCAAAGCCGTTATTAATTAAATATGAGTAAATATGATGTCATAATTATTGGTGCGGGTGCTGCAGGTTTATTCTGTGGCATCCATGCTGCCAAAAGAGGGCGAAAGGTATTAATTCTTGAAGGTGCAAAAGGCCCTGGAAAGAAGATCTTAGTCTCTGGTGGTGGACGTTGTAATTTTACAAATCTTGATATCACGCCAAATTTCTACGTTTCTCAAAATCCTCATTTTTGTAAATCTGCTTTAAGCCAGTATACGAATTGGGATTTTATTTCTTTTATCTCCGAATTGAATTTAACATATAATGAAAAAACACTTGGCCAATTATTTTGTGACCAAAAGTCACGAGGAATATTGGAAGGACTTTTGAAATCAATTCCTTCAAATTGTGAGTTAAAAGTTAGTAGTCGAGTGAATGAAGTATCTTATGAAGACTGCTATGAAGTTAGTCTTACTAATGGAGATTCTTTTCAAGCAGATAGCCTAGTCGTTGCCACCGGAGGACTTTCATTTCCTGGATTAGGGGCCACTGATATTGGTTATCGTATCGCAAAGCAGTTTGGACACAAAATGGTTGAAACAACACCAGCTCTTGTTCCATTTACTTTAGAGAATGTCTTAAAGAACTTAGCAGGTGTTGCTATTGAATCTGAGGTATGTGTCGGTAATAAGAAATTCCTCGAAAATATCCTATGGACACATAAGGGACTAAGTGGGCCATCGATTTTAAAGGCCTCTCTCTATTGGGAATCTAAGAGTAAAGTAAAGATTAACTTCTTACCTAAGTCTGATATTTACCAAATCCTAAAAGATAAAAATAAGAAGACACTTCTTAATGCTCTAAAAGAAGAACTGCCAATTCGCTTTGTTGAAGAGTGGTTAAAATTATTTAAGCTACCACTTAACCGAAAATGTGCCGAGCTATCAGGTGATCAAAAAGAGCTTTTAGTTAAAGTATTTCATCATTGGGAATTTATCCCTAGCGGTACAGAAGGCTATCGTAAGGCCGAAGTAACACGTGGTGGAGTCGATACAAATCAAGTAAGTTCAAAAACAATGGAGAGTCGACTTCAAAAAAATCTCTTCTTTATAGGAGAAGTTCTTGATGTAACAGGACTTCTTGGTGGATACAATTTCCAGTGGGCCTGGTCTTCTGGCTATGTAGCTGCAAAGTATGTATAATTAATGCATGCAAAATGAATTAATTGATAGAAATAAAAAGGCCGTTGTATTCACTGGTGGTGGAAGTGGGGGACATGTTGTTCCAGCACTAACTCTAATTAGTGAAATAAGAAAATCAAATATCAAAGTAGTCTATTTTGGATCTTACAAAGGGATTGAATCAAACCTGACAAGAGGCAAGGTTGATCGCTATATTGGAGTCTCTACAGGGAAGCTTAGAAGATATATAGATTTTCAAAATCTCACAGATATTTTTCGTTTAATAATAGGTCTATTTCAATCATTCATTCATCTACTTCTACTACGTTCTCGTGCTAGTACTATTGTGTCGATGGGAGGCTTTGTTAGTGTTCCCACTGTCATGGCCGGAAAAGTTCTTGGTTATAAAATAATAGTCCATGAACAAACATCACGTGTTGGTCTTGCAAATAAGATCGCATCGATTTTTGCCTATCGCGTTTTTGTAAGTTTCAAAGATTCCTTAAAATATTTTCCAAAAGATAAGGTTCGATATTCTGGTTATCCAGTTAGAGAAGAGTTTAAAACAACTCAGCTCAATATTCGTACTTTTGAAGGCGTTGAATTAAAAAATCCTGCTCTGCCAATCCTATTTGTTACTGGTGGAGGAAATGGCTCAAAATTACTTAATGATAAAATCAAAGAGAACTTAGACTCATTATGTGAAAAATTCACAGTCATTCATCAAGTTGGTAGTCAGTTTATCGATGAATTCAAGTCTCTTCGTAGTAAAACCTATATACCCTTGGCCTTCTTAGGTGATGAAATGCCAGATCTAATGAAGGCTTCTCGCTACATCATTTCGCGCTCTGGTGCAGGTACAGTTGCCGAGCTTATAGCTCTTGGAAAACCAAGTCTTTTTATTCCATTAAAAATTGCTCAAAAGAATGAACAATATCACAATGCCATGGAAGCACATCGCGTATTAGGCTCCATTGTTATTGAGGAAGATGAATTTAAGAATTGTTCAATCGAAGAAGAGCTCAAAAAGATTCCAAGCTCGAGTGTTCCACAGGACCGTGAACATGCAACTCAAATTATTCTAGATGAAGTCCTACAGTCTAAGTAGGACTCCACGAGATTTTATTGTTTTAATATATTCTGAAAACGGTTTTAGCTTGCGTCGTAAGTTTGATAGGTGAGTATCAATATTTTGGGCGTTGTTATTGCTTTCGGCCCAAACAACTTGCGAGATATGCTCTTTTGGAAAAACTTTACTTGGATTAGAAGCTAATAGCGTAATAATCTTATATTCTGTTGAAGTCAGTTTAACTTCTTTTTCATTGAGATACACTAATTGCTGGTCAAGATCGATATTAAAGCCTTGCTCTTCAAATCTAATTTCATTCTTCTTTTTACGACGGTGACGATTCTTCTTTGCTTCAACTTTATTTTTGATACGAGCAATTAACTCATTGATCGTTACAGGTTTTACAATAAAGTCCTCTGCTCCAATTTGAAGGCCCTTAACACAAGCTTCTTCTGATGGGTCACCTGTTAAGAAAATAACAGGAGTCTTCTTGGCAAGAAGTCGCGCTTTTTCGTAAAGTTCAAAACCATTTAGTTCTGGCATATGAAGGTCAAGAACCATAATGTCAGTTTTGTTAGTGTTTAGAAAAGTAAGTAGTTCGAGCGGTCTTTGAATTAACTGTAGATCAAAATCATCTTCCAAAAGATCTTGATAATTTTCTAAGTTATCAGAGTCATCGTCGACAATAGTTACATGTGGTTTCTTTAATCGGCTTAATCTAGACATAATTCAACTTCTTTAGTTTTCATCAATAACATATTGATTTTATAGGATGAAAGGGGGCGTCGTCAATAATTTGAATATATGTGCAGTGCGTTTCTTGGGAGAAATTTTAAAATTCTCTATGATATTAATTACTTAAAAGGCCTCTAAAAAGGGCCTCTAGAGGCCTCTTAAGTAGTATTTTGAACTTATTTCTTTTCTTTTCTAACTACAGAACGCTTATTTGCAGCAAGTTCTTTCTTTCTGATACGAACATTTTGAGGAGTAATCTCAACCCATTCATCATTATCAATCCAGTCTAGGGCCCACTCAAGAGTTCTAGGTCTTACTGGAGGAAGAATAATATTTTCATCCTTACCTGCTGTACGAACTGATGTAAGTTGCTTACCACGACAGATATTTACGTTAGCGTCGTTTTCTTTCTTGCTCTCACCAATAACCATTCCTTCGTAAACCATATCACCAGGTTCAACAAAGAACTCACCATTGTTGAGTAGGTTAAAGATTGCGTATCCAGTAACCTTACCAGCTCTATCTGAGATGATTGCACCATTTTGACGAGCAAGCATATCACCAGCGTATGGACGGTAACCTAGAAATTCAGTAGAAAGGATTCCTTCACCACGAGTATCTGTCATGAAAGCACCACGGTAACCAATTAGACCACGTGATGGAATTTCAAATTCAATTCTTGTACGACCTTCACCAATTGGCATCATTGAAGACATGATCCCTTTTCTGATTGAAAGCTTCTCTGTTACAACACCTGTGAAATCATCAGGAACATCAAGAACAGCAAGTTCATACGGCTCATGTTTCTCACCATCTATTTCTTGGAAAAGTACTTCTGGTCTTGAAACCATTAGCTCAAATCCTTTACGTCTAAGCTCTTCAAAAACGATAGCGATTTGAAGCTCTCCACGTCCTTTTAGCTTATATACTTTTGCATCGTCAGTTGCTTCATATTTAAGAGCAACATTTAGACGACAAGCATCTTGTAAGAATTCTTCAAGCTTTCTTGAAGTAAGGTATTCACCTTCTTGACCACTCATTGGAGATGTTGAAACGGAAACGTTAACAGCAACTGTTGGTGGTTCAACTTCAATTCTCTCTAGTGGATTTTGATCAGTTGTTGGAGTGATTGTATCTCCAATATGAACTTCTTCAATACCAGCACAGATTACAATCTCACCTGCATGAGCTTCGTTAACCTCTACAGTTTGAAGTCCTGAATAAGTTTGGATATTTGAAACTTTAAAGTTCTTTGATTTGTCAGCACCAATACAAGTAAATTGTTGGTTCTTAACAATCTTTCCTTGGTGAATACGCCCTACGAATTGTTGTCCTAGGAATTTAGAATATGTAAGGTTTGATACAAGAAGTTGCAGTGGAGCTTCGATATCTTGCTTTGGCTCTGGGAAGTAATCCGAAACCATGAAGTCTAGAACAGGAATCATATCTTCGCGAACAACTCCTGGCTCCATTGCTGCCCAACCATTTTTAGCTGATGCATAAATGAATGGAATATCAATATCAAAGTCTTCAACTTCTAGCTCTGTTGCAATCTCAAGTAGTAGGTCTTCACATTCACCTCTAACTTCATCAATTCTTTGATCTGGACGGTCAACCTTATTAATAATAACCGCAACCTTAAGACCACGAGAAAGCGCTTTTCTTAGTACGAAACGAGTTTGTGGAAGAGGACCTTCTGAAGCATCAACGAGAAGAAGTACACCATCAACCATCATAAGAGATCTTTCTACTTCACCACCAAAGTCCGCGTGGCCTGGAGTATCAAGTAGGTTAATCTTTGTATCTTTATAAAAGAAAGAACAGTTTTTTGCAGTGATCGTAATCCCACGCTCTTTTTCAATTTCACCAGAGTCCATAACTCTTTCTACAATCTCAGCTCTTTCTTCAAAAGTGTTTGATTGTTTTAAGATTTCATCAACCATCGTTGTTTTACCGTGGTCAACGTGCGCAACTACTGCGATATTTTTTAATTTCTCAAATTGACTCATTTTGTGCCCTTTCCTGTCTGTCTAATCTACTTTCTAATAATGAATTTATTTGTTACACAATATATATGATTCAGCTTGTAAATGTAACTAAATCTTTTGGTGGCCGAACGCTTTTTGAAGAAGTGACGTTTTCTCTTGGAAGTGGTGAAATAATCGGCCTAGTTGGTAGAAATGGAACAGGTAAATCGACTTTGTTTAAAATCATCACTGGCGTCGAGCCCTATGATAGTGGTGATGTGAAGATACCAAAGTCTTATAAAATCGGTACCTTAGATCAGCATATTCACTTCACTCACAAAAGTGTTGTGGATGAGTGTATGTCTGCTTTAGGCCCAGAGTTTAAATATGAGACTTATCGAGCGGAGAAATTACTTACAGGGCTTGGTTTTTCAGATGAAGATTTTGAAAAAGATCCCCAAAGTTTTTCCGGTGGATACCAGATTCGTATCAATTTAGTGAAAACTTTATTAACTGAACCCAATTGTTTGCTCTTAGATGAGCCTACAAATTACCTCGATATTGTCTCCCTCCAATGGCTAAGGTCATTTCTCAAGTCTTTTAACGGAGAAGTTATTCTCATCACTCACGACCGTTCATTTATGGATTCAGTGACAACACATACGATGGGTGTTCATCGTGGAAAGCTTCGAAAAATAAAAGGTCAAACAAAGAAATATTATGAGCAATTGGAACAAGATGAAATTGTTTACGAGCAAACGCGTATAAATCAAGAAAAGAAGATAAAGCATATGATGGATTACGTGGATAAATACCGCGTAAGTGCAAGGGGTGCTTCTCAGGCCCAGTCTCGACTTAAGGCCATTGAGAAAATGCAGGATATGCAGCAACTTGATAAGATCGCTGATTTAGACTTTTCTTTTAATCATACTCCATGTCCTGGAAAGCAGATTATGAAAGTTAAGAATCTAAGTTTCGGCTACACTGAAGAGAACTTATTTTCAGGTGTGACTTTTGAAGTCGATCGTGAAGATCGTATTGGAATTATTGGAAAAAATGGAAAAGGGAAGTCGACACTATTAAATGTTTTATCCCACGAGCTAAAGGAGCGCACAGGAGAGATTTGGGAGCATCCAAGTCTTGCTCTAGGTCACTTTGGTCAAACTAATGTCCAAAGGCTGCACCCTGACAATTCAATTACTCAAGAGATTCAGGAAGTAAATACTGATCTAAATATCACTAGAGTAAAAGCAATTGCGGGAACAATGCTGTTTACTGGAGAGGATTCTGATAAGAAGATTTCTGTTTTATCAGGGGGAGAAAAGGCCAGAGTAATGCTTGGGAAGATCTTGGCCCAGAAAACGAACCTGCTCTTTTTAGATGAGCCAACAAATCACTTGGATATGGAGAGTATTGACTCTCTAGGTGAAGCTATTAATGAATACGACGGCGCATGTCTGATCGTAACCCATAATGAGGATCTACTTAGGTCATGTGTAAATAAGCTTGTTATTTTTAGACAGGATGGGGCGGAGTTCTTTGAAGGTACATACGATGAATTCTTAGAAAAGATTGGATGGGAGGAAACTCCTCAGACAAAGAAAGAAAAGAAGGCCGTTGAAAAAGAGAAAAAGCCAGAAAAAACACAAGAGACTTCTAGCGGAAATAAGTATCGCGAGGAAGAAGTTATGGCCCAGATTGAAACTCTAGAGAAGTATCAATCTGTGTTAGAAGAAAAGATCCAAAATGCTTCAGCAGCAGGTGATACCGATGCAATAACTAGCGCGGGCCATGAGCTCGAGCTAGTTAATGCAAAAATAGATGAATTATTAGAATTATTGTAATTATTGTTGTGTTGATTCAGTGCTTTGAGAATTATCCTTCTCAGTCACAACTGCTTTATCTGCTATAGCATTAGCACATTCTGTGGCATCACTCTCATCACATGAACAATATGCTAGTATTTTTGCTTTAATATCGTATTGCTTTTTCTCTTTTGAATAAGATTCACAAGTTACTTTCTTTAAGCAAACACCCTTATTTGCACATTGAGCATTCTTTCCTTCAAAAAGATTCTTTGTATCAGTGAAGTTACAATTATAGTAGATAAGATCTTCAGGAAGAGGCTCTTCCTCTTGCTCATCAAGTACGAATTCTTCTTTTCCGTCATCATCACGAGGAATTGGAATTGATTTATCACCTCTAGGTGGTGGGATCGCCTTTATCGCAGGTGTGACAACTTCCTGCGCTTCTTGAACTTCTTCTACTTCAGGAGCAACTTCTACAACTTCTTTTTCTTCTTCAAAGATTTTTGATAAACGCGATCTAAGAGCGTTACAACTAAACTCTCTCTTATCAGTCTTTTGAGCATCACAGAAACAATTTACGTTATCAATAATGCGCTCAAATGTTCCTTTATTGTTATTATAGCGTTCTCTAAGTGCTTCTTTGAAATTTGGTATCTTTGACGAAGCCTCTAAACATTGTGCTGTTGCATACTTATATGAGCCTCTGACCTTTATACATATACCTGCGGCAGAGTTTCTTTTCGAATCACTTGTATCAACCATTTGTACCGGATCTAAGCTAGAGTCATATGGACCGAAGATCTTTGGGTTACAACGAAAACGGTTCTTACCACCACAGCTGTAGTCTCTTGAATATACTTCATTATCAACAGCTTTCACTTTTGCATCATTCTTTGTTTTCCAAGGAGCCTGGCAGTAGCCTCCTTTTCTCGTTGATGCCCAACCTCCAAAGTAGCACATATTATCGCAACTACTCTCATGAGCACAAAGTTTAGGAGCTAACATATCTAAGAACAATGATGAATACATTGAACCAGTAGTACTTTCTTGTTTGTATAACCCGTTCTTTGATATATCAGATAAGGTTTGTAGATAAGCTTCTATAATGTCAGACGTGTATTCTTCTTGTGACAACATTTTCAAGGCGTGTTGTTGGATAAAGCCTTTATCAACCTTGATTTCAGTGTTTGAAACCGGATAACTAATTTGAACACCAATTTTTGGTTTTTTCAAAAATGGTTTTACCTTAATCATTTTCTTTGATTTAGTTTGTATTAAGTAATGGTCCTTAGTTACGTTTATAAGCTTACCTGTGTTGTAAACCTTAGGTACAGTTAGGGCCAATGTTGTATTGATAAATAACAGAGATGCGATTAACCATTTCATCATTACACCTCCGTTCCTAATTCAACAATTGTACATTTATTCATAATTGTATCTTCATTAATTGATTGAACATTACATTTGTTATTATCAACTGGTTTTTCATCATCAAATTGACAAGTAACTTGGTATGTTTTGTTTTGGCATGTATAAGTTTGTGCACAAACTCTAGACTCACTATTGTCATTTAAGCATTGACCAGCTTGGTTTTGTGAGAATGAAATCATTTGAAAGTCTTCGAAGTCTATTTGATCTGTTGCATTTGTACAAATCTCATCACGACATCGAGAATATAGCCTAGCAATTGGTGTGAAGCCATCTGCTTCGTTATACGTATAGTTTTGATTAATTGGATAACAATTCGACTTACCAACTTTTTCAAGTTCATCATCAGTTAATCTGACTTTTTTAGGATTACAGCTCTTTGATTTTGTAAGAATGCTTTTATCTCTTTGATAACAGAAATAAAGCCTTCCTTCTGGTTGAGGAGCTTTACCAGATGATGTCTCTACACTTATCTCGTTAGCCTTTTGAGGATCATTAGTTGCAACATCTACGATTCTTTGTGCACTTTGATTATCAATACAACGCACATCAAAGTCTTCACCTTTCATGAGCCTTAGTGTCGTTTTTTGATTATCGTAACAATAATAATCCATATTCTGATCTTCATACTCTTTGATTTCTTGGTGTAGATTTAATACGTAGTCTCTACTTTTGATAGACTCTATTTTTTGCTCAATTTGTGCGAGTCTCGATCTTTGTTCTTGAGTAGCATTACCACTTTCAATAAGAGCCGCTAGTTGATTTTGTTCTTCAATATAAGGACTTACTACTTGAATGATTCTATTTTGTAAGAGCTTTCTTAAGTGAAGATAATAGTTTCTTTGATATGCAGTTGATTCAAGAACATTAATTTGACTACCGTGTACATTCTCTTTTCTATATGAATGTCCATCAACAATTTGTTGAATGAAGTCAGTACTGCTATTTGCACTTGTTACTTGGGAAATTAATATACAACTAAGTACGCTAATCTTTGAGATGACGTTAGCAAACCTCAGTCGATTTCTTGAATTTTGTCTCTTCACAATTAGTTCCTTCTCTCTAATACTCCCTTGGCTTATCGGAAGGAGTTAGACAGAACTTGAGAGGAGTTGTCGGAATGTAAGTTTTTAATATTATTGGCTTATTGCCGTTTCTCTGGCCTTCTCACCGCTGTATTGTTGGGGTGATTTTTTGAGGTTTTCTCTTGTTTCGTTTACAACACGATCTCTTGACTTTAATTTAACTTCAGCTGCTCCAAACCATGGGTCATCATGAGATATGGCATCCTCATTTCCTTCTAAGATTTCAACAACTGGAATAATATCGAAAGAGCCGCGCTCTTTTTGTTTTACAGAAAGACGTAGAACCTGGGCACCATGGCCACTTTTAGCACTTGATTTGTCGATTTTTAAAATATACTTACTATCTTCTTCATAGGTCTTATATTTTTTTCGAGGGCATCCTCCAAGCTTGTAAGATGTCACAATATCGTAAGCACAGCCGTCACTGATATAGTATCGTAGTTTGTATTTAACAGTGATCTCATTTGGTGAATCTGCATCGATAATAATGTCTTTTTTAGGAAAGAAGCTTCTCCCGAGGTCGATAGTCATTGCTGAGACGCTCGTTGAAAACATAGAAAAATATAATCCTATAATAAATAATATCCTTAATCTATTCATCCTTTCCACCCATGAAAGTATTAGTACGACTAATTTATCGGATATTATTTGATTTTATTAAATTTAAGAGGAACAGAGTTGGCCATATCCCTTACAAAAACCTCGTCTAGCTCTTTATTAAGCTGCTCATCAAGGCAAAGGATTGTATTTTCATAAGAGTGGTCTGTGGCATTATGTTGAAAGTTATAGCTTCCAATACTTGATAAAATGCGATCAAAATAGAATACTTTTGAATGAAGAAAGCTTAAATGAAGCCATACGTTCGTTGTATCATATTTTGCGTAGTCATTAATTAGATTATTAAAGTGTGCAACTCCAAAATAGTCATTCCACTTATCAATACTTTTGACTTTCTTTTTTATTTTCTTATTTCGTTTTTTTTCAGATAAATCATAATCTTCTAATAACTTTCTTATTTCTTGATTTTTGAAGTCGATGATCTCATTACCAGTCATATCTGTTCCTGTTGTAATGAAGTCAACTGGTAGCCCTCTCTCTTGTAGGGCCTTAATTTTAAAATGGAGTTTGTTAAACATTTTAAATGAATCGAGCTTCTCAATAAATGGAGCATCCTTAAGAACAGAAGGGTAGTATGTGTCTGTTCGAATTGGGTCCATAATACCTAGGTAGTTCTTTGTATTATCCAGTGCCAGGAGATAAGCCTCTCCAATATTTCTTTGATTCTCATATGGTGATTGTTGAATGAAGCGACATACTCCTTTCATTCTTCTATCTGAATCATTAAGAATTTCTCTGTAATACTCTTGGCCACGTTTTTGAAGTAATCTTTCTTCATCTCTTTTCGCTTCATACATACTAAGCTTTTGAGAGAGATTGTGAATATCTTTTCCTGTGTACCTTACAATACGCCTTTTGTGGTCTCTAATTGGGCGTGTTTTCTTCTTTTTAAAATATTGCCAGTCTTTTAAAAAGCCAATAGCAATATCAGTAACCATCGGTCCCTCTATGAGAATATCGATATCTTTGTTTTTAAAGTCTGTTCCCATTGAGAGATTATCTGCATTGAGTTGATTTTGTCCTCCAACTATTGCGATCTCTCCATCTATAATCAATTTCTTGTGGTGATAAACTGTTCTTCCCTCATGGCGCCAAAAATCATTTGCTCTGATGAATTGTACTCCGGCTTTTTTAAGTCTCTTTGGGCATTCACTATGACCAAGGAGCTTAGACATCATACTGTCATCCATTGCATAAACTTCAACGCCTCTGTTCTTTGCTTTAATAAGTTCGCTAACAAGAACCTTTACAGATGAATCACAGACAAAGCTTAACGATGACATAAGGATCTCATCTTTAGCATTTTTGATTAGACTTAATTTTCTCTGATATGAATTTGTATTTTCTAGAACTTCTATCTGATTTCCAAAGCTCAATTCAGACTTTGAAACTTTATCCATTTTCTTGTTAAAGCTTTCAGTGAAAAATCTATGATTTAAGTTCTTATAATCAATTTGGTGATAGTTCTTTGAGAACTTCGATAAATTATCTAGTTTTTCAAGTAATGGTGGATGGTTTAAGAATCCCCATTCTCTAAGAGGTCTAGTATCTGTTAAATGGAATCTTTCTTCTTTTGAAAAATCAAATTGAGAATAATAGTTGATTTTCGCCTCATTAAAAGTTTGGCCATTATAGAATTCAATATATTTATCAATATCTATTTTAAAATCAGTTTGAAGTTTATACCAATTTAGTTCATACCATTGTGAGTTTTGTAGACGTCCGTAAGAGTCTTTTTCGTATATGTAATTATCTCTTTCACTAGAAGAAAGATCGATAACATAAGGAGTATCGCCAAAAGGGATCTGGGCCATTACTGACGAAGCTAAGCTTAATAGAATGAGACTCTTTTTAAACATAGATATAGTTTAAGTGTGTCTCATGGTTTTTTATTGAATCTTGAAAATTCTACTAGGCCGTCTATTGTGAAGACAGATGTAATTTAAAGTAGTTGTGGACTTTCGACATATTTTTTAATGCCTGCAATAATTCGACTAGCATAAACTCCATCAATAATTCGGTGATCTAGAGTTACACCAACGCTAAGTGTTTTCTGTATGATGACCTTGTCATCTTCTACAATAGGCTCATCTTTAACTTTAAATAAGCTCAGAACTATTGGTACATGAGATATCGTTGGGATAGGAGCAAATGCAAACTCGGCACCAAAATTTCCGACACTTGTAATCATACATGAGCCAAACGGGTCATTCTTTACACCAAATAGCGGTGAGTAGAAATTGAATCGATACATTGCAAGATCAAGTAAATAGAGAAGGGGACGAGTTAAGAAATTAGGAATGAGAGAGACAATCTTTTTTACTTTTTTAAAAGACTTATCTTTATTGTCTCTAATATTTTGAGCACTTTCCATGAGCTCTTTTCTTATTTCAAATACTGACTTCTTGTCGGCATCTCGAATAATCGCTCCAGAAAGATCATGTCCTTTGTGATCGACAGATACTTGTAAGAAGATATCGACACTTTCTCGTTGGTAGAGATTTGCACCTCTTACGATTCGATTTATCTCAGGATTTTCATGAAACACTTGTGCGATGACTTTTGTAAATAAGTGAGTTGGTGTAACTCCATTTTCTTTTGCAAAGCTTTCAAAGTTTTTGGCATTAAACTTAAGAAGTCCATAAGTCGATGGGTCAACAGGCATTTTCCAAGTATTGATGGAAACTTTTCTCCACGAAGACAGGCGCTTTACCTTCTTAAGCTTAATATGTTTCATAGGCGGGAATTGCCCTTTTGATCACCAATATATTTAAAGCGTGGTGTCTCAACACCATCGATGACAACAGTTTCTAAAAACATCTCTTTTGGTCTAACCCAAAGTTTTCCAAGATCGTTTTCATAAAGACATTCATAGTAAACTAATTCTTCAAGTGTTTCAGAATGTCTCACTGTATCGTGTACGATATAATTCATTCCTTTGTAGTGTTGGTATAGTCCACCCTTAACAATGTCTTTCATTAATCTTTCCTCACTTTACGATAAAATTTAATGGCCATCATAAGAATCACTGCAAGACTTACTATCGCTCCAATTCCATAAAAGATTCCTTGTAGTGTTTTTAATACTGCAAGAAAGACAATGGCAAAGAGGAAGAGAGTGGCCACTTCATTCCAGATACGAAGAAAAGAACTAGAATGCTTAAAAATATTATTTTGTAGCTCTTTATAAATACGATGACACTTAAATTGATAGACTAAAAGTAAGAGTACAAGAGTCAGTTTTAAGTGAAGCCAGTAGTATCCTGTTAATGGCCAATAAGTCGTATAAACTAATGCTAAACCAAAAATAATTGTAAATATACACGCAGGCCAAGTAATTCCATACCATAGCCTACGTGACATAATTTTAAATTGTGCACTTAAAATATCGCGTTCAGTTTGTGACTTGTCTTGTGCCTCAGTATGATAAATAAAGAGGCGAACAATATAAAAAAGTCCTGCAAACCAACAAACAATACTAATTAAATGGAAAGCTTTTAGATACTCGTAAGTCATTACTTTCCAAATGTTGGAGCACCTGAGATATTTTCTTCATAGAAATTCCCAAATGTACTCATTTGCTTATGAAAGCTATCAGCAAGTTCTTGAGCTTTCTTTGTATAAGCTTCTTGATCTTCCCAAGACTTCTGTGGATTTAGAATCGTGCTTGGAATTTCTCCAACCATCTTTGGAATATGTAGACCAAAGATTGGATCTTGCTCTGTTTCTACTTTATCAAGATTATTTGCTTGAATATTTCTAATAATCTGTCTTGTGATATTAAGTGGGAAACGTTGTCCAGTACCGTATGCACCACCAGTCCAACCAGTGTTAACCATCCAAACGTTAAATCCTAATTTATCAATATATTCACCTAGAAGTTTTGCGTACTCACTTGGGTGGCGAAGCATGAAAGGTGCACCAAAGCATGATGAGAAAGTAGCTGTTGGCTCTTTTACACCGATTTCTGTACCTGCTAGCTTTGCAGTGTAACCTAGTACAAAGTAGAACATTGCTTGTTCTTTTGTAAGCTTTGCCACTGGCGGAAGAACACCAAATGCATCAGCAGATAGGAAGAATACATGCTTAGGAATATCTCCACGTGAAGATGTTTCTAATTCTTCGATGAATTCTAGAGGATATGATGCACGTCCATTCTCTGAAAGAGTCTTGTCATAAAAATCAACAAGTCCTGTATTCTCATCAAGAATAACGTTTTCAAGTAATGAACCAAAACGATTAGAAGCTTTATAGATTTCAGGTTCACCTTCTTTAGAAAGCTTATATGTTTTTGCGTAACAACCACCTTCAAAGTTGAATGTACCTGCTTCACTAATTCCGTGTTCATCATCACCGATTAGGAATGTTCCTTCATCAGTTGAAAGAGTTGTTTTCCCTGTTCCAGATAGACCAAAGAATACTGAAACTTCACCATTTTCAAGACGTGAAGCACCTGAGTGAGTCGGCATAATATTTGATTCTGGCAGAAGGTAGTTCATGGCCGCAAACATACTCTTTTTGATTTCACCTGCATAAAGAGTACCTGCAATAATTGTTAGTTTTGATTTTAAGCAAGTAACAACAGCAGTTTCAGAACGAAGACCAAACTCATTTGGGTCTAGTTGTAATTCTGGTGCGTGAAGAATTGTAAAATCATTTTCATTAAAGTCTCTAACCTTATCTCTAAATAAGTGAGTTGAGAAAAGTGCATGATTTGGATTTGTTGTCACAAGTCTTGCTCCAAGATTGTGTACTTCATCAGCTCCAACACTTCTTTCTGTAATAAATAGGTCACGATCTTGATTTAGGTAGTTGATGATATGACTCTTTAGCTTAGCAAAAGTATCAGGTGTCATTTCTTTGAAGTTATTTTCCCACCAAATAGTGTTTTCTGTAACTTCATCGCGAACGATATAGCGGTCATTAGCGCTTCGTCCCGTATGCTTTCCTGTCTCGACAACAAGTGCTCCATCTTTAGTAAGTTTTCCAATGCCACGAGCAACTGTTTCTTGGATTAAAAAACTACGTGGTGAGTCCACAAATATTCTATTGTTTGGGCGCTCCATGTTAATTCCCATGTCTGCATAAAATTGAGTCATACATCATCTCCTGTTCGTAATATTGCGCACATGTTGTTTCTTTCTTCTTTGGTATAAATATATGCTTTTTAACCCACATTGATAATAGTTTTTATCCTAAATCTGGTCATATTTTTTAACGCTAGAAGTAGTCGGAAGCTCGATTTTATAGTATATTTTGGGGACTTATACACATAATGAATGATGCGAGTAGTAATACTGGCAAAGAAATATAAGGAAGAAAAATTATGCAGCCACTTTCGTCTCGAGAAATTAGAGAGAAATTTTTAGAATACTTTGAAAAGATGGACCATTTAAAAATCGGTGCTTCATCGATCGTTCCTCAAAATGATCCGACACTGCTTTTTATAAATTCAGGTATGGCGCCATTAAAGAATTACTTTCTTGGAAAAGAAACGCCACCATCACCAAGGCTAGCAAATTATCAACCTTGTATTAGAACTAAAGATATTGATGATGTTGGAGATCGCCATCACTTAACAATCTTTGAAATGCTAGGGTCGTGGTCAATTGGTGATTATTACAAAGATAAAGCATGTAAGCTTGCATATGACCTACTTGTTGATGAATTGGACTTTGATCCAAAACGCCTATATTTCACTGTTTATGGTGGAAATGAAGACCTTGGTATTAAGCCAGATACGGAGTCAATTGAAGCATGGAAAAAGTGCGGTGTTCCTGAAGATCATATTGTTGTTCTAGGTGATGATAATTTCTGGGGACCAGCTGGGGACCATGGACCTTGTGGGCCATGTACAGAAGTTTTCTATGATACTGGTGCTGAATATGGCCCTGAATATAAACCAGGTGGACATTTTGATGATGTAAGTCGCTATATTGAAATATGGAATGCTGGTGTCTTCATGGAGCTTAATAAGAAGAAGGATGGTACCTTTGAGCCACTTCCTCTCAAGTCTGTCGATACAGGTTCTGGTCTTGAAAGACTTGCTATGGTTATGAATGGTTGTGACTCAGTATATGAAACAGATCTTCTCGCTCCTCTAATGCAACTTTCAAAAGAGTTATTAGGCAAAAATACTGATGTTCAAACAGAGCGTATGATCTCTGATCATATGCGTGCAAGTATTATGATCCTTGGTGAAGGGATTATGCCAGGAAACGAAGGTCAAGGTTATATTCCAAGACGTTTAATTAGAAAGTGTGTTGCGGCCTGTATTTCAAGAGGCGTAAAACCAGTCTTTAAAAAGCATATTCAAAAAACAATTGAGATGCTCGGTGATTACTATCCACAGCTTAAGTCTGCTCGTGAAGCAATCATCTATAATATGGAACAAGAAATTAATGAATTTGTTCCTATTGTTGAAAATGGCCTTAAGAAAATTGAAGAGGAGCTTTCAACGAATCCTAAATCTAAAGAGCTATTTCCTGGTCATGTAGCATTTGAGCTTGTGACGACTCATGGGCTTCCTTTAGAAGTAATTAAGGCAGAGCTTGCTTCAAAGAATATCGAGTTTGCTGAAATTGAATATAACGAATGTTATGAGGCCCATCGAAAAGCTTCTCGAGTTATTTCGAGAAAAGGCGGGGTGGCAGCAGATCAAGAAAGAATTGAGCTTGAGTTTATCGAAGTCGATGATACAGAGTTCACTGGATACGATTCTCTAGAAACAGATAGTGAAATTTTAAAGATATATCGTGACGATGAAACTACATACTTTGCAACAAAGCACACGCCTTTTTACGGTGAGTCAGGTGGACAGGCCGGTGATATTGGAACTGCTAGAACTGCAACGGGTGAGTTACAAATTCTCGATACGATGAAAGTTAAGAATGTTCATGTTCACGTTGCTAAAGTTATCTCTGGTGAAATTGAAACTGGTGAAAAAATTGAATTAATTGTTAATGAAGATAATCGCAAAGCTTCAATGAGAAATCACTCTGCGACTCACTTGCTTCATTCAGCTCTTCACGAAGTAATTGGAAAGCATGCAATTCAAAAAGGTTCAATGGTTACAGCTGATCGATTACGTTTTGATTTTCAAAACCCACAAGCTGTTTCAAATGAAGAATTAATCAAAGTTGAGGCCCTTGTTAATAAGTGGATTATGCAAAATGATTCACGTACCACAAAGCTTTGTTCATATGAAGAAGCAATTGATAGTGGAGCGATGGCACTATTTGGTGAGAAATACGATAGTGATGTTCGAGTTATTGCCTTTGGAAAAGATAGTGTTGAACTTTGTGGGGGAACTCACGTTGGCCGCACAGGTGATATTGGTTTATTTGTTATCACTTCGGAAACATCTGTAGCTAAAGGAATCCGTCGTATTGAAGCGGTTACTGGATCTGCTGCAATTAAAGTTATGCAGGAAAGATCGGCATTATTAAATGCTGCGGCCAAAGAGCTAAGTACTAAACCGACTGAAGTTCCTGCCCGTATCAAAGATCTGCGCTCTGAGATGAAAAAGAAAATCAAAGAAGCACAAGCAAAAGCTGCACAAGGTGGATCAACTGAATTTAAAAAAGAAGTAAAACGTGATTACGAAGGCTTCAAGTTATTTGCTGCAACTATGGAAGCAGACGCTAAGGCCGTAAAAGAAGTCGGTGATAACCTAATTAATAAAGGCGACTATCAATTAATCTGTCTTTTAACAAAAGATGACAAAGGGATGAAGTCATTTGTTTGGTCTAACTCAGATGTGAAAGCCGGTGACTTCTTAAAGAAGATCCTAGAGCCAGTCTCTGGACGTGGTGGTGGACGCCCAAATTTCGCCCAAGGTGGTGCTCCTGATGTTAACTCAGGAACACAAGTTATTGAATTTATTGAATCATTATAATGAAAATTGGCCTAGTTCATTAACTAGGCCAATCATTGTCTAAAATCCTAACACGTTAATCATTCTTACAATCTTCAATAACTTAGAACCTGTTCTAGGGTATAAAGTTTATGTCTTTTTGATTATGGAGTGTAAGACGTGACTACTAAGAAATTACCTACAGACTCTCTTTCGAGAGAAATTCGCCGTTTAACTATGCAACTTGAGTTGATTGAAAGACACTTGCAATCAGCAGAAATTGAGCAAAGTCGTGAAGTCGTCGAAAAATCAATCATTCTAAAAATGAACGATATGACTTCTTCCAATATAAATTATCTTGGAAAATTAAAGGGTGTACGTGGCACAAAATTAAAGAAGCGCTACGTTCAGGCCGAAATTACTTTGTTAAGTAAGGGGATTAGTCGTTTCCCTGAAAAAAATGAAATACGCTTAAAACTCTTAAAGGATCGTTTCAATATTGCCATTGAACGTTTCAATCAAATATCTGCATAAAACTTGTTCATAATTAACTTTTTCTTTACCCAACTCCGAAGAGCTGGGAAGATAGAGATGGAGTTAATTATGGGAAGTTTCAATTATTCACATTCATATATTCAAAAGGTATTTACAGCACTTGAGTATTGTACAAATAATCGCTCACGTGTGAATGATATCTTTTATTTTTCGTCTCTGAGACATGTGGATGCTCCTCTTATTGAAGCGAAAGTTATTCCTGTTGAAGTCGTTGAGAAGATAATTGAAACTTGGATAAATTGCTACCGTGAATTGCTCGAAGATAAGCACCTTCTAAATGAAAGTGGATTAAAGCATCTGGCCCATTGGCAAGAGTTACTAATGCTTCCTCCTGCCGGTCTCCACTAAGACTTCTTAGCAAGATTAAAGGCAAGGGAAACTCTAGTTCCAATCTTATGCTCTGATGAAATTGCTACACGCCCATTTGAATAATCAGTAAAGTATTTAACAATAGGAAGTCCATAGCCCGTTCCTGATTCACCATGTGTACCAATGCGCTTTGACTTCTTATCAAACTTAAAAATATCTTTAATTAAATTCTTAGGTATACCAACACCCTTATCGATAACGTCAATATATAGCTTTTGTGTATCATTATAGACTTTAATTAAAATATCCTGGCCATCATGACTAAATTTGATGGCGTTAGTTAATACATGTCCAAGGATATGATCCGTCAGAACTCTTTTTTCACATAGGAATGATTTATTAGTATCAATATCAAAATGTAGCTTAAGGTTTTTTGTATTATGACTTTCAAAAAATCTCTTAGAGTAACTATGAATGAAGTCAGGTGAGATCTCAGCTTTTTGAAAAGTTAGGTTATCTGTATCAAGTTGAAAAGTACGAACAGACTTAATGATCTCTTCGATTTTACTAAATGAATTATTAATTTGTTGCTCCGACTTCATCCCAAGATCATGCTTCCTAGATAAGTTTTTTATCTTAAGTTTTAGAATCGTAATTGGATTAGATAAGTCGTGTAGGACAACATGTAAAAGAGTGTCCAATTGCTTATTTGTATATATAAGACGCGTTCGATGATTTGATTCAAGCCAAATATAAAAAGAGAAATAAACGGTTGTTAACGCTGAAAATTGAATAATATTTGAGCGAAGTAAAGACTTGTATTCAATTGATGTTAATGGCCTAACCAACTCTAAAATATGGTAGTCGAATACTAGAAAGAATGTGAAGACACACAACATGACAAAAAGTCCCGTTAGCATACCTGTTCTTTTATAGAAGACGCCCATAAAGATTGGGGTACCAGTAATCCAAAGAACACCTGGAGAATTCAATCCTCCAAATGAAAAGATCAATAGATTCATCATTAAGATTGATGGAATAACACATGTGAATTTCTCTAAATGATCAAGCTTTAAAATCTTAGCAAGGATGAAAACAATAAACTGTAGAGCAGCTATCGAATAAAACATCTCTTTTGAAACAACTTCAAAAATTATATGTGGAAAATATATGAAGTAATAGAGATAGCTTATTCCCACCATGAGCATTGTTGCCATGAGTAGGAATCCCTCAATCTTATTCTCTTTGTCTGTGTTGAAATTCATTGCGGGACACTAACTTAATTTCCTTGAATTATCTAGCCTTATTGAAATTTATTTACGGTAAAAAGTCTTTAAATTCAGTCGCTTAACTACTTTTATTTAGGATAGTTAAAGTTTTAATGTATAACTTATAGATAATACTTAGAATCGATTCTTTACAGTGAAGTTTTGCATAGATAAGCATTCAATAAAGAGAAATGTAGAGTATGCACAACTTGTTACCCGACTCGTCCCATCGTGGGACTCGCTGGGTTGAATTGCGTCATCTGCTCCTGCAGATGGCCGCAAACAAAAAAACCAACATTTAAGTTGGTATCGATATATTTGTGAATTTGTTTGGAATTGGTTGCGGGGATAGGATTCGATACCTCTGGAGCCGACCTTAAGGAGGGTCCAGCCTGAGGGCCTGCCCGAAGGTCAATAGGTTCCCCAGAAACAAAAAAACCAACTATTTAGTTGGTGTCTTTTAATTATGAATTGGTTGCGGGGATAGGATTCGAACCTATGACCTTCGGGTTATGAGCCCGACGAGCTACCAACTGCTCCACCCCGCGACAAAGTAAAATCAATATATTATCGAAAGCTCCTTATGTCAAATTAAAATTGTCAGACATAAATTACTAAAATTCCTTGAGTTGCTACCGATATGAACTATGTATGAGGGATGTGAAAAAATAAATTTTTTGGAGATTAAACAATGGAAATGCAAAACCACAGTAAGCTAACTATTGATATCGATACAACAGAGCTTACTCCAGCGCAACTTCGAGCTATCAAAACAATCAATATGCTAATGGCACATATTATTACAACGGAAGACGAAGCCGACTTCTTTGATGGAACGGCCGAAACAATGCGCTTGTGTGCTTCACTTGTTAAGCAATCTCGTTTTTGTCACCAAGACTCTTCTATCCCTTATGGCGATCAGGCTTTAGAATTTGCTATTGAAGCATTAACAGAATTGATGGAATCATCATCTGTTGTTAAATACGATAATTAAGAATAAAAAATTTCTGAATATAAGAAAGGGCCTTAGGCCCTTTTTTTTTGTCTAATAATTAGCTATAAATGACTGTGAACTTTTATCAATAGGCTTGAGAATGAGTAATGAGAAGATTTGTTTGACTGGTGTAAAGCCAACGGGAATGCCACACCTAGGTAACTTCATTGGTGCTATTAAACCAGCAATAGAAAATGTGAAAAACTCTGATATGGAAGGATACTTCTTTATTGCTGATTATCATTCTCTTATTACAGTTCACGATGGTGAGCAGCTTCGAAGTGACATTTATGAAGTTGCCGCTACTTGGTTAGCAGCTGGCCTTGATCCAGAAAAGGCCGTTCTTTACAAGCAAAGTGATATTCCAGAGATTACTGAACTCAACTGGATTATCTCTTGTTTTGCATCGAAAGGATTAATGAATCGAGCACATGCTTACAAGGCAAAGAAGGATAAGAACGCAGAAGAAAAACGCGATGAGGATTATGGAATTAATATGGGACTATTTTCTTATCCTGTATTAATGGCCGCTGACATTCTTTTCATGAATACTAAGTATGTTCCTGTTGGTGAAGATCAACTTCAGCATATTGAAATCGCACGTGATATCGCTTCAAGCTTTAATCATAAATATGGTGATATTCTAACTCTTCCTGAAGCAATTGTTAGCAAAGAAGAGAATAAGTTACTACCTGGCCTTGATGGACGTAAGATGAGTAAGTCTTATAATAATCATATTCCATGTTTCATTCCAGAGAAGAAGCTTAAGAAAATGATTAATAAGATCACTACTGATTCGACACCTCCAGAGGCACCTAAGAATCCAGATGATTCTCTAATTTTTGATATCTATAAGTTCTTTGCAACAAGAGAAGAGCAAGATGCACTTGCAAAAAGATACCAAGAAGGAATTGGCTGGGGTTATGCCAAGCTTGAACTCTTTGAGGTTGTTAATCGTGAGCTAAAACCAATGCGTGAGAAGTATGATGCATTAATGGCAGATAAGTCTCAGATTGATAAAATTTTAGCTGATGGTGCTGCTAAGATACGTCCTATTGCTCAAGAGAATCTACGTCGCATTAAAAAAGCAATTGGTGTTTCAAACTAAGATTTAATTTTTATGATAAGGATGATCTTGTTTAATTGTTTGAGCACGATAAAGTTGCTCAACAAAAACTAGACGTGCAATCTTATGTGGAAAAGTCATAGGGGAGAGTGATAGTTGGTAATCAACAGTTTTTAAAAACTCTCTAGGAAAGCCAGCTGCTCCACCAATTAGAAAAGAAATTCCACACTGTTTATTTTCCATCGTTTCATAAACATATTGGCTAAGCTTATCACTTGTTAAGGTTTTTCCATGTTCAGTAAGTGCAACAATATGCTGCTTTCCATGTTTGGCCTTAATGGATTCAACTTTATTTAAGAGTTCTTTTAATTCGAGATCAATATTTTCTTTGTGGCCCTTGCATTCATGGATGTGAAGTTTTGGGAAGTTAATTCGTTTGTGATAATCGTTCTCAAGGGCGATGAGATTCTTATCCTTTAACTTCCCAATGACGATGAGATGAAAGTCTTTCATAACTTGAAGGTTTAGAAATAACCTTTTTCATCACCTGAAGTTGATTCTGCTTCATCTGAATAATAATATTCGTTTGGAATATCAACTGAAGGAACAGACCATAGATTGTCGATATCGTAAGCTTCACGAGATGATTCATCAAAGATGTGAACAATGATATCTCCAGCATCGATAAGAATCCAATCTGTTGACTGGTGAAGACCTTCTTTAGAGACAATTGTTTGCCCCTTGCGCTTCATTTGCTTACCAATCTCATCAGACATCGCATTTGCCATTGCAGAGTTCGTTGCAGAAGCAAGAACAAAGTAATCAGCAAGAGATGTTGTCTTTCTCATATCAAGAACTTTAAGGTTAATACCTTTGAAGTTTCCTAGAATCCATGCACTTGCCATTGCAATATTTAATGGAAATTCTAATTCCTTATTATCTGCAATTTCATCAACATTTTTATTAATAAACTCGTTTTGTGACATTTATTCGTCCTTTATCGTTTTAAGCATTAGTGATTTTAATATATCAATATTTAATCCTGAAACAGAAGAAATAGGTAAGCACTTGCGATCAATTTGTTCTTCAAAAAAGACTTGAAACTTCTTGATCTCTTCATCTGTCATTGCATCAATTTTTGTTAAGCATACGATTTCTTTCTTATTTAAAAGGTCTTCGTTATATCTTCCAAGTTCTTGGCGAATGATTACATATTGCTCAAAGGCCTCGTATTCATCGAGACACCAAGAAACATCAACAAGATGAACAAGTGATTTTGTTCTTTCTATATGTTTTAAGAATTTAATTCCAAGTCCCTTTCCTTCAGAAGCATCTTCAATAAGGCCGGGGATATCAGCAACAACAAAAGAGTCTTCTTCACCTAGGGTAACAACACCTAGGTTTGGCTCTAAAGTCGTAAAAGGGTAGTCGGCGACTTTTGGTTTTGCCGCTGAAATTGAAGATATTAATGTTGATTTACCAGCATTTGGTAAACCTACCAATGCGATATCTGCTAGAAGTCTAAGTTCTAATTCAACATCAAGTTCTTGCCCTTCTTTTCCGGCCGTTGCTTTTCTTGGAGCTTGGTTTGTTGCACTTTTGAAGTGTAGGTTACCAAGTCCACCACGGCCACCTTCTGCTACTTTGATTCGCATACCGTGATCAGTTAAGTCTGCAATGACCTGACCATTTTCTTGTAATCGAACAATGGTACCAACTGGTACTTTGATTGTGAGGTCGTCTCCGAAAGGGCCACACATCTGGCGGCCTCCACCCTGCTGACCATGTTCAGCACGATAGGTTTTCTTTCCACGAAAGTTGACGAGAGTATTCATCCCTTCATCTGCTTCGAAGAAGACACTTCCTCCATCTCCACCGTCACCACCATCTGGGCCTCCAAATGGGATATACTTCTCACGGCGGAAGCTTACGCATCCGTTACCACCGTTTCCGGAGATTACTGTTATTTTTACTTCGTCAATAAACTTCATAATTTCTCACTCTTTATAGAGCGTTTATATAAAAAAAGGGAGCACTATGTATAGGCTCCCTTTCATATTTACAACTAATTAATAGTGTAAGATTTAATAATTCTTATGCTTCAACAACAGAAACAATTTGCTTCTTCTTGTTGTAGAAACCGAATTGAACTTTACCTTCTTTTGTTGCAAAAAGAGTATAGTCCTTTCCTACTTTAACGTTTTTACCAGCATGGAATTTAGATCCTGCTTGTCTTACAATGATGTTTCCTGGAACAACAGCTTCACCACCAAATTTCTTAACACCGTACATATTCGGGTTTGAATCACGACCGTTACTTGTTGAACCACCGGCTTTTTTGTGTGCCATATTTAACTCCTAAAATTAATAATTGATTAAGCTTTAACTTCTTTGATTTTTAAAGTTGTAAAGTGTTGTCTGTGTCCGTTCTTCTTCTGGTATTTACCTGGCTTTCTTTTGAAAACGATAACTTTTCTTGAACGATCATGTCTAACTACTTCAGCAACAACTTTTGCACCATCAACAGTTGGAGCACCAACTTTTGCACTCTCACCACCAACAAATAGAACCTTATCAAATTCTACAGTTGATCCAGCTTCTTGATCTAACTTCTGAACGTCAATAGTCATACCAGCTTCTACTCTGTACTGGTGACCTTGAATTTCTACTACTCCGTACATAAATTCTCCTATAAAAGGCAATCTTTGGGGGCCAGAGGTTTTCTCCAACACTTCCTTCCCTCGGACTGAAATATTAACTCTATGAAACTAGGATTTTTATGAAAAATTGGGCCTGTTGTCAAGCATTTAGACGCAATTACACGCAGCTTTTTGAGGATTTTTTGCCTAGCTCCTGTCATAGTGAGTCATTTGCTCATAAAGATATTTCAAAAGCCGAAAAGTTAGGATGACGGAGGTATCAGATGCAATCTGTAAGTAATGAAAAATACACGTATTATCAATTTGCTAAGGAGCAATCGCTTCCTATTTACATCAGATTGAGGGTTGCTGAGTTTGATCCGGAGGTTGTAGGCTTCTTACAGGTAATGAACTTTACGGAATTAAGTGAGAAAGAAGGGGAGTCTGCACAGCAGACTATAGCAACGAGTCAGATGGCGAAGGTTTTAACGATAGATGAGGCCACTCCAATGGTTGCCTCGCAAATTCGTTCAAACTTCCAAGATGATAAGTATGGAATGGAAAGTATTGTCCAAAAACCTGGATATAATGTTTATCGATATAAGAATATGGCGATGATTGTTCTCTCACTCGCATCAAATGAATGGCTAATGGGAACATTCCCTGAATTTGGTCACACAAATAAAGAATATGAGTGTCGAGTAGTAATTAACCGCTACTTATCTTGGGCCCTTGCCCCAATGGGGATTGCTGGGTTCTGGGGAAGAAAACTTAAGGAAGGAATCGTTCTTGGACGCATGAATGAAGTAAAGGGTGAAGTTGTATTTATTGATGTAAGAAACAGAACCTTATTTTCTAAGAGAGAAAGCGTAAGCCTTAAAAACTCTGAAGTATTTATCAAAATTGACCCTCTTCATAAATCATCACCAGCTAGAATGAGATTTGAAGATGCACAGGCCTTCTTGGCCATACATTCATCTTACTTTGGTGCCAATGGGATGCCGCTAGCAATTCGCCAAGTTGTGGCCACTATAGCTAAGAATTTTCACAGCTATAAATTTGCTATTTCGGATCTTTCCCAGGAGTTGAGTTAGCCTTAAGTAATTGGGTTAGAAAATTATTTGGATTTTCAGATTCATCTTTTCCAATCATATGAATATAGATTGGAAAGCATGTTATGGTACAAGCTCCTGAATAGGTTACTCTTTTTTTTTCTTCGTCTTTCCAAATGTAAACAGAGGTTCCATCGCGATTAAGGAATTGGTCTTGCTTTCCATAACGGTTAATTAATGACTGATGAAAAGTATTGTGAAGAAAGTAATTTGGTAGTCGAGCATAGAAGTCTAAGACAGTATTATCCGAGTTTTTTATGTGAACAAAAACTGGAAAGAAATAGTTCTGATGTCTAATTTGTATTTCATAAGTTTTTACTACTTCGCCATTATTGATAAGTCTCATGGCCTTATATTCTTTTTGAATATCCGATAGTTTTTGTCCGGGATGAAACGGCTTAAATTTATCAAAGGTAAAATTATAATTTGGCTCTTCAACCTTAGCTTTTGCCGTATTGATAAATATGCAAAATGATAAGAGAATATATGAACTAGTTAATAATTTTTTTAGAGTTTTTTTGAACATACGTTATTTTAAACGATTTAGATTTTTATATTTAAAAGGGGAATTTAATGCAACCAGCAGCAAAGAAGGAAGCGCAGAAGATCGGTATTGCGATGGTTTTAGGTCTAGTTCTAGGGCTAGTGCTACATTATTTTGGGAAAGGAGCTTATGTTCAATATATTGCTCCAATTGGTGATGCCTTTATTGGCCTACTAAAAATGGTAATTGTCCCATTAGTTTTCTCTTCTATCTTTATGGCCATGTATCACCTTGGGACTCCGGAGTCTCTTGGAAGAATGGGAGTAAGGGCCGTTGCTTATTATTTCTTCACAACTTGTATCGCCGTATTATTCGGGATCATTTTTGTTAATATTATCAACCCTGGAATCGGTGCAGATTTAGGCTCAGCAGGTGTTCAAGGATTATCAGAAGCGATGCAATCAAAGGTTGCAGGAAATTCTGGAGGTTGGGCTTCGCTTTTTGCTTCTATAAAAGAAGTTCTCTTAGGTGCAATTCCGACAAATCCATTTGGTGCATTTGCTGAAGGTAATATTCTACAAGTAATTGTCTTTTCAATCCTAATGGGAATGACAGCTTTATTTATTCCTAAAAAGAGTGAGCCTTTTGTTAAATTTGTAGGTGCATTAGAAGAGCTTGCAAATAAACTTACAATGGGAGTAATGAAATTAGCTCCTTACGGTATCTTTGTTCTAATGACTGGAGTACTTGCAAAGTCTGGAACAAGTGCGATTGTCTCACTATCAAAGTATATGCTTACAGTTATTCTAGGTCTTCTATGCCATGGAATCTTTCTACTTATTGTCGGAAGTATTCGTGGAAAGATGTCACCTATAGAAGTCTTAAAGGGAATTGGTCCAGCAATTGTTACGGCCTTCTCAACTGCATCGTCAGCGGCAACTTTACCGATTACAATGATGAATGTTGAGGAGAACTTAGGGGTCGATAAAGACACTGCTAAGTTCGTGTTACCACTAGGAGCGACAATAAATATGGACGGAACTGCGCTATATGAGTCAGTTGCGGCAATCTTCATTGCACAGGCCTATGGTATTGAATTAGGGATAACTCATCAAATAATTATCTTTATGACTGCATCTTTGGCCGCAATTGGTGCAGCTGCGATTCCTGGCGCAGGGCTTATTACGATGTCGATCGTTCTATCGGCCGTAGGACTGCCTATTGAGGGGATTGGGCTTATTTTAGCAGTTGATAGAGTACTGGACATGTTCAGAACAGCTGTGAACGTTTTTGGGGATGCTATGGGGACAGTAGTTGTTGACTCGATGCTTAGGAAAAACTCATAGGTAAAATATAAGTTATTGATTTTAGTAGAGCTCTTAACTCGAAAAAATCTTTTCCTCGTTGACTCAGACACCACAATTTGAAAAAATATTAGGGCCCCATTTTTGGGGCCCTTTTTCGTAAAGAGAGAATTGAACACATATAAGGAAGATCAATGAGAAAAAACGGATTGTTGTTACTGGTTCTAGGCCAACTACTTTTTTCGTGCATCAGTACAGAAAAAGACGTTCCAAGTCCAAAAGAGATTACGGAGTCATTTAGTACTGAAGATGAGAATCTCGATGGTGCTGATTTCTCTGAAGAAAAGATCATTGCTCGAACTGCAAAACATGGTGCAGAGTTTTCTAGTGATCAAATTGTTGGTTCTGCTGTTATTGAGCACCCTGCAAATCACGAAATCAAAACTTATTTCTTATATGGTGCTGAGCACTTAAATCTTGAAAATAATTATTTTGATATTCCTGTTGTTTATAATGCCGCTGTTAAGAAGTGGATTAAATATTTCACAGGAAGAGGACGAGGCTTCTTTCAAAGATATTCAGGAAGGGCCGGAAGATATGCGCCGATCCTCTCTAAAGTTCTAAAAGACAATGGACTTCCGCAGGACTTAATCTTTTTAGCAATGGCCGAATCAGGATTTCAAACAAAAGCAAAGTCTTGGGCAAAAGCAGTTGGCCCATGGCAGTTCATGCCATATACAGGTCGTCGTTATGGCCTTGAAGTAAATTGGTATGTTGATGAAAGAAGAGACCCAATTAAGTCTTCAATCGCAGCATCAAAATACTTAAAAAAATTATATAAGCAATTTGGTTCTTGGGAGCTTGCCGCTGCATCTTATAATGCAGGTGAAGGTAAGATGGGGAGAGCGATAAGAAGATATCGAACAAAAAACTTTTGGAAGATCAGAAGAGGTCGATACCTAAAGCCTGAGACAAAGAATTATGTTCCAAAAATTATGGCATTGGCCATTATTGGTAAAAACTTAAAGTCATTTGGCTTTGAAGAAATTGATTGGCATGAGCCTCTTGATTTTCAAGAAATCCAAGTTCCTGGCGGAGCGGATTTATTTAAAATTGCAAAAGACTTAAATGTTGAATTTGATGATCTTCATTATTTAAATCCAGAAATTCAAAGATGGTTTACACCACCAACACATGAAACATATACGCTTCGAGTTCCTGTTGGAAAAAGAGATGCATGGGCAGATTGTTGTTCAGCTAAAAAAGAAGAGTATATTGCTTCACAAGAAGTCTTTCAAAAGTATCGTGTAAGAGGTCGTAAAACTCGTCTTGATGATGTAGCAAGAAAGTTTAAAATCAAAGATAAGAAGGTTCTTACTTGGCTAAATGATAATTACAAGTCTCACCGCTCTCGTGTTCCAAGAGGAACTTATGTGACTCTTCCATTTAGAATCGGGCAAAGTAAGAAAGATAATATGTATGCGGACCTATATGATAAACCTCGTAAGTCTGTCATTCGTAAAAGAAAATATCGTAACCGTATCCGTGTCGCTAAGAGACGAGGGAAAAAGATCAGTAATCCATCACAATTCTACACTGTGAAAAGAGGAGATTCTCTCTGGTCTGTTTCTCGTAAAACGGGAGTTAGCCTAGATACACTAATTGTCTCTAACCTAAAAATCATTAAGAAGAGACAAATTCGTGCAGGTGACCGCCTAGTGATTCGCTAATTTCAAAAAATGTAAGAAAAAAATAGTAAAACATATTGAAACCACGCTCTAATGCGTGGTTTCGCTATTTTAATTCTAAAAAAAATAAGCTATTGTATTCCTCACGAACACAACACACGTATACACGAGGAAATTCAAACTATGGCCTATAGCGATATTTTAAAGCTTAAAAAAGTCGAAGTTAAAAACGAAGAAAAGGTATTCATTAAAAATCTCATTGTTGGTAATGATATTTTTGCAATGGATCTCTTTGACCATCTCTATAAAAAGGACTCAACTTCAGTGAAATTATTAACTGAAGAAGAAGTTACTGAAGATAATTTTAAAGTCATGGGACCGTCTCTTGTAAGAGGCGAAAATAATATTTCAGTCCTGCGTGATCTTGGGATTATTGAAGAAGCTAATCCATTGAGCTCATGCTTTTATAAGGACTCTAAGTTTCATGATTTTGGTTCACGTACAAAGCCAATGCCTCTTTTATGGGGAGAAGAAAGTTATATTGATGAACATATTAAAGTTGGTCCAACTGATCTTCTTCCATCACTCAATAGTGAAGGGCTGTTAGAGCGTATTCGCGAAAATAGTTATAGCTTAAGAATTAAAGAAATCTATCGTACAACTCCTGAAGAGTTAATCGATCAGGCCCATTGGAAAGTGTACTTAACGAATGGTTTAATTATTGAATGTGAGAACCTCTATTGGGGAGAGTCTCCTGCCATCTTCTTAGACCTATTTAAGGATAAGAAAACACTTTCTACTGAGTTTATCGAGTTTTGCGAAAGTACTAAAACACCTTGTTCTCTATATGTTCACCTCGATCTTGAAGAGAAGATTACTGATGATGAAAAGACATACTTTTTTCCACTTTCATTCACACATGAATGGGGACATTTCATTGGTGAGATTGGTGAAGCAGAAAGCGAAGGATATGCTCAAACAGCTAAATTTGTTACTTTCATCGATAAAGAAGAGAGTACAGAAGAAGATATTTCTAAAAAAATCAATCTTCTGAAAAAAAACTTGGCCAAAAATTTCGACGCTTTTGATGTAAATAAGTCAAAAGAGCGCGTCATCCTAAGAGATTATTCTTATAGTCCAGAAATTGACGATTCTAAGATCGCACAAGAGTCTTTAAATGAAGATCATTTAATTTTCTTTAGTTTTAACGCACCTCTTAGGCAGTCTGCAGTGAAGAATGAAACATTCGTAGATTCCTGGATGTCGTCAAAATTCCTTGCAAGAGGCCTTGCAGTGCAATCAAAAATAAAATAAAAAAAACCTATAAACACCCCGTAAATGCTAATTCTTATGCAATTTCGGGGTGTTGACATTCATCTCAACTGCCTTGAAAATTTAATAACTAACATTTTTTATCAGTGTCTCTTCATATAAAGACGACACACGGATTTTTTTTACTCACTCAAGGAGAGGAATATGAAAAAGGTATTTTTAGGAGCAGCTACGCTAGCACTTTTAAGTACAAGCGCTTACGCAACTAAAGCAAGACTACTTGCTCTTGGTGACGAAGTTGAAGACAACTACTACACAATGGATGATCGTTACATTTTCACTAACGCTTCATACGTAAATAACTATGGTGACATGGTTGTATTAGAATATGGAGAAGAAGGGGTTGGTTCAGGATCATCAACTCTTGATACAGATGGTGACCCTAAGCCAATGGGTGGATTCTTTAAAAAGATGGGTAAATTCACATACGGTGTTTACTTAGGAAACGAATCAAATGTTTCAACTTCTTTAAGAATTATTTCATCAACTCCAACTGCTACAGCTAACTACCTAGCATCAGCAGATAACCAAATTGATCTTTTCATTGCTGGTCAAGCTGGTGTTAACTGGGGTGCTTCATTTACTTATGCATCATCAGAAAGAAATGTTGTTGGTCTAGATGGTTCAACAAATAATGAAATGGATGATTCAGCTATGGCAATTAGACTTGGTGCTAATAAAGATAACTGGGAAGGTTATGCGAATATCTCTCTTCAGTCTGAATCAGAAAACAAAACAACTGGTAACAAGTTTGATGGAACTCTAGGTGTACAAGTTGGTGGTTCTTATACTTTTAATCAAGATACAAAAGTATACGGTACTTATAAAACTTTTTCTTGGGATCAAACAAGACTTACTAACGAAGAAGAAGGTGAATTCTCTCGCTTAGAAGTTGGTGCTGGTAAAGAATACAAAATTGATGGTGGAATGGTTTTCGCAAGAACAGCTTTCCAAATGCTAAATGTAGAAGTAGATGCTGCTTCAGGTAAGGCGTCATTAGATACAATGAATCTTCCAGTAGTAATTGGTGCTGAAGCAAAAGCAACTGATTGGCTAACTCTAAGAGGTTCTGTAACTCAATCTATTTACTCAAACGCAGATTCAAAAGATCTTTCAAATGCAATCCTTGGTGGAGCAAGTAATACTCTAGGTGCTGCAGTTATGGCAAATTACTATGGTTCTTTCACAAATGGTGAAACTTCATTTGAAAATACTACAAGAGTTGCTGTAGGTGCTACTTTAACTTACAAGACTGTTAATGTTGATGTTTACACTGGATCAAACGGTGAAGACACAGATTCAAGAGTTGCAATGAAGTACAACTTCTAATTTGAATTTAAACAAATGATTAAGAAGGCCGTGGATGCAAAAACCACGGCCTTTATAAAAAAATTAAAAAAAAATTGCACAGGAAAACAAAAACGGTATAATTTAATAAATTAATTTTTCAAACGAACTAGATTACTAGTTAGAATAAAAACAAAACAAGGAGTAAGTTTTGAAAAAAATGACAGGTATTATCGCAATGGCAGTTCTTTCTTCTGCAGCATTTGCAAACACAATCGTTCCAGAAACTTCACGTGATGGAAAAACTAAAAACTCTTCAGCTATCGCTGTTACTCAAGAAATGAGAACTTTCGTTGCTGGTGAGTACAACATGACAACAAATGAAGCAGATACTACTGGTTCAGTTGAAACAGAAACAACTAACATGAATGTTTATGGTGGTTGGGCAAACAAAATGATCTCTGTAGAAGCAGACCTTAACATGGCAAATGAAGAGCAAGGTACTACAACTGATACAGATACAAATGACTATGGTTTCAAAGCTGGTTATAGAATCAATAAAGAAATCGCTTTAGGTCTTGGTTACACAATGGGTAACGAAGAAGATAAAGCAGGGACTGAAACAGATACTTCAAGACTTGAGCTTGCTGGTTCATACAACATGGGTGATCTAGTTCTTGGTCTTTCTTTTGGTATCAACTCTTATGAGCAAGGTACAACTGATGGTTCATTCAATAACCTAATTGTTGGTGTTGGTTCAAACGCAAACAATATGTCTTGGGAAGCAGGTCTTGATTACACAATGGAAGAAGATGAAGATCTAAATGTTGGATCAAGATTTAAACTTTTTGCAGGTATGACAAAAGTTGTAAACAACATCGAACTTGATGGTGATCTTTCTTATACAACTGGTGATAACCAAGCAGTTGCTACTGGTAACAATGATTACTCTAACCTAGATCTTAGATTTGATGCTGAATTCCTAGTAGGGAAAATGTTCTATGTAACTCCAGGTCTTTCTTACTCATCTGAAGATGAAGCTGGAACAGAAACAACTGATCTAGCTCTTTCTGCTGACTTTGGTTACAGAGCGAACAAAATCGACGCTACTTTTGGTATTGATTACTCACTATCAAACGAAGTTGATAACGGTACAACTACAACTGACTATGACAACATGGCATGGAAAGTTAACGTAGCTTACCTATTCTAATTTAATCTTTTAAATTTTGAATATATGGGAAGGGAGACTTAGGTCTCCCTTTCTTATTTGTATGTATCCATAATATCCCTAAAGAATATCTTAACTTTCTAGTTCAAGTCCTTTGTATATAATTAAATGTATTTCATCTAAGGAGTACAAAGTGAAAAAGTCATGGACGTTACTTGCGGCATTAATCTACTCGTCAGCATTTGCTAATACAATTGTTCCTGAGGCTTCACGGGATGGTAAAACATTAAATCGCTCAGCATTAGCGGTAGCTTTTGATAAGAGAAACTTTGTGGGAGCACAAGCCTATGATGGAGATTATCTAGGGGAGAATGTTCAGCTCTTTGGCGGTGCTTATGTTGATGAGTTCTCATTTGAAGCCAAAGTTGATTTCGATGATGTCTTTTTTGATAATGACTTTTATGATGTTAAAGCAGGCTATCGTTTTAGTGAAAAGATGGCCTTAGCAATTGGAGCTTCAGCAAGTGACTTTATAGATGATCCTTCTGTTGAAGTTGGCCTATCAACGATTTCTAAAAATTTAATTATTGCAGGCTCTCTAACTGCTAACTTTAGAGATAATGCAGATGACAACTTCACTTTAACTGCTGGTTTAGGTCAGGATGATGAAGAACTAAGTTGGGAAGCAGGTATTCGTTATGATCTTAATGATAACGAAGATGATTTACTCAGTATATTTGCAGGAACAACCAAAGTTGTAAACAATGTCGAACTCGACGGTGATATCGAAATCAAAACAAGGGATGAGTTTACAGAACTATATGTAAACTTTGATGCAGAATTACTCATTCAAAAAGAATTTTATGTAACTCCAGGAGTTTTCTTTAATTATAGGGAAGTCGGAAATAATGACGATGACTACTTAGGAATGTCTGGTGATTTCGGTTATAGAGCTAACCAAATCGATGCTACTGCAGGACTCGATTATGTTATCTCTGATAACGATAGACGTGATGGCCTACAGTGGAGAATTAACGCTGCATATTTCTTCTAATACATTTATTTTCTTCAGTTCTTTACGTATAATTTAACTATTGTTTTAATTGAGTTAACTTAAGGAGTAAGTTTTGAAGAGAGTTTTCAAACTGAGTGCAATAGCAGCACTATCACTATCAGCTTATGCAAATATTTTAATGCCAGAGATTTCTAGAGATGGAAAAACTAGAAATACATCAGTTATGGCCGTATCTCAGTCAACACGAACATTTGCCTATGGTGACTATAATTCAACTACATTTGAAGATGATGCATCTAATGAAGTCGATGTTGCTATTTCAGAGATTTATGGTGGTTTTAGTAACGGTAAGTTTAGTATGGAACTAGGCTACAATATGCAAAAGTATGAATCATCAACTTCTGATCTTGATTATGTTGATTTATCAATTCTTGCTGGATTTAGAGCTAATGACAAATTAACAATTGGTTTTGGATTAATTTCTGATGAGCTAACGAGTACAACGGATGATACTGCTCTAACGATCGGTGGAACACTTCTTGTAAACGGTACAGTACTTGGTGGGACAATTACGAAACATAATATCGATGCGATTACCGCAGAAGGATCATACCTTGAATTAACAGGTGCCTTTGGAGCGGCCAAGAAAGACTTAAGTTGGGAGACAGGGATCGTTTATAAGACTGAAGGAGAAGATGATGTAATTGTCGGAAGTCGTCTTAGAGTATTTGGAAATACAACTTATATCACTGGATTATGGGAGTTTGATGGATCTCTTTATTACGAATACGGAGATAATCAAAGAGATGTGACTACAGATAATGATTATACTGAGATCTATGCTAGTTTTGATGCTGAATACTTAGTAAATCCAACATTCTATATTACACCAGGATTTGAATATTATTCAATCGATCGTCCTCAAACATCAGCTGATTATAAAACGATGGCACTGAATACAGACTTTGGTTACCGTAATGGTAAGGGTCTAGATGCCACATTTGGCCTTGGTTATATCGTTTCAGGAGAAATGAGTGGAGAAGATATTGACGGACTTGGTTTCAATATTAACGTAGGTCACGTTTTCTAATTGAATAAAAATATGTATTATTGAAGATAGGTAGGGGAGACAGTAGTCTCCCCTTATTTTTTTGGGGGATATTTTGAAATATATTTTTATTCTAAGTGCACTATTAATAATGGCCCTTCAAGCAGAGGCGAATTTCTTCTTACCTGAAATGTCTCGTGATGGAAAAACTCTTAATTCATCAGTCTTGGCCGTCTCAAGAGATACTCGAAGCTTTGCTGGATTAACATATGATTATAGCGACCTTAAAGAGGATGGTGGAAGTAATACTGATTACGATATAACTACGCCAGGTGCTTTTGGTTCTTTTTCAACAAGTGACTTCTCAGCTCAATTAGAAACTCAGTTTGCAAAGTCCGAATTAGGAGTTACTCAATCAAGTAGTGATCTTTCATCTTTATTATTAGGTTATCGTTTAAGTAATAAAATGACTCTTGGACTCGGATATCTGCAAGATGAATATGAACTGGGCGTTGATGCTAAGAAAGTAGAAGCTGGTGGAACTCTTATATTTGATGGAGTTGTATTTGGTGGCTCTATTGCATATCGTGAAGTTGATGAAACAAACTTAGATGGTGGATATTTTATTCTTACGGCAGGTATGGGGCAAAAGGAAAAGAACGATATCGTAGAAGCCGGAGTCCAGTTGATGACTGAAGGCTCTGATGATCTTACAAGAGGTAAACGTTTTTCTATCTTTAGTAATATGACTAAGTTAATTGGAAGTGTTGAAGTAGATGGAAGTTTTAAGTTTGGTTTTGGAAATTATTTTAAAGATGATGGTAATACGACAGATGGAAATAATTACACTTCTTTAGAGTTTGAAATTGAAGCTGAATTCTTAGTATCGAATAACTTCTATTTAACACCTGGACTAGCGTATGATTCTAGTAACGCGCCTGGTACTTCAGAAGATACTTCGTTAGTAAAAATTGGAAATGATTTTGGTTATCGCAGAGATAATTTAGATGCTACCTTGGCCGTGGATTACATCTTTGTAAGTGAGAAGAATGATATTGATTACGATGGTTTAGGACTTGGTCTAAATATCGCCTACTTATTTTAACAAGTATAAAATAATAAAAATTAAGATATGGGAGGCTATGCCTCCCTTTTTTTATGCCTTAAGATGGAATTAATATCTTAAGGAAGGATTATGAGTAAAAAGATTTTAAGTTTTTTAGTTCTTACGCAATTAAGTGTTTTCGCTAATCGCATTATGCCAGAAGTCTCAAAAGATATGAAAACTCGTAATTCTTCATCCATGGCGGTGGCAAACGAAAGACGCTCATATCTTGATGTGGCCACATTTGGTTATGATGCTGAAATTGAAGGAATTGATGATCTAGACTCATCTGACTTTGATATTAATGGAGCTTTCGCTAATAGGTGGCTCTCTGTTGAATTCGGATATAGTGAAAATGCAAGCTTTGGAGAAACGGAGCCTATACTTACTGAAGTCGGCTATCGTCGAGAGGCAACATTGCTCTTAGGCTTTAGGCCTATTGATATGTTCTCTTTTGGTTTGGGCTATCGAAATTTAGAAAATGATTCAAATCTAGGTAATAAGAAAAACTTTAATCGTTACGAAGTTGAGGCATCCACTACTTTTAATTATGAAAGAATCGTTTTTGGAGGTGCTTACAAATACGTTAAGCCTAGATCAGATCAACATGGTTATTATTCTGATATAACGTTTGGAACAGGTTATTTAGATGAAGTTCTCTCTTTTGAAGCTGGAATAAGTTTTAAAACTAAGAGCCTTGAACTTTCTCGTGGTGATCGAATGGAAGTTTTTATTGGTGGAACAAGACGTTTTCATAATATGGAATTTGATACTGATTTGGAGTATGAATATGGCGATGGAGGCTATGAAAGTGGAGACTATAATCGCTATGATTTCTCTTTTGACTTCGAATATTTAATAACGAAATTCATTTATCTAACACCTGGTTTTCGACTACAAAAGATCGAGTTAAATAATGCTGAGGTCTCAAGCCAGCTATTAAGTTTTGATTTTGGTTATCGTGAAGATGGCCTTGATGTAACTTTTGGATTTGAGAAGTTGATTAGTGGAGACATCATCATCTCTGGAAATTCAAATGATATCGACTTATTTAAATTTACAGTTGATGCAGGTTACGCTTTCTAATAAGAGATATTTCTTAATGCTTCATAAGCTACTGCTGTAGCAACATTAGAAAGGTTTAGTGATCTAACATGTTCTGAGAACATTGGAAGACAAAATAGGCGATTGGGAAAAGTTTCAAAGATATGCTTTGGTAATCCCTTTGTTTCAGAACCAAAAACAAGATAACACCCTTTAGTATAACCACGTCCATAGAAGTGATTTTCTTTTGCTGTCTTTGTATAGAAGAAGAGGTCTTCATCTTTAGGGGACTCTTTTTGGTAGAACTCGTCCCAGTTTTCATATTCAGCAACATCAACATGCTTCCAATAATCAAGTCCAGCTCGTCTAACTGCTTTTTCAGATAGATCAAAGCCATAGGGCTTAATTAAAACAAGTCTTGCTCCAAGGGCAATACAAGTACGCCCAATACTCCCGGTATTACCGGGAATATCAGGCGCGTATAGAACAATATTAAAAATTGCGTCTTTACTCACTTTAAATTCTTAGTTCTGCTTTAGGAATTCAACTAGTGATCTTACGATTACACCAGATGCACCTTTAGATGGACAGTATGGTAGGTGAGATTGAGAATCACCAACACCTGCGATATCAAGGTGTGCCCAAGCTACATCGTTCTTAATGAACTCTTGAAGGAAAGCTGCTGCTTTTGCAGTTCCACCAAAACGTGATCCACCAATATTTTTAAGATCTGAAATTGTTCCTTTCATATCTTTTTGCCATTCTGGGATAATTGGAAGTTGCCACATATATTCATCAGCAGACTTAGATGCTTTTAGAAGATTATTTGCTAATTTGTCATCGTTAGACATTAGACCACAAACTTCTGTTCCTAGAGCAACTAGACAAGCACCTGTAAGAGTTGCAGCATCAATTAGTGCATCTGGTTTAAGGTCACATGCATAGTCTAGACAGTCTGCCATAACTAAACGGCCTTCAGCATCTGTATTTAAAATTTCAACTGTTTTACCATTTCTTGCTTTTACAATTGCATCTGGCATCGTTGCTTTTGAGTTTACAGCATTATCAGTCATACCAAGGATACAAGTGATTTTTACTGGAAGCTTCATAAGTGCAGCAGCTCTGAATGCAGCAAATACTGTTGCAGAACCGGCCATATCAAACTTCATATTCATCATTGATCCACCTGGCTTAAGTGAATATCCACCAGTATCAAAAACAAGTCCTTTACCAACGAAAGCGATATGCTTTGTGTTTTTAGTAGCTTTTGATGGAGTGTAAGTTAGGTGTACAAGTTGAGCATCGTAAGCAGAACCATCATTTACAGAAAGGAATAAGTTCATATTCTCTTTTTGTAGTTCTTTTCTACCCATGATTTTACATTTTACACCTGGGATATCTTTTACATCTTTTTGAACCATTTTTGCATAAGCTGTAGAGCGAAGAACATTTGGTGGCTCGTTTACAAAGTCACGTGCAACGTTAACTGATTCAGCTACATGCTGAGCATCTTTGATTGCTTTTTGGAAAGCTTTTTTCTTAGTTCCCTTATCTGCTGAATCAAGAATTACTTCTTCTAATTTTGCAGACTCTGACTTTGAAAGATACTTATCAAATTTATAAGCAGTCATCTCAAATGCTTCAACAAGAATTGCTAGAGATTCTTCTTTTTTAGATTTAAAAGTGAAAGTATCAAATGCAACAGCTACTTTCTTATATTTTGAAACTGCTTTGTATGCTTTTGCTAATTCTTTTCTAATGTCTTCTGTTGTAATTTTTGTTTTGTCACCAAGGCCAATAACTAGAACATCACTTCCATAATGGTTGAATGAATAAGTTGAACCTTTTGATCCTGTGTAATCAGCTGAACTATTCATTGATTCAAAAGTCGCTTTAAGCTCTTTTGGCCAACCTGTTAGAACAACAGTTGATACATCTTTTTTACCTTTAGTTTCTGTTTTTGAGTAAGCACCGATGACATAACAATCAGCACTTGAAACTTCTTTAGTGTTTAAATTCAAAGTGAATTTCATATTTGCTCCTTAAAGGGGTTTCAAAGTGAATTAAGAGGGTATAAACTAACAGTAAGTATACAAAAAGACAAAGAATGACAATAGTCGGCAAGGGTGTTCATGAATCAGTTTGCTCGCATTAAAGACCTAATTCCAAATAAGATATTTCAAAGATATCTTGCGTCAAACTTTATTGTCCCTTTTGCGATGAGTCTAACATTCTTTGTGGCCTTCCTTTTAACAACCCAACTATTTAGATTTATGAGAGTTGTTACTAAGAAAGGCGTAAGTATAATGCAGTTTATGGAGATCTTGGGCCACATCTCTATGAGTTTTATTCCAATGGCCACTCCTTTATCAATTCTATTTGCCATGATCTACACACTCAATAAATTAAGTGAAGATAGTGAGATTGTTGCATTAAGATCGATGGGAATAAATAAGCATCGAATATTCTTTCCTTATTTTATTATCTCTATTCTCATAGCTTGTTCCGTTGTCGTATTAAATACGAATTTAGTACCGACCTCTAAGAAGATCTTTAGAAATGAGTTTCGTCAACTTGGCTCAAAGGGTGTTCTGACAGACATTAAGAAGGAGCAGTTCTTTACAGATATTCCAGGAGTTATTCTCTTTGCTGAAGATGTGCAAGACGATGGGAAGATATTAGATGGTGTCTTTCTTAAAATCACTTCTAATAAAGATGTTGATAAGCTTATTATGGCAAAAAAAGGAATTTTAAATAAGCCAAAGTCTGATGCTGCTCAATCGATGAATATTCAATTTGATTTCTATGATGGAAGTATTGTCACCTTAGATAAAGATGGTAATGAAGTCGAAAAGATTCTATTTGAAAAATATGAATATCCAATTGTTTCAAGCTTTTCGGTTAAGTCAGTAAATAAAGCAAGTATGATGTCTTCAACAGAACTTAGAAGACATCTTCGTAAGCTAAAGAATAAGCGCAATAAGACAGAGAATAAGAGAGCCCGTAATAATCTCTCAAGTGACTTAAGAAAGGGCTATATTGAATACTGGGGACGCTTCACTGTTCCGATTCAATGTGTGGTCTTTGCTCTATTAGGTTTCGTCTTTGGAGTTAAGAAAGGGCGTGGTGCAACTAAGAATACTAGTGCTATGGCCTTATTTATTACGATTTTTTACTATGGCCTATATTTTTCAGGTATTTCATTAGCCAAAAAATCAGATGTGGCCATACCATTTATTCTATTCACACCTGCTATTATTACAGCATTTATAGGAATGAGATTTTATAAAAAGCTAGATTGGAATTCTTAGGAGAGTTAATGAAAAAGCCTGAAGATTACTCTTCAGACTTCTTTTGAGCTTCAATATATTCTTTAGATGTTTGAAATGATCCGTCTTTATTAAATATGAATAGTGGTAGCTTATATTCTTTTGCAATTTCTACAGGAAAAACTAAACTTTTTACACCTGAACGAGATGTCATACCAAGTAGATCATTATTATAAAATACGTGCATAGCATTGATATTCCCAAGTCTAACAATCACGCGTTGGCCTTTTATAAAAACATATCTACCTTCTTTAAGTGTAAATGCTTTTATAGGCTCATCATCTTTTTTGTAAACGACCCAAGAATCACCTGAAGTTGATCTCAAAAAGACATTTTGCATATCGTCTTCGTAAGAGTTTCTTATGTTTTCAGGAATTAACTCATTTCTTTCTTCATCTGAAATTTCTTTAAATCCAAAAAGAGGAGAAGGTAAGTTGTAGAAGTTTATTTCTTTTAGCGCTTCTTCTTTTTTCTCAGTCGTTTTTTCTTCTTCTGGGACCTTTGTTTCAACAGCAGCAACTTCTTCTTTCTCTTCAACATTAGCTTCAACGGCCGCAGTCTCTTCTTGAGCAACTTGAGTTTCTTCTTGAGGAGTTTCTTCTACCGGCGGCTCTTGTGTTGTTTCAATTGCCTTAGTTTTAAGGACAACTTCTTTGGAAGTATCTTGAGAATCGACCTCTTTACTCTTATTGATATTGATATAGATAAAAATACCAATTGAAATTAAACCAACGAGACTAATAACTTTATATTTTAATGAGTCAGAGAACTCAAAACTCTTTGGTTTTAAGTCTTGTTTCCTTTCAACTTGTGCCTGAGGAAAGTCTTCTGCTTCTAATTGTTGTTTACTACTACTTGATGATTGGCCATATAATTCTTCAAGAAGATTAATGGCCTTATTTTCGTCGATATCATAAGTCTTAGAAAGAGTTTTAACAAAGCCACGTACGTACGCAATATTTGGTAGACGATTAACATCATCAGCTTCTAGTGCAGAAAGGTTTGTGATATTAATACGTGTATGACTTGAGACAGCTTCAATTCCTAGCTTCTTCTCTTCTCTGGCTTTTTTGAGATAAGAGCCTAAAGTATCTCTATTCATCTCTTCATTTGTCTGGGCTTCTTTTGCAACATCCTGTTCCATATAACGCCTTTTTAAAGATTGTTATTCTTATTTTTCTTTGAATAATAGATTTTTTTCATTAATTTATTTTTAAATTTTAAACTTCTCTTGGCGTATTGTGTGCGAGGGAATGCTTCAATAATGTGATTAAATTCAGCAATTGCTTTCTCTTCTTCACCTAGTGTTTGATAAACTTTTCCTAACTCAAAATATGCTGCTGGTTGGTCTTTACACTTCCCAGTCTTAGCAATATTAAAGTTTTTAATTGCTTCAGCAATCTTACCTTCTTCATGTAATAGAATACCTAGTTGATAAGGAGCAGGACAATAGTCTAGTGTGTAGCCCAGAACTTCTTTTAGGTAGTCCTTGGCCTTTTGCTTATTTCCTCTTTTAAGTTCAATTAATGAAAGGTTGTACTTAACTCTGTATGTGTAGCGATAGACTAGATCTTTTAAAACTTCCTTGTATTGCTTTTCAGCTAAATCAATCTTTCCTTCTTTAAAATAGATTGAAGCAAGATTATTTCTTGCATCAGAATTTTTTGGATCAATTTCAATTGCTTTAAGAATTAATCTCTTTGCCTTTTCTGGACGATCTTTGAAGAAGTAGGCTAGTCCAAGGTTGTTAAGAGTTTTGGTATCATTTGGTTTTAATTGATTGGCATTTTCTAAAGCTTCTAATGCTTGAGAGTATTCCTGATCAATCATTTTTTGAGTTCCATAAGTATAAAAAAGTTCTGCTTTTTTATCTGAATTATCTTTTTGTCCTGATGAACATGAAGTCATCAGAAAAACTAAACTAATTACAATGAAAAGTAGGGAATTTCTTTTTCTCATAAATACGCCAAATGTTAATAGTTATCGTGGTTAGACTACTTTAATTGTAATTGTTTTAACGATTCTTTACAACGTTAATCTAAGAACTTACAAAGCTTTCCTATGTTTAAAAATATTAACCGATTCAAAGTGTCGGGTACCGGGGAAAAAGTCAAATAGATGGGCCTCTTGGACATCATATTCTGCTAAAATTTTTGCAGTATCTCGAGCAAGAGTTTGATTGTTACAGCTTACGTAAATGATATATTTTGGTTTAAATAACTTAGTGTATTCATCGATATTTTTAAGTCCACTTCTGGGAGGGTCTATTACTAAGAGATCGACCTCTTCAACATTCAATTTCTTTAACTGTTCTATTGCTGATGAGTTGTAAATATCAACTTCATGATATTCTTGAGTCTTTTGGTTTTGAAGCTTTATATACTTAGCTGGTGTTGCATCAATAACAATACTTCTATGGTTTAGTGATTTTGTTAAATTACCATTTCCACCAAATAGATCGACAGTTGTTGAGTTCGAGTCTGTAAACTGTCTCATGTGCCCTTCAATAAGCTCGAGAAGTCTCTGATTCATTGGTGGATTAACTTGTAAGAATCCTTGAGCAGAATATCTTGAGTCATATGTTTTTAAGACTTTACCATCTCTTTCAAATATTTCGACATGCCCTTTGGGTCTATTTGCTTCTTTTTGCCAATTTTCTTTAAGAGAGAATAGGGCATTGTTTACATTTTCATTAGCCATGAGACATTTATCAATAGAGATGATTTTAGTATTGTCCTCATTGAAAAAACCTAGCGAATTAGTCTTCTTATTATAGTGAAGTTGAATACGATTACGATATTGATACCTTTCACTTGCCTTATGAACCTTGAGTAATTGAGATAAATCAATCTTATACTGACGTGAAAAATTATCCAGGAATGCTTGTCTTTTAAATTCTAGTTCATCGTCGTAACTAGTGTGTAGGAAGTGACATCCACCACATTCGTTGAAATAAGGACACTTGGATTCTTCTCTAATTGGAGAAGCTTTATCAATATGCTTTAGCTTTGCAAATTGAATATTCTTTTTTGCTTTATAGACTTCAGCGACACCCTCTTCATTGGGGAGGCATTTTTGAATAAATGTTATTTTGTCTTCGAGTTTTGAAACACCTTGTCCAATAGAGTCGATATGTTCGACTTTAAAATTCACATCAAATTTTTGAAACTTGAGTGATTTGTTAGGTTTCGTTCTTTTCTTCATAGGAAAATATGTCTCAATCTGCTATAAGTATCAACTTAGCTAAATTAGTAATATTATTAAATAATATGGCATCATTATTACAAAAATTGTCATTCTTGTTTGAACTTTTTTTTAATGGAAGTTTTATCCTCTTATACACCTTATATAGTAATAAGAAGATACCGGCTACTTGGAATCAAAAGTTTATCACTAACACTCTAGACCTCATGGTCTGGGTTGTTCCTATTGCTATTGCTCTTACTGTTTTAAAAAATATTATTGAATCAAAAAACGGAGAGGACTTCTTTAGGCGCTACGTCTTCTCCCTCTTAGTTTTCATCCCCTGTTTAATTACCTGGGGAGATGTTGAGTTTACATATTTACTCGCAAGTGCTCACTTGCTATCAACAATTTTATCTTTATATGATGATGGGGGAGAACAGGCCCCTCGGGTTTATGCTAATCGTTTTGAAGCAATAAAGAATAAGATAAAACTAACGTCTGCCCAGTGGGTTCTCTTTACCTTTGGTGGAGTTATCTTAGTTGGTACATTCTTATTAATGCTTCCAATGGCCGCTGCTGATGGTAATTCGATTAGTTTTGTCGATGCACTATTTACGGCAACTTCAGCTACTTGTGTTACGGGGCTGGCCACTCTTAGTACTAAAACAAGCTTTAGTATGTTTGGGCAGTTTATAATTCTAGGACTCATTCAAATTGGTGGTCTATCCATCATGACTTTATATTCTTCAATGGCCATCGTGCTAGGACGATCTTTAAAAATGAAGGATCGTATCATCATGCAAGACCTTTTAGATGTTTCATCTTTAGAAGAACTTGTGGCAATGATTATTAGTATTGTTAAATACACATTCATTATCGAATTATGGGGTGCCATCATTTTAACGATAGGTTTCACATTTGAAGGATTTGAATTTGGAGATGCTTTATATAATGGGTTTTTCCACAGTATTTCGGCATTTTGTAATGCTGGATTTGCTCTCTTTGATAACTCATTAGAAAATTATGCAACGAATCCTCTTATCCATGGGACGATTTCAATCTTGATTACCTTAGGTGGGATTGGATTTATTGCACTAAAGGAACTTAAACAAGTTGTGACTCGAGAAAAGACAATTGTCCGTCTTGGAATGCACACAAAAGTTGTTCTAATTACTTCTTTTGCCTTAACTGTTGGTGGTGCTATCTTTATTTTCTTTGGAGAATTCCTTGGAGCACTAGATGGTTACAATCTTTGGGAAAAAATACAGATTGCAACTTTCCAGTCTGTAACATTAAGAACTGCTGGATTTAATACAATTCCACTAACAAACTTACATTCATATACAATATATATGATGGCCATGTTTATGTTCATTGGTGGATCGCCTGGTTCAACTGCTGGTGGGGTTAAGACCACAACTCTTGCAATTCTTGTTCAATCAATTATATCGACACTTAAAGGTGATAAGAACGTTATGATGTTTGATCGTAAGATTGCTGGCCCAGTTGTTGTTCGTGCAACGGCCCTGATGTTTATTTCAATTGTTGTATCAACAGCTTTCATCTTTATTATGATGAAAATTGAACCAAATCAAAACTTCTTACCTTTATTTTTTGAAGTACTAAGTGCTGGTGGGACAGTCGGGCTTACTTTAGGTGTTACACCGTTTTTAACAATGGCAGGGAAATTGGCAATTTCATTTCTCATGCTAATTGGACGTATTGGTCCATTAACATTAATTTTAGCAATTGGTGAAAGACAGAAATACTCAGGTAAATTAGACTATCCTGACGGAAGAATAATGATTGGTTAAAATAGAATTTATTAGAATAAAGGAATATACATGCTAGTAGCTGTAATTGGGCTAGGAACATTCGGAGCAAAAACTGCTGTTGGTCTTTTTGAAAAAGGCGCAGAAGTTATTGCAATTGATAAGAATGATGAATTAGTTGATAAGATTAAAGACCGTACAACTCACGCTGTTTCACTTGATGTAACAGACGAAAGATCTCTACGTTCAGTAAATATTTCCGATGTTGATACAGCGGTAGTTGCCATTGGGGATAATATTCAAATGTCAATTATGGCCGTAACAATGCTTCGTAAACTGGGTGTTGGTCGAGTTATTGCTCGTGCCACTTCAAAACTACATGAGCACGTTTTGCATGAAATTGGGGCCTCTGAAATTATTAAGGTTGAAGAGGAGATGGGTGAGATTGTCGCTTCAAAAATCATCGCACCTCATGTTCTTCAACGTTATAACTTTGCTGCTGGTTATTCTATTGTCGAACTTAAGTTAGGAAAGAAATTTGAAGGAAAGACACTTGTTGAAAGTAAGATTCGTCAGAATTACTCACTCAATATTGTCGCTCTTCAAAAGAAAGTTCCATATATCACTGAAGACGGTAAGTCTGCTTATCGTATGGAGATTAACGATTGTCCGATGCCGATGGATATTATCGAGTCAGATGACATCGTTGTTCTGGTAGGTAGTGAGAAGAATTTTAATAAGCTTTTTGCGGATTTAGAAGACGCATAAAGGGGAATAATTTTGAATTTATCATTAAGAAACCGAGTCGCAACAAGTTTCTCATTGGCCGCAGCAGTGGTCATACTTCTTGCGTTTATCGTGTTCTATCATTTAAATAATTTGAATAAAGAGATTGAATCAATTACTGATCGCTCTAATAAAGTAACACTTATTACTGATGAGGTTAGAATTTCTGCGGTTCAAATATTAAAAAATCAACGAAGAATTCTAACGAAGAAGCCGACACCAGAGATGGTGGAAAGAATTTTAAACCTTTGTGAATCATTTACTTCGCAACTGCAAAGACTTGATGCTCACTACGATGAGCCAGAGGTGAAGAAGATCATTGGTCAGATGTTATCTTATACTGACTCATTGAAGGTTATCTTAAGTAAAGCTTCATTATTTCATCGAAATAATATTGGTATGACTTCTATTGGGGAGCTGGCCGATAAAATTCTAGATGCATTTTCTGAGTTTCAAGATATTCAATATTATCAAAATGTAGAAAGAGAAGAGAAGATCAAAAGTATCATCAACGAGACAAAGCGTAAGATGATGATTACTTTAATTATTGCTTTTCTTTGGACAATTATTTTAGGTCTGGTCATCCCAGGAAAGATCGCCTTACCGTTTAAGAAAATTAAGGATGCAATTCGAGAGCTACAGGATTGTAACTTTGATGTTTCCATTTATTATTCTCAAGACGATGAAATTGGTGAGATTGCTCAAGAGATGAATAAAATGATTCACTCATTCAAAAAATTTGAAGAATTAAGAGCAGATAAGATTGTCGTTGAAAATAGAAAGTTTGATGTTTTGGCCAATATGGTTAAAAGGCCAGTTCTCTTAGCAAATGCAAAAGGGGAGCTGATGTATATGAATAATCAGATTTATCAACTCCTACAAGTTCAGTCTGAGGATACGATTGGTAAGGTTATGACTGATTCGATTATTCCACAGTGCATTATTGAAACTTATGAACTTGCCATTAAGCGTCGATCGAAGATTGAAAACCAAGAGATTAAGATTGCTAAACGTGATGAAACTAAAAAATCAGATAAAGAAGTTGGTGATAAGATTTCAGTAAAGGTTGATATCGAAGGTGATGAAGCAGATGCTGCTGAGCAAAGTGAAGAAGCCGAAGAAGTTATTGAATACGTTTACGAAGGTTATGCTTCTGTAATACCTATTCGTGGACGCGAGTCGTCACTAGATTATTACCTTATGGTTATGACTAAAGAGGTTCAGGCATCATAAATTTTATGACGCCTGGGCCCAAAACCCCTCTAATATAATAGTTATCCTTAAAAATCTATGCTATGATTCGTGGAATTTAGCGGAGTTATAGTTACAATGATCGATAGTAAATTTATTAGAAACTTTTCTATTATTGCCCATATTGACCACGGGAAGTCGACCCTTGCGGATCGTTTAATTGAAAAGACAGGTTCCATTACTGACAGAGAAAAGTCAGATCGAATTCTTGATAATATGGAGCTTGAAAAAGAGCGTGGTATTACAATTAAGGCCCAAACGGTTCGTCTTAATTATGTAGCTCGCGATGGTCAAACTTACTATCTGAATATTATCGATACTCCAGGTCACGTTGACTTCTCTTATGAAGTATCGCGCTCACTTGCATCATGTGATGGTGCACTTCTTGTCGTGGATGCATCTCAAGGTGTAGAAGCACAAACACTTGCAAATGTTTATATGGCCATTGAAAATGATCTCGAGATCATGCCTGTTCTTAATAAGATCGATCTTCCTCACGCAGATGCTGACCGTGTAAAGCAGGAGATTGAAGACGTTGTTGGAATTGAAGCTTTAGAAGCTGATGAAGTATCAGCTAAGTCAGGACTTGGTGTAGAGGACTTACTAGAGTCAATTGTTGCAAAAATCCCTTCTCCAAAAGGGAATCCAGATGCACCACTTCAAGGACTGATCTTTGATTCATGGTTTGATCCATATCAAGGAGTTATCTTCTTGCTAAGAGTTGTTGAAGGAAAACTTTCAAAGAAAGATAAAATTTATCTGAAAAATTCAGATCAAGAATATGAAGTCTTAAAGCTTGCTGTTAACACACCATTTTTTACAGAAGTAAAAGAGCTTGGTGCTGGTGAAGTAGGTATGGTTATCTGTGGTATTAAGAACATCCGTGACGTAAAGGTTGGGGATACTGTTGTTAATGCCAAAGCGAAAGATACGCCAAGTTTAGGTGGATACGAAGAAGTAAAACCAATGGTTTTCTGTGGTATTTTCCCTGTTGATTCAACTGATTATGAAATTTTAAAAGATGCACTTGAGAAGCTTGCTCTTAATGATTCATCTTTTACATATGAGCCTGAAACTTCTCAGGCCCTAGGTTTTGGTTTTCGTTGTGGATTCCTTGGCCTTCTTCACATGAATATTATTCAAGAAAGATTAGAGCGTGAGTTTAGTTTAAATCTAATTTCAACTGCACCTTCTGTGTCTTATAAAGTAAAAATGCTTGATGGTGAAATTGTTGACGTTGAAAACCCATCAACAATGCCTGAGCCAGGAACTTTTGAAGAAATTACTGAGCCAATGGTTTCAATCGCTATTCACGTACCAAATGAGTTTGTTGGAAAAATTATTCGTCTATGTGAAGAGAAGCGTGGAATTCAAACTGATATGAAATATATCACTGAAGAGAGAGTTCAAGTTACTTATGATCTTCCTTTAAGTGAGATGGTTTACGACTTCTACGATAAACTAAAAAGTTATACTAAAGGTTATGCTTCAATGGATTACGAGTTTAAGGACTATGCTGCCTCTAAGCTTGTAAAAGTTGATGTTCTTCTAAATGGTGAGAAAGTCGATGCACTATCAATCATTTGTCACCAAGATAATGCTTACTACAAAGGACGTGATCTAGTTGGGCGTCTAAGAAAAATCATTGATCGTCAGCAGTTTGATATTGCCATACAGGCAGCTATTGGTGCTAAAATTGTTGCTCGTGAAACGGTTAAAGCTCTTCGTAAGAACGTTCTTGCAAAATGTTATGGTGGTGACGTTTCAAGAAAGAGAAAACTTTTAGAGAAACAGAAAGAAGGGAAAAAGAGAATGAAGATGGTAGGTTCTGTTGAAGTACCTCAAGAAGCATTCCTTGCTGTTCTTTCAACTGATGAAGATGCTGGTGGGAAAAAATAAAAATGGATGAGCTTAGAAATATATTAGATGAAGCTATTCAGAGATATTCTTCAAATGATTATTACGAAAAGTTAAAATCAGCAAAAGAAGAGTATTTCAAGTTAACTGGTAAGCTATCAGAAGAAGACGAAGACTATGAATCTCGTATGAACGGTTTCGTTTATTGGTATATCACTCAACGTGATCAAGATTCAGCTGGTCCTTTAATTAAGAATTATCTTTCAGATATTTCGATTGATGACTCTAAGAAAGAAGCGATGCTTGAAATTAATCATTCTCTCTTTGAGTATCGTGGTCAAAATCTTTTTAAGAAACATGTCTTTAAAGACATTCTTCATAATTCAAAATTCTATATCCCAAAAGATGAATTCACTCTTCAACTTGTAAAGGATGATCTCTTCATTGCAAGAACAATCACTCATGAAGGCAAGACAATGTTACTTGATGATATCTCTGTTCTTCCTTACGATGCCAGAGGTCCACTTGTAAAAGAATCGAAGAAGGTTAGAAAACTCAATGACCGAAAAAGAGATATGCAATTTCTTTTAAAAATTGAGGCCCTAAAAACGAAGTGGCGTCAGTATGGCCATATCGATCCAAAGAAAATTTTTATTTTTAAATAGAGTTAAGCTTCTTCTAGTGCTTCAACTTCTTTGAAAGTATGCTTCTTTTTCCAAAGAACATAGGGAATTACACCAAGAAGATTGACTGTGATATTGACCAAGAAATATAGGTTGAAAAAAGAGGCGCCTTTTTCTTGTCCAAATGCCTTGAATAATTCTTCAAAGACTAAGTGTCCAACTCCTGCACCCGCAGGTGATACAGGTACTGCAATCGAAATAAGTCCGATTGGTACAATACTGAAAAGTTGTTTAATTCCGATATTCGTATTTAGAAAAGAGTGACTGAGACTCCAAAATGCTGTGATCGCAATCATATGAATAAGAATGGAAAGAGTTATGGTCTTAATAATTACGCGTCGATTTTCACCAATACGCCAGAATGTTTCAGTAATATCTGAAAGCTTATTTCCAATGACAGGTAAGATTTTAAGTAATTCAATGACATGTTTCTTAATTGCCTTAGGCATAAATAAGATAATGAGAAAAACACTCGCTCCAAGAAGAAGCATAATATTAAATGAGATAAGAGGTTTCACTTTAGGTGAAAGGTTAACGAGATCTCCATAAAAGTAAATTGAAGATAGTCCTGCAACAATGATGAGTCCAATAAGTCCAATGATTCGATCGATTAAAGCAGTGCTTAAAAGAAATGATTTCCTTAAAAGTGGATCACAGTCTCTTACATAGAGAAGCTTAAGAAAGTCCCCTGTAACAACACCCGGGAGAAAAGTTGAAAAAAATTGCCCAATTAAATTAATTGGATAGATCTTATTAATATGAATCTTTTCACTCTTTGTCTTCAGTAGCATTGACCAGCGAAAAGCGGCCAAGAATGAACCTAGAATTAAAAGAGAGAATGCGATCAGGGCCCATGGCCCATTTTTAAGGACCTGCCCAATTAAGCTAAGATCGAGCTTATCGGATTTGGCCAGCCAGTAGAGAATGGCCACAGCAAAAATGATTTTTAGAATTGTCTTATATGACGCCTTGAGCATATTCTTTAATTTCCCTCTTAAGGCTTAAAAGTTAACATAAATAGTGCTAATCTAGTATAAATTTTTAAAAAGGAAGAAACTTGAAAATTACAGTTATTGGAACAGGCTATGTTGGACTCGTTAGCGGAACATGTTTTGCTGAAATTGGTCACACTGTAACTTGCGTTGATATTGATGAAAGTAAGGTTGCCATGATGAGACGTGGTGAATCACCTATTTTTGAACCGGGTCTAAATGATCTCTTAGAAAGAAATATTAAGGCAGAAAGATTAACGTTTTCAACAGGACTTGAGTCAGTAAAAGATTCAAAGTCTATTTTCTTAGCTGTGGGAACTCCTTCTGGAGATGATGGCAGTGCAAACCTTTCATATTTATTTCAAGCAGCTGAAGATGTTGCAAAAAATATTAGTGATGATGCAATCATTGTTATTAAATCAACTGTTCCAATTGGAACTTGTGAAAAAGTTAAAGAGATTGTTGCTAAAAATACAAACAAGAAATTTCACATTGTTAACAATCCTGAATTCTTAAAAGAGGGCTCAGCTATTGAAGACTTCATGAGACCTGATCGTGTTGTTATCGGTCATAATGATCCTGAAGCTGCAAATGCCATGGAAGAACTTTACGAGCCTTTAGTTAAGCAGGGGAACCCTATCTATATGATGTCAAATCTTTCGGCAGAGATGACAAAGTATGCGGCCAACTGTTTCTTAGCAACTAAGATTTCTTTTATAAATGATATTGCAAGACTTTGTGACACTCTTGGAGCGGATATCAATGAAGTTCGACAAGGTATCTCAAGTGATAGAAGAATTGGTTCTCACTTTCTTTATCCAGGACCTGGTTATGGAGGATCATGTTTTCCAAAAGATGTTAAAGCTTTAATTTATACAGCAAAAGAACATGGCCATACACTTAGAGTTGTTGAGTCAACTGAAGATGTTAATGATGAGCAAAAGCTATACATGGCAACAAAGATAAAAAAACATTACGGTAGTGACTTAAGTGGAAAGACTTTTGCTTTTTGGGGAGTTGCATTTAAAGCAAATACCGATGATGTAAGAGAGTCGCCAGCAATTTATATGGCTCAAGATCTAATCGATGCTGGTGCAAAGGTTCGCTTCTTTGATCCAGAAGGTGGACCAAATTTTATGAAGGCCGTTGGTGAAAAGTATCACAAATCAATTGATGAAGTGTCTAATAAGTATGACTGTCTAAGTGGTTGTGATGCAATGGTTACAGTGACAGAGTGGAGAGAATTCTCAACTCCTGACTTTTCAGAAATCTCGGCCCGCTTAAATGAAAAAGTGATCTTTGATGCTAGAAACCTTTTTAAAACGCAGAAAGTTTTAGATGAAGGTTTCACTTACTATGCAATAGGAAAGAAAATATAATGAATGAATTGGTCGTTGCCAATATTCAAGTATCTTCAACTCTTGATTACAAATCAAATCTAAAAAAAATTAAAACATACTTAACTCAAGCAAAAGAAGAGGGGGCCCAAGTGGCCTTCTTGCCTGAGTGTTTTTACTCGATCTCCAATGGTCGAGCGCCAAGCCCTTATCTTGTGGAGTGGAACAATGAACACTTTGATAACATCAAGCAATTGGCCATTGATTCTGGGCTCTTCCTTATTGGGGGCTCTGTTGCTTTTAAAACTGATAAAGGTATTCTTAATAAGGCCATTAACTTTGATCCTCAAGGTAATGTTATTGGTAGCTATGACAAGTGCCATTTATTTTCTTGTGACATCACAACAGTAGATGAGCAAGGAAATACAAAGCATAAGAAAATAAATGAAGGGGATATTTATATTGCAGGCAATGATCCTCTCATTATTGATGTCCTTGGCTGGAAAATTGGAATTGCAATCTGCTTTGACCTACGCTACCCAAGTTTTCTTCAATATTATTATGATAAGAAAGTCGATCTCATAACCTTTGCTTCAGCTTTTACAGTTCCCACTGGCATGGCCCATTGGCATACGCTTTTAAGGGCCCGCGCTATTGAAGGGCAATGCTATGTCGTAGCAAGTGCACAAACAGGAGAGAATAACCCTGGCATCCATACTTTTGGCCATTCTTTGATTATTAATCCTTGGGGAGAAGTGCTTTCTGATCTCAAAGAACTTGAAGGAGTGTCTATTAAAAGACTCAAAAAAAGTAAGATATCAGAAACTCGTTCGAGAGTAATTCTATAGTCTAATTTACTGAAATCATTCAAGAAACAATATAATTTTGTGGATTTTCATAATTAGTTGCCGATAAGAGTCTAAGATAAAGCTTAGGAGGCAAATATGGAATTACTAGAAATTACGCTTGTGACTGTTGTCATGGCACTTGCCACCAGTGGAAATATTATTCTTTCAGGTTTAAGTTATTGGGAAGCTGAAGATAATATGCAAAAACATATTTCTCATACTCAAGACGACTATGGAATGAGAGAAGCTGAGCTTGAAGAGCATACAAAAGTCGCATAGTTAAATACATTGAAATTTACAAAAAATAAGGGCCACTATTAAGTGGCCCTCTTTATTACATAAATGGGTTATCGCCCTTTGAGTGATCAGTGACATCCACAATATCAACGATATCTGGAAAGTGCTGCTTAACTAATCTTGCAACACCATCTGTAAGAGTTGCTTGAGAAGCAGAGCATCCTTGGCAACCACCAGTCATTTTGACGTAGAGTTTATCATTGTCGTAATCAACTAGCTCGATATCTCCGCCATGAGCGGCAAGAGCTGGTCTCACTTGTTCATCAAATAGCTTTTCAATTTTTCTAATCATAACTATATCCTATTCCATTAATTGATTTAAATATCCCATTATCGAAATTGCCGCATTTTCAACTCGCATGATTGATGGCCCAATATTTACTTCTTGGAAACCACGATCGACAAATTCCTTAATCTCTTGGTTTGTCCAACCGCGCTCGGGGCCGATAGCAATTGTTAATGGTCGCTCTATATCTATCTTAACATCTTTTAGCTTTGTTTGTGCATATGGTGAAAGAATAATTCTTTGTTCATCTTGATCAAGACTTTGTTCATATTGATAGGTCTTATGTAGTTCAGGTGACTTATAAAAAACTGCTGATTGACTAAGGCCAAGAAGGGACAGCTCCTCAAAACGTTCATATATTTTAGACGTTAAGTAGCTCTTATCACTTAGAATTGCCTTATGTATTTTAAATCGGCTAGTTCCCATTGCACTACAATGCTCAAATAACTTCTTCATTGTTGGAGGTCGACTTGCCGCTATTGAAAGAGTTATTGGATAGTGCTTACCTGCTAAGATTTCACCTACAATAACTTCAATTTGTTCACCGAGGGTAAAGACCTTTAAAGTTGTCAGGCCTTCTTCAAGGATTGTTCCTTTCAGTTCGTCGCCAATTTCAACCTTGATCACATTACGTAAATGTTCACTTTGTTCAAAAGTGAGAACAGCTTTTTTACCTTGAATTTGATCTTTTCTAAGTATGATTGAATTCATTTTCTTTAAATTTAGTTAGTTATAGCTATCAATCTTTTACCACTACTTGCACCTAATGGGTATGAGTTTTAAAGCAACTTTGTCACAGATCGTCAATAGAGAGCACTCATTCACGCTACTTATGGCACCAATGGGGTGGGGGAAAACAAGGCTTATTTGGGAGTTTGTTGAGGACTTTGATCGAATTATTATTGTCTCTCCCTTACGTTCAATCCTGGAAGATTTAAAAGATAGAGACTGTGTTGTGAATAATATTTCTGATAAAGGGGTCTTTCTTACAACTGTGGAGTCCTTTTCTAAGAATGATCTAGACTTTGCTTTGAGGTCAAACTCACTCTTTGTCTTGGATGAATTTCATCTCTTCTATGAATGGGGGGAGACATTTCGTCCAAGGCTTCTTGAGTTCTTATATAAAATATCTTCATCAAATACCAAGGTGATCGGCTTAAGTGCGACAATAACAGATGAGCTTTATCGTATCATTGAAAGGGATGTTGAAAATAATTTTAAGCACTTTTGTCTTTTAAATATTGGTAACTTTCAAAAGAAGAATATGTATAAGAAGAAGGATGTCGTAATAAGGCCCCTGCTCTTGTTAAAGCTTCTCTGGCGACAACTTTTCTTCTCTCAGGGAAGAACGATATTATTTTGCTCAACAAGAAAAGAGGTTTTTATGTGGAATCGTTTCTTTTCTCGTTTAGGTCTATCTTGTGATTATTGTGTCGGTGGTGAAGTCAAAGACTTTATAGCTAGAGAGTGTGAGGCCCCCGCTCAAATCGTAATAGCAACAAGTGCCTTAAGTCATGGAGTAAACCTTAGAGGAATTGAAAATATTTATATAAGCTATTGTCCAAATGAGTCGACAAATTTCCAAATGATAGGAAGAGGCGGACGTTTTGGTGAAGAATTCCAATACGTTGGAACAAAAGAAGTCGGAAACTCTTGGTTTGCAAGAATTCACTACAAGATATGTGATTATCTCTTTATAATGACCAAGGACGTATTACTATGGTTGAATTAGAAGGTATTCTTGTAAATAAAATTCCATATCAAGACAAACACTTGATAGGGAATCTCTTACTTCGAAATGGAAATAAAATTTCTGTGATGTTCTATGGCGGACAAGGTGGAGGAAAGAGGAAGGTATCTTCTGTTTTACAGGTGGGTTACCTATTCAAGGTGAGCTTTGGACGTATCAAAGATAGTTTTGAAATCATGACTTCTAAAGAGCATGTGGAGAAGTGGTATCATAAGAATATTTCTCATAATCCAATGGCCTTTTATCTTCTGTGTTTCTATTGTGAATTGACACAATCATTTGCTCCTCAAATCACGCAAAAAGATGACTTAGACTTACAAGAGCGCACACATGAAGGAACCTTTAGACTTCTTTCAAATGCGATCTTTCGTCTTGATGCTGAAGTTATAAAGCCAACATATGAGCCTAATTTCGAGTTATTTATATTCTTAGTTAAAGCAATGGTTGAACTTGGGATTTTTCCTCGTACTGAGACTTGTGCTATTTCAGGAGTCGAGATTAGTGATGACGATTATGTCTCTTTATCTATTGAACAAGGTGGCTTTGTTCACTATGACCACTTAAGTCCAGAAGAGCAAAGACTTATCAGTACAGATGAAGGTCGAGAGTTAAGATCTGAGATGCTTAGAGTCGCTTCAAGTAAGTATCTTGATTGTCCAAAGAAGCTCAATATTTCTAAGAGTACTTTAAATAAATTAGTGAATTATATTTGCTATCACCAGCACACAACAAGAGAACATTATAAGTCTCTTTCTCTTCTTTTATAAATCCTCGAATATTTTATAAGTAAATGAGAATGACTTCGCTAGATTTGTATTCTTTGCTACATCAAAAAGAGTTTCATCTGAATAATTTAGGACAAATGAGCTTCTCGTGAGCATATAGGATAGGTTGAAGCTTGTTGAGAGATAGTACTTATTTTCGCCTTTGATACCATCAATAGAAACAGCACTATCTTGCCAATAGGTAAGTGAAGTTCCTAAGCGAAGCTTTGAGTTTGGAGAGTGGCCAAGACCAAAAGAGGTTGAATAACCAAAGCCAGGGGCCACTTCTTTATCATCAATTTCTCTTTCAAATCCGTAATGTCCTTCAAGAGTTAGCGAGTAATCAAAATCATAAATTAATTTGTAGAAGGCAAAACCAATTGTTGATTCAAAGACCCCACGGCTGAGTGAGTCTGATAGAAGAGGATCTTCATAATTATAAATTGAATTTCCATTTGGAAATAATTGCTTAAAGAAAATAAAACCACGGGGTTTTAGTGGGTTGTAGGTAAACTCTGGTAAGAACTCCCAAGTGAACTGAATACTAGGATCAACCACTTCAGTAGTACTCGATTCTGTTGAAGTTGATTCAACTGTTCTCTTCTTTATAGGTAAATCAAACGCAATCTGATAGTAGCTATCAAATAAGTAACTTCCTTTAAAAGAAATAGTTTCTGTAATTTCATTCTTAGAATTAACAGATTCAATTTTACCACTTGCTAGTGCTTCATTTGTAATTGTTGAATTTGTATAAGCAAGCTTTGCTTCCCACTGGTGATCCCCAAGAATAATATTTGGAATATTTGCTCCTCCACCACAGCAAGAAGATGCATATGTTTGGAAAGAGAAAAGTGAGAGTAGGATTAAAGTGTAAGTGGCCATGATACTGAGTCGTAAATATTTCCGTTTTCTTCTAATTGTAAATGGAAGTCCCAAAGACCGCCCATTGTGAAGTAGACGTCTGTTAGTTCATAGATTCCTGTTGCCAATTTATTTATTGAAATTGGATAAGATCCATGTCCCATATTTGGCATCCATAGATACGCCTTGAAATTACCAATTGGGTCTGTGAAATTCCCAGCACTGTCAGTTAAAGATATTGTAATCTTTGAGCTATCATACAGGAGTGGCCCCTTTTTCCACTCCCGTGAAATAGTTAGGGATTCTGTTTCAAAGCGAAGGGCCGTTGTAATACTATCATCACCTCTAAATGGATCTGATAGCTTTCCAGTGAATGGTGAATCACCACAACTTATAACAAAAAGTGAAAGTAGGATTAATGAGAAAAACCTCATTACTTCTTAAGCTCCACATCAACAGCAACGATTTCTTCATTAAGCTCAAAACGTACTTGCCAGTACCCTTTCATACGACCCATAAAGAATTTTGCTGTTCCATCAATTACTTGATCTTCACCATAGGCCCAGTCAATTGCTGGTCCACCATGTTGATGACCGTTTGCCATCATCATCCATACATAGACTTTTAAGTTTTCAGGAGCTATTTTCTCTCCTGAATCTTTATCGTAAACTACGGCTTCAAAATTTGAAGGAGCTCCATCGAATGGCCCGTTCGTCCACTCCATATCAACACAAAGATTTTGTGATTCAAATTGATATGGGCAGGCAATGATTGAAGTTGTCAGTAGTAGTGCAATAATTGTTTTAAACATTTTTACCTCGCGATATAGCAGCCAAGTGTTTTTGAAAGTGTATATGGTAATTTCTTATTTTCTTTTAATGCTGTTAGAACATCATTCAAATAAAACTTTGTTGAAAGCTCTGGGCTTCTCTTATTTGTCACAGCACCTTGGTACATCACTTCTTCATTCTCATCGATTAGAAAAACATGTGGTGTCTTAAATGCTGAAAACTTATTAGCATATTTTAAGTCTTTATCAATAAAGATAGGGAAGTTGATTTTAAATTGATCAAAATATTTTAAAGCGGAGTCTTTACTTATGTGCTTATTAGAACTGAAGCCGATAAACTCGACATTATCAAATTTCTTAGCGAGTGAGTTAATATAATCAAATTGTTTTTGTGAGCATGGGCAACTTGGAGAAAGAAAAATTAGAACTTTCTTTTTATCTTTAGATGTGGAAATAGCTCTTTCTTTATGTGATGAAAAATCATAGCGTATTTCACTGAGTGCACCAAAGGCCATGCTTGATATCAGTAGAAGAATTAGTGTTTTCATGAAGTTCTTATATAAAACTTAAGCCGATTTCACAACAGAACAAGGAGCTTTTGTATATTATTTATTATTGATTAAAATCAGTTTTTGAGGACGTGAGAGCTTTTTTATCTGTGCTTCTCGTTTACTAGCACTTGAGCGATCTAGATGTTCTTCTGTAAAGAGAATTTTTTTAGGAGGGTTGGCCTTAGTGAACTTTGCACCTTTAGGGTCATTCTTGTGTTCTTCAAATCGTCGCTCTACATCAGTTGTAATCCCCGTGTAGAGCTTTCCATTTTCAGTTTCAATAATATAAACAAACCATTTGTCGGCTTTTGCCATTAATTCTTTCTCGCTTGGTATGTATCGTCTTTCATAAGCATCCCAGTACCGATACCGTACTTTTCTTGAGTGCCTAAAAGTGATTTTAACTCACCAGTTGAGATTTTACCATTGAAGTAATTAAGATAGCTTTCAAGTTTTGTCTTTAGAGTTTCACCGTGCTCATTTAATAGTTCAATTCTAAAGTTTGAGACACCCTTTGCCATTAACTCATCCACAAGGTCTGTTGAACTTTGGGCAACGGCATTGAACATCGTGTTTCGACATTCTTGATCGGCCTTAATAAAGTGCATATTTCCAAATTGATCTTTTAATTCCACATGGTGTTCTTCACATGGTTTTCCACAATCTTTAAATGAAGAACCTTCAGATAAGAATGCAGCAAATACACAGTGTTCCATATGAAAGCTTGGCATATATTGGTGAATATTGACTTCTATTTTTCCAGCGTCAGTGTTGACCAGAAGGTTCTCAAGTTGTTTTGCATTGAGATCATAAGATGAAGTCAGTGTCTCAAAACCTTTATCAAGCAGATAATTGGCGGTTTGAGAGTTTGAAATATTTAATGAGAAATCTCCTTTTAAAGGGATGTCACATTTAGAGCGTAGATATTGATATGAACCTAGGTTACGACAAAGAATAAAGTCTGGTGTAAGTCGAGTTAGGACATTTAGGTGATGGTACTCTTTTGGTTTAAGAATTCGATTAGTTGCAACTCCTACACGACAATTCTTAAGTCCTCTTAAAAGCTCAAGAGATGGTTTGTAGTCTTTACCAAATTCAAAATCTAATGTGATATTAAGCGCATCATATTCACATTCTTTTAAAATATCGAAGGCTTCTTTTACTTGGTCAATATCTCGAAGTAGGAAATTAAGAGTGATATCTATTTCACTAACTTCTTTTTTTGTCAGCTGATATTCAAATGCTTTTGGTATTTTCACTTCAAGACGTTTTTCATTAAGTCTAGCTACGGCATCTTGTCTTAGCTTCTTTAATGTCTTTGAGTGAATGAATGGAGACTTCTCTCCTAGAGTAAGTTTGAAATCATCTACTGAATAAATTGTTCGAGAAAGAGCGGTTGCATCTTTTTTAACTTTTTCAATATCTGCTTCTCGTCTAGCTTCTTCAACGATATCTTCACTTTCAACGATAACAGTATTCTTTCCATCATCAATTTTATAAGAAAGCTTTTCACTTACTATTGCTTTAAGCTCGATTTTGATAGGGATTCGTTTTTGCTTGTTAATATCTGTCACAAGAGATTCACTTTCTTTGATGACGTTTGGATCAGAATTTAGATAAAGCATCATACCTGGGCGAAGCTGTTGCCACTTAATATCGTGTGCAAGTGATAGAGTAACTCTCTTTCCTTTTCTTTTTACATCAAAGATAGATGAGCCTACTTCTATTTCTTTATTGTCATCACAAACAACAATACCCATTCCATTTTCAAAGCTACGGTCTGTATCAATTTCAATTGTTGGCCTCGATACTTTTTTTACCTTACCAATTTCAATCCCTCTGTGATTTCCGTAATTTCCTTTCACTAATCTTTGGTGATCAACTCCGTGGAGCCAGCCAGAAAAGAAGCCGCGAGAGTATGTTAGAGACATTTTATCAAGGTCTGCCTGAGAAAGAGGTTTTCCTTCTAACTTTGCTTTGAAAGCACTTGCCGCAGTAGAAACATATGATGGTGCTTTAAGACGGCCTTCAATTTTAAGTGAATCGACACCAATATCTTGAAGTTCATTTGCTTCCTCTATTCCACAAAGGTCTTGAGGAGAAACAAGATAGCTCATTTTATTTCCGTCTTTTTTCAGATCTCTCTTTTCACCGTCTACAAACATTTCATAAGAAAACCTGCAACTTTGGGCACATTGTCCGCGATTGGCAGAACGTCCTCCAATACTTTCAGAAGTAAAGCATTGACCTGAATAGGCGACACATAGAGCACCGTGTGTGAAGACTTCTAATTCTTTATCTGTATTATTTCTGATTTCTTTAATTTCAGGAATTGAGTTTTCACGGCCTAGTACAAATCTTTCAATATTGAGATCATCAAGAAATGTTATGTGATCGTGATTTGTTACTGTCATTTGAGTTGAGCCGTGAATGACTTGATCAGGATAAGTCTCACGAATAATCTTTGCTAGGCCGATATCTTGAACGATAAGAGCGTCAGGTCCTAATGCAACAACTTCTGAGAGTTTAGCAATTGCCGCCGGCAACTCTTCTTCGAAAATGAGTATGTTAAAGGCCACATGAACCTTAACACCGTAGAGGTGACACATATCGATGATCTCTTTTAACTCATTTACAGAATGATCATGTGTTCTACCGCGGGCATTAAATCCGGGCATTCCTACATAAATTGCGTCAGCGCCACCATGGATGGCAGCAAGGCACATTTGCATATTCCCCACAGGGGCCAAAATCTCAGTTTTCTTCATTTGTGGGTTGTAGCACGAAGTGTCGAAAATACAAGGAAAATCAGGCAATTAGGAAAAAATTATGGTCAAAATAATTAGCCGATTAGAGTACAAAAAGGTATACTTTCACCAATTATATTTAAGAGTAGGGGGCAATGTGTCAGAAAGCAATATTAAGGACATGCAGCAGATTGTTAGTTTAGCTAAACGTCGTGGGTTTATTTTTCAAAGTTCTGAGATCTACGGTGGTCTTTCATCTTGTTGGGATTATGGCCCATATGGAATTGAATTAAAGAGAAACTTAAAGAATAAGTGGTGGCAAGCAATGACTTTCCGCTCAGATATCGTTGGTGTTGATGCTTCGATCTTCATGCACCCTCAGGTATGGAAAGCTTCTGGTCACGTTGATGGCTTCAATGATCCAATGGTTGATTGTAAGGCATGTAAGTCTCGCTTCCGCGAAGATAAAATCGATACATCAGCTCCATGTCAAAATTGTGGTGCAAAGGGTGAATTCACTGAACCACGTGATTTTAACCTAATGTTTAAAACTAAAATGGGTCCTGTTGAAGATTCATCAGCAGATGTTTACTTAAGACCTGAAACAGCTCAAGGAATTTTTGTAAACTTTCTAAATGTTCAATCGACAATGAGAAAGAAGCTTCCATTTGGTATTGCTCAAATTGGTAAAGCGTTTAGAAATGAAATTACTCCTGGAAATTTCATTTTCAGAACTCGTGAATTTGAACAAATGGAAATGCAATACTTTGTAAAACCAGGTGAGCAAATGAAGGCGATGGAGGACTGGAAAGAACTTCGTTGGAATTGGCATATTTCAAATGGTATCCGTCCTGAAAACTTAAGATGGCATCCACACGTTGGTGATGAACTTGCCCACTACGCAGATGCAGCTGAGGATATTGAATATAAATTCCCTCATGGTTGGGATGAGATGGAAGGTATCCACTCAAGAACTGACTTTGACCTAAGAAAGCACGAAGAGTTTTCTGGGAAGAATTTAAAATATACTGATGTTCAAGATGGAAATAAAAAATATCTTCCATTTGTACTTGAAACTTCTGTTGGTTGTGATCGTGCACTACTAGCAATTCTTTGTGATGCATTTAGAATTGAAAATGAAGGTGATAAAGAGAATGAAAGAACGGTAATGAAGTTCCATCCATCTCTAGCACCGATTAAAGTAGCAGTTCTTCCACTGACAAAGAAATTAAATGAGCAAGCAACTGCATTATTTCATGACCTGCAAAAAGAATTTAAGGCAGAGTATGATGTCGCTGGTTCAATTGGTAAGCGTTATCGTCGCCAAGATGAAATTGGAACACCAATGTGTGTAACTTTTGATTTTGATTCTCTCGAAGATAATGCGGTTACAGTTCGAGACCGCGATACAATGAATCAAGAGCGCGTAGCGATTGATCAACTTAAAAACTACTTAAGAGATCGTATCTATATTTAATTTTTTGTAAAAGGCCACATTGATCGTGGCCTTTTTTCTATACTAAGCAAGGAGCGCAGTTATGAGTAAATGGGTTTACTCGTTTTCAAAAGAAAAAACTGAAGGTAACAAAGACATGAAAAACCTTCTAGGTGGTAAAGGTGCCAACCTAGCTGAGATGTCTTCTCTTGGATTGCCGGTCCCTCCAGGTTTTACTGTTACAACAGAAGCCTGTATCGATTATCAAAAAACTAAGTCGTTTAATGACGATATTAAAAAGCAAGTAGAAGAAGCATTAAAGCTTGTTGAGTCTTCAACAGGTAAGACTTTTGGAGGTGGAGATAATCCTCTGCTTTTCTCTGTACGTTCAGGGGCAAGAGTATCAATGCCTGGAATGATGGATACTGTTTTAAATCTAGGATTAAATGATGAAACAGTCGAGGCCCTAAGTAAGAAGTCTGATAACGAAAGATTTGCTTGGGACTCTTACCGTCGTTTTATACAGATGTATGCAAACGTTGTTATGGGAATGAGTCATTCTCTTTTGGAATCAACTCTAGAAGATTTGAAAGAAGCAAAAGGTGTAGACTCTGATACAAAACTTGATGCAAAAGATTTTAAAAACCTTGTTAAAGTTTATAAACAAATTATTGCTCAAGAAACAGGTAAGAAATTTCCAACAGATCCAATGGAACAACTTTGGCTTGCTATTGAAGCAGTCTTTGGATCTTGGGATAACCCTCGCGCAATTAAGTATCGTCAGTTAAATGGAATTCCAGGAGACTGGGGAACAGCTGTTAATGTTCAGGCCATGGTCTTTGGAAACATGGGAGACGATTGTGCAACAGGTGTTTGTTTCACACGTGACCCATCTAATGGTGAAAAGAAGTTCTTTGGTGAATATCTTGTGAATGCACAAGGGGAAGATGTTGTTGCAGGAATTAGAACGCCGGCTCCAATTAATGAATGTTCAAAGAATGATTCTAATCGAAGTGAAAAAACACTTGAAGAATATATGCCAAAGGCATTTGCCGAGCTAACAGATCTTTATCAGCAACTTGAAAAGCATTATAAAGATATGCAGGATATCGAGTTTACGATTGAAGCTAATAAACTTTATCTTCTACAAACTCGTAATGGTAAGAGAACTGCAGCAGCAGCTCTTAAAATAGCTGTAAATCTTGAGGAAGAAGGGATTGTGACGAAGGAAGAAGCACTTATGCAAATCGATCCAGAAGCGCTTAATCAACTTCTACACCCAAGACTTGATCCAGATGCAACGAAGAATATCATTGCTAAGGGTCTTCCAGCATCTCCTGGTGCTGGTGCCGGAAAGATTGTTTTCCATTCTGATGATGCAACTAGTATGCATGAAAATGGTGTAAAAGTTATTCTTGTTCGCCAAGAGACTTCACCAGAAGATATTGCGGGAATGGCCGCAGCTCAAGCAATTTTAACTGCTCGTGGAGGGATGACTTCTCACGCGGCCGTTGTCGCTCGTGGGATGGGAAAACCTTGTGTTGCTGGTTGTTCAGAAATTCTAGTGGATAGTAAGAATCGCACCATGATTGTTGGTGATAAGAAATATGTAGAAGGTGACTTCATAACACTTGATGGTGGAACTGGTGAAGTTATTGAAGGTGAAGTTCCAACACTTGACGCTGAAATAAATGCAGACTTTGCAAAGTTTATGGCGTGGGCCGATGAAATTAGAACCTTAAGAGTTCGAACTAATGCTGATAATCCAGAAGACAGTGAGACTGCTGTTAAGTTTGGTGCTGAAGGAATTGGCCTTTGTCGAACTGAGCATATGTTCTTTGAACCAGAAAGAATTCTTGCCGTTCGTGAGATGATTTTTGCAGATTCAACTTCTCATAGAGAAAAAGCACTTAAGAAATTACTTCCATATCAAAAAGAGGACTTTAAAGGAATATTTAAGGCCCTTGATGGAAAACCTGTAAATATTCGACTTCTAGATCCTCCTCTTCACGAATTTCTTCCACATGAGTTAGAAGATAAAAAAGAATTGGCAGAGTATATTGATGTTGAATTAAAGACGATTGAAGAGGGTTGTGAAAGACTACACGAATTTAATCCAATGCTAGGGCATAGAGGGTGTCGTTTAGGAATTACTTATCCTGAGATCTATACAATGCAGGTAACGGCCATTACACAAGCAGCACTTGAATCAATTGATGAAGGTGTCGATGTAAGACCTGAAATAATGATTCCTCTTGTCGCAACAGCAAAAGAATTATCAATTCTTAGAGAGATCTTAGTTGCAACGATTGAGCAAGTTAGAGGAGATAAAGAGTTTAATTATAAGCTTGGTACGATGATTGAACTTCCTCGTGCGGCCATTACTGCGGCCGATATTGCAACTCATGCTGACTTCTTCTCTTTTGGAACAAATGATTTAACTCAAACTACTTTTGGATTATCTCGTGATGATGCTGGACGTTTCTTAACTGAGTATATTTCAAAATCAGTTCTTCCAAGTGATCCATTTGTTTCACTTGATCAAGAAGGTGTTGGCTATCTTGTTAAATTTGCAACTGAACAAGGACGAAATGCCAATAAAGAAATTCACGTTGGTATTTGCGGAGAACATGGTGGAGAGCCTAAATCAATCGACTTCTGTCATAGAATTGGCCTTGATTATGTTTCTTGTTCGCCATACCGAGTTCCAATTGCACGTTTAGCTGCAGCTCAAGCAGTAATACGCAACAAATAATGAATTTAGAAGAGATCATAAATAATGTAGCAAATGAGTTTGGCAGTTATAATTTTAACTGCCTTGCTCTTGCTCATATAGACTTTAAAAAGAAATCATATGAGAGTTATTCTTTATACGATAACCCTTTTTTGAAAGGCCAAAAAGTTTATTTTGATCTCGCTTCTCTTACAAAGCCGTTAACTTTAGGCTTCTCTTATTTAAGAAGCCCAGAACTCTTTAATGATGACATGAAACTCCTACTCAATCATCGTGGTGGACTAAAGGCATGGGGAAGGCTTTCACGTGATTCTTGGCGCCAGCAAGTATCATCTTACACAATTAAAGAAAGTGATACCGTTTATTCTGACTTTGGTGCTCTAAGGCTTCAGTTAGAAATTGAAAAAAAAGAAAATCTCTACGACTTAATTTCACCGATGTGGGATGAGGAGATTGTCCACTGGCTTGATATCGAAGATGAAATTTGTGCTCCCACAGGTCGAAGACAAAGGCAGCTAATCGATGGTGAAGTACACGATGACAATGCATATGTTATTGGGGAGAAGGTTTCTCACGCAGGACTCTTTGGTACAATCGATGGAGTATGTCGAACATTACTAAAGGCACAAGAGAGTTATTCATTAATTCAAAATACGAAAAGACAAAGTGATCATCGCTTTATTAATGGTTGGGACAGTGTTTCCAATCCTTCAAACACGCTCGCTGGAAGTGGTGCAACAACTAATACATTTGGGCATCTCGGATTTACTGGAACATCAATGTGGATTACTCCCGAAACAAACACAGGAGTTGTTCTCCTGTGCAATGAGGTTCTCGGTTATTGGAATGATCGTGCCAAATTAAATGCATTACGCCGTAGCATGGAATTCTAGGTCTATAAACATTGAAATTAACTGTATATTTGGATCATCACTCGTTAATTCAATAACCTTTTCAATCTTAGATTCATCAATATTATAAAAATCTTCAACATCTCCATCTAGTAAGAGTATTCGTTTTGGATCATTAACATCACGTACGTATGTCTTGATTGTTTTTCCTTCTTCATCAATTAATTGAACTGTCATTACTGAATCAGGATCGGCTCCACCGATTCCCATAACTTCTTGTTGACGTCCATACATATAAGAAAAGTCATTTCGTACTTGTTTAAGTCTACCTAAATCGACATCTTTCTTTGCTCTTCGCATTCCGATAAGGACTCTAGATTTCAATAGGTGCTGAAGTTCGTGGTGTTGTCCATATTCTGCAATTACCATTGCACCCATCGCAAAAGCTTTTCCGACTGTTCGGTTCTTTGATGTTGAGTATCCATAGCTTTGCCCATACAGAGGACCAGTTTCAGAATGATCCTTTGCCATTTGAACTAACTTTCCATTTTGCGAATATAAATCATCATTGTATTGTTTAAAATCAGTAAAAATAGCATCACGGATTTGTTGTTGGCTTGAATTTCCATTAACTTTTCTTACAACGTTATTTGAAAGAATTTGAGTATGGAATGATTCAAACATTCCGATTATCTCTTCCTCTTGAATCTCTTGGTTTTTTCTTGAGAGTCCACGCCAAACAATATCTTCAGAATACCATCGGTCCATTTTATAATCATATGTTTCTTTTGAACGATATGAGCGACTACCAAAAGATGTTCTAAAGTCTGTGTCTGCAAAATTTAGACTTACAAGTTGATCACCTTCTTTCTTATGGCGATAAAAGATATTATTCTTTTTAAAGAACTCTTCAAAATCTTTATTGATCTTTGCAAGTTGCTCTTTTGTAATTCGCGTATTTCCATTTAAGGCTTTTGCTTGTTCTAGGTATTGTGCATATTGACCGATATCGACAGCGGCATTTGTATAGTCTTCAATTTTATCTGGTGAAGAATATTTCTTGTAGTCAATATCTGTAAACTTCGGTGCACTTGGGAAAGCGAGTTGAGGAGATCCCTCTAATGGAATACCTGAACTCACTCTATAATTTAAATCTTTATAAAGTCTAATTGTGTTTAGAATTCCTTCTTTTACTTGTTGTGCCCATTCTTCGTCTGACATGTATAAGTCATTACTTGGGAAAGCTAATCTTGCTGGAGGTAGACCTTCTTTCATTAGAGCATAATTAAGAGCAAAGACTCTTGAGGTTCTTCCGTTTCCATTTGGAGTTGGATGGATTGAGACAATATCTCTTTGTAATTGTGCAACCAATTCAATATATTCTTCAGCTTTTTCAATTGTATCTATTGCTCCAATTTTTTCTCTTTCTTTTGCAAAAAAATCAAATCTCTCTTCTGAAAGCTTTCTAACAACTTCTTCAATTAGTTCAGGAGTGGCCTTAACATTTCTTTCCTGTATTTTTTTTACTTTAGCTGCCGTTTCAGGTGCAAAGGCTTCAAGCCTTTCTTTCGCTGTATCACTTAGCTTTTCGACCTGAGGGTAATGGATCTTTCCTCTAACTTTCCCTTCCTCGGCCATATAGCCCATGCCCTCTGCTGGAGCCTTTTCAAAAGTTAGATAAGGATTATATTCAATATTCTTAAGGGCCTTTTCTGATATTCCTGAACCCATTTCATTCCCATACCAATACTCTTTACGAACACTACCTAATTGATCCTCTCTAACTCTTTCTATTCCATCCTTCATCATGCTGGCATGTGCTCTTAGGTATTCATCGAAGTTAAAGTCTGGCTTTTCTTCCATTAGATAACTTCTTGTTTCCATGTAGTTATGGATAGCAGGCTCACTCCAGCTCTTTCGATTTTGTTTTCCACCAATAGCAGCACGTAGTAATTTCTTTTCACCATTATACTGATAAGGATGGTCACTATTTCTTAAGGTAGTATCACCATTGTATATTTTATTTAAATGTAGAGCTGTATGTTCATAATCAACAAAGTATGTGGACTCTATCCCTAGTTTCATGGCAGAAAGGTCTTTGCCAGTGTATTTATAATTTAACGCATTTTCTAAGGTTTCAATTTCGACACTATTTGAATTCACATCAAGGAAGCTTGAAAGAGCACGTAGACAAGACTCTTTTTCAATTCCTGTGATTGAAGATGGATTTCTCTTAAGTGTTGTCTGAGTAAAATTAATACTTGTGCAACCAAATAATAGTATTAAGTAAAGTAAGTTCATTTTATAAAAATTCATCTTCATCAATTCCCTCAATGTAATACTTATCTCTTTTCGTCAGGAATATTATTTGCCTTAATTTTTTTTCTATAAAGAGATACAATATTAGCCACTTGGAGATTTTAATGAATTTAGCTAATTATATGGATATTACGAAATTACAGGATGTTACAAATGTGAAGAAGGTTTTCTTCTATCGCATATGTGGGACAGGTATGGGAGCAGCCGCTTGTCTATTAAAAGAGTCTGGCCTTGAAGTGGCAGGCGCAGATCGTATGTTCTATCCTCCAATGAGTACTTATCTAGAGTCTTCTGGAATCGATATTTTCAATCTCGAAGATGAAAACTTAAAAGATATTATTAAAGGTTATGACTTAATTGTAGTAGGTAATGTTGTAGCAAGACAATCTGATGATGCTCGCATGCTTGAAGAACTTGGTATTCCATTCTGTTCGTTTCCGGCTGCTATTGGTGCTTTCGTTTTAAAAAATAAGAAAGTTGTTGGTATCTCTGGAACACATGGAAAGACAACAACAACTTATTTTGGAGTTCAATTATTTGAAAAGCTTGGAATGAATCCCGGTTATTTAATTGGTGGGGTAATGGATGAGAGGCCACCTGCAAGAACTGGTGAAGGAGAGTATTTCTTTATCGAGTCTGATGAGTATGACTCAGCATATTTTGAAAAGTATTCTAAGTTTCGTTCATACTTTATCAATACATTAATTATTACATCTCTTGAATTTGATCATGCTGATATCTTTGAATCAATTGAAGATATTAAAGATGAATTTAAGGCGATCTTACCTGAAGTAGATGAAGTGATCGCTTGTTCAGAGTGGGAAAGTATTAAAAATCTAAAATCGGCCGATAAGTCGTGGTCAGAATATAGTCGTGAGAACGTAAAAATTATCAACGTTGAAAATGGATTATCTACTTTTAGCATGAAATGCTCTCAAGGGGAGCATACCTTTAAGACCAATCTTATGGGAATGCATAATATTTTAAATCTAACATCTATTATCATCGTTGCTTTAAAAGCTGGGAAAACAGTTGATGAAATACAAGAAGGAATTCTTGATTTGAAAATGGTGCAAAGAAGACAAGAAGTGAAAGGTGAGTTTAATGAATCTCCTATCATTGATGACTTTGCCCACCACCCAACTGCCGTTACAGAAACTGTAAGTGCGATCTCTCTTAAGTATCCAGGTAAGAAGATTCACGCATATCTTGAACCGGGCTCTGCGACAGCAAGAAGTGATCTTTTTCAAGAGCGTTTTGTTGACTCTCTTAAGGATGTTGCAAGCGCAACTATCATAAAACCAATGAGACCTACTACGGCCAAGGGACAGGGGGATCTTGATGTTGAAAAACTTAAAGCAGATCTCGATGGTATCGGTGTAAAAACATCAATTGTAACTGAATTAGATATGCTGATTTCATTAATTAAAGAGAATTCTAATAAAGATAGTATCCAGCTTGTTATGAGTAATAGCTCATGTCTTGGATTATGGAGTAGCGAGTTTGTTAAAACTTTATAAGTATTCCATTTCGATCCTATTCTTAGTCAGCACGATCTTTGCTAAGGGACCAAGTGATTCAGAGGTAATTAAAAATTATCTTAGTCTTCATAGAGCACAATACAAAGCAACTTGTAATATGCAAGTCTATAACAAATCGAAAAAACTCTATAAAGACTTTCTGGGTGATGGAATCTTTATTCCTTTCAAGTTAGATGGCCAATTAGATGATGATGCCATTAGTGAGCACCTGCCTCTAATGAAGAAAAAAAGAGAGTGGATTGCTAATATCAAAAAAAGATTATCTAAAATGCGCTCATTTAGAAAAGTCTTGGCAAGAAATAGAGAAATTAAATCTCAATTTGAAAAAGCGATGCAACACAACTATCACTATCGCTATGCAAAGACTTTAGATGAAAAGTCTACATTAGCGATCAAGTCAAAAGTAGAGATAAAAAAGTTTCTAAAAGACTTTGAAAGATATCTTGGAAGTCTATACTTCTTCCAGTCATTTAAGTTTCCAGTGGATCATCTTCACTTGAGATCTGAATACGATAAATATAAAGATATTGAAACACCGGAAGGAAAAGCTAAATCTAATTCAACTTACTTACTAAGAAAAATTGTAGAAGATGGAAGTGTTGATTCCAAAAGAGGACGCTCTGACCTTTCTCTTCGCTCATTAATTGATAGTGTTTATTTACGTATTATTGGCTTTGATGAGCCGTTTCTTACTGAAGACTTACGTTATGATATTTCAGATCTTATCGATCGACTTGATCGTGTCTTACGTCGTGGTCATAAGAAAACATACAAGCGTATAAAGTATTGGGAGAAGAAGATTATTGAGCGTGAAAATTATTACGTTGATCTTCTTAAGAAGAGTAAAACCAAGAGTGATATTTTAAAGAAGATTTTTGAAGATAAGAGCAAGGCCCGATATGCCCTTAGTCACTATGTTTATGACAAGTCTGCTCTTGTTTACAAATTTTGGAAAAAGCAAAAAGAAATTTATCGAAAGCTATATGCACTTGAAACAATTCTAATTCATGAAGTCGGCCGCCTTGATGATAGTTACGGAAGTGAAAGACGTGACGTTGCCAAAGTCGTTATCAATCGAGTGGATAATCCAGAATATAATACGATTGAACCTAATGAACCATTTTTTGATGCACTTATAGAAAATGGAGTTTCTAAAACAAAACAATATCCCTGGTTGAATGTTCTTTTTAAACGAGGACAGTTCTCGTTTACTTACTTCTTTATTCCAGCTTCAAAAGGAATCTTTTGTCCGGATCAATCACGTTCCGCTAGAAAGTTAAGGGCCAAAAACTTAAAGATGGTTTTAGAAGAATTAAGAAGGCCAGACGAAGACTTTAAAGCAACTCGTTATTTTTCTCGTGCATCAATGCTTGGTCGTATTGATATGTCGAGCCTTTGGGATGAGTATGAAAGTATGCCAGAGAGAACAGGGCCTCTAATTCACGACACAAAACGTTTAAATACTTTATTAAAACGAAAGAACCTCGATTTTCTTTATGAATTTAAAGATGTCGAAGGTGATAGCTATGATGTGTATAAGTATAAAAATAAAGTTTATGTACACTCTGTGAAGCAAGATAAGTTTTATAAGTATCGAAATCCACATTATTTCAAATACTTCGTCAAAAAGAGCGACTACTAGTTTTTTATTGAGTCTAACTACTTGAAAATAGTTGTCAAAAAGCTTGTTAAAACGGCTCTCTAGCAGTATATTCAATTAATTATTAGTGTATTAATTATTTATAGCTAGGAGATGAGGCAGTGCTAAAAGATTTCACATTTACTTCTGAATCAGTAACAGAAGGGCACCCTGACAAAATTGCTGACCAAGTTAGTGATGCTGTTCTAGACGCAATGTTAGAACAAGATCCAAAATCACGTGTTGCATGTGAGACTATGGTTACAACTGGACTAGTCGTACTTGCTGGAGAAATTACTTCTAAAGCAAATGTAGACTTTCAAGAAACAGTAAGAAATAAAATTAGAGAGATTGGTTATGATCACTCAGATAAAGGTTTTGACGCTAACACTTGTGGTGTAATGGTTGCTCTTGATAAGCAGTCACCAGATATCGCTCAAGGTGTAAACGAAGGTGAAGGAACTTATACTGAGCTTGGTGCAGGTGACCAAGGTCTAATGTTTGGTTACGCATGTGATGAAACAGATAACTACATGCCAATGACTATTGATCTATCTCACAAACTTGCTCAGAGACTTTCTGAAGTTAGAAAAGATGGTACTCTTGGTGAACTAAGAGCTGACGGTAAGACACAAGTTTCTGCTCAGTATGAAGATGGAAAACTTTCTCGTATTGATGCAATTGTTGTTTCAACTCAACACTCTGACAAAATGACTCTTGCACAAGTTCAAGAAGCAGTTAGAGAAGAAGTTGTTAATAAAGTTGTTCCAGCATCACTTGTTGATAACAACACAAAATACTTCATCAACCCAACTGGTAAATTTGTTATTGGTGGGCCAATGGGTGACTGTGGTCTAACAGGTAGAAAGATTATCGTTGATACATACGGTGGTCACGGTGCACACGGTGGTGGAGCATTCTCTGGTAAAGATCCAACAAAAGTTGACCGTTCAGCGGCATACGCAACAAGACAAATCGCAAAGCATATCGTTGCCGCAGGTCTTGCTGAGAGAGCTCTAGTACAAGTTGCATATGCAATTGGTGTAGCTGAGCCAATGTCACTTCTAGTAGATACTTTTGGTACAGAAAAAGTTGATGTTGCTAAGATCAACAATGCTGTTAATCAAATTTTTGATATGAAGCCAGCGGCGATTATCGAAAGACTTGATCTTCTAAGACCAATCTATTCTCCAACTGCTGCTTACGGGCACTTTGGTAGAAGTAAAGATGGTTTCTTTCCTTGGGAAGAATTAAGCTATGTGGAGAAGTTAAAAGCTCTTTGCCTTTAACCGAAAGCCGCGCCATCGCTTCGCTAGGCTAGCTTTCTCGAGTCACATCCATCTCAGCTTCAAAACTGCCCTTTGGGGCACTTTTGCCGCAGGATGTCCCTTGGGAAGAATTATCTTATGTCGAAAAATTTAAAGCACTTTGCTTATAGTATAGAAGGCTCCGAAAGGAGCCTTTCTTTTTTTTCAAATGCGATTATACTTATCCTATGAATGAATTCTTCATGTTCACATTACGATACACACCATTTTGGTCGATACCTATTATGATCATAGGTGGCCGTTTTGCCTATTACTACTGGCTAAGAGGTTATACTATTCCGCCGCTATTCTTTGCTATGCTCTCAGCTATATCAACATTCTTTCTCTTTCTTTGGGTGATGGCAGGAGGTCCTGATAAAATAGTTCACTACTTTTTAGAACTTATTCACGGACTGTAAGAAACTTTTAGATACAAAAATCAATAAAATTAAGTACTTAACCTTTGTGTGGCAGAAATGTTGTGGTGTTAAAAAATTGACACGTCTACAGATTGTTCGATACCATTTTGTTGGGACAATTTTTAACCGCTCAAGATGAGAGGCAACAACACATGAAAAATGATTTTAATTTTTTGACTGATACATTCACGAACGAAGAGTCAGCAAATGAAGTAAAAATCGACCAATCACTAAAACCGGTCATTATTGTCGTAGAGGATGATCAAACTCTCTCTGCGATGATTACAAAATATCTTAGTAAAAAAATCAATCTTGAAGTCTTTAGCTTCAGCTCTCCAAATTCAGCAATAGAGCATATTACAGCAAACTCTGTAAATCGTTTCTGCTTGATTACGGATATAAGTTTTGAAGATAGTTCTTCAGATGGTTTATATCTGATAGACCTTCTCAAGGAGAGAGGACTGACATTTGCATCAATTGCAATGACAGGCTTCGCTTCTATTGAAACGGCCATTGCTGCAACTAAGAAGGGTGTATTTCATTATTTAACAAAGCCATTTGAACTAGAAGATCTTAAGGATCTTGTTGTGAAGGCACTGATGAATAAGCTTGAGTATCGTGAAAGCCTTGAGGTTAGTAATAATATTCAGCAAAAGAATGAAAAACGATCGCTAGGTAAACGCTATAAGTTAGAGATGCCAACTGAAGAAGATGTTTTCTGCGGTATGATTGGACGCTCTAAACCTATGCAAAAGATCTTTGAGCGTATTAAGAAGGTTGCAGCCTCAAACTCTACTGTCTTAATTGGTGGTCCTTCTGGTACTGGGAAGGAGCTTGTTGCACGGGCCATTCACCAATGCTCTAAACGCCAGTCTAAGAAGATTGTTAACGTTAATTGTGGGGCCATTCCTGGTGAGCTTCTTGAAAGTGAGTTATTTGGCCACGAAAAGGGAGCATTTACAGGTGCAGTTTCAAGTCGAATGGGACGTTTTGAAGCGGCCAATGAAGGCTCAATTTTCTTAGATGAAATTGGGGATATGCCACTCCTTTTACAAGTTAAATTATTAAGAGTTTTACAACAAAGAGAAATTGAACGTGTTGGATCTACTGTAACGACTCCTGTGGACGTTCGTATTATTACAGCGACACACAGAGACCTTGAAGATTCTGTACAGCAAGGTAACTTCAGAGAAGACCTTTATTACCGTTTAAATGTAATTCCTATAAAGATTCCAGCTCTTAAAGATAGAAGAGAAGATATCCCATTATTAATTTCTTATTTCTTATCTCGCTTTGTAAGTGCAGATGGGAGAAATGATATTGAGCTCGATGATGAGACATTTGAAATTCTTATGTCTTATGAATGGCCAGGAAACGTAAGAGAGCTAGAAAACCTTATTGAGCGTTTAGTAATCTTAAGAGGTGGAAATAAAATACGTCCACAAGACTTACCTCCTAAGATCCTTGCATTAACAAACCGTAGTGCAATAGATACAGAAGATCTTGTTAATCTTCCTGATAATGGACTTAATCTTAAAGACTTCATGAGTGAAGTAGAAGAGTCCTTAATTCGTCAGGCCCTTACAAAGACTAATGGGAATAAGAATCAAGCATCTAAACTTCTTCAGATGAATCGAACGACATTAATCGAAAAAATGAAGAAGCGAAATTTAGATTTTTCAATTCAACAATAAATCACATTGTTTCAATGCCAAATTGACACCAATACTTTAGCCGACTTTCATAGTCGGCTTTTTAAATCACTGATTATCTGTCATGACATTACTTTGACACGGAAAAATTGTCCCATGAGAAAAATTTTCCTTTGAAATAACTCAAAATATAGTAAAATAGGTTAGGGCATGCTTCAGGAAGAAGAAATTGCCAAATAATTGACGTTATTAAATTTGAAACAGGAAGTTTCTACCATCATGAAGAAAGATTTTAATTTCAAAAATTTCTTATCTTTTATAGCACTCTTTTTTAGTGTTGCTATCCTTAGTACAGCTTCCGCAAATGTTGTTACACCTGAAATTCATAATGATTTTCTAAGAGTTAAGTTCTTTCTAGATAAGAAGCTTGTAAACGTAACTAAGTCTAGTACTGAAGTATCGTTTTCAACTCTTGATGGAGATGTCTATACGCAAGTAAGAGAAGGGCTTAAGAACTTTTCTTCTTCTAAGTATATAAAGAGAGTTTCTTACACAGAGCCAACTTCTGGAAATAATGTTTTTACAATTACTCTCTCTTTAAAGAAGAATGTTGAAGTTTTCTCTTTTTATAAAAATCGTGATCGTGCTTACTACGTAGACTTTTGGAAAGATGGCCAAGTTAGTAATAAACAAGCTGCCATAAAGACACTTCCTAAACTAGTAAAAAGAGATACTAATGAAGCGAAGTTATCGACACCTAAGTTCGTTAAGAAGGCTTCAACACAGGTAAAGAAAAAGCCTAAGAAGAAAGTAAGAAAGAAAATTGTTAAGAAGGCCCCTAAGAAAGAAAAAGAATATAAAGACTTCAGATACGGAGCTTCTTTCATTTGGAATTATGAGCCTTTAGCTCCAAAGTTAAAAAATCAAATTAGACTCGATAGAAAAACTGCAGAATACTTCTTTCCAATCAAGAACTTTGATTATGAAAAAAATGATTCTCAGGCTCATATGCAACTTACTTTGAACTTGTACAGAAAAGCTAAATGGGGATTGATGTATAAATCAATTAAGCTTTACGAGAAGAAGTTTCCAAATAATTACAATGCCTACAATGATTATATGAAGGCAAATGCTCTATTACGTGAAACTTTAGAAAAAGGTGATCTAAAGCCTGTTGATACAGCTGTTTCAATGTATACGAATATTGTCGATCGTACTGATAATTATGAAATGAGAAAAGGTCTTTATAAGTATCTTGTTACTTTCTATCGTGAAAGAAAAGATTACGTAAAGGCTTTAAAATACGCTAAGCGCTTCTTTAGTGATGCAAAAGAAAACTTTGACTATGAAGAACTTGAGTATATGGGTGAGTTCATCTTAGCTTCTTTGGCCAATTTAAACCAAGTTGATAAAGTAAAAAACCTTATTAATGACAAAACTCTAATTAAGATAATCTCTAAACAAAAGCTTAAGGCTTATGAGATTTATACATACCTAAGACAAAATGATGAAGAAAAGGCCATTGAGGCTTTTGAATCATTTGAACAGTCTACTAAGGGAGAGTACTTAGGTTCTATTTACTACAACGCTGCTGAAGCATACTTTAGACAAGCAAATTATAGTAAAGCATTTAGAATTTATGACACGTTTATCTCTAAATATTCATTCATGAGCGAGTCAGCACAGGCAAGGTTACGTATGGCCTTGATTGCAGACCTTCAGGACCGTCCAAAAAATGAAGTCCTTGAACTTTACAAGAATGCAATTAATCGAGCACAGAATCAAGATGTTAGTCTTGAGGCCCGTATTCGCTATGTTGGCCTTCGTACAATTAGAAAGAACAAGAGAAGTGAACAGGATAATGAAACGAGAGTATTCCTAGATAAGGGAACAGATAAGAAGCTTAACGCTAACTTAGAGAGGCTCTTATGGCAAACACGTCTTCGTAGCTACATCGTTGACGGCAAGTATGAGGAAGCTCTGACATTTCTTACAGCACTTCCAGTTGCAGCAATGAAGATTAGTGAAAAGAAAGTATTTGAAGCAGATGGTGCCGAAATTGTGTACGGGATCATTAAATCAAACTTTGCTGAGGGAAAATTTGCTCGTGCAATCCGTGCTTGGGAGATCTATAAGAATACATATTTCAAAAAGATAGGTGCTGATCCAGAAATACAATTTATTATCGCAAAATCGTATATAAATCTTACACTCTGGGATGGATTTCAAAAAATGTATGAGAAAATGTTAGCGAGCAAAAAGGAAACTGCTCACACATTTCCACTATGGGTTCCACGCAAGGAAGTTAAGAAATTGGACTTATACAAGAACGAATTACAAATCCTAAGAAATTTGAAGTTAAAAAATTATGCATCTGTTGATCGTATAATTGCCAGTACTCAAAAATCATATCCAAACTTTGAAAAAATCACTTTCTATAAGGCCCTAGCTCACTATAAAAAGGGTGAGTATGCAAAGGCAGAAAAAGAATATGAAAAGTTTTATGCAAGTGGTGCAAATGCGAACACTATTGATGCAAAAGACTTAATCGACTCAATCGAGTTCTATCTTGAATCAATCTATGAAAGCAAGAAGTATGATAAGTACCTAAAGGTTTCACAGGCCCTTCTTAAAGATGCTAGTGAATTTCATGTTCCGGAAAGCGTTGCAAAAGGTCTAAGAGAACAGGTTAATTATCAAAGAGTTGAAATTTTATTTAATAAGAATAGTAAGTGGGCAACAGCAGAAGCAGAAAGCTTTCTTACAGAGTTCGATAAGTCATTATATAAGAATCGCGTAAAGTTCTTATTAGGAAAGGAAAGCCTAAAGAAGAACAACTTCACACTTGGTGAGAAGCTTTTAAATGAGATCTTAAATGACAAAGATGCGAAGGAATATTTAAAAGAATTAGTTAGAAGTGAATTAACACTTATTAATTTAAAGAAACGTACACTTTAATTTTTGCCCACGGATCGGGCATGACAGACAGGAGGTCAAATGAATACGTTTACAGCAGAACTTTTTGGACAGGATCCTAAAATTGTTAAAGCTTTAAAAGTTGCAAACAATGTTGCTGTTACAAAAGCACCAGTGCTTATTGTAGGTGAGGCAGGTGTTGGAAAGAAGACTCTAGCGGGTTTCATTCACGAAAACTCGACAAGACAAGGTAAGCCATTTGTAACAGTTGATTGTTCAAATGAGTCAAACCAAGTAGAAAATGAAATCTTAGGTTACAGAGATCCAGAAACTGGACGTTTTATCAAAGGTGCATTTGAAAATGCCAATGGTGGAACAGTAGTTCTAGTAAACGTAGATGGTCTTGAAGATACATTTCAAAAGAAATTACACAAAATTCTAGGTGAATTACAAGATTACGAAATTGACGTAAGAATGGTTGCAACAACAACTAAGAATTTATCAAAGCTAGTAGGAGCAGGACGTTTCTACCGTGGTCTTTATACATTCATCTCGTCTAACTCAATCACTCTAACTCCACTAAGAGAAAGAGTTGGTGATCTTGAGTATATCGCAAGAAACATTATTAAGACGACTCTTGATGGTCAAGAAGTTTCAGTTCAAGAAGAAGCAATGAATAAGATTCTTTCTCACTACTGGACTCATAATGTTAAAGAACTTAAAGCAGTTCTTGAAAATGCTCTTGCAAACTTTGAAGGTGATGAAGTTTCAGCTGAGCATTTAGAAATCGGTGAGAAGAAAGCAGTAAATGTTATCTCTGAAGACGATTCAGAAGGAATCAGATTAATGTCTCTTAAAGAAGCTGAAAAGTTACTTATCAAGAAGGCACTTATTCATACTTCAGAAAACAGAACACAAGCTGCAAAGATTCTAGGTGTTTCAATTAGAACTCTTAGAAATAAAATCAATGAGTACCGCGGTGATGGTAACTCATACTTTGTTAACTTAAGATAAGGTGATTCATGAGGGTTGAGGACAAAACATTAAAAGCATTAGCATCTTCTTTGAATTTAAGACAGATCCGACATGAGATCTTAACTTCAAATATCGCTAACGCGGATACACCAGGTTATAAAGCAAAACGTGTAGACTTCGAAGAAGCACTACAAAGAGCTTTAGACGTTGATGGGAATCTTGAGATGTTGACCTCTGACGAGAAACACTTTGACGTTGGCAATGGTGGGTTTGATAATCTTCAACCTGAAATTTATGAAGATCCAAATGGAATCGTCTCTGAAGATGGAAATACTGTCGACAGAGACGCTGAAATGGCCAAAATGGCCGAAAATAAAATCTTATACGATGCATCTGTAAAGTTACTTAATAAGAAACTTGGGATGCTGAAATATACAATTAACTCTGAGAAGTAGGGGGAATAAATGGATTTATTAACCAGCCTAAAAATTAGTTCATCAGGAGTTGCTGCAAATAAGAAGCGCATGGCCGCGATTTCTTCAAATATTGCTAATGCTCAAACGACTAGAACTGCTGAAGGTGGCCCATATCGTAAGAAGGAAGTTGCTTTTGGTAGTGAGCCTGCACGCGATAGCTTTTCAGATGTACTAGAGGGTGAGCTTGAAGAGCAGGCCCAAGCAGTTCATGCAACAGAGGTTATCTCAAGTGATAGACCTCCAATTTTAAAGTATGAACCAAATCACCCAGATGCTAATGAGCAAGGGTATGTTGCCTATCCGAATATCAATGTGATGGAAGAGATGGCAGATATGATTTCAGCTTCAAGAAGTTATGAAGCTAATATTAATGTAATGAATACAACTAAGAGTATGGCGATGAAAGCGCTTGAAATTGGTAGTGGAAACTAGGAATAGGGGTTAAACCATGGCGATCAATAATATAACAACAATGAATGACGTCTTTAACTCACAGAAAATGCGTGATTGGACAAACCCAGCTGGTGGAGCAGAGAAGCCAGGTGGAGATTTTAAGCTAGAAGGATTTGATGAAATTGCAAAGGTTGCTCCTTCTGAAAAGAGTCAGAGTTTTTCTGAACTTCTTGCTAATCAAATCATGGATGTAAATAAACTACAAAAAGAAGCTAATACGGCAATTGAAAAATTAGTGAGTGGTGAAAGTAAGAATATCCACGAAACGATGCTGGCCGTAGAGAAAGCAGAAATTGCTTTTAAGACGATGAATCAAGTTCGAAGTAAAGTAATTGATGCATATAAAGAAGTAATGAGAATGCAAGTCTAGTTGATAACTAGTTAATGATCTCTTAATTTAGGATGAATTAAGAGCTTCAGGTGTCAGGAGGATACGTGAAAGATTTTTTCGACAAAATGCTAAGAAACTTCAAAGAGTTCTATGGTGAGCTCGATGCAGGAAAGAAGATCTCTCTCTTTGCTGTAACTGGAGTTATTCTAGTCTTCCTACTAGGTGTTGTCCTTTGGGCCACACATACAAATTATAAGGTACTTTATTCAGACTTAAATAAAGAGGATATGACAAAGGTTGAGGTCTTCTTAAGTCAAAATAATGTAGAAAAGAAAACATCAGCAGATGGAAGAACGGTTAGTATTCCTGAGGATATGATTGAAACTGTTCGTCTAAAAATGATGACTTCTGGTTTTTCATTCTCTGGTACAGTTGGTTACGAAGTCTTTGATAACCAATCGTTTGGTACAACTTCATTTGTTCAAAAAGTTAATAAGCAAAGAGCACTAGAAGGTGAGCTTATTAAAACGATCAAGCACCTTAGAGGTGTTAAAAGAGCTCGTGTTCACTTAAATATTCCTGAATCATCACCATTTGTATCTGAGAAGAAACCACCAAGTGCCTCTGTTGTACTTGAATTAAATCGTGGTGTTACTCTGACGGAACAAGAAATCAAGGGGATCTCTTCTCTTGTCGCTTCATCTGTTGAAGGGATGAGACCGACTGGTGTTGTAATCCTTGACCATAGAGGAAAGAAGCTATCTGAGAATATCGGAGATGCAATGACGGCAAATACAGCAAATCGTCTTGCTCTTGAATCAAAACTTAATAGAAAGTATGAAGCCCAAATTGAGGATATCTTAACAAAAGTAGTTGGTGCCGGTAAGGTTATCGCTAAAGTATCTGTTGATATGGACTTTACTGAAAGTGTATCAACACAAACAAGTTATGATTCTGAAAATAAGGCCGTTCTTTCTGAAGTAACAAATACACAGAATTTACAAGGTTCTCGTCCTTCTCCACAGGGGATTCCTGGAGCGAGATCAAACCTTCCAGGTGAACAGCCTCAACCAGGTGTTCCTGAAACAAGAAATGACGTGAAAAAAGAGTTAGCGACACGTAATTACAATGTACCTAAGAAGGTAACGCGTTCTAAATCGCCAACAGCTAGTGTTAGAAAAATTTCAGCTGCAGTTATGTTAGATGGAAAGAGAGTTACACAAACTGTTGATGGTAAGACTGTTACAAAGTATGAGCCGTGGTCAGAAGCTGATATTGCAAACTTTCAAGCAATCGTTGCTTCAACTCTAGGAATCGATGATCGTCGTGGAGATGTGATTACGATTAAGAATATGGAGTTCCAACAAGAAGATCTTGAAGCAATTGATGCTTTAATGCGTGAGCGTGAAAACAGAGAGCTAATCAAGAATATCTTTAAGTATCTTGCAATTGGTTTAACGATCTCTCTTTTCTTCTTCGTTGTTGTTAGACCATTTATTCAGTGGGTTACAGATAACGCAGTTGAAACAGTAGAGGATTTCTTACCAAGAACTCTTGAAGAATTAGAGAAGGTTCAAGCAAACCAAAAACTTCCAGGACTTGAGGATGCTCTTCCACAAATTGAAGAAAAACTCAATCCTGAGAAGATTGAAGGAAATATGCTACGTGAAAAGATTATCTCACTTGTTGAGACTAATCCTGGAAAAGCAGCACAGATTGTACATGATATGATTCATGCACAGGAATCGGATAAATCGATTGCTTAGTATGATGTTAATTAATAGGAAAAGAGCCCTTTAAGGAAGAGGAGAGAAAAGTGGCCGATCAATCATTAGACCCAGATGTAGAGTACTCGCTACTATCAGGACAAGACAAAGCAGCACTTCTGCTTAGTTCTCTTGGTGTAAGTACAACACAACTAATTTTCTCACATATGCGTGATAACGATGTAAAGCGTCTTATCAATGCAATGTCTAATGTTAAGAAAGCTCCTATTTGGATGATCAAGAGAGTTCTAGAGGAATTCTACTCAGAACTTAATGAAGAAAATGATCTACTATTCTCTGATAACTCTTCTCGTGACTTTATCGTAAATGCTCTTGGTGAAGATAGAGCAAAGCAACTACTTGGACAGATTATTGATGTTGGTGCAAATCAAACTCTTGAATCTCTTGAGCTAGTTGATACAAGAACACTTGCAAACTTCTTAATTAATGAGCATCCGCAAACGATTGCTCTTATCATCGCTCACTTATCGGCCGAGAGAAAGGTTGATGTTCTAAGACGACTACCAGAAGGACTTCAGGCCGAGGTTGTATTAAGGGTTGCAAACCTAGACTTCGTTTCGCCTGAACTTATTGCACAACTTGATGATGTTCTTAAGACAGAACTTTCTACTCTTGGAACAATTGATACAAATCAACTTGGTGGTGTTGAGCCTATCGCAGATATGCTTAACCTTATGGATAAGAATTCTGAGAAGAATATCATGGGGCGAGTTGAAGAAAAAGACCCTGAACTTGCTGAAGAGATTCGTAAGCTTATGTTCGTTTTCGAAGACCTTGTCTACGTTGATGATCGTGGTATCCAGGCCCTTCTTAAAGAAGTTGATCAACAAAAACTTGTTATTGCACTTAAAACTGCACCAGAAGAAATACGTTCAAAGCTATTTAGAAATATGTCAAATCGTGCAGCAACTCTTCTACAAGAAGACCTTGATGCTCTTGGGCCAACAAAACTTTCAGATGTTGAAAAAGCTCAAGCAGAAATCGTACATAAATGTAAAGAACTTGAACAACAAGGAAAAGCGTTCATCTCTCGTGGTGGAGACGGCGACGCACTTGTTTAATAATAATTTAATTAGAATGGCGGCTTAATGACCACAGAAGTAAAAGACTATCAATTTCAATCATTTTCTCAGAAACCGATGAATTCGGAAGTTGAGGACTTTGAGTTCCAAGATTTTGAGGGAATGTCTGTACGTGAGATCGAAGAGAAGCAAAAGGTCATTCGCGTTGAAAGACAGCAAGCAAGAGAGACAGGTTTCGACCTTAATCCTATTGTTCATGAAGCACGTGGTATTAGAGCGCAAGAAGATAGTGACTTTGAGCAGGCCGTTAGAGAAGAAGTTGAAAAACGTATTCAACAAGTAAAAGAAGAAGCATATAGAGAAGGACTTGAGCTAGGAAAGGAAGAAGGTCGCAAAGAAGTAAGAGAAGAATTATCAGCTAGTGCTGAAGAAAAAATCTTACTTTTAAATGATATGGTTTCTGAAGTCTTAAGTTCTCGAATTAAGTTACTATCTGCCCAAAAGATGCAAACTTATAATCTATTAAGAACAATTGCAAAATGGGTTGTTTTAAAAGAACTCAAGGATGATGGAGAATATATTGTCCGTTTACTTGAGAAGCTTATTGTCGAGGCCCAAACTAGAGATAACCTACTTATACGTGTTAATGAAAAACACTTTGAGCAAATGCCTGAGGTATTAGAAGTTGTTCAGGAAAAAGTAGGAGAGCTTAAAAATGCCCGTGTTGAAATTGACTTTGATATTGAAGCACCGGGGATCATTGTCGAGTCTTCTAATGGAATTGTTAATGGAAGTCTCAAAACTCAATTAGAGAGTCTTGATAAGTTGTTTGAAGCCGTAGGGCTTGCAAGCGAAGAGGTTGACTCAGATGAATCAGAATAGTCCATTTGAATCGTTAGATTTAGAGGCCATTCACAAGGCCTATGAATATGCAACACCTTACCAAAAGGTAGGGAAGGTTTGTGCATCAAAAGGTATGCTATACGAAGTGAACCTTTCCCGTGCTGTTATTGGTTCTAATGTCGAATTCGTAACAGAGTTTGGTGATCGTTGTTTAGGAGAAGTTGTCTCTATTGATGGGCCAAAGTGTCTAACAATGCCTTATTCTGAAATCTCAGGTATCAATTCTGAAACAAAAGTATTTTTAAAAGAGCTTGTGACAAAAGTAAATGTCGGCGAGCAATATCTTGGTCGCGTTATTGATTTTCAAGGAAATCCTATTGACGGGAAAGGGCCAATTAAGAAATCAAATGAAGTAAGGTCAATCTTTGGGAAACCAATAAATCCGTTAGAGAGGCCACCTATTAGTCAAGTTCTTGATACTGGTGTTAATGCAATTAATGCATTTATGACAGCTGGAAAAGGACAACGCCTTGCTATTATGGCCGGTTCAGGTGTTGGTAAGTCTGTAACACTTGGTATGGTTGCACAAAAGTCTTCGGCCGATGTTAATGTCATTGCTCTAATTGGAGAACGTGGCCGTGAGGTACGTGAATTCATTGAACATGATTTAGGAGAGGAAGGTCTTAAAAAGTCAATCGTTGTTGTTGCAACATCAGATACCTCAGCTCTTATTCGTATGAAAGCTGCATATGTCGCTACAACATTTGCTGAATACTTTAGAGATCAGAATCAAGATGTACTATTAATGATGGATTCAATCACACGTTTTGCGATGGCTTCTCGTGAAATCTCTTTAAGTGCTGGGGATCCTCCAGGTCAAAAAGGTTATACTCCAACAGTATTTGCTCAATTACCAAAATTAATGGAGCGTGCGGGAACGAAAGCTAATGCAGGATCAATCACTGGTATTTATACGGTACTTGTTGAAGGTGGGGATATGGATGAGCCAATTGCTGATGCTGTTCGTGGTATTAGTGACGGACACATTATTCTCTCTCGAGAACTTGCCTCTAAGAACCAATTCCCGGCAATTGATGTTCTTCAATCATTATCAAGGGTAATGAATAAAGTTGTGACAAGTGAGCATCGAGTTGTTGCGGGTCATATGCGTGATCTAATGTCTGCATACCGTGATAATGAAGACCTTATTAATGTTGGTGCCTACGCTAGAGGTTCAAACCCTAAAGTGGATAAGGCAATGATCATAATTGAACAATTAAATGATCTACTTAAACAAATGCAAGGTGAGGATCATTATCAAACGATCGAAGAACTTTATGATTCGATGGTAGGTTTAGCTAAATATGCTGAAGAAGCCTATCAGTCAGATGATGAGGAATAAATAAATGCGTCGTAAGAAGTTTAAATTAGATGGACTATTAAAACTACGAGAGTTTAACGAGCAAAGAGTTAAGCTTGAACTAGGGCAGATTAATAGTGAAAAAGGAAGACTTCTTGAAAAGATTGCTAAATGTAAGCAGGATATTGAAGAAACCTATAAAGCTCAAGAAGCTTTTTTAGAAACATATACTCCTGGTAGAAATGCACAATTCTTCCCAATGTTTATTCAGTCAAAAAGAGAAGAAATTAAAGTGTTAGAAAACCAGCTTCACGCTGTTGATAGAGCTTACCAAGAAAAGATTAAAGAGCTATCAGTTGCAAAAGGTGAAGTTAAAGTTATTGATAATTTAAAACAAGACTTTGAAACAAAACAAAATAAAGAAATCGAAAAGAAACGCCAAGAGGCCATTGATGAATTAATGATGGCCAAAAGACACTCTAAGAAATTGGCCGGAGAACTATAAATGAAAGCATTATTACTAAGTACTTTATTAGTTTTTTCATTAAATACAAAAGCTGAAGATAAAAAGATCTACACTCAAGAAGAGTTCGATAAAGCTCTTGATGCAGCTATTGAAAAGAAAATGAAAAGAATTGGACGTGGTAAGCTCGTTGAGTTTTCTCAAGAACTTCTCAAAAAAGAACAGAATCTTGAACAAAGAGAAAAGGCTTTAAAGAATCAACAGAATCAAATTGCTGTTAATCAGAAGGAGCTTGAAGGGCGTATTCAAGAGTTTAAAAAATACCAAACAAACTTCTTATCTTGTCTTGATAAGAAAGACTCAGATGAGAGTAAGCGTGTTATCCATATGGTTGATGTTGTTTCAAATATGAGACCACAAACAGCAGCTGATCTATTGTCACAACAAGACCCATCGATTTCGATAAAGATTTTAGGTGAACTTGATCCAGTTAAGGTATCGAAAATCTTTAATATGATGGATAAAGAGATCTCGGCACGTCTTCAAAAGCAATACATGACCATGAAGAAGTAGGGTAAAACTTTCCTTGGTTAATTTTTTTCTAATTTTATGTAAAGATATTGCAAAGCGTTAATTAAAAAAGGAATATAATGCTTAAAAACTTACTAGGACAAAATTCACAGGTTAAGGCCAGCAAAGGAAAGGGTGCTAATGATGCAAACTCTCTGAAAGCGTCTAACTTATTGGATAAGTCAGGTAAGGGACTAACAGCACAAGAGAAAAAAGGGTTGAATAAGGAGTTCTCTAAACTTCTTAACGAGGGTCAACCTAGGGGAAAAAATAAAGGACAAAATAACTTTTTGGCCACGAATGTAGCAAAAGAAATTCGTCCTAATTTAAAAGATTCAAGTAAGGCCAATTTAGCTCAAAATGCTAAACAGGGCATAGAATCTGAATCACTTAATCAGCTTTCTAAAAAGGCTAATTCTGCTCTAAAATCAACACCAAAGTCTTTATTTTCTACTATAAGTAATCAGGCAAATGCTCCAAAAAGTGATATTGATAGCGTTCTTGATACTAAGAATATTGTTTCATTACAAAAGGCCAAAACTGTTTTAGCAAATCGCAAAACACAGGGAAGCCAGAAAGAAACATTACTGACAGATAAAGATTTACCTAGAGTTGCTTCAAAAGGGATCAAGTCTCAGGCTGAGCTTGGAACAAATACTAAGGCTGTCTTAGATGATATTTCAAAAACGGATTCATCTGTTAAAAATGATGTACTTTTAAGAATGCCAAATAAGAGCCTTGAAAAGGGAAAAGCATCAAAGCTTAACCTTAGTCATCAAACATCAGATGCATTTGTTGCAAACCGCTCTTTTGCTGGAAATAATCAAGTTAAGAATATGGCCAATAATATTGGCTTAAATAAGTTTTCAAAAGAAGCGAACCTTAAGAATGACTCATTAATCAAAGTAAAACCTGAAACAATGAAGTCTTCACAAAATTCTGTTTCTCTTGAGGATATTCTAGGCCAAGAAACACCAAAGTCTGAAAACCGCTCTAGTTCTCTTCAAAATAATCTAATAGGAGCACTTGGAGCAGATAATTCAGCTTCAAACTTTAAGGCCCAGATTAATCTTGCAAAAGCTCCAGAGGTCCTTGATTTATCAGCAGTAACAAACTCGGATCAAATTATTCAAGAAGTGACAAATTACATTGAAATGAATCGCATTGAAAATGGAAAGTCTCTTCAAATGTTAGTTAAGCATGATCAATTAGGTCACTTTAATATTACAGCAAATAAAGAGATGAATGGAATGGTTGCCCTAAATATTGAAGCGCAATCAGTAGAAGCAAAAGAGTTCTTTAAAGAGAATGAAGTAAAGCTTCTTAAAAACCTAGATATGAAAGGTATCCGTGTTGCAGATTTTAAAATTCAAACAGCAACATCAGGACAAATGAGTGACACAGCTTCACAATCTGATTCTTTCAATAAAGAGAAAAAAGACTCTGAAAGAAGATTTGACGCACAAGCGGACAAAATCTCCACTTTAGAAAATAGTGGAAATGAGTTTGATTCTGCGAGACAATTAGATAGTGAAGATTCTTTAACATTTGATAAGAATGCTAGAGAGCGCCGTCAACAAAGATGGCAAGAATATAGTCAACGAATAGGTGCATAATGCCAGAAATTGGAAAACCACAACAGAGAAATTCATTTTCACAGGTGCGAATGGCCCCACGCCAGACTTCTGGTAATACAAATGCCAACGCAAATGTAGGTGAGCGTCTTAACCGCATAGCCGGAAATGATGTTGGTGAACAAAAATTCGTTGATGCAAAAGAACACAATAAAATGGGACAAGAAGGTTTCCTAAAACTTCTTTCTCATCAGTTAACACATCAAGATCCGATGAAGCCGATGGATCAAAAACAACTATCAGCTGACCTTGCACAATTCTCTCAATTAGAGCAGATGACAAATATGAATCAAAAGCTTGATAATATGGGTAAGAATGACCCACAGGAGCTAAAGTTTTTTGGTGCAAGTTTTCTTGGTAAAGAAGTTTTAACAAGAGGTTCCTCTGTTAGTTATGATGGGCAGTCTTTTTCAAAAGATATTCCTTTCTTTATCGACAAAGAAGCAAAGAATGTAATCGTAAATATTTACGATAAAAATAAACAACTCATTGGAAAAGTTGAAGCTGAAAATCTTGGAAGAGGACAACACACTCTTGCATGGAATGGCCGTCAACTTGATAATACCAGAGCAGCTAAAGGCGACTATCGTCTTGAAGTTTGGGCCTTTGATAAGGACATGAATAAATTTAAAGCTGAAACTAAATCGACTGGTATTGTAAACGGTGTTGATTTTGAAAATGGTGAGACTGTTTTTACATTACAAAATGGAAATAAAGTTTTTCTTCGTGACGTAGATAGCTTTAAGCTCCCTAATAATGGGCAGCTTGGTAAAAGTGGTACAAATTCTGCCGCGTTGCAAAAACAAATGTTAAAAAATTATAATAATATTAACGAATCCACTAACCAATAATTGGAAATAAATGGGAACTAAAGACATTTCAAATTTTCATATTCCAAATGTAAGCCAGGTCCCTGGTTCGAAGAAAGTTGATCTTCGTAACCGTCTTGGTAATGTTGGTGGAAACGAAGCGGCTCAATCTGAGTTTAAGAACTTATTAAACGATCAGATCTCAAACGAAAAGATTAATAGGGCCCACCAAATTGATCAGCTTGCACAAACTCAAGCTGAACATGGAATCAAGTTATCTACTCATGCAGCCAAGAGACTACAAGAGAGAAATATTCACGTTGATTCAAATGAATTTTTTAAGCTAAAGGATGCTTTCCAGAAACTTCAAAGTAAGGGTGGAAAAGATTCTTTAGTGATTACAGATAAAGCAGCTTATATCGTTGACGTACCAGGCAAGAAGGTTGTTACGGCCATCGATAAAGGAAGTATAGAGAGTAACGTTTTTACAAAAATTGATTCGACTGTATTGGTTTAAGATTTAATTAGCTGGTCCTAACGGAAGCTTAGTGTTTGCCTGTCGTTGTAAGCACATCAAAAAATCTTCACTCCATTTAGTCGTCTTAAGATCTAAACATTTAGATTTTGTTTTTAGTCTAGGAGGGACGAATGAGTATTTTACGATCTTTTAACATTGGTGTATCTGGTTTAAGCGCTTCAGGAGCGGGAATGAACGTTGTTTCAGATAACATTTCAAACGCTGGAACAAATGGTTTCAAAGCTTCACGTGCAGAATTCCAAGATGTACTTGCCGTTTCTCTTAAAGGTATTGAGGGTGGTGACCAATTTGGTGCTGGTACAAAACTAGCTCACATTAAGCCAATGATGACTCAAGGTGATGTTGCAAGAACTGAGTCAATTACTGACCTTGCAATTCAAGGTGATGGTTTCTTTAAAGTTAAAGCTCCATTTGGAAATGGGTTTACAAGAGATGGATCAATGCACTTTAACAAAGACGGTGAGCTTGTTAATAGTGATGGTTATAAAGTTCTTGGTTTTAAATCTAATGAAGATGGTGTTCTAACGAACAAAGAAGGTGAGATCAAGCTTGGAAATACAACGATCCCAGCTCAAGCAACAGAGAAGGTTAAGCTTTCAATGAACCTAGACTCAAGAGCTTCAGTAAAAGAATTCGATCCAAATAATCCAGAAGAAACTTCAAACTTTTCTTCTTCAATTACAGTATACGATAATGTAGGTACAGCTCGTCTTGTAACTGCATACTATAATAAAACAGCAGATAACAACTGGACATATAGAATTATGGCAGACGGTGCGGATGCTCAAGGTGGTGTTGCTGGAACAATGGTACAAATGGCAGAAGGTCAACTTGTATTCAATGACAAAGGGCAATTACAAGAAGAAATCGAAACATCTAACTCTTTCAACTTTAATAAAGGTGCAAGACAAGATCAGAAAATTTCATTTTCATGGGGTGAATCAATCTCTGAAGGTGGAGATGGTACAGATGCTTCTACTCAGTATGGTTCTGGTTCAGCTGTTGCAAGACACACTCAAGATGGTGCTTCAGCAGCAACTCTTGGATCTCTATCATTCAACGATGATGGTATCCTTACAGCAGTTTATGATAATGGTGAAACAAGAGATATTGCTCAAATCGCTATTGCAAAATTTGATAATAATGAAGGTCTTTTCAAAATGGGGAAAAACCTTTTCAAAGAATCTAAAAACTCTGGTCAACCAGCAATGGGGAAACCAGGTGAAGCGGGACGTGGACAAGTTCTTTCAAAGTCGATTGAGCTTTCAAACGTTGATATCGCAAGTGAATTCGTTAATTTAATGACTTCTCAAAGAAACTTCCAAGCTAATGCGAAGACGATCTCAACTGCAGACAAAATGATGCAAGAGATCTTCAGAATCAAAGGCTAATAATACTCAAAATACTTCCTAATGCTAAGAAAAGAAAGGCCCTCGATTGAGGGCCTTTTTTATTTGTGAATAATTAGTTTCTACGATGGCGTCTTTCTTTAAAGACATGTGCACGACAACTTGCATGCATGATATTTGGATGATTCCTAGGCCCTGAGAATCGTTGAAAATCAAAGCTTGGAACTTCACATCCGAACTGACACTTATAATTGAATACTCTTTGAAATCCATTCGTGTATGTAATTGTGTACTGATAGTCGATAACAGACATACGTCTATGTGAATCGTTATAAATCTCACAATTTACAAATGGTCCCCAATTAATTTGTCCATCAATTACGCGATGGCGCTCTTCTTGGGCCCAGATTTTTTGTGTGAGAAAAAGTAGTAGTGCTAGGCAAAGTAGCTTTTTCATAAAAGTCCCTCTTTATTCAAAATAACTTATATAAAAATGCTAGGAGAGTTTTAAAACTATGGCAAGTAAACCTGAGTTAACTCTATGACGCATACCTTACTGATTAAGAAGTCGATCGGCCTTGATTGTTAGACCAACGTTTTCTCTTGTCACCTTGCAGTATATTTTTGTGCCTTTAAATTGCTCTTCTTTCCACATGTCTTGGTAGTCATTCCATTCACTATCAGCGAAGAATTGATCAAAGAATGCACCGATAGAATCCACAAGGCCTTCTAGTAGCTTTGTATGATCTGCGTCATCAGCTAGGTCCATCGACGCAAAATATGTTGTTGCAGGAGCCGCTTCATTTGTAGCATCAACAAGGGAAGCGATAACAAGAACTTCACCTTTGTATAATTGGCCATATATTTCAAAAACCTTACTGGCGTCGACTAACTCATTGCGATATGTATCCTGAAGAAGTTCAAGTACTGAATCTGCCCATTCATTTGGTAGATCAATTAAAAACGGCCCATTTGTTCTTGAAAGCATTCGTATATCCTTTGAGTAGGGTGCTAATAAGTATTAAATCAATAGAAGATAATTAACAACGCACTATTTGTGTGTCAATATATCTGGACTTTAAATAAGATTAAATCAAAGGAGACAATAATGAGTGTTTATATCCTTTCTGGAGCAAGAACTCCAAGTGGAAGCTTTTTAAGTTCGCTAGCACAAGTAAAAGCGACTCAGCTAGGTGCAACTGCAATTGAATCAGCAGTTGAGAAAGCTGGTATCGCAAAAGATAAAGTTGATGAAGTATTTATGGGTAACGTTGTTCAGGCCGGTGTGGGTCAAGCTCCTGCTCGCCAAGCTGCTATTTTTGCAGGACTAAGTGAAGCAACTCCATGTACGACAATTAATAAAGTATGCGGATCGGGAATGAAGACAATCATCTCTGGTGCTCAGTCAATTATGACAGGTGATAACCAAGTTGTTGTTGCTGGTGGTATGGAAAATATGTCACAAGCTCCTCACTTACTAATGAATTCTAGAACTGGTGTTGCAAAGTTTGGTGCAGCAGAAGTTAAAGATGCTATGCAGTGGGATGGACTTTGGGATGTTTACTCTGACCAACCAATGGGAAGTTGTGCTGAAGAGTGTACAGAAAAGTATAACCTTTCAAGAGAAGCTCAAGATGCTTACTCAATTGAATCTTTTAAAAGAGCACAAGCTGCAATCGAAGCTGGAATCTTTAAAGATGAGATCGCTCCAGTAACAATTAAGGGCCGTAAAGGTGATACTGTTGTTTCTGAAGATGAAGGACCATTTAAAGCAAAATTCGATAAGATTCCTGCTCTTAGGCCAGCATTCAAAAAAGATGGAACAATTACTGCTGCTAATGCTTCAACAATTAATGATGGAGCTGCCGCTGTTGTTCTTGCTGGTGAAGAATATAAAGACCAAGCTGATTTTAAAATCGTAGGTTGGGCATCACACGCTCAAGCACCAACTTGGTTTACAACTGCTCCAATTGAAGCAATGAAGAAGAATCTTGAAAAAACTGGATTAAATATCTCTGATATTGATGTATTTGAAATCAATGAAGCATTTGCTGCAGTTCCAATGGCCGCAATGGAAGAGATGGGTATTGATCACGCAAAACTTAATATCTATGGTTCTGGTGTATCTCTTGGACATCCAATTGGAACTTCTGGAACACGTATTGTTGTGACACTTATGACAGCAATGAAAAATAAAGATGCAAAATACGGACTAGCTTCTATTTGCATTGGGGGCGGTGAAGCCTTATCATTAATACTAGAAAAAATTAAATAAATTTGCAGGACTTTCATGGTCCTGCTTTTTAAGTAGGACTATGGATGGCCCAAACGCAAAAGCAACATAAATCTGGTATCGTACGTTTCAAAGCAGGTGAAGTTCTCTTCAACCAAAACGATCCAGCAGACTCACTCTACATTATTCAAAAAGGTCAAATTAGACTCTATATCCCAAAGGGACAGGGTTTTGTTGAAATTGCCATTCTTCGCGCAGGTGAGGTTATTGGTGAGATGGCATACTTTGATGAAAAGGGGTCTCGTCGTAGTTGTTCTGCTGCTGCGATAGTACCTACTGATGTTGTTCGTGTAACCTTTGCAGCATTTGATAAAACAATGCAAGGTCTAAATCCTTGGTTTAAAACAATCGTTAATACTCTTGCAGATCGATTAAGAAAAACAAATGATCGTGTAAAGCAACTTGAAACCAACTCTGTCGGTTTTGGAAAAGATGGAAAAGTCGGAGAGTACGTTTTCTTTCATACAACTGATGTATTAAGAATTCTTGCGGGAATTTATCTTTCTTCTAAAGTACATGCACAAAAGGGTGAAGACGGTGCACATCGAATTCATATGAATTCGATTCGCTATTACCTCTTTGATATTTTTGGTGTTGCTGAGATTAAGTTTGAAGAAATGATAGAGCTTCTAAAGCGTGAGGGAATTATAGTGATGGAAGCTGATAAAGATGGCCAAGAAAAATTGGTGAAAATTCCTGATCTTGATTCATTAAGGCTTATTGTTGCTTATGTTAATGGTGAAAAAGTTAAAACAGATGATAAGAAAACTAAAACCACACGTAAGTGTAATATGATCCTTTCTCGTATGAAAGCCCAGCTTCTTGCTAAGAATGTGACAAGCGGAAAAGCTTCTATAAATTTGAGTGCCATCATTGATGAATTAAAAGAAGGACAGGCCATTGTAAATTCAGGTGATCTGAAACCTGCCATTGTCTCTGGTATTGTGGAAGATATTCTTGTTGATGATCAAGGTAATATGACAAATATGGTAAATGTTGATTCACTTTTTAAGATGCTTCCTGGTCTTGTTTTTCAAGATGCTTGGCAAAGAATTAATGAAGAGAAGTCAGGCAATAGTTACTAAAACTATTCTCCAGTTGGGTAGAAGTTAACTTCAACATTAGCACCATCACTATAAACTGCACTTCCGTAGAGTTTTAAGAAGTAACCCGATTTGATTACAGAAGGGTATGCTGGAGTTGTATCTGATTCAGAAACGACTCTAATATTAAAGTTTGAGAAGTATTGAGGCTCTGAACCATTCATCATAAGCTTCCAACCATTTGAGGAACTCTCAGAAATTGTACTTCCATTAATCTTTAATGATATCGAACCTAATTGTGGTTTTGCATCCAAGTGAACATAACCATAAAATTTCTTAGGTGCTTCATAGTAGTATTGAATTGATTCTGGGTAAGTAAGTCTAGCATTTCCATGTAGTTGGATCATATGTCCTGTCTGAGGCTCTCCCGCTGTTGGTTCATAACGAGTATCTTTATTCGTCATAACACCGCGATATGTAAAACCACTTCCGGAACCTGTGTACTCAGGAATATTTACACCTGATTTTGTCAGAACAATTGTATCAGGATCAACTAATTTATTAGGATCTGCAATTTTAATGAAGTTATACTTATGGGCAATAATGGCATCATCAATAGCGCTATTAACAGAGCTAAATAACGATCTAAAGCTAGTATTACAAATATCTACTTGATCACCATTTGTTACTGAAGCAGGAATAAACGGATATCCACCCGTTAAGTTTGTATAGGCCGTACTTAAGACAGATTGACTTGCTTTTCGGTAAATCCAATTCTTTTCTCCATCTCCAACTTGTGGACAAGATGATGAACCAGGCTCAGCAGCTGCTGTAATTGAAATTAATCTCATCATTGTTGAATTTAGACGGTAGCTTCCAACTCCACTACAGCTAGCATTATATGTTGGATTTTTTGCCCCTGAATGAAAAGAGCCATCATAATTTCCACGCATACAAAGTAGGTCGTGTACTTTACCTTTCATATATTCTTCTGCAACAGGATGATTTCCTGGAAGGCTATATCCTGTCGTATTCCAATTACTACTATCTTCATTAGACATGAGAATAATTAATGTATAGGCTTCGTCTCTAAAGACACCATTTGATTGATTATTTTTAATAAGGTCATTGATTCTTTGGAGACCGGCCTCTCCTGTTCCACCTGCTGGTGGAAATTGACCAATCACTGTAGAGGCTTGATGTTTCGAAATATTTTGAACACCGCCACCTGGTGAGGTTCCATCTTTTGAAAAGAAATATGTCCCGGCATTTACTCCACCACTTGAGACAAGCGGGGCAAGCATGACATGATAATCAAATCTTTCTGAAATATTATTTACGACATTATTTAGGGCCGCTTTTGTATTGTTATTAATGAATGTTGAACTAGATGTGTTGTCCCATACGAAGAGTAGGTCAACAGGTGGTTGAACGTAAGTAAAGCTTGTTCCAACTGTGCCAGCTCCAGTCTCTGTTTGTGGAGTGCTAAAACCATTAGAATTCTTTGGTGTTGCGAATTCTTCTTTTGCACATGAGGCCATTAAAATAAATGTTACAACCATTAATAACTTTTTCATCAACTAACTTATCGGTTTTAGTTTAAGAAAACTTAAAGAAAATTTCGGCCCCTTTTACTTAAGTATTCAAAAGCATTTAATGGTGGGAAAACGGCAATATTTGTCATGAATTTAGTTAATGATATCAAGAGGTTAAAATAGAAAAGTCTAATAAAATGGAGATTTAAATGGCGCAATGGTATTACGTTGAAAAAGGTGAGAGGGTAGGCCCCGTTGAAAATAGTGAAATTGAAAACCTTTTCAATAGTGGAAAGCTTAATGCTGAAAGTTATGTTTGGACAAAAGGTTATGATAATTGGAAGCATATCTCAGAAGCAACTGAGCTTGGTTATCTTTTGAATGAAAAAGTAGAAGATGCGCTACCTCCAGAATTAGATATGCCGCCAGTCATTGATGATCAAAATGTCGTGCTTTATAGTTGGGATGATCTGAAAGAAGACGAAAAGATTATTACAATTAAAATTGGTCAAGATCGTGGTGTTGATGAAGAAGTCGAATATGGCCCATTTAGTATAATTGATCTTCAAAGGGCCTATCAGCAAAATCGTATTAATGAAAAAACTCTTGCTTATATTCCTGGTGAAAATGAATGGTCTTATATTGCAAATACTCCAATTGCAAAAAAAATCTTTGGTAAAGCACCTCCTTTAATTACTGAAAGTGATGATGAAAGAAGAGAAAGCCGTCGTAAACCATTTGTTGCAAGAATGTTCTTTCATGATTCTCAACAAGTATTTGAAGGTGTTTGTCGCGATATTTCAGTTGGTGGAATGCAAGTTCTTGTCTCTAATTTTCCGTTTAATGTTGGTGATGAAATTACTTTAAATGTACATCCAGAAAATTCAAATTACCACTTTGTTGCTTCAGGACTAGTTGTAAGACATTTAAGAGATAATCAAGGCTTTGCTTTACGATTTGTTAATCTTTCAGATGAAGCTGAAGATTCGATTCAAAAGTATGTAGGCTAATCCTTTATGAAGAGTTCGATTTATATTCGAGAATATTACGCGACTAAAGAGCCTCGTAATAATAAATCGAAAAAAAATATCATTCTCTTTCACGATATTGGTGGTGGCCATTATACTTTTGAAAATCTAATTCCATTAATGAATGATGAAGGAATTAATGTCGTTACATTCGATTACCTTGGGCATGGATTAAGTTCTGGTACACGTGGACATTTTGAAAGTATCGAGCAAATTAAAGGCTTCTTAACAGAATTACACACATCTAGTCAGATTGCTCAGTCTGAAGAAGTTTATACTTTATCAATTAATCAGGGAGCATTAGTGGCCTTGTATTATGCAACTTTATTTGAAAATGTTGCAGGAAATATATTTATCAATCCACGCTTAAGAGTTGAGTTAGATAAGAAATTTTCAACTGATTTATTTAAGAGCATACCGCTTCCAATTTCTAAACTTCAGCTGAATTTACGCAAACAAAGTAGTGACTTAACAGCAAATGGATTTATTACAAAAAAGTCGTTAATCACGTTAAATAAGCTATTAAAGAAAGTACAATTAGACATTTACTTTATGAAATGTCGAAATCTTATTTTTAGTAGTGATCGAAATAGTATTATATTTGAGACATTAATGAGCGAATTCCACGATGAAGTGGAGGTTCCAGAGATGAATTCAATTAAAATGATAAAAAAACAAGACATTATTTTTAAAGAAACTTATAATTGGTTATATGAAAATTAAATTTTTAAATCTGATATTAATTGCTCTGCTTTTTTCATGCGGTAATATGACAAAGAATTTCGTTAAGAAAGGGGATGCCTACATCAAGGGGGGAACTGCCGGTGGTGAGCCTTGGAGAGACTCTCTTAAGTTTCAGCGTATTTCTTGGTATTCAGATTTAAATTTAATGTATGACGTTTTCCTGGCCAAAATTGACCAAGATTCAAAGTTTTGGAAGTGGTTTTCTGAAAGTGAATCGAGAAGATTACAGAAGTGTCATGCTGTTTATATCATGATCGACTTTAGCCTAGATTCAGATCGCATCTCACATTCAATGTTCTACAATCAAATCCTTTCAGATGACTTAACAGACATCGTAACAAATGACTTTGATTTGGCCCTGACAAATCATCCTGACTACAATAAATTTTTCTTGGCCCTCTATAAAACAAAAACTCTTTGTGCATCTCGTGATATCGGTGACTTAGAGATTAGTTTTCCTAATTACAGAACCAGAATTTTACATTTTTAGTTAATTTCTTCTCTAAAGTTAAACTATTAAAGTTCCGATAAATTGTTGAGGAGCTTTAGTAATGAGTGAAGAAAAGAAATTTGAAAGATTTGGCCGCTACCTAATTCTAGATCATCTAGTTGATGGTGGAATGGCAAAAATTTGTCGTGCAAGATTCCTTGGTGAACAGGCCGATAAAATCGTTGCGATTAAAATGGTCCAACCACAATTCTCTTCTGATGAGGCATTTCAACAAATGTTTATGGATGAGATTAAGACGACCTTTGGTCTTCTACATCCTAATATTGTGCAAACTTATGATTATGGTTTTCACAATAATCAATTATTCGTAGCAATGGAATATTGTGATGGACGTAACTTAAAGCAGTATATTGATAAGCTTAAAGAACACAATTACGTCTTTCCTGTTGAAATTTCAGTTTTCATTACGATTCAAGCAGCTCAAGGGCTCCACTACGCTCATACATTCACTGATAAACTAACAGGTAAGCCTGCTAATATTATCCACCGTGATATTTCTCCTCATAATATCATGCTAACTTTTGATGGATCTGTTAAAGTTATCGACTTTGGTATTGCAAAGTCTGAAACAAACTCTGAAGCAACTCAAGCCGGAACTATTAAAGGTAAACTTTCATATTTAGCACCAGAATATTTAGATGGATTAGATCTTGATCCAAGATATGACTTATTTGCAACTGCTATTACACTTTGGGAAATGCTTTGCTCTAGAAAGCTTTTCAAAGCTTCAAATGACTTAGCAGTACTTAAAAAGATTCAAGAGTGTAAGATTCCAGTTCCATCATCTATTAATCCGATGGTTCCAAAAGAACTTGATAAAATCATTCTTAAGGCCCTACATAAAGATCGTAGCAAGCGTTATCAATCTCTAGAGGAATTTGCTAGGGCATTAAATAAATTTCTATACTCAACATATCCTGATTTCAACTCTTCAGATTTATCATATTTTGCAAAAGAGTTATTTAAGGATGAGATTAAGACAGATCGTGAAAGAATGTTTGAATTTGGACAGATCGATTTAGGTCCATATATCAAAGATTATAAGGCAGAGAGTGAAGGTGGAGCACCTTCTCAATCGAGTGGCCCTCAGAATAATTCTGCTAAAAAGAGAAAGCAAAAAGAAGCTCTCTTTGAGTTAGATATTGATGAGCAGACAGATATTCAAGTTGAAGGATCAATGCCTAAGCTTGATTTAGCCTCTAAAACGTCTAAAACAAAAATTAATACAATTGATATTAAATCCAATAAAACCAGCGCTGGTACGAAAATTAAACGTATCAAAAAGAAGAAAAAACCAGTTAAGAAGAAAAAGTCTTATTTCATTCACGTTGCTTCGATCGCTGCTCTTGCTGTTGGTGTTTATTTTGCTAAAGACCAGATTCCTTTCTTAGGTGATAAGCCAGTTGAGAATACTAAGCAGGCCGAGGTCGCAAAAGAAGGCTCAAAGAGAGAGCCAACAAGTAGTGTGAAATCTACGTTAACTTTAAAGAACTTTAATAGAAATAAAGATAAGCTCTATATTAATGGTGAACAAAAAGAAGTTGATGTTCTTAATCGCATTAAGTTATCAACTAACGAATTGATGACGATTAGAGTAGAAAAGAGTGGAAGAGAGCACTTCATTATCCACGATATTAGTCTTCAAGAAGGTGAGTCTCGAAGTATAAAGGTCGAGTCTATGCCGATTGCATACTATGGATATCTACAAACGAGTTCAGCTTGTTTAGTAGGAAAAGTTAGCTTTGAATTATTCGGTGAACAACGAGAAGAGAAGCTTCCAATTCGCTTTGTTCCAGGAATTCCACTTGCTACTGGGATAGATGCACAAGGGGATAGTGTCCCTAAGGAATATGAAGTTACAGTTGAAAGTGCTAAAAGCTCTGTTCCTTATCGTGTGAAGTTTGAGATCTCTAACTCAAAAGTTGTTGATCTATGTAAATTACTATAATGGTTTTCTGCTGTGCTACCCAAGAAATTGGGAGTGACCTATACGTGAGATTATTAAATAGAAGATGGCCCGTTATCGGGCCATTTTTATTATCTTGAAATTGCTTTAATTAATGTAGCTAGAATTGATTCTTGTAACTTCGAAATAGAAGAGATATTTGCCATAACCAAGAATGGGCTTTTATAGATATTTCCACAAACAGTTAGCTGACCTTTATTCTCATCGTATTCAACAATTTGAAAAGGATTAACGAATTCTGATTCAAAGTGCTTCATAAGTTTCTCTTCGAATTCTTTTCCCTTTGTTGGATTTGGTACTCTCTCTCCATCAATTGTTATATGAACCAGGACTTTTTTGTCATTATTCTTTGATGCGTTTTCAATATCATTATAAATAAACTTAAGCTTACTTGCTCCAAGATTCACTTTGAAAATATGCCATAGTTCTTCAAAAAATGCAGTTCGATCATTTGGCCAAAGTGCTTTTAGATGATCAACGACTTCAAATAATTCATCCAGAAGAACAATATTATTTTGTAGGACCCAGTTTCCAGACACCTTCTCAAAGAGTTGAGCAAGATTCTCATTTGATTCTGATTCAAATTGATCTGGCCCGTTAAAGAAGTTTTGTGTCTCTTGCACTGGAGTGTGCTTAGATTCCTTAGTTAGGAAATTATGTATACTTTCTTCTTCAAGTTGCTCAGGATTGTAGAAAATGCAGTCAAATTTTTCATTTGATAACTCATCGAAATCCACAACTTTACTCTTTGAAGTGTTTCCAAGTTGTCTAATAATGATTTGATTCTGATTCTTGATGAAACCAATTTGGCGTTGCATTAAGTCCTCTCTCTGTCGTTGTATTCAAAGATATTAGCGAATTTACTTGCGATACGTCAATGTCGAGAGGCCCTTTGTGGCCTTATCTGCTCAAGATTTAACTAGAATAGGGGAATAATATGGATAGTATTGTTTCATTTATGGGAGTTGCTATAATTGACATATGTTGTCGATAAAAAGAATTCTCGCATTTTCAGCTTTATTACCACTTGTGTCAGTCAACGCACAAGATGCTTGGTTGTTTAAAGAATATTATGATGCAAAGAATGAGAAGAAAGAGGTTTCAAAAGATAAGGACCATTACGTTAAGAAATCAGCTCTTTATCAAATTGATCTCAATGGTGACTTTCGAAGAGAATATATTGGCACTAAGATAGTGGATGGGATACCACATCTTACAATTTATAATATAAATCGTGAGCAGATATTTAATTATAAATTTCCAATTTCTGGTTTTGATTCGTATATATATCGTATAAGACGTCGAAAAATTAATAATGATAAAATGGCGATTCTTTTTTACTTATATGATGGAAAGACTAGTTATATTGATAAATACGGCTCTTCATCTCTTTGGGCGATGGTTGTTGAAAATGGAAGTCTTAAAAACCTAGAAATAAAAGAGCTAGGAAAAATTTGGACTGAAAATACCGATAACTATGGTCATTATAAGAGAGCACATCATGTAAACTTTAAAGATGTTAATAGCGATGGTCAGCTAGATTTAATTATATCTAGTGGCTCTGTTCACAAGTATTTTTCACATATAAAGGGAGTTAAATGGCGTAACTTATGACGCCTTTTTAATATCTTCTTTTTCTTGTTCTTCTCTTTTATCAGCTAAACTTGTTACATTCGACTTATCTGGTGCATGTGCATCAGTCTTAAGCTTATCTGCATACGAATCTTTATTAGCTCTAAAGAACGTATATGCACTAACAAATACTGGTAAGAGGATAAAGAATAGATAGAGTAGATTCTCTGAAGTTTTTGATTCTGTATATGACTCAACTTTTAAAAGATCTGAGTTATGTGTTCTTTCTTCTTTTTGGCCAGAAGGCTTTCTAGCTGGAGAAAAATCATAACCTTTGGCCTTAGACGGTTCAACTTCCTTATATTCTTCAATTGAAGATTCAAATGTATCTTCTACCGCTGGCTTTCTTGCGAAAGAGAATTGTGATGAAAGATATAAAAGTGAAATGGCCAATACTAATTTATTCATTTTATCTCCGTCCTAGAAGTGGTTGAATCCACACAGTTATTTTATCATTTTATAGAAGAGAGTTTGAGGTGGTAATCTTGGCCTCTCTGGTTTTTAGAAAGATTCTATAATTGAGCCGATTAAGTTCACAAATTACTAATATTGCTTAGAAAATAATGAACATCGCCTAAGATATATTCGCAAAATTCCGATGATTAACTATATGAAAGCAAAGAAGCCGAGTCCCTTGGTCGGATAATGTGTTGATTAAGTTTGAAAGGGGAACTTAAGAAGTGAATCAGTTAAAGAAATATGTTACATCAGTTCGAGTCGATCCGGATAAGATCGAAAAGGACTTTTTAGATTTTTGTAAGTCTTTTACAATGCGATTCATTGCCTCAATATTTCTTTTTAAAAAGAGAAAGGGTGAGGTTGTTTCTGGAGCTACGACTTTTTTCACCATCTTAAGTTTTGGGCCAGCTGTGATGATTTTAATATCAATCGTTGGTGCTTTCTTAAATGATAACGATGTCGCTAAAAATCATATCATATCAATGATTTTTTCTAACTTTCCACAGGTTGATAGTTCGATCTTAAGCGCTGTAAGAGAGGTTGTCGAAGAACAGATTAGAAGTCCGTATGTCGATTGGCATCAGCTCGTATTATGGTTCTTTGCTTGTCTTGGTATCAGCACTTCATTTATTTTTGGTATCAATACATTGTCAAAAGTTGATATCGATGGTGGAATGATTCAGGATGATTTACGCTCAGCTTTCTTTGGTATTTTCTTGGCCCTATTCTTTTTGGCCCTAGCATTCTTAAATGAGAAAAACCTCGTTGTAGGCTTATTAAGTGAAGTAACACAACATGCAAGTACGTTTTATTATATTATTGAGCTCTCTATACTGCCATTTACAATCTTAACCTTTGGATTAGTTTACAAATTCTCTACCCAAATTAAGGTTAGCTACAAAGATGCTCTATGTGGTGCAGCTGTTTTTATGATGTGCTTCTTTGCCGGAAAATCTACATATTGGATATATTTACGTTATTTTAAAGAAGATCTAATTCAAGACTATGGGAGCTTTTATAACCTTTTAGTCGCTATGATCTGGATATATTTTATCATATGCTCATTTTATCTAGGAGCATGTTATACTTATGTACCAAAGATAAAGATTTTTAATAATAAGAAAAGAAGGTCGCGTTGAGAAAGGAAGATGCAATCATATTAATGTGTCATGAAGTTTGTGAGGACTTGCACATCAATAAGGTTCTAAGAAAGAACTTCTTTGCATATTTCTATTCATGGGTTTTCTTATCATATAATGAAGTCGAGAAGAAAGTTGATGAGCTTGATAAGTCTCAAAACTTCTTTGATCGCTGGAAAAGCTCATTTAAGTATCTAAATTCAATCTGTGATTACGAGGAAAAACTTCAGCTCTTTAGTCGTTTATTTGAAATTTTCGCAGTTAAACTTAAAAACTCCAAAGCTCCTAAAGTATTACATGAAGCCTTTGTATCATTAGAGATAAAAGATAAGGACTTTGAAAATCTTAAGGACACTTTCTATAAAATACAGTATTTTAGAAAATCAGGATTAAGAGACTATTCAAATGCTCTTTTATTTTCTTTAATGATTTCTTATTCAAATGATGGGGTTTTAGATGAGTCTGAGTTTTCGTATTTAAGAAACTTATTAAGATCGATATGTGATCATATGCCAAATATACCAATTCATTCTTTTGATATTAAAAATGTATTAGCAGTAAATGCTTACTCTGAAGAAGAAATCAAGAAGCTTTCTCAAGAAGTTATCGCTGCAATTAAATCAGATGGTAACGTTGATAGAAAAGAATTGGCCGCTATGAAGTCTGTTATTAAGAAAATGCATCTAGGTGAATTTCATGATGATGAGTGGGAGACAATTGCTCCATTCTTATCTCTCATAATTCTACTTGCAGATGGTGAAATCTCTGAGAAAGAAGAGGATTGGTTCTTAAGTCATTATAAGGGCTTTGAAATCAAAACAATTGAGCAAGCTTTTTGGTTACATAGCATTTTGATTCAATCACCTAAAGTATTCAAAGATAATTATAAGTTCATCAAAACAATTTCCGGTAGCAAAGGACCATTATTTGATATGACAAATATGTTATTTCTAACCTTTGCAAAACACTTCTTATCACTTGATCAGAAGAGAATCGATGTACTTGCTGACTTTTTCAAAGATGGTAGAGAAAAAGATGTAATAAAAGATATCGATGAGATTGTTGCAGGAAAAGTTGTTGAAGAAGAAATTCTTTTAATTATAAACCTTGTCTTAAATGACCGTTATGATCTAAATAAGATTAATGAGTATTTAAATCAAAAGTATATTGAGAGAGTTTTTAAAGGGATTAAGAAAGAGGACTCAAAGCTTAAGTATTTAGCGATCTGTCATATTATCTTTGCAGATGAAGAGATCAGTTCTTCTGAGTATAAAGCTCTCTGGGATTCATTTAAAGAGTCTCGACTTGATCCTGAGTTACTTGAAACGGTACTATATGACTTTTCTTTATGTCGTATGAAAATTTATAAGATGGATAAGTATTATAAGTACCTATCTTAGTCTAATGTCTTTTTAAAAATCTTCATTTTATAATCGATACCTAGAATTTCCTTAGGCCCTAGATCAATCCAAATATTATCACCAGAGAGTGGTTCACTTGAAAAAATTAAGTGATTAACAAAGCCTGTTTTAGTTGGTGCTTCACATTCTGGAGAGTAACTACTACAAGTATCGCGATCAAGACATTTATTCTTGTATGTTGAGTAGTAGAGCTTCTTTCCACCATTAAATGCTAACATTAGATTCCCATTCGTAATAATGAATGAAACGAAGTTTTCTGTCGGTGGAGCATCTTCATCAAAGTTTAAATCACCAACAATCTCTATTAGCTCATTAATTGCTTCGTTAATAATATTTGTAAACTCTTCGATATTTATTTCTTCAGCACTTAAATTGATATCTTTTGAGACCTTACTAAGTATGAAATAGAAGAGGGTTTCACTATCAGTGGTTCCTAGAATAAACTTTTGAAAATACTCAGGGATATGTTCAATAATTTTTTCTCTGTGCTTATCAAAGTTTTTAATATTTCCGTTATGGGCAAAAGTCCAGTGGCCATATTGAAATGGGTGAGTGTTTAGAATATTGGTTTCCCCAATAGTTGCCTTTCTTATGTGACCTAATACTGTTTGTGAAGAAACGACGCCAGATACCTTTTTAAAGATCTTATCTTCCAAGGCAGCAGATGTGGATTTGATAATATGTGGAGAGTTTCTAACATAGTATGCGACTCCCCAGCCGTGTGGATGTTCACGACTTTGCACTTCAAGGGCATTATCGGCCTGAACTAGACTTTGGTGAACTTGACTTAATATTACTGATCTAAATCCAAATAATCGACACATAGAAAATTCCTTATTCTATGTGTCTGATCGGATTTATCTGATAAAATTTAAAGTTGAACGCACATTTCTTCGGATAGACTCAATTTTTTCCTCTTCTGAGAAGTGAGCAACCTCTTTATTCATCATCTTCACAAAAGAAGACTGAGAAACTAAAGAGATAATGATTATATTGTGCATAATATTTCTAGCGGCCCATAGAAGAAGGGTCTCTTCTCCCTTGAAATCGATCTCTTTCCTAATCATCTCCATGAGAATCTCTGTTCCTGGAGGACCTTTTTGTTCACCCGAACATGATTTAGGAATAATATCTTCTTCTAAGGGAAGATTATTTACTAGAAACATCTTCATTGAATTATAGAAAGTGTTACTTTCTTTTTCAAAGTGAGAGTAGATTCTAACAGCACAATCTTCAGTTGATGTTGCAACAGAGTAGAGTTCTGTGAATTGAGACCTTAAGGTTTCAATATTGTGATTTAATACCTCAGCAAAAAGACCTACCTTAGATTTAAAGTGGTAATTAATAGCAGATATATTTACGTCTGCTCCTTTTGCAATATCACGAACAGAAGTATTATCGTAGCCACTGTCTGCAAATAACTGACTTGCTACTTGTAATATGGTTTCTTTAGTTGAAATAGTCATTTTATACCTCAACCTTTTCAGCGGTTACATCTGTTGTTATTTCTTCTTCTGATTCGACTTCGCCTTCTTCTTTTTTGAATAATTTATTTTTAATCCTTTCTCCAAATATTGTGACATCTTCAATAATTGCATATGCACAAGGAATGAAGATTAGAGTCATTATCGTTCCTGAAGTAAGACCCCATGCCATTGACATTGTCATTGGCACAAGCATCGCATCAGAACCACCGATTCCGTAAGCCGTCGGTAATAGACCTGAAACAGTTGTAAGTGAAGTTACAAGTACTGCTCTTAGCCTTAGTCCAGAAGCCTTAACAAGGATTTCATCGAGACTCAATTTACCTTCTTGTCTTAGCTCGTCAATGAAACTAATTAGAACAATCCCTGAATTTACAATAATACCAGCAAGTCCAATAATACCAATAAGGGCCAGGAAGCTAATAGGACGTGATCGATCAGGGTAACCACTTAGAATTGGTGTTGCAAAAGCAATTGAAAAACCAATAAAGCCTAGTGGTATTGTCATCATAATGATCATTGGCCTTAAAAAACTCTTAAATAAGAATACTAAGATCGCAAAAATCGCAATAATTGCTAGTACACCAGCTTCAGCAAGTGACTGTAGAGACTCCGCTGTACTTTCTGCAGCACCACCAAAACGTAGTGATACCCCAGGATATTTTGAAGATACTCTTTCAAAGATCTCTTTTAATTTAGAGTTTGCAGCAGCTGATGTTGTATTTATATTATCAACAGAACCAATAAGCGTTTTTGCTCGTTTAAAGTCATATCTCTTAACATTTGGTGTCCCTTCTTCCTTTCTCACTTTTGCAACAGAGCTTAGAGGAATGAGATTGCCACGATTATCCATAACTTTGATATTTAAGATATCACTTGGTTTTCCGCGAAGGGCCTTCTTAAATCTTACTTCAAGATCAACATCTTTATTATCAAGAGTTACTGTACTTGCAATACTTCCTGCGACTGCCGACCTAACTGCATTACCAATTTGAGATGCTGTTACACCTAATTGATCAGCTTTTACATAGTCAATATCAACGTAAACTTCTTCATCACCAAATACATCATCAGTTTTAAGATCTAGGACTCCATTGATTTGGCCGAGTTCATTAGAGATCTCTCCAATGATTTTATCAAGCTGTTCAAAACTATTAGATCTGAAGGTACCTTGGATATCTTCACCTACAGGAGGTCCATTTACTTGAGATTCAAAAGTTAGAGACTTTAGCTCTGGCATCTTGATTTCACGTAACTTCTTTAACATTACTGTTTCAGCAATATTAAATTTGGCATAGTCATTCACATAGACAAAGATTAGACCAACGTTATTTCCCTCTTTATCCTTTGGGTCTGAAAATCCAACTGAAGCTTTTCCTGCAAAACCAACAATATGCTTGGCCTGATCACCAATCTTTTCTTTAATTTTTTTGCTTATTGTAAGCATATATTCTTCAGTTTGCTCAACTGGAGTTCCTCTTTTGGCTTCATAGCGAACTAGGTAGATTTCAGTTTGATCCGCAGGGAAGAGGATAAACTTATTACCAACTGCCATGAAGACTAATGAACCGATAATAACTGAAGTGAAGAAGAATACCGAAATATAACGGTGTCTAACTGCAACAGCCATTAAGCTTTCAAATTTTGATTGAAACTTTGCAAACCAATCAGCTTTCTTTTCTTTACCTGTCTTCTTTGCTGAACCTGAGTATTTTGCAAGTCTCATTGGAAGTAAGAAAAAAGACTCGATTAAAGAAAGTATTAAAGAAGCGGTAACAATAATAGGGATTGCCTTAATAAATTGTCCCATGATTCCTTTTGTAACAAGCATTGGCAGGAAGGCCGCAATTGTCGTCATGGCCGTCCCTGTAATAGGAAGCCATAGTGACTTAACACTCTTTAGGGCTGCATCTTTTGCACTATATCCTTCTTCAGTCATCAATCTTGTAAAGTTCTCACTGATAACAACACTATTATCAACAAGCATACCAAGGGCAATAACGAGAGCTAGAATAGTCATAGCGTTTAACGTTAGGCCATAGTCAGGCATAAATCCGAGCGTACCAAATACCGCTAGAGGAAGAGAGAAACTAGCGAGTAAACCAATTCTTCCTGGTAAAAAGATAAAGAGGAAGAAAACGACCAGCAATAATCCAGAAATTGCGTTAGAAGCAAGTACTTCTAATTTATTTACAACTTTAATCTCTTCGTTGTTATAAACATAGAACTTATATTCAGGATATCTCTTTTCAAACTCCTTCATATGTTCTTTGATCTTTTCAACCATTTGAATTGTGTCTTCACCAGCTTTTTTAGAGATTGTAATTAAAGTAGCTTCTTCTCCATTATAAGAAGTAATAACTTTTCTCTCTTCTTTACCATCAACAACTTTTGCCACATCTTTTAGGAAGATATTTGAACCAGAGAAGTTAGAGCGAATTAAAATATTACGAAGTTGCTCCACGTTTTGAACTTTCGCTTCAATACGAACAAGCTTTTGATCATCTTCTGATTTAAGTGTCCCACCTGGAATATTAACATTTCGAAGTCTTAACTTATTTAAAACTTCATCAATTCCAATATGCATTTGGTTTAATTTCTTAAGGTCTAGAATAATTTCAAATCTTCTTTTAGAAAATCCATCAAGAGTAACACCTTTAACGGCCTTGATATCTTCAATATCTTCTTTAAGAACATCAGCCAGTGCATCTCTTTCTCGTATATTATTAGGTCCAACAAGTGCAATTTGATATACTGGAATCTCTTCTGAATTAACTTCTTGAAAGAGAGGAGCATCTTGAAGATCTGTCGGTAAGTCTGAAACTCGATCAACCGCCTTTTGTAAATCGCTCATAACGTCATCGACGCTATCAACATTATCCATATCAACACGTATTACAATTTTAGATAGCCCTGCCTGTGAAGTTGACTTAACGTCCTTTACTCCTGAGACAGTTCTGATTTCATCTTCAATCGGTTTTGTGATCTTAATCTCTATGTCATTTGCCGATGCACCATCATAAACTGTTGTCACAACAGCAGTTGCAAAGGAAACTGTCGGATAAGATTCGGCCGTCATTTTATTTAGTCCCATTAATCCATAGATTAAGAGGAAGAAGGTAACAACGATTGTAAATTTATGATTCTCTATAAAGAATTTTGATACAAGACTCATAGTTGTGCTCTTTTGTTTAACTTACATGGAGTTTGATTAAAAACTGTAAAATAATTAATAATTGTTTCGATTACTTGGTACTTAGTACTAATTTCATCAAGATTTGAATTTAGGAGTTGGTTCTCATCAATTAATAGATCTTGTGAAGTTAGACGGGCCTGACTAAATTTTCTCTTAGAATCTTTTAACGTTTCTCTAAGATGTTTCGCATTTCTTTTTTGTGCACGAATTACATTTTGAAGAGTTAGAACTGATCTTAATGTTTGAGCATGAAATGCATCTAGTTTCCCTTTTACCTCTTGTGAATCAGCTAGGTTTCTTCTTCTAATAATTTCGTCTTGGATGGCCTTTGTTTTATCTTTTTCTCCACCGATTGGCATTGTCCATTGAAGACCTACTGAGAAACGGCTATCTCCTTCATCTGAAAGTTTTTTGAAGCTATCTGAATAACTATAGTCTTTCCCGACAACTTCAAATTGCGAAATTAGCTTGAGATTTGATTTGTCATAATTCTTATTAACTTCTCTTGAAAGTTCTAAATCTTTTTGAAGAAGGCCAAGAATCTCATCGTATTGTGTGTATTCAAGAGGAAGGGAAGTCATGTGTTGTGCTATTTTCTGCGTACAGGCCATGACATCATTAACTGTATTATCAAGATTATAATTTGCTAATCTAAGATCTTTACCACCTAATTTATCTGGAAAGAGTGACTTTAAAGTTTTGATCAACTCGTTTCGTTCAAACTCTAAAAGATAGAGTTGCCCATTACGTGCTTCAACTTGTGAGCTAATTCGAGCAAGATCACCTTTGTCAGCAATGTTGCTTTGAAATCTCTTTCTTGTATCTTTTTCGAGTTTCTTTGTTGTTTTTAAAAGAGCACGTGCAATTTTTGTGGATTCATTATTGGCCACAATCTTCCAGTAGAGCTTTCTAACTTCTTGAATAAAAGTATGCTCTGAAATTGATCTTTGTCTTTTAGATATTTCTTCTTGTACTAAAAGGCTCTTATCTTGTACTCGAGAAGTTGAACCCAGGAAATCCTTATAAAGATCTAAAGCTAAAAAGGCTCCAGCTGATGTTGTTGTCCCATCTTTATAGAGATTATTTGTTACTTGATTACTATTCATCACAACACCGTACTGAAGTCCGTACTTTGAGTTCTTTGATAACTTTGCTTTAAAGTCTGCCACAGGAGAGCTTACTGGAATAAATTGAACAAAGGATTGCTCTTTTGTTTCCTGATAATTTGCTTCGGCATCAAAAGTAAAACCAAAGTTCTCATCATACTTGGCCCTTTCTTGCTTCTTTGCTAATTCATCAAGAGATATCCTTAAGCGATTAAAGTTCTCTTGGCCGGCCCAGTTTACTAATGTTTCTTCGTTAACAGTAATGGTCTCTGCGTGGATACTTTGATTGATTAATAGTACGAGGAGAATCGAAGATGATAATCCTTGGCATAAGTACTTGAAAATATTCATAAAAGTCCTAGGTTTTAGTCAAACGTATGTTTAGTTCAAACGATTGTTTGAATCTTACGATAGTATAGAAGAAAAATCCAGTAATTTATTTTGTGTTAGTTAAAGTGAATACGTTCTGTTTGTAAATAGAGATTATTGCCTACCTGGTTCGTGTTCATTGTTGATGCGATATAATTTATTTGAGTCTCTTACTAAGACTCTTTAGCTTTATCAGGAGGTTGAGCTGAATTATCCTCAAAGAGCATTAGAAACTTTTAAGAAATTCTCTAACTTATTAGAGTTTCGACGTTTCTATATCGCTTCTTATGAGAGAATGGCCAAGCGCTACGATTCTGCCGAACGTGCCCAACTTTCCCACGAATTAATTGATGAGTCTCTTCAGGATATAATTGCTGATGCTGATGTAAATGAATTAATCTCTTGTCGAAAGGGCTGTTCAGCATGTTGTCATACTCAGGTCTCTGTAAATCGTGATGAAGCTGATTTACTTGCAATTAGCATTTTAGAAGACGGAATAAAGATTGATGTTGAAAAATTAGTTAAGCAGTCTTTGAAAAAAGATAGTACTGAAGCTTGGTTTGAACAGGACTTCCAGGATAGGAGCTGTGTCTTCTTAGATGAAAACGGTGCTTGTAAGGTCTACTTTGATCGACCAAGTGTATGTCGTACAAATTATGCCGTTAGTGATCCAAGCGCTTGTGATACAAGCAATGGCCACTACCAATCGATTCGCCTATTAAAGACTAAAAAGCCAGACTTAATAACGATAGCCGCTTTTAACTTAAGTGGGGAAGGGGGAGCTCTTCCACATATGCTTGTCCAGGCAATCAATAGAATCTCTCAAGAAAAACTAACGAAATCAATGAAGAAAAACTTCAAAAGGTTTAGGCTAAAGCAGCTTAAAAACCTTTTCAATGACCTAATGATGTAATAAAAACATCAATATGCCATGTCCACTTTGCTTAAATAATTCAACGCAGCTCTACGCGCACGCCATTCAAAATGATTATTTTGAGTGCCTTAATTGTTCTTATGTTTTTAAGGATCGCAATAAATTATTAGAAGCAAAAATTGAAAAAAGTCGTTATGACAATCATAATAATGATAGTGTCGACCAAGGATATGTGGACTTTCTCAATCGCCTAATTCTACCTTTAAATGAAAGACTTCATCGTCCTTCAAAAGGATTAGATTTTGGCTGTGGCCCTGGCCCGACTTTGTCTTTAGAGATGGCAAAACTAGGACATGATGTTAAAGATTATGATATTTACTACGCTGATGATAAGTCTCTCTTAGTTGAAGAAGGTTACGACTTTGTAACTTCCACAGAGGTTTGGGAGCACTTCTATAGTCCATATGAAGATATTAGAAGATGTTGGAGTCTTGTAAAGCCTGGTGGGCTCTTAGGTGTAATGACTTACTTTCTTCCAGAAGATAAAGATAAATTTAATAATTGGTGGTATCTAAGGGATGAGACTCATGTAGGATTCTTTAATGAGGACGTCTTTACTTTTATCGCAAAAGAATTAGGTGCCAGTATTGAGATAATTAATCGACAGGTCGTTATTTTAAAAAAGGATTTATGATGAAGATTTATGGAATTAAAAATTGTGATACTGTAAAAAAAGCTCTTAAGTATTTAGATGCAAAAGGTGCAAGTTACGAGTTTATTGATTATAAGAAAACTCCTCCAACGAAAGAAGATTTAAAAAGATGGGACGAAGCTTTTGGTGAGTTACCTGCAAATAAAAGAGGTCCAACATTTAGAAAGATCAAGGATGAATTTGAAGGGGCAACTAAAGCACAACAGATTAAACTTCTAATAGAAAATTCATCTGCTATTAAGAGACCAATACTTGAAAAGGGTAAGAAGACATTACGTGGCTTCAGCACTGAAGAGTGGGATAAAGTAGTAAAATAATAATTTATGTTAAAAGATTTAAAAGACACAAATACATATCGCAAAAAGTGCATGGGCTGTTCAAGGCCTAGCACTCTTTGCGTCTGTCATCATTTAAGGCCATTTACTTTAAATACTAAGTTTGTGATTCTTATTCATCCGATGGAGGCCAAGAAGGAAAAGCTTGGCACTGGTCGAATGACTCATAAAGTTCTAGAAAATAGTGAACTCATTATGGGAATTGATTTTACTCAAGATAAGCGAGTAAACGCTTTACTTGAAGATGATGACTATTATCCAATGGTCTTATACCCAGGTGAGGATGCGCTTAATATCTCTTCTCCTACTGAAGATGATATCAAGCTTCTATCAAAGAAGAAGCCTTTGATCTTTGTGATTGATGGAACATGGCCTTGTGCCAAGAAGATGATGAAGCTATCAAAAAATATCAATACGCTTCCTCGTATCTCATTTTCATCAGACAAAGAGTCCGCCTTTCTCATTAAGCACCAACCTCATAAGCAGGCGCTTTCTACTGTTGAGTCGGTGCATGTCCTAATCGAAGAACTTGGAAAATTTGGTGTTGAAGAATTAGATGGAAGCCAAGACTCAATGATTACGGCCTTTAAGGCCATGGTTCAAAAGCAAATTGATATTGCCTCTGATCCAAATATCCCAAGCTATCGCGGGCGTAAAATGAACAACCAGAGGGTTGCTTTGGTGCGCGAAAAAAAGAATCGCTCCTTTATTCTCAAATAAGGTTAAAAAACCCATTTATTTGGCACTTGAAAACTATACTAAGTGACTGTAATTGCTCAGTTTGTACTTAAGTTCCTGCTTTTTTAGGATCTCTTAAGGCCCTATAATAAAATAGTATTAAATAAAGAGGGATCTTATGAGAACTTTAAGCGTACTCAATAAATTATTTACCATGGCCATCATCTTTTCGATGATCAATTTAAATATTGCTATCAATATTGAACAGGCCCGTTTCAATATCTCTTCAACTCAAGCCTACGCGCAAGCACCTGAGGACCCAGCTCCAGAAGGTGAGCCAGAAAGAGATCCGCAGCAAAGTTCATCAGGTGGTTCAATGGAATCCCAAGAAGTTCGTTCAAATGATGGAACTGTTGTACTCGAAAACACACAAGAAACAGATACGGATGCTATCACTCAAAAACGAAAGGAAATGAGTGGTACTTACAACAAAGAAGACTCAAGTGGCTTACTAGGTATTTTTAATAATCAACTAATAGCTCCACTAATTTTACTTGGAATAGCTTATCTAGTTTCTCAAATATGGACAGTGTTTCAACCATCGAAGCCGTTGGATGTTTGGTTTGCTGCTGGAGGAGCTGCAATTTTACTAGCTCAAGAGTTAATGTCTAGCTTTAAACAAACTGAAGCTTTAAAAGATCGTAAAAGTAAAATTGAATATGAGGGATTAGGTGAAGATGGAACTGTTGATATTTCGCAAAAACAAATGATAGAGGAAGAAAAGCAAGCTTTAGAAGAAATTAAGGATACAGCAGAGTCAAAGTCAAAGTATCAGAAGGCAGCTGCTGCAGCATTTGCTACCGCTTCTGGTATTGCGCTTATTAATGGTAATACAGAGTTTATTCAGGCACAGTCCTGTGCTGCTGCTTTAAATGCAAGAGTTAGCGCGCTTGCTGCAGTCTCAGCTGCAAGTGCCGCTTGTTTCAATGCTTCAAAAGCAGCGAGTGCACCAGTCGCTTCAGCATGTGAAGCGGCAGCGGTAACTACTGAAAACATTGAGGCTTTAAAAATCGTTCCTGCTGAATCAATGTCTCAATATAATACTTTACAAGCTCTATTGGGAACAAAAGAATCAGAAAAAGAAATTTGTAATCTTACTGGAGAAAAGGTTTCAGCTATGTCTTTAACTGAGTGTGAAGGTAAATTAGAAGCAGCTTTAGCTGCAACTCCTGTATCTACCGCTCTTGTTGCAAAACTAAAGATTGCTTTTGCAGATCATGCTGCAGCAAATACAGCATTAACTGCTACTCTTGCCCCTGTTGAGTCAGCGTGCTTGATTCATACAGCTACAACGGAGAAAAACTCAGGCGCAATGGTTAAAAAAGGCTCAGTAAGTGTAGATAAATCAAGTAAAAGTTATTTCTATGCATTGATATTAAAGTGGTTTGTTTCAAAAGCTCATGCGGGTACTGGTGGTATGATAGGTGGTCTTTTAGGTTTGATTGGTGCTTACTTAGTGCCAATTGGTAGTGCAATGGATGCTTTTGCTTTTTCTAGTAAGAAAAGAGGCTATTTATGGCTTTTGATGAGTGGAACATCTTTAGGATCAGCAATGGCCATGGACAAAGAAGCAGAGAATGCAGAAGAAAATATAAAAAAGCTTGAAGCCATATTAAAAAAGTTTAAGTCTGCCCAAGCTGTAACAAAGGTAGCTACTAGGAACCTATCTAAGAAGACGACTCGATTTGCAGCTTATCAACCACAAAAGATTGGAACAGAACTTGAGTGTGTTGGAGGACTTCCAAAAATTAGAACAAATAATGGATCTAAAGCATGTCCATCTCCTGAGAAATATCTAGTCGAAGGCTCAAGAGAGTTAAGCAATGTTGGATTCTCAGTACCTGATGGATTTACTGGAGCAATGGTCGATGCAACTAATGGTTTAAATGGAGTGGATACTGTTAGTCCTAAAACACAACATGCAATTGATGTTATGGGAAGAAATGCAGAAGCAATTCATAAAAAAGCTGCGCAAGCTCTAAAGAAGACAATTGATAAAATGGATAAAAAGAATAAGAAACGATCAGCAAATTTACTTGCTTCACTTGGGAACAAATTTGGAAAATTAAATAAGAAAGCTGGTGGTAAAGGTGGACTTATGTCGGCCCTTCCATACTTATCACAACCACCAAAACAAGATGGTGAAGAAAATGGTGATGAGACTGCTGGTCAGCAAGATGGATTAGCAGCAAAAGCTAAAGGTGGAAGTGGAATAGGTAAGTATAAGGCACCTAAGGCAGAGAAGTTTAAGTTTGATTTTGGTGCAGATGATGCACAAGCGTATGCTGCTCAAAAACATGCAGAGTTTGATGAAACAGCTCAGGCCGTTGCAAATATGGAAGAGACTCCAGATGGTGAAATTATTGAAGATAAGAGTGTTGATATCTGGAAGGTAATTTCTGTGCGCTATAAAAAGACTGCATATGATAGATTATTAAAACGTATTGAATAATTAGAAAATAAAAAGGGCCTTGATGAGGCCCTTTTTTTATAGATCGATTTTCTTAATTCTCTTATCAATTCCTAAATTCTTCTTACGATATTTATCACCGAAGTTTCTTGGGCAATCGACTGATTCGTAAGTGAAGAGTTTTGTATCATTAAAATAAGAAAGATTCTTCTTTCCATTATAATACCATTGCGAATTTGACCATGAGCTAACTTTCATCTCTGGCTCTTTGCTCTTCTCGTTGATGACAATATCATCAACACGATAGATAGAGCTTGGAGTACGACCTGACTTTGCGTAACGAGTATCTATTTCCTTCACGCATGAGTCAACTTCATAAGCAATCTCATAACTAGGAGAGCAAGCTACAAGTGTCGATAATGTAAGGATAGCTAGGCTAATTCTTTTCATACGTATCATATCGTCAGATGAAGTGATTTTCTTGAACTGTCTAAGTAATTTTAAAGAAAAATTAAGTACTTACGATATGAACTAGTTATAATATCTTAAGACAATGCCTAGAACGATGTAGAAGAAGAAGTGGCAGCCGAGAGAAAGTAAGTAGCCACGATAGAAGTAAGCAATCAGGTATGCAAAGAGCGTTCCCCCTAGAATTGAAGGAATAATAAAATAAAGGGCCTTCAGTCCAAAGATGTAAAATAGTGGGAGGTGAATAATTGCAAAGAATATTCCAAAGTATTTAACGCTATCTCTTCGATTAAAAGTCTTAATATAATATTCCACTAGAATATTAATTAGTATCTGTTGAAAGATAATATCACTAGATTTTGCAACGAAGATATTCCAACTAAAGAGTGGGAATAAAATCTTTGAATTTGTAATTTCTAATTTTTTAATAATAGAAATTGGAAAGATATAATCAATGCAAAGGGCAATGGCCAAAAAGATTGCAATGATCTTTAAGTAAGAAGCGATATGTTCTTTTGAGATCTTAAGAGAGTTTGTTGTGTAATTAAAAACAAGAGCACTTGATAGAAATATAAGTGAATTGATTGCCCATCCTGAGTCGTAATCTAGGCCATAGTTTTCTTTTAGAATTAAATTGAGAAATCCCATAACGAAAACCCAAAAGGCCCCTAGGATAAATGTAAATTTCAATGTTTCTTGTTTCATATTTTGAAGTGTAAAGTCGTAAGAAAAATGGCGCACTCGTCAGGATTCGAACCTGAGACCGTCCGCTTAGAAGGCGGATGCTCTATCCAGCTGAGCTACGAGTGCGTAACAGTGACTTTGTGTTCAGTTAAAATAATGGCACATGCCACATTTGTCAATATAAGATGTAAAATATGTTGAAGTGATGGTAAAGTTTATATATACAAAATCACTAGGAAATTATGTCAGAAAATGCAATTAAGGCCAAAATTATTCGCTCTCATCAGCGTGACTTCGACTGTCTGATCGAGGGGACGAAGGATGTTGTCAAAGCAACTGCCCTTGGTAACCTTTTGAAGAAAGGGGAGACCTTGGTGGTTGGCGATAATGTTTGTTTAGAGACGATCCCTGAAACGGGTGAGTATCTAATCAAGGAAGCCTTAGAGCGTAAGAATGAGATTTTTAGAGTTCTTGTAAGAGTTTCAAAAAAGAAAGTTACCGCAGCAAATTGTGATTATCTGGTCATTCTCTCAAGTGCAGCAAGGCCAAAGTTTAAAAGAGGAATCGTTGATCGCTTCCTTGTAAGAGCATTCCAATGGGGAGTCGAGCCTATCGTCGTCTTTAATAAGATGGATGGTTATGACCCTGAAGAATTTGATATTCAATACGAAGTACTACGTCTTAAAGAGTTAGGAGTGAAGTACTTTGAGATCTGTGCTCTAGATCAAGATTATGAAACTCAATATCTTAAAGGTGGAATGCACGAGTTTAAAGAGGCCTTAAAGGGCAAGACCGCTCTGTTCGTTGGCCAATCGGGTGTGGGGAAATCGGAGACGATTTCATGTCTTTCAGATGGTGAAGTGGAGTTAAAGACAAAGAAGGTTGGAAAAGTCGGTAAAGGCTCTCACACAACAACTTGGTCTGAAATTGTTGATTTAGGTGACTTCTATCTAATTGATTCACCAGGTATACGTTCATTTTCTTTAGATGATATCGATCCTGAAGAACTAATTGAGTACTTTCCAGACTTAAAAGAGATTTCACGCCACTGCCAATTCTCAAATTGTACCCATGAGCCTCACAATAAGGGCTGTGCCTTTTATTCTGAGGAATATGATCCAGATACTGAAGAGGGATTAATGATTCATTCTCGACTTGAGAGCTATCATTTATTCTATTCCGAGATCTCTGAGACCCCATTTTGGCAAAAGAAGAAAAAATACTCTAAGTAATTGATTTTATGAACTTGTTTGTATGGAATTTCTTGCCCAAGCACGAATTTATCTAATGTTTACCTCATGAAATTCTCCCTTTTGACGACAAGTAAGTCAGTAAATTTATCGTTATAAGGGGTAGAAATGTCTGACAATAAAGTAATCAACTTCCAAGCTAAAAGAGAAGAAAATATTGAAAAGAAACGTCGTAGTTTTGAGCGTATTTGTTTCAATAATTTTATGGGAGCTTACTCGGTAATTGAGTCAGATGGTTATTCTTATCCTATTAATATGGTTGATATCTCAAAAGATGGACTTTCATTTAATGTTCCATGGAATGAGAAAACAGATACAAAGATTAAGCTAGGGGAAGACCTTAAGCTTAAATTCTACTTCACTAAAGGTTCTTATATTCCTGTAATCGTTACGATTCGTCATAGCGCACTGACAGAGGGAGCTGATGGTGTCACTTATATGCAATATGGTTGTGAGTTTGATAAATCAATGCACTCATTCAAGGCCATGGAGCAGTTCATTAACTTTATCTACGCATTCTCAGAGTATTCAGTAGTGGATAATGGTGAGATGAAGTCACTGTTCATTTAATCGCTTATCTAATTGCAATTAGGCTTTGAACCTTATAATATCGGGCCATGAAAATAGCTATTTTAGGAAGTGATAGAGAGGCTCTTGACGCCTACCAGTATTTTACTGAGCTTGGTGTTCATGTGAAGCTTTTTGGTGAATTTAATCCATCTATGGATTTAAGTGGTGTTTCACACAAGAATGTGAAAATTGCTCGCGTACACAAAAGATTTATTGCCCCTTCTCATCGCTTTGAGAGTCGATCTCGAATGGCCGACACGTTTCGAGTTGTTTTCAACGTTAATGCAACCAGCGAAATAGAAAGACAGAAATTAGAGAATCCTGAGATCTTTGAAAAACTTGGAGAAGATGTTTTGGAGTCTCTAAAAAACTCAATTGAGTCCTTTGAAGACTTTGACTTCGTTTGTTTCTCAAATGAATTATATCGTCCCAATGCTATGGGAGCTGCGAATGTTTGTGCTCTTAATGAAAAGACATTAAGAAATGATGAGAGACTAACTTATCACAGTGAGCATCAGTCTTGTCTTGATGCAATTAAGCAAGCACGTAACTTATGTCTTGTTGGAAGTGGACGCGAGAACCTAAGACTCCTTAATGAGCTTAAGGATGTGTATCTCGAAGACCTAACAAAGACAATTCAACTTGTAACAAGTGAAGAGATCCCGTTTGATGGGATTGATTTAAAAGATAAAGAATTAATTGATGGTTTTAGAGATCTTCTTGCAAAAGATCGTGAACAATTTAATTCTGAAGTCACTGAATTTGAAAAGAAGATTATGGAGTGGCGCTCTCTTGAGCCTCATATTAAAGCAAAGACTCCAGCTCCGGCCGAACCAAAGCCACGTCTCATGATTTATAATAGTGCTGTTGTTTCATCAGTTGATAAACTGCTAGATCGAGAAGGACTTTTTGTTACGATCGAAGGTAGTGAACTTCTTGGAGGAGCAGAGCAATTAAAGACATTGGCCTGTGATCGAATTTGTGTTGATCAAGGTTTATATCTTGATACGGAGAAAATAAGAGGCTTAGATCACAATGAAGAAGGCTTTTATTCACTAATTGATATGTCATTAGATGAAATTAAAGAAGATATGTTAAAATACTTTTCTAAGCAAAATTAATTAAAGGTTAAGAATTGAAATATATTTCGCTATTACTATTAACAATCTTATTCTCGTGCTCAACTGTGGTCGAGCGTGACTTTGAGAGAGTTCAGACAGATGAGTATTATCGAGACTCTGGAGCGGCAGTATACTTTCTTCCTCTTATTCCTCAATGGCGTGACTATTCAAGTGCATCTCAATGTTCTCGCTCAACTCAAATCCGTTATTTAAATATTAAAAACTTAATGACGAGTTTTTCTCTTGATCACCAGAATGCTTCACAAATTCAATATGCCTTTAATAAAATCTACCGTGAAAAGGCAAAGGGAATGGATCGAAGTCCAACACTAAAAGAAGTCGAGCAAATCTTCTTTAGTGCAAATGACCTTGTAAGTGCAACAGGTGGATACTTAAAAAGACCAAAGTTTAAGAATGTTAATATTATCTGGTTTGATAGCTACCGAGAAAACTTATCGAGACTTTCTCGATTAATGAATTCTAAATCTATGCTGCAAGGTAGACCTATTTTTGTTTCAACTTGTTTTCTAGAAGATGAAATGAAGTCAATGATGAAAAAGGCAAATGTCGTTTATGAAGGTGCTTTCTTTGTGGACTTTAGTTACTTAACTTACTTTGATGAAGCTGGAGAGTTAACATCAGAAGAGTCTTTATATATAAGAAGCTATTTAGAAAAGAGTGTTAAAAATATTAGAATATATTCTAATTCAAAACGTCCTTCATTCGTTAAAGGTCGTTATAAATTTATTAAATATTAAGGAGTAACCAATGTTTGGTTTAGGAACAAAGAAAGATTCTCACAAAGAAGAATTAGATCGTATTTACGCAAACTTCCAGACAAATATGGGAGATTTTAAAGTTGAACTTTATGCAAAGGAATGTCCTGAAACGGTATGGAATTTTGTTAACCTTGCAGAGGGAAGACAGAAGACTTCAGCAAAAGAAGGGCCATATTATGATGGGCTAATTTTCCACCGTGTTATCTCTGGATTTGTTATCCAAGGTGGATGCCCAGAAGGTTCGGGAATGGGTGGACCAGGTTATAAATTTGAAGATGAATGTCTTCCAGAACTTCGTCATGAAGGTGCGGGAATTCTTTCAATGGCAAATGCAGGGCCTGGAACAAATGGCTCTCAATTCTTTATTACACTAGGTGCAACACCACATTTAGATGGACGCCACACTGTATTTGGTAAAGTTATTGAAGGAATGGATGTTGTAGAGAAGATTGGTGCAGTTCGTACAGGTATGCACGATCGTCCAATGCATGACATCGTTATGGAAAAAGTAACAATTGAGAGACCTTAGAATTTAATTAATTCATCTCAATTCTATCAACCATCAGTTGAATATACTTATTACCATTAAAGTAATTTAAAGCGAGCGTAAAGTAGACTTCTAATTCACAATTAGGGTCTGCTTGGCGCTCAAATATCTCATTTGGCGTAAGCGCTCCCCATTTTGTCATATAGTTGAAGCTAATTCCCTTAAGATTAATTTTCTGATTTGTAATTGAAGTGAAGTTCCAGCGAACGTGCACATCTTTTAGTAGATCATAACTCTTAAGCATTGCTCCTTTAAGCTTAAAGATAGGCTTTGCATTTCCCATCCCATAAGGCTCAAGGGCATCAAGTCCTCTTAGAAGAGCAGGGTCGATTTCATTAGGTGATATTTCAAGATCATAGAAGTTCTGTACCGTTCTTTGAATCAGCGGAATAGCACGAAGCTTTTCATTCATTGATTGTTTGAAGGCTTCATAATTTTCTTGTTTCATGGAAAGGCCTGCTGCTGCTTTATGGCCTCCAAATTTTAAGAAGAAATCACGATGCTCATTTAAGAGATGATAAATATCTAGCTCTCCAGCTGAACGAGCTGAGGCCTTGATAACACCTTCATCTTCAGCATCACTGAAAACAATGGCAGGTACTTTAAAAGTTTCAACAAGTTTTGAAGCGACAATTCCAATAACACCTTCATGAAAATGAGGAGCGTAGACAATGGAGATATCGTGATCTCCTCCACCTCTTTTAATTTCATCGATAACTTGTTGTTGGGCCTCTTCAAAGACTTCTTTTTGAATGGCCTTTCTCTCTGTATTACAATTAACAAGTTGGTGATAGTACTCACGTGCCTCGTTATAATCTTTTGAAATTAAAAGTTTTAATGCGATCTCAGGATGATCAAGTCGACCTTTCGAGTTAATAAGAGGGCCAACATTAAAAGATAATTTCTCACTTGGAATAACATCTTTTGAACGATCTGTAGGATCGAAGAATGCCTTTATTCCTTCGTATTGAGTATTCTTAATCAGCTTCATTCCATGACGAACAAGCTTCATATTCATCGGAGTTAAAGGAGCAAGGTCACAAATCGTTCCAATAGCAACATATTGAAGAAGATCATAAACTGAAGGAATATCTTCACCACGTGCAAGAAGGATCTTTCTAATTTCAACACAGATTGCAAATGCAACACCAACACCAGCAAGAGGTTTCATATCTGAGTCAGCCGGTTCATCACGACGAGAAGGATTAACAACGGCCACTGCATCTGGCATTGTTTCACGCCCATCTTTATGGTGGTCTGTAATGATTAATTTAAGCCCTTTCTCTTTTGCATAAGCTGCGGCTTCAACATTGGAGATACCACAGTCAACAGTGATCATCAGATCAATGCCATCTTCAATAGCACGATCAATTGAACAATTATGTAGGCCATAGCCTTCAATAAAACGTGATGGTTGTATGAGTTCAACTTCACGATTTAATTTTTGAAAGAATTGATAGAAGAGAGCACATGAAGTTGTACCATCCACATCGTAGTCACCGTAAATTGCAATCTTTTCACCTGCATCAAGTGACTTGATAATTTCATTGGCCGCTACATCAATATCAATGAGCTCCCCAAAATTGGGCAAAGCTTTTAAATCCCAAGAAAGAAACTCACGAATATCTTCATGAGACATGCCTTTCTTGTTCAAAAGTCTTTGAACAACAGGGTGTAAATTAAAGGTATTTTCAGTACTTGTGTGTGTTGTGTTCTCCATTATTGAACGATATCACGTTAAGTAGAGAACGAGAATTAATAAAGTCTTACCAAATGACGGTAATACCCTTTATAACGTCTTCTTCATGCAGGTCGTTAACTTCAGAGAAAAGCATTCTAAACTCTTGAGAATTAGAAGCATGAATCTTATTAAAGTAGTTTGAAGGAAGAAATGACTTCTTGCAGCTATGACATTTTTGAACTTCTGTAGCAGTGTCATGCATATGGCCACACATATGGCATTTCTTAATGAGTCTTTTTTTACTATGAGTTTTATTTAATTCTTTCATGAATAGACCTTATTTCTTAAATGTAACAAGTATCTCTTCGAAGAATAGATGAATAAGTTTAGTAAAAATGGCAAAAATTTCCATTAAATCACAAAAGGCCGACTATTGAAGTCGGCCAATGTATCAAATAAATGGAGGGGGTGGGGTATTAAAATAGCCTAAAGTCACCTGTACTAGAGGCATCTAAAACATTTGATTGGTTGTTCATAATTGGAGTGTTGCCAGTTGAATTCATACCACCGTAGCTTCCTTTTGTAGCTGAAGCTCCTAGTCTAAAGTTTTGAGCTGGGATTTGCGTTCCCCATCCAAAACCGTAGCGTGAGTAATCATAATTCTTTACCTGAATCGCTTGATCTGGTGCCAATTGCGTTCCCCAAGGCATTGATTCACTGAATCTCATCATTGGTGCATCTTGTCCGTAATAGTCATTGTAACCGTAATTCCAATTATTGGCCGCGTTCAAGCTCTGGATAAATTGTGTCTGCTGTCTTAAATCAAGCATCATAGACATATAATCACTTTGCTGATTATTAAAGGCATCAAATGATCCAAAGTACGAATTAATCTGAGGCTTTGTAAATGACTGGGCCATTGGATTAATTAATTGTTGCATCATGAATGCTTGCTGCTCTTGTCTTTGTTGTGCAATTTCATTTTGCATTGATTGAATATACTCAATAAGAGCAAGTTCTGTTTCTGTAAATTCAGAATCATCCTTATCTTTCTTGTCTTCTTTATCTTTGTCTTCCTTCTCTTTTTTATCTTCTTCTTTTTCTTTTTCAGATGAAGCTACTTTAGGAGACTCTTCATTTGAATCTTCTTTCTTATATTCATCTAGCTCAGCTGTAATCTTAGCTAACTCATCTTGAAGCTTTTTGATTTCATCAGTATTAACTTCTGATTTTGCATTTTGAATTTCACAAACAAGTTTTGCATTCTCTTCTTTTAATGCTTCATTTTCTTCTTGAAGAGTAATAAGTTTTTCACTTATTAGTCTTAAGTTCTCTTTTGTTTCTTCAAATTTAGAGATAGCCTCTTTTGCAGTTTCAAGCTCAGCTGTTCGAGCTTCGATAAGCTCTTCGAGGGCCTGAATTTTCTCTTGTTTGATTGCTTCATCGACATTGTCTGTTGATGATTGGACTTCACTCAATTGTGATTTAAGTTTTGAAATCTCCTCACTACTTCTAGCAAGCTCTTCAGTCATTGTACTAGACTTCTCTTGCAATTCGCCAAAGCGTTTTGTGAGATCTTTATAATCATCGATTAATTTCTTATCTTTTAATTGAATCTCAACTTTTGTAACATGCTCAACCTTTCCAAAAAGTCTTGCGGAGTCAAACCAAAGGTCAAAGATTCCTTTTTGATGGACCTGGTAATTAGAGACCGTAATTTCTTGCACATTTTGCTCACCTGCAATTTCACGATAGTGTCCTGTGCGTTCTACGTTATTAGAAATCATCATTTCATTTTGTACGTAAGTACTCGATAGAAATAATGCACTCATAATAAATAGCTTTTTGTAACAAGCCTTCATAATTCCTCCCATTGATACAATTTATATGATGCAATAGGCGTGCCAAGAAAATAGCCTCAAAAGCCTAAATATCGTGCAAAAATGCCATAGTTGGTGTTCATATTTTAGACACTGGCCAAAACCAATGCGCTTTTGCTTAAATATAGGCATGAAAGAAGCAATATATAAGAAGACCTATCAGGTTAGTATCAATAGCGTTAATATCAACAAGAAGCTAGGCCTCTACGGCATTTTAGGCTATTTGCAGGACATTGCTACAGTTCACGCTGAGGAGATGGGCTTTGGGCTTGAGGATATGATTAGAGACCAGTCTTTTTGGGTTCTTGTAAGACAAAAGCTTCGAATGACGAGATTTCCTGGTTGGAATGAAAAATTGGAAATTCAAACTTGGTCACGCGAGCCTCAGGGGATGTACGCTTTCCGCGATTTTGAAATTTTTCAAGATGGTGAAAAAATAGGGGATTGCTCAACAGTGTGGATGATCCTCGATGGAAAGACCAGAAAAGTTAAGAAGCCAGACTTTCCTTTAGAGAGAATTAATCCCCGCACAGATTATCAATTAGATTATATTGCACACAAGGTAGAGCCTCGTGAAAACTTTGAAAAAGTTAATACGATTGTCGTTAGAAATAGTGATCTTGACCTTAATATGCATGTGAATAATACAAAGTATTCTCAGTGGATCTTAGATTCAATTCCAATTGAATTACATAAAACAGCAAAGCTAAATGAGTTTGAAATTAACTTTATGGCCGAGACTCATCTAGGTGATGATATTGATATTTACCGCGCTCGAAATGAAGAAGGTGAACTTAATCACGATATTGTTTATAAAGGAGTTAGGCACTCGGATGGTAAGACTTGCTTTCTTGCTAAGATCTTAGCTAATTAAATTAGCGTAGATAGAATTCAAATGTACAAGCACCCTTTCCTGAGTAGCAGACTTCTGTTCCGTATGCTGGAACAATACCTTCGTTACCTGAGTTGATCGCGATATTAAAGGCATCGGCCGTAGTGTAGCTATCATTGGCATTTTGGCCTGTACAGCCGGCCGTACGACTGGTATGACGAAGGTTTCCGGTACAATCAGTATAGTCGTAATCCCATACCCCTGTACCATTTTCAATTATTGGTGCTCCTGCATTGTAAGAAGGTGAAATGAACATGGCATCAGTTGTTCCAACTGCACGTGAGAATTGCTCTGGATTAATAGATGCTCTTGTATTAGGAACACTTCGATGCACTAAGAGATGGTCAGCGACAGTGCTAACCATAATTGAGTTATCGAGATCTGTTACACCACTTGAGCGCACAACTAAAGTCCAGCCGCCACCGTCAGTTGTCATATCACAATAAACAGTTCTTAAAGTGTTGCCACCAGGTGTGAAGTTAATCGTGTAATTTCCTGAAGGTGCATTTGGATTTTCTTCGAGTATTTGTTTACAAGAAGACTTGTAATTACCATATGAGTTTGCTTCTCGGATCATAAGCCAGCCATTTCCTGCGCCAGCTGCAGTTGCTGGGTCAGTGGCCCAGGCTTTTGACGAGCTTATCCAATAAGCACCGTTATAATAGCCATTACCGCTTAATTCTCCTCCACCATCAATTTTCCCACTCCAGCATGCAGCATACCAAAAAGGTGTCGATGAATATAGTGTTCCACAATTATCAGTTGAATTACTATCATTATCTTGATCAATTGTTGTCCATGGATAACCTCCATGTGTGATAGCGATTCCTGGTTTCACTGAGCCAAGAACTTGTTGATAGGACTCAATATTTAAACGGTATTTATCAGCAGGATCAAAATTCTTTACTGTCATAATCGCCTGTTGCGATATTGGTTGGTCATAGTCATAAGACCAAGAATAGAGTAATTGAAAGTCATCATTGCCTGAAATTTTATCCCAGTGCTCCAGTCCTACAAAGTAATTCAAAGTTTCTAAGTATTCATTAGGAGATTCTGCTCCAATGCTTTGTCTTGAGATTGGAGAACATTTGCCTGTAAAGTCACTTGAAGTTGATCGATCATGAGAACAACGTGGCAGTGTACTAATTGAATTACTATAGCTAATACCTGTTGTTGGCTTATTTGTTCCTTCTCTTGTATTTCCCCATACAAGAGTCCAGCCACCACCTTGAGTTTCCATGTCACATATTGTCGGAAATGGATCATCTATTCCAAGTGGCCCATCAGGGTCAATTAAATAAACTCCTGTTCCAGCAGAATAGCCGCGATCAAGAATTTCACGGCACGATCTCATCGAAGGAAGTGAGCGGACCCATACTCTTGTTTCTTGGTATTGTTTAAGGTTTAGTCCAAGACCGGTGTCAGTTTCTGTTGATGTAAAGGCACTTGTACAATAGTTATTTCCAGAACTAGCACATGTCGATATATCGGTGGTCACAAAAGTGTCTCTAGGTACACATCGCTTACCGTAACCACCACCAAGGTATACTCGGTCTGTTGTAACAGGGTCAACGTTAATACAACTATAAAAGACTCGCCAATTATTTCCATAGCCATAGAAGAAGTACTGACCAACTAAACCTACGTTTTCATTTCCATCCATATCCGCAAACATGACATTAGGATTAGTCGCATCCCCTAGGGCCGCTACTTGTTGAAAGTATTGTGGAATTGTCTTATCTAAGTATGCAGTCTCCCAGGTATTATCGGTAATATCAAAGCCTGTATTTACACCTTCAATACGCATTTGATTAAAGGCTATAGAATTTGATTTCGAATAAATTTCTGCTGAGGTTTCACCTCTGACTGCGTGAGTAGGGTAACCGTGCCATACTTTTGTCCAGCCGCCACCATCTGTCGTCATGTCACAATCAACAGTAACAGCACTGCCTTCTGGATAAATTGTATAGCTTCCATTACCACGAGATTTACCACTTAAAAGAATATCCATACAGTTTTTAGGACGGTCATATTTCTCTCTTAAAAAGTAGCGCGCCTTAACATTTGCCTGACCAGTGTTAAATCCTCCGACACCTCTTGTTCGATAGATATCACCACTATTTGATGTATGATAGATATAATGTCTCGGTTGGTCGTGAACATCAGAAGTTGATGTTTGTGTATAACCTGGCAAGCAATCTCCCCATCCAAATCCTACCCAACGAGCGTGGCGATCAAGGTAATAATCAGTTCCATTACTATTTCTAAAGCGAAATTGAGAGCCACCTGTGAGCATGTCACAATCACCAGGGTTCGAACGATTTGGCCCCGATTGCATATCGACGACTAGATTAAAGTCGTTAGGGTTAAAGAACTCAACTGTTGAAAAGTCAGTTGCTCCCCAGTTTGTAATATCTCTTGCCATCATTTGAGTAGCCGAGAAATCAAAGAAGTTATGCATACCAACTGTGTTTATATCGCTGAAGTTCGTTGCGGTAATATTAATTCCTGAAAATTCATTTTTCATTTCATCATATGACTTCTTAGTCGTCATTGTAGCATCAGCAGCATTGGCATAGAAGAGAGTCCAACCACCATTATCGATATCCATTTCACAATATATTTGAGTTGGAGTTACTTGATCTGGATAAATCGTATAAACGCCTGAACCTTTCGATTCACCCAAATCAAGGATATGTTGACACGACATAGGTCTCATCCCTTCATCATGTAGGTAGAGTTCAACAAGGGCAGTACCTGTATCATTATTATAAGTTGAAGGAATTCCAGTTTTATAAACTTGATCTGAACCAATCGCATAATACCAATTTGAGTGATTTACTGAACCATCAAGTAATGAAGAATTACCATTAGAGTAGGCGAAGGTATTATTCCCCAACTCAAGTCCACCCCAACGCTGTTCATTTCTATCGATAGAGATGCCGCGATAGCCAGAGACAGGAGTATCATAGATTGGGTTTGTGTATTGTGACCAAATATTTCTCCATGATTCATTTGGATAATTAATTTTAAAAGTAAATCGATTGAGATTCTCAAATTCATCAATATACTGAAGAATCGAGTATAGGTTTGCTGTTGGGGTTGTTTGATTATATAAAAGAGCATCATTTACAGTTGGAAAGTATCCACCAGTAATATTGTGTTTGAAAACGCGGGTCCAACCACCACCGTCATTATCCATATCACAATAGACATTCATTGCACTTAATGGGCCTGCCCCATCGATATCAACTGAATAGACGCCACTTGCATAACTGCCTGTTTTATTCATTGTCGAACATGAAACATTACAATCTCTAATAACCAGGTCAGAGGGATTGTTAGCATAGAAATTCATCCACTCAACATTTGTTTTAGTTGCAACAAAATGTTCTTTAGTTGATGAAGTATTCCAAACTTTCTTACAAGTTCCATGAGCTACTATCGTACGTAACTCATTTGAGGTAAGTTTAAAACCTGTGTCAACAGTGTTAATCCCAAAGGCAGCTTGAGAGAAGATAAAAGTAAATAGAAGACCTATTTTAAAGTTCATTCTTTATTTGCTTTTTGTAACTCTTTGATAGCAGCACGCATCTCTTGCATTTCAGCTTTTAGTTGCTCATTCTCTTCTTTTAAAGAAGCGATTTCTCTTTTAACTTCCTCGTCATTTGAAAAGAGCTTGTCTAATTGCTCTGAGATTGACTTCACTGCTTCAACAAGAAGTGCAGTGATATTTCCGTACTGAACTGATTTATATCCATCCTTACTTGTTTTAACTAATTCTGGTTGAACTTTTTCAACTTCTTGAGCAATAAAACCAACAGTCTTCTCTTGCGGGAAGTTTCTGTCAGGAAACTCATCTGTCTTCCAGTCAAAAGTTACACCTCTTAATGACCTAACTTTATGAAGTGGATCAATAATTGTTTCGACATTCTCTTTGAAGCGTTCATCTGATGTATAAAGGTATGAAGCTGCAATCACATTTCCTGCAACATGTAACTTCTCTGTTGGGGCAGTCGTTCCTATCCCAACGTTTCCAGTATCACTTTTAATTGTCAGGTCATGGCGTAAACTTGCGGCACCTGATCTCCAGTGTGATAAGTGAAGGTCATCACCAACATCATCACCATAGAAGAGTACAGTGCTAGTATCATTAATTGTCGCTGGGTCACCATCTCTATCAAGTAAAAGAAGACCACCATAATCAGAGTCTCTAACTACTCTAAAGTGTGTTTCTGATAGCGTTAGTGGACTTGTAATAAGACCTGTACCTCCTGAAACTTCTAACTTAGAGGCTGGGGTGGTCGAACCAACGCCGACTTTTCCAGTATTGAAATATATATTACTTCCATTAGTGGTCCATTGTGATTGGTTAATTGTCCCCATCTGAGTTGTTACATAATTTTTCACCGCACTTACAGATGGTGCTTGAGTCGTCTCTGTTCCAGCTGTTGAATTTACAACTGCTGCTGTTTGAGCACGTGCCGTTGTGAAATATAAATTTGTCCCTTCGGCCACGTCATCAGTATCAAGGCCTGTAATGGCCGTATAGTTTGCATTAATTTGTGCCTGTAATTTTCCGTAGGCATCAAGAACTGTATCAGTTGCTGCAAGTACTGAATTTGTTCCCACTGTATATCCCGTTAACGGAGTATTTAATACAGTCGTGCCATCAACAACTGATGATGGAACACGTCCAGACCCATCAAGTCTTAAAAGCTCATTTGCTCCATTTGATGTATTAACTCCAATCTGAATGTCATTAGCATTCTCAGTTAAGGCTATATCACTTGTTGCTGTTAATCCCTTAAATGGAAGATCTGTTCCAGACTTTGCAAGAACGAGTGATGCTCCACCAGCACTTGATGCTGTATTTTGCTCACCGCTTGCCGCTACTACTGTTGATAAACAGCCACTACCGTCAATACAGATATCGTTTCCAGTAGTCACATTCATTCCACCATCTACCGTTAGCTTTTGAGTTGGAGTAGTTGTACCGATTCCGATATTTCCTGAGCTTAGAATATTAAATTCATCAACTCCATTTTTTGTTATTTTAAAATCATTACCATTTGAATTTATAATATAGTCTGGTGTCATTGCTACGCCTGTTGGCGGTGTCCCTGCATCAACGGTTAGTGTCGGTATATTTGGCTTTGTTGAAGAGATATAAACATTATAAGCAAATGAATTTCCTGATTGCCCAAATCTTAGGGATGCCGTTTGAGTAGAAGAGTCAAAGTACCATTGGTAGCCAACAAAGTTATTGCTAATATTGGCAGAAACGACTTTAAAAGTATTACCGCCATTGGTAAAGGCAACATCAAATTCCATATTTATGATACTAGAGGAATCTGCAGTTGTTCTCACACTCCTAATAATTACTTTTGTGTTTTGTACACCTGGTGTCAGTGTCAGTAGGGCACGATTTCCTACAGAGGCATCAGCATGGGGAAGACTTATTCTCTGTGCCCATTGGTATTCGGCAGTATTTAATGAAATGTCTCCCGTGATATCCATCTTTGCTGTCGGAGTCGTTGTTCCCACACCAATGTCACCAGTGTTAAAGTATATATCACTACCTGTCGTCGTCCATTGTGATTCGTTAATAGCACCGGTCTGAGCTAGAACATAGTTTTTCATAGCATCGACAGAAGGTGCCTGCACTGTTTCTGATCCTGCAGTGGAATTAACAACAGCTGCTGTTTGGGCACGAGTATTACTGAAGTATAAATTTGTCGTACCTTCTGCTACATCATCAGTATCAGTGATAGCGTTACCTGCAATTGAGCTGGCATGAGCATCTAGTTGTGCCTGAACTTTTCCAAAGGCCTGTAGAACTGTATCTGTTGCAACAACGCTTGAAGCTGTTCCATTTGTAAAGCCTGTGAGTGCGACATCAATTGCTGGATTATAATTGATAATTGAATCAGCAAGTTTCCCTCCAGCACCTATTTGAGGTATTTGATTTGCACTTGTTCCAACATCAACATTGATTGTTCCTGTTGTTGTAATTGGGCCACCAGTAAGTCCAGTTCCAGTTGAAACAGATGTAACAGTTCCGTCACCAGAGCCAACTGTTGAAAGACAATTACCACCATCAATACAGATATCATTTGTTGTTGTTACATTTATATTTCCATCAACTGTTAGTTTCTGCGTCGGTGCTGCCGTTCCAACTCCGATATTTCCTGTATTTCCTTCTAACACTAATGCTGTATTATTAGCGCCATTAAAGAAGTTGAAATGAAGTTCGTTCTGACTAGAAGTGGCCACTGAGTTTGAACCAAATGCCATGATATCCCAGTAAGAAGCAGCAGAGTTTCCTGTTTGCATTCTAATTGCACTCTTCTTATCTTCATGTCCAAGAAGGTTTAAACTAGCTCCCGCAGCGGAAGTTGTACCTTCAATTCCAATTTCTGCCCATGTGGCATTTTGGACATGTAGTGGGTAAGTTGGAGTTGTTGTTCCCACTCCAACATTTCCTGAGTTGTAATAGATATCACTACCTGTTGTTGTCCATTGTGTTTGATTAACGTTACCAATTTCTGTCGTTACATAGTTTTTAACTGAATTAACAGAAGGGGCGATTGTCGTTTGAGTCCCACTCATATCATCAATAACCTTAGCATCAGCATATGTATCGACGTATCCTTTTACCGCTAATTCACTTGGTACTTGTGTTGAAGAATCAAGAGTTCCCGAGTTGTCGAGATCACTAGCAGGAATTTGAGCAACGTTTAAGACATTACCTAAGCCTACATAAGTTTTATCAATAGTTGGTGCGTTTATCTTTGACCATGAAATTGCGGCTGTTGAACTAATATCTGCATCAACAATAGACCCATCAGTAATATCTGCTGAACCCACTTCTGGATTTGATCCACTTGTAACACGTCCATATTGATCAACTGTAACTGATGTATAAGTTCCCGCAGTACCAACTGTGGCCTGACCTAAAACTCCAGCATTATTTACTAATGTACTATCAACAGTTAATGCTGCCGTTTGATTGATACAATCAAACTGATTACCTGATTTAATTAAAACCTGATTATCTAGACAGCCGCCAACGAAGTCGAGGCTATCTGGAGTGATTGCTGCGTTAGCAATTGAATCCGCCGTTACGGCCTTATTTGCATAGAATGCCATCGGAACAGAAAGTATTTTTTGATAGTCAAAAGTGAGTCCATTAGTAACATCAGTTACTCTTATTAAAAGAGTTTCACTACCGGTAAGGTCTTCAACATGAGTTTGATAATTTGGTATCACAAGTTCTGTGCTATAGATTCCGTTTGAAAGTGTTACAGAATTAATATTAATTGTCTCAAGAAGAGTCGGACCTGTAGAGTTAAAGACTTCAAAGCGTAAGTCGACAGTTCCCGTAATAGGGGTTCCATCAGTTTGTACAAGCCTTCCCGAATATCCGATGAGGTCTGTAGAGGCACCTATATTAGAGCTAAGTATTAAGCTTAATGAGATGACTAAAGAATATATTAATTTTTCGCCAACGTTCAACTAAATCCCCTGTTAGTACAGTGGTTTATCGACATCTTAACTTAATTTTATTAACTAATTGAATATTAGTGACTTAGTGAAGAATTTCTTTCCGGATTGGCATTTATTAGCCAAGAAATTGAGGCTTAAACTCAATTTCTTGACAGAGATTTAATAACTTAAGGGGTTGCTTTACAAGGAGGGTAGTTTCTAACTAGCTCACCAATAGGCCCACCAGTTTGACTATGATTAGGTCTTAACTTTTCCCAATAGGAATTAGTTGGAAAAATTCTACCTGAGCCGCGATATATTCCGCGTCTTCCTTTGAGAATTTCCATCATAATGTCCATGCTACATTTTATCTGATTCTCTGGTTTGATTGTTGCGGTATAACCAGTTTCAAACTTACAATTTTCTCCGCGCCACATTCTATTTCTTTTAACTTGATTGAGCTGAAATAGTCCAGTTGGACGATCTGTGGCATCAGGAACAGGCCCTGTATTTACTTTTGTCGGATCACATGATGATTCAACTTGTGCAATTGAAGCAAACATCCAAACCCAAAACCTCTTTCTTTGCTGGTTATTTAGATTGTACCAATTAGGGCAAGTGTATGGGCTTGCTGTCATTCCTCTCACTTCATCATAGAGGTAGATATCCGATGCTCCCTCTGTATTGTCGATATAATTAACAATCATATCTCCCCATACACCAAGGCTACCATCTTCTTTTACAAAGTTCTCACACATCTTATTAAAATAAAGAGAGCCTCGTCGAAATGTTGTCGGTAATGGATCTGCCTCTGAAATAAGATTATCTTCAACTTTACAGTCTATACATGGCTCTTCAGGTGGGGCCACGACTTGATCAATAACAACATTTATTTCTTCTAAAAATTGAGCTGTCGAATACGGAGTTGTTTCATTTGCGTATAAATTAAAGCTTAAAAAGAATATAACTAAAGTCTTCATTAGTTACCTCCCTTTTTGCGTTTGAATATACACTTGATCTTACTCTCGATTGAATTATAAGAGACTTGCTCATCACTAAAACTTAAAACCTGAGTACTTGTGGCTTCAAGCTTTTTAAACTTTTTAGGGCATTCTATGATTTCTGAAAATTGAGTTACCTTGTTATTTTCAAACTTATAACGAGATGTTGACTTGCAGCCATCAGAAGTATTTTCAATTTGTTTTTCTTTTGAAAATGGGCCAAAGAAAATTGTCTGTCCAATTCTAAGGCCATCTTTAGGTTTACTAGAATTTAGAAAAGCGAGAGTACCTGAGTCACAGAATCGACTATTTGATTTGATGACTTCATATTCTCCAACATGCTTCTTGGCCACATCCAAAAAGCTCTTAATCTCATCTCCAAAGCTTGGGAGAGTTATACAAATAACTAGTAGTAATTTCAATATGTTAAACTTAGTGCTCTCTTGTCGATTTCTCATTCTTATTTCCTATTTTACCTACGGAAAACCTTGTAAATTATACCATCTTAAGAGGCTTTATGAGTCCATAGAGTCATGATTGCCTCTTTTATTCCTATCTTATTTACACTTCAATGGCATAACTTCTTAAAGATTGATACTGATACTCCAAACATTAGGAGATAGGTATGAAGAATATAGGTATGCTAGCGGTTCTTGCGTTACTCGTATCGTGTAATGCAGAGAAGATAACAACGGTTAAGGTTGTACACTCTCTTGACTCTGATGCACTTAGTGGTGAGATCAAGGTTAATAGTCAAAAATTAAATTTCAATGGATCATCTGGAGAAACATTTGAAATCAAAGGAACTTATCCACGTAATCTTTCAATGGATCTAGATTACACTCATGCAGAAGCTTTCTATGCAAATAGTGTAAACAAGCTACCTGCTACAGAAATCAATATGAAGTTCGAGGTAAGAGGTTATAACTCTGAAAAAGGAACTGTTGATTTAAGAAGAGAAGGAAGTGTTAAGCTTCAAGGTGAAAAATTCAAACTTACTAATTGCTCTAATACTGTTGATTTTAAAGTTGATGGTAGTGAATTAACAATTGATATGTCTAAGTTTAAAAGTTTAGCTTCATGTAAGTTCGTAGGAAAATATAAGAACCACAATCGTATTGGAGAGAAGGGGAGACTACATAATGGTTTTGGCCGTAACTTCTTTAAATTCGATTCAGATAAAGATATGGGTCTAGAGGCCAGTTATGCAATCCGTAGCCAATTTTCAGGTTATGTTTATAAAGACGGTGAAATGGCCGAGTATTTACAGAAGATGCTTACTAAAATTGCAAAAGCTTCAGATATGCCTGATCTTGAACCGAAGGTTTACTTCATCAATGCACCAATTGAGAATGCATTTGCTCTACCTGGTGGATATGTATTTGTATTTAGAGGTCTAATTGAAGCACTCGAAACAGAAGCTGAGCTAGCCGGTGTTCTTGGACATGAGTGGGCCCACGTTACTGAACGTCACGGAACAGAATCTGTTTCAAGAAACTTAAAAAATATTGCTACAAAGTATGTTGGAGCTGGACTTGTATGGGCACAGTTTAATATCTTTGGTGCAGCAGCAGCTTATTATATCTATGATAAATTAGAAGAAATTCCACTTATGGGATTTAGTCGTCTTCAAGAGCTTGAAGCGGATAAAATTGGTGTACAATACGCTCACGAGGCTGGTTATTCACCATATGGCCTATCAAAGTTTTTTGCAGCAATGGGTGATCGTCAAGAGTCTTGGTTAGAGTTACTTGTTTCAACGCATCCAAGACCTTCAACTCGTGTTGAAAAAATTGAAGAGCTTGTTTTTAATTATATTCCTTATTCAAGAGATGCTGTTGTAACTTCAGAAGATTACCTTGCAGCTAAGGAAACAATGAATGAAATTGAGCCAATGCCTTACTATATCGCTATGAGAGTGATGGCCCAGATGGGGGGGTTAGTTGAAGAAAGTATCAAGAGCTCAGTTAGAAAGAAATTTAAATTAGAAAAAGAAGATTAGATTAAAGGGCCCTCGATAGAGGGCCTTTTTTATTAGAAAGCTAAACTTGTTCCTAAGTAACCTTCGTATTCATCTTCTTGTGTTTCATACTTATGAATATATCTCACCCCAAAGTCCACAGGTAATGCCCTTAAGATATTTGTATTAAAGACGAGCTCAGCTCCATAACTACTTAATTGTATACTCTTTCTTGTATCTGATAATTTGGCCTTAGTGATATCATAATAGAGATTCATATAAATTCTCTTGAAATAAATTAGCGCCGCAATATTATAATCAGGATAGAAGAGTGGAAAGAGATAATTTGCACTCGATTTTAAATACTTCTTAGACGCAAAATAATCATATCCGCGAGAGTATGCATAACCCATAAATTCATTTGAAGATGGTTGGAAGCGATAGTTGTCACCATCACCATATTCTTCACCAACTACCGATATCTTAATTCCATTATTTGTAAAAAGCCCTGGTGTTGTTATTGAAAACGATCCAAACCAGCGATAGTCATCTTCTAGTCCTGTTTCATCATCTGTTGAAGCATCTTGGTACATTCCAAGAAGTGAAAAGCTCCAAGGTGAAATAATTGAACGAGTGGTAAAGTCCTTATATAGACTTAATGATAGTGTTGTTGATTGTCTGATAAAATCCGCTTCACCAGAAACTTTAGTGTCGTATTGGATATATTCATCAGTCATGACTTGTTCAGCTTGATAGCTTAAACTCAAATTTAAATTATAAAGATTATGTTTTTGTACGAATGGTAATTCGACTTTTATACCATAAGCAACTTCATCCCATCCATAGTCATCAGTATCACTTGCAAGTTGACTTACCATTCTCTCTCTAAGATCAACGGTTGCACTTAGAATTGGCCAGTACCTTTTATAATCGACTATTGCTGATGAATAGGGAGAGTTTTCTGAAGCTTCATAACCTAAATTTACATTCCAGCTAAAGTCTCTAAGATAATTATCTGCATAGAGGCTAAGGCCGTAACCATTACCTACAAAGAAGCTCCAAGAATGAGGTGTCGCAGACCTCCAATCAAACCCGCTATAATCTTCTTCTGTATAATTATTTGAGTTCTTTGTTTGAATCTCTTTTCTATCTTTAATGTCAATTAGTTCAAAGTTGTTATAGCTGTCACTTGGGTCATTCTTTGCAAAATACTGACTGCGATTAACTAGAGAATTGATTCCAAGACCTCGACATGAATTAAGAGATCTGCTTTTTATTCTCTTTCCGTTAATTGTTTGTTCAGTAAAATAAAAATTACTATTTGAAAAGGTTGGCGAGTATGAAGCAATATTTGAGTCAGTACATTTCTCAAGCGATTTTGACGTTGTGTTTAATTTGAAAACTTCAATTTTTCCTTTATATTGAGCTTCAAAAAGAACAGAGTTGTTACCATCATAATTTAACGCATAGAGATTGTTATATGTAGGTGGAACTAATTCTAGAACTCGATTATTTGAATAGTTTGCTTTAACAATTGTCTTACCTTTTCCATCTCTTGTCGCAATGGCGATAACTTCATTATTATTGAGATTTATTGCTTCTAAGAAATCATATTTTGAATTTGTGATAGACCTAAGTTTCGCACCTTCTAAATTTAATTCTTGGATAATCCATTTTCCATTTTTATCAAAGTTTATTGCTGTAATTTTCGAGCCATCTTTGTTGAAATGTGGATTATATAATCTTTCACCTGATGTAATATACTTTATATCTCCATCCCTAAGGCTTATAAGTGATAGGTCAGAGTAACTTTTAAAACCATATCTCCAATGAGGTAAGAATTGTGATTGAATTGCATAATCATTGCTGTAGCTAAGTCTTGTGAAGTCTTCACTATAAGCAATATCTGTTAGAACTTCCTTTTCATCTTTTGATTCTTTTATAAGACGGTAATGGTTATCTAAGTCGTATTCAACGTAGAAAAGGTTAGCTCCATTCTTATATTGATTTGTTTTTACATTGTATTCAGAAACAGGAAGATTATTAAATTTATCTCCATTCCATTCTTTTCTTAGGTCATCAAAGGCAGCATAGTAGAAATCATAAAAATCCACTCCTGAGGAATTTTCTATAGCTCCCACAATTCCATTTGGATAAGGCCTTGCTGTAACATTATTCATTACAACATTCCAAAATTGATCACCATATTTCTTATACCCATAAGAAACCAGTACATATCCATAGATATACCAGTTAACAAGTTGATCATTGTAGGAGCCACCAACAAATTGATCATAAGTTGGAGTCTCGCCTTTAAGAAGAAGCGCTTTAAGTCTTGCCATAAAGCGAGGAGAGCGTCCTCGACCTGCTGGTGTATACTTAGTCTCTGTATAGACGGCATCGCCTTCCATATACCAAGGCTTCCTTGCAAGAAATGAAAGAACCTGTTGTCCTGTATCTCCCATAAGAATATCAAAAAACTTCACTGTTTTCTTATTGAAAATATCTTGTTGAATAACGTGACGATATTCATGAATTGAAAGCATTTCGTGCCATTCTAAAGAACTAAGGCGACTTGAAAATTGTGCTGAGTCAAACCATTCAGTACGTCGTGGAGCAAGAGTGACAAAACCATTTGGATTGGCCATCTCTGGTCGATAGATCAAGGCCACTTGTTCAGGCTTTTTTACACCATAAGAAAGTCCAACATATTTTGAATAATGCTCTATTAGGTTGGCCATGTAGATTGCTCGATCCTTATAGTTTTCTGGATAAATAACTTGGGCAAAATCATTTTCAATAGATTTCCAATTCATTGGAGTACTTTGTGACTCTGTGAATGAATATTGCGCATTTGTATTTAACGATAAGAAAAGAAGAATTAGTAAAACTTTAAGTTTCATTGCTGATGCCCCGTATTGGTATATGAAATATCTATTTATTAAATAATAATGGTTGTTGAATGTAAATTAGTAGAGAGCAGTAAAAGCTAGAAAGACGATATTTGATATACTGGCAATAATAGGAATGGTTAAGTACCTAAATTGGATTTCACGGTTTTTAATACGATAGGAAACAAGTGAAAGATTGATTAAGGTAAAAACGATTAGAATGATGAAGCTAGTGGATGCAGCAAGTGTCTTTATAGGAAAGAGACTTACTAAGAGTGAAATAATTATTGCAACGACAATGGTTGCATTAATTGGTGTCTGTGTTTTTTTATTAATTACTGATAAAAAAATCATCCATTTTAATGGGTGTCTAAGGCCATAGAGAATTCGAGAGGCCATTATCACTTGAGCAATGATTCCGTTAAAGATTGCAAAGATACCAATGGCGCTGATGAGAAGGGCATTGCCTCCGTGATGGACGTACATATCTTTAAGGGGCGCTTTACTTTGATTGAGCTCATCTAGGGGAATACTTGCAATCGCAACTAAGGCTACAAAAACATATAAGATCGTCGATACAAGAACTGCTATATAAATAGAGCGACTTATAGTTGGGCCAGGAAGATTTGTTTCTTCTGCAAGGTTTACCATATCTTCAAATCCGATATATGCATAAAAGGCCAAGAATGCGCCTGATATAATCATTGGAAATTGGGACCACGAAAAATTTTGTAATAATGCAGGAAGCATGAATTCATTGGCCGAGAGGTCTTGCCATGCACTCCCACATATTAAAATAAGGCCAACAATCTCAATTATAGTGAAGAAGATAACGATGTTAATGGATTCTTTTATTCCTTTTATGGCCAGTGCAGTAACTAAGATAATAATTAGAAAAATAACTGAAAAATCTGACCAATGAATAAATGTTTGAAAATAGCCGACAAACCCTTTTATTAGTGTTGATGCACTGACGACACCAGTAAAGGCAACAAGCCAGCCAACAATATTTGAAAGTAATACGCTATGAAATCCTTGAAAGATATACTCGGCCTCTCCTGCACTTTTGGGAAATAATTTAACTAATTGAGTATAAGAGTAAGCAGTCATACTTGCTAAAATTGCCGAAACTATAAACGACAGTGGTGCCATCATTCCTGCTGTTGCTGAAATCTTTCCAATTAAGGCATAAATACCAGCACCAAGAATTGTACCAATTCCATACATTGTTACCTGAAAGGTATTTAAAGATCGCTTAAGTTTTACCATTTGGCTTGATTGTAGAAAAATATAGGATAAATTGAAATTATATATTTAGTTAATATTTGATACGAGGTCATATGAAAGTTTTAATTCTAGGTGCTACAGGACTTGTTGGAAGTCATATCTTGTCGATGGCCTTAAGTGATGATCGTGTAGAAAGAGTTATTGCACCTGTACGTAAAAATATAGATGCACATCCAAAGCTTTTTGCACCGATAATTAACTTTGATGAAATTACAAAAGAAGAAGTATGCTCTTGGAAATGTGATGTTGTTATCTGCGCCTTGGGGACAACGATTAAAAAAGCTGGATCGAAAGCTGCATTTAGAAGAGTTGACCTCGAGTATCCCCTGACTTTTGGAAAGCTTGCAAAAGAATGCGCCGCTAAGTCTTACGTATTAAATTCAGCAATGGGCGCCAATAGCGATTCGTTTGTTTTTTATAATAAAATTAAAGGGCTAGTGGAAGAAGGACTTCAGTCTTTAAATTTTGATGCCTTAACAATTGTCAGACCGGGGCTTATTGGTGGCCAAAGGGATGAATTTCGTTTTGCAGAAGAGATTGCCAAGAGCTTTTTAAAAATTTTAGGTCCACTACTGCCTAAGAGGTTACGTCTAAATCCGGCCAAGAGGATTGCTCAGACAATGCTGGAATCCGCTTTAAGTGACCAATTAGGCGTAAAAATTATTTCATCAGATAAGTTAGTGTAAAAAACTCGAGATATTTTTTATTGGTTGCATACAAGATTTCAAAGCCTTACTTGAAGAATTCATTTCTATTTATTTAGAGTCAAAAAAATATGCATAAGTTGTCGTAATTACAGTAAAGTTTTTTATAAAGATGTCGAAAAGTTAAGGAACTTAATATCGAGTTAGTTTTTTATTTGGAGTGCATCTGTGAGTGAAGCGTTTAAGAAGGGAAATGATTGGGATATCATCAGTTTAGCAAATTATGTATCTGAAATTGTTTCAAAAGAAAGTGGGAATATACTAGGGCCAGCGCAACAATCTATGGTTATGAGTCGTTTAAAAAAGCGCATGATGACCTTAGGTACTCATACTCCAGAATCTTATTATGAATATTTAACTAAGAACTATAATAAAGAGTCTTTGCAACTTATCTCAATGCTTACGACTCACCATACATACTTTTTTAGAGAATTTACTCATTTTGAATATCTCCTTACAAATCTTGATTCCATTGTAGCCAATGCGAAAAAGAGGGGAGATAGCACGATACGTGTTCTATCAGCAGCATGTAGTCGTGGACAAGAGGTTTATTCACTGGCCATGTTCTTTAATCATCACTTAAAGAATTATCCCGGTATGAAATATGAAATCGTTGGAACAGATATTGATCCAGAGAGTGTTAAGATTGCTCAAAATGGTGTTTATCGTTACCGTGAAATTAAATCGATTCCTACTGTCTACTTAACAGGGAATTGGATGAGAGGGTCTGGAGAGATCTCTAAGTTTGCAAAAGTTAATTCTCATATTAAAGAAAATTGTAGCTTTGGTGTGATGAATCTTCTTGCACCAGAAAAGTTTATTGGTGGAAAGAAATTCGATATCGTATTTTGTCGAAATGTATTTATCTACTTTGACCAAACTTCCATTGAAAAGATTGTAAATAATTTCTCAAAGTTTTTACACAAGAATGCTCTATTTATAACTGGTATTAGTGAATCTTTAAAACATACAAAATTAGAGTTTCAAACAATGGCGCCAAGTGTTTATTGTCTTGATCCTGAAGAGAAAGTTGTTGAAAAACCTAGACCACTATCTATCGTTAAAGATAAGACGGTACCTAGAACTTCACCAATTGCAAAAACACCAATCATTCCTAAGCCTATTAGAATGCTTGTTGTTGATGACAGTTCTTCAGTTGTTAAGCTACTTTCAAAAATATTTGAAAAAGATGATGACTTTGAACTTGTTGGAACAGCAATGAATGGTCTAGAAGCACAAGAGTTCTTAAAGAATAATAAGGTCGACGCCATGACTCTTGATATTCATATGCCTGAGATGGATGGTGTTGAATATTTGAAGAAGAACTTCCGCTCTGGCCACCCAAATGTTGTTGTGGTTTCTAGTGCTTCACGTGAGGATACTCGTTATGCTCAAGAAACTCTTAATAACGGTGCATGTGACTTTGTTGAGAAACCAGCACTTAATAATTTAAAAGAAAGAGCAGAAGAAATTAAAAATAAGATTAAGATGTCTTTCTTAAATGCAGCTCCAGTTGTAACAAAAGTAGATCGTTCATTCCAAAAGAGCTTTGATATTAAGAATCCTGAAACTAAGGCCCGCTTCTTTGTTGGATCTTTCAGTGATAAGAAAAAGATCATTGCTTCACTTGATGAACTTCGTGGTAATCAACCTCCAGTATTTCTTTTCTTTGAAGGAAACGGTAATTTCTTAGAAATGATTAGCGAAGAATTTAAATCAGTTCCTAATATTCAAGTCTATGATGGAAGCACTGAACTTGAAAATAATAGTGTTTATATATGTGACTTTAAAGAACACTTTGAAGATATCAATTCTAAGACAAAGAGCTTTAAGAAAAGTCTCTCTGTATTTGGAATCGTTTCAAAGTCAGTAGAGAATGCGTTCTTTGATTTAAATGAGACACAAATTCTTATCGAAGATACAGGTGATATCAACGACAGTATAAAAGAAGTTGTCTCAGATATTTTCCCTTGGACGAGTTTTGCTCACCTTGGAACTGAATATTTAGCAGATGATGAATAATTAATTCTTATTTTGAATGGTAGTGCTTTTTATTAATCGTAAAGTCTTGTGATTCATAAATAGCACCACCTTCATTTTCAAATCTACGTATACTTTCTTTTTTTTCTTTCTGTCTTCTTAGCTCATTTGATGTCTCTAAATACTCACAAACTTCTTTGTTGGAAACTTGTGGAAATTCAAGATAGAACTCACCAACTGAAAGAAAATTATGTGGTGTCTCTAGGACTAAAATATCATCAACTAAATTTATAATTTCATTATATGACTGACGTGAACTAACTGGTGCAACTGCAAAAATATTTTTTATATTATGGTCTTTCTTTAAAAACTTTATGGCCGCCTTCATTGTTGCACCTGTTGCTATTCCATCATCAACAATAAAGATACTTCTCCCTGATAGGTCAATCGGTGGCCTGCTATTTCGAAATTCTTGAGCTTGCTTTTTTACTTCTTCTTTTTTCTGCTTTGTTAGACGATGAAGTTGTAAGTCATCAATATTTAAATGGATAATTATTCTCTGATTAAGGTAGCCAATACCTTCTTCCGTAACTGCTCCAAGTGCTAATTCTTCATTATTTGGAGCTCCCACCTTCTTAACACAGAAAATATCTAAGGGTAGCTTATGCATTTTCGCAATTTCAAATGCGATGGGAACACCTCCTCTTGGAAGTGCAATGATTGCTACATTCTTAAATTCAAGTAGCTTCTCTTTAAATTCTTCACCTAAAAGTTGGCCTGCTTCTTTGCGATTTTTGAACATAGTTCTTTCCTAGATGACAATTTTTATCTGTGGATTGAGTTGGCGATCCTTTTCTACGGGACTAGAAATATAGGCTTCTTTTTCTATTTCTAGATTGATAATCTCAGATAGATCGTGAAGTTCATTTCCCAATCTCTGTATGACATCATCAGCAGAAATAATTCCTATAAGTTGATCTCTTTCATTAACAACTGGGATTCGCCTAACGCCATTGGCTCGCATTTTCTTTATTGTATCGACGATACTGTCTTTAGGAGAGCACATCACTACATTTGGGGTCATGATCTCACTTACTTTCGAGTAGGGTTCTATCTTTCCTTTCTTTCCAAAAGATAAGGCGATATCACGGTCAGTTAAAATGCCCATTGGAGTTTTCTTCTTTCCTTCTTTGTGACCGACTACTATGATGGCCCCGACATGTTTTTCATACATCTGTTTTGCAGCATCGTGGATGGTAGCATCAGAGTTAATTGTTACAATATTTTTTTGGATAATATGCTCAATTGACACGTTTATCTCCTTTGAAAACTAGATTACGTCCCAATTATAATTGCATTCTCTTTTGCATATAATTTAATTCTTTCCAAAGAAAAGTTTCGATTAACTTGTAAACTTGTTCAAAAAGCGAAACAAGCGTTAGCGCCGCGTATCTTCGATTAGTATATAGTATCTTAAGTTAGATTAGAGAATGGAGCGCGTGATACCGAATGCGTAAGCATTCGGTTGTTTAGCAAGCGTTAGCGCCGCGTATCTTCGATTAGTATGTAGTATCTTAAATTAGATTAGAGAATGGAGCGCGTGACAAGATTCGAACTTGCGACATCCACCATGGCAAGGTGACACTCTACCAACTGAGTTACACGCGCTTATTTGAGTGGAAGAAATATATTGCTGAGGAAAAAATTTGTCAATACTCAAAATTAAAAAATTATAAGTTCTTCTTCCCCGACCCGTCAGGTGAGTCCAAAATATATTGCGGAAGAAGCCAACCTGGAATTTCACGACGCAGTTTACGATATATTTCACGTCCTTCTTCAATTGATAGGTAAAAGTGCATGGCACCCTTGGCCTGATCTGGGTGGTGAAGATAGTAGGGACGAATATTTAATGTATGAAGCTTAAGGAATAAATCCTTTAAGTCTTTAACATTATTATTAACATCCTTTAAGAGGACAGACTGTGAGAGAAGGCCAAAGCGTGCCCCCAGTTTTTTGATACAGTCCATAGCAGCTGTTGTGATTTCTTGAATATGATTGATGTGGATAACTACATTTATATCGTTAAATCTGTTATTGAATTTGTGAATAACTTCAATAAATTCGTCACTAATATATTTTGGTAAAGAAATAGGTGTTCTAGTGTGAAAACGAATGAACTGTATATGTGATAATTTGCTAAATTCTTCAAGGTAGAACTTTATCTTAGATGCTGAAAGCATAAAGGGGTCTCCACCTGAGAAGATAATTTCATTTATTTCTGTATGAACTGATAAATAGGAAATTACTTTTTCAAAGTCGGCCTTAAAAATTTCGTGCTTGCTACTTAATTCATTTTTGCGAAAGCAATAGCGACAAATGACCGGGCAAATAGTCGTTGGTGTAAACAGCGCTCGGTTATCGTAACGATGGATAAGTTGGGGGGCGACGTATTTTTGTTGATCTCCAATTGGATCTTCTAGTCCATCGTCTGAGTTTTCTAAATTAGATGGGAGAAATTGTTTTGCGTGTATGCCCTCAAGTCCTTCTTTTTGAATTAGTTCATTCATGTGACTTGGAATGAATACTTCATATGAAGATGGTTCTAGATTAAGACCAAAATGCGAATTGACTTCATTTGTTGAGCGAAGTCCTTTTCTCATTTTTGATTATTTTCTTTATCTTGTTTGTCTTGAAGTTTTTTTATGTCATTGAGGTGATGCCATTTTGCCCAAGCGGCACATCCGCGAATTAGTAGAGCACCGTAGATTGCAATACCTGTGAAATGGGCCATCACTTTCATCGTTGATAGGGCCCCTGTGTTTTGAAGAAGCCAATAGATCCAATAGAGAAGTGCGATGTGAATAATGAAGATCACAACAAATTGGAGTTTATATGAAAGTGGTTTTCCTGCTAGCATGACGTCTTTATATAATTACTTTGAGTCTTTATCAACATGATCACGAAGATCTTGAATCTTTTTAATAGCAAAAGATTTGTAGATATCAGTGAGTAAACAATGGGCATAGAGTACATCTCCAGCTGGCATCGGTAGAAGAGCAACAGGTTTTATTGGTCTAAACTTACCCTTGTAGCTTCCACCTTTGTATTTGATATCGATTACTTCTTGATTTGCTATCTTCTTTTGTAATTGTTGAATAATCTCAGGTGCTTCGGCCATATTCGCCCTTGTGAAGTCACGGATATTTAAGATTTCGCCTTCTTTTAGCTGACGGTTTGATTTCACTTCATCAAGGGTCTTTGCAAAGACACGAAGGCAGGCAATTGTATCATCTAGTGCTCGGTGATGATTTTCTAGTGGAATTTCAAAGTGTTTACAAAGTGATGAAAGCTTATGATTCTCACTTCCTTTCACATACTTACGAGATAATTTACATGAACAGAATACCTTGGCCTTGTGAAGCTCAATCTTTTGCTGGTGCATGGCAAAGACAATAAAGCCAATATCAAATTTTGCATTATGAGCAACAAGTGGCGTATTTCCAGAAAATTCGAGAAATTTAGGTAACACCTCTTCAATTGAAGGTGAATCCTTGACCATGTCATCAGTGATTCCATGGATTTTCGTTGTAAACTCAGGAATTGGATTTTTAGGTTTTACGAGGGACTCAAAAGTTTCTATTTTGTTTCCAACGACTTTAATAGCCGCAATCTCGATAATTTCGTCAACTAAAGGAGACAGTCCAGAAGTTTCTAAATCAAGTGCTATTAGCCCATCTGGGAAATACTTATTGATATTTTTAATTTCGCTCTGAGTAAAATTGATAGTAATTCCTTTAATGAAGCTAGTAGTAGGGGTTTCCAACGTTTTGTAAATATTGGTATGTCGTAGCAATGTGTCATGCCAATTTTAATTAATTTTAGTACGTTGAAGAACCTTAAAATTAAACTTTTAATACTGATTATGGGCCTTACGGTCAATAGTTTGAGGAAATATTTTATGAAGAAATTTGATGTTATTGTTATTGGTTCAGGGCCAGGTGGATATGTCGCCGCTATCCGTGCTGCCCAACTTGGAAAAAAGACTGCTATCGTTGAAAGTAAAGAATTAGGCGGAGTTTGTCTTAACCGTGGCTGTATTCCTACGAAAGCGGTTCTTAAAGCTGCTCACAGTGTTCACGAGCTAGCAGATATGAAAGATTTAGGTATCGATGTTGAGCTTAAGGGCCTAGACGGTGGTCAAGCTGTTAAACGCGCTAAGGGGATCTCAAATAAGATTTCTGGTGGTGTTGCTTACCTAATGAAGAAAAATAAAATCGAAGTTATCGAAGGTTACGGTAAACTTCGAACTAATACTCAAGTCGAAGTTACTTCAAAAAGAGGACATACTGAGACGATTGAAGGAACAAATATCATCCTTGCAACTGGTGCTCACTATCGTTCATTCCCTGGACTTGAGCATGATGGGAAGAGACTTATTGGTGCTTGGGAAGCGATTAAAATGGAAGAGCTTCCAAAGTCAATTGGGATCATTGGTGCTGGTGCTATCGGTGTTGAGTTTGCTTACTTCTGGAATGCATTTGGTGTAGACGTTCATATCTTTGAATTACAAAAACACCTTCTTCCAATCGAAGATGAAGAGTCTTCAAAAGCTGTTGAAAAAGCTTATAAGAAATACGGAATCAAGATGTCTCTTGGTGTTGAAAAAGTATCTGCTAAAAATAACGGAAATGACATTACAATCACGGAAGTTAAAGGTGGAAAGACTGTTGAGCACAAGTTTGATATGGGACTAATTGCTGTTGGTATGACAGGAAATATCGAAGGTATTGGACTTGAAACTGTTGGTGTAAAAACTGATAGAGGTTTTGTCGTAGTTGATAATAACTACCAAACAAATATTCCTAATATCTTTGCTATTGGTGACGTTGCGGGACCTCCTTTACTAGCACACGCTGCTTCTCACGAGGGAATCATCGCTGCTGAAAAAATTGCAGGTGAGCATCCACACCCACTAGATAAGATGAATGTTGCTGGTTGTACTTATTGTCAGCCACAAGTTGCATCTGTTGGTTACACTGAAAGAGCTCTTAAAGAGCAAGGTATTAAATACACTGCTGGTAAGGTTCCATTCTCTGCAAATGGTAAGGCCATGGCATCTAATGAAACTGATGGGTTTGTAAAAACTCTAATGGGTGAAGATGGTGAAATGCTTGGTGCTCATATTGTAGGAACTCACGCGACAGAATTAATTCATGAGTATGTTCTATTTAGACAAATGGAAGGTGTTGACGAAGAAATGTTTGCAACAATTCATCCACACCCAACTCTTGGAGAGTTCTTAGCTGAGTCTGTACTTAATGCTAAGGGAAGATCGATCAATTTTTAATTTTAATATATAAGGATAAAGATTATGAAAAACGATATCGTAATGCCACAAATGGGTGAGTCTATTACAAACGGAACGATTACAAAGTGGCACAAGCAAGTTGGTGACACAATTGAAATCGATGAGATTCTTCTTGAGATCTCAACTGATAAAGTTGAATCAGAAATTCCATCACCATATTCTGGAAAGATCGTTGAGATTCTTTTTGAAGAAGGTGAAACAATTGATGTTGGTGTAAAAATCGCAGCAGTTGACGATGATATGAATGCAGAGGTTTCAGCATCAGGTTCTTCTGAAGCAGCAGCTCCTGCTCCAGCGGCAGCTGAGCCAGCACAAGCAGCTCCTGCAGCAACAGGATCTTCAGATACTCTTGAAGATGTTGTTATGCCACAAATGGGTGAGTCTATTACAAATGGAACAATCACAAAATGGCACAAGTCTGTAGGTGATATGATCGAAATTGATGAAATTCTTCTTGAGATCTCGACTGATAAAGTTGAGTCTGAAATCCCTTCACCATTTGAAGGGCGTATTGAAGAAATTCTCTTTGAAGAAGGTGAGACAATTGATGTTGGTGTAAAAATCGCATCTGTTGAAACAGATCCATCAAAGCCTCAGGGAAGCGCTGGGAGTTCTGCTCCAGCAGCAAGTGCACCTGCTGCTAACCAAGCTCAAGAATCAGCTCCGGCAGCAAGCTCATCTCAGCCAAGTCCGACGACAAAAGGTGGACGTCGTTTCTATACTCCTTTAGTTAGAAACCTTGCTAAAAAACATGGTGTTGATCTTAATGAATTAGCACATATTGAAGGAAGTGGAGCAGGCGGACGTGTTAATAAGGCCGACTTCATGAACTTCTTAGAAAATAGAGGCTCAGCTCCTAAGGCAGCTCCTGCGCCAGCGGCTACAAAGTCAGCACCAGCAGCTCCGAAAGCAGCGCCAGCTCCTCAAGCCTCTTCTGTACCATCTTCGACAAGTGGTAGAGTTGAAGTAATCCCAATGGATAATATGAGAAAAGCGATTGCTAAGAATATGATCGCTTCTAAGATGACTTCTCCACACGTTAACTCGATGGATGAAGTTGATATGACAAAACTATTTAAGTTCAGAGAAGGATTTAAGCATCAGTTTAAGAAAGAAGAAGGTTTCTCTCTTACTTACACTCACTTCATCCTTTATGCTCTAGTACAAGCTCTTAAAGAGTTCCCAATGGTTAACTCTTCAATTGTTGGTGATGAAATCCACATGAAGAAAGATATCAACCTTGGTTGTGCTGTAGCTGTTCCAGGTAACGGACTTGTCGTTCCTGTTATCAAAGGTGCTGATAACTTAAATATTAGAGGAATTGCTAGAAAGCTAGATGAACTAGTACAAAAGGCAAGAGCTAAGAAGCTTACGCTAGATGATATGTCAGGTGGAACTTATACTTTCACAAATAATGGTTCTTTTGGAATCCTTATGGCAACTCCAGTTATCCTTCAACCACAACTTGGTATCTTCTGTGTTGGTACAATGAAGAAGCGTCCAATTGTTACTGAAGATGATGCAATTGCTATTCGTCAGATGATGTATGCAACTCACACATACGATCACAGACTAATTGATGGTGAGGTAGGGTCAAAATTCCTAAGACACGTAATCAACACTCTTCAAACAACAGATTGGGAAGGGTTATTCTAGGCGAATAAAAACATTTTAATATAGAAAAAGGACCTCAAATGAGGTCCTTTTTTATGTCTTTTATGTTCTCTTTTATAGGAACATTGAATTGGCATTTATATTCGGATTTCTTCTCACCGGAATGCATATAGCAATTTAGATGCTTTCCACTTCTTAGCTCAAACTTTTTACCATTTATATTATGAAAACTATCTTTAATGAGATCAAGTTTAAGCCAGAACCTTTCGGCCAATTTTCCAGAAAAGTTTATTCTTAGATGGTTGTTATCGTAGCTGATTTTTGCTTTACCATTTTCACGCTTTGTTCCTAAAAACTCACTAATTGCCCCTTTTCCAAAATCAGTATCGGTATCATAGGCGGATAATTTCCCTTGTCCTAGGCCATTTAAGTAGAGGTGACAGTGAAATTTATGTGAAGGCTCTCTAACGCAAAAGAAGTATTTATGATAGCGAAAGACTAATCCATGTACGAGGTCCGCATAGGTGTTTTTCACAGGGAGTCCTAGAAAGATCTCCCTTGCATATTTTGAATCAACGATTGAAAACTCATTCACATGGCTTGAGATCGCAATATTATTGATTTCACTTGCAAAGGTTTTAAATGTTAGAAAGAGGGCGAAAGAGATGAGTACGATAGTCTTCATATTTTAAAATATAAAGTTTGAAGATATCAAAGTAAAACAAGTTCACAAAAGCCTGACAAATAAGACTCTTGGCCAACATTTCTTCTTTCTAACTACTTATAAATTGTTACTAGACTGCGATACATCTTTCCATTTTGGTGTGAATCAACATTCTTCTTGATTTCGTTGTACTTTGTATGAAATAGACTAGAATTACCTTCTTCAATAAAAGAAGACTTCATTTCTTCGAGAAGATCTTTTGCCTTATTATTGAAGACCTTATCATCTTGAGTGAAGTCTTTTACATCGTGTTTTCGTTTTTTTAATGCCTTACCAAGACGAGATTTTTCAAAAGGTCTCTCAGAGGTGTAGGTAAGAACAAACTTTCCCTTTGGCTTAAGACTATCCATTACTTTATTAAGAGTTCGATATAGATCATTTAGCATGTAGAAGCCATCTAATGAGATGACTAGGTCATACTCATTCTCTCCAAGCCATGTTGTTTCAAAATTGGCCTCTTTATATTTGAATTTACTTTCGACAAGGTCCATTCCTTTGGCCTTTAACTTATAATTCTTAGCAAAGTACTCGGTAAGATCACCAGTTCCACAGCCGATATCTAGAACTTTCATATTGGGCCTAAAGTGTGCTGTGAGGGCCTCAAATTGCTTTTTTGAGAGGTTATTTTGCATGAAGCACTCAATACCATGCATCTTATTGCAATAAGAGAGATACGATTTAGACTCTCTTGCAAAGCGATAGTAATTTGTGAATGCTCGTTTGGCCTTGGCGTTAAAACCTTTTTGATTTAATAGATTGCGTATAAATTGAAACATACTTTCTTATACTCCTATTTTCTTTAAAATTCTATCTTCACACAATCTTAATAATTTAGAATTTGAGAAAATTTTATACGAATGTTACAAATATATTATTAACGGGAAAAGGAGTCTCCCCATGCTCAAATTTCTATTCTTTCTTAGTGTTTTAGTAACATTGGCCAATGCAGCTGTTGCAACAGTCTTTCTTGAAGGACTCAATGAGAGAGGTCAGCAAGAAGTTCAAAAAGTAATAAGTATATTTAAATAAAAAAAAGCCTTCTATTCAGAAGGCTTTTTTATTTTATATCTAAAAGTGTTGATTTCTAGAAATCACTGATTCTGTCAGCAAGGTTTGGAATATCGATGAATGGGTTTCTGTTGTTTTGAACTCTAAAGATTGTTTCATTTCTTTTTAGTTCTTCAGCATCGATTGGATCTTGCTTATCCCACTCTCTAAGTACTTGTTCTTGGTGACTTGAGATTTGGATATCGTATCTTACAGAGAAGTAGAAAAGTGCTCTTGCAACATTTCCTTTGTGTTTTGCAGGTGGCTCGAAAGCACCATTCCCTTGAGTTTGAGAAGCTGTACAGTTCTCATAATCTACAGGGAAACCATCAACATTATCAAATTCATAATTTCCTCTTACTGAGTTCGCTCTTGAATCTGTTGGGTATAGGTGGTGAAGGTCTGATTTTTGAAGACCTTTTGAAAATCTTCTTGAGAATTTTGATTGTGGCCAAGTGTGCTCACAGTTTAAAACATTTGAATTAGGGATTTGTCCTGGTCCCATTGAACGTGTTTGACGTCTTCTAAGTTTCTTTTGGCAGTAAACATCTTCAATGAAATATCCATTGTTATCTTCTTGTAGGTGTAGCTTTCCGAAAAGAACTTTTCTAGCACCTTTATAACCAAGGCTTCTTTGTCTATAGCACTTTCCTCTTTTATTTGAGTCACATCCTAATAGGTCACGACCATTTGTTTCTTGGTGCATTGAATTTAGTACATCAAAAAGATGCTCTTTTAGAGCTTCACTATTATTTGATTTCATTGATAGGTGAAGTTCAGTTTCTTTTGGATAGTAGTTGTTTAATTCTGTTGCGTTAGTCGTAAGTGCGAAAAGTAGTGTTGCTAGTGCGATAGTGAATTTCATCATTTACCCCTCGGTTTTCCCTATGATGTTTTGTGTGTGTGGAGCATTTATAGGACAAAACTATTAAAATGGCTAATACTAAAATTAAGTATCTCTAATAAAATATCTATATCTACCTAATAACAGTGGTTAGACGCGTTGCTAAGATGTCATTTTTTTAAATATATACGAAAAATGTAGATTTCTGAGGAGCTCTTTTGTATAAGACCCTCTAACAAAGAATATAGTTTATTAGGGCGAACTTATTATGAAATACATTTTACTAGCGTGTTTACTAATATCTTTTAATGCTACTGCTTACACAAAAGCATCTTTAAATTGTATTAAGAAATTAACATATGACCTAAATGTGGATAGTCGTGCCTTCAAAGTAAATATGGATGAAGTTGATATTGATCTTGAAGATAAGCCTCTTGAGGAATCAATTGCCCTTATTCGCGCAACTCTAGAGCTTTATGGTTGTAATAGTAGGAATGCGATTAACTTCTCAAAGACGCCATCAGGAAGGGCAAAGAGTCGATGCCTAGAACTAGTTCCTGGTCAAGACTATTCAATGAGCTGCTATATTGAATCAAATATTGGTTTCTTCTTTATTACAAAAGATCTACAAACTGACGCTTTCATTATTTATTCGCGTTGGGATTAATCTCCCCACAGCTCAGATAAACGCTTCTTAATATTATTTTCCACACCAATTTCTTTTGGGTGATAAAACTTGGGCGTACCTTCTGGAGAGTATTGTTGTCTGACAAATGATCCTTCAAAGCTATGTGGATATTGATATTTCACTTTATGGTATTTATCTGGAAAGTTCTTTAAGTGCTCTGGAACTTCAATTGTTTGAGAGTCTTCTACGTAAGCGAGGGCCTCGTTTATGGCCATGTAGGCAGCATTGCTCTTTACTGTGCTTGCTAAATAAGTTGTTGCTTGGGCCAGTGTAATACGTGCTTCAGGCATACCGATATTTTGAACAACATGAAGAGCATTTGTCGCCATTGTTAGTGCATTTAGATCGGCGTTTCCGACATCTTCACTGGCAAAAATGACGAGTCTTCTTGCAATAAAGACAGGATCTTCTCCACCATCAAGCATAACAGCAAGCCATAAAATGGCCGAGTTAGGATCGCTTCCTCTCATACTCTTTATAAAGGCCGAGATAACATCATAGTGACGGTCTCCACCGGCATCAAAGTTTCGAGAATTTTCTTTGATGATATTTTTTACTGTTTCAAAATCCACATCCTCATCAAGAGAATAGATAACCTCTAAGCTCCCTAGAGCTATACGTGCATCGCCATTAGCGTAATCGCAAATAAGATCAAGGTGTTCTTTTGAAAGTTTACGCTCTAGCTTTTCAACTGTTTTCGTAATAAGAGAGCGAATCTTTTCTGTGGAAAAAGATTTTAGCTCAATGATTTTCATTCGAGACAGGAGTGCACGATTTACACTTCGTCGGGGATTTTCAGTTGTTGCACCAATTAAGATGAAACTTCCTTGTTCAACGTGTGGAAGTAGAGCATCTTGCTGGGCCTTATTGAAACGATGAATTTCATCGATAAAGATAATCGATTTTCTTTGGTAGTCCTGAGACTCCTCTTGGGCCTTTTGAATGAGTTTCTTAAGGTCTGCTACTCCAGAGAGAACGGCACTGAATTCATAGAAGTTAGCATTGATTTCATGGCCTAAAACCTTTGCCAAAGTCGTTTTCCCACTACCTGGAGGTCCCCATATTATTAATGAAGGTATATTTTCGCCACGTAAGAAAGGAAAACGCTTAGCAAGTGCGTCAAATCCTTCGTAGTCTTGCCTGCTTTCAGGCCTTACCTGATGAGCGAGGGGAGTTGATTTAGAATCTGGTGCGTTAAATAAACCTTGTTGCATAAATTACCTATTTTATACTGGCCATTGACACAATGTGGGGCCGTCGTGTAATTTAACATACCAATTTAAGCTAGACAAAATTTGCGGCGTTAAGCCACGAAGAAATCTCATTAAAGCTGTCGTTAAAGGTAGTGAGAAAAAAAAATAGAAGGAGGTGAATGTTATGTCTAAAGATTACTCAATCAAAATCGAGATCGATGAAAGATTAAGTGCGGAAAGAGCTCTTAAGAAATTCAAGAGATACTGCGAAGCTTTCGGTGTTATTAGAGAATACAGAAAGAGACAAGAGTATAAGAAACCTTCTATTAGAAATAAAGAGAAGCTACAAGCTGCTGAGAAGAGAAGAAAGAAAACTCAGACGAAGTACGGTAGAGGTTCTAAAATCTAATTAAGATTTAAATTTCTTATATAAAGAGAGGCTCCGTAAGGAGCCTTTTTTTATAAAGTTAAAACATTAATTTCAAAATACTATTCCAACGACGATGCATGATTTTTACGTTTCTAACGTATTCTTTTGGAAAACCAGTCTGACCTTTTTCAAGATCCATGTGAAAAACATTCCACTGCATATTTAAATCACCTAAGCGATCAAAGAACCAATCTTTATTCATTTGAGGAATCATATAAACCTCAACAGGAGAGAGGAAGTTATCAATAAATTGCTCGAAAGATGGTTTTAGTTCCGTAGGTAAAATATAAAGAAATGAGTCGTTAGCAAGATTATAAATTTGTTTTACATAGCTTCGATACTTATCAATACGTGGTGCATAGATAGCAAAGTTAGTCTTATCTGTTAGATGTAGTAGTTGAACATAAGACTGTATCTGTAAATTATAACTGTCGATTTGATCAAGATTTGAAAGTAGTGCTATGTAGCCATCAACTTTATCGTATTGCTTTTTTGGTAGTTTTATAAAGTCATCTCTAAGACTTTTTACATTTCGCTCAATTGCCTGGATTCTTCCCATGACATCTTTAAGGTCTTCATAACAAAGCTTTTGATTCCTACGACATTTTTCATAGGCTTCATCAAAGGCAAGGTTTAAATTAAGGCTATTTTCTCTTAAGTTGATAAAGTCTTGAGATGTATAGGTGATTCTTTTGACGACATAGTAAAAGTCTTTCTTCATGGAACGAAGTTGAGGCCTAATATAGCGTCGATAGGTATATGAGTTTAACTTTAAGCTAGACGTATCAAAGTCTAGATAAGGATAATTGGCCAATGTACTGGCACAAATAAATAGAAGAAAGATTAGTTTTCTCACTAATTAAATGATTGAAGGAATGTCGCCAATTGTCAATGTTTAGCCAACGAGATCGAGGTCTTCTTGTGGTGAAATATGACTAAGTTCAATATGATCAGGAACTTTCTGTAGAGAACGAAAGTCTGTTAACCAACTTTCTGAATTACATATTGAAATTGAAACATTATGTCCTGGAAATCTATTCTTAGCTAATTGCTTTGGAAATAAACTCAGCGGAGCAGATTTCAACTTAAAATGGACATCAATATGTGACGGAATCTTTCCCGAGTAGATTAGTGCAAGACAAATAAGTGTACCTGCATGATCTGTTTCTACTTGAACTCTATCTTTCTTTGATTTTTTAATGAGTGTTAAAAGGTTGGTTGCGTATTTAGAGATTTCTTTTTGATTGAGATGTTGAAAGCGGTAGATGTCACGACGATTTTTTGCGGTTAGGACCCTTTTTTCTTCTTCGCTAAATTGCAGGTCCCTAAAATTTGTCATCATTATCTCATCAAGAGTGGGCTCTTTTGTTTCAAATTTATAGAGAACATCTGCCCCAGCTCCCTTGACCTTGATCTTACCAGAAAATAAACGCTTTAAAGACACGATGAACCCTTTGTTAAATACGTAACATTCACAGCCTATATATCTGTGTATACTCTTTTTCGGCTTAAAGGGTTATTTAATTTAGTAAAATAATAAGAAAAGCTAGATTAATTCTTATTGAGAGTTTCGTAATTCTAGTGACTTATTCGTCTGACTCACTCATAAGTTGTTTAAATATGTTATTTTTTCGCATTTGTAACAACTTCATAATATCAGTGGCCGTCTCTTCGAGAGCGCGGTCAGTAACATCAAAAACCGGCCAGCGTTTATTCTTATTAAAGATTTGATTGGCCCATTCGATCTCTTCGATAACTTTATTTGTATCGGCATAGTCACCAGTGTGCTCTGTTGCCCCAAGTTTATTTAAGCGATTTTTACGAATTGAATAAAGAGCTTCAGGATCAATTGTTAGAGCAAAGATTTTTCTTTGATCGATTTCATAAAGTTCTTTAGGAAGTTCTTGTCCATTAATGATTGGGATATTTACAACTTTAATACCATGTTGAGAGAGGTACACTGAAAGTGGTGTTTTCGAAGTACGAGAAATACCAACTAAGATTACATCTGCCAGATGAAGAGTTTCAACATTTCTTCCATCGTCATGATTTAGAGTAAACTCCATGGCCGCAACTCGATCAAAGTATTCAGAGTTTACCGCATGAAGTAGACCTGGTTCACTTTTTGGCTCTTGGTGAAAGTAGTTTGAAAAAGTTGTTAAGACAGGTCCCATAAGGTCCAGGGATCTAACATGCTTTTTCATTGAAATATCTTTTGTATATTCTCTTAATTCAGCTGAGACAATTGTATAGATGACGAGATCATGGTGAATCGCTGCTTCATCAAAGATTGATTTGATTTGTTCTTTTGTTCGAACATTTTTAAAACCAGTGTAGAAGACTTCACTTTCTGGGAATTGTGTCATTGCCGCACGGCTAATGGCCTTTGCAGTTGATCCCGTTCCATCAGAAATAATAATAATTTTCATCTTCTTCAAAATTGACCTCTTTAATTTCTTTATTGTCTTACTTTATTCATTTATGAAGTTACAGGCAAGTTTAATGGCATCATTTCGCTCACTAATAGGATGAAATCGATTAAGTGGTGAAACTTTCTTTAAGAAAGTTTTTTGAGACTTTGCTAAGCGTCTCGTTGCAAAATAAATTTTCTCGCATAATTCCAGATGATCCTTAATTTCACCATCAAGAAATTGAATTGTTTCTTTATATCCAATCGTTTTTAATGCTTTTAGTTCTTTGTGATGGGCAGGGTCTTTCATAATTTGAAAGACTTCATCAATAAGGCCTTGGTTAAGCATATCTTTGGTACGTTTTAGAATAATTTCCCAATGCTCCTCCTTGGGAAGATCGAGACAAATATTCAAGGTATCCCAACCATGAATATTCTTTGAGAAGTCATATGCGCCTGCTTCATCAGCACTTTTCTTTTGATCAGAAATCTTCTTACCAGTCATGCGATGATATTCATAAGCTCTAATTCTACGATAGTGGTCATTCTCATGGAGGTTTTCAAGAGACTCAGGATCGTTCTTTAAAAGGTAGTTAACGATCGCCTCCATTCCACTTTCTTCATAGAGCTTCTTTGCTTCTTCTTGGATTGACTCATCAGTTGTGGGTGAGTCATACATTCCTCTAATAAGGCTTCGTAGATAAAATGCACTCCCTCCAACTAAAATTGGAACGATTCCTTTCTTATGGAGTTCATTAATTTTATTCTTTGCAAGTTCGACAAAATCAGAAGCATTGAGTTCCTGTGTGATAGGAGAGATGCTTACCAGATGATGAGTGACACCATCCATTTCTTTTTCGTCTGGCTTGGCGCTACCGATATTTAGTTCATTGTAGAAGAGGACGCTGTCAAAATTAATAACATGGCATTTTTCAGTACCTATTTTCTTGGCGAGATCGATACTTAATCCGGTTTTTCCAGAAGCTGTTGGACCTAATATGAGAATTAATTTATTTGTCATTTGAGTAACTTCTTCAGTTTTTTAGCACTAATGGTTTTAGCGAGTTTTAATTCCACAAGATCGTAGAAAGGAATGATGGATAAAAGCTTTCTAATATCACTTCCTTGAATGAAGACATCATTTATAATCTCTTCACCGTTTAATAAATTTTCACACATCTTTGCATAAGGGAGGTCCTCAAAGAGGTGAGAGACGGAGCGAAGAACACATGTATGTTCATCTAGACGGTCAACTTCAAAGCCGAATTTAAAGTATTGCGGAAGGTTTTCCATCTCTTTTTGATCATATGAAATTGGCTCAGAAATAAGAAGAGGAGTCATCTTATCGAGATCCACTACTTCCATTAGTTTCTCTATTAAATTCTGTGCATCCAGAAAGTATGCTCCGCGATCAATGTGACTTAAGAGAAATAAATTATCTCCAAGAGCACAAATTGTTAATTCGTGCTGAACACCAGAGTCAAATAAAGAGCTTTGACCATGGCCATCGATTTCTTGTTGAAAGCGAGAGAGATCTAAACTCGATTGATTAGAGTTTGATTCGATATGCCCAGAAAATCCTGTATTAAATAAACTATTTGAAAGTGAGTTTAAATTTGTTTCTTCTTCATCAATAGCAAGTGTATTGAGTTCTACTTTATCTTCATTTTCTGAGATTAACTTCTTTGCAGTAGCGCTGGTTAAAGAAAAAATCTCGTTTGCTTTTAAGAATTTAATAATCGTTTTATTTGGGTGTACATTTACATCGATCTCATTTTCTGGAACATGTAATTGCATGATATAGTCACCAGTTTGACCTGGTTGCCAAATCTTTTCCATATTTCGAATGATAATTTGATGAAGCTTCTTATCTGTGAAGAGTCGATTATTGACGAAGAGATACTGTTGTTTCCCGCTATATCCTTTAGACGAGTCTTTAGAGATATACATTTTACAGTGAGATCCAAGATATTCTCCATCAGTATCAAATATCTCAGGGCGATGTTTTCGACTTTTCTTTTTAAAAATCTCGCCTATTCGAGTTTTTATATCATCTTGCGCTCTATATATTTCAGGGTCATTATCTTCCCATGTAATCGCAAATTCAACGTGAGGGTAGTTGATAAGAAATGAATTGATTACACGTTTAAGTGCATTCTTTTCACTCTGACCTGATTTTACAAACTTCAATCTTACAGGAGTGTTGAAGAATAAATCTTTTACATATGTAGAAGTTCCACATTTGTGACTTGCATATTTTGAATGCTCGACAGTTTGCGCGCCATGAATGACAAATTTAGCTCCCTGTTCAGGATTCGCGTGAGGAGCGGAGTGACATGAGATTCTTGCAACAGATGAAATTGAAGCAAGTGCCTCGCCACGGAAGCCAAAGGTATTTAGGCGATATATATCTTCAAAGTTATTAATTTTAGAAGTTGCGTGACGACAAAAAGCGTAGGGTAGTTCATCAAAGAACATACCATCACCATTATCTTCAATAGCAATAAGATCAAGGCCATTATTTAAAATGGTAACTCGAACCTTACTCGAATTTGCATCGATTGAGTTTTCTAGTAATTCTTTTAGAACATTGGCCGGGCGCTCGACAACCTCACCGGCCTTGATTTGATCAATTAAGTGTTCAGGAAGAAGGTTAATTCTATTTTTAGTATTTTCTATTATTTCCATTAGTACGAACTAGTCGCGATAGAAATTAACCTGGTTTCTTCCTCCCTCCTTGGATTTGTAGACAGCAGCATCGGCTCTTTTAAAAAGATCTGTTCCGCTACTAACTCCTTGTCTGTAGTCGGAAACGCCAATAGATGCAGTTACAGGCAACTTATTATCGTCGTAAATAAAATCGTGAGTTTCAACTGCCTTTCTTAGGCGCTCAGCAATTTCGTATGATTGTTTAATATTAGTTTTTGGAAGTAAAACAACAAATTCTTCACCACCATAACGAGCAAAAATATCTGTTTCTCTAATTCCATTTGTACGAATAACTTCAGCTAGCTCTTTTAAAACATAATCACCAGCATCGTGTCCGTAGTTATCATTAAGTTTTTTGAAATGGTCTAGATCGAAAACAATTAAAGACAGGGGAGTTCCCGTTACTTTTGATTTCTTTACTTCTAAATCAAGTTTCTTATTAAAGTATGACTTATTATAACAAGAAGTTAATCCATCTGTATTAGCTTCTAGTTGAAGCTTGTCGTAAGTAAGCCTCTCTGGATCTCCTTTTGGGAGATACTTAAGTGCAATAGCACCCATTTTAATAATGTCACCTTTTTGAAGTTCAGTAGGAGCTTCGATTTTACTATTATTTAAAAAAGTTCCATTACGTGAACCAAGGTCTTCTACATTATAACCTTCTTCAGTAGCGTTAAGCTTAAAGTGCTCTCTAGAGATACCATTGAACTCTAGTGGGATTTCACACTTTGCACTACGGCCAACAGTAAGTTCTTGTTCTGTAAGATCAAAAAGAGTTCCGTTGAGTTCTCCTCCTACTACAAGAAGGGCCGCTGGCTTATCTTCAGCTTCTTTATTTGCCGAAGCTAAGGCTGCTTTAATATCAGTTAAAACTAGAGTAGCGTCATCACTCATTAAATTGTCCTTTCAATACTTTATGAAGTTCGTTATATACCCGTAAATTTTAACCACTGGCCCAATTTTAATCAAGATTGGAAAACATTTCTATGTGGATAAACCGAGTAATTCTCATAGGTTATCAAGCCATTCAAAACTATATATTTTCCCAGCTTCAACTCCCGGTTGATTAAAAGGGTCAATCTTTAGGCAAAAACCTGTGACGGCCGTTAAAAATTCAAAAAATATAACTAGTTTGGCCAAGTTTTCTTCATTAAGTTTATTTATATTAAAAACAATATGTGGAACGTTTTGTTCTTCAAGTGCTTTCTTTGTTCCAAAAAACTCTGAATCCATTAAATTCTTCAAAGTGAATCCACTGAGCTTTTGAAGTTTTGGGTGATCAAATTGATTTTCTAATTTTAAATCTTGCTCACTTTCTTTGATATTTATTAGAAGCATCACTTTATTAAGTGGGCCTTCCATGAATAATTGCATCTGTGAGTGTTGGTCTGTTGCACCGTAGCTTGGAATTGGTGTTAGTCCAACTCTTTTTCCATCTTTGTCTTTTTTCCCAAGACTCTCTGCCCACAGCTGAATAAACCAAAACGAAAGGTCTCTTAAGCGGCTTGAATAAGGCATAAAGACAGTTTGGTCATAACCATTTTCATGATGATTTAAAATCATGGATACCGCTTTTTTGAAGCTATCAAGATTTGATAATTCACTTCCAAATGAAAAAGCACTACGACATAATTCTTCGATATCAATTTCGGCAAATAGAGCAGGTAGTAATCCTACAGGAGTAAGAACACTGAAGCGGCCACCAACATTTGTTGGGATATCTAAAGTTGTAATTCCAAGGTCATCACCAAGCTCTCTTAATTGAGATGTTGATGGGTCACTGGCAAAGACAAAGTAATTAGCAAGCTCACTTTCTTTTACACCATGACTTTTCAGCTCATTAACCATAATGGCAAATGATGCGAGTGTTTCAGCAGTTCCACCAGACTTTGATACAACATAGAAAAGGGCATCTTTAAAATTAATCTGATTGATTTGCTGAGCAGTTTTATCTGGGTCGATATTATTTATGAAATGAAATGTGCGCTCTGTATTCTTTGATAGTGCCGAGATTAACATTTCTGGCCCAAGTGAACTTCCACCAATACCAATTTGAACAAAGTGTGAGCGATCTTTAAAGCGCTCAAAGATAGTATGACATTGATTTTGATATTTTTTATCAGATAGCGTTTTAACAAAATCGAAACGTTCCGATGCAAGAAAGTTATCAACTTCCTTTTGGATTAAATCTGTCTTATCAGATTCTTGGATATATGAATTAAATACGATTTGCATTATTGCCCATATTCCTTTTTAAGTTGTCTTGAAATAACAACTTTTTGAATCTGATTAGTCCCTTCAACGATCTGAAGAACCTTAGCATCTCTCATGAAACGCTCAACTGGATATTCTTTCGTATAACCAACACCACCAAGGATCTGGACGGCATCAGTTGTTACTTTCATGGCCGTATCACTTGCGCGCATTTTTGCCATTGAAGCAAGTTTTTGATTAGACTTTCCATCATCAATTGATTTAGCTGCTGCTTGAACTAGTAGTCTTGCAGCTTCTACGTCACAGGCCATATCGGCCATCATGAATTGTAGTCCCTGGAAGTCAAAAATAGCCTGTTTAAATTGCTGTCTTTCTAATGAATATTTAATTGCTTCATCGAGAGCACGCCCAGCACAACCAACTGAGATTGAGCCAATCGCAACACGACCTTTATCAAGCCCACTCATGGCAACTTTAAAACCTTCACCTTCTTTTTGAAGCAGGTTTTCTTCAGGGATAAAACAATTTTCGAAAAGTAGTTCACGAGTCGGAGAGATATTCCAACCCATCTTTTTTTCTTTCTTACCGTAAGTAAAACCTTCTGTTCCATCTTCAACGATGAATGCAGAAACGCCTTTTGCTCCTTCTCCACCAGTTCTTGCCATGACAACATAAGTTTTAGCAATTCCACCTGAAGTGATCCAAAGCTTTGAACCGTTAAGGATATATCCACCTTCAACTTTCTTAGCTGTAGTTTTCAAACTTGCTGCATCTGAGCCTGCTCCTGACTCTGATAGGGCAAAGGCACCAATGGCCTGACCACTCGTTAGAGGAGGTAGGTATTTTTCTTTTTGTTCTTTGTTTCCAAAAGTATTGATAATCGTTTGTACCATTGATGAAACTGAGATTGTTACAGCATAGGCAACTGATGATTTTGCAATCTCTTCAAGTGCGTAACTATAATCCTGACATGGTAAATCTAATCCACCGTATTCTTCTGAAGCTGTCATTCCTGTAAAGCCAAGTTCTCCAAGTTCGTTGAAGATTTCCATACGGAATTTACCTTCAAAGTCATCGTGCTCCATTAGAGGTTCTATTTTTTCTAGGCGAAAGCGCTTTAGGCCTTCAACGATTTCTTTTTGCATATCATTCATAGCTAAACCTTTAGAATTGTTCATTTAATTTTAAAATCCACATACACTACCAAATAAATCTTAAATGGTTAAATTTTATGAATTTAATGATCTAAGTCTGTTTTTTTAGTACGTGATTACAGTAGGTTATCATAATAACCATTTCACTAGGTTTTATTTAGTGGAAAACTACGTTACAATATAGAAAAGGGTGAAACTCCCTTCCACGCGCTAGCAAGGAGAATACTATGAGACAACATGATGTTAATTTAGGCCATGGAGCTAAAGCCACAAGCGCCGAAGAATTTGAATTAACGAATTCGTTTCCTTACATGATAATTGTCACGTCTTTTGCAGTTATCACAATCATGCATTTACTTATTAATCCTATGGCAAAGCAATTTGCTAACCAGTTTCTTGGTCGTTAGGCCAATATTGTCCTAGGCCGCCAACTTTTTTGGCCTAGGATCTACTCCCAAAAACTACTCTAAGTATCTAATTTTACTTTTTCACCCTGAATATCCTTAGTTAATTTCCAGATCTTACTTAAAATAGGTACATGGAAACTTTAAAAGAATTTAGACCAGACAGTATTAAGAAGTATTCAACGACAACGAAGAAGCTTCGCAAATCTAGAACAAAGTCGAAGAAGACTAGTGCATCTATTTTTTCGACGTCAAATATAGCTCTTTTAGTGGGTGTTCTACTATTAGGTTATGGTAAGTATCAAAGTAGTGTAAAACTTAAAAAGAAAAATCAAATCATCTCAAGTATGTCTCAAGAGCTTGATAAGCTTAAAATGGAAAAGATGAAATATATGGCCGATAAGAAAATTCAGGCCATTGCTAGTCAGACACTTGATAGTAAGAAAAGCCATATTGAGTCTTTAAAGGCGATCGTCGCTAAGAGTAAGAGTGATCTTACTAAAGTATCAAACGAATTATCGGAACTTAAAAAGCTAAAAATGACCGAGCTTCAATATAAGACTAAGCTTGCTCAAATAGAAAAGGATTACCAGCAAAGACTTGATGCTCACAATTTAGATAGTACTAGAACGATTAAAAAGATGGGACGTCAGATGATGGCCGAAGTTGATAAGATCAAAACAAGAGCACCTGCTTCAGCAAGTACTCATGTGGTAAATTATAAGTCATTTAAAAAAGTAAATAAGAGCCTTAAAGCTGTTCCTGCTAAATCAAGTCATGGTGATCTAGAGGTAGGAGAGTGGCACGATAGTAGTATGGAGTTTTAATAACCTTGCCAATTTTCATCAAAGCATGAACTATCCATCTCTCGACAGCCATAGAATCCACCATGGTCCTCTGTTGTTCGATAAGCATTCTTCATACATGAATAAACATCTTTATTTTTAGGCTTACAATTTGCATAAATAATTGTGTCCATATGCTTTGTGAATATAACGTCTTTTCTATAATTCAAATACCCGTGGTTTCTCATAACGGAGTGCTTAGCTCCTAAAACACGACAATTCATTGCAACAGGTGCACCTGTACTTGTACTCACAATTGGTTTCGATGTTACACGTGCAAGAATATTTGGATTCCAAGCATTCCACTTCTCTTCGTATTCATCTACTAGGCCCATTAAGTGAAGTGCTTCATGAACAACAGTTCCACAAGATAAATCAACAGCGTAATTTCTCGAATTTGAACGAGCACCTCTACCTTGAAGACCGATATTTACCTTTGGTGGTTTATCAACTCTAGTGCTCTTATCCCATAGTCTTAAACTTAGTTTTCTTCCTGCACCATCAACAAGGTTTGATCCTTTGGTTTCATAGCAGCTTTTAATATGTCTAAGTAAACGAGTGCGTAATTTGGAATTATCAGATTTTATATTTAAATTGATATAAGCGAGGTAGTGTTCGCCTGCAACGTTTGCACGCTTAAGCGTGTACTTCATCTCAACTCGTGTACGACTGAAGCTTGGTGAGAAGTTTACTCTCATTTCTTGGCCACGCTTTAACTCATTACAATTATAGACATCGACTTTTCCATCAACTTTTACAAGTGCAAGTGCCTGTGTTGAAACAGCAGCAAGAAGTATTAATTTTTTGATTTTGTTGTTCATTATCCCTCCCATCGAATTGAGGGATAGTACCTAACGTTTTTGCGCGTCGCAATGGAGTTGTAATATTTATCGAAATAGATGGCCAAGTAGCTGAAACTACTTGGCCTATTATATGAAAATTGAATTCTGAATTACGCTTGAGCGGCCTTAAGAAGATTTTTAGCGATGATCATGATCATCACCTCATTTGTCCCAGCACCAATCTCATTAAGCTTATTATCTCTCATCATACGCTCAACTGGGAACTCTCTTGAGTAACCGTATCCACCGTGAAGTTGGATAGCATCAAGAGCAATCTTAGTTGCCATCTTTGGAATCGCAAGTTTAACCTGAGCTGCAACTACTGGACCTTTCTCTCCTTGATCGTAACGGTAAGCTACGTTGTAGAGGAAGTTTCTCATCATTTCAGTTTCTGTTGCCATCTCTGCGATCATTTTTTGGATCATTTGATATTCACCAATATTTTTTCCAAATTGTGATCTTTCGTTAGCATATTTAATACACTGATCAACACAAGCTTGTGCGATACCAAGTGAGATACCTGCAATTGTGATTCTTTCAATCTCAAGATTTTTCATCATGTGATAAATTGAATCACCTTCGTTACCAACTAGTTGTTCAAGTCCAACTTTAGCGTTGTCAAAGATTAGCTCTCCAGTAGGTGATGCACGCATTCCCATTTTGTGGATAGGGCTACCAAAGTCAAAGTGACCTTTATCTTTTTCTAGGATGAAAGTCGAAAGGTTCTTTCTCTCTTTTCCTGTTCTTGTGTAAACGTAAGCGATATCTGCGTATTGAGCATTTGTGATCCACATCTTAGTACCGTTAAGAAGATAGTGGTCGTCTTTCTTTTCAGCTTTTGTTTGGATACCAACTGCATCTGATCCGTATTCTGGTTCAGACATTCCCATACAACCGATGTGCTCACCAGTGATTAGTTTTGGCAGATATTTTTCTTTTTGTTCTTTAGAAGCATTGTTTTCGATGTTGTTAACACAAAGAATTGAATGAGCTAGATATGAAAGAGTAGATGAAGCACAGGCCTTTCCAAATTCTTCCATAACAATCGTTGCTGATAGTGCACCCATTCCTGCACCACCGTATTCAGGATCAGCAGTAATACCAAGGACTCCGATTTCACCCATCTTCTTGAAAGCATCCATATTGAAGCTTTCTTCTGTATCATGCTTTTCTGCAACTGGAGCAAGCTCCTGTCTAGCAAAGTCGCGACACATTTTTTGGATTTGTTTCTCTTCCTCTGTGAAATACCACATAAATCTGTTCCCCTCTGTCATATTTTAGTCGAAATAACTTACCGTGTCTTACATCCAATGGCAAACGGCAGGGTAAATGTTTTTTGACAATACAATATATTGATTAAGTAGGTGAAATTTGTAAGTACTTGAAATTGTCAAAGCGATTCACATGCCCTACAATTTTTTTAAGGAGTAGATAGATGCTTACAACACCTGTAGTCAAGGATGAGGACACGGTATTTCCAGGGGAGAATTGGTTCTTCTATTGGAAAACTTCCGCTTCCCTGTGGAAGTCCAAAATCGAGAAAACGTCATTAACTGATAAGATAATCGTACCAATTAATTGGAGTTTCCATACGGACACTGGGGATAAGATCGACTTTGCGGATCAAAAGCCCGAAACGGACTTCAAAAGACTCTATGATATCTGTCGTGAGCTAGAAAAAGAGATTATCTTTTTACTTCCGATTACTCCTGTTCCTTATTTACCAAATGGTGGTATTCCATATCTCTTGGCCCGTACGGCAAGCTGTGATGAGTATGGAATTAATCGAGCAAGTGCAGATAGTGAAGGAACAATACATAAGTTCTATAGCTTTTATGACCCTCGTGTCTATAAAGGCTTTTCAAGATTTTGTTCTCAGCTTTCTGAATACTTTGAAAAGAACGAAATAAAAGCTCCTCTTTGGGGTGCTAATTGTGGCCATTATACTCATGGCTATTTTCGTTCTTATCTCTATGATCGATCAGTTGCTTTTAATAGTGGTTTTTCCAAATTTATTGAAATGAAAAAAGCTGAGTTAAAACTAGACAAGATTACGGCTGATCAAGAGCAGGATTTTATTATTGAATACAATGATACGATCTCAAGTATCTATGAAGATATTTCTAAGAACTCACTAAAAGAAAATTGGCAGGGAGTGAAGAACTTCTCTTTCTTAGAAGGGGAGATGAATTCAATTGAAGCTCGTATGCTAGATCAGATTAGTGATACTAAAATTATCGATGATGCACTAAAGAGTCTCGATAATGGCATTATGCCTTCTTCTATTTTACTTCCTAACCGCAATAAAGTTGGTATTTATTCTGACTTGAAAAAGCAGGTTATTAATTCATCTCGCCTAGATGAGTTTTTTAATGAAAAAACGATAATTGCGGATAATGATTTTATTTTTAAGGCCTCAAGCGCCGTCAATATCTTTCACAATGTAAAGGATCAAAGAAGTAAGGATCAAATTGCAACATCTGGTTTTTTAGACTTCTGTAAGAAGCACTTTAGTTGGGATTACCGATTTTCTAATATTGAAAATTTTGATTGGGAAGACTATGTCGAAAGTTCATTTCAATTCTTCTACTTTAATGGAAGTGAGATATCGACTGAGAGATTGGGGAAGGTGCTTAAGCTCTTTATGAGTGGTGGAAAGGTTATTATTGATATTGCAAAGCTCGATGTGGCCCTAAAAAGAAGACTTGAATCCTTCTATCTTGAAAATGAATTAAGTGTTGAAAAAATTCGTTATCTAACAGAGATAAATACCATCACAATGGGTGAGGGAAGATTATTAATATTTAATAGTGATGACTTTTCAGAAAGCTCAGATGATGAACTCGATAATTTCTGGAAGAAAGTGACAACAAGTATTGGCCATAGCTCTTGCCAGATTTCTCATAGTGGTGAAATCAGATACAAGTGGCAGGAAAGAGGAGTGGCCTCTTCAGACTTAAAGTATGACAAGGTTAAAAGAGTTAGTTTCTTTAATCCTTCTAGTTATAAACAGAAATTAAGCTTAAAGTATCCTTCGGAATATGTGTTTCAAAAAATGATCGATCAAAATCATGTTGAAATCACGAATACTCCTCATGAGATTGAATTAAGTTTTATGCCTAAGGGGACAATCTCTTTAGACTTTGGGATTATATCGGAGTAATTATGGCATCACGTGAAGATAAAATTCTCTATGTAAGTTACGTGTATAGTGAAAAGGTTAATCTCTTTTTGATTCGTGCATTATTTACTCTTAAAGCATCGATCAACTTTCATGATCTCGACTTAGATCAAAGAATTGAAGTTACATCAGATGGGTATATCAGTGGTTTCTTTGATGAAGAAGAGCTGACGAAGTTTAGTTACGATTTAAGCGAACAATTCAAACAAGATAAGGTTTGCCTTATATCTCCAGAGGCATTTAATAATTCTCTAGAAGCTTCAAATAAGATTGGAGATTTAATTGATAAGTTTATTGAACACGGAAATATTTTAGAAAACCCTGATCGAGTAAAAAGAGGATTCCTATCGAATATTATTCGATAGGAATTCTAAAGCTTGCTTGCAGAGGCTTGTGATCTGCACCCTGAATATGTCCAAGGACATTGGCTTCAATAAGCTCTAGGTCACGATACCAAATATAGTCTAATTTATTACCAAGCCATTTCATTCTTTTATCTTGGCCAGTAAAGCTAGCTTCAGTAAAACCTTGTTCTGATAATAGCTTTCTCATCATCTTAATTTTCTTTTTAGAATTTGTATTAAAGTCTCCTGCAAATACAACTGGTCCGGAAGTTGTTTTGATATATTCAATAACTTGTTTAAGTTGCTTTTCAAGCTTTCTCTTTCTTACAAAATTGATTGCATGAATATTGATAAAAGTAATATCTCTACCATCTTCAAGACGATAACTGCTTGCTAAAGAGAGCTTTGGTGTGCGAATAAAAGGTTCTTTCACCTTACTTCTTAGGGGTGTTATTTGTACTGTAGGGTATTTAGAAATATTTGTTACACCTGTTTTATACTTACGCCAGCTAATAAATGAAGTTGCTAAAATCACCTCTTGTTCAAAAGGGTTTATAAGTCTATCTTTCATTTCACCCTTAAGCTTAAACTCTTGTCCTAGCAAGATATCACTTTCATACATGAGATCATCAAAGTCATTGGCCCAGCTTTCATTCTTTCCTTTATACATATTCCATACAGTTAATTTGAACTCATTTGGAAAATAGCAATCACGACAAGAGAGTCCTTGGTGAAAGTCTATAATCTTATTCTTAGCTGGAATCTTGTGAATGAAAGAGTGTTTATTATTTACTGATGCAAAAGCAGGTAGTGATACCATAGAAATTAGCATGCTTATCATAAGCATTTTCATAACAAATCCTTTTGTTTGAAATATTAATTTCTAAGATTATCTCTAAGTTTTAGTATTTAAGCAAAAATAGAGAGGTGAAATTTTCTTTTTCTTAGATATAGTGTCAATAACTGACTTCAAAGGTAGCCTGCATTGGTTTATGATCCGATCCTTCATTTTCATTTAAGACGCGGGCCTCTAGTAGTTGGAGTCCTCTATACCAGAAATGATCGAGTTTTTGCCTTAGAAAAGTAAGGCGATCATCTTTTCCAGAGAATTCAGTTTTCTTAAAGCCTTGAGCTTTAAAAAGTAGATTCATTGAAATCGTTTTAGATGGAGTATTAGTATTAAAGTCGCCTGCAAAAATAATTGGACCTTCTAGATCTTTCACCTCATCAATTAATTCAGAGACTTGATTATAGAAAGGAATTATTCCAACAAAGTTTAAAGCATGAATATTTACGACAGTAAGGACTTCGCCATTTGAAAGAGGGTAGCTTGTTACAAGTCCCATCTTTGGTGTATTTGCTAGAGGCTCACGTGACTGACTTCGGTATGCTTTTTTTGAAATTGAACTAACTTTTGAAGATGTGAAGACACCTGTTGCTTCTTTTTTAGTATTGATAAAAGATGTGGCCAAAACTACTTCTGAATTAACTGGGTTTTCAAGTTCTGTTTTCATATCCCCAGAAAGAAGAAATTCTTGACCTAATATAAGATCACTCTGCGCATCCATTGATTGATATTCTCTTGGCCAACTTGGTTCACTACCTTTGTACATATTCCAAACAGATACAGTAAAGCGCTCTGGAATTGTGCAGTCTTGGCACTTAATAGAACTATTTGATTCTAATATTTGAGACTTAGCTGGAACCTTAAAGATGAGATTTGCTAGGTTATTTCCTGCATGAACATTGATATTAATGAATGTTGTTAAAATCATGAAAATGCTTAACTTTTTCAAATCGAATCCTTTTTCACTGTTTTTTATTGTATTTCTTCTAAATCTAACTATAAATCTAGCTGAAATCGCAAAAAAACTACAGACAAGCTTGTAAATATTATGGACTGACCATATATATAGCACTTAGCATTTTTTGGAGTATTTAATGGAAAGGCCACTTTTCTATTCACTTTCACCTAAGTCATTAAAATCATTTCTTGAAAGCAATGGTCAAAAGGCTTTTGTGGCCACTCAGATTCTTAAATGGGTTTATGAAAAATATGAGTTTAACCCTGAAAATTGGACAAATATTTCCAAAAATCTAAAAGATCTTCTGCTTGAAAACTTTGATTTTAACCTTCCTAGAATTGTATGGAATGGCCTATCAAAGGATGGAACGAGAAAATTTCTTGTGGCCATGCGAGATGATAAGACAGTTGAAACTGTTATGATTCCTGCTCGTTCAAACCGCAAGACTCTATGTGTTTCCTCTCAAGTTGGTTGTGCTATTGGTTGTACCTTTTGTCACACAGGGACAATGGGCCTAATGAGACACTTGGAAGCAGGTGAGATCATTGGTCAATTCCTGGCCGTAACAAAGTTTCTACGTGATAAGGTTGGGCCAGAAGAGCGTCTATCAAATGTCGTCTTTATGGGACAGGGTGAGCCTCTTCATAACTTTGAAAATGTAAAAGTAGCAACTGAGCTAATGGTTAATGAAAAGGCATTAGGTCTTTCTCAAAGAAGAGTTACGATTTCAACTTCCGGACTTGTTCCTCAGATTAAGAAATTAGATGATTTTCCGCCTGTGAATATCGCTATTTCTCTACATGCTGCCCATAATGATATTCGTACTGAATTAATGCCAATTAATAAGGCATTTGATTTAGATCGTCTTCTTGGTGCCATTAAGGAAATTCCGCTAAAAGCACACCGTTATATCACATATGAATACTTATTAATTGATCAGTATAATGATCGAGCTGAGGATGTGACAGCTCTCTTGAATCTACTTCCAAAAAAGGTTTCAAAAATAAACTTAATCCCATTTAATGAATATCCAGAATCAAACTTCAAGCGTCCAAGTGTAAGTCGAATCAATTGGTTTAAAAACCAGCTAGAAGATGGTGGAATAACGACGACTATTAGAACGACAAAGGGAAGTGATATCCTTGCAGCATGTGGACAGCTAAAGAGTGAGCTTGAAAAAGATGCGAATCTTTGGGACTAATTAAAGACGATTATTTCTTATTCTCGTAATCCCAGTATTTAACTTTTGAATTCTTTGATGATGGAAGACGTTTTGACTTTTCCGCTTGCTCATCTTGATCAACAGTATAACCATCTTGCCATTTTACTGTAGCTTTTTTGTTAACTACTTTCTGCTTAAATGAGATGGGCTTCTTTGATTCTGAGTGAAAAAATGCAGGTGCTTCATATTTCTCAGCAGAACATAAACCCGACTGTATTACTAAGGTAGTAAATACCAAAAGTTTAAAGTTTACTGATTTCATAAAATCCTCACATATTCCCATTAGGTTAATATCCAATATACTTTTCGGAATGCAGTAGATTTACTTTAATAGGCAAGTTTGTAACATGTTAAAAAGTTTACGAAATCCAATATTTCTGGGAAGATAGAGGTATGGTTTTATAAGCTCAGGGAGGATGCTTTGTCGAATAATAAATCAAAAGATCGTGCAGTTGTGGGCCTTATGGCCTTAGTGGCGGTTTTCTTTGTCGTGCTTATTTTATTTTCAGTATATACGGTAAATATTTTTAAGGGTAGCAACGACTACATTGCATCATCATCAACGAAATCAAAAGATAAGATTGCTCTCATTGAAGTTGAGGGTGTCATTATGGAGTCTAAGAAAGTCATTGAACTCCTCCATAAGGCAGAAGCTGATGAAGCAGTAAAAGGTATTATCTTAAGAGTAAATTCACCTGGTGGAGCTGTTGCTCCAACTCAAGAAATTTATCAAGAAATTCTTCGTATTCGAGGAGTTGGTCAGTATAAAGAAATAACAAAAAAGCCTAAGCCTATTTATGCTTCTTTCTCATCAATTGCTGCAAGCGGTGGTTATTATATTGGCGCAGCTACAGAGAAGATTTGCTCTTCACCGGGAACTCTTACGGGCTCAATCGGTGTAATCATGCAATTTGTTGACCTATCTGAACTTTATAAGTTTGCTATGGTTAATCCACAAACAATTAAGGCCGGAAGATACAAAGACATTGGTCAACCTAATCGTTCAATGACTCCTGAAGAAAGAGATCTTATGGAGAGAATGACTAGAGACGTTCATAAGCAATTTATAGATGACGTATCAGCGCAAAGAAAAGAGCGCTTAACTTCACCAATTAATGAAGTTGCTCAAGGTCAGGTTTTTTCTGGAGCACAAGCTAAAAAGCTTGGTCTAGTAGATGATCTTGTTGGACTTTGGCCATGTGCACGTGGTCTGCATAAAACGCTTGAGCTTGAAGGTGACTTAAACCTAAGTGAAATTAAAATTAAAAAGAAAAGCAACTTCTTCTCTCTTATTCAAGATCTAGAGGATGTGAAGGGTGCTGTTTCTAGCTTTGTTGAATATGTGAAAATGAGCAATTCGACGAATATCATGTACAAATAGTTGAGGTATAATGCATATCTACTTAAATTGGCTACAAGATCATATATTAGCTGTTGTGGCCTTTGTTTTTACTCTTATCCTGATTTATCACTACTTTAGTGAGAAGGATACAGGTGTAAAACTTTCAAAAAGATATCGAAATTCTATTTTCGAAGCTCAGTCAAAAGTATTCTTAAATGCTACACAATATCTAATCTCAGGTAATCGTGATCTTGCTATTAAAGAATTCCTTAGTGCTGTTGATATTAACCGTGAAACAATCGATACATATTTCGCGCTTGGTGGATTATTTCGAAGCAATGGTGAAATTGAAAAGGCCATTAGTATTCACCGCTCTCTTATCGCAAGGGATAATATCTCAGAGTCTGATCGAATAAGAGCTCTCAAAGAGTTAGCAATTGATTTTGATAAAGGTGGCTTCGTTGATAAGGCCATTGAAACATATAAAGATGTTTTAAAAATCAATCGCGATGAATTTGATGTTATTCAATCTCTTTGTCGAATTTATGAAGATATTGGTGACTGGGATCAGGCATATAATTATCGCATTATGCTATCGAAAGTAGGACACGAAAATCAATCAGAAACGATTTCTCATATTCTTGTTCAAAAGGCCAAGAAACAATTTGAGAATGGACAGCTTTCAAAAGCGGCTGAAGACTTAGAAGATGGCTTTCGTTTTGCTCCTTCTGTATCGGCAAAAATATTAAAGCTTAGAATTCTTCTTCATGAAGGTAATGTTGATGAGGCTAAGCTTAACTTATTAGAGCTTTTAAAAGAGCAACCAATGTATGCTTCATTTGCTTTTGAGTCTTTAGAGGAAGGATTTAAGGGAAGTGAAGATGAGAAGGAAAAGTATTTTAAGAGACTTAATTTAGTCGTTGAATATTTCTTAGAATTAAATGATGCTGATCTTCTTTCAAATGAATCGATCATTTTAACTAAGATTAGACTTTTTAAACAACAACACCAACTCCATAAAGCTTATGAATTATTAAGTGCTTGGGAAAAAGGTGAGAATACTACTTCTGATGCTCTTAAGTCTGAATATATTAAGATCTTAATTGAGCTCGGTAAAAAAGAAGAAGCTGTTACACAAATGAAAGGACTGCTCGATAATATGCGCCAAACAGTTACAAAGCACTATTGTCGAGAATGTGGTTATAATTCAGATGATATTTTTTGGCGTTGTCCACAATGTCATGAATGGGAAACGATACAATTCAGATGGAAAGTATAAAGAAAACTATTCTAATTCTATTATTTGCAACCCAAGCTTTTGGGCAAGCAAAGAGTGATAAATCTTCTAATGTTAAGAAGACGATTTATTACGTGAATACTGTATACTCTCAGCTACATCAAAATCCATCGAAGTTCTCAAGGGTTCTTTCAACTTTTGAGTGTGGACAACCTTTTTATGTAAAAAGTGCTCCGCTGTCGAATTTCTACAATGTTGAATATTCTAATTACCAAGGCTTTATGAGTGTGGATGTTTTATCGAAAACAAAACCACAAGAATGCTGGCAGGATTTATATCGCCGCTTCTTTGATAATATTGAAATCGGTGTAACTGAAATTCACTATTGGGGACGTCTCCAGGATCTATTAAGAAGAGGGGAGAGTCGATAATGAGAAGGTTATTAATTTTAGGATTTATTCTTACATCTTTTTCATCTCCATTTGCTCAGTCAGATCAAAGTGAACTACCTGTCGAAAATGAATTTGTTAATTTTAATAAAATTCAAAAAGTATTAAAAAAAGATGGCCTTGAAAAAGTTGCCAAGAAGAAAAAGATTAAAGCTCAGGAAAAGAAAGACTCGATCGAAGATAAGAAGAAGGCTTTCTATAATACACCAGGAGGAAGACACTTCTGGGAAATTATGACTCAGTATTGGCTTGTCAAAAATGTAAACCTACTAAAGTGGGATTTTCATAAACCTGAATTTGGAGTTACTGAGTACTTTGAAAACTTCCTAAAAGAAGTTGGCTACTTTGGCCTAAAGTTTAAAGTTCTGTATGTGAACTCTGCTAATATCACGCATTTTGGTTTTCCACTTTCAAGAAAAGACTATCTCTTTGTTGTAAGTGTTCCATTTATCCGTGCTATGGACTTATCAAAACTTCAAATATCTCTGTTAATGTTTGAGGACTTATTAAGATTAGAAAATGAACAATTTATTAGTAAATTCGATGATGCGACATTATTGAAGTTAATGAATAGTAACTTTTATAAGAAAGAATTCCCAAAGGAAGCATTTGAAAAGGTTCTAGCTAAGTATTCTGATATTGCTTTTAACTCTGGCTTTTCTTTTAAAGATCAGTTTACAGTAACGAAGAAAATGGATGTTATTTTGAAAAATAATCCTAAATATTGGAAGAATTACTATAGTCTATTAGAGAAGATCGACTCTTTAACAAAGGGGAACTTACTTTATAAGCATTATTCAAAGATTTATCCATCACCTGAATTACAGCTAAAATGGATAGACCCAACGACTAATTAATATGAAGTTATTCGCCAAAGAAAAAGCTATTTATACCTCAAAGTATGCAATCTCAATTTTTATGTATTGGGTAATTTACTTTATATTAGTTTCTATAGCTTCGTTCTTTCACTTTCGTCTTGGCCATAAATTGATAATTGTAGAAAATTGGCTATATGACTTTTCATGGCAACTACTCGTGATGGCCAGAATTCTCGGATTTTTTGCATCAGCATATCTATTTTCAGATATAAGAATTAAGGATATTCGAAGTCAGCTCTCTTTTGATTGGTATAATAATATTACGACACCTACTTACTTAGTATCGTTTGCTTCAATTTTGGTGTTCTTATTCTTTATTCGTCCAAGTCATTTAGAGAATGTTCAATTTTCTGTTTTTCAGTTAATTATCCACAATATCTTAATTTTTGCCTTTTTCTTCTTTGATTTTTTAAATTCAAAATTATTTCTAAAGAAGAAAAGGGGAGTTGGAAGGTTATTTCATATATTTGTTGAAGGATCTTTTGTTTATCTTTCTTTATTTGTTCTTTTTCCAAGAAATACAAGTTTAGAAATTGGTCACCTCTTATTATTTTATATGGCCTATATTCATCTGTATTTATTTAACTATTCAGTCTTAAAGGGAATGATCTTTGTATCAATAGTCTTTGTTCCGCTTTTTGCATTCTTAGGTCATGATCCATTGTGGGGGACATATTACTCGATGTTTTTCTCACGCTTAACGAGCCTGCTAATGCCGGCCATAAGTTTATTAATTGTAACAATCGCTTACTCATATTTTTTACGTAAGCAAGGAGAAGTATAGTGCAAGGTCACAACTTAGATATTTTTCAAATCTTACTTGATTCTAGTATTGTCGTAAAAATCGACTTACTATTACTTGTTGCAGCCTCAGTGCTGTCTTGGACAATTATCTTTCAAAAGCTATCTGCATTCAAAAAAGCGGAAAGGGCCAATAATGACTTTAAAAACTTTTTTAGTGGAGTAACTTCATTAGAAGAAGCATATCACGATGCACAGACCATTGAAGAAAGTCCTCTAAAGAGAGTTTTTCTTTCTGGTTATCGTGAACTAAAGAAAACAGAAATTGCTCTGGGTGAAAATTATGCTGCTATTAAAGAACACTATGCTTCGATAGCAAACCAATCAATGGAGCGTACTCTTAGCAATGAAGTTGTTGAAGTCGATCAGACGATGAGTTCAAATCTAACAACATTAGCTTCAATTGGATCAATTACTCCATTTGTTGGCTTATTTGGTACCGTTTGGGGGATTATTGATTCCTTTTCAGGGCTTGCTAGTGGTGGAGCGACACTAGAGACTGTTGCACCTGGTATTGCTGAGGCCCTAGTTGCTACAGCAGTTGGTTTAGTCGCAGCGATTCCTGCAACTTGGTACTTTAATAAATTTGGTCAAAGAAGAAATAAACTTAGAGAACAACTTCATATTTTTAGTAATCAATTTATTAATGAAGTAGAACGCTATATTTCTTCAAAGTCTTAGGAGTATTTCATGGGAATGAATACAGGTGGAAATGGCGATGGGCCAATGTCAGAAATCAACGTAACACCCCTCGTGGATGTTATGCTGGTTCTCCTTGTTATCTTTATGATAACGGCACCTCTTATGCTTAATGGTATTGAACTAACTCTTCCAAAAACTAAGGAAGTGAATGTCATGAACTTAAGTTCGTCTCAAGTTGTTTTAAGTTTTACGAACTCTGAAGAGTTCTATGTTGGTAAAGATAAGATCTTAATGGCCGAACTTATAAAGGTTTTAAATTTGAAGCTTCAGGAAACAAAGTCTCAGACTTTATTTTTAAGAGCTGATTATCAGTTAGAATATGGAAAAGTTGCAAAACTCATGTCATATCTGAAATCAAATAATATTAACAATATTGCATTGGTAACAGAATTAGAGGAATAGAATTATCGAAAATAATTTTAATAAATACATTTCAATATCATTAGGGGGACACGTTCTCTTAGTGGCGGCTTTGTATCTATTTTCGATCATGAAATTAGGAACTCCTTTTGATCCAGAGAAAGCAAACCTTAATAAAATGAGAGTCATTGGAAAGGCCATTAAGGTTGATGTTGTGGCCATGCCTAAGATGACTTATCAGGAATTAAAGAAACTAAGCCCACCACCAAAGAATAAAGTGGCAAAACCTAAGGTTGAAACGAAAGACACAGGTGGAAGTGATAAGGCAATTTTAAAGAAAGAAAAGAAAACAAAGTCATTGGCCGATATGCTTTCTAAATATGCCACAAGAGATGTTAAAGAAGACAATAAGCCTAGAAAGAAAGTTAAAAAAATAGAAGAAGTCGAAGATAATACTGATTATAGCGGTGTTATCGCTGCTGGTAATAAATTAAGTGAAGGTAGCTCATATACTGGAACAAGTAGTGTCCAGGCTCAAGGTGCATTTGATGAGTATGTTTTAAGTGTAATGGAAGAGGTTAGAAGATATTGGAAGCTTCCAGCTTATCTTGCAAATTTAGAGCTATCTTGTCATGTGCAAATTTTTATTAATGCCCAAGGAAAGTTATTAGATTATAAAATTATAAAGTCTAGCGGTAATAAAGAATACGATAATAAAGCAATTAGCTCAATTCGTTCCGTTAAGAAGTTCCCTAGACCAGATAAGGAAATCACCAATAGGTTAGTTGCTGGAGAAATTGTTCTGGCCTTCCCTATATAGGAGGTACAATGAAGTATATTTTAAGAGTTTTTATATCATTACTATTATTTACAAATGTTTTTGCTGAAAATGGGCTAACTGTTGTTTCCGTTGGTGAAGCAGAAGTTGTAAAAGAAACCCTATTAGTTGAAAAAGTCTTCTCTGAGGGTGCATTTACGCCTAATGAATTAGAAGCTGCTGAAAATTACATAAATATCGTAAGAAACGATTTTAAGTTCTATTCAAATTATTTTCAGGTTCTACCGCGACGAATCTCTCAAACATCTTTTGATAATGTACGATTCTCTACTTATAAAGCAAAGGAGACAAACTTTCTTGCTCGCTTTCGTGTTAACCGTGATAACGGGACAACAAATCTTGAGTATCGTTTATGGAATACTTCAAACGAAAAAGAATTAGTAACAGGAAGTATTGCATATGATCAAAATAACCGTAATGCAATCCATGAAATTGCAGACAAGTTTTATCGCGCTATTGTAGGAAAGCCATCAATCTTTAAAGACAAGATTGTATTTGTTTCAGATCACAAATTACCAGAAGGAAAGAAAGAACTTTTCATCATGGACTTTGACGGTGCAAATCCAAAGAGACTCACTTGGCACAATGGAGTTGTTATCTCTCCTGCTGTTTCTCATGATGGAAGTAAGATTGTTTACAGCTTAATAGATGAATCAGTAAAAGGTGCAAAGAAGAACGTAAACCTTATGATCTACGATGTTGCGACTAGAAAAACAAAGATCCTTTCTAAACGTAAAGGTCTTAACTCTGGTGCAATCTTTACTAACGATGGAGAAGAGATCATTTTAACTCTTTCTCACCAAGGAAATGCAGAACTTTATCGTATGCATTTAAAGACAAGAAAGCTTACGCGATTAACAAAGAAATTTGCACCAGATGTGGACCCATCTCTTAATGCAGAGGGGACAATCCTTACATTCCTTTCTGGAAGACCTGGTAAACCAATGATTTATACGATGGATCCTTCCGGATTAGAGAAGGATGTAAAGCGTATCAGCTACGTTGGAAAGTATAATGCGACTCCACGATTTCACCCAAATGCCTCTGAGATTGTCTTCTCTAGCTGGCTTGATAACCGTTTTGACCTGTTTAAGGTAGGGGCCGATGGCCAAAACCTAGTGAGATTAACGAAGGATTTCGGCTCAAATGAGGATCCTGAGTACTCAAAAGATGGACAGTTCATTATTTTTACAAGTTTGAGGGTAATTTCACAATCTAAGGCCACTCAGAATGTCTATATTATGGACACTTGGGGTAAAATCCTGGGTCCACTGACCTCAAACTTCGGAAAGTGTACAAGTGGTAGATGGCTTAAGTCACTGTAATTACTGTATATCTATATTTTTTTTGAACACCCGAGTATTTTAGTCTTGTAAAAAATTCAGACGCACTGTATCATGAATATAGTTTAACACTATGCGACACACACAATAAAAAATACACGGGAGTTTTTACATGACAATCGAAATGAAAAAAGAATCAACAAAAATTGAAAACCTACTGTCTACTCTTCTTACAACTTTAGATGAGCAGATTTTCTTTAGTGAGTTATCAAAATTCTTCAAATCAGAGATTGCATGCGATGAAATCATCATCAACCTTGCTCACGAAGATGGAAGCTGTCGAATCGTTTCTAAGAATGCTAAGGCAGTTAAAAACGCTAAGAGAGTTTCAAAAGGACTAGGAGCTGTTGGACATGTAATTAAGTCTAAGAGAGCTTACTTTTCAAATAATGTACAAAGAGATCCACTTTTTGCTTCTACTAAAGAAGAAAATTCACACTCTGAATTATGTGTACCAATGATCATTGACGGTGTAATCATCGGAACAATCTCTTTTAAAGGTAATAACGAAGAAGTTAATTTTAAGAAAGAAGATATCAATACTGTGCTTGAAGGACTAAATGCTATCCAAAAGCCACTTAAGAATATGAAGATGTATCTTTCAGCTAAATTCTTAAATGAGTCACTTAAGCAAAAAATTGAAGAAAAAGACCATGAGTTAAAGAACTCTGTACCAGGTGTAAACCTTTCTCGTTCAACTACTCAAGAGAAAGAAATCATTGGTAAATCAGAAATCATGCAAGAGCTTCTAATTGCTGTTGATCGTGTAGCAGCATCAGATGTTAACTCTTATATGGCCGGTGAAACTGGTGTTGGTAAAGAGATGATCGCAAGAAGAATTCACTGTCGATCAGAAAGAAAGAACCACGCATTCATCGTTGTAGACTGTTCAATGGGGAACGATGACTACCTTGAAGCAGAAATCTTTGGAAAAGAAGAAGTAGATGCTGTTAGAGGATTTAGAGTAAAGAAAGGTGCCCTAGAAGCAGCTAATGGTGGAACAATTTTCATCAATAATATTGAAAAAATGCCTGTAAAAGTACAAGCAAGACTAATGAGCTTCATCAATGACCTAGCTTATTCTAGAGTTGGAACTCATGAGAAACTAAGATCAAACGTAAGAATTATTGCTGCATCAGCACATAATATGAAAGAAAGAGTAGAGGAAGGAACTTTTAGAGAAGACCTATTCTACAATCTATCAACTATTGGTCTAAGAGTACCATCTCTTAGAGAAAGAAAGTCTGATATCGAAGTTCTAGCTAACCACTTCCTTAACCTTGGAAAGTCAGCTGAAACACAAAAGTCGATGTCTCCAGGTGTTGTAAAACTTCTTGAAGATTACAATTGGCCAGGAAACGTAAGAGAGCTTCAGTCAATAATGGAAAGAGCTTATGTTCTATCACCAGGAATGATTGTTGAAAGAGATCACTTAGCTGATAGCATTAAAGTTGAGCAACAAGAAATTAATGAAGAAAAAGAAGAGATTAGAGTATTTAGAGAAATGACGCTTGGTGAAATTGAGAGAGAGCATATCTGTCATACACTTGAGCACTTAGGTGGTAACAAGACTAAAACAGCAAAAGTTCTTGGTATTACTGTAAAGACTCTTTATAACAAGCTGCATAGCTACGGAATGATTGAAGCTAAGGAAGCTTAAAAGAAGATTAAACAGAATTGATAAAGCGTGTTTTTGAAGTTAATATGTCAGTCTAATAAGGAGAAACCATGTCAACAGAAGACAATAGACTACCGAAGAACTTCAGAAATTCACCAGATTTAGAGAATTTTTACCGCTTTATCTATGAAAATAACTTAAGAGCTGAAGCTAAGAAGATGTTCGAAGCTCTAAAAGTTGCTACAACTCCTGTAAAGAAAAGAGGAAGAAAGAAAAAATCTTAATTTCTTGTCAAAAAGTCGCAAAAATATCATACAATATAAGATGCCCGTATTTTACGGGCATCTTAGTTTTCAAAGGATCAACATGGAAGTTGCTGAACAAACCAAAAAAGGTTTAAAGGTCTATGACCCTCTCTATGGTTTTATTGATTTAACTCCTCTAGAGATGGAAATCATTCACAGCCCATTCTTTCAACGTCTTAGATGGATCAAACAATTAGGATTTTCATTCTATGTATTTCATGGTGCTGAGCACTCTCGCTATGGCCATTCAATTGGTGTTTTAAATAATGCTCATCATATTCTAAGATCTGTTGGACGAGGTGTTGAAGATCACGAGTTATTTCAAAAAGTTCAAGTAACCAAAGAGGCCAAATATCATCAGGCCATTCGTATATCTGCCTTACTCCACGATATTGGTACTTTTCTCTTTTCTCATACAACTGAGATGGCCTATATCAAAATAGGGGAGACTACTAATAAGAAAGGTGGAAAAGGTCTTAAAGATGACCACGAAAATCTTGGCTCATTTATTATTAAAAATACTGATTACGAAGGTGGTCTAACACGTATTCTTAAAGATCATGGAATTGATCCACAAGAAATTTCAGATCTTGTAAAAGGAACTCACTCTTCAATTCTTGCCAATCAAATTCTACACTCTGAAATTGATTGTGATCGTATGGATTATCTTTTAAGAGATGCTCATTATACGGGATTAAAATATGGAACTTATGATCGTGAGTATCTTCTTCATCATTTCACAACGAAGAAAGTTGCGGGACATGATATCTTAGCAATCAAAGAAAATGCTCTTCACTGTGTTGAGGACTTTCTAAATGCAAGGTTTGCTTGGTACTCACAAGTTATTCGCTCTCCTCGTGGATCAAAATATGACTCTATCGCTGATACGCTTTGTTATCATATGCTAGAGAAAGGCCATATTTATCGCTACAGTGAACTCTTAGATATTATCAGTAACGATCCAATGAGATTCTATGGTTTCAATGATTCATACTTTATGAATACGATTCATAAATTATTAGTTGATGGAAAGTTTGATGGTTATCCACATATTAAAGATATGGCAAAAATCCTTCTTCTTCGTCATGGAGCTAAGAATATTGATATTAGCGAATTCTCACAAAGCCTATTGGAACAAGATAATACTGGCTTTAATGACAAGCTCTATAAGAAAACAGAAAATAAGGCCCAAGATATTGTCAATATTGTAAAGATGAAAGGTGGAGCTGCTGATTGGGTTATCCCTGATCTTCCTAAGAAGAAAATTATCTTTGTTAAAAGTCCTCGAGAGTTAGCAAAGGAAACAAATAAAACGAATCTTTTACTTGAAAGAGATCCTGTGAAAATTTGTTTTGATGATGGCCAGGTACAGCTCTTAGCAGATGTGGAGAATTCAATAATCTCTAAGCTATCAAATACCATGAGCTACACGCCAAATTGTTTCTGCTCAGATGGAGCTTATCAAATTCTTCAGGATGAAGGGATTATCTAATTAATTTAGACGTCCCTTCGCTCTCTTTATAAGTGGTAGATAAATACCTTCAAGGCTTGCACCATCGTAATCAATAGTACTGAGATTTCCCGTAAGCAAGTCTAGCTCTGAATTTACAAATAGGACTTCTGTATAATTATCAAAAGTAGGATAATCGCGAACAAAAGCTCTCTCTTCAATTGAGTTTTCAAGATTTAATAGCAGGCAAATAATATTAGCACTACCTTTTGGCTGAGGTATTCTTGGAATAACAAAGCTTAAATTATCAATAAGGTTATTGAGATAATCTTGTCTTTCTTCACTTCCAAAAGTCACAAGGCCTTTATTTGTGATTGAAAAGAATGTTGCTTCAACACCCATAAAGCGGTGAGATTCATTATCTATTGATAATAATGATATGGCCTCATCTCTTGGTGATAAAATATATTGGCCAGTAATTTCATCAAATGGTGGAACAAAGATAAAGTTTTCAAAATTTGTCATACCAAGATCTTTATCCATATTTAGCCCAACGACTTCGATAGATTTTGATTTTGTTTCTCGACAAAGCATTCCCACTGTAATGGGACGAATCCTTTGACCTTCTTGAATTTGTTCTTCACACAATTGGCGATCAGTATAAGCAAGAGTTAAATTGATTTCTAGTTGATCAATATACTCGGTTTTAAAGCGATTACTTTCAGAATTGGTGTCATTTTGGATCACATAGATGATGTCATAAAATGATAGACAATTATCGACACTTGAATCATCGATACAATTTCGTGATCTAAGAAAAGATGAAAGGTGTTTCGGATCCACTTGTCTATTATTAATTTTTTCAAGCACTTCTGACTCCTTGAGCATCAAATTTATATGATTCTACGTTCGAAATTGGCCATGTTCAAGGTGAGTTATGTTAAGTTTTTCTATAACTGACGCGGTGGGTTGGTTTTTTCATCCACCTTTGCTTAATATTTGATTTTGTTATAAAATTGTACTGTGGCAAAGAGGATTTTTGCCCACATTCAAGTTAGGAAGATTTGAATATTATAATGAAGGACTCATATCAATGATCTCAAGCAGTTACGCAAATCAAACTCATCAACTCTTTGGTAATCAAAACCTCAGCACCAATATGTGCTTTAACCTAGAAAATGTAACGGTTGATTTTGGTGGCATCAAGGCCATTTCTTCAATTAATTTACAGATTCGAAAAGGTGAAATCGTCTTTGTGACGGGAGCTTCAGGAGCTGGTAAGACAACGTTGTTAAACGTACTCGCTGGTAATATTGCACCAACAAGTGGAAATATTAAGATTGATGATCGCGTTTTCACAACTCAGGTTTTTCAGGACTTAAGATTAGTTGAGCACATGAGCTTACTTGAAAACCTTCAGTATTCATTTGATCCAAGTGTTTATCGTTCAAAAAAAGAATTTGAAAGTGATTTAAATGAGTTAGTAAAAATTCTTGGAATAAAAAATCGTATAAAATTAAAAGCAAAAGATGCCAATGGGGGACTCAGACAAAAGGTTGCCATCATTCGTGCACTTCTTTCTAAGCCTGATGTATTCATTGCTGATGAGCCATCAAGCTCTTTAGACTTTGATAATACGAAGCGCTTATTTGATTTATTAAATATTTATAATTCTAAAAGAGGAACAACGATTATTTGGGCCTCTCATAACCGCGAGCTAGTGCAAAGATTCACTGGTCGTATTATTCACTTAGACAACTCTAGACTTATTCATTCGGGGCATGCATGTTTTATTTAAAGGAATTAGCAAGATTTTCAAAGAACAATCTCTTTGGTCAAATCCTATTTTCTATTTTAACAATGACTCTTGTTGTTGCCGTATCAAATTATAATCACTTTGAGGCGAAGATCTCTCGTGCTCTTCCATCAATGCAAAATGAGTACTACTTTAATGCACTAGTTGATGGCGACCTAAATACAAATAGTATTACAAGAAAAATTAAAGGTCTTCCAGGTGTTAAGGCAATCGAAAGTATTAGTGCTTCTAAAAATTTAAATGTTACTAAACAGTTAAAAGATGTTCTTGATCTAGATAAGAATGAAATTACAGAAGTTATCTCAATGAAAGGATTAAAAATTATTCTTGATGAGAAAGTATCGGAGAGTTCAACTAATCTCATTCGTGAGTATTTAGTGAGACTTACAGGTAAAGATAACGTCGTTTTAGGTGGTATTAGAAAGAAAATCTCGAATCACCAGTCATGGAAAGAAGTTATGACGGAAGTTAAGCGAAGACCATTACAGGTTGCTATCGTTGTTCTTTCAATCTTTTGGATCGTTGCATTTGTTGCAATTAGAAAAGACCTTAAGCAAGTTTCATATTTAATTGAGAAATTCCAAAGAAAAAAGAATGTAGCTCTAAAGATGTATTTAACAAATATTCTTATATGGACTCTTTTTGGAATTGTTATCTCATTTGCTTTCTTTGCTCCAAATGAAATCTTGGTCGCAACTATATGCGCTTTATTAATTTCAACATCAGCTTTGTATACGCTTGGGAAACTTGAATGGCAAAAAGCTTAGTACTCCTTTCATTTTTAATTGCATCTTCAATTGCTTTAAACTCTAATGCAGCGACAAATTATAACGCTGTAAAGAAAGAGGTTAATAGTAGTCGAGAAAAGATTAATTCTTATAAAAAGAAGATTCGTTCAATTGAAGAAAAGCTACAAATAAAGAATGAAGATTACTTGCAAGCAATGAAGTCAAGACAAGATCTTGATTATAAAATATTTGAAATAGAAAAAAACCTTAATCAATCATTATATGAGTTAGAAGATGATAAGACGAAAGTTAAAAAAGCAATTCGTCATGTAGCCCTAAGTTATCTTGAAAATTCAACTCATGAAGACTTATTAAAAAATCAACTACTCTTAAAATCTTTAAAGAAAGAAAAGAAAGAGATTCAGTCGAAGATAGAATATTGTACAAAACTAAAAAAGAAAGTTTTTGATCTAAGAACACGCTTAACAGAGACTGCTAAAGTTGAAAGAGAACTTTATTCAGTTCTTAGAAATCTTGAAAATGAAAAGAATTCAACAGTTAAGGTCTTTCTTACTGAAAAAGAGAATCATGAAAAACTTAAAAACGAATATGGTGAGTTAAAAAAGTCTTATCTTGCTAAACAAAGAGCAAAGAAAGAAAGAGCTCGTAGAAAAGCTGCAAAAGCGAAAAAGGGGAGTAAGTCTTCTGCCGCAACTCTAGCAGCAAATTTTGCAATTCCTTTAAAGAAATATATCTCAGCTGAAAATGGATCAAAGGGGATTACTTATACAGTAAAAAGTGGCGAAGGTGTTTATGCTACTAAAGAGGGAACAATTGAGTATGTTGGTTCTCTTGCAAATGTTGGTAATGTCATTATGGTTGCTCATGGTGGAGATGTTAGAAGTATTTATCTTGGCGACTTTGCTGCGAGTGTGAAAAAAGGACAAAAGGTTAAACTTGGCTCTACGCTTGCTAAAACTCGCTTTTCTATCAAGAAAGGAAATCTTAGTAAGGTTTACTTTGAAGTTAGAAAGAAGAATACTGCACAAAATACAGCACAGTTAATTAACGATAAAATAAAATTATAAGATTAGGATTTATATATGAAGAAGATAGTTTTGGCCCTTGCTCTAAGTGCCTTAGTTACTCCTACCTTTGCCAAGGAAAAGGATTCACAAGCTTCACGTTTTGAAAAACTAGAGCTCTTTAATAAAGTTATCCATATTATTGAAACAAATTATTATCGAAAAGTTAATATCGATAAGCTCATTGATGGAGCACTTAAGGGTATGTTTCAAACACTTGATCCGCATTCCGCTTTCTTAGATAAAGAAGTATTCAAAAAGATGCAAGAAGATACAAGTGGTGAATACGGTGGTCTTGGAATTGAAGTAACACAAAAAGATGGTGTACTTGTTATTACGACACCAATTGAAGATTCTCCTGCGGAAAAAGCTGGCCTTAAGCCAGGTGATAAGATTGTTGAGATTAATAATGAGTCGACAATAGGTATAACTCTTGATGAAGCCGTTGATCGCATGAAAGGTGATCTTGGAACTGTTATTAATTTAGGTATCCTTAGAGCTGGTGAAAGAGATATCCGTTACTTTGATGTTAAAAGACAAAAAATTAAAACGAAGCCTGTTAAGTCGTATGCTGTTAAAGACTATGTAGTCATTCGATTAAGCCAATTCCAAAAAGATGCTGCAAGACATGTTGTTCGTGCATTAAAAAAGCATAAGAAGGAATTAGGTAAGAAGTTTAAAGGTGTTGTTCTTGATCTTAGATCAAACCCTGGTGGACTTTTAAATGAAGCAGTAAATCTATCTTCAATTTTCTTAAATGATGGAGTCGTTGTTTCAACAGAAGGACGTGACCCTAAGAATAAAGAGATACGTTATGTGAAAAAGAGCGGACATAAAGAATTGGATTGTCCTCTTGCCGTTCTTATTGATGGAAAAAGTGCTTCAGCTTCTGAAATTGTAGCAGGTGCTCTTCAAGATCATAAACGTGCAATTGTCGTTGGGACAAATTCTTTCGGTAAAGGAAGTGTGCAAACTGTTTCTCAAATTACGGAAGATGCAGGAATTAAGCTTACTATTGCTCAATATATGACACCAAAGGGAAGAAAGATTCAGGCCCTTGGGATCAAACCAGATGTTATGGTTTCTCAGGTCGAAGGTGAGTTTGTTGAAGAGAATATGTATGACGATGGTGGAATTCGTGAAGTTGATTTAAGAAACCACCTAACTGCTACTGTTGAGACTGAAGAAGAGAAAAAAGCGCGACTTAAGCGTGAGAAAATTGCTCGTAAAAAGAGAATTGAAAGAGCACGTGAAATTAATAAACATATCAAGAATAAAGACAAAGATAGAAAGTATTCGGCCTCAGAGGACTATCAGGTTATTCAGGCGATTAAATTCTTAAATACTGTTAATAAATTCAAGAAGATGTAGAAATATTCGAAGTGGGATGACGCTGTCCGTCTTCTCACTTCGCACCTTTCAAGACATCATTATTGAATGACCAATAAAGTACCTTCTGTATCCCAATTAATTACCCATATAAAAAATAATCTCGAGTCTAATTACCAAAATATTAGTGTCACAGGTGAGGTCTCAAATTTGAGTTCTTCTGGTGCTGGTCATTGGTATTTTTCACTAGGTGATGCAAATGCTTTGATGAATATGGCCCTCTTTAGAGGGGACGCCATGAGAAATCCGATAATTAAAAATATCAAGGCCGGAGACAAGGTTATCGTTTCTGGTTCAGTATCGGTCTACCCAAAAAGAGGATCGTTCCAGTTAATTGTTAAGCGTATCGTTCCAGCTGGAAAAGGTGATCTACAGGAGCAATTTGAAAGATTAAAAAAGAAGCTTCAGGCAGAAGGTCTTTTTGATATGAGTTCAAAAATACCAATTCCTTCAATGCCTAAGAAAATAGGTGTTATTACTGCTCGCGGCGCAGCAGCACTACAAGACTTTTTAAATGTTGCAGCAAGAAGGTCTGATTATCACCAAGTCTTATTATCACCGGCACTTGTTCAAGGGGATAACGCACCAGCTTCAATCAGAAAAGCATTAGAGAAATTAATAGCATATCATCTCAAGGCAAAAGAAGAGGGGCGCACTAAGGATATGTTGGACGTTATTGTTCTAACTCGTGGTGGTGGTTCCATGGAAGATCTTTGGGCATTTAACGATGAGGCTTTAGCGTGGGATATTTATAATTGTCCAATACCAACTATTAGTGCAGTAGGACATCAAGTTGATTTTACAATTTCTGATTATGTAGCAGATCTACGAACAGAGACCCCATCAGCGGCCGCAGAAGTTTTAACGCAGAAGTTTTTATCAATTGAAACTGATTTAAATAGAGTTAGAAAAGATCTTAAAAACGCAATGGATGGCCAACTTAGAACTCGATATGAAGTTCTGGCCGAAACGTCACCACTAAGTTTCTTACAAGCACTTAGATCAAAGATTTCAGAATATAAACACGATCTTGAAAAACTTAATTTAATAAAAAGAAAGGAACAAATTCTTTCACTATATGAATATAGCTATGAGCTTGATCGTATCGCTCAAAAGCTATCTCGTGCTATTAAAGAAAAGGTACAAGTATTTAAAAATCGCAACCTAGAATTTGAAAAGATTCTTTCAGCATTGAATCCTCGTAACGTTTTAACTCGTGGTTATGCTTATACTCAAATTGGAGATAAGGTTATTGGAAGTGCAAAAGAGATGAATAAATTATCAAATGTGGATGTTGATATTCATTATGCCGACGGCAAGGTTACTCTTCATAAGGGGGCAAAGGCATGATTAATTCATTGGAGCTAGGTGCTGAAAAGGCCAATGCGACTTCAAGTGGTGTTGATAAGTTCTACTATCATACTAATATCTCACTTGAGGATGAAATTTTAAGAGAGCTCGTTTATGCTGGCTTTACTCCAGTTCATGAAGACCTAGAATATCCAATTGAGTTTGAAATAGAATCAGGATCACCTCTTATTATAAAGCTTCAATCTTGTCTTATAGAAGTTGAAAGTATTGATCACCTAAAGAACTTAGTGCACTTTAACCGCGCTCTACAGCGACTTTATAAGTTAAATGAAAGCATGCACTTAACAAATTTAGATGAACTTGGAGAAGGTGGGGTAATACTTGAAAAGGTCTATCAAGAAAGTGATAGTAACTTTATCGGTACAATTTTTAAACTCAATGATGTTAAGAATGAATTCGCTATTACAAAAATAAAAAAGAATACTTCTCAAAATTACTTAGTCGTTGAAGACTATTGTTTTGAAGATGAGGAGAATTATTATCTTTTAAAAAATAAAGGTGAAAATACTCAAGAGTTTGCCATTGGAATCGCAAATGCCATCACCCTTATCAGTGCTAATGATAAAGACTTGGCAAATGAAGCAATTGGTATCAGTGAGCTGATCAATCAGCTTAGTTTTCCGGTGGTAATTTTAAATGATGATATTGTAAACTTTCACAACGATCATTTTTCAAAATTAGGAATAACTCCAGGACAACTTCTAAAGTCTGTTGATAGTGGCTGGATTGATATTGATGAAAATAAGTATAAGATCCTATCGTCAACATCTAATCATCTACAAATCATCTGTCTTGTAAGGCAAGAATTTAATTATTCAAAATCACATTCAGAGCTTGGTATTATTACTAGCTCTATTGCTCATGAATTAAATAATCCACTGGCGGGAATTCTAGCGGCAATTAATATGTTAGAGCTCGAAGACTGGGCCGAAGAAGATGCTGCAACTTTAGAAGAGATGAAAGCATCAGCGAAACGTTGTCAAAACCTAGTGAGTACATTCTTAGGTTTTTCACGTCTTAAAGAAAAACAAGGTTTCGACCAAAGTTTTGGAACAATTCTAGAGCAAGCAACAACACTTCTTAGTAATCGAAAAATTGAATCAGGGATTTCAATCGAAACTAATGTTTCAGCACAATTAGAAAATGCAAAAATATGTGGTGCTTCACTACCAATTATTCTTTATTTAATTTTAAGTGAGATGATGACTTTAAAAAATCATGAACTTCTCATTGAAAAAGGGGATAGTACTATAAAGTGTTCTTTCACTTTAAATGGAAGTGACATCAAATTAAATGTGAAAAATTTAAATCTAGAAGGTCAAAAGAGTAAGATTCTAGGGCGACTGATTGGTCACTTATTAGGACTTGAAAATTCCCGTGTGGATATCATTGGCCAAGATATAATTATCTATAATCTTCTCTAAATGAAAGCCTTTGGGTAGTTATACCTATTAGGGTTTGCCTGTGTGAATTTCTCAAACTCAACAAAGAAGAATTCTTTATTCTTTAAAGCAAAAGAGTCTTTAAAGATGATAAGTTCACGCTCTTCTCTCATACACTTTGCCATATAGAGATTTGTAATATCAGCTAGTGCTTTTGGAAAGTTAACTTCTTTTAGCTTCCCTGACTTCTTGCGGTTGGTTTTTGAATTAATGTATTGAATTAATTTCTTATCGTGTCCCGGATAGCGAAAGATTAGTCCTTGGCGAATACCAAGTGCACCTAGAGGGTAGATTGTATACTGCTCTGGTACCAGGTGATTCATGAGAACAAAGTCACATTGTTTTATTTTTTGTAACTCTTCTTTGTATTGGCTTTTTAGTTCCTCGAGGCTTTCTTTACCAATGAGGTTCTCTTTTAATAGATCAATTGATTTCTCTTTGTCCGTCTCATCCATTTTTGCATATGAATGATTGAATCGAATAAGAGATTCAAGGATTGGCCCTGAAAGCTTCATTGAGATTGTCTGCCAGTCAAGTTCAGCAATACGATCACAAATATATGTAATTTCATTTTCTTTATTTGTACAAGGATAAGAGAAGAGAATAATTCCATTCTTTCCTTTTACTGTAATAACAAAAGGAGCAAAAATCGACTTCATTTTATCTCGAATTTCTTCCAAGTTACTCGATGCTTTTTTGAAATTACAAAGGTCCAATTCATAGCGGTTTTTAGGGTAGTAGAGATGGTTGATCTTTTTGATACCCTTAGCAATAAATATATTTAAGTAGTTTAGAAATAGCTCCGCTGTTGCAATTGAATCATCAAGAGCGCGGTGGGCCTTGTTATGTGAGATTTCAAAGATTCTCGACATATAATTTAGATTTGAGTTCATGAGGGTTGGAATAAGGTATTTTGTCATAAGGTTTGTACATAGGCCCTTATTCTCTAGCTCTTTTCTCCCAAGTCTTTTTAAAACAGAATTTAAAAATGGGATATCAAATGAAGAGTTGTGTGCGATGAGAACGCGATCTCCAATAAATTCTAAAACCTCTTCGATGACTTCATCAATCTTTGGTGCATCTTCTACTTCTTCTTGGGAAATTGAAGTTAGTTTTTGAATAAAGTCTGGAATCTTTCTTTCAGGGTTGATGAGAAAACTTTTTGTAGCACCAACTTTTAAGTTATCAATTTGGACGAGCCCGATTTCGATAATCTTATCTTTTTTCTGATTTCCACCTGTCGTTTCAAGATCAAAGACACAAAAACTCATGTCCTCGAGCATTTCTCTAGATGATTGATTCGAATTTGATTCCATTTACAATCCATGAAAGCCGAGTATTCACTCGTGGTTAGATATTGTATTTATTATAACAAAGTTCTCTCTACCGAGGTAGAGAGAAATTATTAAATTTGGGCTATTGTTTCTTTTAGTAATTCTAGGAACTTTTCCATCACACGTGCTGCTTCATGCTTAATATCATCGTGATTAAGTACAGTATTTTCAATCCCTGCCGCCATATTTGTCACACAAGAGATACCTAGGACATTTAATCCCATATGATTTGCAGCGATACATTCTTGAACTGTGGACATTCCAACGAGATCTCCACCAAGTCCACGATACATGCGAATTTCGGCAGGTGTTTCATAAGTTGGTCCAAGTACACCAACATAAACACCTTCTTTCAGGTCATATGAAATTGCCTTTGCTGAAGCTAAGGCCACTTCTCGAAGAGCAGGTGACCATGCATAAGTCATATCTGGAAAACGAGTTCCAAGCTCTTCTATATTTTCACCGACAAGACAATTCTCGCCAGTCATATTTAAATGATCAGTGATAAGAACAAGAGATCCTGATCCATAATCAAGATTAATTCCACCTGCTGCATTTGTAATAATAAGATTCTTTACACCGAGTGTTTTTAAAACACGTACTGGAAAAACAACTTCATCAAGAGAGTGTCCTTCATAGCGGTGAATTCGTCCTTGCATAACTGCAACAACTTTTCCTGAAAGTTCACCAAGTACTAATTGTCCTTTGTGTCCTTTTACTTTTGTCTTTTTAAAACCTGGAATTTCCTCGTAAGGAAGCTCGACTTTATTTTCTAAAAGATCCGCAAATCCTCCAAGACCAGAACCTAGAACAACTCCAATCTCTGGTGTCTTATCAAATTTGCTCGCAATATAGTCTTTTGATTCTTCAAGTCTTTTAAGTAAATCACTCATTAGATTTCCTTCGTCTCAAAAATTAACTTAGTTGGCTTTGGCTTAGCAGTAGTGATTTTAATATCTTTTTTAAGATCAGCTAAAATACCATCTACTTGTTTTTTCTGATTCTTATTATGATAAATCACAACAAGCTCATCACCCTTAGCAACTTGCTCACCAACTTTCTTATTTAATACAAAACCAACACCAAAATCGACTTTATCACTTGCTTTAGCACGTCCACCACCAAGACTTACACAGTGAAGTCCCATCTGCTTACATGCGATAGCTGAGATATAACCTTTCTTAGGTGCTTTAAAAACTGTCTTATGTTTTGCAACAGGTAGGCGAGAGTAGTCATCACAAACTTTTTCATCTCCACCTTGAACTTTTATAAGATTCTTGAAAACTTTAAGTGCTTTTCCGTTATCAATAACTGCACGTGCTTTCTTTTCACCTTCTTTAATTGATTCTGCTTTTCCTGCAATATAAACCATGGCACCAGCAAGCTTAACACTTAGGTCCGTTAAATCTTTTGGCCCATTTCCTTTTAGAGTTTCAATTGATTCAATAATCTCAAGTGAGTTACCAATATATTGACCAAGTGGTTGGTTCATATCACTAATCATTGTAACCATACGCTTATCAAAACGCTTTGCTGTATCTCTTAAACTCTTTGCTAGAGCTTTTGCATCTTTAAGATCGCTCATGAATGCACCATCACCAGTTTTGATATCCATAACAATACCGTTGGCACCTTCAGCAAGTTTCTTACTCATAATAGAAGCTGTAATTAAAGGAATTGATTCAACTGTTCCCGTTACATCTCTTAGTCCGTAGATAATCTTATCAGCTGGAGCGATATCTTTTGTTTGTCCAATCAGAACAATCTTTTCTTTATTAAGTTGCTTCTTAAATTGCTCTAGAGTCAGTGATGTTTTAAATCCTTTAATTGATTCTACTTTATCAACTGTCCCACCTGTGTGACCTAGTCCTCTCCCGGCCATCATTGGAACTTTTACACCACATGCTGCAGCGATTGGCCCAAGAATAAAAGAGGCCTTATCACCAACACCACCTGTTGAGTGTTTGTCGATCACGTTCACACCTTTAAACTTGAGTGTTTTTCCAGAGTAGAGCATGGCATCTGTTAGTGCCGCTGTTTCTTTTACATTCATCCCGTTTAGGTAGATGGCCATAAGAAGTGCAGACATTTGATAGTCAGCGACGTCGCCATTAGTGATTCCATTAATGAACCATTTTATTTCTTCGTCTGTTAATCTCTTCCCATCTCTTTTTTTCGAAATGATCTGATATGCGTTGAAGTTTTGTGACATAGTATTCCTTTAATTTATTTTCAATTTCCATAATTTGGCGCGCATTTATTGCATCAAATTACTTCTGCGTATAGAATAGTAAAAGAGTCATTATAGTGGCGGCCTTTAGAGGTGGCAATGATGAAACTTAATGCGCTTTGCGCCAACGTTTTAGGATTTACATGTTCATGAAAAAATTAATTATAATATGTTTAACGCTTTGTTTTTCATTTTCTTCAATTGCTCAAACTGATTTCAAAGAAGAGGGGATTAGAGATCTAACAACAGTTGCTGGTCTCGGTCTTGGTGGAGCAATTCTAGGTCTATCAACACTTTCATTTGTTGAAGAGCCTAGTGACCATTTAAAGAATATTCTTGTTGGTGCTTCAGTTGGGATTGTCATTGGAGTTGGTGTTGTTGCTTATAATCAAGCTCAGAAATCTCAAGCAACAATTCAGCAAACAAGTATTAAGAATTTCGACACAAAGAGTCGTTTAAATTGGCATGCTACTAATACAGCTAAAGATATCAAGAAATTTAATAGTGTAAATCCGAAAGTGGGATGGACATTTAATTTTTAATCAATCTATAATGGCCCTGAATTGACATCGGGGACACAATGGAAAGACTTATCTCAGCACTTGGGCTAGTGGTTATGCTAGCAATCGCTTTTGCCTTATCGACTAATCGCAAAAAAGTTAATTGGCGACTTGTTATATCAGGTGTGCTTCTCCAGGTTTTCTTTGGACTAATCATTTTAAAAACATCTGTTGGGCAAAACTTCTTTGAAGGTGCGCGTGGATTTTTTACGGCCATTTTAAATTATACTAATGAAGGCTCTAACTTTATTTTTGGGCCATTAACAAATGTACCAAAACTAGGTTTCATTTTCTTTGTTATGGTTCTTCCAACCATTATTTTCATGTCATCATTAATGAGTGTTTTCTACCATTTAGGAATAATGCAAATCATTATCAAAGCTTTTGCAAAAGTAATGTCAGTGGTTATGGGTACTTCTGGTGCAGAGTCTCTAGCAGCAGCTGCAAATATCTTTGCTGGCCAAACTGAAGCACCGCTTGTGGTTAAGCCACTTGTTTCGAAAATGACGCAATCTGAATTAATGGCCCTGATGACTGGTGGGATGGCCACGGTTGCAGGAGGGGTTTTAGCCTCATATGTTGGATTTGGAATTGATGCTGCTCACTTACTGTCTGCATCTGTAATGTCAGCTCCAGCAGCACTTGTTTGTGCCAAGCTCATGATTCCAGAGACTGAAGAGTCTCTCACACAAGGTGATTTAAAATTAGAATTAAAAGATAATAGTGTTAATTTAATCGATGCTGCTGCCAACGGTGCAAGTGAAGGTGTAAAACTTGCTATTAATGTTGGTGCAATGTTGATTGCCATTATTGCTCTTGTAGCAATGCTTAATGGTGCCATTGGTTATGTAACCGGTTTATTTGGAGCAGAAGGAATTACTCTTGAGCTCATTATGGGGAAATTATTTGCTCCATTTGCTTGGTTACTAGGAGTTGAGTGGAAGGATGCAGAAATTGTTGGAATGCTTCTTGGTAAAAAAGTCGTACTAAACGAGTTTGTGGCCTATCTTGATCTAAAGGACAATATGGGTAACTTATCAGAGCGCTCAATTACTATTGCAACTTATGCTCTTTGCGGTTTTGCTAATTTCTCTTCAATCGGAATTCAAATCGGTGGAATTGGTGGTATTGCTGAAAATCGTAAGCAAGACCTAGCAAAACTAGGGGTTAAGTCTCTAATTGCTGGAACACTAGCATGTTTCATGACTGCTTGTGTGGCAGGTATCTTTATCTAAAATTCTAATTTTACAAAAAACTGATTAGTTGAGTAGGTTAACGCGGAATATTATATCTTCTAGCGTAAAACCTTGCTCACACGTACAATTATTAGTAGGTTAAAGTCTTGGCTTGAGCTGCGCTCGCCGATTTGCCTCGCGCGTTATCGAAAGAACGATATAAAGTTTAAAAGGAATATATATGTCTAAAGATTTGATTATTAACAAAACAGTTAACGAATGGCGTGCTGTTTTGATGGAAAATGGAGAGATTCTCGATTTTCTAATGGAGAGAGTCAAAGCAGACTCTAATCCTCATCCAAGGCTAGGGAATATCTACCGAGGAAAAGTTTTAAGAGTTCTTCCTGGAATGCAGTCTGCATTCGTTGATATTGGTTACGAAAAAGCAGCATTCCTCTACGTTGATGACGCATACTTACCAACTCTTGATGAACAAAGAGAGATGGCCAAGAAAGCGGAAGAGATTCGTAAGGAAAAGAAAGAGCGAAGCCTTGTTATTCCTGATGAGCTAGCAACACTTTCGGAAGAAGTTGATATGCGTATGCGTCCAGAGACGGCAACGATTGAATCATTCTTAAAAGAAGGGGATGAGATCATTGTTCAGGTTGCAAAGGAGCCAATTTCGACAAAGGGGCCACGAGTTACTCGTCATGTCACAATTCCAGGACGCTATGTGGTTTACATGCCATTTATTGAGCACACTGGTGTTTCTCGTCGTATTGAAAATGAAGAAGAGCGTGATCGTTTAAAAGAGATGCTTGAGACAATCCGTCCAGAAGGAAAAGGTGTCATTGCACGAACAGTAGCAGAGGGGAGTTCATATAAAACTCTTAAAACTGACTACGATATGCTCACTAAAATCTGGAAAGAAGTTCAAAAGAAGTCAGAAAAAGAAAAAGCTCCAGCTCTTTGTTATGAAGACTTAACTTTTATTCAGAGAGTTTTACGAGATATAACTGATGAAGATGTTGATAATATTATTATCGATGACAAAGATGGCGTTAAGGAAGTTGAGAAATTTGCTACTAAGTATCTGCCACAGATTAAAGGTAAGGCAAAATTCTTTGATGAGACTAATCCAATCTTTGAAAAGTTTGGTGTAGGAATTGAGATAGAAAGGGGACTAAGTAATAAAGTTTACCTTCGCTCTGGTGGATCACTTAATATTGATCAAACTGAAGCACTTGTTTCAATTGATGTTAACACTGGTAAATTTGTTGGGCGCAAGAACTTAGAGGAGACGATTCTAAGAACAAATCTTGAGGCCGTAAAAGAAATTGCTTATCAGCTAAGGCTTAGAAATTGCGGTGGGATTATCATTATCGATTTTATCGATATGGAAAAAATTGAAAATCGTGAAACCGTTTATAACACCCTTGTTGAGGCATTAAAGAAAGATCGATCAAAGACAAAGGTCTTACCTATTTCTGAACTTGGACTCGTTGAAATGACGAGAAAGAGAACTCGCGATACCCTGACTCGTATTATGTGTGAGCCATGTCCGTATTGTGAAGGAAATGGAATTGTTAAGACAGTACATACTGTTTGTTACGAGATTGTTCGCGAACTTAAAAAGAAAATTCGTAACAATCCACAGCAGAAGAAGATTTCAATCTACGCTCATCCTGAGGTTACAGCTTCTCTTTGTAGTGAAGAGCTGGATATCATAGAGACGATTGAAGAAGTGTTTAGCGTAACGCTACAGATTCGCTCAGAGAACTCGTATCACGTTGAACAATACGAGATTTTCTAAAATAGCCGGGTTGCTTCGCATCCTGGCTGTACGATAGGGAACTTTATATGAGAGCATTTCTATTCCCATTACATAAAGTTTCGTATCAGGCAATTCTGAGAAAACCCCTCAATATATTTGAACCCCGCTATATTCGCATGATTCATGATGCTGAAATGGAAGGGGTTCCGGTTGCTCTGACATATGCTAATCTCGGCCAGCATGCTTCAGCTGATCACGGAAGTATTCCTATAGAGCATGAAAAGTATGGAAGTGTGCGAAGAATTACTGGCCTTGGGCGTGTGCAGATTCTTCAAAAGTCGAAAGATGGCAGTATGCTCGTTGTTCTTGAGCCATTTGCAAAAGGTGAAATCATTAGTGTCTACAACGAAGATGCTCCATATAATACAATCGAAGTGGAAAATATTCCTGAGTTTTTAACAGTGATGCCAGAGCATATGATTTCATTGCAAAAACTGCAGCTCGTATTTCGTGAATGGGCCAAGTCGTTTTTTAAAAATCAGGCCGAGTATGATGCTCTTATGCACGCGGCGGAAGATCCGATTGTTCTTGTTGGGGCCATCACTGAATTTGTTATAACTTCCCCTGATTTGAAGCAGGGCATCCTCGAAATCGATGACATCAATGCCAAAATCGATGTTCTTCTTGAATGGATGAACTGAGGTACGCGACACCTTTATACAATTTCAGTAGCTTAGATCTTATTTGTTCACGTAATTGTAATTATTTACCATTTTTTTTCATGCATTTCGCTCGGGCTACGGATGTTATTCCTCTCTCAACTTCTTAAAGTATTGAAACTACTAAATCACTTGATTGTATATATGATGTAAGTTATTAGAATTGTATAAAGGTGCTGCGTACCTGAACTTCCTTTACACAAGGCCAGGTTACTGGTAGATTAGCACCACATTTGACCGTTAATTTTACTCGCTTCCCTGTGGTAGGGAAGCCAATAACAACTATTGTCCAGGAGATAAAGTATGATTTATGAGTTAGCATTAGTAGCTCACGCAAGCGCTACTGAAGAGCAACAAACTAAACTTAAAAATTTAGTTGCTGAAGTTGCAAAATCTTATGATGGTGATGTTCACCTTACTGATGATTGGGGAATGAGAACTTTTGCTCAAACTGCCAAGAACGGTGCGAAACAAGGTAACTACATCTATTTCATCGTTTCAGGAAACAAAGACCTTAACACTGAACTTCAAAGACGTTTCAGAATTAACGAGCACGTACACAAGTACCTAATCGTTAAACTTGACGAAGCAGATGCTGAAACAGCTGTTAAAAACTACAAGACTCCATTCTCAAAAGCTCACCCAGGTTCACAAACTGATGAACTAGATAAAGGTGCAGAAAAAGATAAGAGAAGATTTGCTAAGAGAAAGCACTGCTGGTTCAAAGCAAATAGCATCACTGCAGATTGGAAAGATCCAAAGACTTATAACTGGCTTGTTAACGAGTTTGGTAAGATTCAACCAGCAAGAGTAACTGGTGTTTCTACTAAGCACCACAGATGGGCCCAAAGTGCTATTAAAAGAGCAAGAAACATTGGTCTAGTATCTCACGTTAGAGGTGACTTCGCTCACTAAGATGTGATTGAAGATTTAATGTAATTAAGGAAATAGTGGAAATTAAGTATTAAATGAAAGAAGAAAAGCCAAATACATTCACACCAATCTCAAAAGAGAACTTCACTATTGGGAAGCTTATCTTCTTGTGCGTGGTTTGTTTGATATTGAGCACAGCAGGTCCGCTTGCAATCTTCGCTCCACTTCCTGCTGCATTTGCATTCTTGCTATACGGGAACTTAAAGACTTTTGTAACTTTTGGTTCAGTAATTATTCTCTCATTAATTGTGGCGCAATTTGGAGAAGGACTCATAATTCTGGCGAATTCAGCTTATGTTGTTTTCTATGCTGTGATTATTGGATTCCTAAGTGCTTCAACAATTCTTCGCAATGAAAATCCTGTTACAGGGTTATTAAGAAGAGGATTTTTACTATTAATTGTAATCTTTAGTTTAATTGGGATGGTTGAATTAATTTTTCCATCGACATTTTCTCAAGCGATTACAACAACTGTTACAGAAAATATTGATCAATTAAAGAGTGCTCCTGACTATGAAGACTTCATTGCTCGTGGTGGGGAGATGGCAATAGCTTACCAAGACCTTATGGAGCATCCAGAGAAAATCATCAAGATGATTTATCAATGGTTCTTTTCAGTGGTTTTTGTTGGTACATTCTTTATCCTTTGGTTAACAAGTTTCATGTTACTAAGAAATGCAAAAATGTGGAAAATGCTACATGGGCATGAGTATAGCTTAAAAGACTTTGTGAAATTCCAAGTACCAGAGTTCTTTTCATATATTTTGATTGCTGGTTTAGCATTATTTCTAGGCGGGGAATACTTAGGAGGAGAAGTTGTTGAGGTTGTTGGCCTTAACATTTTAATGTGCTTAGGCGTATTTTACTTCTTTCAAGGAATGGGGGTTTACCTCGATTTCCTAAAATACATCAAGGTAACAGGTTTTGTTCGCTCAATTCTTGCTATCATGACTATTTTCTTTGCCCATCGCTTTATTGCGATTGTTGGACTCATCGATGGATGGGCCAACTTTAGAAGATTTTTTAAAAAAAATAAGGAGCTATAAAATGAAAGTTATTCTTAAAGAAACTGTAAAGTCTCTTGGTAACGTTGGTGAGATCGTTAACGTATCTGCTGGTTATGCAAGAAACTTCCTAATCCCAAATGGTGCTGCAGTTCTTGCTGATGAGTCAAACACAGCACAGGTTAAGCACTACGAAAAACTACTTGCTAAAAAAGTAGAAGAAAACAAAGGTGAAGCAAAGAAAGTTGCTTCAGCTATCGACGGTCTAAATATTGATCTTGTAAAAAGAGTTGGAACTAACGGTAAACTATTTGGTTCTGTTACAACTAACGATCTTGCACAAGAACTTGAAAAGCTTGGTCACACTGTAGAAAGAAGACACCTTCTTCTAGAGAAGCCAATCCGTTCAGTTGGTAAATTTGATGTTAAAGCTACTATCTTCTCTGGAATTGAAGCTGCTTTTACAGTAACTGTAAAAATGGATCCAAAGCAAGAAGAAGAGAACAAGAAAAAAGCTGAAGAACTAGCTGCTGCTAAAGCTGCTAAAGAAGCTCTTGCAAAAGAACAAGCTGAAAACGGTACTGACGGTGAAGAAAAAGCTGAAATGACTGAAGATGAAAAGCTTAAAATGGAAGCTAATAAAATTCTTAGAAGCTAATTTTTCTAAATATTAAGAGGGGGGCTTAAAGCCTCCCTTTTTCTTTCTATTACTTAATCATATTACGGGGCAGATATGGTTGACTTATCCAACGGCAACAATACAAACATGAAAAAGGGAATCACACTTCCTAATGATACTTTATCTGAAAAGTCGCTACTTTCTTGTCTAATTTTAGACAGTCAGTCTTTTGATGAAATCTCAGACTTAAAACTTGAAGGAAAAGATTTCTACGATCCAAAGTATGGAATTGTATTTGATGCTATTAAAGATATGGTCTATTCAAATAGTCCAGTTGATTACGTAACAATTTGTTCACATCTTTCAGGGCATAATCGTCTTGAGGAGATTGGGGGACAAGGATTTATCCTCGATATTACAGAAGATCAGGTTTCAAGTGTAAACCTGCGTCACTATGCAAAGACGGTTCGCGATAAGGCATCTCTAAGAGAGCTTGTTCGTCAGGCCCGTAAAGTTGCAGATAAGGGTGCAACCTTTTCTGGAAATGCGCAGGATTTCATTCAAGAAGTTGAAGCAACTTTCTTTGGTCTTACAAATGAGGCCAAGCAAGGAAGTATGGTTAAGCTTAATGAATGTCTAAAAGAGAATATTAAAGAGATTGAGGATACTTCACGTAAAGCGGGTGAGATTCAAGGTGTACCTACTGGTTATCCTGCACTTGATAAGCTTTTACTTGGTATGCAAGCTGGTCAGCTAATTATCCTTGCTGCCCGTCCTGCCATGGGGAAGACGGCCCTCGCTCTTAACGTTGCTCAAAATACATGTGAAATCTCAAAGCTTCCTGTTGCTCTATTCTCACTGGAGATGATGGCAAAAGAACTTTCAATGAGACTTCTAACTCAAAGAGCTAAAGTTGATTCTAAGAGAATTCGTACAAAAGATTTCTTAGAAACAGATCTAAGAAGAATTGGGCAAGGGATTAAGCAACTTGCTGAACTTCCAATTTATATCAACGATAATGCTGGTACAAACCTACTTGATATTCAGTCTGCCTGTCGTAAGATTAAGGCATCTGAAGGTCTAGGTCTGGTTGTTATCGACTACCTTCAGCTAATGAGTTCACATAATAAGGCCCTGCCTCGTGAGCAGCAGATTTCAGAAATCTCAAGGGGCCTAAAGAATATGGCCAAAGAACTTGAGTGTCCTGTAATCGCATTATCACAGCTTAACCGTGGTGTTGAGGCAAGACCAAATAAGCGTCCTATGACATCCGATCTTCGTGAATCTGGTTCAATTGAGCAGGATGCCGATATCGTTATGTTCGTTTACCGTGATGAGTACTACAATCCTGATACTAAAGATCAAGGGATTGCAGAAGTAATTGTTGGTAAAAACCGTGGTGGTGAAGTCGGAACAGCGAAGCTAACTTTCGTTGGTGCTCATACTAGTTTTGAGAACATTGCATATGGTGCTGAAGACCAACCAGGTGGATAAGAGCTACGCTCTCTTTAAAACAGAATCAGGCTTCTTAAAACTTGAGAAGCCTGTCCAATATTTTCAAGTTACAAATAAATCCATTACGAATGTATTAACAAATGAAGTTCAAAAGTTTGATACCCAAGCATTTGATGAATTGTTTAATAAAAAGTGGCAAGTTCAAATCCTAGAATATGAATTAGGACATCTCTTTCAGTGGGATGATTTATTAACACAAGAAGAGGTTAATCTTGCTACATTCATAAACTTTGAATCAACTAGTGAGCTCACCACGATTGAAGATGATGCTCTCAGTGGTGCAAGGATTACTTGTGAAAGCTTTCGTGATGAATATCGTAATAAGTTCAAGGCAACTTATGAAAACCTCTTAGATGGCAATTGCTATCAGTTAAACCTTACTCACATAATTCCATTAGAAGTTAATGATATTTCTTTATTAGAAAAGTCATTTCGATATGAATCAATCTTTTCAAGTCTGGGAGAGTTTGCACATTTAATAAACCTGCCGCTACAAGATCGACTTATTCTAAGTAATTCACCAGAGTGCCTTTTTGAGTATGATTTTATTGAAAAGAAAATCGTAACAAGGCCTATTAAGGGAACAATTAAAAAAGAGTTGGGACGTGATTCTTTAATTGGTGATGTAAAGAATGAAAGTGAGCTCAATATTATTACGGATCTTTTACGCCACGACCTTTCTGGCATTGGTGAGAATTTCTCAGTTGTCGAATCATTGCGTGAATTCTTTGAAGTACCGGGCTTAATTCATCAATACTCAAGAATAAGCGTGAAAGAAGATCATTTAAATATTCCAAAAGTACTCAAGGCCATCTTTCCTGGTGGTAGCATCACCGGTGCTCCAAAGAAGAGAGTCTTAAAGTTAATTAAAGAAATCGAAGCGCAAAAGCGTGGGCTATATACGGGTTCTACCGTTTTGGCCGTTGATAAGATAGCTAAGGCATCGATTAATATACGCTCTTTAGATGTAATTAAGTCCACTGGTGCGGCCCGTTACGGAAGTGGGGGTGGTATTACACTACTTAGTGAAGAAGTCAGTGAATTCGATGAGTTACTGGCAAAATCTAATAGTTTTCTTAAGGTTTTCTTTAAAGATGTAAATTTCTAATAAAATCTTACAATCAATTTGATAGTTTTGACATTCATCTTTGACGCTAGATATGATTTTTTTGTGACAAAGTGAAGCAAAGGATTGCTTTGCCAAGGAATAGGTTAAAAAACTTGTCACTGGAGAGGGAGTCAATGGAAATGGCAAACAAAGACAACACAACAAATATCGATAATACTCACAACAAGGAAGTTATGGTGCAATTAAAAGATTTAGTTGAAGCATCAGGCGTACCAACAGATTTCATTAAGAAAGAGTTGATGGTTGATGACACCGTTTCAATGGATGAATTGAGAGCAAAGATGCTAAAGTTTTTAGACGCGACTTTTGAAGAAAATGGCGTCGATACTACTCGATTAAACTAGTCAGTTAAAATTTTGGAAACATAGGACTTGTTTCTCAATAATCTCCTTTTGCCCTTTAAGTATTGCTTAAAGGGCATTTTGTTTATTTAACCCCCAAAATTCAATAAAGCGTTCAGCGGTATTTTTTTCCAAACATAGCAATTTAAAGAACTTACTAATTTTTTGTTAAGGTCAGCGTTCTTATTTCCGATACTTAGATTGATAAAGGAATATTTTCACAGGAATGTTGTATGGATATAGCATCAGTTATTGGTTTAGTTTTAGCGGTTGGTGGGATCATGGGATCCATCATGTCGGGGGGAGCGATTTCGATCTTCATTGACGTGCCATCGATCTTAGTTGTTTTCCTCGGACTTGTTGGGGTTACACTCTATCGCTGGCCAATGGAAGTTATTAAAGGCCTTGTCTCAATTGCCATGAAGTCTTTCTTCTTTACTGCAGTTGATCCTAAAGAAAAGATTAATAAGATTAAAGAACTAGCAGAACTAGCTCGTCGTGAGTCGGTTTTCGCTCTTGAGAAAGCGGAAATTGATGATCCTTTTATGAAGAAGGCCATGACACTAGCAGCAGATAATAGACCACCTGAGGTTATTGCATCAATTCTACAAATGGATATCGACTCAATGGAGTCTCGTCACAAAACAGGTTCAGATGTTTTTGGTGGTGTTGCTGCTGACGGTCCGGCCATGGGAATGATCGGGACCCTAATCGGTCTGGTACAAATGCTTCAGAACCTTTCAGATCCGTCGGCCATTGGTCCGGCCATGGCCGTTGCTCTTTTGACAACGTTCTATGGTGCCATCATTGCCAACGTTTTTGCTAACCCGGTTAAGAATAAGATTGAATATCGTTCTCAGATGGAGCTTATGTCCATGAGTATTGTTATTGCGGGAACGCTAGGGATTGTAGCGGGTGAGAACCCACGTATGATTATTGAAAAATTAAATTCATTCCTACCTCCAAGTGAGAGATCATCTGACGATGACGGCGGTGGTGAAGAATAAAATAGGTATTTGAGGATTAAATACGAATTTGGTGATCAAGGAGTAAGACCATGGCAGATGAAAGTGCTGCAGCAGTAGATGAAGGAAATGTAAAATGTCCACCGTGTGAAGAGGGTTTACCGGGGTGGATGGCCACGTTCTCCGATCTGGTTACGCTTCTACTGACATTCTTCGTACTTCTACTATCGTTTGCAAAGACAGAAACAGCAAAGTATGAAGCCGCTCTAGGTTCGATTCGTAATGCCTTTGGAGGTAACGTTCTTCAACAAGGTGAAGTTATCCAAAAAGGTAAGTCTCCAGATAATTTTCCAACAATGATGGAATCTCAAACTCCTATTCGTCCTTTTCCAATTGAGTTTCTAACGATGGAAGGGATCCTTGATAAGCATGAAATTAATCGTGGCTCAGATGAGAGCCTAAAAAATATGCGCTATGACCTTAAAGAGTTTAACCTCAATGAAAACGTCACTGTGTATGAGCAAGCTGAGGGCATTGCCGTTCGACTTAAAGATAAGATTTATTTTAAGCGAGGCTCAGTTGAAATTGATTCAAATAAAATAGCGGTTTCAAGTTATCAGAGAATGATAAATCTTCTTAAAAAGAGGAATTGGAAGGTCTTTGTTATTGGGCATGCCGCTCGCGGTGAAGTCTCACGAGATGGAAAAAGTGATGCTTTAGAGCTGTCTTCAGCAAGAGCAACGGCCGTAACAAAATCACTCATTAGGCGTGGTGTCGCACCAGAGAGAATCTCAACAGTATTCTATGGTGATACACGTTTAACTGATCTTCCAGGTAGTTCACAAATGGAAGTTGATCGTGAAAATCGCAAGGTTGTCTTCTTAATTAGAAAACGTGACCTTGAAGACAATGGCCATAAAGTCGATGCACAATAAGAATTTCTGTAATCTAAATGCAAAAAATACTTTAAAGGAGTTTCTCAAAGAGGAGCTCCTTTTATCTAATAAGGCCATTAAGACCTCATATATTTCTAAGAATGCTCTTCAATCCTCACTAAAGGAAAAAGGTGAGCTCTACCTTCCACATGATCTTCTAAATCGCTCTCTTGTAAACCCAATTTATCATGGGCCAGAAATTGAAGTGATTGAAGAAAATGATATTTTCATTGTTGTTAATAAGCCTCATGGAATCCATGGGCATCCAATGGATTATAGCGAAACCAATACAGTTTTAAACTTTATGAGAAAGAGATTCAATCTTTCAAGCCTTGGTAAGAAGGGGGGAGATTATGAAAAGGGCCTACTTTATCGCTTAGATCAATTAACAAGTGGTGTGCTAATTTACATAAAAGATGAGCTTATTCACCAAAACCTTAGGGACTCTTTTGGACAGATTGCAAAGGAGAAGACCTACCTTGCAATTGTTAATGGTAAAGTTGAAGAAGAATTAAAATTAGAAGATCGACTCATCTCCTCAGGAGTAAAAGGTGAGAAGATGATTATAAGTGAAGCTGGTAGTGAAGCAAGTCTAAAGCTTCGTCCTCTTTATTATCATGAAAGCAAGGATCTTAGTCTTGTGGAAGTCAGTTTATATGAAGGTCATCGTCATCAAATACGTGTTCAACTTTCAAATGCAGGCTTTCCAATTGTAGGGGACCCTATTTATAACGATAATTATCAAAGTGGAGATAAGCGTCTTTATCTTCATGCCTATCAATATTGCTTAGAGGTAAATGGCCACTTGTCTTGTTTTAAAGCAAAAACAGCTGATTTATTCTGTGATCTCTTGGACTTGAATAGTCTGGTGGATGTGGCGAGCTAAGTTATTCTTATTCTTAAGTGTAGCAAGTTTTACAACATATTTTCCTTCAGAAATCGAAGAGAGGACCATCTTTGGGTGAACTAATTTGACGACAACCATCATTGTTCTCTCAAGGCTTTCTGGTAGAGCGTACTTTGCAATAGAGATATAAGAATTTGCCAACGCCTTGTACATTTCCTTACGTAGAATCTCTTTATCTTCGATATTTTCTGGAATAACTTTTACGTCTGCTGGAATCGTTACTTCTAAATTATTATCATTACATCTTAGAGTCCAAGAAGGGTGAAGGTACTTGTCTAGGCGCACCTTTACTGAGCGACAAGACGTCGCCTTCATGCTTTGGGCCCTTTGCTCAAACATGTTGTTGTCTCTAAGCTGAAATAAAAATAAAATAAAAATTAAGATTCCAAAGCCTAGCACTGGATTTTTTAGTAATGATTTCAGTACCATGGCCTTATTATCTCATTAATTTCTATAAAAATCACTAAAGGAAATCATGGCCATATCCGATAAATATAGTAGGTTATTTAAGGAGCTGTAATGACGTCATTTTCGTCTATTGAAGATCAAAATTTTTGGAATATCCTATTCCATTTAGAAGAAATCAGAAAGCCAGTGGACCTTGTGTCTTTCTTGAGAAAAAACGAAATAAATCGTGATGAGTTTTATCTCTTCTATGAGAAATCTCACTTCTACGGACTGGCAATTGACCTTCGTCCAAAGAATGAAGAATTTCTTCTTATGCCACTTTCTTGGCGTCGTGATTATGGAGATATTCTTCTACAAAATAATGGTCACCGTGAATTGATTAAAGATATTCAAGCTGCATCAAAAGATGGGAGGGTTTGTGAATTCAAATTCCTGGATCAGTCGAAGAAGAAAGTTCGTCCATGGCGAGTTGTTCTTTCCCAAAATCTTTATAAGGTAATTAGTGAGGATGTTCAGACTAAGCAATTGATCACAATTGATATGAATGAGGTGGAGGATATTGAATTCCAGGAATTCGATTATCGATCTCTCTATTCTCGCTTTGAGATAGAGGAGTATATTAATGCCTTAAGGCATATTGATGGTAGTGACCAACGTCTCGTTCTTAAGGTTGAATATGGATTTGAAATTCCACCGATAAGTAATTTGATTTTTCTTGGTCATCCTTATTCCACGACCAATCAATATGGAGAGTTAATTTGGGCAGCGTCAGTTGAGAAGTCTCTCTACCTTTTTGATTGGCTTTATTCTATGCGTGATAATATTGAGATCCTTGAACCAAGTGATCTTCGCGATGAATTTGAGGAGTTTTGCCAGAAAAGAAAAAACGTCGCATAATTCAAATTAATTATGAAAAAGAATAACTTATTTCTAATCTCGTTTTTGCCTGCACTGCTTTATTGGTATCTGGAGGAGACGCAAACAGTAGAGATCGCCATTATTGGTGGGCTATCCCTTGCTATTTTAGAAATCGCTTTTGAAAAGATATTCTTTAAACATATCCACTCAATTTCAAAACTAAACTTTGTGATTATCTTGATTTTGGGGCCAATTTCTTTAATTGGAAAAGATGGAGTGTGGTTTAAACTTCAACCATTCTTTACTGGAATATTTCTTTCTTCATTCTTGATATTTAATTTAAAAAGAGGAAAGAGTTTGATGCTTACGATGATGAAGGACATGGAGAAAAAAGTCCCCATGCCTGAATTTATTATGGAAAAAATAGAATATCATCTAGCATTCTTTTTGCTAATTAATGGTATTTTTATGGGATACTTAGCAATCTATGAAACAACTTCGACTTGGGCATTCTTCAAGTCTATCGGCTTCTATTTGGTGTTTCTTGTTTTCTTAGTTGCCGAGATCTTTGTTATTAGAAAATTATTTAAGAAATATATGTTAGAGAAAATGAATTTTGGAGAGCAGTATGGCGAGCATTAAGAAAAAAGATATGATCGAGTCATTTGATCTTGCTCCTGGGCGAAGAATCGCTAGCCGCTATATTGTTGTTGAAAGACTTGGTGCTGGATATGAAGGCGAAGTCTATAAAGTTAGAGAAAAGCACACCAATATCATCCGAGCTGTTAAAATATATTTTCCACAAAGAAATGAAAAATTTAAAGTTAGCACTCGTAGTGCCTTAAAACTTGAAAAACTTATGTATAGTCCAATTGTTATGGACTGCTTATCTCACGAAATCATTACACTTAAGAGTCAGAAGGTCGCTTGTCTTGTTTCAGAATTTATTGAAGGGGAGATGCTAGATGACTTTATTAAGAAACAAAGAGGAAAGCGCTTAGACGTTTTCTCTGCAATCCACTTACTTTATTCCATTGTTTGTGGTGTCGAGTCCATTCACCTTGAAGGTGAGTATCACGGAGACCTCCACACTGAAAATATCATCATTCGCCGCTTCGGTTTAGAGTTTGATCTTAAGATCATTGACCTTCACCATTGGGGTGATTCAAAAAAAGAGAATCGCGATGAAGATATTATTAAAATCATTCGCATCTTCTATGATATTCTAGGAGGACAAAAGCATTACAAAAAGCTATCACCTTCCATCAAGTACATTATTTGTGGACTTAAAAGAGGGATGATCTTAAAACGATTTAAAAATATTCGAATGCTTCGTTCTCACTTAGAAACAATGGATTGGTCGGATGCCATTTAAGAAGATTATCTGTGATATTAACGAATTTGAAAGTGATCTCTTTGATTTTGGAGATTATCGAATTGGTTATTTTATTTCTCGTCATAAATACAAAGAGGGAACAGAGCAAAATGAAGACTCTCTTTTTATAAGTGGGGATGAGAAGTCTTTCGTATTTGGTGTTGCTGACGGTGCTGGTGGCCATCCTCGAGGACGAGATGCTTCCGTCGCTATCAGTGAAGAGATATCAAAGTATAGCGCAAACACTAATAGCCTTGATTTAATAGAGGCCGCTAATCAAAAAGTTAATGATCTAAAGGCCGGTGCACGAGCTACATTGGCATTTGCTGAAATCAAAGATGATAATATCAGATTCTATCACGTGGGCGATTCTGAGATTCTTTATTGGAATGCTCATGGAAATGAACTCTATACTTCGACTCCACATTCTGGAGTAGGGCATATGGTTAAGGCCGGAGTCCTTGGGCAAGAGGAGTCCTTAAGCCATCCTGAAAGAAATTACGTTAATAATCTTATGGGTGATGATCTTATTAAAATTGAGTCAACTTCATCGTCTATTATGAAAAAAGGGCACACTGTACTTATCGGTAGTGATGGACTCTTTGATAATATTCCCCACGACACACTCACTGAGCTTATTGGTCAAGGTGGCTTTGACAAATCTTTTGAGGATCTCGTTAACTTCTGTAAAACTCAAACTGAAGATAAGTGGCTTAAGTTTGATGACACATCATTTGTCGTTATAAGAAAAGTTAAGGCCTAAAAAGAACCAGCAGGGTAGCTTCCAAGAATCTTAATGTCATTTGCATCACGCTTTAATTCCTTAAGGCATTCCTGCACCTTCTTATCATGAAGGGCACCCATGAAATCAACATAGAAGATATACTTAAATGGTTGATGGGGAATTGGGCGAGACTCAAGTTTTGTCAGGTTGATATTGTAACTTGCAAAGACTTGAAGGCATCCAAGAAGTGCTCCAGGATGGTGCTTTGTTGTAAAAGCGATCGATGTCTTTTCTTTTCCAATTCCTGTTGGAATATTCTTCTCTTTTACAAAAATTAGAAAACGAGTGTAATTATCCGCTTCATCTTGAATCTTTTCTTGAATGATATTTAGACCGTAATAGTCTGCGCAAAGACGAGAGCCAACACAGGCTTCTGTTTCTGATTTTGAATCAGAGATAATTTTTGCAGAACCAGCTGTATCAAATTCGGCAACAGGCTTTAGCTTCTTTTCTTTAAAGAAGCCGTGGCATTGTGCCAAGGCAATCGGGTGAGAATAGACAGCTTTGATTTTATCTGTCTCCACACCCGGATTTGCCATGAGGCAATGATTAATTTCTAGATAGAGTTCGCCAATGGCAAAGAAGTCATGTTTAAAAATTAAATCCATATTGATATCGACATTACCGACAATACTATTTTCTATAGGTAAGATGGCACAGGCGACGTCTTCGTCTTCTAGTGCTTGGCAGACATCTTCACTTAGGGCAATACCGATAGCTTCAACATCTTTTCCAAAATATTTATAAAGGGCCTCTTCTGAATAAGATCCTTTCGTTCCTTGAAAAGCTACTTTCAATCTTCTAACCTTTTAATCACTTTATTAAAAGAAGCGAGGAATTCTTCTCTCGTTTCCTTGGCGTATTTATTATGTTCATTCATATCTGCAAATAACTCCCAAGAGTCATTTTCAACGGTTTTTAGAATTTTAAGAAGTCTACGATATCCCTTTGTATCGATGGCAAGCTTCTTAGCATCCATATCCATCAATGTTCTTCCTATCATGTGAGTGAGTAGAAGAGAGTGGGAGATTTGTTTATCGTGCTCACTTGCTGTTGTTTCTATAACTTTAATTCCATGAAAGCGCATGAACGCACAAATCTTTTGATAGAGTTTGTCCTCAATTCGTACCGGACAAACAGCAATCTTTGTTCCAAATAGGGTTTCTCCTGCTGAGTCTGGCCCAAACATTGGGTGAGTTGCAAGGATACTCACTGATTCAGGAAGATGCTTTTTCATAACTTCAACGGGCATCTCCTTAACAGAACATACGTCCACAAGGAGAGCATCTTTTGAAAGTTTTGGAGCTATTTCTTTTATTACTGATTCAAATTTATTCATTGGAACAAATGGTATAACGATTGGATTCTTACAGACTTCATCTAGAGACTTGAAGCGGCATCCTAGTGCTTCAACATCCTCTTTTACGTCTTGGTTAATATCGTAAACCTCAACTGTAAAATCTTCTTCGAGGTATTTTGATATTAATTTACCTAGTCGTCCAAAACCAATTATACCAACTTTCATTATGCTAAAACCTTTTGAATTTTTTCATAAGCTAATTCGATTCGCTCTACTGTATCAGTAAAGGCAAGACGAATATAATTATCCATACCAAAGAATTTTCCTGGAACAAGAGCAACACCTGCTTCTTCAATGAGCTTTTGCACCATCTCCATCGAGTCCTTAACAAGGCCTTTTTCAATATAAGGAGTTATGTCTAGAAATAGATAAAACGCCCCTTGAGGCTCATTTGTTTTAAATAATTGTGAAAAGAGCTTAAAGGCTACATCTCTTCTTTCTTTCATCGTTGATAACATCTCTCCAATGATTTCCTCTTGGTGCTTAATTGCATTAACCGCTCCAAGTTGAGTGAAGGAAGGGATATTTCCACAAAGATGGCCCTGGAAACTATCAACTTTCTTTATGAAGTCTTCATGAGCAACCATATAGCCTACGCGAAATCCAGTCATACAAAATGTCTTTGAAAAGCTTTGGATTGATACGGATCTCTTGGCGATTTCTTCACCAAGCATAAGAGGTGAGATGAATTCTGTGTCGTAAGTAAGACTTTCATAGGCCTCATCACTTACTAACATAAGATCGTGCTCGATACATAGTTTACCTAATTCAGTGAGCTCTTCTCTGGTATAAACAACCCCAGAAGGATTATTAGGTGTGTTGATATAGATTGCTTTTGTCTTTTTAGAAATTGCTTTTTTAATAGCGTTAATATCTAAGTGAAAATTCTCTTTTGAATTAACAAAGATAGATTCTCCTCCTGCAAGTTTAATACTTTCAGGAATTGTTACCCAATATGGAATAGGAACAATGACTTCATCTCCGTCATTAAGAATTGATTGAAAGGTGTTAAAAATAATCTGCTTTGATCCGTTACCCACGAGAATATTTTCTTGATGAATATCAGTTTTACAACGCATGTTGAAGTAGCCAGCAATGGCCGATCGAAGTTCTGGTTCACCTCGAACGTACGAGTATCTTGTTTTTCCAGCTTTTAAAGCTTCATAGATTGCTTCAAGAATACTCTCGCGAGGAGAGAAGTCGGGCTCGCCAACATTGAGGCCAATAATATCTCTACCTTGATTTCTAAGGTTTGTTATTTGTGCTGCAACCTGGATACTTCCAGACGGAGCAATTCCGTTTACTCGATCAGATACTTTCATAATTTGATTATAACACCTATCTATATGAACTAAGATTCTTTTTTAAAATCATTCATCATGCGTGTTTGTTCTCTAACTGATTCAGTGTGAATTGCATGGTAGAGTTCTTCAACAAATCTTGGGTCGAGAGAAAATTTCTTACCCTTCTCAAGGCGGTCTTTCATAAGAGCATCCATTCTTCCTACTTGAAGTGGAGTTACATTATTTTCACTCTTAAGCTTTCCAATTTGCTTAACAATATTCATACGCATATGCATCATCTCTAGAATATCATTATCAACTTGATCGATCTTATTTCTAAGTTTATTTAGCTCATCTTCAAAACCATCATTCAGGCCAATAGCATCTCTTACTTGTAGGTGAGTGATAATATCGTGAAGCATTTTTGGAGTTACCTGTTGAGCGGCATCACTTAGTGCTTTTTCCGGTGTAATATGTGTTTCAACCATCACACCATCCATGTTCATATCCATGGCCTTCTGACAAACTTCTCCAATCAGATTGCGATTTCCAGCAATGTGAGAAGGGTCACAAATAATTGGAAGCTCTGGCATTAGTCTTTTAAGTTCAATAGGAATTGCCCAGTAAGGCTTATTTCTATACTTCGTTTTTTCAGCACTTGAAAAACCTCTGTGAATGGCAGCTAGTTTATCAAGTCCTACTGCTGAAAATCTTTCAATAGCACCCATCCAAAGTGCAAGGTCTAAGTTGATTGGATTCTTTACCATTACAGGAATGTCGACGCCTCTTAAGGCATCAGCAATTTCTTGAACGGCAAATGGTGAAACTGTTGTACGAGCACCAATCCAAAGAATATCAACGTTATGTTTTAAGGCAAGTTCAACGTGAGAAGCGTTGGCCACTTCAGTTGTAATAGGAATACCAAAGTCTTTTTTTACTCGCTCCATCCAAGGAAGGCCCACAAGTCCTACTCCTTCAAATGTATTTGGGCGAGTTCTTGGTTTCCAAATTCCTGCACGAAAGGCATCAACTTTTCCGTTGGCAACTAGCTCTTTGGCGATCTGATAAACCTGCTCCTCACTTTCTGCTGAACAAGGTCCTGCAATAACGAGTGGTCTTTCTTTAATATCCATCCAAGAGTTTAGTGGCGCAATTTTCATAACTTTGATCCTTTCTTTTTTAGTCAACTATATATTACTCGTAGCAATATAATTCAAGTGTCTTCGATACTTTATCTCATCGAAAACACCTTAATATTTCTTAATTTTTCATTTTTTAAAGAAAATCAATGGAATTATTTGCTGATCGTGCTCATCTTTGTCACTTTTGGAATTTTTGGCACTTCTCAATGGAGCAATATTAAATATTTGTATGAGTAAACTCTTTCTTTTCTCAAGTTGACGAGTTTGTTCAACTTTTAACTTTTCAATGTCGATTAGCCTTTATGACTTTTATGAAAAGTATCCAGGGATTTGAGTGTAATTTATCAAAGGAGGAAGGGTGCTAATGCTACTACCCTTAGATTTATTTGTAATTATAATTGTTGTCTATTTTTTACTTAAAAAGACTTCTTTTAAATATGTAAAATCGGTTTGTTTTTTAATTCTTATACCTCTTTTGACTTTAAAGATTGTTTTAATTAAGGAACTTGATAACTTCGTAGATAAAGGTTTTTACCCTGAAGGTAAGTACTATGATTACTTGTCTGATCGTGAGAGCATCGCGCGTTTAGCACTTTCTCAAAGTGCTACCTTGCTCTATCCTTTATGGGCACCTTATTTTATCGGTGTCAGTCAATGGAGACATGGCCCAGGAAATAAAATCTACAAAGATAAAAGAGAGGCTGAAAAGTTTGAAGTACTTTCATACGATTGTTTTAATAATAAAATAGGTTCATGTGAATATTATTTAAAGGAGTTCTTTTCACTAAAAAATGATAGTAAAAGTGTATATAAGAAAAATGTTAATGAAGTTATTGATCAATATCTTAATTTACGACAGACAACTGACAAGAAATTGAGTTTTATCTTAAATAATTCTCTTTCTGAAAAGAGAGAGAGGGTAGAGCAGCCGTACCATTGTTTTGATATGTATATCTTAAAGGATATTCGCAAATACCAAAAGGCCAACAATAACTTTGAAGAATACGATTTTTACATAAATTTTCTTCATGATGCATATAAGTCTAAAGAATGCTTCTTAGGTAGGTTTTTATTTGTTAATTATGTTCGTAAGTTTTTAACTCGGAATAAGGTTTTGCCTAATGAGATAAAAAGATTTTCAAATGATTTTAAGTATATCTTTAATAATTTAAGTAATAATGAATTAAATGCAGTAGTAGATCAAACAGTATTAAAATTAAAACGAAACACTAAGCAGTTAAAATTAACAGCAGGAGAAGTTTTTCTAAAAGAAAATCTTTGTGTACATAAAGAGCTAGAGGGGCGATCGATTAATGTGAAAAAAGCATGTGATTATTATCGAAAATTTTAAGTAGCTTTTCATTTTAAGTACACGGTCCCTGAAATATGTGGAAAGTATCCAGGGATTTGAGTGTAATTTATCGAAGGAGGAAGGGTGTTAATACTACTACCCTTAGATTTATTTATAATTATATTTGTTGTCTATATTTTACTTAAAAAGACTTCTTTCAAATATATTAAATTGGTTTGTTTTTTAATTCTTATACCTCTTTTAACTTTAAAAATTGTTTTAATTAAGGAACTTGATAACTTCGTAGATAAAAGTTTTTACCCTGAGGGTAAGTATTATGATTACTTCTCTGATCGTGAGAACGTCGCGCGTTTAGCACTTTCTCAAAGTGCTACCTTGCTCTATCCTTTATGGGCACCTTATTTTATCGGTGTAAGTCAATGGAGACATGGCCCAGGAAATAAAATCTACAAAGATAAAAGAGAGTCTGAAAAGTTTGAAGTACTTTCATACGATTGTTTTAATAATAAAATAGGTTCATGTGAATATTATTTAAAGGAGTTCTTTTCACTAAAAAATGATGGCCCAGGTGTAGATAAGGAAAATGTTAATAAAGTTATTAATCAATATCTTAATTTACGACAGACAACAGAAAAGAAAGAAGAATTTTTTGTATATAATTCACTCACGCAAAAAAGAAAGACAGTAGAGCAGCCGTACCATTGTTCTGACATGTATATCTTAAAGGATATTAGACAATATCAAAAACCCATTAGCAACTTTAGAGAATATGAGTTTTTCATGAAATTCCTTCATGAAGCATATAAGTCTAAAGATTGCTCCTTAGGAGGTTTTTTGTTTATTACTTACATAAGAGAGTTTTTAAATAGTTCTAAAGTTCTACTGAGTGATATAGAGAGATATACAAATGAATGTAAACTTATCTTTAAAAGTTTAAGCATTGATGAGTTAAATGACATTGTAGATCCAACAATTATAAAGATTGAAAGAAATGTCAAAAGTTTAGAATTGACGACTGGAGAAGTATTTCTAAAAGAAAATCTTTGTGTACATAAAGAGCTAGAGGGGCGATCGATTAATGTGAAAAAGGCATGTGATTATTATCGAAAATTTTAAGCAGCTTTTCATTTTAAGTACACGGTCCCTGAAATATGTGGAAAGTACCCAGGGATTTGAGTGTAATCTATCGAAGGAGGAAGGGTGTTAATACTACTACCCTTAGATTTATTTATAATTATATTTGTTGTCTATATTTTACTTAAAAAGACTTCTTTCAAATATATTAAATTGGTTTGTTTTTTAATTCTTATACCTCTTTTAACTTTAAAAATTGTTTTAATTAAGGAACTTGATAACTTCGTAGATAAAAGTTTTTACCCTGAAGGGAAGTACTATGATTACTTGTCTGATCGTGAGAGCATCGCTCGTTTAGCACTTTCTCAAAGTTCTACCTTGCTCTATCCTTTATGGGCACCTTATTTTATCGGTGTAAGTCAATGGAGACATGGCCCAGGAAATAAAATCTACAAAGATAAAAGAGAGGCTGAAAAATTTGAAGTACTTTCTTACGATTGTTTTAATAATAAAATAGGTTCATGTGAATATTATTTGAGGGAATTCTTCTCACTAAAGAATGATAGTCGAAGTGTATATAAGAAAAATGTTAATAAAGTTATTGATCAATATCTTAATTTACGACAGACAACTGATAAGATAAAGCATTTTGCCTTAAAGAATACATTAACAGGAAAAAGGGAGATTGTAGAGCAACCATATCATTGTTTTGATATGTATATCTTAAAAGATATCCGAAAGTTTCAATCAGACATAAAAAAATTTAATCAATATGAATTTTATGTAAAATTTCTCTATAATACATTTAGGTCAAAAGAGTGTTCTTTGGGGGGATTTGTGTTTGTTTCCTACATTCGTGATTTGTTGACTGATGACCTAATCTTACCAAGTGATATAAAAAAGTTTTCTGATGATTTCAAATATATTTTTAATAATTTAAGAGATGATGAATTAAATACTCTAGTCGACCATACATTATTAAAATTTAAACGGAATACTAAGCAGTTAAAATTGACGGCCGGAGAAGTGTTTCTAAAAGAAAACCTTTGTGTACATAAAGAGCTGGAGGGACGATCGATTAATGTGAAAAAGGCATGTGATTATTATCGAAAATTTTAAGCATCTTTTCATTTTAAGTACACGGTCCCTGAAATCACACTAGGAACCGAGTACTTAATAATTATGGAATATAGACTGCGGAATTTTTTTCGTTTTCTTTAACTTCAAGGCGAGAAATCCAAACGCGACCGTCTGTTTTCTTCTTGATTAGCTCGCTCATTTTTTCATAAACGTACTGAGCTGTTCCTTCCATTCCTGCATTTGGAAGAATGCGAAGTTGAACAACTCCAGCTTCATCGAGCTTCTTAAATTCTTCCATAAATGGATCATCTTGTGATGCCAGGAAAGTGTGGTCAAACATATCATCAAGCCATGCCTTCACATCTTTAAGATCACCAAAGTCCATTACCCACATTTCTTTTGTTAGCTCGGAACATTCAAATTCAAAGTGAAATGATCTTGAGTATCCGTGAACAAAGCGGCAGTGAGATTCTGCTTTCCACTGACGGTGAGTACATGGGAATCCGTAAAAGTGTTTTGTTGATTTAAAAGTGGCCATAATTATCTCCGTTTAAGTGCAACAACATTAGCATATTTGAGATAATCATGGCCACTTTAATAGCCTGAGGGAGAGGCTATAACTTGATAGTTTTTAAGTCTTCATTAATTTCCTTAGAGGCCTTCTTTGTGAAGATGAGAGTAGGGGCATACTTAAAGGCCAAACCAAGGACTAAGAGAGTTTGGATAATGAAGATGTTTCGATTTGTGTCGGGTCCTCCTTGTAATGCACTAGTGTCAGAAGCCGACGGGAACCAACGTAGTGCGATGAAAAGCAATGCTGTCGGCAAGAGCATATTGACACATCCATTGTAAACACGTTCCTTAGCGTTTTTAGGGGGATTAATAAATTCATTAACAAGGGTTAGGGCCAAGGAACAGAGGGCCAATAAGCCGAATACCACAGGCATTGCAGCGTTTTGGAATACTTGGATCGAAAGCAGGGACAAAACGCCAAGAAACATATAGCTAAGTAAGCGATACTTCTTGCCTTTTTGACCCTTTTCCGAAAAGTAGTCCACGAGAAAAACTAAATTAAATAGTGTAAATACGATTGTTATTGTCATGCCCTGCATATCGGGGAGATGACGAATCACTAAACTTAAGAAATGTATAAAAAAAGACAAATCAGATTTAATAGGATAGTGTATTTTCATGACGGAAATCATTCATTGCCAAGGCTTTATTCTTCAAGACCAAATTATTGATCGCAACGATCATATGGAGTTAGTCTATTGGGTTAAGACTCCAGAGGATGTTGTTAAAGTTATTATCACAACTGAAAAACCTCTGTTCTTTATCGAGTCTGATGTGGAACTCAATATGAGTTTTCAAGGAGAGAGAAGAAAACTTGGCCTTAAGGCCTTCAATGGCCGAACGGTTGATGGAATTTATTTCAATAAACACAAAGATCTTTTAGATACACGTGAGCATTTCCATAAAAACGGTATTCGTACTTATGAAAGTGATGTTAGACCAAATGAGCGCTTTCTTATGGAGAGATTCATAAATGGTGAAGTTATGCTTCAAGGTCCATGTCAAAAGATCGGCAAAACTCGTGTCTTTACCAATCCACAAATTAAAGCATTAACTGATCAGCATCAGATACCAAAGTTTAATATCATGTCCATTGATATTGAAACGAGTATGGGAGATGATCTCTATTCAATTGCTATCCATCAAATCGGTGAGGCTGAGTATAAGAAAGTCTATATGCTTGATGAGTCTCGAACATATACAAATGATGATTTAACTCATTTCTATGGGAGTGAGAAAGAATTATTGAATGCATTTATTAATGAATTTCCAACATACGATCCAGACTTTATTGTGGGGTGGCATGTTGTTGGATTTGACTTAAACTTTCTTGATCGAAAATGCCAAAAACTAGGCTTAAGATTAAACCTCGGCCGTGATGGCTCTCAAGTTCGTTTACGTGAAAGAAAAGGGGCCGGCTGGTTTTCTACAATAGCTGGACGCCAAGTTATTGATGGCCCTCCAACATTGAGATCGGCTTTTTACTCATTTGAAAATTTTAAACTCGATACAGTTGCAAGTGAAGTTCTGGGAACGAATAAAGATATCTCTGCGACGGGAATGGAGAAAGTCGAAGAGATCACAAGACGTTTTAATGAAGATAAGCATGCCTTAGCAAAGTATAATATTCTCGATTGTACACTCGTTTTAGATATCTATGAAAAATTACAAATCTATGATCATCTCTTTCGTCGTGTTCAATATAGCGGGATGCTAATTGATCGACTTGCCAGTTCAACTCGATCTTTTGATCACTTATACTTACCACGCTTACATCGTAAAGGATTTATCGCCGGTAATACTTTAGATATTGATAAAGAAAGTGCATCTCTTGGTGGACTTGTGATTGAAGGAACAAAGGGATTACACGAGCACGTTGTCGTCTTAGATTTTAAATCTCTTTATCCAACAATAATTAAAACATTTAAAATCGATCCTCTTTCTCGTTTAAGAGGAGATGTTAATGGAACACGTTTAAAGAATGGTGTTTCATTTTCAAAAACAGAACATATTCTACCTGAACAGATCGACTACCTCTTAGGTCAAAGAGAGATTGCAAAGCATCGCCAAGATAAGAACCTTTCTCAAGCCGTTAAGATTCTTATGAATTCATTCTACGGTGTTATGGGCTCTGGTGGATGTCGTTTTTATCATGCTGATCTTGCCACTTCAATTACTTCAACTGGCCAGTGGTTACTTAATGAATCCATGAATCATGCTAGAAGTTTGGGCTATGAGGTTGTCTATGGTGATACTGATTCTATCTTTGTTAAATTAAAATTCTTAGATGTTTCTCAAAAAGATAAAGCAGCTAACTCTCTTGCGAGTAAAATTACTAATCATCTTGCAGAATTGATTAAAAGAGAATTCAATGTGGAATCATTCCTAGAGATGGAATACGAGAAGTATTTTAAAAAGCTTTTTATTCCAGGGATGAGGGGATCTGAGCAAGGAGCTAAAAAGCGCTATGCTGGATTGCTTGGTAATGATGAATTACACTTTTCTGGAATGGAGTTTGTTCGTTCGGATTGGACAAAGGCCGCAAAGAATTTTCAATTTGAAATTTATAAAATGTTCTTTAAAGACGAATCACTTAATGAATATATTAAGAGTTATGTGAATGACTTAAAGAATGGAATTTATGATCAGGATCTTGTTTATTCCAAGAGACTATCAAAAGATATCAGTGAATACACAAAGTCGAACCCTCCTCATGTAAAAGCAGCAAAACTTTTAAAAGAGAAGGAGCCAGATAAAGATATCCGTCAAATCAGTTACTTGATGACGTTACACGGGCCAGTACCAATTGATTTATCACCTCGTGATATCGATTATCAGCACTATATCGATAAACAACTATCTCCTGTCGCAACTGATGTGCTAAGATTTAAGGGTATCTCCTTTGACGATATTGTCATGGGTTCTCAAATGAGTTTATTTGAATGATGAAACGATATAAGAAGAATTGGACATTTTTTGGCGTCTTCTTTCTCCTCTTGGGTGGAAGTTATGTTCTTTTTAAAAGAGATATCTTTCTCTATGTTTGTGAGAATGAAAATAATGCTCCAGCATGCTTCTTATTATCTGATCTTTATCATCAAGATGGCCTCGCGGCCAAGTCACAAAAATATCTTGAGCTTTCTTGTCAGAATAAGTACGAAATTGCTTGTACTAAGCTTAATAAAGCACCTAAAGAAGCTTTAAGCTCTCCAATTGTTAAATAGTTTTAGGTTTTATCTTTTGCTTGTGCTTGAACTTTTTTAGGAAGTTCTATATTCTAATTGCCAATCAAGGGGATTAATTTTGATTCGCACACTAATCGATATTTACATTTTTATTCTTATCATCGATGTCATCATTTCTTATATTCCACAATATAAATCTCATCCTGTTGCCATTAGAATTAAACAGATCTCAGATTATACTTGTGGCCCTGTGAGAAGAATGTTGCCAGAGATGGATATTCCATTCGATATCTCTCCAATGATTGTTATTCTCGTTTTAAAGATTTTTGTCGCAATTTTTTAACGCGTCCAAATTCTTGCCAACACGTAGCAAAACCCTTTAGACTATAAAGTATATGTATTACCTACGGAGGGGTTGGTGCACAACGAGTTTGATTTTCTCACACAAGAGACATTTAACCTTAATACACAAGACGAAATTTTAGCAGACGACGATTTTAGAAATGAGTTTTTATTCGGCCACTCGTCTGAACAAATAAATAAAGAAGTTCAAAAACAAGATTATCCGCAAACTTGTGGACTCGTGTTTAATATCGTTAAGAGTAGCTCAACTTTTAGTCTGCGTGGAGTGATCACAGATAATATCAGTGATACTTTTGAGGCGGCTTTAATTGGTGATACTGCGACCTTAAAAGCTCTTCGTATCGACCAAGATGAAGTTTCTAAGTCTCTTTATTATGAAGTTGATAACCTTGACCTTGCTCAGGTTATTTTTGATCAGGTATTTAATAAGAGATTCCCATTAGAAGAAGATCTCATTTGTAATATCTCTGACCCTGGCTTTAGCTGGTGGTATCAAAGAAGTGACGATGCGATTCGCATCAATTTCAAAAGTCATAAACTTGAAGGAAATGGCCAGCGCTTAAAGCTTGGGCCAATTGGTGATGTATGCATTGCTAGCATCTTATTTTCTCGTTTAGAGAAGTATCTTGAGAGTAAAATGTCCTTTCTTGAATACAATGTTTCAGAAAAGCATTTTATTATTAAGCCAAAAGATCGCTTTCACCGAGTATTTGACGAATTATCAGCACTATTTGAAGAAGGTGAGTTAGATAGTGATGCTCATATCTTAAAAGGGCTTGATGGCACTTTGAACCTTTACTTAAAAGAATTAGCTACAATTCGTAAGTTTTGGCTTCGTGTAGAATCACTTAATACGGATCAAGGATTTAATTTACTGTCATAATGGCCGAAAGCTTTTGACGGTGCGTCACGAGAAGATTTCCTACGGAAAAAGACTTGTGTCATTTTTTGAAACGCATTAAAATATTGATATTGGGAAAAAAAGTGTTCATGAGGAACGCTTAGCAAAAAACAGGATGTAAGTTTGCAATTTTCACTAGGAAGGAACCGTGGTCCAGCGTCGTCTGGTGCCTCTACAAATTCAACTAGTTCAAATCAGTCTAATTCGAGAAGTGCGGCGATGCAAAAAGCAATCGAGCGCAATCGTGCAAAGATGCAAAGACGTCAAAGTGATGCAGGTTCTCCACCTCCAACACCAGGAAGTCGACCATCTCCTCAATCACGTATGCAAGCCAGTGCTGCGAGTGAAGCACCTAAATCTTCTGGTTCATCAGTTTTAGCAAAGCTTAGAGAGCAGAGAATGGCAAAAGAAGCACAAGCTTCAGCGGCCGGAGCAAGAAGAGCATCAATGTCAGCTCCGTCTTCATCTGCAAGGCCATCAACAACTGCATCAGCAGCAACAAGAAAACCAATTACTGATTCAAATAATATCGAAATGTCTTCACCACTTAGAAAGAAGACCACAGCACCGGCCGCGCCGACTTATGCACAACAATCAGAAGCTAAATCTTTAACGAAACCAAAAGCTAAAGTTTCAGCAAAGAGAAAAGTTAAGTCAAAGTCGAGAAAGAAAGGCGAGGTAACGAGCTGGGGCGTTAAGCTTTGTTGGGGATTTTGCCTATTCCTACTAGGTCGCTTAATTTTTTCTCAAGGTGGCGTTATTGAATACTTTGATAAGAAATCTACTCTTGATCAAGCCTATCATGAGGCGCATCTCTTAAAAGAAGAGAATGCGGGACTTATGAAGGAGCTAGAATTAATTCGCACAAATAATAAGTATAAGAAGAAGCTTGTTCGCGATCACTTAGGTTATATCGCACGTGATGAGTATCTTATTCTATTCCCAGAGAATTCAGAAACTTCTGTGAGAGGGCTTTCTTCCATTTAAGTTGGGAGCCCTTCGTTATCTTCAATTTCTTTGCCATTCCAGCATGTAATTCTAAGACAAATTGGCTTTGATAAGGCTTTGTTATTGGAATCTTCTTAGGGTTTTCTCGGCCCGGGTAATGAGGAAGAGTTTCAATGGCCACAACTTTAAAATTCTTATCGAGAAAAATAATATCTAAGTCAAAGAATGTATTTGGCATCCAAAACTTTAGTGGCATCATTCGACGATAAACAAAGAGTAAACCTTCGTCTTCTTTCATGGCCTCTGATTTGAGTCCACTTAGTCCTTGGCGTTTCTCTTTTTCGCTTACGGCCCAGGATACCTTAATTTCTTTCTTACTAGGTGTGATCATCGTGTTTACACCCCATTTTTTATTGATAAATTGAGCATGACTAGGTGTGGCGTAAAACAAAACGACTGAGTAGAAAAAAATACTGAGAATATGTGTAGAATTTGCTATAAATTTCATACACAAAAACTATATATCAAGAGGATTAGCATGTCACAGATTAAGGGTTTGATGAGAACTCACAATTTAGGAGAATTAAGGGCCGAAGACATCGGTAAGAAAGTAACACTATGCGGTTGGGTAAATAAGAACCGCGACCTAGGTGGACTTACTTTTATCGATTTAAGAGATAAGTTTGGTTTAACACAGCTTAACTTTACAAATTTCAAAGGCGACGTTGATCTTCTTAAAAAGTGTCACCTCGAATCAGTTATTATGATTAAAGGTGAAGTGGCAAAGCGTCCCGAAGAAGCTTTAAATAAGAATATGCCAACAGGTGAAGTTGAAGTCCATGTTGAAGAATTAGAAGTTCTATCAGAGTGTGATATTAACAATATTCCATTTCTTCCATATGGAGCGACTGAAGCGACAGAAGATAATAAGCTTAAGTATCGCTACCTTGATCTAAGAACAAAGAAGCTTCAAGATATTTTAAAACTACGTTCTAAGATTACTTTAGACGTTAGAAATACAATGCACGAAAACGACTTTATTGAAGTTGAAACTCCAATTCTATATAAGTCGACTCCTGAAGGTGCTCGTGACTATGTTGTTCCATCTCGTGTTCATCCAGGTCATGTTTATGCACTTCCACAGTCACCACAAACACTAAAGCAACTTCTTATGATTGGTGGAACTGATAAGTACTTCCAAATCTGTAAGTGTTTCCGTGATGAGGATCTTCGAGCTGACCGTCAGCCAGAATTTACTCAAGTGGATATTGAAGTTTCTTTTGCGACAGAAGAGTACATGAAGAATCTTGCAACAGATCTAATGAAAAATATTTTTGAATTAGAATCAGATTATGAGATTCCTGTAATGAATTATAACGATGCCATGAGAGATTATGGTTCTGATAAGCCAGATGTTCGTTTCGGTCTTAAGCAACATGTTGTTTCTGATCTTTTTAAAGAAACTGAATTTGGTGTTTTTAAAAATGCTATTGAATCTGGTGGAATGGTCAAGGCCATGTTCGTTCCTGCAACGATGGGAACTTTCTCACGTAAGATCCTTGATGGTTTTGTAAATGTTGTTAAGCCATTTGGTGGAAAAGGTGTTGCCTTCTTTAAAGTTGAAGAGGGGAAAGCATCTGGTGGTATCTCTAAGTTTATCACTGACGATGTGCTAGCTAATCTATCAAGTCTTCCAGACCTTGATGGAGATGCAAAATCTGGAACATGGTTATTCTTCGCTGATAAAGAAGAGATTGTTCACGATAGTGCAGATGCTCTACGTCGCCACCTTGGACAAGAGCTTAAGCTTATTGAAAATAGTGATAAGAAATATGCTTTCTTATGGGTAAATGACTTCCCATGCTTTGAAGCTGATGAAGAAAGATTATACGCAAAACACCATCCATTTACTTCTCCAAAGTTAAGTGAAATGGATAAGTTTATGAATGAAGAAATCAGCGTGAAAAACGAAGTTCTAAAGAATCTTCCAGCTCAAGCATATGACCTTGTTTGTAATGGTTACGAGCTAGGTGGTGGATCGATTAGAATTCACAATGGTGCTGTTCAAGAGAGAATGTTTGAAGTTCTTGGAATGAGTGAAGAAGAAGTTGAAAAGCAATTTAGCTTCTTTGTTAATGCACTTAAATATGGAACTCCTCCGCACGGTGGGATTGCTCTTGGGCTTGATCGTATCACAATGGTAAAGGCAGGAACTGACAATATCCGTGACGTAATTGCATTTCCAAAAACAACGACAGCAAGTGATATGATGTCGAATGCTCCATCTGTTCCTTCAAAAGAGCAGACTGATGAATTACACTTTAGTTTCTTAAAATAATCCAATATTCCTCCTGTTGCTAATGCGACAGGAGGATACTTAAGAAGACTCTATGATTAAAAGCTTATATGATGAATTTAGAACTGAGTGGAAGAATAACACTGCTAAGTCAGTCATCTTTCAGTTCTTAGGCATCATTGCTTTCTTTCTTGTCTATACTTCAAATTTACCTTTAGAAGAAAATGCTAAAAAATTCTTAGCAATCTTTTCTTATGTTGTCGTTCAGTGGCTACTTTCAAGTACTACTTTATTTATATCAGGTCTTATGGGAGTTGCTCTAACAGTTTTACTAGGAGTTATATCTTTTGAGGAAGCCTTTAGTAGTTTTAGCTCACCAATAATCTTTCTCTTTATGGGAGGTTTTCTCTTAGCTCGTGCGATGGAGAAATTAGGATTAGATCGAAAAATTTCGATTGCAATATTAAGTTCAAAGTTTATCAATGGAAGTTTTAATCGAACACTTGCGGTAATCATCGTTGTAACTGCTACTTTTTCGATGTGGGTTTCAAACTCCGCAACAGCAGCTATGATGATCTCGATAGCTTTTGGTATCTTAAAGTCATTTAAAGTGAAAGAGGATATTACAAAACAGTATTTTCTTTTAATTATTGGCTATGCTGCCACTGTCGGGGGAATGGCAACGCCAATAGGTTCACCCCCAAATCTCATTACGATGGGTTTATTAGAGCAGCATACAGGGCAGAGCTTAACATTTTGGGATTGGTTTAAATACGGTTTGCCTTTAAGTTGTGGTTTCATGTTGATTTTATTTCTTTATGCCAAGAGTAAAATTACAGAGTCCATACCTAAGGTTGATAAGAAGGATCTCATTCTAAGCTTAGGAAAGGACCATAAGATTTCAAATAATGAATTTCGTTTAATGGCCATTTTCTCATTAACGGTTTTCTTTTGGTTTGCTCCAACTATTGCAACTTTTGTTCTTGGTAAGGCCAATGCTTTAACCATCTATTTGCATAAGTATGTGACACCTGCCATGGTTGCTATTATTGCATCGTGCTCACTTTTTATGTTTCCAATCTATAGTAAAACAAAGCTATTGGAACAAGAAGACATTAAGAAAATAGATTGGGGAACTTTATTACTTTTTGCTTCAGGTCTTTCCCTTGGGACAACTCTTTTTAAAACTGGAATTGCAGAGTATGTTGGAAATAATATCATTACAATCTTTAGTAACTTTAGTTTTTCAGTTATTCTAATTTTTATTGTGGCCATTACAATTCTATTAACTGAGTTAGTAAGTAATACGGCCGCTGCAAATATTCTTGTTCCGATTTTAATTGCGGCTGCAGCAAAAGTTGGTTTTTCAACAACAACCGCAGCTTTTGTCATTGCTTTCAGTTGCAATATGGCCTTTATGCTTCCTGTAGCGACACCGCCAAATGCTATCGTTTATGGAACAGGCCTCGTTTCAATGAAGAAAATGATCGGATTTGGTGCAATCTTAAACCTGATCGCTTTTGTCGTCCTTTGTGCCATCGTTGCATTCTTCTAAGGTTAATATTTCCTTTTTATTTAGTTTTTTTCTAATTATTAAATTGACCAAAGAATTTTGTCGAAAAGCGCAGTATGAAAGCACTTAATCTATCGATTCTTATTCTTTTTTCATTAAATACTCTTGCCTTTGATGGTTTATTTGAAGACCTTTCAGAGATGGCCGACTGTGTAGAATGTGTCATTATGGAAGGTGCAAGTGAGGGCCAAGGAGGAGGCTATCCGAGTGGAGGATTTTCTGGCGGAGGATTCCCAACTACTTCTGGTGGCGGTATGAGTGGGGGAGTTTTTGGAAGCGGTATGGGGGGTTACGGCGTTGGAATCACTAACGAGCTAACTCCAAAGAAAAAGAAGGAGATTGCAAAGCAATTCGCAATGAACCAACTTCAATATCATATTGGCAATTCTGATAAAGATACTATTAATCTGGACGAATACTTCAATAGTGTTGATCCTGAAAATGAGTTAAGACGACAAGATCGCGAAGAAATTGTTGCTGATTTAATTAGTCGCTCGACAACTCCTTTCTACGAATTTGATTCTAAAACAGGAGTTGGACGTTATACCGTTAGCCCAAATATCGATCGTCTAATCAGATCAAGCCAGGCAACGGGATATATTGTTTCTGATGAGTCCTATAAAGATCGTGAACTTGCTCAAGCTTATATTAGTTATCAAGGTGATGTAGACGGTCTAGTTAAATACTTAAAAGATAATTTCTCCGGAGAGAAATTGGCCGAAGCGGCCAATCAATATGCTATGTATACTGGTGTGGATAGTAGCGGCAATTTGACTGATGGTTACTATAAATTAATGAAACTCTCATTAGAAGAAGGGGAGTTATCTAATGATAAAGTGATGAATTTAATCAGACATGAAATTACGACCAGGGCCTTAGGTGGAAAACCAACACCACTTTCAGGTCTAATTGAGAAACATATTGATGTTACTGAGTCTTTTCGTAATAACTTCGGCGATAACCTCGCTTGTGAGTATGCAAAAGGTGTTTATCTAAACACTAATAAGTGGAAGGAAGAAAGTAGTGCCATGCTACCAAATGGTGCAAGCTCATATCCTCAAATGAATTATGAACAAGAAGAAATGATTAAAAAGCTCAAAGAAAGAGCAGTTGTTAATAATGTAAATATGATGTCTCATTATCAGGCACTCGGTGGTAATTTAGAAGTTCCATGTGGAGACGGGAAGTATCCAAAAGACTATTTAAAGATTGCTATGGATGAAGGTCTTCTAGGCTTCATGGAAAAAGAAGAGCTACAAGCATTAGGTGTTTTGGAAGAGGATTGTTATGAGAATGTTTCAAGACTTGATCTTGCAAAACTTTGCGATGCTGCTTCTATTGCATGGATTCTAGAGAGGCAAACAAGTCGAAACCTACGAATGTCAGAGAAAACAAAGGACTCTAATGTTAAACATCACTATATAGAAGGAAGAGATAATTGCAGTATTACAGTACTTGATAATATTGTTAGGCAAAATGGACGAACTGTAGACCGAGAAGTTCAGGTTCTCTTAAATAGTGATGAAGTTATTCTTAAAACAAAAAGTATGGACCAGCTTAAGGCCAGTATTAAAGAGCTTTACGACAAATAGTAAGATCTTTGTTGCACGAAATCATAGGGGCAGATAAAATAGAATATTATGGCCCTAAGTTTAAATAAAACTTTTGAAAAATCTTCAAAATCCAAAATTAAAAAACGTATTGAGAGTTCAGATGAATCTCTTTTGGAGATTATTCTCGATCATAAAGAAGAGCGCTCACGTCGTAAGCAAAAAGGTGAGTTAAAGGCCAATGTAAAAAGGCCATGGGATTCTAAAGATAGTGATCAGAGAGATCTCTTTAAGAGTGATAGTGAAGGCTATAATAAATCAAAAGTCGCATCTAAGTCTGTGATGCAGCCTTATAAAGAATCAAAAGCACCTACATCTGATGAGAAATTAAAGTCTCGCGTTGTTGGGCGCGCCAGTGAAATCTTTTCTGACTTAGACTTTTAGGGGCGCGGGTACCAATGGAAGTTTCAGGTACTTAGCTTACTTATAAGTGCTTAAGCTGCCCTATATAAGTCTCTTATGATCATTTTATCTTGTGAAAACGATTTAAAACGTAAGTTTAAAGAAAATTATGATGATTTCAATTGGAAATGAGGAGCTAAACTATTGAAAGTTCCATTGGTACCCGCGCCCCTAAGAACTAAGAAACTTCTTCAAAGAGAGCGATCTGTTGTGCTTCTTCAGGAGTTGATACTTCCGCTTGTGCTAAGGCGTATTCAAAATCATCCATACATACTACATGAGTGTGAGAGATAAAGTCTTGAACACCTTTTTGATCTTTCCTAACAAAGTTTAAGGCAAGTGGTAGATACGCTAGTAGGCTAGCAAAGACATATCCGATAGAGCGGCCAAAGCAGTCGAGGGCACTTAATTCTTCTGTCATATCTCGTGAGCTAACAACCTTTAGCTTAAAGAAAGCTTTTCCAAGCGTTTGTCCATTTCCTAAGTAATAAGAAAAAAAGAAATAGCTAAAGAACATGATCGCCAGGGATAGGTTTGTTGTGTGGGCCTGAAACGTAAACGTCGAAACTCTCGGTGACGTTGAAATATTTGAAACATAATTATTTATAAAAGATAGCCAAACAAATGAAAGGGCCTTATTGGCAAAGACAATAATGTAGAGGTCACAAATAAATGCATATGCTCTTTTTCTAAGCCTATCATTTCGAAGCTTCTTGGCCGCTTTTGATTGTTTATAATGATCGTAAATTTCTGTCAGTTTCTGGTTTGCGCTCATGCCCTACGTATCGGCATCTAGGCATGGGAATAAAAAAAAGGACGTGTTGAACACGTCCTTGGAAAATATTGCTTATTCTATAATTATCTAGCTAAAAGTAATTTGGTCGACTAATTGATGAAGCTTATTAAGTGCTTGAATTGGCGTTAAGTTGTTAATATCCATTTTTGTTAGATCATCTTCAACTTGTTTTAAATAGTCAGGTACTTCTTGAGTTACTTCAATATTAAAGAAATCAAGTTGCTCACCACATGCAGACTCATCTTGTCCTAAAAGGGCCTTTGAAATATTTGTTTCTTTCTCCATGCTCTTTAAAACATTTTGAGAACGTTTTAAAACAGAAGGAGGAAGGCCAGCAAGTTTAGCAACGTAGATACCAAATGACTGCGAAGCTGCTTTTTCTATTAAGCGATATAGGAATTTTACATTTCCTTTATGATTTAGAGTTTCTACAGTTAAGTTCTTTGCTTGTGGATAACTATCAGCAAGATCAATTAATTCATGGTAGTGAGTAGCAAAAAGACATAGAGCTTTTGTTTCTTCAATAAAATGTTCTACTAGTGCCCACGCAATAGAAAGGCCATCATAAGTCGATGTTCCTCGTCCAACTTCATCAAGAATGATAAGAGAGTTCTCTGTTGCATGCCTTAGAATCTCAGCTGTTTCGGCCATTTCAACCATGAAAGTTGATTGACCTTTTAAAATATCATCACTTGCACCAAGACGACTAAATAAGAAATCACAGATACTAACTTTTGCATTTTCAGCAGGAACGTATGATCCAATTTGCGTTAGTAATTGAATGATTGCGATTTCACGCATAACTGTTGTCTTACCGGCCATGTTAGGACCAGTGATAAGACCAAAGTATGTTTTTTCATTAAGTTTGAGATCGTGAGGAATAAACTGATCTTTTATAGCAGCTTTAATTAACGGATGCCATGCACCGTGAATATCCATGTCACGGGACTTGTCCGAAATTGTCGGTCTCGAAAATTCTTCATTACGAGCAATCCAAGCAAGTGATTGGAGAGTATCTGTTGTGGACAGAATATTTGCTAGGTTTTGAATAGCATTACTTAGCATTGTGATTTGCTTAATTAGGTTTTTAAAGATTTCTCTTTCTAACTTTTCAAGTTTCTCACGAGCTACCACAACTTCTTTCTCAAATTGAGTTAGTTCTTCTGTTGCATATCTTTCAGAGTTTACGAGAGTTTGCCTACGTACAAAGTTTGCAGGAACTTTATCTGTATGAGTTTTTGAAACTTCAATGAAGTATCCAGCAACATTATTTGATTTAATTCTTAGCTTTTGAATTCCTGTCTCTTCACGGTATCGATTTTCAAGCTCAACAAGGGCCTGGGCCGTATTTTGTGAAACTTTAGCAAGGCGATCACGTGTCTTATTTGCACCTTCCTTAATTAAGTTTCCTTTATCGAGGCTTGCACCAATTTCATCATTGATCGTTAACTTAATTTCATTGCGAAGTTCAAAAAGACTTTCTTTTGCTTCTTTATTTAATGTTCCAAAGACATTTGTAGGAAGCTTCTTAAGAGAGTTTAATAGATCTTCATAGACATCAACAGCACTTGCAATATTAAGAAGGTCTCCGGCATTTGCACGATTTGTCGCGGCCTTTGCTAGAATTCTTTCTAAGTCGCGTACGTTGTTTAATGACTCACGCGTATCTTGTAGAAGTTCATCATTTTTTAAGAAGTACTCAATTGTATCAAGACGATTTTTAATTTCTGCCTTACTCGTAAGTGGAGATGTAAAAATCGTTTTAAGTTTTCTTGAACCCATTGAAGTCTTTGTCTTATCCATAAAACCAAGGAGAGACTCTTTATAGGTTTCACGAGACTTTGGCAGTATCTCAAGTCCTGTTAGAGTTGGTATCGTCACTTTCATTGAGCCTGTTTCATCACTTAGGCTAAAAGTATGAAGGTGAGAGAATCCTTCGTGGTTTTGAGTTGAACAAATATAATATGAAAGGGCACCAATTGGTTCTAATACCGTTTCATTTTCTTTGATAACTTGGTCACGCTTATAAGTCGGAATTAATTTTTCAATATAGACACTCGAGTACTTTTCTTTAAAGTATTCTTTTGAAAGGTGAGTAACTAGAGTCCCGTTGTGTTCATTTAAAGTCGCAACGTTTTCATACTTATCCCATTGACCTAGGTATGTAAGAAATTCTTTTGGTGCAAGAACACGAAGCTTTTCAATAAAGTCCTCAAAAGTTTCAAGAATAAAACCTTTGAAGAATCCTGTTGTGAAGTCGATTGTGATAATTTCAAAGCGTCCATTTGTTTCATTACAAGCGACAATGAATTGATCTTCTTTTGAATCGGTCTTATCGAGATCAAAGGGCATCCCTGGAGAAACAACTTGAGTTACTGCACGCTCAACAATTCCCTTTGCTTCTTTTGGATCTTGGACCTGTTCACATATTGCAACTTTTAATCCTTCTTTTGAAAAGCGATCAATATAAGTTGCGGCCGCGTGATGTGGAATACCGGCCATTGGAATTTTGTGCTCTCCAAGTTTTCCTCGGTGAGTAAGAGCAATATTTAAAATCTTAGAAGCGTTAATTGCATCTTCAAAGAAAACTTCATAGAAGTCACCCATGCGAAACATTAGCATGTGGTCGCGATATTGGGTTTTGATCTCGTGATACTGGGCCATCATTGGAGTTAGCTTTACTCCTTCGGCCACGATTTTCTCAATCTCTAAAGTCATATTATTGTTTCCCATATGTGTTGTGTATTCCTGAGCGATTAACTCTACCAAATACGCAACCATTGGAAAAGACTCCAATACTTACAATTGGCATGACGCGGATATTTGTCGTAAAATAGAAGGACGTAAATAGCTGATTATTTACTCAATTTTTAAGGAATTTATTTTGCTAAGCGTTGGACAGAGGTTGTCAATTTGGTTATTTCTCTTTGGCATCTTCGCTTCTACATATATGGGACTCTTTGTTACTTACAATACAACAGGTATTGATGAGAGTATGAATGAGCTTCTTGATCAAGACGTCTACTCATATTTTAAAAATGTGAAGTACTTTAAAATGTCTGATAAACAAGGACGTTATCATTTAGATGCTGCTGAGGTTTCACAAAATTTAACAACCAATGTTTTGATTCTTACAGAGCCGAGTGGGGTTCTAATTAACGACTATCAGTCGCAGCCGATGTATTACGATGCCTACACAGGTGTAATCAATGTTAATAAGAAGTATCTTTCTTTAAGAGGAAATGTCATCTTAAGAGATCCAAATATTCGTATCGAGTCTGACTCAATGACATATTCTGATAATTCTCAAATGGTAAATTTTCAAGGAAATGCAAAATCATCATCTAAGAATTTCGATGCTGCTTATGAAATTGAAGTTGGCGCAGATAATCTTTCATACAATCTCTCAAATGAGTTAGTTAGATATGATGGAAATGTAAAAGGAAAGGTAAGTCGAACGAGGGCCTATGAAGATGATATCAAATTTGAGGCCAACTCGATTGTCGTCGATAAGAGCAAGCGCAATGCCAATTTGAGTGGAAATGTAAAATTTCTTAAATCTCAACTAGTTGCAAGTGCTCGAAATGGCGAAATCTACCTAGATAATTATAACAAAAAGCTCAAGTATTATGCACTTTATGACGATGTGGTTATTGAGGAAACTGTTTCTCCTAAAGGACAGCCACCTTTCAAAAGGAAGGCTTTCAGTGAGAGACTCGAGGGATTTATGGCAGAAGAAAAAATCGTTCTGCTAGGTCTTCCAAGGGTTTATCAAAAGAAAGACTTATTGAGAGGTAACACAATTGTTCTTAGGCGAGACATCGAAACCATTGAAGTTGATGATGCTAATACGAATTTTAAAATAAGGTAATAGCATGTCAGAAGAAATAGCACAGTTATCAGCTCATGGTTTAAAGAAAGTTTACGGCGGACGAGAAGTCGTTAAAGGCGTAAGCATCGATGTTAAGCAAGGAGAAGTTGTCGGTTTACTCGGCCCAAACGGTGCTGGAAAGACAACATCGTTTTACATGATGGTTGGGCTCGTTAAAGCAGATGAGGGTAGTATTGATCTCTCAGGTGAAGACTTAACGGAGCAGCCAATTCATATTAGGGCACTAAAAGGTGTTGGGTATCTTCCTCAGGAAGCTAGCATCTTTAGAGATTTATCGGTTGAGGCCAATATTTACTCGGTACTTGAAAACCGAGACTTACCAAGGGCCAAGAAGAAGACACTTCTTGATAACTTGATAAGCGACTTTGGTCTTGGACATATCCGTAAGTCTCTCGGTTCAGCTCTTTCCGGTGGGGAAAGAAGAAGAGTTGAGATCGCACGAACACTGGCATTAGAGCCAAAGTTTGTCCTTCTCGATGAACCTTTCGCTGGAGTTGACCCGTTAGCCGTTAATGACATTCAAACTGTTATTAACAGCTTAAAAACGAGGAATATTGGAGTCCTCATTACCGACCACAACGTTAGAGAAACACTTGGAGTAGTTGATCGCGCGTTTATTATGAGTAGTGGAGAATTACTTGTAAGTGGGACACCGGAAGATATTGTAAACGATGAAAGAGCACGGAAGTTCTATCTTGGTGAAGAATTTAAAATGTAGCTAGACCAATAAACTAAAGTAGAGGTCTGGTTACGAAATGAATAAGGAACCACTATGGCCACTAAACTTTCACAAAGTCTAAATCAGTCTCAACAACTCGTGATGACGCCGCAACTTCAGCAGGCGATTAAACTACTCACATTAAGTCACTTAGAAATGACAGATGTTATTGCTAAGGAGATGGTTGAAAATCCGATGCTAGAAGAAGTTTCCCATGGTGAGGGAGATTACAAACTAGATAAGTTAGAGAATCAATCTAAAGAAGCAAAGGCCGACGATTTTAAAGAAGAGGCCATGATGAGTAGTGGTGACGATATCGACTGGCAAAAGTATGTCGATAGTTACAACTCAACTACATATGAACCAAATATGGCAACACCATCTCTTAGTCCAGATGATATGCCTAATTATGAAAATATGGTTTCCAAAGGTGCTTCACTAGCTGAGCACTTAGAGTGGCAGCTACGTATGGAAGACCTTAACGATGTGGAAATTGATTTTGCAATTGAGATCATCGGAAATATTAATGATGATGGTTATCTCTCATGTAAGTTTGATGAACTAATTGAGACTTCAAACCTTGAGCGTGAAGAGTGTTTGGGAATGTTGGAGCTTGTGCAAAGACTTGACCCTGTAGGATGTGGTGCTCAAGACCTAGTTGATTGTCTTCTTGCTCAGGCGCGTATCGCAGAAGAGCGTTCACCTTTACTAGAAAAACTTATTCGTTTTCATTTAACGAATCTTAAAAATAGAGATTATAAGAAAATTACAGCTGATACTGGTGTTGCTGAAGAGCAGATTATTGAAACAGCAAAACTACTTCATAATTTTCATCCAAAGCCAGGAAGACTTGTTGGTGGGGGTGAAACTCATTATGTCACACCTGATGTTTACGTAGTTGAAATCGGTGGAGAATTCGTTGTTCAGGTTAATGACGACGGTGTACCAAGATTAAGAATTTCTAAAATGTATCAGGATATGCTTAATCAAGCAGAATCCCTACAGAATAAAGAAGCTAAAGAATTTGTGGAAGAAAAACTTAAGTCGGCTTTATGGCTAATTAAGTCTATAAATAAGAGACAGAGAACAATTGACCAAGTGGCAAAATCAATTGTGAAAAAACAGCAGCAGTTCTTTAAAAAAGGACCTAAGCATTTAAAGCCAATGGTTCTAAAAGATGTTGCCAATGAATTAGGAGTTCATGAGTCGACAGTTTCACGTGCTACTTCAAATAAGTATATGCACACACCAATTGGAATGTTTGAATTAAAGTATTTTTTCAACGCTGGAATTGGTGGAGATAAAGGTGGAGTGGATGCCGTAGGTGAAGTTGTTAAGCTTAAAATTAAAGAGCTTGTAGACAATGAGAATCCAAAGAAGCCTCTATCAGATCAGAAGATTGCCGACCTTTTGAGTCAAGAGGAGATGAAAGTAGCAAGACGTACAGTCGCTAAGTACCGAGAAAGTCTTGGCATTTTGTCGTCGTCAAAAAGAAAAGTAAAATAGCTCGATATTTTGGAAAAACAGCCGATAGGTCAGTTCCAAGATACTTTATATCATAGAGGAGAATGTATTTTATGAAAGTTACAGTAAGTTTTAGACACCTTGAGCATACGCCAGCACTTGATGAGAGAATCCACGAAAAGTCAGAGAAGATTGCAAAATATCTGGATGGTAATCTCCATTTGAAGTGGAGCTGTGAAGTAAGAGATGGTCGCGAGCACTATGCTGAAATTGAGGTTCTAGGGCCAGGGTTTGACTTCCATGCTGAAGCTCATTCGGAAAACCTCTACAAAACAATTGACCTAGCAGTTGCTAAAATTGAAAAGCAAGTGCAAAAGAAAAAAGAGAAAATGCGTAATCGCAAAAAGATGCCTCATAAAGATATCGAGATCCTTGATCCAGAAAGTGCTTGGCTTGAGCACGAGTCTGATATTGATGATATGGCATCTTAAACTTATTTCTTAAGTAAAATTAATATCTAAAATAAGGCCTTCTAATAAAAAAGAAGGCCTTTGTCTTTTGTTGCTCTTCTTGCTAAGCTTCTCGCCTTAGAAAGGAGACCTTATGAAATTCTTAATTTCATTTTTATTAATTTTTAATACTTTTGCTTATGAAGAAATCTCTTCACACGCTAACTTTTATAAGAAAGTAACTCACTATGCTTTAAAGAATAAAGTCGCTCCAAGTGACATTCTTGTCATCTACGATATTGATAATACTTTACTACGTTTTAAAACGAGTTTTGCTAGTGATCAGTGGTTTAACTGGCAAAAAGATCAGATAAAAAAAGGATGCCCAAAACACTGTATCGCAAAATCTGTTGGGGGAGTGCTTCAGTACTCGTATAATGCGACTTTCTTGTCACGTATGTTACTTGTCGAAAAAGAAATCCCATCGCTTATAAGAAGCCTTCAGGAAGCTAATTATGGGGTTGTTGCTCTAACATCACGCGGACCTGTTAATCATCCAGCAACAATTCGTGAACTGAATCGAAATGGCGTTGATTTTGATAAGAGGAGTGCACCGAAATGGCCATTTTCTACTAAGCTGAATGGGCGAAAGGTTCGTTATGCAGATGGTGTCTTCTTAACGTCAGGGTTAAACAAAGGTGAGATGCTTACTTACCTTATTAATCGACCTAATTTAAAAAAGAAGTATAAAGCGATTTTCTTCTTAGATGATCGATTAAAGCATGTGAAACATATGGATAAGTGGTTTAAAGGAAAGCTTGATGTTAATTCATATCGATTAACAACGACAGATAAAATCGTTAAGGCTTTCGAAGAGTCTGATAAGAAAGAAGTAATAAGAGTTGGTGAAGAATTTAAAGCATTGATGAAAGATTTAAATTAAAAAAAAAGCCTTCTTAGAAGGCTTTTTTTAATATGATCTTGTCGTACAAAAAGTATTCATTCCAATTGTTGTACATTCAGTTTTTCCCGAACTTCTGCTTGTGCGAAAACTACCATCCCAGCTGTCTTGATCATGTTGTCTCATTGTAAGATAAGCAGATAGTGATGTTCTTTCTTGTTCAGAGAGATAAATGCTTTCTCCATTTTCAACTGCTCTTGATAACTCTTTAAAGTCGACATCGGCATCTTCTCTAATTGTGAGCATTCGCATACTTAATTTAACGGGATATCTTCTCTCATCCCAATTCTCTTTTATATGTCTTTTATTTGCTTTCTTATATCGCTTTCCATCTGATGATTTAATTGCGAATAGTCCAAATTTAAAGATTACACCTTTTTCATTTCGCATTTCATAGTTATCCACATGCCAATACTTTAATCCATCACTTCCAATAATAAGACCTTGGTCTTCATCAAAGTAAGATCCAGCTTGGTCAAAAGGAGCAAGTTTTGTTGGAAAGATACCTGCCTGTGCGCTTGAAATAGAAATTAGCATGATAAGAAATATACCAAAGATTGATTTCATTTATTTCCCCCTATCGAAATATGAACAATCTATATCGTCGGGGGAATGATGCTGTCTAGAGACAAAATGACACTACTAATTAATTGTAGAACTCGCGCATAAAGTCTTTAATAATCTTTTGTTCAACAGTTCCTTTTGTGCGAAAAGGCGCCGTGATTCTTACATTTAATTCAATTTCTTCCTTTGAATTAAAAGTAATTTGAACTCTTGGCTTTAAAAGAGGGGTTTCAAGATGAGACTTTGTAAATAGCTTATTAAGAGCTCTTTGGGCCACTTCAAAATACTCTGAACAATAGAAGTCAGCTCTTTCAAGAAGTATTTGCTCTGCTTTTTCCCAATCATCATGAGGGTCTAATATTATATTAAAGCTATGGAGAACATAGCTTTTTAAGAATGTTTCATTTGTTACCTTACAGCTTAGAAATACTGAATTTGGGATAATGATGGAGCGTCCCGTAAAATTATGAGAGTTCTTATTTGGCCCAAATTCTAAGAGAGTCGTTGTAAAAAGATCGCGATCGATAACACTTCCTCTTCTTCCATCGACTTCGATAGCATCACCAATTATGAAGCCACCAGAGAAAGTTTTATAGATTCCACCAATTAAATTAAGGGAGAATTCCTTTGTAATAAGGACGATAGCAACAAGAACAGCAGCGAGTGAAAAGGCCAAGTTCTTAATCTCTGCCGAATATATATACAGTGCAATAAAAGCAAATAAAATAGTTAGAGAGATATTTGTATTAACAACATAACGTCTTTTCTGCTCTGTAGAAACTGACTTTGTCTTCTTTAGTACAAAAGAGACAAAGTGATTAATAAAATAGAAAAGAATAATCAGTAATACTAAATATACTGACTTTTTAATTTCACCATTTGCATTAATAAAAATATTCTCTAATTTCATAAGCTTAATTATAGTCTCAAATCCATAAATCCAGAATAACTATTTGCACAAAATTGCAAATGTTAAAGACATAGTTAATAACATAGTGATAAAATTAATCAACCTGAAAATCATTTATAAGTAATCAAAAATAAAGGACTTTTGTTCATATGCTTAACGTTTCCAATATTTCAAAAATTCAAAGTAGTGAAACTCTCTATTCAGGAGGAAGTTTTCAAATAAATCCAGGTGAAAAAGTTGGTCTCGTCGGTCCAAATGGAGCTGGTAAAACAACACTATTTCGAATGATTATTGGAGAAGAAAAGCCAGATGAAGGACAAGTGTCATTTCCCGATAAATTACGTTGGGCCTATTTTTCACAAAAAGTAGGTGAGCTTGCGGGCCAAACAGCTCTTGAAGTTGTTATGTCCGGAGATGATAAAATTTCAAAATTAGGTGAAAAACTTAAGGTTTTTGAAGATAAATTGGCCGATTGCGCCAATATGAGTGATGACGAAATGAATGATGTCCTCATGAAAATGGGTGATGTTCAATCAGAGTTTGAAAAAAGAGGTGGCTATGACCTCGAAACTCGCGCTGAAGAAGTTCTGACAGGACTGGGGATTATGCCAGAAGATCACGGGAAGATGATTGAAGACTTCTCCGGAGGTTGGAAAATGAGAATCGCCCTTGCGCGAGTTCTTGTGATAAGTCCTGATCTCATTATCATGGATGAGCCGACAAACTATCTTGATATGGAGTCGATTCTTTGGCTTGAAGATTGGCTTAAGACTTTTGAAGGGGGAATCTTTATGACGACCCACGATCGCGACTTCATGAATAATGTTTGTAATAAAATTATTGAGATCGCTCATAAGAGAATTACCACATACTCGGGAAATTATGAGTTCTACGAAAAAGAAAGAGATATTAGAAGAGAGCAATTAATCGCTCAAGCTTCAAGGCAAGCTGATATGTTGGCCAAAGAAGAAGAATTTATTGCAAAGTTTAAGGCCCGCGCTTCTCATGCGGCACAAGTACAATCTCGTGTAAAAAAATTAGATAAAATTGATCGTATTGAAGTTCCTGCTGAAGAAGAAAGCATAAGCTTTCAATTTCCAACACCTCCGCGAGGTGGAGATGATGTTGTTATTATTAAGGACCTTGCAAAGTCTTGGCCTTTAAGTGAAGGAGCGCAACACGATGTCTTTGATGGCCTTTCAGTAACTGTAAAAAGAACAAATAAAATTGCAGTTGTGGGTGTTAATGGTGCAGGTAAGTCAACGTTATTAAAATGTATCACTGGCCATACAGACGCAACAAAAGGAAGTGTTAGTATTGGCCCAAGTATTAAACTTGGCTACTTTTCACAATATTCACTAGAGGTATTAAATCCTGAATCATCAGTTTTTGATGAAGTAAGAAAGGATCTACCAACAGCTAGTGATGGATATATTAGAAACCTTCTTGCGGCATTCTTATTTCGCGGGCAAGACGTTGATAAGAAAGTTAAGTATCTCTCTGGAGGAGAGAAGTCGCGACTTGTTCTTGCAACTCTTCTTTCACAAAATAATAATTTTCTGGTTCTCGATGAGCCAACAAACCATTTAGATATTAAATCGAGAGAAGTCCTCTTAGATGCTCTTAAGAGATATGAAGGGACGATAATGTTTGTCTCCCATGATAGACACTTTTTGAGTGAGTTGGCCGAGCAGGTTTACGAAGTCGATAAAGGTGAAGTAAGAATTTTTCCTGGGAACTATAAAGAATATTTGGAAAGGATTTAAATATGATTCACTTAGTTAATTCTGAAGCACAGTATTTAATACTATTTACAGTGCTCTTAATATTGCCAAAGCTTTTACTGAGGTTTCAGATCCCAATAGGGATTTCTTCGATTGCTTTGGGTGTCGGAGCTGGATTAGGACTGGGGTGGTTTAGAGGAGATGAGCTTCTTCTTATGCTTTCTCGTCTTGGTATTACTTCTTTGTTTCTCTTTGCTGGTTTTGAAGTTGAAATAGAAGAGCTAAAGCAAAATTGGAAGGAGTTATTTTTAGGAGTAACTCAAATGTTAGCAATTACGCTTTTAGTTGCTTTTGGAATTTCTCTTTACTTTGAAATTGCCTTTAGGCCTGCGACTTTAATTGCTCTTGGTATTATGACGCCATCGACAGGTTTTATTTTAAACTCTCTAAAAAATTATGGATTCTCAGAAGGTCAAGAGTATTGGATTCGTTCAAAGGCCATCTCTAAAGAAATTGCAGCGATCTTATTACTCTTTGTTACGTTGCAGTCTGAAAGCCTTGTGAACCTTGGAAGTTCAACAATGGTTCTTATTGCACTAAGTGTTTTCTTACCATTAGCATATAAATTATTCTTCAAGTATATAGCGCCTTATGCAAAAGACTCAGAAGTTGGTTTCCTTATTCTTACAGCTCTTATCTGTGGTGTAATTACAAAGAAAATTGGAACTTATTATCTTGTTGGTGCATTTATCGTTGGATTTATTGCTTCAGAGTTTAAGCACTTTGGAAAATCGGATAAGTCAGAAGAAATTATTAAGAACTTACAAATGTTCTTCTCATTCTTTATCCCATTCTACTTCTTCAAAGCAGGGGTTAGTTTTACAAAAGACCTATTTAGTACTGAAGGATTAATCATTGGTTTAGTTTTCTTAGGAGTCTTTATTCCATTGAGAATTATCAATACATATTCAAATATGAATTTCTTTATGAAGGACTTTTGGCCTGATCGTAAGGAAATTACTATGTCACTTCTTCCAACTCTTATCTTTGGTCTTGTTATGGCCCAAATTTCAAGAGAAAGATTTGATATACCACTAGAGATCGTTTCGGGGCTTGTTATTTATACACTAGTTGCAAGTGTAATCCCTGCGTTTATGTTTAAGAAAGTTCCACCTGAGAATTTCTAAAAATACAATGTTGCGCCTAGGATTACTTGATGGTTTTCTGGGCGCTCACCACTTGGCTCAGTGCTATCATCAAAGACAAATTCAAGACCTAGTTCAACTTGATCATATCGGTAAATATAAGAGGCAAGATAATAGGACATTTCGTAGTCTTCATAATTAACTTCATCAGAGTTTTGCCAATTATAGCCGATCATTAATTGATGTCTCTTTGTGATATTCCAACCAATTAATCCCTCAAAGTCATCAGTTCTAATAAAGTTTCCATCCACTAGCTCAAGATCCTTTGCATCAGCATAATTAAATGCCGTAAAAAATTCTTTATAGATGTATCTTGCTCCAACTGAAACCGATGTCTCGCTAACATCTTCTCCTGTGCTATCTGTAATGAGATTAATTGCAGCTGCACCAAGAATGATATTCTTTGTGATATAGCGAATAGAAGCTGCAATACTATGTTCTAAGACGAGCTGGCCAATAACATTGCCAGCAGAGTCGGTTATATCTGTTGACTCATCTCCTGTTAGTTTTGCTTGGGCCCCTAAGTGAATATTTCCTAGCTTATAACGTAGTTGGACTAGATCGACTCCACGAGACGTTCCAATAACTTCACCATTTGAAGTATAAGTTGAAGAGGCAAACGCACCTGTCACCATAAAGATATCTGTTAGGCCAGATATGTCGTACCAGACAGACCAGTTCTTTCCAATCGTTGCCTCAAAGTCTCCCTTGGATAGGGAGAGGTAAGTTAGTCTTGTTGAAAATGGCCGGTCGCTAGTATTATCTACTTGAAAACGACCGGTCGTATTAGGAATTTCCTGAACGCTTTGGCTCGTATTGCTGGTATTGATTCCAAACTCAGCACGAAGACCAGTGGTGAACCCCTCGAGTAGGCCATCTCTCTCATATTTGAACCCAAAACGAGAGGAGTTATTATTTAGCGACTGAACTCCCGCTTGGCCAATAGCGGCCATTGAAAGCTTTCCGTATAGACTAAAGTTTCCACCAAGGTCTTTGGCCTGAATTATTTTAGGAGTAAATAGAATGGATATTATAAAAAGATATTTTTGAATATACCCCACAAAACCCTCACTAAAATTAGTCTAATTTAATAGTAAAAGGGTTTTGTGTGGTTTTTTAACTTAAGAAAAGTAAATTCTTAGTGCTGTACGCCACCTACACCGTGAGCGTGACCGTGAGCAACTTCTTCATCAGTTGCCTCTCTAACTTCAGTGATTTCAATATCAAAAGTTAGATCTTGTCCTGCAAGAGGGTGATTACCGTCAAGAGTAACCTCTTCACCTTGTAGTTCGACGATTGTAAATGGAGGTAGACCTTGATCTTGGTTTACTTGGAATACGTCTCCAATATTTAATTGAGCGTCAGCTGGAAATTGTGACTTTTGAACTTTAATAATTAGTTCGTCATTCTTATTTCCGTAAGCATCTGCTGCTGCTACGTCAATTTTTGCTTTTTCTCCAACTGCCATTCCAATAACCTTTTCTTCTAGTCCTGGAATAATTTGTCCAACACCTTCAAGAAAAAGAAGTGGACCATGTTCAGAAGAAGTATCTAAAACTTCATTGTTTGAGTTCGTTAATGTGTAGTTAAATCCGATAACTTTTGGCATAATAAGCCCTCATGTTGTTAGTGTTTATTAATAAAAAAGAGTATAAAGTCTCAGCCTAACAATGTATTTGATAGAAGGCAAATAAAGAATGAGTGAATTAGAAAATGTAAAATACATCGAAAAAATCAATGGATTCCTTGAGGAAACAATCCAATTGGTAAAACGTTTACCTGATTTGAACGCCGCAGCACTGGCCGATATTGCAGATAATATCAAGGCTTTGCGCGACGAGTCGCTAAATTGTAAGGAAGATGATTTACCTGGAATTATCCAGCAGATGAATTTATTGAATCAATTGGCCGAGCGTTACGAACAGCACCAAAGTATGCCAAGCCTGGAATCTCCATTCTTTGGTCACTTTAAAATTGAGCAAAATGGAAAGTTAAAAGACTTCCTTATTGGACACGTACCATTTTCACATAAAGAGCTAAAGTTTAAGATTATTGACTGGAAAAAATCACCAATGGCGAGAATCTTCTATCAATATGGACAAGGTGATGACTTTGACTTTGATCTCGATGATCGAGTTATCGAAGGACGTATTTTAGAGAAGGCCATCCTAACTGTTAGAGATGGACAACTGGTACGAGTTGACCGAGAAGGGGATTCATTTGTTTATCGTGATAATAAATGGATGTCCCTAAATGAAACAGTTAAAAAACTTGCTGGAGGAGAAGGGAGTGCAAATCAGTCCCTTGGTAGTGGGCGTACTGGATTTGATGGGCCAGAAGTAATCTCACTCCTAGATAAAACTCAATACGACCTTGTTAATCAAAGTGTGAATAAGCCACTTCTAATTACGGGGGGAGCAGGTAGTGGTAAGACTACAGTTGCTCTTTATAGGATTGCAAAACTTTGTCGTGAAGATGGAATTCGCCAACAAGATGTAATGGTTATTGTTCCAAACCAAGGACTTGTTAAGCTTTCAAAGAAGCTTCTAATTGAGTCTAATCTTGAAAATGTAAGAGTCTCTACTCTTGATGATCTTATTAAAAAGATTATTTTTCAAAATATAAGAAATATACCTAAGAAGATTGAATATAATCCGATGGATTCAATTGCCACTGTAAAAAGAAATCCAAAGCTTCTTAGTTTAATTGATGAATATCTTGAAAAGAAAGAAGAAGGAATTCGAGCAAAACTTAAAGATCGTGACCTTGAATTTTTCGATAATCAAGATGGCCCTCTTTATTTAAAACTTAAGAGAGTTAGTGAGAAGACTCATGATTCGATCTTAAAAGTAGAATTAAGAAAGTTATTAAAGAGCTTTAAAAATATACGAGAAGAGTTATTAAATATCTTTTCAGACTATAGTCTAATGGAAAAACTTCCTGAGATGACTAATCGTCAAGTAACGTCACATATGCTTAAGGACTTAAAGTTTTATACTGCAAAACAAATTCAGTTAATGGACTCTGATAGTGATTACGTTAGTAAAGAGTCTCGAGATAGTGAAGTCACCGGATTTGTAGATAAGTACGATCTATCACTTTATAATTATTTAATTGTAAAACAATTTGGACATTTAAAGTATTTTGGCCGTGAATTTAAATTCTATAAGCATATCTTTTTAGACGAAGCACAAGAACTTTCACAAAGTGAACTTAAGCTACTTGGTCAAATTAAACATCGTGATGGAAATTTTACAATCGCTGGAGATAGTGTTCAGCAGATTGATCGCACTTTTGAATTCACTTCATGGCACGATGTCTGTCATAACCTTGAATTAGATGTCGATGATATTCAAGTTGAAGAGCTCAATGTTTCTTACCGTTCACCAAAAGAGATCGTCTCTTTCGCTCATCATGTACTAGGTCCACTTGCCCCTAAGCAATTACCTGATTCAAAGCGAGATGGTGGACCAATTGTTGAAACATCCGTTCAACATTTGGAACATGCGGCGATGCTAGTGAGTAGTGCTCTTATTGAACTAATGAATCGCGAACCGAAGGCCTCTGTTGCCATTATTTGTGCTAAGGAGAGTGTGGCGCGAGAACTGTATCGAGAAATTGAAGAGGTCGGAAGTGTTCGACTTGTTTTAGATGAGAACTTCTCACTGAAGCCTGGGATTGAAGTCACAACAGTAGAACAAATCCGAGGACTCGAATTTGATTATGTCATCATTCCAGATTGCGATAAGGAAAATTATCCAATTGATAACACTGCTCGTAAACGTCTACATTTAGCAGCGACACGTGCAATCCACCAATTATGGTTACTATATAAAGATAAGTCTCTTATTGCTTAAGTAAGAGACTATAGAGGAAGAAGTTTGAAAAATTTTGGATACGTAATTCTAGGCTATATGTCCTTAGTCGCTCTAAGCTTTATTGATAATGGACGTGGGGCCGTTTATCCAGAACTACTTCGCTTCTTTTCAATTGGGCCTGATAAGGGCTCATTAATCTTTTCTCTAATGTCTATTACCTCTGTTCTAGCATACCTATCAACTTCTCTCTGGCTACCTAGGCTAGGGCCTGTTGTCTCAACTCGAGTTGCTATGATCATGATGGCAATTGGAACATATGGTATTGGTGCAGGAGGAGACTTTCAAAACTTCGACTTAAGTTTAGTCTTTGGAGCCTTAGCTGGTTTTGGATTTGGAATTACTGGTATCACGATGAATTTTATGGTTGATTCTGGAGCACCACCTTTTCAAAAAAGGCGATTCTTATCGGGGCTACATGGAGCTTATGGGCTTTCTTCACTCCTTGCCCCACAATTATTATCACTATTTCTTTATGTTAATCTTAGTTGGATTCACTATTTTAAATTTTTAGCAATTCCTTGTGCTATTGTTTTGATTTATTCATTTTTTACTCATGATAGTCATCATCAAGATATAAAAGAAAACCACGGTACAATGAAGGATGCGTTTTTCATGAATCTCTTAATTGGCCTTTTCGCTGGTTGTTACGTAGCCTCGGAGATTATGGTTTCTTCTAGAATAAAGTATTATCTTGTTGAAGCCCATGGATTTAGTGAATACGTAGCAAATAATTATCTTTCTTATTTCTTTCTCTTTCTTATGATTGGGCGACTAGGATTCGCATTTTTTAGGATTGAATTAGAATCAAAAAAGTTAATTATTATCTCTTTAGTTTCGACATTAATTTGTTTTAGCTTAGGTGAGATACATCAAATATTTTATGCAATGACAGGGCTGTTTATGTCGTTTTGTTTCCCTGTCATTGTCGATTGGATTTCAAATTCATTTCCAAAAAAGAATCATGTCGTTCTTGGTAGTACCATGAGTTATATTGGAGTAGGTATTGCAATTATGCACTTTATCTTTGGTGCAATCGCCGAGCGCTTTGGTGCTGGCAACGCTTTCTACCTCTTTTATCTCTTAAATATTGGCTCTATGGTTTCATTTTTCATAGCGATGAGTCTTGTTAAAAGATATCATCAAAATGAGAGTTTATAAGAGAGATAATAGCTTCTAGGCATCGTTCCATAGTACTCGACGTTTTCGTAATCCTTATCAAGAATATTTAAAACTTTAAAAGAAAAGTTTTTATAATGATAAGTGAAATTACCTACAACATAGGACGGTAGCTCTCCACCAACATCTTTTCTCTTTCCAACGTATTGCCAATTATTAATCAGTCTTTGATTTTTACTTATTTGATAACCAAGAATTAAGCTTCCTAATTGTTTTGGTGTTCTTAATAAATCAGAATCATCTGTTTCATTCTTTGCACTTTGAAAAGTTAGAGATGTCTTTATATTGAAACTATTTTTAAATTCTATTGAATGATTTAATTCAATCCCTTGAATTTGAGATTTTGCTATATTGTCATAACCAAAAGCAGTAGTATCGTAATCAATTTGATTTTTAAGATCATAGTTAAATATAGCGGCCTCAAATTGAGACATTATCGTATTGTAGCTAAAGATAAACTCTGTATTTATACTATCTGTTGGTTTTAAATCATCAACTTGGTTGGCCAGTTGATAAAGTGTAGGAAGTTTAAATCCTTGTGAAATATGTGCCTTTAAAGAGATCTCATTATTTATTCGATAACCTGCACCTGCGCTACCTATTACGTTTGAGTTATTAGACTGTATTGATGAGAAGTCATCAAATCGCAGTCCAAGATCGTAGAACCATTTCTCAAGACTTAAGTTTGCTGCAGTGTAAACTGAGTATAATTCACTTTGAGAATTCTCAACTTCGTCTTCTTGCTTTGTGTACTCAACTCCAGAAAGTAGGCTTAGGTTTTGAGTGTGCTTATACTTAATATCAAGTTTAGCTTGTGTCTCATTACCTTTATATAATGGCGTAAAGCTATTCGTAGGGTCTTCTCTCTTAATATGTGAATAACGAATACTTGGAGTTATCGTTAATTTTTCATCTTCAGAAAAATAATTAAACCCTAGGTAATGATTTGATTGAAGGTATTCATTAAGATCGTTTTCAACGACATCGATTGGACCATACGGTGGAGAGGATTCAAAACCATCAATTTCTACTTCTGAGTCAAGAAGTTGACCTTGATAATTAAACTCTAATTGCTCGTTTAAAAGATAGCTTAAATTAAGATTGAGGTTTAAGTTTTTAAAAGAATCATCTTCTGCATTTTCGATTCTATCTTCATTGACAGCAGAGTAGCCATCACTTGAGAGGTAACTCGCACTTAATCCATAATTGAGCTTATCAGAGTTGCCGCTGCTCTGAAGGCCAGCTTTAACTGTATTTAAACTTCCGTATTCAAGATTTAATGAATTGTTCTTATGTCCTTTCTTTGTATTAATCTTTAGAACACCACCAACAGCGTTTGATCCATAGAGTATCGACTGACTTCCTTTTAAGATCTCAATGCTTTCGATATTTTCGAGTAAAAGATTATTCACTTGAAAAGAGTTATTTATATCAGTTGGATCAACAAGCTCGATATTATCGATAATAACTTTAGAAAAACCTGTTGGTAGTCCTCTTAAGTTAAAACTTGCGATTGATCCAAGTCCTCCTGTTTGGGGTATGAATACCGATGACCTACCTTGTAAAAGCTCTTGCAAGGTCGTTGCTCCAGAGTCTTCAATTTCTTGGGCGGTAATGACAGTCACATCGCTAGTTATTTTTTCTTTTAATGTTTCAAGCTTTGAGGCCTTGATAAAAATGTCAGCATGAATTGGTAATGAAACTATAGATAATAGAATAAGTGGCGTTTTTATGATCTTCCTCCGAGATATAAAGTTAAAAAAACAGGGATCGGACTTTAACCGTTGCGGGACAGTCTCTGAATTTCACAGAGTTCACCTTGTTGAATTTTTCAATTCATGAATTTTCACAGGAGGCTCATTGTCTGTCAAGAAGAGCTTGAAGACAATGGGCCGTAAGATAGAAATTATATATTGTGATAGTACTGAGAATTGACGACATTTTTATAAGTTTTAGGATCTTTCTCTTTTAAGTCTGAGAGAATAATCATATCTGGTGCATCTAAATCATTTGTATGTGTATGAACTTGATACTTAAATAACCAATTAAATAATTTACGATGCTCTAGATACACGATTGTCTCACAGGCAATTAGTAATATCGGCGCTATTAAAAATGAGTTACATAAGAATAACTCAAAAAATAAGATATTAATTACAAGTGGTGCTGCAATTACGGCCGATAATGGAATGAACAAATTTAATAGGAACATTGTCCCAAGTACAATTTCGAGTGATTTAATCATGTAGTAAAGATAACCAGTTTCTTGCAGAGAATTAATAAAGGAAAGGGCCTCAGGTGTAAATTGTGACTCTGTTAATAGTCCTAGACCTGGAGTAACTCCTCCTAGAAGTAGAACCGTTCCCATAACAATTCGAGCACCAACAAAGAGAAACTTCCTTCTTTTACTTTCTGACTTCATAAAACCTCCAAAAGTGATCACCATTGATTATATGACCCAAGAGGCAAGCAAGTATGGAGGTAATGTTAAAATAAATTCAAGTTAAGAGAAAACTTCTTGAATACTAAACGCTTCTTATCTTACAGATAAAATAACCATCTTTTTCAACAACAATATTTTTTGAAAATGGAATGCGGATTCGAAAAAGTGGATCGTAAATCACAAAAGTATCTAGTCGCTGATTACTCTGTTGAAGATATTGTGAAATATCACTTATTTCTTTACCTAGTAATCTTTGATCCTCTTCGTTTTGTACCGAAGTTAGAATTGTTCTCGACTGGTCTTGTTCCATTAACTCAGTATATGCAATACCTTTAAGAGGAGTTTCAACTTTTAGGGAATTCAGTAGAGGGGTTGTTTCAATGAAGTGGCCATCTCGAGACCCACAATAGAATTCAAATCCCTGTTGGACAAATTTCTCTAAGACCTTTTTACTTAACTCATCTTGATAGAGTCGTACTAATTTTAAACCTAAGTATCGAGCTTGTAACTGGAGTACTTCTTCGGGGATTCCTGTATGACCTAATTCATTACCTTCTTTATTAAGAAGACAAAGAAGAATAATTTCATCCTTTTTATGTGATTCTAATAGTTTCTTTAATGTTGCAAGAGAGGTTAAACCACCGCTCCAAAATAGTACTTTCTTATTTTTCATCAATTACTCTTAAGTCCAATTAATATGTGAATAATCCCTATAGGTTTATTTTTACCTCACAAACATGGACATGTTCAATGGAATAAAATTTTCTCAATGATTCTTCTGGAGGAGAAATGAATATGGAACCACTTAATAATTCAAATAATCAGACCCTATCTTTTCGAAATCTGTCCTTGGACCCAAAAAATCGAGTGGCCTATGTTGATGAAAGGAAGGTAGAGCTGACAAAAACCGAGTGTAAGATCCTATTTTTTCTTCTCGATGGTGGCAAAAGAGTCTATCCGAGGGAGCAACTAGTTAAATTTATATGGGGAGATGTAGATGTGGCAAATAAAACGGTCAATACCCACCTCACGCACCTAAGACATAAAACAAAAGGTGTTGATTTCAGGATTCGTATAAATCGCAACAACCAAATTTGCTTACACGATCTGTAATGTATTGAATTTATAGCCATTTTTCATATCTGTAGGAAATAATATTTCTATGATTAGGATAATTGTTTAGACATTTCCTATCTATAAGTTGTTAATTTTTTCGCCTCCCATTAACCTAATTTATTGAAGGGGGAGGAGTTAAAAATATGACATTTATTATCCAGAATGATTGGGTAGGATTTAGAAACCTGAGGATTAACCACAAAGAGAAGAAGGTTTATGTTGGAGATAATGAGGTAGCTTTAACAAAAACAGAGTATAAGGTTCTCTACTTTTTAATCTCAGGGGGAAAGAGAATTTATAAATTAGAAGAATTAGTAATGGGAGCGTGGGGACCTGTCGTTGTGACGAATAAAACGATAAATACGCATCTCTCTCATATTCGAGCAAAGATCGAGGGAGTCGACTTTAAGCTCAAGATTAATCGTAACGGCCAAGTCTGTATTAATGACTTATAAATAATTCATGCCAAGGCCTTTCTTCTTTAATTTCTTCCAGTTACAGCTATAATTGGCCCTTAACTGGAAGAGCAAATGAAGAAACTAAACTTAGAAAATTCTAATCAAAGAGATATATTGGGGGCCCAATTATGGGAACTCGATATCTCATTTGATAAGAGTATTTTTTCAAATTGTTTAGATCAGCTAAATCAGGAATTAGAAAATAAGAATTTATTAGTTCGACCAAAGGTTTGGCTTAGTGATGATTGGTTTTGTCCTGATTCTATCTCTGGAATTGCGATACCATTTACTCTAATGCACCCACGTTTAATAGCATTAGAAAGACAGTACATCGGTCATGTCGAAGGTGAAACTCGTGACTGGTTTATGAAGCTTATGCGACACGAATGTGGGCATGTTATGGATAATGCCTACTTTTTAAAAGACGAGCAAAGAAGAAAGAGTATCTTTGGTGATCATGATAAACGTTATCCAAATTCATATACTCCTAAAGTTTTCTCTAAGAATTATGTATATCACTTAGAAGATCATTATGCTCAGGCCCATCCTGAGGAAGACTTTGCAGAAACATTTGCAACCTGGCTAACTCCAAGATCAAATTGGAGAAATATATATGAAAACTGGCCAGCTCTAACAAAGCTTAAATACGTTGATTCTCAAATGAAGAGTTTACGCGGTAAGAAGCCAAATGTCGTTTGTTATAAAGAAGTCGACTCGATAGAGGAGAGCACATTAACTGTTGCAGAGTATCTTCAGCTTAAGAAGAAGAGACTACGTAAGCAGTCTTTAACAAGACGAAGTCTTAAGCATATTGAGTCATACTTAAATGATAACTCAACAACTGGAACAGATTTAAGAGTTGTTCTAAAAAATAATCGTCAGAAGTTAATTAGAAACATCGCCTTGAAGACTAATACATATCAATATAAAATAGATTCTGTTGTTAAAGATTTGGAGAATATTACTTCAGTTAAGAAGCTATATATTCCAAATGAAAGAGGAACTCAAAACTTAGAGAAACTTTTGCTAAGTCATACTAAAAAGTTTTTCACTGAGGGCCGCGACAGGATTATCATGTGAGTAAAAAGAAAGTTCTCGTACTTGTCCATTCAGATCTAATTCCACCTCAAGATATTTCTAAGGAGGAGGAAGCACGGGAAGAGTTTGAATATAAGCCTTGGATTACTGAATACAATGTTATTAAGACATTAAAGAGTCTTGGTCATAACGTAAAAGTCGTAGGTCTTTATTCTGACTTAATGCCTCTTAGAGAGGCCATCGATGAATTCAAACCAAATATTGTTTTTAATCTACTTGAGGAATTCAATGGTAACGTTCTCTTTGATCAAAATGTGGTTTCCTACTTAGAGCTACTTAAGGTTAAGTATACAGGTAATAATCCAAGAGGATTAATGATTGCACGTGACAAGGCCATGGCCAAGAAGCTTCTTTCATATCACCGAATAAAAACACCACAATTTCAAGTCTTTAAAAATCGTAAAAAAACGAAGCTTTCTAAGAAGTTGAAGTTCCCACTAATCGTTAAGTGCTTATACCAAGATGCTTCATTAGGAATTAGTGGAGCTTCAATTGTAAAAAGTGAAGAGAAGGCACTTGAACGTATTAAGTATCTCATGGATAAATACGAAGAAGAGGTCATCGTTGAAGAATTTATCGAAGGTCGTGAATTCTTTGTGGGAGTTATCGGTAATAAACGATTAACGATTCTACCAATTCTTGAACTTCGTTTTAACAAAGTTGATAAGCCTGAACTTGAACTCTATTCAGAGAAGGCCAAATGGAATATGAAGTATCGCAAATCAAAAGGTATCGATATTGAGTTAGCAGATATTCCTAAAGAAGTTAAAGAGCGAATAATAAAAATCTGTAAGCGAACATATAAAGTCCTTGAGTTAAATGGCTATGCTAGGATTGATTTACGTGTTGATGAAAATGGAATCCCATATATTATTGAGGCCAATCCAAATCCAAATATCGCCATGAAAGATGAGTTTGCGATGGCTGCAGAGTCAGCTGGGATAAGCTATAAAAAGTTAATAACGAAACTAGTTAATTAGTTTGAGTTAGGAAGATTGAGCTTTTCGTATTGTGTCTTTAATTGTCCACAAGCTGCTAAAATATCATCGCCCTTTGTTTCTCGTACCGTACAAGTTAGTCCCGCTGCTTGTAGTGATCTTTGAAACCATTCAATGTGTTCATCACTTGGTCTCTTGAACTTACTTTCTGGGTACTCATTAAAAGGGATAATATTAATTTTTGATTCTTTTTTAGGTAGATTTTCAATGAGGCCATCAATATCTTCTTGGGTATCATTTAGATCTTTAATGAGTAAGTACTCGTACATGATACGTCGAGAGTTTTTAACAGGAATTGTTTTCAATGCCTCAAGCAGGCCATCAACTTGGTAGCGCTTATTAATTGGCATAAGCTCAGAGCGTAGGTTATTTCTAATTGCATGTAGTGAAATGGCAACATTCACATCCGGTAGCTCTTCCCATTGCTTAATCTTAGGTACTAATCCTGATGTTGAGATAGTTACCTTGTGCTTGCTAAGAGCAATTCCTAAAGGATCAGTTAAGAGGTAGCAGGCCTTTTTAACATTTTCAAAATTATGAAGAGGCTCACCTTGGCCCATAAAAACAATATTTGAGATTTGATAATCTTTATCTACATTCTCGCGCATCCAGCTTGATACCGTTAAGTATTGACCGACAATTTCAGCTGTCGTCAGATGTCTTGTAAGGCCCTGGGTGGCAGTATGACAAAAGGTGCAGCCAATTGCACAGCCAACTTGTGATGAGATACAAAGAGTTGATCGTAGTCGCTTGTCATTTTCACTTTCGATCAAAACAGCTTCAATCGAATTCTTATCTTTAAGACCTAGGAGAAACTTTCTCGTCCCATCTTTTGACAGTCCTTGCCATAATACTTTGAGTAAGGAAAGGTCATATTCCTTAGCTTTTTCACGTACCACTCTTGGCGCATGCTCCCATGTATCAGGGTTGAAATTTAACTTTTTATAGACCCACTTTCCCATGATTTTTGCTTCATCATATGGGAAACTTTCTAAAGTTAAATTATATAAGCTATCTTTTGTCATAATGCATAATTAACCAATTGCATTGGGCCAGTCAATCTTTAAGGAGGAATAATGCGAATTTTACTACCTATTTTGTTCTTATTCAGCTTTGTAAGCTGTTCATCAGTCACAACGAAAGATGTTGACTACCAAGTAGGAGAACAGAATTTCAAAGGTTATATGGCACTTAATGGAAGCGCTGATGATAAGCGCCCTGGTATTGTTGTTGTTCATGAATGGTGGGGACATAATGATTATGCCAGAAAGAGGGCCGATCAATTAGCTGATCTTGGCTATAATGCTATTGCTCTTGATATGTATGGTGATGGAAAAACTGCTGAGCATCCAAAAGATGCGATGAAATTTTCAAAGCAGGCTTTTAGCAACCCTAAATTGTTAAAGGCAAAGTTTAATGCTGCGGTAGAACTTTTAAAGAAGCAAGAAAGTGTCGACCCTGAAAGAATAGGTGCAATTGGATATTGCTTTGGTGGGGCAGTAGTTCTTTTTAATGCAACTCAAGGAGCAGATCTAAAAGCAGTGGTTTCATTTCATGGTTCTCTAGGTGGAATAAAGACAGTAAAAAAGGGATCAACAGCTAAATTACTTGTAATTAATGGTGCAGATGACCCACTTGTTTCAAAAGAAGATATAAAGAGCTTTAAGAATGTTATTAGAGATTCGAAACTTTCCATGAAGTTTGTGAACCTTCCAGGTGCCACTCATGCCTTTACTAATCCTGCTGCGACAGAAAAAGGAAAGAAGTTTAACTTACCGTTAGCTTACAATGAAAAAGCGGATAAAGAATCTTGGGAGATGATGAGAGAGTTTTTACAAAATACACTTTAAATAAAAAAGGCCGTCTTATTGACGGCCTTTTTACTTATAGACATGAATTTAATTTCTTAAAGTTTAAATCAGTGTGATAACCATTTAGACTTAAATCATCAAAGCTTAGTGCTCTTGTTAGTTCATCATTATAATTAACAGCTTTCCAACTTATTGCTACAGGACTTTCACAATCAAGAGCAACATTTTCAATATCAATGATCGATAAGAATTTATTCTTCATTGGAAGTTTAACCTTACATGCTTGGAAGCTACCTGTGTCTCCAACTGAAGAACATAGAGCTGGCTTTTGAGTTTCAAGAACTAATAGATCTCCATCTTTTCTAAAAATTGTAATATCTTTTGATGAAGATTCAAAAGTTGAACCATTATTTACAAGCGCTTCTTGAATTAAGTTAGTTAGAGCATTTCGCTTGTGAGTATCATGGTGTAGGTTACAGTCAGCTGGAGTTGAAGGGTTGAACTTTGTTTGACATGCAAAGTTTTCAGCAAGAGCAACACCGTCTCTTTCACTTACTTTTGCACCGAAATCAGCATCACCTTCAATCTTTCCATGAAGCATACCAGCTACTTTACCATCTACAATTACTGGAGCACCTGTTGAGTTCCAGTCGATTGCACAATTAGAAAGAACAAAGTTCTTAGAATCTTTTGTTCCGTTAATTGTAGTAAGTAGTGAATTTGTAATACCTTTACATTCTTTCTTTGCTCGAGTGTACTTTCCTTCTGAGAGTGCGTAATTTGTTGTTCCACCTCTTGAGAATGAAGTTATTTCAAAAGTTTTATTCTTATCTCCAAACTTAACACCATCAAATGTTGTTTCTAGGAATCCAACATTACTTTTTTGTTTTGTATTAACTAGAACAATTTCAGAATATTTTTGGTTTTCAATTGAGTCACATGTGTAAGTGAAGCCTTTTAAATCCTTGAAAGCAATTTGCTTACATGCAGATGCCATCCAGTCTCCAAATGATTGATCTCTTTCTTGTCTTGGAAGACATTTCTTTGCTGTAGCAACTAAGTTATCACCAACAAAGAACGATGCACATGTTTGAAGTCGCCCACGATTTAATTTACCCATCAGTAAGACTTCATCTATACATCCATCTTTTGAATATCGATCACATACAAAAGGTGCTTCATTTAGAGCTGATGCAATTGAGACTCCACCAAGGCCTTGGCTATTTAATGTTGGGCCAGTGTTGTCGTATAGGGAAGAGCGATCACCACAAGAAGTGAGACCAGCTAAGGTAAATACAAGTGTTGTTAGAAGTAGGGCGTTCTTCATAAATTCTCTCTCAAATATTTGATTAATGTTGGCCAAAATCTAGCATAAGAAAGATGAACTATGTATCAGTATGTGTCTCAATATAATTTTTACAATTTAGATTATTGAATGACTTTAGTGTAAGATATAAACCATGAATATCGTCTTTCTCGATGGTAAGTGCTTGATTTGTAATGGCATCATCAAATTTATTTATCGAATTGATCGTAAGAAACGGATCAAATTCTGTCATCTCCAAGATGAGAAGGCGCTAAATTATCTAGAACAAGATTTCGTTAAGAATTTATCAACTGTCGTTTTCTATCAAGATGGTAAGATTTCAACGAAGTCTGATGCGGCCATTAATATCATGGTGACGCTGGGTCATACATATTTTAAACTCTTTCGTTTTATCCCGCGTTTCATTCGTGATGGAATTTATCAGTTTATAGCAAAGAATCGTTATATTATTGGGGAAGAACTTGATGTCTGTCCTATTCCTGAAGCTGACTTAGCAGAGCGCTTCCTCTAGCTCTTCAGATGTAAGCTGGCCACATGCCGCCAGGATGTCATCTCCTTTAGTCGTTCTTATTTTTGCATGAAAGCCAAGCTCCATTAGGCCAACCTTAAATTCTTCAACAGATTCCATCAGTGGCCTTTTATAAGGGGCACCAGGAAATTCATTAAATGGAATGAGATTGAAGATAACAGGCATTCCTTTTAAAAGCTCTCCAATCTTTTCTAAGTGCTTCTTACTATGATTTAAGTCCTTGATAACAAGGTACTCGAAAGTAAGGTATTGGCGCTTCATAAGTTTAAGGCCTTTTAATTCCTCAATTAGTTTTTCAATAGGGTAAGCCTTGTTTAATGGAATAAGTTCACTTCTTTCATCATTAAATGGTGAGTGGAAGCTAAGAGCAAAGTTGATACTACCTAATTCCTTAAAGCGTTTTATCCCTGGTAAATAGCCTGCTGTTGAAAGAGTGATTTGTCTTGGACCTAGGCCCATACCTTCATTTATCCTCAGGATTGAAATTGCCTGTGCTACTTCTTCAATATTATGAAGTGGTTCACCTTGGCCCATAAAGACAATATTAGGAGCCGCTTGATGGCCATTAAACTTTTCTTTAATGAAGTTATACGCTTGAATATATTGAAGAATGATCTCTTTTTCTTTAAGGGAGCGAGTAAGGCCCTGTGTTCCTGTAAAACAGAATGAGCACTTCATTGAACAGCCAACTTGAGAAGATAGGCATAGAGTGTACTTCTTTTGAAAGGGGACACAAACGGTTTCAACTGTGCGTCCATCGCTAAGCTTAAAAAGTAACTTAATGGTCTTATCATCAATAGACTCTTGAACCTTTGCTATTTCAAGAAAATCAAAAATAAAGTTATCTTCTAAAAGAGGGTAGAGCTTCTTTGGTAAGCCTTCAATTTCGTGAAACGACTTCTTACTGTGTTTATAAACTTGAGTATAAATTGTTTGAGCATGGACTTTTGTAAACCCATGCTCAATTACAAAGGACTCTAGTTGTGAAAGTGGGAGGCTAAAGAATGACTTTATTAGAGCATCCCCATCTTACGGGCCTGCTCCATCATTTGTTCACGCTGCTCTGGTGTCATATTTTGAACCATCTCTTGCATCTTCTGCATTTCTTCAGGTGACATTTGAGACATCATCTCTTGTGCCTTTGCATACATATCTTCTTGATTCTCAAACTTCTCCATTGAGAAGATGATTTTTTCTGGACCAATTTCACTACCGATCATCTTTTTTTCACGAAGTTCGTCGAGAACTTTATTTAGACTAAGACCTTTTGAGTCTGCGATTTCATACATTTTCTCTGTTGGTAGAGAAACCTTCTTTTGAGGGAAACCATTGGCACTTAAATTTTTGATAATTTGATCAATAAAGTTTTCCATGTACTTATCCTTTTTCTAGTCGTTTAGGGCACTATTATTAACATGATGCGCATGAAATTCCAAGATTAAGGCCATTTGAAGCCTTTGTGTTATAATTTATTTATGAAAATAATATCTCTTCTTTTAATTTTATCTCAGTTTCAAATATATGCTCTTCTTTGTTCTAAAGATTACCTTCCGGTTTGTGCCAATGGAGTTACTTATACAAATGCTTGTATGGCAGAGTCTTCAGGAGCAACTGATATAAAGAATGGTGCTTGTGAAGTTGTTGAAAAAAAGAAAAATAAGCCTTCTCATGTTTCTCCGCCTAAACCATCTACTTGTGTATGTCCTATGATTTGGAAACCTGTTTGTGGTGTTGATGGAAAAACTTATGGTAGCTCATGTAATGCTCGATGCAAGGGTGTTCCAATTAAGCATCAAGGGGCCTGTGACAAGATAGAATCTCACTAGATTTTTTTATTTATAAAAGGCCATTATTTAACTTAGAAGGTTAACAGTTGAATTTACAAGGGTTAACAGTTGAATTAAGGTTAACTATAGAAACAAAGCTTAAGTTGCTGATCTTATTGCCCGATAGTTGCGTTAACTAGGGGTGATAAATGAACAAAAGTTTTAAGTTTAAATTAATTTTACTATGTGTCTTTTTATCAATTGTTAGTATTTCGATTAGTACTGTTTCCTATTTTGGAATCTCAAAATTGAGCGATGAGTCTCATGAATTTAGTCGCGATATTATTCCACGCAGTATTCTTCTCAACGAAATGGATGTTAGCTATCAGAAAACAAGAATTGCTGTTCGTACATTAGGACTTGAGAATAATACCGCTTCAGAAAATGAGGCTGCGATCAACTCTACTCTTGAGATGATTGCAAAATACGATAATGCCGCCAAGAAATTAAAGTCAAAAATCCACGATGAAAAAGAAAAAGAGATCTTTAATAATCTTGAAAAGGAGTGGATTAATTTTAAAGCGGTTGGTGCTAGAGCTATTGAATTGGCAAAAGACGGAAGTGTTAAAGCGAGAAAAGAATTATTAGAAATCTTTCATGTACATTGTCCAGAGGCCGCTGAAAGCTATCAAGTCGCCTTGGATCTTTACACTAAAGAGATTTCTCAAGAAGTCGTAACTTCTGCGGCCGCATTTAATCAGACTGTAAGCTCTCTTAATTATACACTTCTCATTGTATCAATTATTGGGGTAATTCTAGGCCTTAGTGCCGGTGTTGTTTACGCTAATAAGATTTCTTTACGCATTAGAGAAACTCTTGAGCGTTTAACAAAGAGTTCAAACTTTATGACTAAAAGTGCAAATAATATTTCACTTACGTCAAATAATCTAACATCTTCTTCTCGAAACCAAGACCTTTCTTTACAAGAGTCTTCTGCGGCAATCGAGCAAGTAAGTTCCATGATAAAGGTGACTTCAAATAATGCTCAAGAGTCTACTGAACTTGCAAAAGAGAGTTTAGATAAAGCTGCTTTTGGACAGAAGATCGTTAAGAAAATGATTGATTCAATGAATGGAATTGATAGCGATATTGTCGAAATGGTTGAAGAGTTGGGCTCAAATACAGAAAAGATGCAGCAGATTATTAGTCTAATTGAACAAATTGAAGAAAGAACACAGGTTATTAATGATATCGTTTTTCAAACAAAACTTCTTTCTTTTAATGCATCAGTAGAAGCTGCAAGGGCAGGAGAGTCTGGTAAAGGTTTCTCAGTGGTTGCCGAAGAAGTCGGTAAGCTTGCTGAGATGAGTGGACACGCTTCTGTTGATATCTCTGAAATGGTTAGTTCAAGTGTAAAGGAAGTTAATCGTATGATTACTGAATCTAATGAAACACTTAACTCACTTGTTTCAAAAGTTAGAGATAGTGTTAACTCTGGAACTAAGGTTGCGGGAGAATGTGGTGATATTCTAGAGAGTATTGTTGAAAGTGTTGATGATGTTACAAAGGCCATCAACGAGATTTCAACGGCTACTTTTGAACAAGCAAAAGGTATTGAGGAGCTTCAAAGCTCTATCTCAAGTATTGATCTGTCTTCAAGATCTAATACTGGTATTGCTGAGGAAGCGTCTAAAGTTGCTGGAAAACTTTTAAATGAAGTTGTTCACGTTAATAAATCAATTGATGAAATTGAAACTGCCATACTTGGCGATGAAGCGGCCCCCAAAGCTGCCTAAAATAATCTGGCCTCAAGTTTATGAGTACTCTTCCTTTGTCACGAAGAGGCTGAATCATAGACTTGTAGGCCTTTTTCCCAAAGAATCTTTAAAACAAACCAAAAGATTATCGTTGCTCCTACCATGATCAGAAGGTAGTGCCACTTATTCATATCTAGTAGGAAGCGTACTGGTGCAGAGCCAATTAGCAGAATTGGAATAAAGAAAGAAAAAACTCTCTTTGTCATTGTTCCATAGATTAGATCTGGCCAACGTGATAATTGTTGCATCTGCATTCTAAAGAAATTTATTCCAACTCCCTCAACAAGCCAAAACATTGCACAACTTATAACGAATTCAATAACTGCTAGTAATGTTAATGATAGGATAAGTAATGGGGGCACAAGAAGCCATTGTATTAAAGTAAAACCGTTGGCATTAGCATAGTAGCAAAATATAGAGATCGCTGGAATCAATGTCGGAAGAGATGATGGGCGTACATAGCGAAAGAAGACACTGAAAATTGAGTTGAGAGGTCGCAGGATTGTATAATCGAGCTGACCAGATTTTAGATCATCACTAAAGCGCCAAAAGTTTTGACTAAAGATAATCATATGAAAGCAATCCATTAAAAGCATATATGTCAAAAATAACATGAACTCATTTCTGTTCCAGCCCTTCACTTGATCAACGTGATCAAAGATAAAGTCTAGTGTGAAATATGCTGAAGCAAAGAAAAAGAGATCCATAAAGATCATGAGAACAAAGCTAGTACGAAAGCTCATTGCTACTGAAGTACTTGTCGAGACAAACTTTGAATAAACGCTTAAGTAGTGCTTACATTCGTTTTTAAAACTCATTACATCCCCGCTGCCGTATAAAGTTTAATTCCACGTTTCCAGACTAATGTACAGATTACGCTAACACCTATAAGCCAAGGACTTAATACGCTAAAGAACGTTGAGTAACTAACTGGCTCTCCCATAAAGACTTTAATCGGGTAGTAGGTTAGATAAGGGAATGGTGTGTACATTAGAATCTCTCTAAAGAAGTCTGGATAGAGTTCTAAAGGAATAATTGCTCCGGATAAAAACACTGTAATCATTTGAAGCATAACCCTTAGGATCCATGTCTCTTCAAGCCAGAAGGCCATAACCCCAGTTAGGTATTGTAGAGAAAACCAAAATAGACTTACAAATAGGCAAACTGCAACTCCATTTAAAAGAGTTATAAAGTCTATATTTGGTAGGATTCCAATAAGAGAAAAGAAGAATATTGCAAAACCTGTGACACATAATTGAATCATTTGAAATCCAATGAATGATGCCGTGTGGAACTCCCAGAAGTTAAAAGGGTAGATGAGATAAGTTGATATTCTTCCCATTCTAATATCAAGTGCTAGGTTTAGAGCAGTGTGGCCCTGTGCAAGTTGTGAGACAACAAAGGCCCATACATGGTAAGTTAACATTGCACTAAGAGTATAGCCTTTAATAGTATCAAGACCTGTACTTTCAAAAATTGCCGTCCAAAGATTGTATTTAATAAATAGGAAGACAATAGCAGGTCCAATAATTTGTAAAAAGAAGTTTAGGCGGTATGCCGTATACTTCACTACAGAAATTTTAATTGTTTGCCACCACTTAATAAGATTAGACATTACTTAAGATCTCCGGATTTGCCATAATCTTTTTCATTACTTTTTCAATAGGAAGCTTTTCTGTATGAAAATCGATAACTGGATACTTAGAAAGAATTGCAGCGGATAATTGTGATAGCTCCTCTTTATCTACTCTCAATTCAACACTTGTATTGTGATCAAAGAAATCACAATCTAGCTTAGTCCAAAACTCTTCATTGCTATCAATTGACTTATCAAAGCTAAAGTAAACAGACTTCTTATCACCAAGAATTTTCTCCAAATTCTTTAGAGGCCCATCGTATGCTTTCTGCCCCTTTGAAATAAGAACAAGGTCCTTACAAAGAGCTTGTACATCGGCCATATAATGCGATGTTAAAATAATCGATAGGTCATTTTTTGCGTGATATTCTTTTAAGAAGTTTCTCATATTTTCTTGGGCCACAAGATCAAGTCCAATAGTTGGTTCATCGAGAAATAAAACTTCTGGTTCATGTAAAAGAGAGGCCATTAGTTCAAGCTTCATACGCTCACCGAGAGAAAGCTTTCTTACGTGAATATGAAAAAGTTCCGTTACATCAAGAAGCTCTCCCATATAGCCAAGTTTTTTCTTAAACATATCATCTGGTATTTCATAATATTTTTGAAGTAACTTAAATGAGTCCATGGCCGGAATATCCCACCATAGTTGCGACTTTTGCCCCATAACAAGGGCTATTTTCTTACGGAATTCTTTATCTCTTTGCCACGGCTTATAACCTGCAATTGAAACCTCTCCATCAGAGGGAACGATGATTCCAGTTAACATTTTCATAAGAGTTGTTTTACCGGCACCGTTTGGACCTAAGAGACCTTTGATCTCACCCTTTTCGACTTTGAAGCTGAAGTCTTTTACTGCATATTTTGTAATGGGGCTTCTATTAAAGAAAGACTTTACACTACCTTTAAAACCTTCTTCTTTCTTGTAACTTACAAATTTCTTTGTGAGGCCATTTGTTTCAATCATATTTAATTACTCGCTTGCGTGTTGATTTGTGTATTCGTACATAACAATACTTGCCGCTATTGAAACATTTAAAGATTCAGTTAGACCGTATTGTTTTATTTTTAACCTTTTTATTCCTGGCATATCTTTCAGTGGCCCAAATTCTTCGTGACCAAAGATAAATGCTGACTTCTGTGGAAGGTCGCATTTATTTAGAAATGTTTCTGCTTTTGAATCTAGAGTGAGAGGAGTGTAACCAAGTTCATTTATTCGCTCAATTGATTCTTCAATCTCATCGAAAAAGAATGTTTTCACTCTTTTAAGAGCGCCCTTTGCAATTGTGACATCGAAGAACTTCGTTCCAACAATATGGACTTCATAAATACTGTATATTTCACATGACCTAAGGATCTTTCCTATGTTGAAGCCACCCTTTAAGTGGTCCAAGACAATAATAATTTTATGTTGTCCGTGAACAGCTTTTTCTTTGGCTATCTCTAGTTCTTTCTCTAATTTCTTTTCTAAGAATTTTCTTGTTTTCTTGCTCATACTTGGGATAAATTACGAAATAAATCGGAGGTTTGCAATGAGCAATGAGACATCAAATGAAAATCAAATAGCTGTTTTTGGCGCAGGGTGTTTTTGGGGTGTTGAAGAGACCTTCCGAACGTTAGCTGGAGTAGTTGAAACAGAAGTTGGCTATGCTGGTGGTAAGTCTGATCAAACAACATATGAAGAAGTGTGTACTGATACAACTGGCCATGCTGAAGTCATTAAAATTACCTACAATCCTAATGTCATCAAATTTGAAAATCTCTTGGATGTCTTCTTTAAAAACCATAATCCAACGACACTTAATCGTCAGGGAGTAGATGTAGGTAGCCAATATCGAAGTGTAATCTTCTATTTGGATGAGGATCAGAGAGTTCAAGGTGAAAAGGCCATAAAAGAGCTTGATGAAAGTAATCGCTTCCCAAATCCCGTTGTAACTAAATTAGAAGCATTTAAAAATTACGTAAAGGCAGAAGAATATCATCAAAAATACTTGAAGAAGAAGGGTTTAACATCTTGTCTCATCTAAAATTGTTGAGAATATAAGCTCATGTTTTTATTGACAGTGGCGCAAGATCTAGGCAATCGCGATCATGTTCAATAAATAAATTAACTACGACTCATCCCCAGTTGCAGTAGATAGAGTACTGTAATCACATAAAAGTAAAGATTATCTCAGAATTCGACATTTCTTGCGCATAATAGTTAATAGCTCAACAATCATGAGTGAAGGAAGAGGAGTTTATAAATGAATATTGAAAACTTTAGAGAGACTTTTATTGCCCATGCAAGAGATGAAATTAAATCAATCGTCTCTCAATCAAAAATTAAAGGCGAGTTCAACTGTGACGTCTTTAATGAGAAATTAGTGATTATTTGGTCCGATGCCCAAATAAATGGACTAACTGAAGATGAGTTTTCAACTTTAGTTTCTGAAATTATTCCAACTCACTTTGATAACGTCGTTTTCCCATTCACTGACGATATACCGCTTGCAGCTTAATTGCTGTATTTTACTTTCATAATACTCGGGTATCGTTGACAACAGACGATACCCCGGTATTTTCTATTTCATCAAAAACACCATCTGAATTATCATCTTCTTTTTTAATATTAGTGAAACGCGGTACAAGAGCTACTGAGATTACAATGACAAAAGCTCCTAACATGGCCGTAGGGTCCAGGGTCTCTTTAAAGAATAGGTAGCCAAATAAGGCCGCAAAAATTGATTCACTTAAAAAGACTAAACCTACAATATGAGCAGGGATTGTTTTTTGTGCAACTATTTGTAGAGAAAAAGCAATTAGTGATGAAAAGATAGAGACGATTAAGAATCCCCATAGTGCAGAAGGGAAGCTTAGCGCCTTTGCAGAGTAGAGAACTTCAAGACTTGTTGCTCCTTCATAAATTAGAGCAAAAACTAATCCCATAATCCCCATGAAGATACATTGGAGAAAGTTAAAACGAATTGCATCCACGTTATTTGCATAGCGATCTGTTGCTATAATATGAAGAGAGAAAAAGACTGCTGATACGATGACAAAACCATCACCAATATTAAAATTATTAAAGTCCATACCATTCATCATCATAATCCCAAGCATTGAAGTCATGAGAAGGAGCCAGAAGGTTTTACGAACACGTTGTCCAAGAAAGATAACCGCAATAATTGGCGTAATAACGGCATAAAAGACTGTAAAGAAGCCTGATTTGGCCATTGTTGTTAGTGCAATCCCAACTGTTTGCAGTTGAAGAGCAGTCATTAGTAGCGCTGAGCAAACTAATCCACCGATAACTTCATCTTTGTTATTTGATAACTTTTTAAAATCACCTCTAAAGAGAAGGATTAATAAAGCGAAAAGACCGGCAAAAATATAGCGTAGAGAATTTGACCATACTGGTGAATAGTCAACAAGAGTAAAGCGAGTTCCGGCAAAGCCCATACCCCAAATCGCACATGCAATACTTAGAAGAATTATACCTTTCATGGGGCCAATATAAATTGAATTGAAATAGAAAACAATGGGAAAAGAGCGACAAAAGCCTAACGATATCGTTAGTTTTGAAAGGGCTTAAACTGAAATTGTTTGGTGCCATGAAAAAGTGACGAAATTTTTTTGACAAAAGCAAAGATCATTTATTGTTCATTTTCAGAAGTACCTGAAATTAAACGAGTATCCAAAAAAATTATTAGTATTTAAAAATTGTAGCAAAATAGATTTGTAGAAATGAAGTACACGCTACTTATTTTTTCAGGGGACGTTTAATGCAAAAAGATAATTTTAAGCAAACATTTTTAAATGAAGCAAGAAATGAAGTTCAAGGTATCTATTTAGAAACTACGATTGATGGTGATTTTAATGCCGATTTATTCTCAGAGAAATTAACACCAATCTGGACTGCTGCTTCCTTAAATGGATTAGATGAATTTGAATTTATATCTTTGGTCGAAGATATAATTAATAAAGATGCCCAGGAGATATATTACCCCTTTAGCCTTAACTATCGAGCTGTGGCATAGAATAAAAGTAGAGCTCCCTTATGGGAGCTCTCTTTTTTATTATAATAACTTATCATCAACGAGATTTGGTAGAGTGACTTTTAAAAGAGGCTCTTTTTCCATCGCTCTCTTAATTGCAAAAGTTGCACCTTCATTACGGGCCCAGCTTCTACGGTTAATTCCGTTATTGACATCCCAAAATAGCATCGACTTAATACGGCGATCACAATCTTCGCTTCCATCGAGAACCATTCCAAAACCACCGTTCATAACTTCACCCCAACCGACACCTCCGCCGTTGTGAAGAGAGATCCAAGTTGCTCCTCTAAATGAGTCACCAACGAAGTTTTGTACGGCCATATCAGCTGTAAAGCGAGAACCGTCATAAATATTTGATGTCTCTCTAAAAGGAGAGTCTGTTCCTGAAACATCGTGGTGGTCACGACCTAGAACTACTGGTGCCTTAAGCTTTCCTTCACGAAGGGCCTTATTAAAGGCAAGAGCAATTTCAATTCTTCCATCACTATCAGCATAAAGGATACGTGCTTTTGAGCCAACCACAAGATCGTTCTCTTTAGCACCTTTAATCCAAGTAATATTATCTTGCATCTGTTGTGTAATCTCTTTTGGTGACTCTTGCATTAGTCTTTCAAGAACTTCTGTTGCAAGTTGATCTGTTAAATCAAGATCCTCTTGAGTGCTAGAAGTACAAACCCATCTAAATGGACCAAAGCCATAGTCAAAGCACATTGGGCCCATGATATCTTGAACGTATGAAGGGTACTTGAAGTCTTCAGTAGATCCTTCTTTCATAATATCAGCACCTGCGCGAGATGCTTCAAGTAAGAATGCATTTCCGTAGTCAAAGAAGTACATTCCTTTATCTGCAAGTTTATTAACCGCGTTTACGTGTCTTATTAAACTCTTCCTAACTTCAACTTTAAATTGTTCTGGGTTATTTGCCATCATCTCATTTGATTCTTCAAATGAAAGATCAGCAGGGTAGTAACCTCCGGCCCAAGGATTATGAAGAGAAGTTTGGTCAGAGCCAATATCAATATGAAGATCACTGTCAGCAATTTTCTCCCAAAGGTTAATGATATTTCCCTGGTAAGCAAGTGAGACAGCTTCTTTATTATCTTGTGCTTTTTTAATTCTTGCCATTAGCTCATCAAGATCAGTGAAAACTTCATCAACCCATCCTTGCTCATGGCGAGTCTTTACGGCCTTTGGATTAACTTCCGCAACAACACCGATACAACCTGCGATAACCGCGGCTTTCGGTTGCGCTCCAGACATTCCACCAAGTCCTGCAGTAACAAAAACTTTACCAGCTGTTTCAGTAACGGCCTCTTTAGAAATTTTTCTTAGAGCATTTAAAACAGTGATAGTTGTTCCGTGAACAATTCCTTGTGGCCCAATATACATAAATGAACCTGCTGTCATTTGTCCGTATTGAGTTACTCCTAATGCATTGAATTTTTCCCAGTCATCTGGCTTTGAGTAATTTGGAATCATCATTCCATTAGTCACAACAACTCTTGGAGCATCTTTGTGGGATGGAAATAATCCTGCTGGATGACCAGAGTAGAGAACGAGTGTTTGCTCATCTGTCATTGTCGCAAGATATTGCATTGTTAAAAGATACTGGGCCCAGTTTTGAAAAACGGCACCGTTTCCACCATAAGTGATTAGCTCATGAGGGTGTTGAGCTACAGCATAGTCTAAGTTATTTGAAAGCATTAGCATGATGGCCGCTGCTTGTTTTGACTTGTGAGGGTACTCATCAATCGATCGCGCATGAATTTTATAATCAGGGCGATAGCGATACATATAGATACGACCGTACTTTTCAAGCTCTTCCTTAAACTCTGGAATTAGTTCAGCATGTAAATCACTTGGGAAGTAGCGTAGTGCATTTTTAAGGGCAAGCTTCTCTTCTTCTTGATTAAGTATTTTCTTGCGCTTAGGTGCGTGGTTAATATCTTCTTCATATTTCTTATATTTTGGTAAAACCTTAGGAATACCTTCTAATATTGCCTGTTGAAAAGAATTATTATTCACTCTTAATACCCCTTGTACTTATGTATATTAAAAGGCTTATATCACTTTACTCATTATCTAGAAAGCTAATGGTGTCATTTGACGTGTCTCGTTACGAATCAAATGCCTTAGAGAAAATCGAATTCAAGTGTGATATAATAATTATCTAACGAAAGGGGAATTATGCCAAAATTAGAAATCGGACAAGAAGTAGTATCAATAAACTTTGGTGTTGGTGTTATAACAGAAATTAAAGATATGAGTGGTGCAGAGTTTTATATTATTGAGTCTACTGAAGGTCGCTCAACTACAATGATTCCAACGGTAAAAGAAGATGCTTTTCGCCCTTTAAGTTCTGAAAATGAATTAAGTAAAACTCTTGATCGTATTACTGAAGAGAGTAAGCCTTTAGAGTTTGACTCTAAAAAGGATCGTATTAACTTCTTTAAGTCTAATATCCAAAAACAAGATATTGATACTTTTGTAACTAATATTCAACAGCTACTACAAATTAGTGACAAAGGCGCAGCAGAGTCGAAATACCTTGAAATGCTTCTTGAGAATCTATCGATTGAAGTTGGAGCAGTTTTTAATGAGGATCTCAACCAAGCAAAAGAACGTGTGAACTCTTGCTTGGAAGGTAAGTTTTCTTTATAGGTTTATCTTCCTAGGTAGAGAATTCTATTCATTCTGAATACTTCTTCACCACCACAGCTACCCATTTTACAAACATTTGCTTCGTAACAATCTTTACGAGCATTGTATTTGTAGTCTTCGTCTCCACGAACTAGGATTCCTTCAACGATTCCTGTTTCTTCGTTGAATACTGCTGAACCTGAGTTTCCAGAGAATGTATCTAGGTTTGTTTCGAAGCTATAGAAGTCGCTATCATCACGTACATAGGCTCCTGCAGCTACTTTTGAAGGCAGACCTGATGGGTGTCCAATAACAAATACTTTTTCACCTTTTCTAATATTTTCAGATTTCTTCGTTCGGTATTCAAGTGGTGCACGATCTTCAACTCTTCTATCTAATTCAATTAGGGCGAAGTCTTCACCTGTGTAACGGCTAAGTTTTTGTACAACAATTCTCTTACAAGAATAAACATTCTTTGCTTCAATTGTTCTAGCATCGTCGCGAGGATCTTTTTTTGAATAATCAAAAACCCAATAATTGTCGTAACAATCTGTTACTGAAGTTGCACAGTGACCAGCCGTTGCAACATATTGTCTTCCATCTTTTTCAATTAGAAAGCCTGAACAATCTGCAACGTCGACTTGTTTATTAAATCTTTCGCCTTCACAAAGGTTGATTTTAGAGTCGATGGCCTTGTATGTATCTGAGTCTTGATTTTTTTGTTTCTTTAATTTGTTTTTTGGAATCATTGCTAGAGTTGATCTTTGAAGATCTAGCTTTGTTTGATTCATTACTTCGTATTGATCTAGTCGATTATCTTCACCGTAAACAACCTTATCAATAGCAAGAGTGTTAACAGATGATAGAAGTAGAGTAAGAGTGAGCAATACATTGAAGTTAAAATTCATTTTCTTTCCTTATTTTTGTGCGTGCATCCTTCTATCAACGTTATGTGTAAAAAGTACAGGGTAGCGTCATAAGTAATTTGTAACAAGTTCTTACATCCCATGAATACTATTGAGTGATGTAGCTAAGTTGCTGATATCACATTTAAAGTTATGGTGAAATTTACCGATAAGTTACCGAGATGAGAGAACTTAGATGAGTTTAAAACACATTATTTCTATATTCATAATTTTGGCCGTGAGTACGTCATGTCAGATGACTGGTGACCAAATTCAAAATGGTCAATCTCAGATGATGGCCGAACGTATCTATAAAGAATCAGATATTCTTGATGCTGTTGACGATGTCATTGGTCCGGATGGAAGGCCAATTAAAGACAGATCATCACAAGAGGCGATGGAAGATCTAACTGATGATTATACAAACTTTCCTTCATCTAATGAGGTTAATAATTATATTAATGAGAGCCTGTCTTTTAATGGTCAATGTCGAATCGAAGAGGCTGATAAGGATTATGCCTATGGAACTCTTTATACTCGAGGCTCTATGGGTGCCAGACGAGTCTTAGCAACGATATATCAAAGTTGTGATGCAATTGATTTTGTTATGGATGAAACGACACCAAGGCTTAGTGGAGTTTCTACTCGTCCAGCAACCTTGACTGATGGAAGTAATTTTAGACAAAGAGTTATCACTAATCGAAATGCGATGGTTAACTCTCACGCAATATTAAGTCAGCTGGATAAAGATCCTGAGTTTCCTTCGGAGAAATGTATCGATACAACTCAGAGGCCTCCTGTTTATGGCTATGGCTCAAGAAAGGGACTAAGAAGTCGTGAAATCAATCTCTTTACAAGAGGTCAAGGTGTTGCAAAAAATAATGTTCAAGCTTCTGGTATCGATTGTTCTGAGTTTATTTCGGCCGCATTTGCAGCGGAAGGACTAAAGTTTAATAAATCAGATCGTGACTTTAATTCACTGACGACGACATCTCTTCATTACGCTTCAGATAATTCAGATTCATGTGTAAAGCCTGTGGAGTTTGATCTTCCATATTCGATTCAGTCAGGTGATATTATAAACTTAAAGGGAAGCCATGTTCTTATGGTGGATACAGCAGGGCCTGACCCTCTTGGGATTCGCGGTGCCGCAGAATCAAATAGCTGTAATTCGATAACGATTAATGATTTTGATTTTACATATATTCACAGTGGTGCCCTAAATAATTATGGGCCAGCAAGAGTCTCAGCTAAGATTCATGCAACTAAGCGTTCAACAATGTTCAATAATTTGCTGGCACAAGCAAGAACGGCCTGTACGAGACTAGTGCAGGGAAGAGCTTCTTCACAAAAGATGAGAAGTGGACGTTTTAGTATTCTTCGTCATGATTCTGGCAACCCTGCCTGTTATTATGAAGACTATGGTAAACTCAAGGGTGAAGAATGTATTAATCAGTGCTTTGGAGAAAGGAGGCTAAATGATGGTTACTAAAATACTCATAGCGGCCTTTTTATTTATATCTGTAAGTGCAAGTGATCTTTGTCCAAAGAATAAAGATCCAAAGACAGTTGCAAAGGATTTAATTTCTATCGAAATGAGTGGAATTCGTCTTATTACAGGTGCAAAAAAACAGTGTTTAAAAGAAGAGTTTAAAGAATATCGTTTCAATCATGATCCTGATTATGATGATCCTAAAAACTTAGAATATATTCTAGATTCAAAATCGAATATCAAAATAGAGAAGGTCGAATTAATTGATAAAGAGATTTTTCAATATCGTGCTTCTTATCAGGTAAATGTGGTTGATATAAAAGGTAATAGTAGTGTTGTTAAAGATAGAATTACTTTTATGTTAAATACAACTTCTAAGTCTCAGAAGGTTGGGGGATGTGCAATGGTCATTGAACCACCTGAAAAACTCGTTTTATTAAAATCATGTCAAAAATAAAAAAGGCTCCAAAAAGGAGCCTTTTTCATTTCTTATTTTGCAATTTTTACTAATTCTTCTAGTGCGCCTTTTGCTGCGTCTTCATTTAATGGCTTGCCATAATTTGTAAGTAATTTACGACCTAGGACATTCATACCAATAAATGAAAGTTGATTTAACATAGCTCCTAGAACGTATTGGCCGCCACCTCCGGAGTGAGTTCCGATTAAAGCTGGCTTATTAACAAACGCTTCTCTCCAAGATTCTCCACCCGAACGAGATACCCATGCGATTGCATTGACAAAAGATGGTGAAACAGAGCCATTATATTCTGGTGTCAGAAAAACAAATCCCTTTGCAGCAATAAATTTCTCAGTTAGCTTTTTCCCGTCTTCTGGAATTCCATTTTCCTCTTCTTGAGTCGTATAAAGAGGAAGGTTGAAGTCACTTAATTTTACAACTTCAAATGATTCATCCGTATCTTTAGACAGGCTTTCTAGTGTCTCTGCCATTTTTAAATTCATTCCGTCACTTGCAGCAACGATTAAAAAATCACTCATATTTTCTCCTGATCAGTTATTCAAGTTCCTTGATTAGTAATAATGCTCTTTGTCCTAGTATCACCTTTGAATTGGGAAAAATCATTCGTAAATTTTCTTCCGGGCAAAGGTAAGGTTGTTCATTTTGTGTAAATATATGCTCACCTTTTTTAAAAGGGGTGAAATTTGCACTTTCTTCTTCCTCAAAAGTAAATTTGAAGTCTTCAAATTCTTTATTAATTGATTCAAAGATTGTAAATGCCTTTGGTGCTTTCTTCTTTTCTAACTCATGTCCACTTAATAGTTTTTCGATAGTCTCTTGTGCCGCTTGAAACTTTCCAGGTGGGTTTTGTCCAAAAGGATAGACTTTGCCAAGCTCTACAGTTGCACTAAATGCATTAAAGTTAGTAAATGAAAATGAGCTAAATACGGTTGATTCTTTGTGTGAAAAGAGTGACGCTTCGATTCCCATATTAGCTAAAATTAGGTTGAATTCATCGTCACGTCTACGCTCTTCGTTTTTAGGAACAAGAGCAAACCTTTCAATCATACTCTTTTTTAGAGCGCAGTGAAGGTCGAAGTGAAAAAGGTCTTTATCTTTTACCTCTTTATAAAAATCAAAACAGACCTTTTCAATAATTTCTGCTCGTGACTTTTCATAGTATTCATCTAAGTCCTTATATGCACCGTTAAAGCATCGGTTGAGGTTGTATTCACTAAACCTTTTACCTATATTCATGGCCTTTGGGTTACCAAATATAAATAGGGTTGGAGCCACTAAGTTTAAAGAGCCTGCAACCAGTTTATTGAGAATTTCATTTGTAAATTCAATTGGGGCCGTTTCATTGCCGTGAATCCCACAGGAAATGATAAAAGCATCTTCTGTTGAAGAAAGCTTAGGAATTGCTTTAATTATTCCTGTATCAAGAATATCAAAACGAATATCATTTTTTACAAATGAGCTCTTTTCTAGGTGCTCTTCATTTTCTCTTGTTGTTTTTAGAAAGTTAAATTCTGTCACAGGCCATCCTTTTATACACGCTTTGCACTGAAACCTTTTGACGTCAGTTCATCAACAATTTCACGAATATGCAAATGTCCTCTCGTTTCAAGTGTAAATTCAACTTCTGTTTCTCCAAGAACACTTGTTGTGAAGGCCCTATTGTGGTGAATTTCTAAAATATTGGCTTCTTTGCCACCAATGATACTTGCGATATGTGCAATTGTACCCGGTGTATCGGGAACATTAACAACAATTGAACAAGAGCGCCCAGATGTTACAAGTCCTCTTTCAATAATTCGATCAAGAATATTTAGGTCTATATTTCCACCACTAACTACAAGAACAACTTTTTTTCCTTTTATATCACTTAATTGATCATAGAGGAGAGAGGCCACTGATGCGGCTCCAGCGCCTTCTGTTAATATCTTCTCGTATTCTAATAAAGTAACGATAGCATGAGAGATTTCAGTTTCTTTGACTGTTACTATCTCATCAACATATTTTTTTACAATATCAAAGGTATTCTCAAGAACGGTTGTTACAGCGATTCCATCGGCAATCGTTTTCTTCTTTTCAATTGTTGTGATGTTGCCTTTTTCTTGAGATTGTTTCATGGCCGGCATCTCAGATGCTTCAACTCCAACAACGTGACACTTTGAACCACTTTCTTTAATTGCAGTGGCGATTCCTGAAATTAATCCTCCGCCACCAATTGGAACGGCAATAATATCGGCATCACTTAGTTCATCTAAGATCTCAAGCCCAATTGTTCCTTGTCCCGCAATAATATCCTTATCATTAAATGGATGAATAAAGACTTGGCCATTTTCTCTTTGGATCTCTAAAGCTTTTTGATAGGCATCATCATAGAAATTACCGTGAAGAATTACTTCAGCACCAAACTTCTTTGTTCCTTGTATCTTTGCAAGTGGAGTCGATTCCGGCATTACAATTGTCGCTTTTATACCGAGCTGTTTCGCCGCAAGAGCAACCCCTTGAGCATGATTTCCTGCTGAAGATGCAATGACACCTTTTTCTCTTTCTTCTTCTGAAAGTTTTGAGAGGCGATTAAGTGCTCCTCTAACTTTATATGCTCCAGTTAATTGTAAGTTTTCTAGTTTTAAATAAACTTCACAATTGAATTTCTCACTTAAAGTTGTTGAATAGGTTAAAGGAGTCTTAATAATTCGATTTTCTATATTAAGACGAGCCTCTTTAATATCATTTAGGTCTACAATTAATTTATCTGTCATAAGGAAATCTTACTTCTTTTCGTAGTCAACTTCAAAGGTGTTTGCGTCAACTTGACGTGCTCCATGACTTTCTTCACGATTATCCTGGGCCTTTTCAAACTGTTCCTCAAAGCGAGCTCGAGTATTGTAAGCATTTCCACTATATGATGAGAATCCACCGCCATTTTTGAAGGAGTAAAATTGCATATTTCCTGTTTGAATTGATTTAAGAAAGAACTTTCTCATATACATGGCCCAAAGATGTCTTGTAAGAGGAAGAACCATCGATAGGCCTAGAATATCTGTTAAAAAACCTGGAGTTAAAAGAAGTAGACCACCACCAAAAACAAGTAGTCCGTGAATAAAGCTTGAAGCTGGAACTCGACCTTGAGAAAGCTCACCTTGGATTTTTGCTAAAAGAGCTGCGCCTTGAGACTTTGCTAGTGCTGCACCTATGATCCCTGTTAGTACAACAACAAGAAATGTATTGGCACCACCAATTTGTCCACCGATCGAAAATAGTAGGTAGATCTCAATGGCCGGAACCACAGTAAATAATAATAGCAATATTGGAAACATGTTACCTCATTTATTAATTGTGTAACATAAAGATGGGAGCAGTTGGGAGAGTGTCAAGGGTAGGGGCCGTTAAGCCCCTGTATCTTGTTGAAATTATATAGATTTTAAATTCTTTTGATCGTAAACCCAACCTGTATGAAGAGTGTTTTTTAAATAATCGCGGTATTCAATTTGAACCCAATCTCCATCAGTTTTTAGGACTTCAACACGAGTATTTGGCGCTACTACTTGAAGCTTTGTTCCCTTGGTACTTGGAATACTTCTAAGGTTTAAATATTTAATAGGTGTGAAGAACTCTTTTTTAGTTATGACTTCTTTGATTGCTTGTTTTGGCGCAGGCTTAATCTCTTTTGAAGGAGTATAAATAAACGCCCCAAGGATAATGGCAATTGATAAGATTCCACTGGCAATGATAATACTTTTGTTGTCTCTTGCCGTTGGAAGGTTCTCTTCTTGAGGTTTGTACTCAATTTGTTCTTTGACACTTTTTTGGTTAATGATAATTGATTGAAGAAGTGATTCTAGTCTTTCAAACTTCTCATTTACTTCTTTTGTTTCAAATCTGCGCTCTAATTCTTCTATTTTCTTATATAATTGATCTTTACCATTAGAATTGTCCGTATTTTCTTCTTCACGATCTATAACAGTTTGAGTCGTGGATTGAAGAAGATTAGAAATAGGACTCTTTGCAATCTTCTTTTCGTTCTTATCTAAGATGCTAGCAAAATTAAAATTCCCCTTAAATTCTTCTGTTGAAGAATTATTCATCTCTTTCATTTAACTTCCTTGTTTAATTATTCTAGTAACTTATATAAGTGTAGAGAATAGTTTTAAACTTGCAAAGTTTTTAAATACTCTTTGACGTCAGCTTGTGCGCTAAGGAAATATTTTTTTTCGAGAACTAGAGAATTTGCAATATAGCTTATCTCGTTACTTTCAACGCGATCAACTTCACCATCGGCAGCAGCAATTGCAAATAAGGCTTTTAATACTTTATATCTTTCATTTTGTGAGAGAATATCGACAAGTGGTGTACAATAACTTCTAGTATCGAGACCAGAAAGTTGTTTCATCATTTTTATTGAATATTCAGTGACGTGTTTTGCTTCGTCTTCTGTTAGATTTGTTACATCTCGTAGTATTTTTTCCATTTCGCTTTTTTCGCGTTGGCAAACATTGAAATCTGTATAGGCAATACGAGCAAGTAGTCCAGCGAAACAAGAGAGAATGACGAGGCGCTCTTCATCCATGTGAGGAAAAGTGCTATTGAGGAAGTCGTGAATATCATTAATTGAATCTGTTTTCTTATTTTGTTTAAAGAAGTCGAAGAAGTTCATAAGTGACCTTTTTTAGTGATTTTTCAGTCGTATACTCCTTGAAAAGATTAGCACACATAAGCGATAATAGAAAAGAAAGAAAAATCATTGATGAAGTGGAGAAGATAATTTGAATTTTAAAAAAGACGCTAATATTGACATGAGTATTTTTACTCCCATCTTTAGTACTGAAGAGGATGGGGATATTGCTGTAGCTGATAAAGTTAGAGTAAAAAAGCCATCAAAATATCATGTCGTACTTCATAATGATGATTATACGACGATGGAATTTGTTATTTGGATATTGATGCATATTTTCAATCGAAGCCAAGAAGAGGCGATGAAGATTATGCTTGATGTTCACAATAATGGCCGCGGAGTTTGCGGCACATATTCCTATGAAGTGGCCGAGACTAAGATGAACAAGGTGCTCTCGGAGGCCAAGAAAGAAGGTCATCCACTATTATGTACCGTTGAGCCTGAATAGGCACAGGAGCAAAGAAAATGATGTCAAAAAAACTTGAAACCATCATTAACGAATCGATCCAAAGGGCGAATACTCTTAGGCATGAATATCTGACATTAGAAAATGTTCTTCTCTCCTTATTATCTGATGAAAATGTGAGAGAGATCATCGAATATTGTGGTGGTAATCTTGATGAAATGGAGAGTGAACTCAATGAGTTTATTCACGATGAATCAAACTTTAGTATTCTAACGGAAGATCAAATCGATTCTTTATCAAAACAACAATTTGTTAATGATGAACTGAGAGAATTAGCACGAGAAAATGGGATCACATATCAACCAGAGATCTCCATGTCTCTACAGAGAGTTATTCAAAGAGCTGCTATCCATGTTCAATCAAGTGGGAAAAGCCAGATCTTAGGAATAAATCTTCTTGTTTCACTATTCCAAGAGAAAGAAAGCTTCGCTCTTTACTCTCTTCAGAAGCAGGGAATTGAAAGATTTGATGTCGTGAAAGCGATTTCTCATGGATTGAGCTCAGATGATGAAGAAGGTGGAGAAGAAATTCCTCGAATTGAATATGTTGAAGGTGAGGATGTCTCATCAAGATCTAAGAAAGGAGACTCATTTCTTGCAAAGTTTACAATTAATTTAAATGAGCAAGCACGTGAGAACAGAATTGATCCTTTAGTTGGAAGAGAAGAAGAGGCATTGAGAATTGTTCAAATTCTATGTCGTCGACGTAAGAATAACCCTCTTCTTGTTGGTGAAGCAGGTGTTGGTAAGACCGCCATTGTTGAAGGCCTAGCTCAGAGAATTGTTGAAGAAGATGTTCCAGAAGTGTTAAAGGGAACAACAATCTTTAATTTAGATATGGCAGCACTCGTTGCTGGTGCAAAATTTAGAGGTGATTTCGAGCAAAGAGTAAAAGGTGTTATTAAAGACCTTGAAAAGCTAGATAAAGATGGCAAAAAAGCGATTCTTTTTATCGATGAAATGCATACGGTTATGGGTGCCGGAGCAACATCTGGCGGAAGTATGGATGCATCAAACTTATTAAAGCCTGCTTTAAGTCGTGGAGTTGTACGTGTAATCGGATCAACTACATATGCCGAACATCGTAAATTCATTGAAAAAGACCCTGCTTTTAATAGAAGATTCCAAAAAATTGATATTGATGAACCATCAAATGAAGACACAATTGCAATTTTAAAGGGATTAAAGCCGAAGTTTGAAACTTATCATGGTGTAAAGATCTCTGATAATGTCATAAAAGAAGCAGTTGCTCTAACTTCTCGTTACTTAATGGATAGGAAGAACCCTGATAAATCAATCGATGCTATCGATGAAGCAGGTGCTTTAAATCAAATTCGTCCTGAAAAGAAGAAGAAATCTTCAATTACTAAGAAAGATATCGAAGATGTTGTCGCAAAAATGGCAAATATCCCTAAGCTTACAGTTGAAACAACTGAAAAAGATAAGCTAAAAGACCTAAATAAGAACCTTAAAATGCTTATTTTTGGCCAAGATCATGCTGTTGATGAAGTATCACAAGCAATTTACATGGCAAAATCAGGTTTAGGAGATGAAGGAAAGCCTATTTCAAGCTTCCTTTTTGCTGGACCTACTGGTGTTGGTAAGACTGAATTAGCAAAACAACTAGCAAATCAGTTAGGTTGTCATCTAGAACGCTTCGATATGTCTGAATATATGGAAAAACATTCAGTCAGTAAGCTAATTGGTTCGCCTCCAGGTTATGTTGGCCATGACCAAGGTGGACTTTTAACAGATGCTGTTAAGAAAAACCCACATTCTGTGTTACTTCTTGATGAAATAGAGAAAGCACATGTTGATATCTATAATATCCTTCTTCAGGTTATGGATCATGGGTCATTAACAGACTCCCAAGGAAGAACGACTGACTTCACAAACACAGTGATAATCATGACTACGAACGCTGGGGCCAAGGAAATGGACAGTGGAGCAATCGGACTTGCCAAGACTTCTGCAAAGAATACAGGTAAGCGAGATCAGACCATAAAGAACTTTTTTAGCCCTGAATTTCGTAACCGTTTAGATGGAATTGTCCATTTTGAGAAACTTTCTACTGAGTACATTGTTAAGATTGTTGAAAAATTCGTTTCTCAACTCGAAATGAAGTTAGCAGCTAAGAATATTGAGATCGTTTTAACAGAAAAAGCAAAAATCTGGCTTGCAGAAAACGGTTTTGATGAAAAAATGGGGGCAAGACCAATTGCTCGAATCATCGATCAGAAGCTTAAGAAGCCAATTTCAACAGAGGTTTTATTCGGTAAACTTACTCAAGGTGGAAAGATTGAAGTTACTGTTGAAGATGATGAGCTAAAACTTCTTTTTTAATCTTTTTAATCATTAAATTCTTCCCAAATACATACTTTTAAAAATTGCGAAACTGCCCTGAAAGGGCAGTTTTTGCTTCTTTTTTGAAAAAAAAATGAAAAAAATATTCAGTTAATTTTTTTATAAACTCAAAGTTGTAACTAACGTCTATAACTTGTTTTTCAAGTTTTTATGTTTTTTGAAAAAGCCGTGCTGTCGGCTTGTTTCGCTGTTTTCTTTAAAAATAATTTAAAGTAATTTCCAAATTAATCCGAAGTTAAAAAAGAACATAGGGAAATAAAAAAGATACTTATGCTAATCAAAATGTTATTTTTTGTTTGCACACAAATAAAATAATGTTTACCATAAATATAAGTATTGAAAAAACCAGGAGGATGTCAATGGCAGTTAAAAAGAAAACTACTAAAAAGACAACTAAGAAAAAGGTAGCTAAAAAAGCTACAAAAAAGAAAGTAGCTAAAAAGGCTACAAAGAAAAAAGTAGCAAAGAAAAAAGCTACAAAAAAGAAAGTTACTAAGAAAAAAGCTACAAAGAAAAAAGTAACTAAGAAAAAAGCAACAAAGAAAAAAGTAGCAAAGAAAGCAACTAAGAAGAAAGTAGCTAAGAAAAAAGCAACTAAGAAGAAAGTAGCTAAGAAAAAAGCAACTAAGAAGAAAGTAGCTAAGAAAAAAGCAACTAAGAAGAAAGCTGCTAAAAAAGCTACTAAGAAAAAAGCAACAAAGAAGAAAGTAGCAAAGAAAAAAACTACTAAGAAAAAAGTAGCAAAGAAAGCAACTAAGAAGAAAGCTGCTAAAAAAGCTACAAAAAAGAAAGCAACAAAGAAAAAAGTAGCGAAGAAAACGACTAAGAAGAAAGCTACTAAGAAAAAAGTTGCAAAAAAGAAATAAGAACATTTATTCTTAATTCATAAAGGGCCCGCTATTTATAGCGGGCCTTTGCATTTCTGGGTCAATTTTACTTATCTCATTTACATTTCACTCAAAAACATCTAAAAAAAGACCATATTATCGCCAGATTTTATAGCTGATTCGGTAATAAAATTCTAATGATTTCAGTAGTTTATGAGATATTATCTCATAGCTTTTCGCTAGGTTTTATCGTAATTTCAGCTATTTATATACTAATGTTCAGGACTTTTGGCCCGTACTACTAGCGGCGTCTCTGGGCAAATGAGGTTTTTATGGAAAATCAGACTAACGAATTAAATTCTCCAAGTGGTTTAGGTGTAAGTAAGCAAAATCACGTAGCAACATCATTCTTAGACGAAAATACTGGAGATCGTATCATTCGATTAGGTGATGTGGATTTTCCACCTCGTAAAGTTTGGATGAAAACTTACGGTTGTCAGATGAATTATCATGACACTGAAAGAATTCTTGCTCATTTAAAAAATCTCAATTTTTCACATACTGAAGATCTAGATGAAGCAAGTTTAGTACTTTTTAATACGTGTGCAGTAAGAGAACTTGCAAATAATAAGTTTTATTCACAATTAGGTGAGTTGAAACACTTAAAAAAGAAGAAAGGTGAAGAATTAGTTGTTGGAGTAGGTGGTTGTGTTGCCCAAACTGAAGGAAAGGATCTTGTAAAAAAATTCAAACACCTGAATTTTGCTTTTGGTCCAGACACTATTGATACAATTAACGATATGGTTTACCGAACTTATGCGGGAGATAATAAGTTTTCCGTTAATACTTGGGACCGCTCTTCTAATTTTTCAATTGAAACAAAGATTAATCACGGAACACCACAGGCATTTGTTAATATTATCAAAGGCTGTGACAAATATTGTACTTATTGTATCGTTCCTTATACACGTGGTCGCGAACGTTCTAGAAAGCAGGCCGAAATTGTTGAGGACGTAAGAAGACTCGTTGAATATCAAGGAATTCAAGAGGTTATGCTTCTTGGTCAGAACGTAAACTCGTTTGGAAAAGAAAATGGAGAGCGTATATCTGATCTAATTATGGAATTAGATCAAATTAATGGCCTAGAAATTCTAAGATATACGACTTCACACCCATATGATGTAAGTGATGATCTTATCGCTGCTCATGGTGAAGCTAAGAAATTATCAAAACACTTACACCTGCCTGTTCAATCAGGTTCAAATACCGTACTTCAAAGAATGAATCGTGAGTACACGAAAGAACATTACCTTGGTCTATTAGAGAAACTTCGTAAGGCCCAGCCAGAAATCGTTCTTTCTACTGATATTATCTGTGGATTTGTAAATGAAACAGATGAAGAACATAAAGAAACACTAGATCTACTTGAGAAAGCTCAATTTGATTTCATCTATTCTTATGTCTACTCTCAAAGAAGTAAGACTCGTGCAGCTAAGATGGAAGACTTCTTAACACAAGAAATTAGAAAATCTCGATTGCATGAAGTTCAGGCCTTCCAACTTTCTATCCAGGAAAAGATCCGCTCTACAATGGTTGGAAAGACGTATCGTGTTCTTGTAGAAGGGGCAAATACAATGAAAGGTGAGACTAAGTGGAAGGGGAGAACGAATTGTAATCGCGTGATTCACTTCAAGGGACCAGAAGATCTTAATCTAAAATGGCACTGGGTTGATGTGAAATGTATCAGTACAACAGCTCTTTCATGTCAGGGTGAACTTCTTCAAGACTTAGGAAGACGCTTACAATAGCCCGAAATAACAAGGGTTTGGAGTTCTTTGCCTAAATGACTATTAGTGAGCTTTAAAGTTGTAAGATATCTATGAGGATATTTTATGATTAAAAAGACGTTAATTAAGTATTTTATTTTAAGCTTTATAACTTCACTTTCCTTTGGAATGACTGAGCTTGATCTCGATTTCAATTATAATAAGAATATTTTGGGCTCAAATAGAGAGTCCTTTGATCGAACAAGAACTTATGCAGGCTCTTTAACTTTCTATTTTCTAACCTATACAGGAATAGAATTTAATATCGCCCATTCCGAGAATGAAATCTATGGAAAGTATGACAATAGTGGTGTTAGTTCAGGCCTTGTTATTCAAAATGAGACAACTAATATCGAAACTCGTAGTTATGGAATAGGGATAAGGCAGGCTTTTTCAAGTCGAAAGTCTTTTATACAACCTCTCTTATCTCTTGGCTGGAGTCATCAAGAATATACTTTAAAATCAAGAACACTTGTTACAGATCTTGATACATCTACTGATTACCTAATTGAATCTCAGGAAGATAAGACAAAATATAGTGCCATGTTTGCTGCCTTTGCGTTAAAATTTAGATTAACACGATTCATTTCATTAAAAGGGTCTGTTAAAACTGTATTTCGTGCCTTTGAATTTGAAGAAGCACGAGATCAACTCTCATATAACGCTGGGATCTCATGGATTTTTTAAGACTTGGACTGCTTCTTACGATTACGACCTCTTTTATATCATGTGCAAAAATAAGCTATTTAACAGAGCAGGGGATAGGACAAGTTGATATCTTATGGAGCGCACGAGATAATAAAGACGTTCTTTTGGATCCCAAAGTAAAGCCTGAGTATAAAGAAAAAATCAAGAAAATCGAAACTTACAAAAAGTATTTTTATAATTACTGGGATAAAAAGCCAACAGAGATCTATTCACAAACAACTCTACTTAAAACTCGTGCCGTAACTTATTTAGTTATAGCTTCAAGACCAAATGAAGTTAAGCCTCGCAAAGAATGTTTTACTTTTTATGGATGTTTTCCTTATCTGGGGTTTTTCAAAGAAAGCTCTGCTAGAGAATTTGCACGTGAGTTGGAAGAATCGGGTTACGAAACCTATGTGAGAGATGTGCTGGCATACTCAACCTTAGGAAACTTTGATGATCCAATACTATCTTCATTCTTTGAGTATGGAAGATATAGTTTAACTGAAACTATTTTTCATGAACTATTTCATACAATCTTCTTTGTTAAGAATGAAGTGGACCTCAATGAGAATCTCGCTAATTACTTTGGTAAACAGATGCTTATTGAGTATTACAAAGATGACCCAAAGCTAGATGAATACTTAAAGAATCTCAAACTGAATTCAAAACTTAAGGCTTCAATTACTGAACACGCTAAGAAACTTAAAGAAATTCTTCGTAGCAGTGAAGATTGGCAGGCCAAGAAAGACCAATACCTAAATGAGACGATGCCTCGTGAGTTAGAAGAGCTATGCCTAGAGCTTAACGCCAAGAAGTGCTGGCCAAAGAAAATGAAGTGGAATAGTGCATCTCTTGCAGCATTTATGACTTATGAAAAGAGCCAGTCCTATATTGAAGACTACGCTCAAAAATTTCAAGGTGATCTTAGAAAGCTATTGACCGATATTGAAGCAAAGTATCAAAAGTTTGAAGATATCGATACTGAGTTAAGTTTTGAAGAGTATCTATTTAAAAATAATTCCAAATAATGAAATAAATGCTATCTTCTAATTATGAAGCATATATTCTTTATCGATCCAATTGAGAAATTAGTCACAAAAAAAGATTCCACTATTCTTATGGCCTTAACGGCACAAGAAAAAGGAAACGAAGTCTTTGTTTTATTTGAAGATGACTTCTACATTAAAAATGTAGGTCAGGTTAGCTTTGATTGTTATAAAATCACTGGTGACATCAATGAAAACTTCTACATTGAAAACTTCCAAGTAAATGAGAAAGAGAAGGTAACTCTATCTCATGAAGTAATACTTCATATGCGAATTGATCCACCATATGATTCACGCTATCAGCGATATTTATGGATGCTCGACTTTTTAGAAAGTAAGACAGCTGTTCAGGTTAAAAATAATCCAATTGGAATTATGAAACATAATGAAAAGCTAGAAGCTTACTTATTAGAAAATAGTCTTGAGAGCTATGTTGGAACGTCATTAAATGGAGTGAAGAGCTTCGTTGAAAAAATTAGCGCGCAAGGCGTACGAGAATTGATTTTAAAGCCTCTTGATCTTTATCAGGGAATAGGTGTTGAAAAAATCAGTGTAAACGAGCTAGAGGCTAAATTTAAGGCCAAATGCGATGAGTTTAAAGGCCCAGTTGTTGTGCAACAATTTGATGAGTCAGTTTACGCTGGCGAAATTCGCTCAATATTCTATCGTGCAAAAGAGATAGGAACAATCTTGAAGGTTCCACAAGAAGGTGAGTACCTGGCCAATATTGCACAAGGTGCTAAGTATTCTGCTGTGGACTTAGATCCAAAAGTTAAGAACGAGTGTGAAGAAGTTTGTAAGAAGCTTATGAATGACGGAGTAGACTTAGTCGCCTTTGATATTCTAGGAAATCGTTTATCTGAAGTTAATGTGACATGTCCAGGTCTAATGGTGGAGGTTTCTTCTGCTATGAAAAGAAACCTCGCACTTGATTTATTTTAAGAAATTTAGAATTACATTCTAGGTGCAGATGGTGGGAAGTCTTTTGTGTAATCAGTTGAGAACTGAAGATCAAAAGAAACACAATCATTTTGCCAAACAGAAGACATCTGGCAATATCCAGCAATAGCTGGATCATCACTGCTGTAGCCTTGATTTAGGTAGTATTGACATGACCAATCCCATTGAACGTCAAGAACGTCAATAACAACAGGTCCTGCTGTATTTGGAATATAGCTTCCTGAAAATTCTTTAACCTTTGAAACTTTATCAGTGGCAATATCGCCGAAAGTAACAGTTCGGTAACTACAAGTACCGCTTTCACTTCTAATACATAATTTAATTTTAAGTTTTTCATATGGTTGAGGGTTGTAATGACATTTTACCCCATAAGAGTCCATTGTTCCTTGGGCAGGAGCTTGTCTTGGACGAACACGAATATTTAAACGAGAATCAGTATAGAGAATAAGTTGTCCATCACCAAGGCTTGTTGAAGACCACCAAGCGTTTGATCCATTTACACGAGAGTTACCGTGAAGAGTAATTCCTTCGATTGTATAGAAATCTTGTGTCTGACCACCATCGGCCACTCCACCTTCATTACCATCTCCATAGCCATCACCTGGAGTTGTATCTTCATTATTTCCATTATCACCCGAACCTGAGTCGTCTCCCCAGTCTGTGCCACCGTTATTCCAACCATTGTCTGAGCCACCAGATCCACCCCAGCCATTACCTGTGCTTGAGTTGTAATCAGCTCTTTTATTTGTAGGCTGGACGCAACTAACTAAGGTTAGTAACGCGATTGCAGTGATAAAAGTAAACTTTTTCATGTTATCCTCGTTCTTACATTTCCTCACTATTTTATCGGTAATTCATTGAATATACTTTAATCTTCATATAAGTAGCGAAAATTGCTATGGCATTTTTCCTAAAGATTGCTAAAATTAAATTGTGTTAGTTAGAAAAGAAATTATACGTAAATTAGTGGATCAATATTATCAGGTAGCAAACTACCTAATTGAAGATCAGCTTCAGGCCATGCAATTAATTATTGATGTTGCAACAGGGGCCAGTGAAGAAGATGAGAGCTTCCTGTATAAGATTGATAATGATTATTTTGAGAGGCAATTTCTCTTACGTTTAATTTCACTTGCAACTAAAAGGTCACAGCAGACAAAGACAAAAGGGAAGCTCCTTAATCATGTAAAGAAAAAAGCCTGTATTTATCTTTTCGAAATTCGAGGGGAGAGTGTCGATAATATCGCAATGGTTTTAAATATTTCACATCAAGAAGTCCTGGCCTATATCGATCATATACAAATGAACTTTGCTACGGCACAAGAGAGAGATAATGGACGCCCACTTAACTAATTTAAATAAAGCTCGATCACAGTGTTTCTTTGCTAAAAAGATGACTTATTTTGAAAGTTCAGACTTTGTTCACAATGAAGAGCATTTATCTAATTGTGAAGACTGCCGTTTAAAAATAGCTCAATTTGATCTACAAAAAGAATTAATATTAAAGGATTTTGCAGGTTTTGCGGCGGATGAGGAAATATCTCAGGCCTTAGAAGCAGAGCTTGAAGAAATTATTCCAACTATCACAAATGATGATTCACAGATGATATTACCAAAAAGAACTTACTCTCTTTCTGTGAAGGATTTTTTTGTATTTTTAATTTTTGGAATACCTCGAAAGATACAGCTTTTTGTTGTAGCTTCTTTAATCCTAGCGGCGTGTATTTACTGATAAAGAGAAGATTGCATAATACTTTCCATCTTCATCTTTTAGGTCTTTTACAATATTAGGAATCTTATTCATTTTACCTAAAGCATTTTCAAAGATCTTATGAATATCATCGTCTTCTGAAGACTCTAGGATCTTTACAATCTCTGCATTTCCTAACTCATCATAGCGAACGACGGCCTTAAGTTTTTGAGCACTCGCATTACGAAGAGAGTTTTCAACATAAGGTCTCTCGTTGATTCGATTTCGAACTGAGATTTGTACAGAGTTAATGTATTGAGTTGCTACACGTTTATAGAATGCGTAAAAAACTTTCTCAAACTCATTGAGTTCATCAGGGCTTATTCCCTTTGGAGGGAGAAAAGTTACAGAGGCATCTTGAATAGTATCAAGCTGCTTAGACCAATTTGCACTTTTAAAGCTTTCTTGTGAGATCTTCTTTTGAATATATTGATTTCTTTGAATTGAGCCTCTTTTTTGCAATTCAAGAACTTCTTTTTCTTTCTTCTTGGAAATTGCTGCACGAGAGCTTTTTACTTGCTGATCAACTTTTTTGAAATCGTTCTTACTGTAGGCGAGTTGACCGAAGAGGTTATTATTATCTTGGGCCTTTTTCACACCAAGCTTTCTTACATCAACCTGTTTGAACTTAACTTTTAAGGGCCTTTCTTGCACTAACTTCTTATCGCTATCATCATTGATGACATAGCCTAGCAAAATAGCATGCAGCAAGAGCGAAAATAGAGTAGCAACATAAAGGTTGATCATATTTCTCCAGTGAAATCTTAATGATTTCTCATAATATTCTAGCATTTTAGTCCGTTGGGGACAAAAATTTCCCTTAAAACTGGTAAAAATTGTCTACTCTTTCATCTGGACTAATGAATAGGTAGAATTAAAGTGTGGTAAAGCCACTGCTGTAAATGATTTACGTAATTTTAAGGACTTATGGATGAGTAAACCTGTTAAATACAAATTTTCAAAGGCAAGAGTCGCAATCTTGGCCGTATCTTCGATCTCAATATTGACCATTGCTTATATGCTAAGCGGTGTTTCAAACAAATATAAGTTGGTATCAACAATCCAAAATGGAATTCAAATATGTAGTACTCGTGTTCAGCAAACGTATACAGCAGCGGTTGCAGGTGACATGAATTCAACTTACATGGACAGCAATTTTACTTCTCAAACAGGGGAGTGCTTTGCCCAAGTTACAGATTTAATGAATGAGTACGGTAAGTTCTCTTCAGCTATTATAAAGAAGTTCAATACAGTAAGTTCAAATGTTCACTGGTTCCATGAGAGTCTAAGAAGTACAGGGAAAGGGTTTTCTGTAACAGATCAGAACTTCTCAAAGAATATTGATGAAAAATACTCTCAATTTGAAGATGCTGCTGATGCAGGATCAATTTTGATTGAAAATCATGTTGAAACAATTTCTTCTTCTTTATCAAATATTAAATTATCACTTGCTCTTATAACGGCAGTTTTTCTCTTTACTTTTGTTTGGGAAGCAGTATTTAGAAAAATTGTTCTAAGACGCCGTAAGGAATTAGAAGATGAAGCTTTAAGTTTACTAATGCTTAATCAAGATGAGAATTTTGATGAAATTGAAAGTGTAATAATGAATGCGTTAGAGCTTAATGAAATGAAACATTGCTCAAAGCTTTATTCTGCACAAAAGCAGAGCTTTAGAAAAGAGAAGAGAAAGTCTACAATTTCAGCTAATGAAAATAAGACTTTTGGAATGCTTCTTTCTAATGATGATACAGATGCAAAAGAAGTGGCCGATGAAATTTGGTCAATGAGTGAAGATAGTAACGCTCAAGAAAGTGAGAAGAATCTTGATGAGTCAAATGTTCCAATGGTTAAAAGTTGTGAAATCTCATCTGTTAATCGCTTTATCGCTTGTAAAGTCCAAGATCAATTCAAAGACCAAGGAATTGAGTTTTCAATCGATACTCAAGAGAGAGAAATTCTTGGTGAGCGTGAAACAATTGAACAAATCCAATACAGTATCCTTACAGATGCTGCCAAAAATACTTTAAAAGCTGCTGAGGAGAGCGAAGAAAAAACTCTTCAAAAAGTTGAAGTTCAAGGGAAAACTCTAGGAGCTATCTACTACTTAAGTATTTCATCTTATGGTGATAATAAGAGTGGGGTAGAGCTTGAAACTTCTGTGCAAATTGTAAGAGAACTTTTAAAAGACATCTCTGGGCGTCTTGAACTAGCAAACCTTTACAATGATGATCTTCAGCCAGTTGGACGAAAGTATAAGCTTATTTTTAAGACGAAAGATATCAATCAAGTTGCGCTTCAAGAAAAGAAAGAAGAGCCTAAGAGTGAAGAGTCTAATAAAAAGGTTACTCGCATTGAAAAAGGTACAAAGCGCGAAATCATGCAACGCCTGATGTAGTTTTAGAACTCGCGTTTTTTAAGACTTTTAATCGAAACTAATTTTCCAATTTCATTTAAGATACTGAGGTAATTTTCATTTGAGTAGTCATCAGTGACTACCAAGTGAAATACCTCTTTGTACTCTGGTCTCTTTGTAGCAAAGAAGTAGTCAAAGATAATATCTGCAAGCATATGAGAGACTTTTCTTGCTGTTTTATGAAGTTGATAAATATCTAGCCCTTTAAGCTCATCATTAATAATTACTTTCTTATTACAAAGCTTTTTACAGGCTTTAAATACTTGCTGATCACTCTTTTTGATATTTCGATTGGCGCGAGACATGTACTGAAAGTCTTTATACATATTACATTTTCTATATGGGTTAAAAAGCTTAGAGCAGAAGTAGGCACTAATGTAATTATGGATTAAATAAACAAATAGTCCGGTACGATCGCGTTTATTAAAGAACTCTAAGATTTCCTTATCAGGTACTTTAAGCTTTGCCTGATAAATATGAATTCCAGCTAAGTAAGAGATACGATTAACAGAATAGCTAGAGCAATAATAGGCCTTTTTTCCTGGAAGTTTGAACGTTTTACCGTGTTCAATAAGCTTTTTGTAAAAAGACTGGGCCTTCTTTGATTTAACCTTTGAAATTGTTGTTTTAACTCTTTTTAGGTTTTGTTGATCAAAGATACGAAAGTCTTCAAGTTCTCCAATTGCAATATCGAGATCGAGAGTATTGTTGATCTCATGACAAAAGTAGGCGAAGTTATCAACGATATTATCTGAAAACTTGAGTGTTCCTGTTTCGATGATATATTCGTGAATATCAAAATTGGGGTCATCAGCTAAGTGCTCATACCAATAGATTTGCGACTCATACTTTAGCCATGGAGGAGAGTTTACGAGAACAAACTCTCTTAAGTTATATTTTACAATTTGATCTGACCTGAGTTTTCCTTTTTTTACAAGTTGCCAGTAAACTTCGTCAGTATTTTGATGAATAATAGTTTGAACGACGTTCTTTTTATTGAGATCAAAAACTTTTTGAGGAAGTTTATTTGGTACGATATGTAGCTCTCCAAATAAGATGAGGAGCTTATGATCAGGGTTTTCCTTGTGGTATCGGGTAATGGTCTTGGCCGCTTGGTTGTCTCTTTGGTTGAGATTTCCTTTTGTATTAAGGGCGATAATTGGAATATTGTGTTTCTTAGCAATTTCAAAAAAGATCTTGTAATAGGTCCATGGAAAGCGCCAAGAGTTCTTATAGTTAATAGACTCGAGAAACTCTAATTCCGTAATAGCACCTCTTAAAAACGAATCGATAAAGAATTGATGATTGATATGGATAAACTCCACACCAATAGCAAATTGGTAATCATTCTTTGCTAGGATACGAATGATTCTCTCAAGGTTACGTGTACTCTGATCAAAGGTGTGAAAGTCTCCGAGATAAATAATGTCTGAAGTATCAATTGATTGGTAGAGTTGATTGATTGTCGATGACTCAAACTCACGGCGAGCATAGCGTTGTTGATCAGTTCGATACTTCTTTAATAGCTTTGAGGGCTCTCCTTCAAGAGAGTTAGCTTTATTTTTAAAATATCGATAGATATTCCAATGAGTTTCATCGACCCTAAGTTGCATAAGTCTATGATATCACTAGTTATTTATTTGACCAATAATTATATTATTTAGAGTCGTGCTAATGAGTTGATATGTCTCGTTCACTTCCTTGGCCACTTGGTCCTGAGCACTTAAGACAGCATTTAATTCTTGTGCACTTGGTACTTCAAGAGACTGAAGTATTGTTGAGATTGCAGTACCTTTGGCACTTGAAAGAATGAATTGAATGAACTTGAGAAGTTGTTGATCACCATGCAACTTGATGATTTCAACGTCGTTTGAAACTAGCTTTAAGAAAGTAGTATGTTCACTTTTTTCCAGAATTGCACTTGTCAGAGGTAAGTGTACCTGGCTTCTGTCACTCATAAGTGTTTCAAGGTATACATCTTGATTATTTGGGTAAATTTGAAATTTTGGTAATTCAACAATTCTTTGAATCAGCGATGGGTTCGTGAAGTCGTAATTTGCTTGAATCTTTCCAGTTGAGATCTGATCACTGTAATTTCCAATGATAATCTTTAAGTGAGAAAGGATACAGCTTGTATGCCATGGCCATTTTTTCGATAGAAGATTGATCGTATCAATCTTGTTACTAAAGAGCTGCTTATATGTAGCGAAGCTTAAGCTTATAATTGAATCTCTTGAAAGAGTAATGTCTTGAAGTGATTCAATATGGTAGTCCGGTAGAAACTCAGTGCGTTCTAGGAATTTTGGAATCAGCATTGCATTGAGTTTCGCTTTTGTTTTCTTTAGTCCACCATTAAAAGTCAGCTGAGTAATTTGCTTACCAATTGTAGTCTTAAAGAACTCCCTAAATAAGTTGATATTTAAGTTTGAGATCTTTGGTAGAAGACCGAAATACTGGAAGTAAGCATAACCATATTCTTCAACTTTTGCTTTTAAAGAGTCAATTGAAGTTAGCTCAAGTTTTATGTCATTCTCATTAGTGAAGTCTACAATTAGTAGGTAAGGGTAGCGCTCTTGAGGATTCATATTGAAACCAAGTAGGTCATAACCCTCTTCATCTCTTGAGTTTGATCGGTAATTTGATAACGATTCAACACTGAAGAATTGATCAAATGGAATACAACTCTTAGTTAAGTTCTTAAAATATTGAGGGTGAGTAATCTTGTCACTCTCGCTATTATTACTTAATAGCTTTCCGTTAAGAATCGCATCTTGATGGAATTCAAATGATAATCCACATTTTGTTTCATTAGAAAATAGTGGAGCATCAATTGATTTCTTATTTGCAAATAATTTATCTAATTCTTCAACGAAGAAGTCGAATTTCGAGAAGTGAGTTAGGTCACCGTTCATGTTAACTGTCAGACAAGACTCTTTTAAAAGTGCTGAGTTAACATCTGGGTTTCCAAAGATATCAAGTTTGTTTTCAACAATTCTCTTAGAGAAGATATATAGGTAGCGAGGAATTTCTCCTTTACCTTTTAACCCTTCAAAATTGATACGCATACGTAATTTGTATTGCTTTAACAGGGCCTCGTTCTTATTTGCATGAGAAGGAACAAATAGCTTTTGATTTGAGAAAACATACATATATCCACTATTAGATAGATGCTCACCATTTTGCATAATATTTGTAATTAGAAAGTGGTGTGGGTTCTTCTTTGGAATATTAACAAGGTTTACAAGAATTCTGTCGTAGATACTTTGTTCAACTTCTGTTGAATCGAGCAGAGAGAATTGTCCGCTAGCAGAGACTCTCGACTTATTAGACTTCTGTTTAAATAAAGAAACAATAAGAGAAATAGGATCCTTTTGCTGTTTCGGTGCTAAGTAAACAAGGAAAGTCATATACTGAATTTCTTGGAAGATCTTTAAGTATTGACCAGTAACGTAGTTATCACCACGGAATTCTGGGCAAATAACTTCTTGCCACATTTCATTTGAGTTATTCTCCTGAGCAATCCAGTGAGAAATTGTCAGTGAGTTTAAAAAGTCTCCAGTAAAGAGAGAACTTAGGCAATGTGGAGCATCATTGAAGCTAAAGTAACCATTGTGGTTTTCAATCCACTTTGGAAAATTAACAAGAAGATTATTAATCATTAAACCAAAGTTTCGGTTACTGAAAGCATGTGAATACTTATCTGTTTCGTTGTTAAATAGAACAACTTCTAATTCATTTGGAATTTCGTGATTTAAAACCTTAAAAAACTCTATTGGGTTTAAGTCTTTAAAGATTGAATTGAGCTCAACAATGCTGTCTCCAAAGTTTTCATTTGGCCTAAACCAGCTGTATTCATTCGTCCCAAGGGCACGACTTGATAACTCTCTAGAGCTTGATACCTTAAAGATCTTACTTAAAGTTGAGTTTGGATTTAAGATTTCTTTCTTAGTTAATGTTTTAGAATAGAATGCACTCAGTTGGCTGATAAAGCGCACTTTTAAAATATAAACGCTAATAGAGCGTAGGCAGTAGACCTTAAGAAACTCTTGAGTTAGCTCATAACTAGGAGCATTCTTATTATCGAGGTTCTCCCAGAACTGATTGAAGTCTGAAATACCCTCTGGATGAACTTTATTATACTTAGTGTAATCTACGAATTCTTGGTAAAGAGACTGTCTAAGACTTCTATTACGTGAACGAAATGATTTAACCTGTGCTTTTGCTTCATCAAATAATTCAAAAACAATCTTTTTGAATTTTACACTTCCCTTAGTGAGTAAGCTTTCGCCTCTCCATTTTGGTAGGATATGCTCTGAAACAAGAAATTCACCGGCATTGATGCTTGGAAGTGAAGACTGAGCAGTGCTGGCTGCACCACTAGGCTGCTCTGAAGGAAAACTTTCCTTTTGAGCTACGCTTGGACCTTGGGTCTCAGCAATATTATTTATCAGCCAATTCTTAGCCGAAAATGATTCGTTCTTCACAGTGTTGTTGATTCCAAATTTTTTTTAATTCCCAGTAAAACCAAATTTTAAGCCAGACTAACTCCTTAACTTATCCATCGGAAAGTTAACTTTCTAAACTGTTAAGGGAAAGTCATGTGTTGCGTCCTTAAAATCGGTAGTAAAATATAACGATGGCCACTCATCTTGTCATGTAAAAAAACAATTTTCCGTTAAGAAAAGCTTTGTAAGTACTTGAAACTATGTATGCGATATTTCTTAAAGTTTCTGTCATCTATGACGAAGAGAGTCAGTGACAATGATTCAGTAAATGGAGTTCATATGAGTGGAAATAGTTCACAAAATGCAGCTGCAAAAAGTGCAGAGAAAGGTTTTTCAGAAAACGAGTTAGATGACATCATGGCAGAGTTTGCTAGTCTTGATGCTGAGCTTACAACAAGTGGGCCATTAGCAGAGGAAGAGCAAGTTAAAGAAGAAGTGCCAGTTGTTGAAGAGGTTAAGGCCGAAGAAGTGGAGACTCCTGAAGTTGAAGCCGCACCAGAAGAACCAGCTGCTGAAGCTGAACCTGTTGCTGAAGAAATTAACCCTCTCGATGAACTAGAAGCTGCAACACAAGCTCCTGTAGAAGAAGAACTTCATGTTGAAGATTTTCCTGCCGCAGAGGAGTTTGAAGAAATTAGTGCTGAAGCAACTCCAGCTCCAGAAGAAAAAACAGAAATTATTTCAGAAACAGATCTTATGGAAGCTTCATCTGAAGACGAGGCCAATCCAACTCCTTCAATTGCTGAAGCATTTGGAGAAGGCTTTGATGAAGCAGAGATGGATGCCATTATGAAAGATCTTGAAGATATTGATGCTTCAGCAGGACCTGCTCTTGAGATGGAAGAAGAGGTTGAACCAGAAGCTCATGAAGAAAATGTTGTTGCTATGAAAAAGCCTGAAGAAGTGGTTGAAGTACAGCCGACAACTGTTGCAACTCCAGCAGCTGGAACAGGTGAAGTGGCTTTCAGTGCAGCGGGTAATATGAATTTCAACGTTAATCTAACAATTGCTGGCTCTCAAGCGACACTTAGTGTACAAGATGGTTGCTTTAAATTAACGATGAATGGAGTTGATATCTCAATTACAGAAGAAGGTTGTAAGGCCTTTATTGAAGGTGGAGTAAACTTTAATATTCCACTTCCAACTGATAAGAAGGATGTCGCTTAAGACTTAAAAAAGGTTTTCAATGGCCATAAATATATTGGGTGGGCATGCGAAAGGGCATGCCCTTTTTGTTCCCCCTGTTTCAATTACACGTGCAACAACAGTTATGCTAAGACGTAAGTTTTTTGATGCACACCAAGATTTAACAAATTGCCTATTTATTGATCTTTTTGCTGGAAGTGGAGCTATGGGCTTTGAAGCTTGCTCTCGTGGAGCACAAAGAGTGATCTTAGTAGAAGATAATCCAAAAGCAATTTCAGTTATTAAAAAGAACAAAGCTTCAATGAATAAGAAAGTTGATACTTCAAATATAGAAGTTATCAAGCAAAAAGCTCAGGTATATATTAAGAATATCGTCACATCAATTAAGACTGACTTATATGATGAAGTACATCTCTTCATCGATCCACCTTATGAAATGAAGGCCATCTACTTCGAGATTTTAAAGATTTTAAGAGAATCTGATTTTCAAGGTGAAGTATGGTTGGAGTCAGATCGTCAAAAAGGAGTAGTGGAGGATGATCTCAAGAAGCATTCCTTTACTTTCTCTAAAGTTTACAAGCAGGGAACGAGTTATATTGCAAGAATTGCAATGTAGCTAGCTACCATATAAAATTAAGTCATATAAATTAAAAGAAATAGGAACTCAATGAAAAGAGCAATTTATCCAGGTACGTTTGATCCTTTTACAAATGGACATAAAGATATCTTAATGAGGTCATTAAGTGTTTTTGACGAAGTCATTATCCTTGTTGCCCACAATCGAAACAAGAAGCCTTTCTTCACTGCAGACGAAAGAGTTGCGATGTTAGAGGAGACTTTTAAAGATGAGCCAAGAGTAAAAGCTGATAAGTGGGAAGGCCTTATTGTTGACTATGCTAAAGAAAATGAAATCAGCTCAATAATTCGTGGTCTAAGACCAACAGGTGACTTTGAAGCTGAATTTCAAATGGCATCAATGAATAAGAGACTCTATCCTGAAATCGAAACAGTTTTCTTTATCACGGAAAGAGATAATTATTACGTATCAAGTTCTTTAGTAAAAGAGATCCATAAACATGGTAAACTCATTAAAGAATTTGTACCTGATACTATTTTTAATTGGATTAATAAAAAAGGAAAAGTTTAATGACAAATGTCTCAAAACGTTCTGAAGATATCAACGAAAGTATTACTTTAAAACTTAATGCAAAGGCCGTTGCTTTAGCAAAGGAAGGGCAAAAAGTTTATAACTTAACAGCGGGGCAACTTCCATATCGTCCACCTAAAGAGCTAGTAGAAGCGATTCGTGGAGAGTTGGACTTTTTAAAAAGTTTTCAATATAGCCCTGTTGCTGGTGATGGTGAGTTACTTGAGAAGTTAATTGATTATGTGGAAACATCGAGATCAATTAGTTTTGAAGACTACGACCATCGCTTTGCTGCTACTGTTGGAAATGGTGGAAAGCATGTTCTGGCAAATATCTTTGCTGCCCTTGTAAATCCTGGAGATGAAGTTATTGTTTTCGCTCCTTATTGGATCTCTTATCCTCAAATGATTAAGTTGAACGGGGGAGTCATCAAGGTTGTAGAGGCTTCTATTTATAATGCTTTTGAGCCAGACCTTGAAAAGCTCAAAGAACTATTAAGTGATAAAACAAAGGCCATCATTTTAAATAGTCCAAATAATCCATCTGGCGTTTTTTATAATGAAAAATGGATGAAAAGCTTCGCAGAGATTATTAAGCCTTTTGAAAATACTTATGTTATTTCAGATGAGATTTACTACGAATTAAATTACTACGATCCGAGACCTACTTATTTTTATCAATACGATCGTGAGCTCTTATCTCGTACAATAATCGTGGACGGGATATCTAAAAGCTTAGCTTCAACAGGCTTAAGACTTGGTTATTGTATTGCTCATGAAGATATTATAAGTGCTATTAAAAAGATTCAGGGGCATACTGCGTCTGGTTCTTGTTCATTAATTCAAAGAGCATTACTGCGTTATAATTTAAATCAAATTGATGAATACCTCTCGCCTGTAAAGAAGCATCTTCGAGAAAATTCATTAATTCTTAGAGAAGTTCTTAGAGAAAATCAACTGGAGAAATGTTGGTATCAGGTGACATCAGCTTTTTATTTTCTAATGGATTTTTCAAGCGCACCAATTATTGAAAAGTTTAAAAAGAGTGAAGACGATCAAACTGATTATTCTGTTCAGATTTGTGAACAATTACTTGAGGAAAAAGGTGTGGCGATGGTGCCAAGTGGTGATTTCGGTCTACCAAATTGTGCCAGAATGTCACTTGTACTACCAAAAGATGACTTTAGGGACGCAATTATTGCATTGTCTGAGTTCTTGACTCGGGAATAGTGCTGATACTTCGGTATCTCGTTCCCACTACCAATTAAAGCTATTCTTAAGAGATAATTAAGCTGTGAATAAACTAATCGTTCTAGCTACTTATCTCTTATTTCTACTTTCAGTCTCTTCTTGTGGAGTCGATGATGAACTCGAGCTTCAAAGAGACTATCTCTATGTTGAAGATCATCTTACTTCAGGAAATTGCGATAAGGCCTTAAGCGCAATGCTTTCAATGAAAGAGCAGAGTGGGGATGCTACTTATTATAAACTCCTGGCCTCTTCTTATGCGTGTAAAGCAGGATTTACAGTTACAGGTTTCTTTGCAAATGAAATTATAAAAATCGTAGCAGGGGCCGAAATCTTAAGTGGTTTATCGAGTTTTACTATTGCTCAAGAGATGACTAATATCGATAGCCTCGACTATTACTATATCAGTAAGGCCGTGGACACTCTTGTTTATTCAGGTGGTGTTGGGCCCGTTACAAAAAATCCTTCAGCAACTCTAAGGATTCAAACATTTGGTTCTTATGGAGCCGCCGATATCAATTCCCTTTTGATGTATTTACTCTTTGTTAAAAACGGTATGAATATGGCCTTCTATGGTAATTCAGATGCAACTGGTGCAAAAGGTGCAGGTACTGTTGGAACGAATGTCTGTCTTTATCAATATGCTGATATGGGTGATGCAGACCTAGATGCATATGTAGCTTCAATTTCTGGAAGCATGGGCGTCTGTGATGACACTGCAGACGAGGGGAGTGCTGAGCTTAAAAATGGCGACGGAAGTATTAAGCTAGATCGCGCATGTGGCCTTATGACAGATTTTAATAACCTTATTGATGTTCTCTCTAATCTTACCATCGGTAATGTTAGTGATGCCGACCTCGTTACTCTTTTAAGTGATGTCTCGACAGTTCAAGATGCTTTTACAGCTGGTCCTGTCGCAACATTTGGCCTATCAAATAATTTAATTACAGTTAAAAATACAGATGAATGTGTAACTGAATTCACAGGAAGTGAAGAGCAAGTTGGCTTTTATATGGCCTCATTTTTTGAAACGCTACACTCAAGGTAATCATTGAAAAACTTCGCAAGGCTCATATTTATTATTTGCTTAGGGTTATCGACGATATCAACGCAGGCCTTTGAGAAATTCCAATTAGGTCAATCTCCAAAAGCAAGACTAATGGGAAATGCTTGGATGGGATTAGCAAACCAAGATACTTTTACAATTTTTTATAATCCAGCAAGTCTTGGTGGTAATTACGATATTGATTTGTCTCCTGTAAACTTAACTGTTGCCGGGCCTAATGCCCTTGATGATCTCGATCGTTTTTCTAATTTACCAAATGATGCGGATGCCATTGCTGATCGACTCTTAGGATTTCCACTTTATTTAGAGTTATCTAATTTTTCAACGATCAAAGCACATCACTTTTCATTTTCTTACTTCACACAAAACCGTGCCAATATTGTTTTAAAGAATCGTGTAAACCCTGCATTTGATGTTGATTATAGCTATGACCGTGGCTTTATTACAGGATTTGCTTTCAATTTAATTGGTGGAAGTCGAAATAAACAAAAACAAAAAATTATGACAGGAGAGAGACTCTCAATTGGTTATTCTTTTAAATATTTAAGTCGTGAAGGTACAAAAGATAAATTTGATCTATTCTCTACAAATATAATCAGTAAAGTTGAAGCTGGTTTCGCTTCTATCGAAGATATTAAAAATACTTTCGGATACTCAAAAGGAGCAGGTACAGGTCATGATATCGGAATTGAGTATGCCAATGGTTGGGGAAATACTGAGTTTGTAGCATCACTAGCAATTCTCGATATTGCAGACACTCACTTTGAAAAAGAATACGGAGACAATAGCGTTCCAAAGATTAATATGGCCATTAATTCTGGTTTTGCCTTTAAGCAAGACTTTAAGGTCTTTGATTATGCTCTTGCCTTAGATATCAAACCATTAAATCAGGGACTCGACTTTGGCCGCATGATGCATCTAGGTGCTCAGGTCAATATTCCATTCTTTGGCTTTTTTGCAGGAATCGGTGAAGGTTATCTAAATTATGGTGCTGAGCTTAGAATGTGGCCTGTCACACTTACACTTGGTTACAATAGTGTTGAGATCGGTGCAGATTACAAGCAAACAGAAGGTGATAGGCTATTTGTTTTCCTATCTCTTTTTGATGTTTCAATGGATATCTTTTAATTACAATACTCTTCGCACTTTGCTGCGCATTCCCAATTCCCCTTTTTCTTTGACATCCCTTTCGGCGATAACTTAAAATTTAGGTAAGAGAGGATTCCTCCCATCAATTCTTAATGTCATGGAGGGCATTTTGACTAGAAAAACCTTTGTTCTTGATACTAACGTATTACTATTTGATCCTAATGCTATTAATAAATTTGGTCCAAACGACGTCTTTATTCCACTTGTTGTAGTTGAAGAAGTTGATCGTTTTAAGAAAGACCAAAATGAGAATGGCCGTAACGCACGTTACTTTTCTCGTATCATCGATGAACTTCGTCAAAAAGGTTCTCTTGTTGATGGTGTTGAATTAGATAATGGCGGAACACTAATCATTTCAGTTGATCGAGCTGTTGATAATCAAGAAGAAACGATTGATTTATCAATTAATGACAACTTAATTTTGGCCTCTGCAATCTTTCTAAAAGAGCAAGGTGATGATGTTACGTTAATTACAAAAGATATCAACTTAAGAATTAAATCAGATATCCTGGGAATCACAGCTGAAGATTACGGGATGAAAGATATGAAGATAGAGGAGATCTATAGCGGTTATCGTTATCTACCTCTACCTAAAGATAAGTTAGAAGAATATGAAAAGAATCGCTTCCTACAATTAGAAAACTGGGAAGAATTAGAAATTTTTCCAAATGAGTATTTAATTGTTCATGAAGAAGGAAATGATCGTAGAAGACTTCTAGGACGTTTTTCTAAAAGCAAGCTAGGAATTGTTCCTCTAATCCCAATGAGAGAAGGGATCTGGGGTATTTATCCAAAGAATATGGAGCAACAATTTGCTCTTGATGCTCTACTAAATGATGATATTAAATTAGTCTCACTTGTTGGGAAGGCCGGTACAGGTAAGACTCTTCTTGCCATTGCAGCAGGTCTTGAAATGACGATTAATCAAGAAAAGTATTCAAGACTACTTGTTTCTCGTCCAATTCAACCAATGGGAAGAGACCTTGGTTATTTACCAGGTGACGTAAATGATAAGCTAGGTCCTTGGATGCAACCGATTTTTGATAATATGGACTTCCTTTTTGATCAAAGAAGAGCTGGAACAAGTTCGTCATATGTTGATCTAATGGATCACGGACTTCTTCACATTGAACCACTGACATATATTCGAGGTCGTTCAATTCCTGGACAATACTTAATTGTTGATGAGGCCCAGAACCTTTCACCACACGAAGTTAAGACAATTGTTACTCGTGCCGGTGAAGGAACGAAGATCATCCTCACAGGTGACCCGTACCAAATTGATAGTCCATACCTTGATGAGGTAAACAACGGTCTTAGTTATGTTGTTGAAAGGCTAAAGACGGAAGATATTATTTCTCATACGCAGCTGACTGTTGGTGAGCGTTCTGCGCTTTCTGAAACAGCTTCGAAGCTACTTTAGGAGTTAGAAACCAGTGTCACGTTCAAATCGTCAATATTTAAGAGCGCCTGTTAATCAAGAGATGCTCTATCTTTGTGACGATTATGTACTAAAGGCAAAGTGTTCTAATATTTCTGAAGGTGGAATGTTAATTTCTGATATGGGGCGCGTCCCTGAAAAGTCGCGCTTCCATACAATGATATCTCTTATTCAATATCCTGAATTTTCAAAACTTAGCACACAGAAACTATTAAGTATTGATCACAGTGCTTTTGATATTGAAGTATTGCGATGTGAAGTTGATGTTGTTCGCTCTTTTGAAGGACTGTCAGAAGTTGAAAAAATTCTTCTACCCTCAATTGGTGCGAAGTTCAGTGAAGTGAGTTCTGGAAATATGGCCTTGATTAAAGCCTACGTTCAAACTTTTTCAAAAAATATGATTTATCTCTTAACGCAATTTGAGAACTCATCAAAGAAGAAGGGTAATATTGTTCAACTTAGAAAGACTGCCGCTTTACTCGGCTACGATTCATCACTAAAGATTCCACTTCTTCGAGCAAAAGTCTTACACGATTACCAATCACTAGAATCATTATAATTTAGAATAATAAGGCCCAGATTACTGGGCCTTAATAAAACGAGAAGGATATAGGTTTCAAACAAAGCTTATAGTTTTGCCTTGATTGAAAACTTTAAGTCTTTAATTGTTGCTAATAAATATTTATCAATAGGTGTTTCGTTATCAAGAATTCGGCTTTTAAATTCTGCCGTAAGCTGATCTACTTTTACTAGAAGTTCGTCATTGATTGCATTTTCTTGATTAATTTCACTCACGAGACTATGTGTTTCATTAATAAGTGCAGAAAAATCAAGTTTCGAAAAATAATCTCTTTGAACAGTATTTTCACATCTCATTGCTTTTTCAGCTTTAAACGCATTGAAATTTACTACTTTCTCTTGTGGGATAGAATTTAACATTTCGCTTGTACTCCAAAAAAATAAATACCGTTCAACTTTTTTCACATTTTTTGTGAACAAGCGGGATTATGGAGTAACAAGCCTGAGCTGACAATAAATATCCTCAGGCCTTGTAATTTTTTCTATAATTTGTGATTTTAATTAGTTACACGTTTCTTTTTCCATTTTTTAATGGCGAATCCGAGAATGATGGCAAGGGCAACCGAGCCAATCACATAATTAGATTTTTTGATATATTCAATGGCCGCTTCTCCAAACTTGTAATAAACCGTGAAGTAGACGACACAAGAAATCGTTGCGGCAATTAAGTCCGAAAGGGCAAATTTCCATGCATTCATTTTACCAAGCCCTGCTGATAGAAATAGAGCATTTCTAAAACCAAATGGTACAAATCGACCAAAGATTAATGTGAAGACACCATACTTCTTAAAGAAGGCATTCACTGTATCAAGCCTTTCTTGCGTTACCATCGAAGCAAAGAACTTTATTCCAAAGATCTTTGGACCAAGATAGCGTCCAATGAATCCGTAACAAATTAAATCAGAAAAATATGCTCCTAGAAAAACAGCAAAGAAAAGAGGGTAGAGATACTCTGGATTTTTTGCAGCTAAAATCGCCGAAGTAAATAACATCACATCTTCAGATATTGGGATATTAAAACCAGCAAGTAGTAGTAGCCCAAAGATAATATATGGAGCTAAGCTTACATTAGTATTTATATAGAGCATGATTTGATCGATAAATTCCATTATTTCTCCTGTAAATAAACACTTAAAAGAATATCCTAAATTCTATTAAATCGCATTAATTTATCAGCTGTTTTTTCCTAGCTTAAAACTTTTAAGTCTTTTGTTACTATGCTTTTGTGAAGTATTTTAGATCACTTGTAATATTCTTTATTGGCCTAAATATAAATCAGGTCCACGGAAAAAACTTAGATTACTTTCTAAAGTCTAATGGTGATGAGTTCAATTATTTTATACAAACGGCCGCTTCACTGGGGATTCAAAAAGAAAAAGTTTCTAATATTATGATTTCTACTGAGCAGAATTCGCCAATGACAATTACGGCCGGTTTTGCATTTTTCCCTAGTTCAATTGAAAAGTTATCTCTGCTTGCAACGGGAAGTCTATCTTATATTGTACCATCCGATATTAAGGAAGAAGGAGGAAGTACTTTCTCAAATAATACGAAACTAGATCCTGAAACTGGTTTTAGCTTCCATGCTCATAAATCTTATACATATCGAAATGTAACGGGATTCTTTGGAGGGCTTGATCATGAAGTCTTCTATCTCTATAACACACCTGATTTCCTAGGAAGTGGAAAGGAGTTAAAATCAGTTACTCAGAAAATTACTTATGGGACATTGGGCTTGGCCTTTGCACAAAAGTTTTTCACACCATTTGTATTTAAAATGAGTGCATCTCAATCATTTAGTTCAAAGACAGGCTTAAAAGGACAACGTTATTTAATCGATTATTCACAAAAATATAGTGAGAATATGTGGTACCACATTTTCGTAAAAAGACATGAATTACAAGATGATTCGAGAGAATTAAAGATAACCCGACTCGGTGTTGGAGTCGGGTTCTATTATTGAATAAGACTATAGCTTATTAAAGTATTCTTGTGACCCTTGTGGATCTGGCTTCATTGTATCAGCACCTTTTGTCCAACCTGCCGGACAAACTTCTCCGTGCTTAGCTGTAAATTGGTAACCATCTACAAGTCTTGCAACTTCTTCTACATTTCTACCAACTGATAGATTGTTGATTGAAACGTGTTGAACAATATTGTTGTCATCGATGATATAAGTTGCTCTAAATGCAACATCACCAGATGGCATTAGCGCTCCATATGATCTAGAAACTTCTTTTGTAAGGTCTTCTAGAATTGGGAAATTAATGTCACCAAGTCCACCTTCATTTCTTGATTGCTTCGTCCAAGCTAGGTGAGAGAAAGCTGAATCAACTGAACAAGCGATAACTTCACAGTTAAGGTCTTTAAAAAGTTGAATCTTATCTGAGAATGCAGTGATTTCTGTTGGGCAAACAAATGTGAAATCTAGTGGGTAGAAGAAAAGAACTTTCCACTTTCCTTTGAAGTCAGAAAGAGAGATCTCTTTGATTTCTCCATTTACTACTGCATTTCCTTTGAATTCTGGTGCCGCTTTTGAAACTAGCGAAGTTGGATAAACTGTTTCAGTCATTACTTTCTCCTGTGTGTTTAAGTACTTAAAAATTTATTCATTTTTTCTTGAATCGATTTAACCGTAGCCTTATGAGAAGTTCAAGACCTGTTATGTTAATTTTGATACTTTTGGCGGTGAAGCTTAAATAATTTCCATTGCTTAGGGACGTATTAATTATTACTTAACTTGCACTTTTATCTAAAGAAAATGACTCGGCTCACCGAAATGTTGAATGAAATCGAAAAATTCATTTTCTAGGGAGAAAAAATGACAGATCCAAAGGCACATATTCCTAATCCAATTGTTATTGAACAAACAGCAAGAGGAGAGAGACAATACGATATTTACTCAAGACTATTACTTGATCGAATTGTTTTTCTAGGAACGCAGGTTAATGACACTGTTGCCAACTTATTAATTGCTCAGATTATGTTCCTTGAGCAAAGTAACCCAGAAGATCCAATTCACTTCTATATTAATTCACCAGGTGGAAGCGTTTATGCAGGCCTAGGTATCTACGATATTATGCAACACGTATCATGCCCAGTTTATACTTACTGTGTTGGTCTTGCAGCATCGATGGGATCACTGCTTCTAACAGCAGGGGAAAAAGGACACCGTTATAGTCTTCCTCACTCAAGAATCATGATTCACCAACCATTAGGTGGTGCACAAGGTCAGTGTTCTGATATTCAGATTCAAGCAAATGAAATTCAAACATTAAAAGATCAGTTAAATAATATTTACATTAAGCACTCATCTGTTGATATGACGATGGAAAAAATTGTTGCTGCAACTGATCGTGATAATTACTTGTCGCCAACTGATGCAATTGAGCTAGGAATTATCGATAGCGTTATTGAATCAAACAAGAAATAGAACTATAGTTGAATACTGTATATAAACGAAAGGAACTTTAATGAGTAAAAAAGAAGGATCATATAACAGCGCTCTGTCTTGTAACTTCTGCGGAAAATCTCAAAAAGAGGTAAAGAAGTTAATTGCAGGACCAGGTGTTTATATATGCGACGAATGTATCGAGCTATGTAATGAAATTATCTACGAGGATACAGTTAAGTCTGTATCAAAAGCAGCTCTTGATAATGTTCCAAAGCCACACGAAATCAAGAAGCACCTTGATGAGTATGTAATTGGACAGGATCGTGCTAAGAAGATTATTTCAGTTGCAGTTCATAACCACTATAAAAGAATTGCCCACGGTGATTCTAAGAGAAAAGATGATGCTGTTGAATTAGCAAAGTCGAATATCTTACTTGCTGGGCCAACTGGTTCAGGTAAGACTCTTATTGCACAATCACTAGCAAAGTTTCTAAATGTTCCATTTGCTATTGCTGATGCAACATCTCTAACTGAAGCTGGTTACGTAGGTGAGGACGTTGAGAATATTATTCTTAACCTTCTTCAGGCATGTGACTACGATGTAGAAAGAGCTGAGCGTGGAATTGTTTATATTGATGAGATTGATAAAATTGCAAGAAAGTCTGAAAACCCATCAATCACTAGAGACGTATCTGGTGAGGGTGTTCAACAGGCACTACTTAAGCTAGTTGAAGGTACAGTTGCTTCAGTTCCACCAAAAGGTGGCCGTAAGCACCCTCAACAAGAGTTTATCCAGGTAAACACAAAGAATATTCTCTTTGTAGTTGCTGGAGCATTTGTTGGACTTGATAAGATCATTGAAAAGCGTATGACTAAGAGACCAATGGGTCTAGTTGCTAAGCAAACTGTTGACGCAGAAGAGTCTGTAATTCAAAAGCTAGGTGGAATTGAAGCAGAAGATCTAACGAAGTTTGGATTAATTCCTGAGTTCATTGGACGTCTTCCTGTTAATGCTCTACTTGAAGAGCTTGATGAAGCAGCACTTGTTTCAATTCTTACTGAACCAAGGAATGCAGTAACAAAACAATATCAAAAGCTTTTTGAATTTGATGGTATCGAACTTGAATTTGAAGAAGCAGCACTTCATGCAATTGCTAAGACTGCACTAGAGAGAAAAACAGGTGCTCGTGGTCTAAGAGCAATCATTGAGCAAACAATGCTTGAAGTTATGTATGATGTACCAGCAAATGATAAAGCTAATAAAGTTATTATCACTGAAGCCTCTATTAGAGGAATTGAGTCTCCAAGAGTTGAAGAAGGTCCGCGCAAGGAATTCTCATCAACTGCGAACTCAGCTCTTGAGGCCAAGAAAGATATTGAATCAGCTTAATTAAATTGAATACATTTTCTTAATAATAAGGCACGACATAGTTCGTGCCTTTTTATTTTCATCTTAGATGTAAATCCTGTTACGTAACTATCTTTATTTAATTTTCATAAATTCAGCCATTTATCGCTTCATTATTAATAAATTAGTTAAGAAACTTAAAGAATTTCTAAAGGTTGACACTTAGCTAACCGAAAAATTATTTAGATCTATTTTATGTTTAGGGGATAAGAGATGTTTAGAGGGAATGTGTTAACAAAATTAACAAAGTTTATGGCCATAGGCTTAAAAGAAAAACTTTATTTCATTTCAATTGGAATGGTTTTATTTATATCATTTGCGGTTTTTGTCCCTTTTCAAAAAGGAATTGAAGATCAAAAGGCAAGTAAGCGAGATGGATTTGCTCTTTATTATAATAATTTAACAAATTCAATTTCTGAACAATTCTTCACTAATTATAATAACGTTCAATCTTTTGCTCGAAACAAAGATCTTAAAGATAAAGACCCTGGAGCATCAACGTTTCTTTTAAATGAGCTTGTCACTCTTTACCCTGATACAGATATGTTATTTCTAATTGGTTTAGATGGGAAACTGATTGCTCATTCCGAAATTACGGCCGCTGGGGAAAAATTGAACACAGAATTTCTTAAGTCTTATAACTTTAAAAATGATAATTGGTTTCAAAAAACATCAAAAGGTGAGTACACAGAAAATTACGATAAGAAAATCTTTGGTGCTTTTGCTGGAAAAGTTCACGAGAGTGAAATGATATCGAAAGTGTATGGCGAAAAGAGAATGGGGCAATACTTCTCAACTCGTATTGAAGATGAATATGGTGATCCAATTGCCGTTTTAGGTGCATTTGTGGGAAGCCGCTGGTTTGAAAGTGAAATGAAGAACCTTTTTCATACTTTAAACTCAAATGGAATGGACTCTTCTGAGATTCACTTAATTAATAGCGAAGGAAAAGTCATCACTTCTTATGACAAAGAACTTGCAAAGAAAGACAAGAATCTTCATGACTTTGAAAATTATAATTTAGCAAAAACATTGATTGCTTCAGATGATGAGATGGCAGTCAAGATGAAGGAAGGTAAGGTAGATACTATTCTTCATCCTCATATTCTAGGGGACAGTAAGGAAACATATCTTTACTCATTTGGTGAAATTCACCATCGCCGCTTCCTTGATATGATGAAGTGGAAGTTGGTTATAGGTATGACGGAAAAACAAGCCTATGGTGAAATTATAACACTTCAAAATTTATTCTATTTCACATTAGCTGGTGTTCTAATCCTTTGTGTTGTTATCTCTTTTGCAACAGTTAGAAATCTTTATAAGCAACTTCTTGGAGTTGTTGCAAGCTTAGAAAACTCTGCAAAATCAACGGTTAAATTTGTTGAAAATTTAAATGGGGTTTCTCATCGTGTAAGTGAGTTGACTTCAAATCAAGCGCAGGCAATACATGAGACTGCATCAACCCTTGATGAATTATCAAGCATGGTAAAAATGAATGCACAGAATGCAGCGACTTCGGTTGATGTTTCAACGGATAATGAAAGAGTTGCACAGGATGGAAAACATAAAGTTGAGGAAGTTAAGTCTTCAATGAATAATATTAAACAAGCAAATGATGACGTCCTTAGAACGACAAATGACGGAAGTGAAAAAATTTCTGAAATTGTTAATCTGATCAATGAGATTAATGAGAAAACACAAGTTATTAATGACATTGTTTTTCAAACAAAGCTTCTTTCATTTAATGCTTCAGTTGAAGCAGCTAGAGCAGGTGAGCATGGTAAGGGCTTTGCTGTTGTTGCAGAAGAAGTTGGAAATCTTGCTGCAATGTCTGGAACTGCATCTGAAGAGATTAATGCAATTCTAACGAAGTCTGTTGCCCATGTTGAAAAAATCGTAAAAGAAAATAAAGAGTCTGTAGAATCGATGATTGAGCAGTCTCGTGTCAAAATTGATGATGGAATTAAAGTTTCAGAAGAGTGTACAGGGGCCCTTGAAGAGATTGTTCATGGTGTAATGAATGTATCTTCAATGTCTCAAGAAATATCAGCAGCGACATCTGAACAAGAAACAGGCGTTACAAATATTTCACAAGCTATGAATCAGATGCAAGAAGCATCTTCTGATAATCAAGAAATTGCATCAAAGATGCTTCAATATGCGGAAGATTTAAATAATGAAACAAATAATCTTCAAAATGTTCTATCAATACTCCAAAATGAGATAATTGGTGGAAGAACAAAGAATAATGCATCGACATCAAAGGTAAAAAAAACTAAAGATGCAAAAGTCGTAAATTTTCCAAAAGAATCAAATCAAAAGAAGGCATCGTAGTTATTACGGTGCCTTATATTCCCGACTTAAATGGTTTCCTTGGCCGTTAAGCTGTATAGTTTAAGTAAATTTAAATATTTAGATAGATTTACTTTAGCTTTTCTTTAGAAAAGTACAGATTCCCTCTTTATTTTTTTCGTATACCTCACTAAAATAATTTTTATTAGTAGTTTAAGCATTTAACTATGTTCTCATATCAAGGAGGAGCCATGAGAATTTCTAGGATATTTCCTATTTTATTAGGAGTTTCACTAATGTCTCCTTTTGCATTCGCGGGTGCAAAAGATGACTTCATCAATGCTGTTGTAAAGCAGTGTAAAAAATCAAAAGCAGAAGCAGAAAAGATGGCAACACCAGGTCGTTCTGGAACCGTTATTAAGTTTAAGACTTGTTCTGGTGCAACAGTAGACGTTGGAAGCGGATGTACACTTCAGTGTAAAGATGCATCTTCATCAATCGGTGGATAATTAATTTAAGGAGACTAAAAAATGAAATTAAATACAATGAAAAAATCAATTATCGCACTTGCAGTTCTTTCATCAACTGCATACGGTGCATCTCTAGAAGACAGAGTAGAGGATCTTGAGCTATCAAGGGATTTAAATACGTGGAGCTTTAACGGAGAGCTAGAGGCTCGCTATGATTATTTTGATGTAGAGAATACAACACAAAACAGTAACTATAGTGAATCTCAAAACTCTCTGTGGTTTAGATTTGATATGCATTCAAAAAGAAGTAATAAATTAGACTTCTATGGACGTCTTTCAATGTCTAAATACTTTAATGATTTTACAAGTCGTGCTGGTAATACTTCTGCTGTTTCTAATTCAGGTGGTGCTGGTCGTGATAAGTCTGGTTCAGAAGTTTATGTTGAAAGAGCATTTATTAATTATAAGATTGATGATAAATTCACGTTTTCTATTGGACGTCTACCAACTATCGAAGGTCCTTCGTACCATCTACAGAAGGGGACTGCTAGATCTGGAACTTATCCGCAATTAGCATATGGAGCTGAGCTTGATGGTATGGCCCTAACATATGGTACAAGAGCAATGGGTGGTACTCTCGCTGTAAGAGCAATTTATACTCCACTTAATCAAGTTAATGGTGCAGCTACAGCTATTGATAGTCGATACCTTGGAGCTGGTGGAATTAAAATTGGATCAACTGAGCAAATGTACTCAGCAATGATCGACTACGAAAAGCTAAACCTTGGTTGGGCAAAGCGTATGAATTTTATTGCTCAATATGTAGGATTCCAAGACTTCTTCCTTGACCAAGTATCTAGTGGAACACCAGTTTCAAATTTAAACTTTGATTACGATGCATATGTGGCATATTTTGAATTCAATGGTATTGGAAACACTGGTTTAGATATTGGTTTTACTTATAAGCATACTACGACTGATTCAAGAGGAGGTATCCCAACTGTTGGTGGTGTTTTCACTGATGGAACAGATGGAAGTAATGATGGAAGTGTTTATATGTTAGACGCTCGTTACACTTTTGGTTCTTTCAAGCTTGGTTACGAGTTTTTAAAGGCTGATGATTATGCATTCCAAGTTGGACTTGCAGATGTAGACGCAATTGGATTCTATTCAACACCAGCTTCTACAGGTCATCATGTATTTGGATCATATGATGTAAATAGTGATATGAGACTAATTCTTGGATATATGATGCAGGATCGCGATAAGCTTTATATTAATGGAGTTCTTAGTGCAGGATCTGACGTAGAAAAGAAGGTAAATGCAGGATATGCGAGACTCATTACAAACTTCTAATTAGTTAAGATATTTCTTAACTTACTCCATAGGGGCCAGACTTAATGTCTGGCCTTTTTTTTGCTTATTTCTTTAGGCGCTCTCACAAAATCTTATCTCAAGAATCTTCGAGAAGAATGTAAAGTTCAAAGATATTATTTCTAGAGATGTTCAATTTACGATTATAAAAAATTCATACAGCCTAAATGTTAGAATATTTTAGCTAAACAGTGTTCACCGCTCAGGTAAGGAAAATGCCTTTAAAAACCATAGGTTAGGCTATTAATACACTGTGAATTTATTGAGGGGCATAAGATTCCGGCGAAAAAAACTTTCCAAAACGTGAGGGGATATTGATACAATTTATTAAAGGAACAGAATTTAGACATGAGGTCTTTTTCCTATCCTTTCCCAGAATGAAATTATGACAAGTATTAATAGTGCAGGAGGTGCTATGTCAGACAAGAAGTCAACTGAGTCGAAGAACTTACCACTACTTCCACTAAGAGACATGATTATTTTTCCACATATGGTTGTTCCACTATTTGTAGGAAGAGAGAAGTCAATCAATGCTCTAGAGGAAGCTTCAAAGAATGGTAATGAGCTTTTTCTCGTCACACAAAAAGATGCTAGTATTTTAAATCCAGATCGTGAAGATGTTTACAATGTAGGAACTGTTGTAAATATTATTCAGATGCTTCGCCTACCAGATAATACAGTTAAGGTACTTATCGAAGGGAAGTATAGAGCAACGATCGATGAGTTTGAAGCAAGAAGTGAAGGTTATTGGGCCGACGTTTCTAAATGCGTTCCAGAAGTTCCAGAACAAGTTAAGATCGAAGCGACAGTACGTTCAATCAAAAACGTATTTGAACAATATGTGAAACTTAATAAGAGAATTCCACCTGAATTACTTATGAGTATTTCATCAATCACTGATCCATCAAGATTAGCTGATATTATTGTTGCTCACTTATCGATGAAGATCCCAGAAAAGCAAGAGATTCTTGAAGCTGTGGATATTGAGCAACGTCTTCAACTTCTATTAGAGAAGATGCAAGGTGAAATTGAGATTATTAACGTAGAGAGAAGAATAAGAACTCGCGTTAAGTCGCAAATGGAAAAGTCTCAAAAAGAATACTACCTTAATGAGCAGATGAATGCGATTCAAAAAGAGCTTGGACAAAAAGATGAGAAGTCTGAAGTTCAAGAAATGGAAGAGCGTCTGGCAAAGAAGAAAATGCCTGAAGAAGCTGTTAAGCGTGTTACAAAAGAAATTAAGAAACTTAAGTCAATGTCTCCAATGTCTGCAGAATCTGCAGTTGTTAGAAACTACATTGACTGGATGCTTTCTCTACCATGGGGAGAGTACACAGAAGATAATAATGATGTTGAACATGCAAGAGAAGTTCTTGATGATCACCACTTCGGAATGAAAGATGTAAAAGAGAGAATTCTTGAGTATCTTGCAGTAAGAAGTCTTGTTGGTTCTGAAGGTAAGGGAACAATCCTTTGTCTAGCAGGTCCTCCAGGTGTTGGTAAAACATCGATTTGTCAGTCACTTGCTGAATCTCTTGGACGTAAGTTTGAAAGAGTTTCACTTGGTGGTGTTAGAGATGAATCTGAAATTCGTGGTCACCGTCGTACATATGTAGGTGCTATGCCAGGAAAGATCATCAGCGCTGTTAAGAAAGCAGGAACATCAAACCCAGTTATTCTACTAGATGAAATTGATAAAATGACATCTGATATGAGAGGGGATCCAGCGGCAGCAATGCTTGAAGTTCTAGATCCAGCTCAGAATAAGAACTTTGGTGATCACTATATTGAAGTAGAATACGATCTATCAAAAGTTATGTTTGTTATGACAGCAAATGATCTTGGACAAATTCCAGGTCCACTTAGAGATAGAATGGAGATTATTAACTTAGCTGGTTATACTCCGATTGAGAAAACTCAGATCGCTAAGAAGTACCTTGCACCACGTGCATGGAAAGATAATGGACTTGATGCTTACGAATACTCAATGAGTGAAAATACAATCATGGACGTTGTTCGTGGTTACACTAAAGAAGCTGGTGTTCGTGGCCTTGAAAGACAGTTCAACACAATTGCAAGAAAGATTGCAACTGATGTTGTCACAAAAGATATTGAAAAAGGTAAGAAGTTCACAATCACTTCTAAACAACTTAAGAAGTTCCTTGGTCCTGTTAAATTCGATGATAATGTAATCGAAGAGCAGCCAGAGGTAGGTCTAGTAAATGGTCTTGCTTATACTTCAGTTGGTGGTTGTATGCTCCATATCGAAGTTATTGCAGTTCCAGGTAAAGGTGGTATCCAAATCACTGGTAAACTTGGAGAGGTTATGACTGAGTCGGCAAAAGCAGCAATGAGCTATGTTCGTTCAATTGCAGGTCGTCTTGGAATTGATAAAGAATGGTTTGAAACACATGATATTCATATCCATGCACCTGAGGGAGCGACTCCAAAAGACGGTCCATCAGCAGGTATCACAATGGTTACGGCCATTACATCAGCAATCTCTGGAATTCCTGTAAGGCAAGATGTTGCCATGACAGGTGAGGTAACAATTAGAGGACGTGTTCTTCCAATTGGTGGCCTAAAAGAGAAGATGCTGGCAGCAAAACAAGCAGGAGTAAAAACAGTTGTTATTCCTGAGAAGAATAGAAAAGATCTTCTTGAGATCCCACCGGAAATCAAGCAAGGACTATCTGTTCATCCAGTAACTCATGTTGAAGATGTTCTTAAGGTTGCTCTACAATTAACAGAGCCAGAGAAGTTCATGTCACATGTAGGACTGAAGGTTATCGATTCTGGGAGCGGGATGGAAGTAGCTAACTAAGCTATTATCCTCCTAAAAAATTAATACTTGTTAAAAGAAGGCCTCGCTATTGCGAGGCTTTTTTTATTCTTATTTTCCTGAGTCACCGTAGTTTGGAAGAACACGGGCCGATGGATCATCTACCTGACAATTTTCCCATTCTTTATTTGGCATCCAAAAATCTTTAATTAAATGTGCTTTATCTGGAAAATGTGTTTCAAAGATTTCTCGATACATTAACGACTCTTTTGTAAAAGGTGTACCATGCTCATATTTCTCACGTGCCTGAGTAACGTCTGAATCGCTGTACTTATCTTCAGCAAGCGCCTTTAGCCAATCAACCATATCGTGTCCTACAGCATCTGAGAATGCCGCTTTTTCACGCCAAAGAATCTCATCCGGTAGGTATTCACTATGATCAAAAGCTTTTCTAAGAAGATATTTACCTTCACCAGACCAATTCATCTTTTGCTCTGGTGCAATTCCCATAACATATTCAATAAAGGCCTTATCACTAAAAGGTACTCGTGCTTCAAGTGAATGAGAACTAATCGAGCGATCAGCTCTTAGAACATCATAGAGATATAATTCATGAACACGTTTTTGTGCTTCTTTTTGAAATTCAAGTGCACTTGGTGCAAAGTCTGTATACTTATAGCCAAAGAGCTCATCGCTAACTTCGCCTGTTAGGACTACCTTCACATCAGTTTTCTCACGGATGTACTTACAAACCAGAGACATCCCCATTGAGGCCCTAATCGTCGTGATATCCCATGTTTCAAGCTTATGAACTAGCTCTGAGAGATGGGCAAACGCTTCTTCTTTTGTAAAGATAACTTCATGATGCTCGCTTCCTAGAAAGTCTGCAACAATTCGCGCATATTTTAAATCAATTGGGTTTGTATCAATACCCACAGCAAATGTTTTAATTGGTTTATCACTTAACTTTGCAGCTATAGCGCAAACTAGTGATGAATCAAGTCCACCTGAGAGTAGAAAACCAACTGGAGCATCTGCATCAAGACGTTTTTTTACACCTTCTACAAGGTGATCATGGATTCCCTTATAAACGGCTTCAAGATCTTCTTCTTTTCTTGTTTTAATTTCTCTCACATCAAAATATGAAACAAATTTACCATCAGCGTAGTAGTGACCTGGTGGAAATGGTTTAATATCACTACATAGCTCTTGTAGGGCCTTTACTTCAGAGGCAAAGGCAATCTTTCCGTCCTCAACACCATAACCATAAAAGAGGGGACGGATACCAATAGGATCTCGGCCTGCAAAGAATTTACCTTCTTGTTCGATAACAAAAGCAAATTCACCATCGAGTGATAGAAGTAACTTCTCAATACCATATTCTTCAAAAATAGGGATGATCACTTCACAATCAGAGTCTGACTGAAAGTCATAGCGTTCGATATAGTCTGTCTTTAAAAGACGATGATTATAAATTTCTCCATTACAAACAAGGTGTGTTTTAGCTTTTGAGATAAAAGGCTGAGAACCAGCATCTGTCAGGTCCATAATGGCAAGTCGGTGAAATCCCATTAGGCCATCTTTCAAAGAGTGAATTGCTCTTTGATCTGGACCGCGGTGTGCGATTAAATCGAACTTAACTTCAAACTCTTCTTTATCAACTATTCCGGTAAAAACACTAAATCCACACATGAAAACCTCCATATTTTTATTAATAATCGGTAATTTTTATCAATTTCTCAATTATGAACATCTCAAACTATTAATTATTTAATAAATAGATTAAAATAGTGAGGATATAGTATATTTGAGGGGTAAAATGGCCGAAAAATACGAAATTGATAGTACTGATAAGAAGATAATTAAGCTTTTGGAGAAAGATGCCCGCATGCCCTTCCTTGAAATGGCTAGAAAAATAGGGGTTTCAGGTGGAACTATTCATCAAAGAGTGGAAAAACTTAAGGAAGCTGGCATTATCATAGGAAGCTCTATAAAGGTTGATTATGCTAAGCTTGGTCATGGTGTTGTGGTTCTTCTTGGCCTTCACTTAGTTAATGCACGAGATATTCACAAAGTAATTGATAAGCTTGAGAAAATGGATGAAATCGTTGAAGCCTATTATACGACAGGTGATTATGCATTAATTGTAAAAATCATGGTTAAGGATATAAATCACTTTCATGAATTTCTTATTGGAAAGATTCAGATGATTAAAGAGATTCAATCGACAGAGTCTTTCATTAGCTTAAAACAAGTAATTGATAAGAGCCTAAACGTTTAAGAGATAAAACTCGTAGTCTTCTTTATCGCTATAAGGATAAGCATAATAGCAAAAATCTTTTTCATAAGCACTTGATTGGCCACACTTGAAATCTTTGCTCCAAGCTTTGTGAAAAAGAAGCTTGCAATTGAAATTCCAAAGAATGCAGGTAAGTAGATATAGCCTAGGGAGTGATCTGGTGTCACTTTATTAAAGCCGCTATAAATATAAAATACGCTACTTATAAGTGCGATGGGGATTCCTATCGATGCTGAAATGGCCACAGCATTCTTCATCTCATAACCGCGCCAAGTTAAAAATGGAACACTAATTGTGCCTCCACCAATTCCTAAAATTGAAGACTTCAAACCAATAATAAAGCCTGTAATAGCATAGAGGAAATTAGATGTTTCTTTTGGTTCATCAACTTTAACTTTGTAAAATAACATTTTTAAAGAAACTAAGTAGAGGTATGTGATAAATAGCCCTTCTAGAGTTCTAGCTTCAACTTGGTTAACGAGATAGGCTCCAGCACAGATTCCAATGATTAGAGGTGGAATTAGTTTTTTCGTAACTTCAGATAGGAGATTTCCCATATTGTAATGTCTTAATGTCGATGAACTTGCAGTTACAACAATTGTTGCTAGAGAAGTACCAAGGGCCATAAACATCGTAATATCTGATGAAAATCCTTGTTCTTTAAAAATGAGTAAGAGAGTTGGGACAATAATTACACCGCCACCGATTCCAAATAAACCTGAAAGTGTTCCAACAAAAGCGCCAACGGCCAAATATAAGAGAAAAATCATCTTATTAATATGCACTTAGAAAGAGGGGAAGACAAGAGTTAAAGATAGACTAAAAAGCTCAGGTTGTGACACAAAACTATTGAATATATGATTAAAAAAATTGGTGATAAATGACTTAGCACCGCGCCAATGCAAATCTTGCCACATGCTTATTTAAAGACAATTTAGTGAGAAAATATAGGGCAGTGAGGACCCTATGAATCTATTTAATTTAAAGAATAAAAAAGTAAAAGAAAACCCTGAAGAAATCAAAGCAATGACTGCTCAGGCAGCTGAGAAAATTGTTGAAGATCAACGATTACTTGAGGAAGCAATTAGTGAAAATAATTCACTAAAAAGAGATATTGAAGTACAGCGTATAAAGCTTCAAAAAACAGAAAATAATTTACGTCGACTACAGTCTGATCTAACAGATGAGATAGCGGATAAAGAAATTCTTGAACAAAGAATAGATAAGATTAAGTCTCTAAATAAGTCTCAAGAGTCATCACTAAAAGAATTAATCGATCAAAAGCAGCTTGTTATAAAAAGTATTACGAGTTTAAAGGAAGAGGTAACAGGTCTTTCGAAAACACATGGTGATAAATTAGAAAGTATTAATAAGATCAAGCTTGAACTTGCAACATTAAAAGGTGAAGAGGGTACTTTAAAGAGTAAACTAGACGTTCTTAGTGGCAATAAAATCTGTAATGCAGAAGTGAAAGAAGGTGTAAGCAACCAGATTAAGGATACTAAGAAAAGAATTAAGAAAATGCTTTCACAAATAGAAAGCGATAATATCGAAATTCAAAAAGTAGAAGATCAAATTGAATTATTAAATACTGAAAGAATTAAACTTGATAGTGAAATCTCTTCATTAATCGAGAAGAGCCAGAAAGTTAAGGCCAAGAAGAATGAAGAGGCAACTCTTTATGAAAGAATGAAGTACGACCTAGAGGCGTCGTATGAGCACAAAAATGAACTAGAAAAGAAACTTGCTCATCAAGTAAGTGAGTTGCAAGATGTTAATTCAAAGCAAGAAACTGTTAAGCAGAGCATGCTCAAGATTAAAGCTCGAATTAATCGACTCGAATCAGAGGCTTCGGAGCTTAAAACTCAAGAAGAAAGTGAGAAGTCACAACTTAAAGAGTTAAATTACCACCTAGATTCACAAGAAAAAAAGAAGCTTGAGCTAGAATCTGACCTGGAACTGCTAAAGTCAGAGTCAGGACGCTTCAAGAAATTAATTGAAGAAAACCTAGTTCAGCAAAAAGAGTTAGAAATAAAGATTACATCATTAAGGGAAAGAGAGGGAAGCTCTCTCTTAGAACTTGATGAGCTAGATCGAACTTATAAGAAAACAAAGAGAGAATATGAATTAATTCTTGCAGAAAGTATTGAAAGTGAAAAAAGAATTCGTGCTCTAAATAGTGAAGGTGAAAGATTAACAATTTCGCTTAAAGAGCTTGAAACAAAGAAGAATCAGGCTACTGCAAATTGTATAAATCGTGAAAAACAAATTGAAGCTCTCGAAAGAAAGATACAAGACGAATCTAATGAGATTAAGAATTTAAGACTAGAGATTAACGAAGAGAAAGGCCGTGAAGTAGAATTGAGACAAGACATTTTTGATCTTGATGTCGAAAAACGTCGTTTGTTATCTGAAAAAGAGAGTCTTTCTCAAACAGCTCTTAAATTAGAAAAAAGTATCGATCTTCTAAATCTTAAAGTTGAAAAGTCTAAGAGAAATAGAGATGTTCTTAATGAAGAAATTCAAGAACAAGATAATTTAATGAATATTCTTCTAGCAGATGAAGAGAAAATCACTAAATCAAATAATGAAATCCTTTTACAAATTGGAAGTTTGAAGGGACGTATTGAGATTGGTGAAGGGCGAATTGAAACAAAGGGGCAAGAGATTGAAGAATTGGCCCAAGAAAATACAAAACTTAATAGAATTGCAGATGAATTGTGTACTAAGTTAGATCAAACAGTACAGCAATTGGAAGGTGTTGAAGAGAAAGTTGCTCATTTTGAAAGAAAAATCTCTCAAGTAGAAGAAGAGATTAGCAATAATAAAGAAGTAACGAGTGAAAATATCGAGATTATCTCGCAACTAGAGAATAAAGTCGTCGATTTAAAAGATGTACTTTCACGTAAAGAAAATACTCTATCATCGCTTAAGTCCAATACAAAGCGAGTTGAGAGAATAAAGAATAAAAAATCGAAAGCAAAAGAATCTATAGAAACAGAAATTTCTAAATTAGATGTAGCAATCCAAAGAGAAAGCGATACATATGAGAGACATCTGACACATAAGAGAAATCTTGATGGTCAACTGAAGCTGCTGGAAGTAGAAGTTGAGGACAAGAGAAGTAAAGAGCAGGTTTTAAAAACAGAAGTTGAAGTTATCGAAAAGATGATTAACTCAACAGAACAAAAGCTAGATGAACTTGATAGTGTGAAAAGAAATCAAGAAAGTAATTTACAAGAATTTACTTTAAAAAGAGATACGCTTCTAGCAAAGCATAAAGACTTAAACAATCAACAAGTTATTAGTAATGAAGAATTAACTAAGATTGAAAATGATTGTTACAATATTAGAGCTGCAATGGCGACAATCGAAGCAGAAATCGAGGAAGCCGAAAATCAATTAGAGTCAAATCTTACGAGAAAGGTACAACTTAATCAAGAAATCAAAAAGCTTGCTGTTGATACTAGAGAAGCAAAAAAAGAAATCGTAAAACTTAATACAGAAATTGAAAAAAGTAGTATTGAATTAAGTGAAGTTGAAAATAAGCATCAAGAAAAGCTTGATCTTTTAAATGTTGAATTAGACGAAAAGAAAATAGTCGAGAAAGAGTTTAAGCAAAAGAAGAAAAAGCTTAATGAAGCATTGGCCGCTTCTCAAAAGACTGAAGATGAATTGAATCTTGTTCTTCTAAATAAGGAAACATTAGAAGAGGGAATTGATAAGGCCACAAGACAAAAAGGTGAGCTTCTCATTCAAAGAGATGAGCTTTTAGGACGTCTTAATAAACAAAGAGAAGAAAACAAAGCAACACGTCAACTTCTAGAAGGTGTTTCTATTGAAATTAATGAATTAAGAAAAGAATGTTCTTTAATTAATGACGAATTTCAAGAAGAAAAAAATAAGACAAAGACAATCGTTAACTCTCTAGAGATGTTAAGAGGTCAGGCCAGAAATCTAAAGGCCCAGAGAGCTCAAAGTCGCTTTGAGATCAAATCTGTTAAAGAGCAAGCCGCTCCTATTATGGCAGAGGTGGAAAATACTCAAAAACAAATAAAGGTTGAAGAAGTTCAAAGTGATTTAGAGATAGCTCTATCAAAAATAGAATTTGATGCAAGTCTATATATCAATGAGAATGCTGTTGATAGAATCAAGACGGCAAAATATCAAAAAGGTTTAATCTCTTATATCGAATCTTTACCATTTGTATTTTCTCGAATTGAATTTGTTAAAATCACTCTAATTCAATCTGGGGATCTTTCAGTTACAGTAACTGGAAACCTTAGATGTGATGAAGAGCTTACTAAAGAACTTCTTAAAGATAATATAAAAGGGAAGTTTACAGATGGCATCCGTTTTAAGATTAGTGATAATTCAATTCGTTTAGTAATTGTTGATAATAGAAAAGACCTAGGCGTTAGTATATAAGCGCCTAGGCTTTTATTTTTCTAATTACAATATGGGATGTCGTATTTTTTAGTAAAGATTTCGACGTATTTCCTATCACCGTTTCTATTATTTCGCGTAATATCTTTTCTTAAAGTAATACTTGGACTTAGGCTTTGTCTACGTACTTTCTTTATGACTTTACAGCGATTATCTTTACGGCCATAACACCTTCTTTCTTCACTTTCAGACTCAATCGGATATGAATAGTATTTTGATCCAGCTAAAACATCTTTAAATCGATCATTTTCTCTACTTCCACCAAGCCATACTCTTTTGTATACAGGCATTTTCTTAATTGATCTTAGTTTGTCGTTTTCAATACAAACGTTAAATACCGATACTATTTTACCAACAAAGGCAATATCTCCTTGAAGATCAAGGTTATAGTCATTTCTTACGCGATCTCTGATGATATTCCAGTTCTTATCTTTTAGTTCATCGAGATCGTCAACACCACCAACTACACCGCCAGTTCCTGCATCAATGCGGTCATTTTTAAGTTCTAGGAATCCATTAATTCCGCCAGTTCCTGCGACGGTATTTAGGCTAAGTCCAATTAATATTATAAATATTAGATTCTTCATTTTAATCCTTTCTCATTGTGTCTGTGGCCATAAAGGTGAATGTCTTGATTTCACCAAGCATTCCTTCTTCCTTAGTCACATTAATTTTTTTATAAAAAGCTTCTTGGTCAATTTTTAGCCACTTTCGATAACCTTCGGGACTTAAGCCTTCTGCATAAAATGCGATTAGGTTTTTTTCAGCAAGATCAACATCTTCTGTTTTCGAATATTTTTCAACTAAGTTTAAACCAAGCCTTTTTACAAGTTTAGGTGAAAACTCTATCTGTTTATCACCAATTGTGTATGTATTCTTTTTTGTAAGTTTTAAAACTCCAAGGTCTAGCATTTTATCTGCTGTTTCAACGCCGCTCACACCATAGCGATATTGAATATATTCGCTTGTAATTGGTGACATTGAGGCAAGACAGTAAATCTCTGCAAAAACTTTATCATATAGCATCTCTTGATTTGCTTCTTCGCTATATTGAAGATTACCCTTGGTTGAGATAGGAGATCTTTTTTCAATTTCCTTTGCAACTCTTTCTGGAATATTCTTTAACATAAGGCCGCCATTAGGACTTTCAGCTAGACAGCTATAAAGTCTTACTAGTGTTTGATAACCAGGTCGGTTTTCTTGGGCCAATAATCGTTTTAATGTTCTTTGATGGATTCCAGATTTCTCTGATAGTTTTCTTAGACCTATTGATTCATCACGAAATTGTTTGAGATGTGTCGTGATATCGAGTGCAACTTGTCCTTTTAGATCAAGGGTCGTTGTATCTTTTAAGTTGTTGATATCATTTGTAGTCATTTCTCTCATTATGCTTCAATTTATACGGTAATTGGGCCAGTTTCGTAATTAAAAACATTTAAGTAGTAAAAATTACAAAGGCCAAGAACGTGTCTTGGCCTTTTTATAGCAGCAAGTGCCCCTTAGGGAAAAGGCACTTGCCTAGATCCTTACTCGTAATTAGTTACAAGCTGGGATTTCGTATGATTTTGTGAAAAGCTCTACTAGCTTGTCATCACGATCTCCACCACGACGAACTAACTTAGAAATTGTGATGTCTCTAACAACTGATTGAGTTTCAACTTCTGTATAAGTTTTACATCTGTTGTCGTTTTTTCCGTAACAAATTTCTTTAGTTACAACTCTTGAGATTGGGAAAGAAAGAATTTCGTAACCAACGATTACTTTTTTGAAGTTATCATTATCTCCACCTCTATTAGTTCTAACGTACTTGTAGATTGGGAATGGCTTAGTTGTATTGAAGTTTTCACCGTTAACACATACGTTGAAAGCTGTAGTTCTAGTTGTTCCCATGAATACTGAGTATCCTGAAGACATAACTAGGTTTACGTCATTTTTAACTTCTTCTCTAATGTGATCCCAAGTGTCGTTTGCAGATAGTGCAAAAGATGAAACGCTTAGTAATGCAGCAGCAAGTGCGATTAATTTTTTCATAAATTCCTCCGGTTTGTTATTAAATTGTTTGAAATGTTGTTTAAACAATTTGTTTCTTATTTAGTTGTTTTGATGAGATGAAATTAATTTGATTGAATTAAAGTGACAATTTTTCTACTCGATTAATGGGATTTTCATCGACATTGTCATAAGAATCTTGGTTTTTTAGGACAAATGAAGGTTTTTGACGATTTTGTCCATATTTTGCAAAAAAAAGCCGCTATTACTAGCGGCTTAATTTATTTTGAATTGTTCATCTACTGACAATAAGGAATGATAAATTCTTTATTAAAAGAGTCCTGAATTACTTCTCTAGGCCTATCACTATTGCTTTTGTAGACTTTTACTTTTTTTACTTTCACCTTTTTTATAGTTTCAGTTGTAACTTCTTTCGTTACTTCTCGACATCTCTTGCCATTGTTTGCACAAACTCTATCCCATGTAGTGTAGGTGATAGGGAAGCTTAACTTTTCAGTTCCAACTTTGACATATTTATATCCGTCTTCATCTGCTCCATAATGTGTTTTGCCAACTTTAATTCTCTCGTACTTAGGAAATTCTCTTGTTGTTCTGAGAATATCTCCATCAAGACATGTATCAAATGCACTTACTGGCCTTGAGACAAAGACAGTTGTTCCTTCAATTTTGATGTCATCACTTTGTTTTTTAGCATTTAGAATCTTATCCCATGATGTATTTGGTCCTAGTTTTGCAAAGTCATCTTTCGTTGGCTTTGGTCCACCTGAAACTCCTCCTACGCCTGCATAGATAGAAAGGGATGCTAAAATTATTATTAGTTCTTTCATATTATTTCTCATTCAAAGTATCTGTTACCATAAATGTAAAAGATCTCTTTGTTCCTTTTGATTTACTCTCATTTGCAATTTTAATTTTTTCTTCAAAAGCCTTAGCGTCGACTTCAAGCCAACGGTTATAAGCTTCGTCACTCAAACCTTCTGCGTAGAAGCCGATGATATTATTTCCATAGTCTTCTGCGTTTTGTGGTTTACTATACTTTTCAATTAGTGACATTCCTAAGCGCTTAAGTGTTTTTGCGCTGAAATTCGTTTGATTCTCTCCAAGGGTATACAGCCCCGCCTTTGTCTGTCGGAGCGCTTTCATATCAAGCATCTTTTCTAAAGTTAGCATTCCACTCATACCGTAGCGATATTGAATTAGCTCATTGGTTATTGGTGAACATGCCGCTAAGATATAAATCTCAGCAAAAGTTCGATCATATAACATTTGAGTTTCAATATTCTCGTGAAACTGAATGCCTTCACTTGCTCTATTTGGATTACACTTATTAATCTCGTTCTTTATCACTTCAGGAACTAGAGATAATAAAAGTGTGTCATTATTAGTGTTATAAATAGCTCGGTAAAGCTTTAGAAGTGTTTGGTATGTAGGCTTATTTTCCTTGGCCAGTAATCGATAAATTGTCCTTTCACTAACTCCACTTTTATCAGAGATAAGTCTTACGCCAATTTTAATATTGCGATAACTTTTCAGATTATCAGTCAAATCCTTAACGACTTGATCGATAAGCCCAAGAGGTTCTTGGCCGATATGTGGGGAGTTGGTTTTATCCATAGAACTTGGAATAGCATGAACAGATTGTTAGATCTACTCATGCTATAAAAAGTATAGCTTAAGCGCCTTAGGGAAAACGCTTAAGCTATTGAATTTATTAGTTACAAGCTGGGATTACGTATGCTTTCTTGAAAAGTGTCTTTTCAATTGTACGATCATTTGAACCAACGTTTCTTCTAACAACTTCTTTTACAGATACGTTCTTAGTTAGGTCTTGGTTAACTGTGTAAGGAACTCTCTTACAGTTTTTGTCATCGTTTCTACAAACTTCTTTATATGAAGTGTAAGTTGTTGGGAAAGAAAGGATTTCGTATCCAACGATTACTGATGCATATCCATCTTCGTCAGCTTCTGGGTGAGATTTTCCAACTTTAACGATTTCATAAATTGGGAATTCTCTAGTTGTAACAAATTGGTCACCGTCTAGACATACGTCAAATGCGCTAACTGGACGACCAACAAATACAGTTGTTCCAGCAAATGAAAGATCCCAATCAGCAGATACTTCAGACTTGATTGTATCCCAAGAATCGTTTGCAGATAGTGCAAAAGTTGAAACGCTTAGTAGTGCAGCAGCAAGTGCGATAATTTTTTTCATAAATTCCTCCGGTTTATTAGACATTCAATTTGTTGAAGCCTTTAATTAATTAAGTTGTTTTGATGTGGAGGTTATATTTTTTACGAATTGTTATGTCTAAAAAACACAAAGTATATTGAATTTTTCTTGGACAATGGCAGTAAAGAGTTCGAAATTCACTGTCATGAGTATTTATATGTCACCAATTTTAAATAATATTCTTCAAGGATTAGTTTTCCGACTTGTCCCTTTATGGTCAGGATTAGCAGTATGTCTGTGGGAGGTAGGTGCAGGAGCAGACCGTGGGACTCGCTGGGTTGAATTGCATCATTTGCTTCTGCGTGTAGTGCAAAGATAGACATACAATGATTGGCTTTATAGTTTTCAAATTGCGGTACCCGACTCGTCCCATCGTGGGACTCGCTGGGTTGAATTGCATCATTTGCTCCTGCAAATGCTGCAAACAAAAAAAAGAACTCTTTAGAGTTCCGAATAATTTATTTTGAATTTCTTTGGAGGTTTTCCACTGAAAAAAAAGTGGTGGGCGATGACAGGATCGAACTGCCGACATCTACCTTGTAAGGGTAGCGCTCTCCCAGCTGAGCTAATCGCCCTCCGATTTGAAGTGGAGTTAGAATAAGGATTTCACACTTAGTTGTCAATATAGAAATTTAAAAAATATAATATTTTTTTGATAAAATAAAGGCCTCTTGTTTAGAGGCCTTCTATTTCTTATGCTTTTGGGTGTTCTTTTCTGATATATCCGACAGCATTATGGCTGTGTAAGCTTTCTAGGTGCTCAACCTTGGCCTGCCAGTCTAGGATTTCTTTTTCAGAGTTTAGAACCTCTGAAATTCTTCTTGTAGAGTGCTCAACAAACATTGGATTATCACCGTTTAAGATTGCAAATGCCTGCTCATCAAGTCTCTTAACAAGAGATTGAGTCTCTGTAGGAAGTGCGATTCTCATTAGTTCAATTAAGTCCTCAACATGAAATTTCGACTCTGCTTTGTATTTAACAGTAATCGTAGCAACTGATCTTTGTGAGTGAGCAGAAGCGATACCACTTCCTTCAGTTGTTTCACCATTTCTGTATTGCTCTTCATATTGCTTAGACATTGAAAGAGAACATGGGCATGTCGATGAGTATTCATACTTAAGTGTTAAATTGATGTATGGAATTCCATCACGACCTTCAATTCCTTCCATTGATACATTGTAGTATTGCCAACCCCAGTTTCCTGATTTTAGTGACTGTTGCTTAACTGGATAATTAAAGTCTAGCGTTAGGTGGGCCTGTGGAATCAATGGTTCAGTATCATAGTCACGAAGATCTGTACGGTATCTTCTAAGTACTGTTGCGAAGAATTCATTATTAACGTTCTTCTCAAGTCCTTCTGCTTGAAGGATGTTACAGAAGCGAGACATGTTTGCACCTGTCTTGTGTGCTTCTAAGAAAACAAACATTGAAGCTTGTGCGTCAGTTGAGCGCACACTTCCATCTCTGTGTTCAAAATTTAGTGGAATACGAAATCTCTCAATCCCAACTTTTGGGATTGCGATATGCACGTCATTCGCCGTTTTTTGGAAATCATTAAGTCCAGTATCATCTTTGATCTGGCAGTTTAAGATATCTTCGCTGCTATTTCTAAGCGCTTCGATGTTTTTCATAGTGTGTCCTTTTGTTCCTTATGCAGAGGTAGGTGTGGTCCAACCTTACGTTCTATTAATAATAGCACGTTTTAACGTGTTCAAGGACTTTTGGCAAACGAACTCCGTAGTAATTATAAGGCTATACAGTGTATTACCAATTAGTTAATGAACATAAGTTGTTGTTTTTTATGAAATAACCTCATTTAATATGCGAAATTTCAGTAAATACGGTAAAATAGAAGGTGACGAGGAGCTTGATATGAAGGAAAGGTCCGTAAAAGTCGAAAATTTCGTACGCTACTTTGGCGAAATTGAAGACGTAAAAAAACAAATTGAATGTTGCCCTAAGTGTGGGGCCAAATTCACTGTGACTCATTTAGCCGATCACGATAACCTCTATATTCACGAAGAGGTGACATGTGAAAACTGCACATATGGAACAGAGGAAACACTTCATATTTTAAATTAAGGAAGTTTAAGTGAAGTACACATTAGTTATTGCTGTCATCGCCAGCCTGGGAGCTGGTTTCTTTATTGGAAGATCTCAAATACCAAAGCCTGAAATTCAAATCAAAGAAGTTGAAGTTATTAAAGAGAAGAAAGTCGAAGTGATCAAGGAAGTTCCAGTTATTGATAAGGCGGGGGATGAAGCCCTTGCGCAAGCCTTTACTTTATTCTTAGCGGCTCTTGGACTTGAAAAAGTTAAGATTCAAGAAGATGAAGTAAAAGAGATCATGAAAGATCCAACGGACTTCATTGCAAGAAATTCAATAAAAGAAAAATTAGCGCATAAGCAAAATACTGATAAAGATAATGAATCAAGATGGGGGATGCCTAGTAAGACTTCTGATGTGAGCGCACCTCAAGAGCCTAAAGTATATGAGATGGTGAAGTATTCTCCAATTCCAGCGATAACTGAACCAACTGTCTTTTTAGCAAAATCAAAAGTGATTAATGATGCAAAAGAGCTACAAAAAATTAATGGTTCTTATGCGGGGCAGATTAATTTTTTTGATGGTAAATACAAAGGTCAGCGCCACCGTATAGTTTTAAATGTCGACTACTTTTCATCAGATGATGGGAAGGGAACTGACGGGCAATCAGAAATTCTCTTATATGATGAAAATGGAAAGAATTATTCCCACTCGCGAGGTACAGGTGGTAATCGTAATATTTTAAATGGCGAGGATGGCTCATTTGTTATTCGAATCGTCGATAATACCTTCATTCACTTTGTGACAAAGTTTGGAATGAAGATGGCAAATTACTACGATGATGGAAAGCTTGTAGGAACTGCCAAGCTTGTGGAGAATTAAAATGAATGGCCCTCTTCTCATTATCGTATCTGGCTTACCTGCAACAGGAAAGACGACGATTTCAAAAGAGCTCGCAAAAGAGTTTTCATTACCATTGATAGGAAAAGATATAATTAAAGAAAGTCTATTTGATAGCTTGGGAGTTAAGGATAGGGCCTGGTCAAGAGAGCTTGGAAAAGCAAGTTATCCCATTTTATATTCTTTTATTGAAGCACAACTTAAGGTTTCTAAAAACTTGCTAGTAGAGAGTAACTTCTCTAATCAATTCGATACACCTATTTTAAAAGACTTTATCTCAAAGTATGATGCAAGGGTACTTACGATTTATTGTGAGTGTAATGGCAAAGTCTTATTAGAGCGTTTTAAGACAAGGGCCTTATCTGGAAAAAGACATCCAGGGCATCAAGACCAATTAAACTTCGATGAATTCAAAGAATCACTCGCAAAAGGTAAGATTGAGAAATTAGAGCTAGATTGTAAAAGCCTTACTGTTAATACGACTAACATTGATGATCTTGACTTAACTGAAGTGAAAGTAGAAATAAAGTCTCTACTTTCTTAAATTAATAGCGCTCAAAAAATCCCATTTTATATTCTCTCTTCTAAATTAATAATCACTTCTTTTATTTCGTCGCGAACGCGTCGGTAAATCTTAAGAATCTCTTCTTCGTTCTCTAGACCATCACTAAGGCGAGGAGGATCATCGAAACCGATGTGCATGATCTTACCACCAGGAAAGTAGGGACAGTTCTCATTTGCGTCACTACATACTGTGATGACAATATCCATTTTCTCTTTTATTTCATCCGTTGTTTTTGATTCATGATTTGAAATATCAACGCCTGCTTCTTTCATGACAGCTACGGCATAAGGATTAAGGCCATGCTTCTTTGTCCCTGCTGAGTAGAAGTTATACTTGTTGCCTTTGAGCGCTTTGCCCCAACCTTCGGCCATTTGAGAGCGACAAGAATTTCCCGTACATAGGAATAAGATATTTTTTTTCATTACATACCTTTTAAAAATCAAATAAAGTGAACTTAATATTACAAATTCAATTGTAATTATAGTAGTTCTAAATTGTTAAGATTTGGTTGGTGTGGAAATAATTCAGAAAAAATAGATGAATTCGGGTCTTAAATTATGCTAAAATTCATAAGGTGGGGCGAAGCTGTAACTTCACCCCCAAAGATTACTTTGACCAACTTAAAATTAGAATTACAAACTCTAAAATAAGTATGATTAAAGAAATCACCCTTATGAAGTCCTCCATAACTTCTCCTATATTGCTATAGCCTCCTTTACTGGAGGTTGAGAAATAAAGGTGGACTTCATTCTTTTAAATTATTAATTTAATTCTGAGTAATTTAGATTTAACTTTTCAAAATTTATTTCATAATTGAAGATCAATCAATGGATTGATTCTTTTGAGTTGTTTTATGAGTTCTTCTTTTTTTACTGGCGAAATTAAAACCCATTTTTCATCACTTACAATCTTTATGCGATCAAGTGAAAGTGCGGGAGCAGCTAAAAAGTTCTTAGACTTCTTAATTAATTTAATTGAAGCAATTGGCATTCGAGTCTTGATAAAAAGATTTGAAACAACTAGCTCATCATCTTTAATTTCATAAAATATTCCAAAATATATTAAACTTAAAACGATTCCATAGATAAAAATAAAAATTAAAGAACCTTGATCTATTATTGAGCTAGCAAGATGGAACGACACTAGTCTAAATATCGCATTAGCTATTGGCAGCAGAAGAACGATGGAAACAATAGGGTCGAGCTTGCTTCGATAGCGCATCCTACTTACCTCGAACGATCGGCTGGGCCTGAACTTTAATGGCCTTGCCGTGATCCATGGCAACTTGTCCGCTTACAATCGTGTATGTTGGCGTTCCTTGAACTTCCATTCCATCAAATGGTGTCCAACCAACTTTAGAAGCCTGATCCTCATTCTTAATTGTGAACTTCTTATTCATATCAAGAATTGTGAGATCGCCATCCATCCCTTCTTTGATAAAGCCTTTATTAAGCTTAAAGAGCTTTGCTGGATTTTCTGCGAGGTAAGTTACGATATCTGCAAGAGTCAGCTTTCCTGCTTCAACATGAGTTAGCATCACTGGTAACATCGTTTGCACACCTGGCATTCCTGAAGGTGACTTTGGATATGGCTGATCTTTTTCTTCAAGAGTGTGAGGAGCGTGATCACTTCCAAAGACATCAATCACACCATTTTTTAAACCTTCCCATAGGCCATCTGTATGGTCCTTTGTGCGAATTGGTGGATTCATTTGAGCAAGCGTTCCAATCTTGTCATAAATATCTGGTGCAAAGAGAGTCAGGTGTTGAGGAGTGACCTCAATTGTACAATGCTCTTTTTGATCTTTTAAAAATTCAATTTCATCTTTTGTTGTGAGGTGGAGAATATGAACCTTGCGACCAGTTTTCTTGGCCACCTCGATAATCATTTTTGTTGACTCTAAAGCAGTCTGGGCATCACGCCACTTATAATGTGCGTGAACATCTCCATTGGCATTGTCACGAATGGCAACGTTTGCGTGAAGTCTTTCTTCACTTTCACTATGAACTGAAATATGACAATCAAGAGTTTTAAAGATCTCAACTAATTTATCTGTATCATAGAGAAGAAGATCACCAGTAGAACTTCCTAGAAAGATCTTCACTCCAGAGCATCCGACCATATCTTGTGACTTGATAAGCTCATCAAGATTCTTGCCACTTGCTCCAATAAAGAAGCCAAAATTAGCATATGATGTTTCTTTAGCAATATCGACTTTGACTTGTGTTGCTTCCACTGATGTTGTGGCAGGCTTTGTATTTGGCATTTCAAAGAAAGTACAAATTCCACCAAGAACCGCAGCTTTTGAGCCGTGAGCGATATCTTCTTTGTGAGTTAGCCCTGGTTCTCTGAAGTGTACTTGAGAATCAATAAGCCCTGGTAGGATATCGAGTCCCTGTGCGTCAATGACCTTCGTAGCCTTGGATAGCTCGTCATCACTAAATTTAGCTAATTTAACTATCTTACCGTCCTTTATTCCGATATCTTCTTGCCAGCTTTTTTGTGATGAGTGTAGAGTGCCGTTTTTAATGATTATATCGAAATTCATGACAGTTTTTCCTTTTTCGGTTATTCTATCTGCATAAAATAGAGGAGTTGATAGTGTCACTAGTAGTTTACAATACTTTAACAAAGAAGAAAGAAACTTTTACGCCATTAGAAGAAGGCAAAGTTAAGCTCTACCTTTGTGGTCCAACGGTTTACGGGCCGCTTCATATTGGAAACTTTAGAGGGCCAATCTTCTTTAATTTTGCCCGCAATTGGATGGAGCATATCGGTTACGATGTAAACTTCGTTTATAATTACACTGATGTTGATGACAAGATCATTAATAAGGCAAATGAAGAAGGCGTTGATTCACTTGAGATCTCAGAGCGCTATATTAAATATTTCCAAGAAGACTTTGGCCGTCTAGGACTACGTCCTCATACTCATAACCCAAAGGTTACAGATTATATTCCTCAAATTATTGAGTACGTTCAAGGCATAATCGATAATGGTATGGCCTATGTTGTTGACGGAGAAGTTTTCTACGAAACAACAAAGCTAGATTCTTATGGTGAACTTTCAGGAGTAAACCTTGATGAGTTAAACGCTGGTGAGCGTGTTGACGTTGATCAAAGAAAGCATGATCCAAAAGACTTCGTTCTTTGGAAGCCTGCTAAAGAAGGTGAACCATCATGGGATTCTCCATGGGGCAAAGGTCGTCCAGGTTGGCACATTGAATGTTCTGCCATGATCAAATCTATCCTTGGTAAATCAATTGATATCCACGGTGGTGGAATCGATTTAATTTTCCCACACCATGAAAACGAGATTGCTCAAGGTGTTGGATGTAATTCATGTAAGTATGTAAATTATTGGATGCATAATAACTTCATCAATATGAGTGGAGAGAAGATGAGTAAGTCCCTTGGGAATATCATCACTGCTCGCGCCTTCATGGATGAGTATCATCCAGAAGTTTTAAAATATATTATGCTTTCAACTCACTATCGCTCAATGCTTGATGTGACTGATGAGAAGATTGATCAAGCCTTTAGCGGATCAATTAGAGTTTATCGCGCACTTCAAGTTGCAAAGCATGCAGCAACTTTTGCGACAAATGATTCAGCTAAAGTTAATAAGAAGTTAGCAGAAGAATTGTCACGTCTTGATAAGAAAATTGAAAAGGCTTGTAATGATGATTTCAATACTAGTGAGATGATGTCAGCAATTTATGAAGCCGTTAAAACTTTCAATGCCCTTAATCTTGAAAAGAAGGCAAAGGATGTAAATTCTGCTCCAACTGCAATTGCCTTTTCTGAATGGATTGCAAAGTATGGCCGTATGAGTGCTTTATTTGCAATGGACCCTGAGCAGTTCTTAAATGAGATTAAAGAAGTTCAAATCAGAAGAAAGGGGATAGCCCTAGAAAAGGTTGAAGAGCTTCTTGCTAAACGTGCTGATGCTCGTGCTGCTAAGGACTGGGATGCCGCTGATTCTGCTCGTGATGAGCTAAATGCTCTTGGAATTGATTTCCAAGAAAGTGGTGACGAGGTCACTTGGTCTGTTCGCGTTTAAGCTGACTTATCATTTCTTTAATTACATTCTTGGTCTCTATATTTTCGATATAATTTTCTCGAGTCGAAATATAGAGTCCATGACTACTTTCAGACTTCTTATAAATTTTTAAATTCTTTGATGGAATAAAGCTCGAACTTGGAATGACACAGAAATAGTCACTTCTTTCACAAAGACTCAGCATCGCCTTATGTGAATTAACAGAGCCTCGCTCAGTAAACTTACTTCTCCAGCTTTTTCCAAAATTCTTTGTTAGAAATTTATTAGTGTACTCATCAGTTATTCGATAAGTTACTAAATTTTTTACCTTGGGAGCATTCTTGGCAGGGCCTACTAAGACAGTACCATCTTTACAAACTTCAAAAGATGCAAAACTCCTTTGAGTCGGGATTAAGTGAGTGAGAATAATATCGACTTCACCATTTTGTAGTTTTTCAAAAAGATTAATCGCCGAGTCAAATTGGAGATCAAAACGATTAATCTTTTCATTATCACTAAGTTTACCAAGTATTGGTAACAGGAGCTTTTCACCTGCTTCATATATACTTCCAACTTTTAAATTCAATTTCTGTTCTTTTTTATATATGGCACCACTAATTGCATTAAATCCAGGTAGAACTTGATCAAGAAAGGACTGCCCCTTTGGTGTTAGTGATGTTGTCTTATTTGAACGTACAAAGAGCTCAAAACCTAGCTCTTCTTCTAAAATTTTTATCTTTCTTGATATGGCCGGCTGTGAAGTATTAAGCTCCTTAGCTGTAGCTGAGAAGCTCAGATTTTGAGCAAGATGGCAGAAGACTTGAATGTAGTTGAGATTAATATTCATGATCTATTAGTATCATATCAAAAAGATATTGTAGCTATATTTATATATTATTGTAATATCTTGCTGGTTATTGCTAATAACTCCTAAACAAGGAGATATTCAATGAAAAATCTATTTTCAATTATTGGACTACTATTTACCGTTAATCAGGCACTTGCAACTGATATTGATTATCAAACTGATACGAAACTTTATTGTTCTGATGATGTTTCAGGTCTTTATTATCAAGTAAACTTCCTGACGAATGGAAGTGAAAAGGTTTATATCCTAGCTTCTCGTGACAATATTCGTTTCTACGGTCATACAGCTTATAAGCAAGTTATTGATGGTGAGTTGATCATTGACTCTCAGGAGAGTGGCTTTGGTATCGCTTACCCTATAAATGATTTATCTGAAGCTTACTACTATGACGGTGGAGATAGTCGATCTCTTGAATGTACATTCTATGATCGAAGAGATATCAGCGATATTGCTTTACCAAAGAAGCTTAAATTTATCAGACAGCTTGATAATAAAGAAGTTTATATAACAGACTCTAATGGGTTCTCATTTGAAAAAATCGTTCGCACTTTTGATCATAAAGTAGTTGATATGGGGGACTGGTATCCCGTTATTCTTGATGAAAATCAGCATAAATTAGTTCATTCAGTACTCTATCAGCAAGAAGCTGAGTTTAAAGAAATCATAGACGGAATTAATAACTCAGATGCTGAATATCTAGGGATGATCTTTGGAAGAGATTGGTACTATGGTGATGGGCGAGTTGGCCTTGCTATTAAATATCAGGATAAACTCATCCTACTTATGACAAACTTTAGTCGTCAAATCACTTTTGGAGATGATGACCTCGACTATGTATATTAAGTGTCTGAGTACAATACACCTCTTGTAAATTTTTTAATGATTTAAAAACGGGCAATTGTATATGATAAATTGGGTAATATACGCAAATACAAGAGGAGAGAACCCATGAAAAAACTTATGATTTCAGCTACTTTGATGATTGTTTCAGCTTCATCAATTGCACAAATTAATTCAAAAGAATTTGTTAATTGCTTTGTTAAGGCAACAAATGAAGTGATTGTTGAACTTCAAAATGGTGATTCAAAAAGTAAGAAGAAGAGACTTTGTGAGGAGCTTTCTCAAGAAACAGTTGATCGATTAATTGAAAAGTTTACAGTTGTTGAAGGTGGGGTATTAAAATATTACTCTGCAAACTCAATGGGCCAAGAGCGAATGATTGATATTTACGATTATATTAAAAATGATATGGACTGCTACGGTCTTCCTCTTGAAGGTCAAAAAGGTTCATTAGTAGGAGCAATCGCAAATTCATTTGCTTATAATAAGAATCTCGACTTAGCAGATGCTGCTCTTGATAGAATGACTGGAATTGATCTTTGGGGATCATTCTTTGGTAAGTCTAGAATATATGACACGCTAGATGAATTAGATTTATCTTATTGCAAATAATAAGAATATAAAAAAAGGAAGCTTTAAGCTTCCTTTTTTATTTTTTTTCAACTGGTTTATAGAAGACAAGAATTATACCTGCAATAATTAGAGGTATACTCAAAAGTTGTCCCATATTTAGAATCATCCCTTGTTCAAAGGCAACTTGATTCTCTTTAAAAAATTCAACAATAAATCGCCAAGTGAACCCACCAATAAAAATAAGTCCAAGAAAGCGTCCCGCTTGCCATTTCTTATGAAACTTTGAATAGAGAAAGTAAATAACACCTGAGATAGCAAAGAAGCCTAAGGCCTCGTATAATTGAGCTGGATGGCGTGCAATATTGTCAGCACGGACAAATTTAAATGCCCATGGAAGACTCGATGGATGGCCAAGGATTTCTGAGTTAAAGAGATTTCCAAGGCGAATAAAACCACCTGTCATTAATGAAGGTGCAGCGACAAGATCAAGAAGCCAAAGTAGTGGAACATCCTTTACTCTTTTCTTAAAGATGTAGATAGAGATAATAACACCTAGGAAACCACCGTGGCTGGCAAGTCCGCCTTTCCAAACATAGAGGATCTCGAGAGGGTTACTTAAGTAGTAGCCAGGCTCATAGAATAAGCAGTGGCCTAGTCTGGCCCCGATAATACAACCAGCTATCATATAATTTAAGAGGGAGCTAACTTGATCTGTTGTAAACCCTTTCTCTTTAATTAGATAGCGACGACAGTACCGCTCGCCAATAAAGAAGCCAAGGATAAACATAAGTGAGTAATAACGAACCGCGACAGGTCCAATCCTAAATATTTCTGGATCAACATTCCATGTAATCATATACTTATTGTATGGTTTTAGTGTAGCTTTTACACTTACTTTTTAAAAATTATTCTTATGCAAGACGTTAACAAGCTGAACGCTCAACATTATTGCCAAGTCGCGGTCAACTATCCAAAGCTTCCAAGTATCTTAACCTATAAAACCTTAGGAGAGGAGATTCCTGTCGGCTCTCTTGTGGAAGTACCTTTGGGAAGACGAAAGGCCAAAGGTGTCGTGACAGAATTTAATATCTCTAATGAAGATCTTGAAGCAACTCTTGCAAAGTATAAATTAAAACCTGTTAATGAAGTATTGGCTCCAGAGTTTAGCTTATCAAAAAGTGAAATGAAGCTTTATTCTTGGATGTCTCGCTATTATCACTATAATCTTGGACAGCTTGTTTGGGATTGTTTACCTAAGATTTTAAAGAGACCACGAGAAGTAGAGACAGAGTTTGGACTTAATCAAGACTTTGAACATGAATTAAGTCCTGACCAGAAACCAATTTATGAAAGTATAAGTGCAAGGCTTGAATCTGGCTTTGATCGCTTCCTTATTCATGGAGTAACGGGCTCTGGTAAGACGCTTATTTATCTTCATCTAATTAAAGAAGTATTAAAGAAAGGAAAGAGTGTTCTCTTTCTTCTTCCTGAAATTAATTTAACTCCTCAGTTTATGGAGACTTTTAAAAAGTATCTAGACTGCCCTGTACTTCCATATCATTCAGGAGTAACTCCTTCACATAAGAATTCAATTTGGAAGTTTTTAAAGAAGTCCGATCGTCCTGTTCTTTTAATGGGTGTACGCTCAAGTGTTTTTCTTCCTGTTGAAAATTTAGGCCTTGTTATTGTTGATGAAGAGCATGACAGCTCATTTAAACAAACAGATCGTTGTCCTTATAACGGAAGAGATGTGGCCATTAAAAAGGCCCAGCTCTTTAATGCACCAGTTGTTCTTGGTAGTGCCACTCCAAGCTTAGAAAATTATTATACGTTCACCCAACTTAAGCCCGATAATTACTTTAAGTTAGAAAAGAGGGTCGCAGGCGGCTTCCCTGAAATCGAATTATTAGATTCACGCTCTCATGGACAGAAAAAAGATATGGATGCTCTATCGATTTGGCCTTTTGAGAAGAAGTCGATGGATATGATTAGCGAAGCTTTAGATCGTGATGAACAAGTCCTTGTCTTTGTTAATCGCCTTGGTTTTTCAAATTACCTCCAATGTCGTAGTTGTGGTTATAAATTCGAAGATCCAAATACAGGGGTTCCGCTTAGATACTTTAAAAATAAAAATATTCTCTCTAGCTCCCATTCTGATTATCAGATTCCTCGTCCTGAAATTTGTCCTGAGTGTGGAAATATGAACCTTCTCCAAAAAGGCTTTGGAACAGAGAGGTTACAAGAAGTTCTTCAAGATTTTTATCCTCAAAAGAAGATAGAACGCTTTGATCGTGACGAAATCACAAACCTTGAAAAGTTAGAAGATAAATTGGACCGTTTTCATAAAGGTGAAATTGACATTTTTGTCGGTACACAGATGCTATCGAAAGGTCACAATTTTAAAAAAGTAAATCTCGTTCTAATACTTGGAACAGATTCAATGTTAAACTTTCCAGACTTTAGGGCCATGGAAAAAGCATATCAAATGATTGTTCAAATTCTTGGAAGAGCGGGACGTTATTCAAATCATGCTAAGGTTGCGATTCAAACGATGCTTCCTGATAATACAATGTTTGATTTTATTAAGTCACATAGCTTCAATGGCTTTTATGATTATGAATTAAATACGAGAGAATTTGGTCTCTTTCCACCATATACGAAGATGGCAAATATCCATGTTTCAGGTCGAAATCGTGAAAAGATTATCTCTGATCTAACTCATGAAATTAATAGACTACGTATGCTAATAGATAAGATGGGAATCGATGCGCAGGTTTGGGGACCGACTCCAGCAATGATTGAACGACGTGCAAATTTATTTACTTGGAGTATGACTCTTATGTGTAAAAATGGGGGAGAATTAAACCAAGTGTTGCAAGTTTTTAGGTCTCAAAATAAAATCGATTATTCTTTTTCAGTTAAAATTGATGTCGACCCAATGGATACGTAAGTCTTATGATAACTAAAATCTTTACTAGCTTTATTTTTATTGTTGCACCTCTTGTGTACTCACCGGGGCCTGCCAACATAACCCTTGCTGGACTTGGTGGTACCTTTAGTTTCAAAAAGACGCTACCTTTCATTTTAGGACTATGGCTTTCAACGATCTCTGGCTTACTAATTTGTCTATATGGAGCGACTGACTTTATCATGAAGCATAAGACGCTCATGACATATCTTCCAATATTTGGAGCACTCTATTTATTCTATATGGCCTATAAGAGCCTAACGAGTATTAAAAAAATTTCAATTGAAGATAATCAAGAAGAAGATGAAAGTTTAAAAGGTCCATCATTTATTGAAGGTGTTATCTTTCAGGCCTTAAATCCTAAATTTTTAGTATTTACGATAAGTGTATATTCACCCTTCATAGATGAAGGAACACTTTTCCTTTCATTATTTAGTGTGATTTTATTTATAGGCGGGGCCAGTGCACACTTAGCGTGGTTCTTTTTAGGTAATCGTTTATCACATATTTTAGGTGGCAAAACAGCGCAATACTTCTTTGGTATCCTCTTGATCGGTGTTGGAATTTGGATGGTATCTTCTAGTCTCAAATAAATTCAGATAGTTATATTTTCTCATTGAGTTAAAATATCAATTGTTTATTTAAGATATTGTAATCGTGCTTTTCTCCTAGTAAATTATCTCACATGAAGCCAACCATTAAACGCTCTTCTTATTTAATCCCAATGATAGTTGGAGTTGTCCTTTGTCTTTGTTTTTCAGGTTTAGCTTTTATTGTTTTCGACAGGTACATCAAACAAAATGATATAGATTTTAAAGAACATCGTAAGTCGATCTCAAAGCAGATTGTTGAATCTCTTAAAGTTCCTGTTTGGAACTTGAATTCTCAGTATATAGGTAATATCTCTCAAGCATTTATTTATGATGATGAGGAATCAGTTGTTTCTATTAAAATAGAAGATGAAGAAGGTAACTTGCTATCTGAAGTCAATAGGGAGCATCCTGTTGGCAATGGAGTTTTACCTCATCAAATTATGACTGAAGAGTTTGATATTATTTACCGAGATCGACTTATAGGAAAGGCCATTATCGATTTTAGCAATATCTCAATTGTTCGTGATAGTGGAAAGATATTTTCATTCTTAGGACTATGGTTTAGTTTAACTCTTTTTTTCACTTTGCTTATTGTTGCAATCGTTTGTTATTACTTACTAATCAAACCATTAAATTACTTTGTTTCAACTCTAAAGAGAAATGCTAATGGAGAGTATGGAATTGTAAAGGAAGAGTTTTATCTTTCTGAATTATCGATACTTGCAAAAACTCTTAATTACGCCACAAAAGAGATCAAATTTAGAGATGAGAAATTACAGCAATATAATGATGAATTAGGTGAAAGAATCGCTGAGAAGTCGAGAGAGCTTTATATTCAAAAAGAGAGAAGTCTCGTTTCAGAAAGGTTAGCAAGTCTTGGACAAATGGCCGCAGGGATTGCTCATGAAATCAATAATCCACTTTTTATAATCTCCGGGAATATTGCAAGGCTTAAAAGGCAATTAGGTGAGAAAAGTAGCAAAGCGAATGATCTTTTAAGTAAAATTGATAATGCTACGACACGAATCAGTGAGATTGTAACGAGTATGAAAACTCTTTCTCGATCTGATTCATTGAATGAAAAAGTGTTTGTTGAAGTAAAAGAATTAGAGTCGATTGTCGGTACGATTTGTAATAGTCGACTTACTGAAAAGAATATTGAAATGTCATTTCATTATGAAGATGGCCATCGAGTATACGCTAATAAAACACAATTATATCAAGTTCTTGTGAATCTAATAAATAACTCTATTGATGCAGTTGAAAATCTAGATGAAAGATTTATTCACGTTAAGTTCTTTAATACTGAAAGTAAGCAGATTGTTGAAGTTGTTGATAGTGGAGATGGTATTCCACAAGAGATCGTTCATCGTATAATGGATCCATTCTTTACTACTAAAGATGTAAATAAGGGAACAGGACTTGGACTCAGTCTATCTCATGAGATGATGGTTAAAAATGGTGGAGAGCTTATCTATGACGACTCTTCAAAGAAAACAACTTTTACCTTAACTCTTCCTCTTTCCACAGGAGTGAATTAAGTAAATGAGATCGTTTAAGAGTTTAATTCTTATTCTTATATTGTCATTTTCAAGCTTGAGTCTTGAAGCATCGAAAATTGAGGTAAAAGTAGGAATGTATATTATTCCACCTTTTTATTCTCGTATAGATCAAGATGCGTCTGGGATTCTTGTGGATTTAATTAAGTACCTCAATGAAAATCAAAAGAAGTTTCAATTTAAGATCGTTGAAACATCTCCTCGAAGAAGGTATCGAGATCTTGAAAATGGTATTTATGATATTATATTTTTCGAAAATTCGATCTGGGGATGGAGCAATAGAAATATAAAGTTAAATGAAACAAAAGTTTTTGCTACCGGTAAGGACTACTATATTGCTAAAAAAGATCCAAGGCTAAAAAATCAACAAGTAATGTTCGCTAATCTTAGTGAGAAAGTTATTCTACTGAAGAGTGGATTCCATTATGGTTTTCTAAAGTTTAAATCATATGATGTGAAAGATAAGAATCTTATTTACACAAACTCTCTTGAAGGAAATATAAAGAATATTCTTAGAGGTAAGGGAGATATTACAGTCATTAACGACTCATTTCTAAAAATGTATTTAAAGAGACATCCAAAAGATAAAGATAAACTTGTGGTTAGTGAAAAAATAGATCAAGTTCATAACTTTAAAGTTCTGGCACGTCCCAATAGTCCCATTTCAATTGATGAGATCGAAAAATTATTTCCATTATTGAAAAACAGTACATACTTAAGAGAAGTTCTACATTTGAAGTAAGAGGAGTTCGCTAAATCGTTCTTTAGCTCTACGCCAACCTTTAGCTTCTTCTCTGAGTCTTTCTGTCCTATTGGTATTCTTACCATCGACTAACTTTCTTTTTTGCAAATTATTAATCATTATACAAAATGTTCTTTTTGTTTTTTCAAAACTTTGGCCACAGATATTATAGACATAATCGATGCTGCCTGTTTTATAGCGGAATTTCTCAAAGCCATCATCGTTAAGATATTTACGATGGAGAGAACCGCTATGCCCTGTGATTGAAAGTAAGTTGATGAAGTAATGACTACCAAATTTTTGATTTGCATTCTCTTGGATAAAGTTTACGATTTCTTTTGGTGTTATTCTTGTTTCTGTTGTCAGTCCTGAACTGTTTTCGATTTTACCTTTTGTTTTAATTTTAAGATCTTTAATCATTTTCTTTGCCGCATCTGCTAAGTTTTCTTTATTTGTTGCCTTCAAAGTTAAAGTCTCAATGAAAAGGTTATTAGAGTACTCCATGGCCAACTTAACAAGATCAAGAGAAGAAGGTGACTTTATTGTATTAAGTCTTTTTGTCTCGCTTTGTTCCTTATTTGTAATCTTAATTCCTGAAGTGCTTATACCTCTTTGCTCAAGTTGCTTTTTGAAATAGTAAGCATTAAATGCTAAAGAGTTTCTTATGGGTACTTCAACAAAGTAATCTTTTGTTTTCGTATATTGCCATTTTTCAATATCTTGATTGTTCTTATTCTGATTTTTAAAGCCAACACCTGGGCCAAGTGATTTCTGTGAACTTATTGTTTGAAAGCCATCATGTTTTGGGAAAATTGATTTCTGTGTTGAGCGTCCAATTGATTTAAAACGATTAAAATTTAGATTAAAGCCTGAAATACTTTGATTGTATGGTTGATCATCTAGACCTACGGTTCCAATACGTTCAATATTAACGAAATTGTTAACCACCACAAGGTTACCATCTACTTTTTTTATTCCTTCTTGTGCAACAGATTCAATCAAGTCAAATATTTGTGGCGTTAATAGGTACGGGTCTCCAGAAGTATTCAAAATGAGATCACCCTTTAAAGTCCCATTTTCAATATCGCCACGATAGCTAATCGATGTACTAAAATGAAAATCTGTTCCAAGTTTATCGAGAATATAATATGCCGAGAAAATCTTAAAAATAGAGGCTGGTATTAAATTTTGATTTTCATTAGATGAAATTACTTTTCCATTTTCATCTGCTATGTAATAGCTCAGCGTGTCGCCTTTTTGTAGAAACTCTTTTTCTAGATCCTTGATTGTGTTTGCACTAGTATTAAGGGCCAAGGCCAGAAGTAATATCTTGATCATTAATGTTTATCCTTGTGACTGCATTCTGGAAGTACGGGATCGTAACCTCCTTTTGACCATGGATGACAAGTTGCGATACGCTTTATTGTCCTCCAGGTTGCGATATGGAGTGGCAGTTTTTGAAAAGCCTCTATTCCATATTGTGAACATGTCGGCGTATAGCGACAATTACTACCGAGAAATGGAGAGATTGCCATTTGATAAAAACGGATTAATTTGATGAATACGTATCTCATTATGCGTTATTTTAGCATTTTCATTCATAATTTGCTAAATTTTTGTGATCAAATTAATAGGAATAGAAAATGTTAAAACAAGAAAGAGCAGACTATATTGTAGAGGCCTTAGAAGAGCTTTATCCTGAGACACCTGTACCACTTGATCATACGAATGAGTTCACTTTGCTCATTGCAGTTCTTTTATCTGCGCAATGTACTGATGAAAGAGTTAATCAAGTGACTCCGGCCCTTTTTGCTAAAGCTGATAATGCTCGAGATATGATGAAATTATCTCAAGATGAAATTAAAGAGATCATCAAGCCTTGTGGACTTTCACCGAGAAAATCTAAGGCAATTTACGACCTTTCAAGAATTCTTGTAAGTGAGCATGGTGGTGAAGTACCTGCTAGCTTTGAAGAGCTTGAAAAGCTACCTGGTGTAGGTCATAAAACTGCATCTGTTGTTATGGCACAAGCTTTTGATGTGCCAGCTTTTCCTGTTGATACTCATATTCATAGACTAGCCCAAAGATGGGGTCTAACAAAAGGAAAGAATGTCGTTCAAACAGAAGAAGATTGTAAGAAGCTTTTTCCTAGAGAGCTTTGGAATAAACTTCATCTTCAAATTATTTTCTATGGCCGAGAGTATTGTAAGGCAAGGTCATGTTTTGGCCTAGAGTGCCCAATCTGTCGCCACGTATATCCAAACCGTAAATCAAAAGTAGAGACAAAGAAATGAGAGTAACTCGAATTAATGATTTTGATATTCTATTACATGAAGGAAGCACAAAGAAGTCCGTCGTTGTACTGCATGGTTACGGTGCTAGCTTTCAGGACCTCGCTCCTTTATATCAATACCTAGATCCAAAAGAAGAGCTAAACTGGTACTTTGTTGATGGGCCTTTAAAAGTTGATATTGGCATGGGGATGAAAGGAAGTGCATGGTTTCCAATTGATATGATGGGACTGCAACAGGCAATGATGGCCCAAAGAGTAGAGGACTTCTTCTCTCAAGTGGTACCAGATGGAATTGAAGATATGCGAGACCGATTAATCCATCTTATAAAAGAAATTAAAAAGAATAGTGAAGAATTATACTTAGGTGGATTCTCACAAGGCTCTATGATGAGCTTAGCAATTGCATACAAGGAGCCAGCTCTTGTGGATCGCCTCTTTTTACTTTCTTCTACATTGTTTGATGAAACACATATCGCTGAAAATACTAAACATATAAGACATATTCCTATTTTCCAATCTCATGGTACAGGTGATCCTGTTTTACCGTATTTTTTAAGTGAAAAGCTTAAAACCTATTTGGAAAAAGTTGATCAATATGAATTTCATCATTTTGAAGGTGGCCATGAAATTCCGATGCCTATTTTAAATAAATTGCAACGCTTCTTAGAAGAAGGAAGAGAATAATATGATTAGTGGAAATATTAGAAAAATGAAATCAGAGCTAGGGGATGTCGTTCAATACCATCTGCCAATGGGAGATGAGCTTGTTGATATGAATGCTCTAATTGAAAAGAAAATCAAACTAAGTTTTGATGGTCAGATTAATTCAATTTACTCTGGTGAATTAATAAAGAAGTCATATTCTCAAGGTTATTCTTATAAAGAAATGATCACTCTTGCTCAATGTGACTCATGTATTGTGAAGCCTGAAAAGTGTCATTATCACAGAGGAACATGTCGTGAACCAGAATGGGGGGAAAAACATTGTATGATCCCACACTATGTTTATCTGGCCGTATCTAGTCATGTCAAAGTCGGTATAACTCGACACACTCAAATTCCTACTCGTTGGATAGATCAAGGAGCTAGTTATGCTCTACCGATTTTACAGGTTCCAGACCGAAAGACATCAGGTGAAATTGAAGTCGAAATTGCAAAAAGTTTTTCTGATAAAACAAATTGGCGAAAGATGCTAATGAATGAGGTTGCAGACGAAGACTTAGAAATGATTAGAGATCAAATCTATGATGACTTTGCGGATTTAATCGATGATTTTGGTCTTGATGATTTAGAAGAAGAAGTAACACATATAAATTATCCTGTTGTGGAATATCCAACTAAAGTTAAGTCTCTTGGTTTTGATAAAAATCCTGTCATTGAAGGAACTTTAATGGGGATTAAAGGACAATATCTAATTTTAGATACAGGTTGTGTAAACATGCGAAAGCATGGTGGATACTTTTTAAATCTTGAGTATTAAATATCAAGTTCTAATTCTAATTCAGACTCTTTTGCGTGTTTGATTATAAGGTCTTTTAAGCCTTTCGTAGAAATAATATGGTCTGTTAGTGAAAACTTATGCGAAAGAGGTATTGCACAGCCGTTATCACATTTTGCATCAGTCGTTACAACGTGAACAGTTTGGACAGGCTTTTTATTATTGAAACTGGCCATCCATTGAAAATGCTCATGAATCTTATCTGAGATATTTTGTAAGATCTCATCTTTTCTATCAAGATTAAATAGAAAACGACCTGTATCTTTTTGGCGGCCGTTAACTAAAATATTCATGACGCCTTTTTCTTTTAAATGTACACTATTGCTTAAACACTTTGGACAAAACATTACTTTTCCTTAAATTTAAGTATAATTATAAGAGCTAAATAAAAAATAATAAAGGGTAAAATATGGAACCGATCAAAAGAGCTATTCCAATGCGTGATGGTGTCAAAATCTATACGGAAGTTGTCGAGCACGGTGCTAAGTATTGGTTGATTGCTAGTCATGGGATAGGTGAGCACTTAGGTCGTCATAAATACCTTCAAGAAGTCTTTGGTTTTGATGTCAATGTTTTCCAATACGATCTAAGGGGGCATGGCCGTAGTGGTGGTGAAAAAGCCTATATTGATCCTTTTGATCAGTTCATGGAAGATCTTAAAGACATTATTCAATACTTAAAAACAAATTATAAAATGGAAGGCTATATACTTTATGGTCATTCGATGGGGGCCCTTATTACTTGCGGCTTTGTTCAAAACTATTTGGGTGATGATATTGAAAACCTTAGGGCGATGATCGTTAATGCACCTCCTGTGGGAGTAGGTGGCCCACTTGGAAAATTTGTCAATAAAGTGAAATCTGGGTTTTTTAATAAATTAGCTAATATCAAAATGTCAGTACCACTTGGTGGACTAGTTGATCTCAATACTTTATCTCATCGAAATCAAGTTATTGAAGAGTTTAATAATGACCCTTTAAATCATAAGAAGCTCCATACGAAATTATTACTAGAAATGGTCGCTAGTAGTAAGAAAGTCTTTTCAAGACGTATTAACGATAAAGTTGAGAAGTATATTTCATATGGAACGGGTGATACTCTTATCAGTGTGCCAGAACTTGAAAAATATTTAAAAGAAGTAGATCCAAGCTTTACAGTAAGAACAATTGAAGGCGCACGTCACGAACAATATCAAGAAATCGAAAAGTATCGAGTTCCATACTTTAATTACTTAAGGGACTTGGTTAAAAGTTTAATTTTTTAAAGCTTGTCGATATATTCAATAAAGTTTTTAAATACTTTATGACCACCATCAAAACCAGCTTTTAATTTCTCATTAGAGAGTTCCTGCTCAATATGATGATTAATAAAGTCTTGAGAAGCTTCAGGATGTCCTTGAAAACTAAAGAAGGGCAGATCCTTATGTGCAATGCCATCATAAAAACAATCTTTAGACTGGGCCAAGTGAACAAAGTTTTCAGGAAGCTCTTTTACTTCGTAATGATGTGTAATAAATAACTCAAATTTCTCACCTTTAACAAATCCAAATTGATCTTCAAGTATCTCAAGCTCTCTTGTTCCTTCAAATAATTTATTATCAGGTGTTACCATATCAACCTGTGCTCCAAATATGTCTGCAATAAGTTGGTGGCCGAAGCAAATTCCTAAAACAGGAATTCCATTTTCCATTTTTGATTTCATTCTTTTAGCAAGATCAATCTGCCACTTAAGTCGTTGATATACATTTGAATCAGAACCAAAGATGATATATCCACTTGCTTCTTCTATCTTATCAAGAGATTCACAGCCAAATTTTGAAACCCAGTGGTAAGTAAAGGGCCTATTAAAGTTTTGTATTATTTGGTTCATACAATTGTATGAAGGATTCTCAATAGAGCAGTCGATAATAGCAATTGGCGATTTCATTTTTATCAATTTCCTATGGTTTTAACTTACAGGATTGTATGGTCAAAATTATTAAGTGTCAGCGAAAATTGAAAGTTTAATTATTGTAAAAACTAAACAGGCCCGTAATTTTGGCGATTTTATCAATCATAAGAAACTAAACTCGATTCGTTTTATTGAAAAGGCCTTAGTTTATATAGTTAACTTAATTTTTTGTGCTTATGTGATTTCAAGCATTTCAATATCCATTTTGACATTAAGTTAAATAATCTTTGAAAACTTGAGTTAAGTCATTAATTTTAGGTGGATTCTAACTAAAATCAAGTTAAAGTTCTGCTAAAATTAACCCGATAATTAAATAAGGATTTTTGTGAGGTAAATTTTGTCTACAGCAAAGAAATTAGATTCTGAAATACAAGAAGAAGTAAATAACGTGGCCGAAGAAGCTGCGGCAAATGTTCTTGAGTTTTCAATTACTAGACAGATTCAAGATGTTGATCTTTCAAAGTTAGGGGAGAATCCTGAGGACTCGACGGGAAGTCTTACCAATATTAATAGTGGAGCTCAACCTGTTGGAGAGGTTACTCATACTCAAATTCTAAATTTAGCAAAAGCAAATAACGAGGTGGATGTTTTAGAGGCACAAGTTAAACTTATTGCACTCTTTGTTTCAGAGGCCCGTATTCTAGAAGCTGAATTAAATAAGTATATTCATGCTATCCATAAACAAAGCCCACAATCAAAGAAGTATCTTCTTCAGATGAAAAAGGTTGTGAAGGACTTTTCAAATATTGAAAAGATTTTGGATAAGGCAAAATCAGTTAAGTAATCTAAAAATAGATTAGTTTACTTTCTTTGAAGTCTCTTTCTTATCTTTACCATCATTTTGCTTTGAACCCTTTCCATCTTTACCTGGGCCTTGGTCCTCAACTGGAATACTCTTTAATTGACTTGCATAAGTCGTCGTTGAAAAAACTAGGCAAGAGAGCACTGTAAGAGCAATAAAAATCTTCATATTAAACCTCAATGAATAAAACAATTATCTTAAGAATATTTGGCTTATAAAATAAAGACAAATAGTTAAATGCAATGAGTAATTTAATTTTGTATATGTCAGAAAACAGAGGGAATCTTACAGGAAACTAGATTTAAATTGAAGTGAGGTAAGCCTGATCGGTGTCAAACTTACCCCCTTTATAAAATACTTATTTAATAAAAGTTTCTAAGAACTTAACTCTAGTTAGTGCTGGTGGGTGAGAGTGATAGAAAGCACTGTAGAGAGGATCTGGTGTTAATGTACTAGCATTGTCCTTATACATCTTAACAAGAGCATTAATAAGCTCTTGAGGGTTTGAATTTTGAGAAGCAAACTCATCTGCTTCAAATTCATATTTTCTTGATGCCCAAGAAGAGATTGGAGTAATAAAGAAAGTGTAAACACCACTAACAAGTATAAATAGAGTTAGTGCCATGTAAGTTTCACTTGAGTGAACTCCATGCATTTCAAAAAACCAAGTTGTTTGCATAAGTTGACCTAGTATAAAGAGGCCGATGAAGCTGAAGACAAATGCTTTAATCATCATTTTCAGTATGTGCTTACGCTTAAAGTGTCCTAGCTCGTGGGCCAATACGGCCTCGACTTCAGTAGCATTTAAGCTATTAATTAAAGTATCAAAGAAGACAATTCTCTTGTTCTTACCAAAGCCTGTGAAATATGCATTTCCATGGCCACTTCTACGTGAAGCATCCATAACAAATAGTCCCTTACTTTCAAAGTCGACTCTTTTTAGTAGTGCAAGAATTCTATCTTTTATTTCACCATCTTCTAGTTCAGTAAATTTATTAAAAATTGGAGCAATAAAGGTTGGGTAGATCCACATTAGTAGAAGTTGAAAAATTGATAGGAATGCCCAAGCATACGCCCACCAATACTCACCAAGAGATTCCATAATCCATAGGATCCCATAGATAAGTGGAGTTCCTATAATGAGGCCAAGAATTGATCCTTTTAGCATATCTGTGATGAATGTCTTTATTGTCGTCTTATTAAACCCATACTTCTCTTCAATGACAAAAGTCGTATAAAGAGATTCTGGCAGTGACAGGATCGAATTAATGAAACTAAAGGCCAATAAAAAAACCGTTCCGGTTAGTAGGGGAGATAATTCAAATGACGTAATCGTTTTATTAAGAGCATCTAATCCACCAAGTAATGTCCAACCGATTAGGATAATATAGCCAATAAAATTAAATAATTGACCTTTGTTTAACTTCTCCATTGAATAGCGGGCAGCTTTTTGGTGATCTTCTAAAGTGATCTTATCTGCAAACTCTTCTGGTACCTGATTAAAGTTTTTACCAATATGCTTAATATTTCTTTTATCAAGATATGCTTCAACAAGTCCTTTTAGACATACTGCAGAAATGAATATTTTTGATGCCATCGAAAGATTGACCATATGCTTCCTTTTTTTTAACTTCTATAATTGTTATGACCTATATATCATGACAAAAAAAAAGGTATTTGCCTATGAATGTTCATCAAATTTATACGGATTCTCCGCTTCGAAACTACAATTACATTGTCGAGCTAGGCAATGGAGAAGTTGCTGTTGTGGATCCAATTTATCCAAAGTTAGTAAATGAGTGGTTGGTGGAAAACAACCGCGTTTTAGCTGTTGTTCTCTTGTCCCATGGCCATCATGATCACGTTGCTGGTGTTGATGAGTTAGTTCAGCAACATGGTGCTCAAATCTGGGGACATAAAGATAGCTACAAGAAAATAGATCGTATTCTAGAAGACGGTGAGAAGATATCCACCGCACTTGGAGAGATGGAAGTTATCGAAACTCCAGGCCATACGATGGATCATCTATGTTTTCTATTTTATGAATCGGGTAAGCAGGTTGAAATAATCACAATGGATACTGTTTTCAATGCCGGAATTGGAAATTGTAAAAATGGTGGAAACCTCGATGTATTTGTAGAAACAATCTTAGATTTGAATGAGAAGGTTGAAGATCAAGTGATTCTATGGCCTGGTCATGACTATATCGAAAATAACTTACGCTTCACTCTTAGTATTGAACCTGAAAATGAAGACGCAAAAGAGCTTCTTGAACAAGTTCACAAAGAAGGAAGTGTTAAGTTTCGAACAAATTTTGCAACTGAGCGGAAAGTGAATTTGTTTTTGATGACGAAAGATGTAGAAGAGATTAAGAAATTGAGAAACAAACGAGATAAATGGTAAAAATTAAATAGGAGAGTTGATATGAGTTTTCCAAAAATTGGAAATATGGCGCCAGCATTTACACTTAAAAATCAAGACGAAGAAAAAGTAAGCTTAAAAGACTTTAAGGGTGAGAAAAATGTTGTTCTTTACTTCTACCCAAAGGCCATGACACCTGGTTGTACGACTCAGGCTTGTGGAATTAGAGATTATAAGAAGAAATTTGCAAATGCTGATACTGTGGTTCTAGGAGTATCTCCAGATGAGCCTAAAAGGCTTGTACGCTTTATAGAAAAGCAAAAACTTAATTTTGACCTTCTTTCAGATCCTGATCACAAGATTATGGATAAGTATGGTGTTTGGGGCCTTAAGAAATTTATGGGTAAAGAATACATGGGTGTGATGAGAACAACTTTTATCATTGGCAAAGACGGTCGTCTGAAATATGTAATGGATAAAGTTAAAACAAAGTCACATCATGACGATGTCCTTGATTGGATTAAAGAAAATCTATAGACCCTGGGAATTGTATGAAAATTTTAATTTTATTCTTACTTGTAAGCTCAAGCTTTGCTTCAACAATAGAGATTATGTCTTATAACGTTGAGAATCTTTTTGATGCTCAAAAAGATGAAGGCAAGAACGACTGGGCCTATCTTCCAAAGAATACAAAAGGGAAGAAAGAAGCCTGTGCAAAAGTTAAATCAAAATATCGCCGTAACGAATGTTTTGATGCTGACTGGACTCAGGAAAAAGTTGATATGAAACTCTCTCAAATTAAAGATGTTATCTTAAAAGAGAGAAAGAAACTTCCAGGAATTCTTGTTCTTTCGGAAATTGAAAATGCAAATGTTATTGGCCAACTTGCAAAGGTCTTAGGATATAAGAAGTACTACACATCTAATTCTCCTGATTACCGTGGAGTTGATCTTGCTGTTCTTTTTAATGAATCATCGGATTTAAAATATGTTGGAAGTAAAGAGCATGTTTTAAAAGATGAATATTTTAAGAAGAGACCTTCTAGAAATATTTTTGAAACTCAATTTAAACTAAAGGGAAAAGATCTTTATATCTTTGCTAATCACTGGCCAAGTTTAGGTAATCCTGATCACGCTAGAGTTGTAGCTGCTAAGACATTGAAGTCGCGTATTGATGAAATCCTAAAAAAGAATACTAAAGCTTCTGTTGTTGCTGTGGGTGACTTCAATACAATTCCAGAGTTAAAAGCCGCTGATAATAAGCACCCAATGAGGGATGTTCTTTTAAAAGATAAGACAATCGTTGATGTCGAAAAGACTTTTAGAGCTGATAAATCACTTAGTAGTAAGAAAAAGCTTCCTCCGGGGACATATTTTTACAAAAGAGGTGGGCAGTGGAATCACCTTGATAGAGTCTTCGTTCCAAAAACGATGTTAGATGAGAAGGCCCCTATTAGTTTAGTTCTAGGATCTTATCAGATTTATGCACCTGACTTTATCAGAGAGCCTCAACCTGCAACTGTAGTAGAGGAAGATATTGAAGAAATGAGAGATCGTGGATTTAAGCTTTATGAACAAAAGAAAATTGAAACGCCTCCAAACCGTTATGATCACCTTGCTAAGAAAAAACAAAAAGCAGGGTTCTCAGATCACTTTCCAATTGTATTTGAATTAAAATATTAGAATAAAAAAAGGGCCATGATCGGCCCTTTCTTATTTTATTTACCATAAACACTTAAGAAATATTGATATGTACATTCTCTTGTTACACCGTTTTTAGTGTATTGATCTTCATAGTGATCTCTACATCTTTTCATGAAGTTACGAGCAGAATTATCTTCTTTTCTTCTTCCACGAAACTCAAATTGAAACCCAGCATAATTTGGAGTAACAATTGGATGAATCGACATATCCCACTTTTCGTTTCTATTTATTTCAAATTCTTCAGCGTAAAATAACTTACCTGTTAAATGTCCTACTAGAGCTCCAATGGCAACATCACTTGCCCAGTGAGCCTTGTCGTGAACTCTCGACCAACCTCCAACAGCTGCCGCAGTGTAGGCAAGTACAGGAATAATCGTTGATTTATCTTTGTAGTGTTCAGCAATTACAGTTGCAAAGGCAAAGGCCGTTGTCGTGTGACCTGAAGGAAATGAAACGTTATCATTATCCCAATTAAATCCTGTGAAATCTGTATGGTCATCAGTTTTATTAGGGCGTTTACGACTAAAAGTCATTTTCCCTGCTCTGGTAATTAGGCCAGATATTGCAGTTGCCTTAAGTGCTACTTTTGCAACTCGAGTTACTTCATCATTATCAATTACTACACCTAATACATATCCAGCAGCAGAGATACCAATTGGCATACTTCCAGCTTTTTCTCCCCAAAAGGCAATCTCTTCAGTGATTTCTGTGCGATTGTCTTGAGCAAATTGGATTAGTTCTTCATCATTATTAAAAAGTAAGATAGCTGTACTTGCAGCAGCACCAATTGTTAATAATTCTGAATTTGTGAGACCTACCGGTAACGTTTGATATTCGGGACGGAAAGTAAACTCACCATATCGGTTTATAACTCCATCTTCTTCATATCGTGGTTGAATGACACTATCTTTACCCATTCCTGGACAGATTCCATCTCTAAGAAACTCTTCAACAGTACATGTTGCATAGGAATTCATTAAAATTGAAAGGCAGGTGATGGCCTTTAGTATCGACTTAATACTCATTCTCTCTCTCCAGTAGTAGGCTTAATATAAAATGAGTATAGACCTAAACTAAGTATTAAACTGTTTAGTATGTAGTATTTCTACCTATAGTTAATTTTTAGACGATTTTATTTAGTTAGTGATTTCAGGATGTTACGGGATATTTAGAAGACGTGCCATTTCAAAATAAGCTTGCGCAGACTTGAAGCGCTCAAATTTATAAAATCTCTTCTGAAAGCTTCTCTCATGTCTTTTTCTTTCTAGTAGAACAGCAGTACCAACTTCGGCAAACATTTCAGTAGGTGAGACTGTGGAGTAGTCAGAAGGAAAGTTATCGTACTTCATCAAAGGATTTTTATCTGTATTAATAAGAGTTGCTTCAACTAGATTATATGAAGTTTCTTGTTGATCACAATTATGCTGATAAGTTAGTTCGCCATCTTTATTATTCCATCCAACCTCATTTATAAAGTGATTGTAGAGCTCAGGCATTTCTTGAGCGATAAAGTGGAAGTACTCATGTGTAAGAGTTAGACTAAATTCATTAAAATCTTTTAAATGGTTCTTGTAGAGAATCAATTGTTTCCATTCTTTTTCATAAAGGCCACGGGTCATAAATTGATCTTTACTTTGTGTTTCAAGCACAATGAATTTTAGATTATCTGTAGTCGAAGTTAACTCTAATTGAAGCAGCTCTTTTATGGCCGTCAATTCTTTCAGGTTTGTCTTGGCAGCGGGAATAATAAGAATATTATATGTAACAAATACATCTCGTTGAATAATTGCTGCATAATCTCTTTCCTGTTCATCAATATTTAAACTGTAGTTAAAGTCTATGAAGTCTGCAATTCCATCTTTATCTTGGTCTTCACCTTGTTCAGTTGATAATGTTGGAAACTCATCTGCAATATTATCAACTCCATCCCCATCAATATCATTGTCAATACTGTCTGGAGTTCCATCTAAGTCTTGATCAAGGAAAAGGAAGAAGTCGTTATTTCTTATTACTTCCATCTCAAGTATTTTTGAGTCTATTTTATATTTTAGTCTTAAGTTAATATCTTTATAAACTTCTTTAGAAATTCTATCAAAAGAATCAAGTGCAATTGAATAATTAGAGGATGCAATAAATATAAAGAGACTCATTAAGGCATAGTTTATATACCTCAATGGAGTCTTCTTATAATTTAATGATTTTTTAATCTTCATTTATGCCCTTTATATCCTAGTGATAGTGAGCTGCCCAAATATCTGCCCAAGCTTCAATAAATCCACCATGACCACCAACAAGTGCATATGATAGGATTGCAGCAGGGAAGTAAAAAGGCCCAAGTAAAGCTGATTGTTTCGCGTGTCCTGCTTCATGCCCTGAAGCGAACCTATGGCCAGTACAGAAGTCTAACTCAAAAAGACCAGCAGACATTTTACTTGGTATATATCCAAGCCCACAAACATCAGCATAGATTTGCATTTTAGAAGCTGAAATTGCTAATCGTGGAAGATCGAAGTTAATCATTCTCATGTAGCGATATGGTGTTACTGTTTCTAAGAAACTTAGGAAAAGGTTTACACCACGGCTAACTGGAACAAGTAGAACTTTCGTTGCAACAAATGCTCCACCAATCATCGTATTGATCAGACCCCATGAGAGATTTGAAGCAATAACAAATAAGTGCATTAGTGGGTGATCTGGATTTGCCGGATCAAAGAGTAATGACTTCTTACCAAATGTTGAATCAAAAGAGGCTAGGGCCTTATCAAACTCTTCTTGCTGCTCTTTTGTTAAGGCCTCTTTTTTATACTCATTGAATTTCTGTATCTTTTCAGAGTTTTCTTGTTTTCCAGAGTTTAAGAGATTATTAATATTTTCACTAATTGCCTCTGGAAGAATATTATGGTCTCTCATGGCCTTAAGTTTCTTTAGTGTTTTCTCAGCATCTTTATCAATAATTTTCATCATACCGATATAGGCCATATGCTGTTGAAGAACTTCTAGCTTGAATTCTTCATCATTTTCACTAAATCGCTTCATATTTTTACTTGAAAGTTTTTCGATATAGTTAATAGATCGCTTAGCATAGCCTTCACTTAGGTTTCTTAGGTATGTTAGAGAATAAAGAGCAAGGACTTCATTTTGTGCAATCTGCTCAGGAGAATTCTCAAGTCTATTAAATTGATTTTTTTTGTATGAATTCTTTCCTGCTTCATAGGTAATAGCATGAATATCCATCGTAAGCTTCTTAACATCAGACATCCACTTTTTGATCTTGGCCTTGCTCTCTTCGTATTTTTCAACGGTTCTTACTCGACGAGTGCGATCATTTGCGCCAAAAGTACGCTTCGAATTTGTCCATGTCTCAAGTTTTGGAGCTTTATTGATAAGATGAGCAATTCTTTCAGCTTTAAACTGAAGATCATTTGCCATGACTAATTTTCCATCATTTAGTGATGATTTAGGCGCAACCTGAAGTGTTGCTTTAAAATCTTCAAAATGATTGTTTATACCTTTGTTTGTAACAACCTTACAAGATGCCATCTGTAGGCAGGCCAGAATGCATAAAGAAGTACTAATGGCCTTCTTTAGTTTAGGGGATGGGGACATAATCTCTCCTTTATATTTATAAAGCTTTGCGAGTTATATCACTTTCATTAAATTTTATTAGAATACTTGAAAATTTGTTAAAGCTGTTCAGATTTTAGTCAATAAACTCGAGCTCGATCTCTTTTCCAAGTTTATTAAGTAGTTGGACAACTTCTTCTTTAAGGCTAGGGTGTGCTTGAACAATAATATCACGATGACCTTCGTGTTTATCGCCTTCAATAGTTGAGTAAAAACATAGTCCTTCGTTGGCCTCTAGTTGAAAATAAAAATAGGCTGATTCTTTCTTTGGAACTCTTACTATTGTTTTAAATATTTCACTCATAAAATACTCGACTACTTTGTTTTTATCGTTGGAAGACTTTGCCTATCCACGAAATTTCATTGACTTAAACGCTTTGTAACCTAAAATATTATTAAAGGCCACTCTTTTATCAAGTCATGGAGGACACATAGTGAAAGATTTCAGGATGAGATTGCCACTAGTTTCTATTTTTATTTTATCTCTTTCAACTACATCTTGTTCATGGATGGGAAAGAGAAAAACATTGTTTGAGGAAGAGGGGACAGCTGATACTCAACAAGCAAAGAGTCAGATGGTGCCAAAGGCTCAGTATGATCAACTTCTTGAAAAGTATGACAAGCTATTAAAAGAAACTAAAGCTCCAAGTTTGGCCGAGCAATACAAATCGAGTTCTAAACCATCAGCTTCGCAAGAAGAGGTGCAACTTGAGATGATTGATGATCTTGAAAAAGCACGTCGAAACGAGTTAGCAGAAACGGTTGATGTTTTTGCAAATGAAGTTGCAGCAAAGAAGCAAAACCAACAAAATGATGATCTTCAATTACAAAAAGAATTAAATTTATTAAAGCAAGCCGAAGGTCTTTTGGCCCAGAATCGATTAGATCAAGCACTTACTATCCTAAAGGATTTAGAAAGTTCAAAACATGGCCAAATAAAAGTAAGAGCAAAATTTTATTTAGCAGAGATGCTTTTTTCTCAAAATGAATACGATTTAGCAATGCAGCTATATGAAGAGATTTTAAGGCAACATGCTTTTTCTGGTCTTGTTATTAAAAGTTTAGGTCGCTTAATTGCATGTACTGATAAATTAAAGTTAAAAAAGAAGAATGAAAAATATCATTCAATTCTTCATGACTTCTTTGGCGAAGCATAAGGGTAGATTTGAAAAAGAGAAATCTAAAATTTCTATTTTGTATCGTAGCTATCATATTGAAAGTGAATCTTTCATATGCTCAAGACGATCTTCAAGATCTCGAATTATTAGATGACAAAGATCTTCTAATGCTACTTGAAGAAGAGGCCGATCAACCTCAGCAAACAGATGTTTCAGATGAAGTCTTAGAAGATGAATTAAAGTCTTTGAAAAATAATCAAAAAGTTAATCTTCCAGGTGAGGAAGTCTTAACAGAAGAAAATAAAAAGAAAATTAATGAGAATAATGCATCAGGAGCTGATTCAATTGATGAAATTGATATTTTGGCCGAAGATGTAAAGTCAGATGTTGAGGTTGTAGAGCCTAGTAAGGCCAATAAGATAAATACCTCTGATAAAAAGGTCTCTCTAGATAAGAACTTATTTAATGTTGGTAAAGAAGAAAAAGAACTTCTTGAGCTAGCTAAATTTGTTGAGAAGAAAATTCCAGCAGATGAGTGGAATGAGTTAGCGACGGCCGCAAAAGTAGATAAGTATGTTGTCCAAGAAGGTGATTGGCTTTGGAAAATTTCAAAGAACCTTTTTGGATCAGGATTTTATTATTCTAAAATTTGGTCAATGAACCCACAGATTACAAATCCTCATGAAATTGAACCAGGACAAATCCTTGTTTTCTCAACAGGTAGTGAAGAATCATTTCCAAAAGTTTCTTTTGGTAGTTTTGATTCTCAAACACCTGAGGATACTAAGGTTGCAGGTGTAAAGGTTGCAAGCTCTGGGGCCTTTTCAAATTATGGTGAGGATATAAAGTCTGACTGGTTAGTTGAGAGAAGAAAGTTAATCGATAAGGGTGCATTCTTTCAGTCATTAACTGAGTCGACGTATCAAGATGTTCTTTCGATGACTGAGATTGAACTAAATACTGATTATAAAAAGTATGCTCCTCCTGTTACAAAAGTTCTTATAGAAGAGCCAACTGAGGAATATGATGAGAATGGAATCTCATCTATTGAAAGGCAAGAAATTAATGTCTCGCAAGGGTTCTATTTAAATACTTTTCTTTCAACAAATCATATTCAAGATCTAGGTTATATATCAGATAAGAAAGATGAAGCTGTTTTGATTCATGATAAAGGTAAGGCCTATGTTCAATTTGATAAGTCTGTCCAAGTAAGACCTGGAGATCAATTTTCGATTTATCAACCACAAGGGAAAGTTTCTCATGAAATCTCTGATCGAGAAGGGCTTCGTTATTCTATTGTAGGTCAAGTAAAGGCAGTAAGAGAACTTGAAGATAATAAATGGGAAGTTGATACTTTCCAAATTGTGGATGTTATTGAGCGTGGAGCACGAATCACTGTTTATACGCCAAAAATTGCAAAAATCTTTCAAACATATAATTCACGTCGTATTGAAGCAGCAATTATTGGTGCATTTAAGGTTCAAGAAAGAGGCTTAGCTCTAGGAGAAGTCATCTATCTTGATCGTGGTCGTGTTGATGGTGTGGAGTTAGGAAATATCTTTGAGATATATTCTTTTAGAGATCAGGGAACAGGAAAGAAAATTAGTTCTCAACCAACTTATGTAAAAGGTGAGGCAACAGTTATTACAGTAACGGATAATTTTGCTACTGCAGTCATTTCATATTCAAATGATGAAATGGGTCTTGGTAATATTGCCCTGACTAAGTCTGAGGCAACTGCAAAGATGGCAGATCAGCTTAGAACTAGTTCACGTGAAAAGGCCTTAGGTGAAAAAGAGAACCTTGCACTTGAGGAACTTGATGTTGAATTAAATTTAGATAATCTTGGTGAAGACTTATTAAAACAAGTTGATGAAATTCGTATTGAAGAAGATGAGCTTGAAGAACTAGAGCGCCAAGAAAGAGAGAAATCAATTATTAAAGAACAGGCGCGTGATCTAAAGGAATTAGAAAAGCTTGAACAAGAATTAATTGATGCAGAGACTAAATTGAATGAACAAAAGATTGATGAAGATACTTACCTAGAGCGTCAAGATCTTAACTTAATTGAAAAAGGTGTTAAGACAAAAGATCCTAATGCACTCGAGTCAATGAATGAGATCGAAGCTAAAGAGGGACGCAAGTATATGGATGAAGATCTGAACAGTAAGGAAAATCCTTATGGATTGACTCCATACGACATCGAAGAAATTGAAGAACTATTGAATAGTGATTCAAATTAATCTATGCTAGCAAAAAATATGTTAAGATATTTGAGGCGCGTTTTAATAACGCGCCTTGTTTTTATTACTAGGAGTAAGTGAACATGTCACAAACAGACGTTGTGAGTGAAGCTGCAACAAAAGCTGCCTCTAAGAAGGCCTCGAAAAAAGCAGCAAAAAAAGCAACAAGCAAAAAGAAAACAGCTAAGAAAAAGACAGCAAAGAAGAAGACGGCCAAAAAAACTGCAAAGAAGAAAACGGCCAAAAAAACTGCTAAGAAAGCGAAAAAGAAAACTTCTGGATCATCTTTAAAGGACAAAGACTATAAACTGGTTATAGTGGAGTCACCATCTAAAGCTAAAACAATCAAAAAATATCTAGGACGAGGGTTTCAGGTCGTTGCGTCAAATGGACATATCAAAGACCTTCCTAAGTCAAAACTAGGTGTTGATATCAAGGATAACTTTCAAATTGATCTTGTTCCAATTAGTGGGAAACAAGCAAAGATTGAAAGAATCCAAGAACTTGCCAAATACGCTAATGAAATCTTTCTCGCACCCGACTTGGACCGTGAGGGAGAGGCCATTGCATTCCACCTTTCAGAAGAAATTGGAAAGCGAAAAAAGATAAGAAGAGTTATCTTCAATGCCGTAACTAAGAAAGCGGTAACTGAAGCGGTAGAAAACCCGACAGAGCTAAACGTCAATATGTACGATGCTCAAAAAACTCGTCGTGTTCTTGATCGTCTAGTGGGATATAAAATTTCTCCGATTCTTTGGGACAAGGTTCAGCGAGGGATTTCAGCTGGTCGAGTTCAATCTGTTGCTCTAAGAATTATTGTCGAAAGAGAAGATGAAATTAAAGCCTTTATTCCTGAGCAGTGGTTTTCAATCCACGGTGATATGGAAAAAGATGGTAAGCTTTTTGAAATTAAATACTATGGTGAGACAGCAAAGAAAAAGACTGAACTTACTGATGAAGAATTCACAAAGAAGATTGTATCAGATGTAAAAGGTAAGGAATTTGAAGTAATTGACGTTAAAAAACGTGAAAGAAAACAGAATCCAACTCCACCGTTTACAACTTCTAAGCTTCAACAGGAAGCGGCTAATAAATTAGGTTTTACGGCCAAGAGAACAATGATGGTTGCGCAAAGACTTTATGAAGGGATTGCAACAACGGACTTTGGAACTGTCGGTCTTATTACATATATGAGAACGGACTCTGTTAGAACTGAGCCTGAATCATTAAACGCCTTACGTGAATATGTTAAGGATCAATACGGTGAAAAGTATTTATCACCAGAGCCTATTGAATATAAGAAAAAGGGAAGTAGCAAGGTTCAAGATGCCCACGAGGCCATAAGACCTACTTCTTTAGAATATACTCCTAATCAACTTAGGGGAGATCTTGAGCCAGATGAGCAAAAGCTTTATGAGCTTATTTGGAATAAATTTATTTCATCTCAAATGAGTCAGGCCATCATCGATCAGACCGCTGTAACTTATGAATGTGAAGGTCACTTCTTTAAGGCCAATGGTTCAATTATTAAATTTGCTGGTTTTAGAACTGTTTATATGGAAGCAGCGGCTGAGAAGGCATCACGTCGCGGTGGAAATGACGATGAAGATGATACAGCAAAAGCAACAGGTGAACTTCCATTAATTGATGTCGGTGAGAAGATGAAGGCCAAGAATGGCCCTAATGAAGTTGAACATTGGACTTCTCCACCTCCAAGATATAATGAAGCCTCACTGGTTAAGACATTAGAAGAAAAAGGTATTGGTCGTCCTTCGACTTATGCTTCGATTATTTCAAATATTCAAGATCGTGGTTACGTGGAAAAGGTCGAAAACCGTTTCATGTCAACAGAGCTTGGAACAGTTGTATGTAAAATGCTTATTGAATCCTTCCCTGATGTTATGGACGTTGCTTTCACAGCAAACGTTGAAAAGCTTCTGGATAAGATTGAAGAAGGTGAGATTAAGTGGAAGAAGGTTCTAAAAGAATTTTGGCAAGGGTTTGAAAAAACTCTTGAGAAAGCCAAAGAGGAAATGAAGAACCTTAAAAAGCAAGAGATCCCAACAGGAATTCACTGCAAGAAATGTGAAGATGGTGAGTATCTTATTAAATGGGGACGTAATGGTCAGTTCTTAGCTTGTCGAAACTATCCAGATTGTACTTCAACTTTTGACTTTAAAAAGCACCTTGATGGAACTATTGAAATTCTTCCAAAAGATTGGTTCCGTGATCCATGCCCTGAGTGTGGAAAGCGCCTTGAAGTTAAAAAAGGTAAGTACGGCCGTTTCGTTAGATGTGAAGAATATCCAAAATGTGAAACAACACTTCCATATACTATTGATGTAACTTGTCCAAAGTGTAAGGTTGGAAAGTTTGCAGAGAAGAAGTCTCGTTACGGGAAAATCTTCTATGGTTGTACGAATTATCCAGACTGTGAAACTGCATTATGGAATGAGCCAAAAGTTTATGACTGTCCAGCATGTGGATTTGGTGTCATGGGTGTGAAGGAAACAAAGCGTTGGGGGAAACAACTTCAATGTCCTGAATGTAAGCACTCAGTAGATTGGGATACGACTCCATTTGCTAAAGAAGACGAAGAATCTAACAACGAGTAACAAAATGATAAATAAAGATATGGCCCTTGTTTTTTGCAAGGGCTTTCTTATGGGCATTGCCGACTTAATCCCAGGTGTTTCTGGGGGAACAATTGCATTTATTACGGGAATCTATGATAAGTTGCTTTCAACAATAGCAGCGATAAATAAAGACCTTATTAAAGATGCTCTTACTCTAAATTTTAAAAGTGTTTCCCAAAGAATTGATCTAAGGTTCTTGATTCCACTTGCAGTTGGTATTCTTGGTGCCATGTTCTCCCTAGCGAGACTAATGCACTATCTTATCAATCACCATCCAGTTCCAACTTGGGGCTTATTTCTGGGTCTTATTTCATCTTCGATAATTGTTATTGCTAGAGATCTAAAAGATCGAAAGAATCCAATGAATCTCTTAATGGTTTTATTGGGAGGCATGCTTGGCTTCTTTATTACTCAGCTTGTTCCTGTCACAACTCCTACAGATCATTGGTTTATCTTTCTTTGCGGACTTATTGGAATTACGGCCATGATCCTTCCTGGTATCTCTGGCTCTTTTATTCTGCTCATCTTAGGTAAGTATGAATACGTTACTGGTGCTTTGAAGAATCCTTTTGCTGATGGTGCTTTTGTTATTATTGGTGTTTTTGCCATTGGCTGTTTAACAGGTCTTCTAAGCTTCTCTAAGGTCCTAAATTACTTTATGAATAACTTTCGTGAACGTACCATGGCATTTTTAGTGGGAATACTTTTTGGAACTCTATCTAAAGTATGGCCTTGGCGCGAAGTTACTCAATCTATTGTCATTCGTGGAAAAACGAAGATCTTGGCCGAACGTGCCTTCTTTCCAACAACTCTTGGTGTAGAGGACTTCATTGCAATTGGTCTCATTCTTTTTGGTTTCTTCTTTGTTCTCTTTTTAGAGCGCGGAGCTTCTAAGCCATAAATATTATTGTCTTGTTGAGTGTCTTGACTTTTTGTTAACTATCCTTAATATCTGTTTGGTAAATCAAACACAGGAGAAACAATGAAGAAGTTTTTAGTAACTCTTTTACTTGGTGCGTCGTTTGCAAATGCAGCAACAACTCAAGAGCTAGAAAGAAAAATTAATATTTTAACGAAAGAAGTACAAGACATTCAGTCTCAAGGTCTTTCATCAAGAGTAAGCCTTGGTGGTTATGGGGAAATCGTTTTCAAAGATAACTCAGACTCAAATGCTCAATGGGACACTCTTAGAAATGTTCTATACGTAGGGTATAAGTTTAGCGACAAGTGGTCATTCATGACTGAGATTGAAATTGAGCACGCTGATGAAATCTATACTGAATTCGCAGAGATTCGTTATGCACATTCTGAACTATTAAACTTCAAGGCCGGTCTACTTCTATCACCACTTGGTCTTGTTAACTTAGAGCACGAGCCAACTCGTTTTATTGGTGTTAATCGTCCAGAGATTGAAAAAAATATTATCCCAACAACAATGCGTGAAAACGGGTTTGGTGTTTATGGTACTTGGAAGAACTTAGACTATAAATACTATATTATGAACTCTTTAGAAGGTTGGAGTAACGCTGATGCTTCAGGTTTTGATGCTGACGGTGTTCGCGATGGCCGTCAAAAAGGTGCTAAGGCAGTTGCTGGTCACTGGTCACATATTTTAAGACTAGATTACGGATTTGATTTTGGTCTTGATCTAGGTACTTCTGTATATGTAGGGACAACGAATGGTGACGCTCAAGGTGAACACAATATTTATGATGTTCACTTAGCATATAACTACAAAGGCCTAATGGTGAAAGCATTATATGTTTATTCAACACTTGATGGTAAAGAATTCTCTGCTAAGTCAGGAAATGTTGTTGCTGACGTAATGCAAGGTTATTATGTAGATCTTGGATACAATATTACACATAGTAAAACTTATACAATTATGCCATATGTAAGATATGAGAGTTATAATACTCAAGATGATGTTGACGCTACTGTAGGTGTTGCTGATAAGGCCAATGATAGAACAAACCTAACAGCAGGTGTTATGTATAAGCCACTTGATAAAGTATCATTCAAAGCTGACTACACAAAGTATGAGAATGCTTCAAATGTTGGTGAGTCTGAGGCTTTCAATTTTGGAATTGGATGGGAATACTAAATAATTCTATATTTTTTGAAGTGGGGAGAGTTCTTCTCCTCACTTTATTTTTTTCCTATAGCGCCGAGGCCGGCCTAAAAGACACCCTTGCACGTAAATTTCCCAAATGTCATTTTGTTGAAAAATCAAAGTTCTTAACTGAGAAAGAATATAAGATGATTAAGTCAAAGTTTCCCACTAGAGATGTGAGGAAATTCTATTCATTTTATCAAAGAGTATGCAATCAGAAGAGTTCTTTTGATTTCGTATTCTCAGATATTGTGAGAACAAAGAGACAGCTTGTTCATATTCATATTGAAGATAAGAAGCTAGAGAGTTTAAAGGTTGTTAAATTTGAAGAGCCTTCAGAGTATCGAGTAAAAGACAGCTGGCTTAAGAAATTTAAGTCAACTCTTCCGGATAGTATTGATATTGTATCGGGAGCAACTCTCTCGTCTAAGAGTACAAAATTTCTAGTGTGGTTATCACTATACTTACAAGGTGATATACTTAAGTAAGTAATCATGACCAGAGCAGAAAGAAATACAATATTCACAATCAATTATCTTGTTCTCATAACAAGTATTATCTACTTCATTGCAAAGTATTTTTTAGCAATAGAAGGGGAATGGGGACCCGAAACTCACCCTCTTACAATTATTTTCCAAAAAGTTCATGTTTTAACAGTTCCTTTTCTTATCTTTGCCGTTGGAATGATTTTCTCTAATCATGTTTGGAAGCGTATTGAAAGTGGATATAAGAAGTCTCGAACTTCTGGAATTTTTCTTTTGGTTCTTCTTGTTTTGATGAGCTTAACGGGATATTTAATTCAAGTTGTTGATGGACAAGTCTTTAGAGAGTATTCAGCTTATCTACATATCGCTGTTTCTGTTATTTGGAGTGTGGTCTTCTCTTATCATCATATTTCTTCAAATCGCAAAAGAGCGTAGCTTTTCATCTATCATATCGCCAATAATATGTGGCCTTACTAAGTGATATGCATAGAACATGTGGAGGCATCTCAAATGATGAAAGTCTCTAAGTCCACCGATCCCATTTTCAGTAATCATTGGCATCATATTTTCTGGTAGTTCAAGATTTAATTCTTTGAATAATTCAATTCTTTCATCTCGATAAGACTCATGAATAGACTTCACTTTCTCTTGTAGCTCTTCACTATTATTGATTTTATTTTGTAGCTCTTTTGTAAATCCTTGTCCCTCTAGATGACTTATCTTCTTGTAAACAATAGGGTCAACAAGCCAATAAATTGTTGGAAATGGGACTTTGTCTACGACAGGGGAAACTTTTAGAGATGCTGGTGCACCTTCTTTGGTTCGAGCTGATATTTCAAGCACTCCACGGGCTTCTCGTTTTAAAAAGCTTTCAATTTTTTCGATGTCTTCTTTAGTCGCTTCAAGTTTCATAATTAGAATAAAGTTACTCCAACCTTATAGAAGATTGAAAAGGAGTTAATATCATTTCGAGCACTACTTTCTTTGACGATCTCTACTTTTGTTGGATCAGTTCGATCTATTAGTGTTACTTTATATGATCTATGGCCAGCAACAGAGACTTCAAGAAAGAATGGGTAGTGACCAATTTCTTTAATTTGCTCAATTCCTACAGCGAGTGCACCACCAAATGAGTCATAGTTTAGCTTAAGGTCTCTATCATTTGAGTCTATATTAAAACCATCGAGGCTTAGTGAACTTAATTGCCAGCTAGGTCCAAATTTAACGTATGCTTTAAACTTTCTAAAGCCGATAAAGTTTAGATATTCAATTTCTAGATCAGGAGTATTAAATCTTAATGTTGGTGTAATTGTAAAAGAACGAAAATTTCCCGAACCACTTAGAATATTTCCTTCGTAACCAAATTGAAGATCTTTTGCGCGACCAAATGTTGTATGGGACTCAATACCAATTTCAACTCTTTCATAGCGATATGAAAATTGGGTATATATTCCAAAAGCAGTCGACTCATCACGATCTTCGATATCGTAACGATTTTCAAACTGGTCATCATCAAGCTCGTTAAATAGCATTTTCTCAAGTGTTAAACCTGTTCTTAAATAGTACTCATAAGGCTTAGCAGATATTGTTATGCCTGAGATGATTAAAAGAAATATAAGAAGTCTCTTAAAAACTTGCATGTATAAAATATCCTATGGATTTCTTATCAAAGCTTGGAGCAAACATTGCTGAAGCTTTTATTCCACGTCCTTCAAATATTGAAGAGAAAAGGGTCATTGGATTAATTAAGTGACCAAAGAATTTTGAGACACTTCCACCGTTATTTAGCAGTTCCATGGAAAGCTTTTCAAAACCATATCCCATAACGGCCCCAAGTACAGGTGTTTGATATAGATCCTGCACAGAAGCTGGTTCTGTATACACTTCAATGAAGAATTCAAAAACGGTACTAGAGACAAAAGTTAAGGCCAGTGAGTCAGAGTAGCTATAGCTTCTTGCTCGGTAGTATAGAAACATTTGTGAACCAGTATAAGGGTGAACCATATAGTTCCAAAAAGGTTCATCTCGATCAAAGACGATACGACCAAAGTTCTTGCGATAAACTTCTAAAGAACCTTCATTTTTTACAGTATCCCATTGTGTTAAAGGGTAGGCGATTAATGAAAGTCCAAAAACAAAACTGAGGTCTTCAAAAACTTCTTGTTTGGTGTGTTCACGATCTTTGTAGAAGTAACTTTCTTGTGCTAAAGAATTACTTCCTAGAAGTAGTAGAAATGGGAGAAGGTATATAAATAGTCTTTTCACGATGACTTCTTATATAAATTTATACTCATTCTGGCCACAAATACGAGCTAAGGTTTTTAAATGATTAAGGTTTTTAAATATATTTTTCTTACGTTTGTTTTCTTAAATGCATTTGCTCAAAATTCTAAGTATCTGATATTTAATAAAGACGTGGATACGATATGGTCTCCGGTTCAGCTGTATATCAATGGTTCCTTCGACGTTATTCAAAACCCATATTGGTTTAACCAAGAGAACTATTGGAAAAAGCACAAAGAAGTATGGAATGAAGTAAAGGATCCCTTTCATGAGATTAGAAAAGAGGGAAGCTTCGGTGAGTTCTTCAAAGAAGAATTTTTAAGCGATAGGGTACTTCCAAATATATTCTTGCATACTTTTGGTGGTGCCTACGAAACCAAGAAGCTTCTTGAATACGCTGATTATTACGAAATAAAGTGGGCAAAAACTTTTTCATTCTTCGTAACCTATGCGATGCACTTTGGTAATGAAGCAAGCGAAACAGATCAACCTGAAGTATCTGCTTATGATCATATCGCAGATCTCTATTTCTTTGATGTAGCAGGTTTCTTTCTTGGGCTAAATGATGATTTTATGAACTTTATGATCAATGAAGCAGGTATGAGTACTTGGCACTTTATGCCCGTTTACGATATCGAACATGAAGACTTTTTCAATGTTGGCCTAAATTATGTATTTCGACCAAAAATACTTCATTATAAAAATATGAGACCTCTTCTATATCTAGGGATGATGAATATGGGGGGAATTACTTTTGATGTTGGTGATCTTTCCCATTCAGTTGTTGCAGGACTTGCTTTAACGAATCCTCTAGAGAGAAAAGGACGCTTCGTTTATGGCTATTATTTAGAGACTCTCGGACAACAGGCTGCGTCACTTCTTTTCAATGGTTCTGAAGACTTTCGTGTACGACTAAACCTTTATCCAGCACTATTTAAACATTATTCTGGAACTATGCGAAACTTTGCTCTGATGCTTGGGCAAACAAAGAATGAGGATTTTGCCTTTGGAATCAACTATGAGCTGCCTGTAAGTATTGGATACTTAAATTGACACAAGCTTGACTTGAAAGCTTTCTTATCTAAGCGTAGTATATTCGCTACAAGGAAACGTTATGGTTAGAAGTAATATTGATACCTTACAGAAGTATCAAAAAAAATATGGAAGTCAGTCAATTCTAAGTGTTAATAAAGGAATTGAAAAAGAAGGTCTAAGAGTAAATCTTAAGGATGCAAAACTTGCACAAACTGACCATGACCCTAAATTTGGATCTAAATTACTTCATAAGTGGATTACAACAGACTTTGCAGAAAGTTTATTAGAATTCATCACACCTGTTTCCCATAGCTCACAAGAAACAATTAATACTCTTGGAAATCTTCAAACTTATGTTTTAAAGCAAGATGACAAAGAGGGGATCTGGCCATCTTCGATGCCATGTATCCTGCCTGATGATAAGGATATTAAACTTGCATATTATGGTGAGAGTAATTCGGGACGTTTAAAAACTCTTTATCGCTCTGGCCTTTCTTTACGTTATGGAAGATCGATGCAATCAATTGCAGGAGTTCATTATAACTTTTCAATGACTGATGAATTTTGGAAGAATTGGCATGAGCTTCTTGGAAGTGAGCTGCCTCTACAAAAGTTTATTAATAAAGAATACCTAAATTTGTGCCGTAACTTTAGAAAGTACTCCAATGTACTACTCTATTTATTTGGCAACTCTGTAGCAGTACATGAATCTTTTCTAAAGGGAAAGAAACACAATCTAAAAGTTATACATGAAGATGAAAATTTCGGAAAAACATATGCTACTGAGTTTGGTACTTGTCTAAGAATGGGGGGACTTGGTTATACTGGATCTTCGCAAGATGGAATTCGAATCTGCTACAATGGGCTTGATAGCTATTGTGATAGTTTAGAAAATGCACTGAAGGTAAGTTATAAACCATTTGAAGAAATCGGTCTAAGAAATGAGAATGGAGAACTTCAACAAATTAGTACAAATATTCTCCAAATTGAAAATGAGTTTTATTCAATTATTCGTCCAAAGAGAATTGCTCCTCCTGGAAAAAGTGCCCTGGCCTCTTTAAGAAGTGAAGGAATTGAATATATTGAAGTTAGACTTTTGGATATTAATCCTTTTGCAGAAAATGGAATTTCTGAAGAGCAGGCAAACTTTTTAGATGCATTTCTTCTGACATGTCTATTCTCTGAATCGCAAAAGTGTACACGTGAAATCTATAATGAAATTGAAGACAATAATCAAAGAATTATAAAAGATGGCCGTAAGGATAATCTGACGATTCTAAATAATGGACAAGAAGTTAGTTACCGTAACTATCTTGAAGAATTCTTTAGTATGATGGAAGAGACAATGAACTCCATTGATGATGGCCATCGTAAAGAAGATCTTATTAAATCCATTGATTTTCACCGTTCAATGTTAAATCCTAGAAATACACTATCTCAAAGAGTATATGACCTTTCATGTGAGAAGGGATTTATTTCTTCAATGCGTGAGCTATCGATCTCACATCGTCGTGGACTTTTTGAAAGTTGTAATGAAAATATCTTTCAAGGCAAGCTAGAGGAAGAAAAGAGTGCTTCTGTTCAAAGGCAAATTGAGTTTGAAAAACTCGACGACGTAGAATTTGAAGATTACGTCGCCGCTTATGTTGAATCGAGTTTTTCTAAAAAAGAGACTGTATAAAATTAAGAATTAAGTAAACGAGTCCAAAGGCCAAGGCCACAAGTGTTAAGTTTACTGTATGCTTTATCACTTTATATAAGACGATATTTGTTTGTTTTAATGTTCTTACTTTTAAAAGAGCTGGAGTGACAGCACCAAAGATACGATTAACTAATCCTCTTTGGTCACCTGGGATATTTGGCACAAGTGTAATTCTCATAATCTGTTTAAAGACAAAGTTTATAATCTTCCCAAATATGTGAGTTGGACGATCGACTTCAAGCATAAGAATGATTCTTTCATCTTCAGAGTTATTAAAAGCAAAGTGAAGATAGGTTTCATCAAATAACAGTGCCTCTCCGTCCCTCCATGAATAATCTGTACCATCAATATTGATATAGCACTTATCATCATTTGGAGTCTTGAGTCCAAGGTGATAGCGAAGTGATGTTGCAACGGGATCGAGGTGTTTGGTTAGCTTTGAGCCTACTGGTAAGATTGAAAACATTGCACCATTAACTCCTGGCACTTTAGAAACAAGTTCAACTGTTTGCGGACATAGGTTCTTTGCTGAGTTTAGTGTTGTTCCATACCAAGTGAGATAAAATTTTGACCATCCATACTTGTAAAAAGTACGAAATCCAATATCGTAATGTCCATCTGATGTAGGATCTTTTACCTTATCAAAATAGCCATTTTCACGAAGGGCAACTGCTTCTTTGCGAATTGTCTCCCAATTATCTTGAACTTGTTTTAATTCAGGAAAGTCAGCAAGGTCCATAATAGGCTTAGCTGCTTTCTTTTTAGTAAAAATATAGAGCAAGCAATTTAGGGGAGCAAAAATAGGCCATCCCTTTCTTAGATAAAAAGTTAAACTTTCATACCTTTCGCTTCCGCGATAGGCGTACACATATCCCATTGAGGCAATGCCAAAGAGAAATAAGAATATAAGAACCGATATAACGCTAATAGTCTTTGTCCTGTTTAAGGTTGATACTTATCTATGTAATATACCTTAGAGGAGCTTTTTCATCCATGATTTTTCTCATTATGTGCAATTCGTCATATAAAGATTATTAGCTACGCTTTTATTAAATGATTATGTTCAATTGTCTCCAATTGTTTTTAATTATCATCGGGATGCTTGACGAGACCTTGATATGTTCTTTTGCAGGTGTCTACACCTACCACTTGAAACGTTGAGCTTGTTAAGCTTTCAACTGGAGCTGATGCAGTATCAAGAAAGGCCTTTGTTTTGGATATTTCAGGCTTACTAAATGTACCACCGATTGCTTGTTGAAGCTCTGGACAATAGTCTTCATCCAATATTGAGATAACCAGCTCTTTAAATACTTCTGCTTTTAAATCTGCTCCACCTTCAACAACAATGAGATTTTCAGCTGTGGCAACTGCCACATCATTCATTGTGGCCACATCGCCTCTAAGTTTAACATCCACATTAATTTGCTTTAAAGGTGTATCTCCGCCACGAAAACCTCCCAGTGTTTGCCCTAGGCTGGCCGCACTAGTATAAAGTAGGCCAATAGGGCCGAGGGCCACAAAGGCTGCCGCATCAATAAGGCCAATGCTTCTAGTATCGAGAAAGTTTGAGATGACATCATCCACTCGAAATCCTTTTAGATTTAAATTTGATCCATAAACTCGAGCATCTATATTCTCACCTTCTATTTTTGCATCGATATTAATATATCCAGACAGTCCTAGTGAGGCATCGAAGAATTTAATAAGGTGGTCAAGATTCAACTTATTATAGTTAATTTTTATGTCTTCATAATTGACAAGGTTTATGGCGACTTCACCTTTGTTTTGTTTTCCAAAATCGCTTATATGAATATTTTCAATTTTTAAAGTATCGCCAAGCTTCTTTTCTATTGAGAATTGAATCTGATTTAACTTGAAACCACTGACTTGGACGCCCTTGCTTTTTATATTGATTTTAGAGTTTAAGGCCTGTGAATAGCGTTGAAAAATTGAAGATGATTCTTTTATAGCTAGTAAGTCAATATCTGTATGGGCAATGATAAGTTTATTATTTTTATCGATTGGAAAGGAGAGATTGGTAATTTCCCAATGCCCAATTCTAATTTTTTCGACTTTTTCGACCTCTCCACCTGCTAGTTTAATCGCAATTTTTGTCGTCCAGTCAATTCGAAAGAGTAAGACTCCTGCAATGAGAAAAAGGGATGTAATGAATAGGAGAAAACCAATAAGGACTTTTTTTTTCATGAGTTTTTTAGTCGGTTAATTGTAAATACAAATAGTTTGGTTCATTTAATCACACTTCAAATTCAAGGGGAATAAAAACTTGGTTAATTGTTTTAAAGTTACCAGCAACTTTCTTAATGCGTTATAATGATAAGTAATATGCTTAAGAACTTTATTTCAAAAACAATGAAAGCACAGAAGATACAACAAAAAGAGTATAACTCTTATACTCCATTTGTTGTGGATTATAAGTCACGTCCTTTATCAAATGATGTGACAACTCGTTATGCGAGAAGTGAAGATGCCACTTCTATTGCGAGGATAATCAATGAGAATAATAATGACCCAAGTCTTGATTATAACTACTTTCTAAAACGCACACGCTCAGAGCTTGCACACGGTGGAAATCGTTCTGGCTTTCATATTATAGTGGCGCAAGTAGGTGATCAGATCGTAGGCTACGGACGATCGATATATTATAGTGAATTAATGATTAAAAATTACTCTTATCCTTCGCCTGTCGGTTGGTATCTAATGGGAGTAACAATAGATCCACAATTCAGAGGTCAAAATATTGGTGCTCTTTTAACAAGAAAGCGCTTAGATCATATAAAACAAGTTGCTTCTAAAGCTTATTATGTGGCCAATGCAAATAATAAAACTTCAATAAGAATGCATGAAAAATTTGGCTTCAAGGAAAAAGAGCGAGGAGCAGGGTTTCTTAAAATCTGCTTTAATAATGGTTTAGGAATATTATTCGAATGTAATTTAAATAATAAGGATTAGAATGGATTTTTTCAATTATAAGGGTAGTGAATTATACGTCGAAGATATAAGAGTCGAAGAACTTGTCCAAGAGTATGGTACACCTCTTTATATCTATTCTTTAAAAACTTTTAAAAGACATTTTAATGCCTTTAGTGGCCCTTTAAAGGATCACAAACATTTAGTCTGTTATGCAGTTAAGGCCAATTCAAATATAAATATTTTAAAAGAATTAGCCGCTCTTGGTAGCGGTTTTGATATCGTTTCAAGAGGTGAGTTAGAAAGAGTTCTTAGGGCCGGTGGAGATGCCTCTAAGACAGTTTTTTCAGGAGTTGGAAAAAGCCGAGATGAAATAATCTATGCTTTAAATAAGAAAATTAAATGTTTTAATGTTGAATCGATTTCTGAACTTAAACGAATCAATGAAGTGGCAGGGGAGCTAAATGTTATTGCTCCTGTATCGATTCGTGTTAATCCAGATGTTGATGCCAAGACGCATCCGTATATTGCAACAGGATTAAAAGAAAATAAATTTGGAATCTCTTTTCAAAAAGCACCGCAGGTTTATGAGATGGCAAATGAGATGAATAATATTTCAGTTGAGGGGATAGACTGTCATATCGGCTCACAGCTGACTTCTCTAGTACCATTCTTAGAAGCATTAGAGCGTTTAAAAGAGTTAATTAATAATTTAAAGGATAAAGGGATTTCACTTAAGCATCTCGATTTAGGAGGTGGCCTAGGTGTTAAATATAAAGATGAACTTCCTCCTCATCCTTCTGAGTATCTTGGTGAAGTCATTAAGAGTTTGGAAGACTACCCAGAGCTTGAACTGATCTTTGAACCAGGTCGAGCAATTGCTGCAAACGCAGGGATTCTCGTTTCTAGACTTGAGTATATAAAGGAGAATGAAGGTAAGCATTTTGCCATTATTGATGCGGCAATGAATGATCTTATGAGACCTGCTCTATATCAGGCTTGGCAAGAGGTTATCAAAGTCAATTTAGATATTAAAGGAGAGGCCCATCAATATGATATCGTCGGCCCTGTTTGTGAGACTGGAGATTATCTTGCAAAAGATCGCGAACTTGATCTTAAAGAAGGAGAACTTTTGGCCATTCGATCTTGTGGTGCTTATGGGTTCACGATGTCTAGCAATTATAATTCAAGGCCAAGAGCATGTGAGATTTTAGTTGAAGATGGTAATGCAAGGGTAATTAGGAAGAGAGAAACGTTTGAAGATCTTTACTATCTTGAAGATTGTGATTAGGATGCATTTATGAATAAGAAGATTACTTTAACTCCATTATTTCCTACAACTGAGTGGGCCTGGGATATCTCTAAAAAGTCCGGAGATACTGTTCGCATCCTTCATCCTTCTGGGAACGTCTTTGTTTCACAAGTTATCTTAAATAGGCAGTCACGACTAGAAGGAAATGAGCAGAAGATTTATGACTTAAATTTAAAAGATGTTGATCTTATTGCATATATTATGGATTACTTTTTAAATAAGGCCACCACAAAGCTAAATCGTGGTAATGCCATGATTGTTGCCGGAAACCTTGTTTCTAGCTATCGCTTTCGTCTTCCACTTGGTCCAGAGACAATTCCTTTTGAAGACCAAAAAACTAATTTTGGAGAGTATCGAAAATTTGGTGAACATAAGCTTTCAATGAATGGACAAGATGTTGATGTATTTGTAATTGGCAAAGAAGGAAAGAATGAATTTTACGCCGTAACTCTTTCCGACACTAAAATAGGCGACTTTAATATCCCTAAATTAGAACTACTTAAGTTCCCACGTTCATACTTTCGTCAATCATTTGATAAGTAGTTACCAAAAGCCTTCTTTTATTGGCATTTGAGTCTCTTAACTATTGAGAATTCTGACTAGTACACTTGTGTATTCAATAGCTTATTAAATAAGTGACAGGAATAATCTGCCTCTCGTGAAAATCAATTAAGATTATTAAGTGAACCATTCGATAAAGAACTGAAATGATGAACTTACTTAAGCAATTTCACATTCTTGGACTCATTGTCACATTTACTTTGGTATCGTGTGTACCAAAGATTCAAAGTCGCGATAATAATCGTGACAATCTCTACGTACAAAATATTCAAATAAATGGTTCTCAATTGAGAATTGATGGCCAGAACTTAGACGATGTTAGTCACGTTCGTATTACAGATAAAGATGGAAATGTTTCAAGCTTTGAAATTGGTGTAAAGTCTAATAAAGAGTTAATAGCAGAAGCATTATCAAATACACTTATTCCATTAAATCAAATTTTAACAATGACTTTAGAAGGAGCTCATGGTGCAAGTACTTACAGTATAAGTGCTTCTCTTCCTGATATGGGTGCATCTCATGGTCAAACTCTTCAGTATAATGCAATTACAGGTCAGTGGGTTCCTGCTAATCAGCCGACCTCAAGTGTTACTTCTGTTAATGGTAAATTAGGAGCTGTATCATTAGGTATTGATAATCTAAGTGATACCGATACAAGTGGGGCCGTGACAGGTTCCGTTCTCAAGTTCAATGGTGTCAATTGGGTCGTCGGTACAGATAATGGTGGCTCATCAGCTAATGCAACTTCAATTCATAATCGCACAATTTTAGATATCACTCCAACTGATGGTCAGGCCCTCGTTTGGAGTTCTGCTAATTCTTCATGGGTCCCAACTACTGTATCAGGTGGATCTGGAGGCTCTGGAGAGTCCAATACTGTTTATTCAACAGGTGGTACTTCGATCTTTAAGCAAAAAGTAGGGAGTCAGCTACAATTTAAAGGTTTAAATGGCTCAAACGATATTGTTGTCGATAATCAAACTAATAGTCTTGATTTACAAATAAGTACGGCCAATGGTGCTAATCAGCTTTTAAGATTAGATTCATTTGGAAGACTACCGGCCATCGATGGTTCTCAGCTTACTGGAATCTCTAGCGGTGGAAGTGGTGAAACAAATACTATTTCAAGCGCAGGTGGAGTCTCAATTTTTAAACAGAAGTCTGGTGAAAATTTAGAACTTAAAGGGTTGCAAGGATCATCTGATTTTGCAATTAACGGCAGTACTAATACTGTAGACTTTCAAATAAATACTAGCAATGGTGCAAACCAATTATTAAGACTTGATTCGTCAGGTCGTCTTCCTGCTATTGATGGTTCTCAACTTACTGGAATTGTCGCATCAGGTGGAAGTGACAATACGATACAGTCACGAAATGTTTCAGCTACGGCACCTTCAAATGGGCAAGCCCTTTTATGGAACTCAGTAAGTTCACAATGGGAGCCAACAACGATTACCTCAGGCGGTGCAGGTGGTGAAGTCAATACTGCGACGAGTGCCGGTGGTGAATCGATCTTTCAAAATAAAATTGGTACTGATCTAATCTTTAAAGGTCTAACAAATACAACAGATATTCAATTAACTTCAAATGCAAATGATATTGAGATAGGTGTAAATACTTCAAATGGTGCAGGTCAATTACTAAGACTAGATGCTTTTGGAAGATTACCTGCAATTGATGGATCTCAACTAGTTGGTGTTTCTGGTGGATCTGGCGATGCTTTAACCTTACAGTCTCGAGATATTGCTACGACAGCTCCTACTGATGGCCAGGTTCTTACTTGGAATAATTCGACCACGCGATGGGAGCCTCAAACTCCACTTGTCGGTGGCGGTTCAGGAGAGGCAAATACTGTTTCAAGTGCTGGTGGAGCATCAATCTTTAAACAGAAATCAGGAATTGATCTTGTTCTAAAAGGGTTACTTGGTTCAAGTGATTTCAATATTACTTCAAGTACAAATACTGTGGATCTATCTATTAATACGTCAAATGGAGCCAACCAACTCTTACGTCTTGATGCTTCGGGAAGACTACCTGCTTTAGATGGTTCACTGCTGACAAATCTTCCTGGTGGAAGTGGTAATGCAACAACTATCCAATCCTTTTCTGTTTCAAGTGCCACTCCAGCAAATGGTCAGGCCTTACTTTGGAATGATTCTAATTCTCGTTGGGAGCCAACGACTATTGTAACCGGCGGAGGAGGCGGAGAGGCCAATACAGCTTCAAGTGCCGGTGGTGAATCTTTATTTCAGTCAAAGGTATCATCGAATTTAGTTTTTAAAGGATTAACAAGTACGAGTGATATTTCACTAACAGGAAATATAAACGATGTTCAAATTGGTTTAACAACGGCAAATGGGGCCAATGAAATTTTACGCCTTGATGGCTTTGGAAGACTTCCTGCAATCGATGGATCACAATTAACAGGAATCACAACTTCCGATACAACTCTGCAATCTCGCAATGTTGCCTCGACGGCACCAACTGATGGGCAGGTTCTAACTTGGAATAATACAGCGACACAATGGGAGCCTCAAACAGTTTCTGCTGGTGGCTCAGGTGAAACAAATACAGCATCAAGTGTCGGTGGAACAGCAATTTTTAAACAAAAGACCGGAAGTGATCTAGAGTTTAAAGGTTTAACCGGAAGCGCTGATATTAGCTTAACGAGTAATGCAAATGATGTGCAAATTGGCGTTAATACTTCAAACTCTGCAAATGACTTAGTAAGACTTGATGGACTTGGACGTTTACCTGCTATTGATGGTTCTCAGTTAACAGGAATCACCGGTACTGGTGAAGCAAATACGTTAAGTTCAGCTGGTGGTACTTATTCATTATTTTATCAAAAAAATGGAGTTGATCTTCAGCTTAAAGGCCTTAACTTTACAAGTGACTTTGCGGTTGTTGATAATTCAACTTCTTACAGTGTCGATATTAATACTGCAAATGGAGCTAATGAGCTAGTAAGACTTGAAGCCGATGGGTCTCTTCCTGCATTAAGTGCTGCAAACTTATTCAATATTCCAACTGATGATACGACAATACAGGGAAGAAATGTAAATGCTGCAGCTCCTACTGACGGTCAGGCTCTTTTGTGGGATTCAATCAGTTCACAATGGATCCCAAGTGATGTAACTGCTGCTGGAGATAATCTTGGTGACCATACAGCAACAAGTAATTTAGCAATGGGAAATAACTATATTTCGTATTCAGGTTTAGATGAAGGTCTCTTTGTGAACCTTGGTGGGAATGTGGGGATCGGTACAAATTTACCTCAGTCAGACTTAGATATTTATGAAGCAAATGTTGAAGTTAAAATTAGAGATTCAAATGTTGGTGTTTCTTCCGAGGCACAGGTAAACTTATTTGTAGATGGTGGAGAAGCCGGAATGTCTCTATTAAATACTAATTATGATTGGTTCGGTGAGGGATTTCCTGATTCATCTTGGTCAGATATGTTCCTCTTTTATACGGGGCCATCAAGTTCTAATGGTATGAGATTTCACCCATTTGCTGGAAATATTAATTTTTCAGTAGGTGATGCTGTCTTTACTGATATTATGCATGTCAATGCAACAAATACAAATGTTGGTATCTTAACAACATCTCCAGGTGCTGCTTTTGCTCTTGATGTTAATGGACAGATACGAACAACAACTACTGTCGATACATCTTCAGATAGAAGATACAAAAAGAATATAAAGAATATCTCAAGTGAAGTTTCTATCTTGGATAAGTTTTCTTTAATCGAAGGTGTCTACTTTGATTGGAGACAGAAAGAATATCCAGAAAAGAATTTTAAAGAAGGTCGTGATATTGGTGTCATTGCTCAAGATATTAGAAAAGTATTTCCAGAAGCCGTGACAGAAGATGAGAATGGTTTCTTAAGTGTTGCTTATGCTAAATTAGTTGCACCACTTATTGAAGCAGTAAAAGAGTTAGTTGGTATTACTGATACAAATAAAAGAGATATTGCTTCAATTGAAGCGCGCACAAAGAAGCTTGAAGAAGAAAATCGAATGTTAAGAGAAGCTCTTTGTGAAATGAATCCAAAAGCAAAAATCTGTCTAAAAGAAAATACGAAATAAAAAAGGGAGCTAATAAGCTCCCTTTCTTTTATATCTCTAATTTAATATGAGATTAAGCGTCAGCATCAATTGAGAAACCTTCCATTTGATCAAAGTTTAGGTAACGATAAATTGAATCGTCCTTACCTTGAAGTGGTTCCATCATTGATAGATACTCATCTTGCTTTGGAATGTATCCAAGTTTTGCACAGATTGCAGCAAGTTCTGCTGAACCTAGATAAACCTGAGCACCTTTACCAAGTCTGTTGTTAAAGTTACGTGTTGAAGTAGAGAATACTGTTACACCATCTTTAACTCGTGCTTGGTTACCCATACATAGTGAACAACCTGGCATTTCAAGTCTTGCACCAGCAGCAGCAAATTTTGAGTAGTAACCTTCTTTTGTCAGTTGGTCTTTATCCATTTTCGTTGGTGGACATACCCATAGTCTTGCATCAGCTTGACCTTGGCCATCAAGAACTGTTGCAGCAGCTCTAAAGTGTCCAATATTTGTCATACAAGAACCGATGAAAACTTCATCAATTTTATCACCTGCAACATCACTCATTTTCTTAACGTCATCTGGGTCATTTGGACAAGCAACGATTGGCTCTTTCATTTCATCAAGATCGATTTCAATAACAGCAGCGTATTCAGCGTTTGCATCCGCTTCCATTAGCTCACCATTTTCAATCCAATCATTAACTTCTTTAATTCTTCTCTCGATTGTACCTTTGTGCCCAAAACCATTTGCAATCATTGATTCCATAAGAGCAACGTTTGATCTTAGGTATTCAACAACTGTTTCACGACCTAGCTTGATCGTTGAACCAGCAGCACTTCTTTCTGCAGTTGCATCTGTAAGTTCGAATGCTTGCTCAAGTTTTAGATCTGGAAGACCTTCCATTTCAAGGATACGTCCAGCAAAGATATTTTTCTTATTCTTCTTTTCTACTGTAAGTAGACCATCTTGAATTGCTTGATAAGGAATCATATTTACAACGTCACGTAGAGTGATACCTGGTTGTAATTTTCCTTTGAATTTAACTAGAACAGACTCTGGCATATCAAGTGGCATAACACCAAGAGCAGCAGCAAATGCTACAAGTCCTGAACCAGCAGGGAATGAAATCCCAAGAGGGAATCTTGTATGTGAGTCGCCACCAGTACCAACTGTGTCTGGGATTAGAAGACGGTTTAGCCAAGAGTGAATAATTCCGTCACCCGGTCTAAGTGCAACACCTTCTCTGTCTTGAATATAAGTTGGAAGAGTAGCATGAGTAATAACATCACTTGGTTTTGGGTAAGCAGCTGTGTGACAGAAAGATTGCATAACTAGGTCTGCATTGAATTTAAGACATGCAAGTTCAGTCATCTCATCTCTTGTCATTGGCCCTGTTGTGTCTTGTGAACCAACAGTTGTCATTTTTGGAAGACATGAAGTTCCTGGAAGGATTCCTTCAACTCCACATGCTTTACCTACCATTTTTTGAGCAAGAGTATAACCTTGTCCATCTTTAGCTTCAGTTGTATGCGGTTTTGCAAAAATTCCTGATTCATTAGCAGTATTTTGACCTAGGGCCGCTCTTGCTTGATCAGTTAGCATTTTACCGATGATTAATGGAACACGTCCACCAGCTCTATATTCATCAAGAATTGTCTCAGGGCTGATATCGTATTTTGCTAGCTCTTCACCTTTTTCATCTAGAATTCTTCCTTCTAGTGGGCGAACTTCAATAATTGTTCCTGTAGTAAGTGCCGATACATCAATTCCTTGAATTGGAAGAGCACCTGAGTCTTCAGCAGTGTTAAAGAAGATTGGAGCAATTGTTGAACCGATTATTACACCACCACGTCTCTTATTTGGAACGTATGGAATATCTTCACCAATACACCAGATAAGTGAGTTACAAGCAGATTTTCTTGAAGAACCAGTTCCAACAACGTCACCTACGAAAGTAACAGGAAGCTTAAACTTTTCTTTAAGGTCTGCAATTTGCTTTGGTCCTTCTGGGAAAAGAGATCCACCCATAACATTTGCGTGAAGTGGGATATCCGCTCTTGTGAATGCAAATGGAGCAGGTGAGAAGTCATCTGTATTGATTTCACCGTCTACTTTGTAAACGACAGTTTTAATTGATTCTTCAATTTGTGGCTTATTAGTGAACCACTCAGCATTTGCCCAAGATTCAATAATCTCTTTAGCAATTGCATTGCCACCATCTGCTAATTTCTTAACATCTTCAAATACGTTTACAGCAAGTGGAAGGTTTTTAAGTTCTTTTGCTGCAAGTTTTGCAAGCGCTTCGTCACTGTCTGCAACAATATCAACTAGACCTTGAAGGTTGAAACCACCAACCATCGTTCCTAGTAATTCAACAGCATATTCTTTTGAAATAAGTGAACATGTATGTGCACCCTTTGTAATTCCAATAAGGAAACTTGCTTTTACTTGAGCTGCTGGATCAACACCTGGGTTGATGCGATCTTTTAATAGATCTAAAAGCTCTTGTGTTGGCTCAGTTTCAAGAAGTTTTACAACTTCTGTTGCTTGTTCTTTAGTAAGTGCTAATGGAGGAATACCTTCTTTGGCCCTTTCCTCAACATGTGCGTGATACTCTTCTAGAAAATTAGACATAGATCCTCGACTTTTTTAATTTAGAGTTAAATTCTTTCTTAAACATTATATGAATTATTAATGTTTTTTATCACTTTTATGGGCATATTGCTAGTGGCTTCAGAGGTTACGGTGTGTTGCGTAAATTAAGTTTTTTTAACTCATTGCATATCTTTTCATGGTCGATAATTTCATTATGAAAAAACAAGAGTTTGAATTAGAAATTGAAAAGTTGTGTGAACAAATCTTTTTTAACGAAAAATTATTAGAGTTTATCAATGTTCACAACTCCTACATCTTACAATTTGCAAAGGCATTAAGGCAGTCTTTAGATTGTGAAGTCATAAGAGGGGGTCCTGATACGGGAATTTTTGGAAGCCTCCATATGCATACTCTAAAGAATATCAATTGGATTGAAATCTATGCTGGAACAAAGGCCTTAATTGAAATAAAGAACGTTTTTGGACACAAGAGGTACCTAACGATTAGTGCATCTAAATTATCTAATATGGTCAATATGTCTTCAGACTCTGGCTATAGCTTACTTCTTAATGATGTTATGAGCACTGGCTTTTTGGCAGGTATTGAATTTGATTTTCTTCGTTATAAGAAGAGATCTTCTATTACAATTTCCAAATCTCGATCGCGGGCCGCCCAAGAATATGGTGGTACGATCCTTGAGAATGTTAAATTAATCCATAATTTAAGTACTGGTAATACAAAGTCTTTTGAAGACAAGCCTGATCTCAAATACAACTTGATAAGCTTGGCCATTGAATACCACCACTATAATATGATCCTAAATACAGAAGGTACGGGAAAGGATGCTACAGTACGAAAGATTTATTTATCCCGTGGCTCAAATCTCAGTGATTATTTTGAAAAAGAGGGCTCATTGGATATCTTTCATTTAGATGTAAAAGGAAGTCCATTATTCAATGACAACATGGGCCTAGATCCCTTAGATGGTATTTATCTAAGTTGGAAACCTCATATTATTGATGTCTATCTATTAGAAGAAGCACAGAAACATCCTCGTTTCCCTCAACTTGGAGAGGATATTAGGCAAGATCAAGAAAGTGGAGATGGGGAAGAGGCCGCTTAAGCTAGATTCTACTTTTCTAAAATTGAACTTCATAGTAGATTGAACAAAACTTGAATGAGGAAGGTTTATGAATCAATCACGTGTCGATCATATTGAGCCAAAATTAGTTTGGTCAAATTTTCAAAAATTATTAGATACTCCAAGACCAAGTTATCATGAAGAAGCTGTTCAAACTCTTCTTATGCTCTTTGGAAAAAGCCTTGGCCTAGAAACATACCGCGACGATGTAAATAATGTAATTATCAAAAAACCTGGACAACATGGAGGAGAAAAATCAGCTCCTGTTATTCTTCAGGGACATCTTGATATGGTTGCTCAAAAAAATGAAGGGAACCCACATGATTTTAAAAATGATCCAATTACAACAATAATTGATGGAGATTGGATACATGCAAATGGAACAACTTTAGGTGCTGACAATGGTATTGGTTGTGCTTTTGCAATGGGATTACTTGAGAGTAAAGATCTTCCACACCCTCCTTTAGAATGTGTCTTTACGGCTTGTGAAGAAGCAGGAATGCACGGAGCGATCGGACTAAAAGGGCACCACTTTGAAGGTAAAGTGATGTTAAACCTTGATACTGAGGAAGAAGATGAGCTAATCATCGGTTGCGCTGGTGGAGTTGATCTTATCTTTGAAAAAGAATTCTCTACACAAGAAGTAAAGAGTGAACTTTACCAATTGGTTATAAAAGGTCTTAAAGGTGGACACTCTGGAATTGATATTCATACTGAAAGATTAAGTGCTAATAAATTAATTCCTCAGGCCTTGGAAGGCGTTGAGTTAAATCTTATTTCAATAAAAGGTGGAACACTTCGAAATGCAATTGCTCGTGAGGCATTTATTGAGTTTAGTGCCACTGAAGAAGAAGTCGCTAAGTTAAGAGGTAAACTTGAAGAGTTATATCTTAAACACTCTAGCATTGAAGCAAATATAAATTTTGAAGTTAATAAAATTGAAGCTGAAACTAAAAAAGGCCTATCGATAGAAGATTCAAATAAAATTGTCGCAGCAATAAAGAATTGTTTCCATGGCGTGAAGGCCTGGGATCAAAACTTTAAGGGTGTTGTTGAAACATCAACAAATCTTGGGGTGATTACGCTAGAAGATGGAAACTTTGCGATGGCAAATCTAATTAGAAGCTCTAATGAAAGTGCAAGAGATGCATTTGCTCAAGAAATGATTGATACACAAAAAGATCTTCAAGCAAAAGCAAAGCTTGAAGGAGCTTATCCTGGTTGGAAACCTAATCCAGACTCAAAAATTCTAACCATTACAAATGAAGTATATAAAGATCTAAGAGGAAGTGAGCCAAAAATTTCTTCAATCCATGCTGGGCTAGAATGTGGGATTTTATCAAAAGCAATGCCTGATGTGGATATGATTAGTTTTGGACCTAATATTACAGGTGCACATTCTCCAGATGAGCAAGTTTCAATTTCTTCAGTTGAAAAAACTTGGGTACTTTTTCTCGAAGTAATTAAGAGGCTTATCTGATGGTTGCTATCGCTTTAAAAAATAACTTAACGACAATACTTGTCTATTTAATTGTTGTTCAAATACCGATGCTTATCGTTTATTACTTTGCTGATGAGCTAGGGATTTCAAACTTGTGGCTTTATTTTATTTGCTTAATTATCGGGTTAAGGATTGCATTCTTTAAAGATGATTACTTTAAAAAGCGCGTTGAAGGAGGCCTATTTAAACAGCTTCAATCAAAGTTTAAAAAATCTCCATCAAAAAGTGAAATCGTTAAAGCATTAAATATGACGATGAGTTTTAGAGATGCAATATTCTTTGGCAACTTAATCCTCCTTCTTATCCTTACTGCATTGTTTAACCAATTTTAACTTATAATATTTAGATAGAGCGTCGAAACAGTTATTGTGAAACTGTCTTTGACGCTATTTATATTATTATTTGTAAGCCTATTAATTCACTCCTGTCGTGATGTTCGTCGAGATATAAGCTCAATTGATGAGCTCTTTCTTGGAGAAGCTCATACCTTTAGTGCAAAGATCACTACTCTTAGAAATAATGGTAAGCGAATAACTATTTCAGGAGGGTGTGAAAACGGTGCAAAAGTCTCATTCTCTTCAGAGTTCTTAGTAAGAGGAGATTCAAAAACAGTTGATTGTGAAGATGGGCTTTATGAGAAGAAGCTCTTCTTTCAAGATGATATTGAAGGACGAATGTGGGTTCAGGTTAGGCATTTAAATCAAAGTATTGATGTACTTGTCCCTTTTGTTGATACAAAAAATCCAAGTCGTGTCATTTTAACATCTCCAGTTCCTGGCTATCGTTATGGAAATAGTATCTTCTTTTCAGGTCGATGCGAGCCAGGTGCAAAAGTTTTTATAAGAAGCTCTTATCTTGATAGCGTTCTTCGAACTGTTGGTTGTGCTAATGGTGTGTTTATTTCTTCAGTTTATTTAAAAGATAGTATCGCAGATGAAAGTCAGATCATCTTCTCTTTGTATCAAGTGGACCCTTATGGAAATAGTTCCTCGCCGATAAGGATAAATGTTGAATACCAAAATATTATGAACTCGATTACTTTAGATGAACAAATGATACCACTTGGTGATGAAGAAGCATCGATAAGTGGTAGCTGTGGTGAATTTGATTTTATAAGTATCGAAGGAGAGCAAGTTGCTTGTGAAAATAAAAGGTTTAAATACGTCTTTGATAAGTACTTGGTAGGGCAGGGGAAGAATAGGTCGTTTAGAATAGTTGTCGTTGAGGGACTTAAAACTAACGGGGCTCGCTCAAATGCAAAAATTGCCATTGTCTATAATCAATTATTTGAAACTAATCCAAGATTTTATTCTCCCACGGGAACTTACGATATACGTGAACGTAATAAACTGGTTGTAAGTGGGACTTGTGGGAAAACCTATTTCAAAGGAAGTGTTAGGCTTTATACAGCGAAAAATCCAAATATATTAAACAGTGGTGAAACAATTCCATTGAACTTTGATGGGAGCTTTTATGTTAAAAGTAATGAGTTCAGTTTAAAAGGAGAGGAGAGGATATATGCTGAATGCCGAGACTTTTATATAAAATACAAGACTAATAATTTCTATACTGATTTTAACTTTGTGGATACTTCAGATATTAATCGATTAAAAAAAGACTTATTCTTTGAGACTCCTACGATCTCACTTATTGGTAATTGTTTGAGAAAAGGACGAGTCGTTATTACCAATACAAGAGATGGTAAGACCATGAAGAGTGACTGTGTTGGAGGAGAGGTCCAATTTATTTTTGAATCTAGTCGCTTATGGGGTAAGGATGTATTTGAAGTATACGAAGAAGATGTTTTTGAAGACTTAAAGAGTGAGAAACAACTCTTTACGATCAATTATAATATTTTCCCAAATTATCCTTCTCGATTATATATTGAAGCACCATCTCCTCTATGGGGCTCTCTTTATCATGACGTAATTTTATATTGGAATTATGAGCCTGGAGATGTCGGTGGTGAGACTGATTATGGTATTTATTCTCGAGATAGTTATATACAAGCTCAGTGGAAAGCAATTCCAAGGGGAACGAGAAATATTGTTATAAGAGGACGCGATTTAGTTAAGCTAGGTTATGAAGAGTGTAGTCAAGTCCAGTTATTTTTAAAAGTGCAAAATCGTAATAAAGATCGTGCTGTCATTGTTGAGTCGAAAGGATTTTATTTTGACTTTACTCCACCGCAACCGATTGAGGTTTTAGATGTCGACTATTCACCTTTATTTAAAAAAATGTTACCGGAATTTAAAATTTCTGAAGTCGATGACAATTGTAGTGATTATATTAAACATGATTGGTTAAAAGGCATTCAATGGTATGAAGTAAGACTTTATAAAATTGATCTTATTAAAAGTAATATTGATTTAATTGATGAAATGTTTCTGTTTGAATTATCCGATATTAATAAAGCACAAAGAGTTTTTGATTTAAAAGGTGTTTATCAAATTGGGATTGTCGCTGTTGATATGGGCCTAAATCGTTCTAAAGAATATCGTTCAATTATGTTCTCATGGAATTAGAGAAATAAGAGGGCACGGAGGCCCTCGTTTTATATAACTTAGTAATGCCAAGGAAATTGAGAGAAGTCCTGATCACGTTTTTCAACGAAAGCATCGCGGCCTTCTTTTGCTTCTTCTGTTCCGTAGGCAAGTCTTGTTGCCTCACCGGCAAAGAGTTGCTGACCAACTAAACCATCATCAAGAAGATTGAATCCAAACTTAAGCATACGCATTGCTGTTGGAGATTTCGAATTCATCTCTTTTGCCCATTCAAGTGAAACTTTTTCAAGTTCAGCATGTGGAACAACTTTATTTACCATTCCCATTTGGAATGCTTCTTCAGCACTGTAGTTAAATCCGCAGAAGAAAATTTCTCGTGCACGCTTTTGTCCACACTGACGTGCAAGATAAGCAGATCCATAACCTGAATCAAAAGAAGCAACATCTGGATCAGTTTGTTTAAAGATTGCATGTTCTTTAGAAGCAATTGTCATATCACAAACAACATGAAGTGAGTGTCCACCACCTACTGCCCAGCCAGGGACTACGGCCACTACAACCTTAGGCATAAAACGGATGAGTCTTTGTACTTCAAGGATGTGAAGTCTACCTAATTTGGCCGGATCAGGAGTTCCATCACCATCAACATATTTATAACCATCTTTACCTCTGATTCTCTGGTCTCCACCTGAGCAGAACGCCCATCCACCATCTTTTGGTGAAGGTCCGTTTCCAGTAATCAGTACAACACCTACATCACTCCACATTCTTGCGTGATCAAGAGCTCGGTAGAGTTCATCCACTGTTTGTGGTCTAAATGCATTGCGGCATTCTGGGCGATTGAAAGCAATTCTCACTGTCCCTTGGTCGACAGCACGATGATAAGTAATATCTTTGAAGTCGAAACCTTCAACTTCTTTCCAAGCACTTGCGTCAAAAATATCTGAAACCATTTTGATCTCCTTTTTGCTCAATATAAAATGACTGAGTTAAAGTGTCATTCATAACTTTATATGCGGCCCGTCTAAACATATTGTTTCTAATGCGCTCAAATAGAGATATGAAAAAACTAATACTAGCTCTATTTTTTATTCTTTCTGCAGGCTTTGTCTTTGCAGAAGTAACTGTAACTATTGATGGCCAGAGATACTTTTGCTCTGTAGATGGAAGGCCACCACAAGATCGTGAATGGAGATGTGTCCCTCATTGTACTAGAAGAAGCTTTGATGGGGATTGCATGCGTTACGGACAGGATTATTGTGGTTATGATGCGACTTGTATTAAGCGTTGTGAAAGACGTGATACAAGTGGTGATTGTATGAGATATGGCGATGATATCTGCCGTTCAGAACAATAATAAGAAATAGTACCGTTATTTAACTCTTTTTATTTCTTCAACTTTTATATGAAAGTGGGATGTTTCTGTCTCTGTTTCACCACTTATTAAAAAGATTGTGTCGCGATTATAGCTAGTATCTTCCCCAAGTAAGCTTGGGTTCATTTTTACTAATAATAATCCGAAGCTATCTTGTATTAAATAGAAGTCATTTTTTAGAGATTTAAATATTGTACCTTGAATACGAACATTTTTTTTGTCACTTGGTGATCGACGAAGTTCACTAGTTTTATAAATACTCCCTTCTTCTTTTCCTAGATAGAGTCCTGGGCTTGAGCAACCAAGAAGGGTGGTGAATAGAAATAATTGAAAGTATTTTGCCATGGATAAATTGTATTTAATATTTCCCGCTTTGACTATAGAAGTTAGTCGGCCCATAATTAAGGAATGGAAATGATTCAAAAGATAATTATTTGTACTTTATTGATAACAACATCTTACGCCGACTTTAACGGCCGTTGGAGTGGTGAAGGCTTTGCAAAGACAGCCTCTGCTTCAAGCCCATGTGAAAATGTATATTTTCGACTTTCTCTTTCTCAAGAAAAATTTAAAATTCAAGATGGTGGATATAACTGTAGTGGATTAAGTGCTGAGTATCCATATTCTGTCTTTACGATTCAAGGAAGCGACCTAATTTATAAAGGTGAAATCTCTGGTCGCATTAGTGATAATGAGATAGAAATATTTTCAATAGAAGATGGCTTTCAATTACTTTTTACAAAAATTGATAATCAAACAATTAAAGTAGAGGAAAGATGGCAAGATGGTGATGATTTTCTCGTAATCAATTCATCTTTAGAATTAATTAAATAAGAAGGTTTTGTGATTAAAAATAATATGGTTTCTGGCTTTAGCTTTATCAAGCACGGGCTCACTCTTGAATATCCAATTTTAGAAAGTGTTCAAAGTATAGATCCACTCTGTGATGAGGTGGTTATTAATGTTGGTTTTGAAACTCCTGAGTGTGACAAAGATGACGGAACTTATGAATATCTTAGAGATAATCTTACAGGAGAGCGATATAAGTTTATTAAGTCATGGTGGGACCCATCAATAATGAGTCGTGGACTTATTCTTTCTCAACAAACAAATATTGCAATGGAAGCTTGTAAGGGCTCAATCGGCCAATATATCCAAGGTGATGAGGCCATTCATGAAGATGACCTTCCTTTAATTGAAGAAGGAATTAAAAAAATGGTTGATCGTAAAGAAATCGAAGGACTTCTTTACAATTATACTCATTTTTTTGGAAATACTGATCTTTATAAATTTGATCCTCATTCATATCGTAAAGAAGTGAGAACTGTTAGGCTTGGAATAGGGCTTGAGAGCTATCTTGATGCTCAAGGGTTTCGTTTTTCAGATGGCAGAAAGCCGAGTGCTATAGAGACTGGTGCTCGTATTTTCCACTATGGATGGGCCAGAAGAGAGAATGCGATGTCTGATAAAAAGCGTGCATTTGAAAAGCTTTATTTTGGAAAAGATCATGAATCTGAAGAGTATACATATGATCGAATTTTTGGGCTTAGAAAATTTGAAGGAACACACCCTGCATTGCTCAAGTCTTGGATTGAAAAAAATCATAATGATGTAACATTTGAACAATTAAATGACCCACGTATCTTTGCTAATTTTAAGAATTGGATTCGTTTAATGGTAGAAGAATATACCGGCCATATGATAGGTGAGTTTCGAAACTATAAAAAGATTAAGTAAGTTAAGCTGCTTTTTTATAATTATCGAGTTTTTCTTGGGCCTCCATAAATTCTTCAAACTCTCTGCGTAGAGTTGCATCAGTCATTCCGTCTGAAATTAAGTCAAAGGCAAAGTGAAAGAACTCTCTCCAGTTATTTTCTAATTCTTGATTCCAATTATTTAAATGATATGTCTCTAGAGCTTCGAGAAAAGCTTGCTCAAAAACAGGAAAATAGACTTCTGAAATATCAACTTTAAATTGGTATTCTCCAAGACCTCGCAGATAGTATTTCAAATAACTAGGTTGGTTCAGATTTTTCACCGCAATAGTCATGGCACGAGATGCAAGAGCATTGAGGTTTTCAAAATCAACATGACGAAAAAGCTTTTGCATATCTGGCTCGATAATGAAGACATTATCAAAGAATGTACGCCAGAAATTCGTTAGGTTAGGCTCGATACGATAAAAGGACTCTTTAATTGCTTGTGTGTCAAATCGATAATTTATGACCATTTTCAATTCCCATTTGCTGTTACTATCTAGCTAGCGCATCGTATCTCTAGTAAATGATCATGATTTAATTTTTCTTAAGATTGAGTTGAGTCTATTATTTACAGATTGTATGAGATACGAGAATCTAAGCTAAGCATAGGACATCATGAAAATACTAGAAGTTAATGATTTAACATATAATTTTGATCGTAAGTCGATCTGCCAATTTGATAAAATCTCTTTTGATTTAAATAAAGGAGAGGTTTTAACTCTTTTAGGTCCTTCGGGGACAGGAAAGACTACCTTATTTAATATCCTCTGCGATAGGTTAACTCCGCTTTCTGGAGAGGTAAAAAAAAGTCATGACCTAAAAATTGAGATTGTTTCTGGTGTTGATGGCCTTAATTGGGATAAGACAGTATTCGAAAATATTGAAGATCATCTCTTATTAGATAATCCTGAAGCGGACTCTAATCGAGTTAGAGATATGATTGAGATTTTTGGCCTTGAATATAAGGACCATAAACGTTTAGATGAATTATCTGCGGGACAATTACAAAGGCTTTTATTTGCTCGTTCAATGGTTATCTCGCCAGATGTACTTCTCTTAGATGAGCCATTTTCAAATATTGATGAGTTTTTAAAAGCGACTTTATGTCATGAAATATTTGAAATATTTAAAGAAAATGAGATTTCCTTAATCTTCATTACCCATAATTTGAAAGAAGCTTACTCTTTAAGTGATCGTTTGATGTACTTAAGTGGAGCTAAACTTCAAGTATATAATAATCCTTACGATTTTTACCGAAGACCTCTTACTATCGATGCTGCTCGTTTTGGCGGGCTCGTCAATCTCGTTGCTGGGCCTGTTACTGGGCGAGCGGATAAGAGTTTAACTCTTAAAAATGACTTCGGTCAATTTGAGGTCATTGATGATATTGGTATTTCTAATCAATTTGCTTACCTTGCTTTTCGTCCTAAACATTTGAAAGTAACTCCTGATGGTGACATAAAGGGACGTATTAAAGTCATTCGCCGTTTTGGTGAATTTGATATTTTAGAAGTGGCATCGACAAATTCTAAAATTCTACGTGTACAAGTTGATGATGCAAGTAGCTTCCAAGTAGGACAGCAACTATCCCTATCAATTGATGTGGCCAATTCTTTCCTTTTACCAGTTTAGGAAAAACTTAACCAAATCTTGTCTTCGCTGCAATTAAAAGCTCCCATAAAATATTGTGAATATATTTCTCTTGGGAGCGGATCATGAAATTCTTAATTATAGGCTTTTGTATTATTCTCTCGATACTTGCATTTGCAGGAGATATTAATACTAAAAAGAGCTTCATTAAATGGCACGCTACTAAAGTAGGTGGAGAGCATTGGGGCCATATCAAATTTAAGGATGGTAATATCCAAACTAATGATAAAGGAGAGCCGATAAAAGCTTCCTTTACTGTTGATATGAGTACAATCGATGTTCGTGATTTAGAAGGTGAATGGAAAGAGAAGCTGCAAAATCACTTAAGAACAGGCGATTTCTTTGAGATTTCAAAATATCCAACAGCGACAATGGAGACTTCAAATATAAAAAAGATTGGAGATAATAAATATCGTGTGAAGGGAAACTTCAAAATCAAGAATAAGATTCAGCCTATAACTTTTGATATGACCTATAATGGTAAGCTTGCCAGTGGAAGTTTCAGCTTTGATCGAACAAAGTTTGGAATTATGTACCGTTCAACTTTACTCGGCACGTTAGGAGATAAGGTCATTCACGATAAGGTTGATTTAGAGTTTAAGGTTCAATAACGACTTTACAAAAACTTGACGCAGTTATCATAATAAAAGTGTGCATGGATCTGGGATCTATGCTACTTTAGCCTCATATGAAGGCTGGAACTATAAAATATGCATTTTTTGAAAAGGATCACTACTTAATTCCCATTACGAGAAGAAGTAAGAATCCTATTGCTGACTATAAGAAAGAGTTAGTTGAAAAATCAATTGAGAAAGAATTAAATCTCAAGGTGAAGCATATTAGCTCTAAGTCAATGATTGAAAAAGGTGACAAGAAGCTAAAGTAATTGCTTTTCTTTAGGTATTTCTACTGTCACAAAATTTCCACTTCTCCACGGATCATCAAAACTTAACTTACTAGCAACTAATTGCAGTCCGATATCGTTTCCGTTTCCTTTCCCATAGCGTGGATCTCCCATGACTGGAAAACCAAGTTCAGTAAATTGAATACGAATCTGGTGCTTGCGTCCCGTAATAAGTTTTACTTCAACAATGGAAGTTTTCTCTAGCTTTTTTTTAACAGTATATTCTAAGATGGCCTCTTTTCCATCGATAACACTTTCAAGTCTCTTTGACTCTGGAGGATGGCCTTTTACTTCAGCTTGATAAGTCTTTTCAATCTTATGATCTTTAATTTGTTGAGAAAATGCTCTTGCTCCTTTCTTTGTGTAAGCAATAATCATGACACCTGAAGTTTCTTTATCGAGGCGGTGAATGAGAAAAGGCTCGCGTCCCATGCGCTTATGAAGCTCTCTTAAAATTGTGTAGCTATCACCATACTTCGTCCCTTGGCATAGAACGCCAACAGGTTTGTAGTAAACACCATAGTGATGAGTTTCGTGAAGGCATTTAAGCTCACTCATATCTTGTTCTTGAATATTGAGATCAACAAAGAGTTTGATGGTTTGACCACGCTTTACTTCATACTTGGCCTTGCGAATACGCTCTGGCTTTGCTGACTTTGTCCAACAAGCACCTTGTTTCATAAGATTTTTAATTTTTATCTTTGATAATTCAATATTTGATTTTTCACATTTTGATGCGAGAAGATCAACTGCGCTCATATCTGTATGGGCCTTGGCCGTTACGGTAAATTTATTAGTCATATCTATTTCTTATCCATTATAAAAAGGGCAGCCGCTGCATCCACTTTGGCAACAATCGTTAATATCCGCATCTTCATCGACTCTCAAATTAGGTGAGACGAGTGAAAGACTATAGGTTTTTAGTCCTCTTACCATACCGATGAAAGTAAAGAGGTCTGGATTTTCGAGGGGAGTTTGCATTGTTCCAAGATTTAGTGAAAGGGCAAGGTGATGAGCTATTGAGTGCGTATCACAAAGGATATTAAACTGCGCTGAACTCTCTTCATTTAGAGTCACGATGAACTTTTCACTATAGGAGTCGATGATATATTCTTTCATTAGCTTCCAATTGATGGCCAAATATTGTAATTTAATCTTATGTACTACGACTTTCCAATTCAATATGATGAACCTGTTTTTAGGCCACCTTCTGAAGGTCGCTCCCTTCTTATACAACAAACCATTGGCTGCTCCAATAATAAATGTACTTATTGCAATATGTACCGTTCAAAAACCTATAAAGAGCGAAACCCGTCCGAGGTCGTGGAGGATATTCGCAAGGCCGGTGCCTATTATCGCCGCTTTGAAATGCGTCCATCTAAAGTATTTTTATGTGATGGCGACGCTCTTGGTGCTCCTACAGAGGATATCTATAAGAGTTTACTGGCAATTAGTGAAGAATTTGGGGATATACGAGTGGGCGTTTATGCCACAGCTCAAAATATGCTGGATAAAACAGATGAGGAGCTACGTTTTCTTAAGGAAGCTGGACTTGGGATCTGCTACCTCGGAATGGAGAGTGGGTGCGATAAAGTTCTTCATATGACCGTAAAAGGCAATACGGCCCAAGATATGATTGATGGCTCATTGAAAGTAATGGCCGCTGGTATGAAGTTATCAGTTATTGCCATGCTAGGGCTTGGTGGAAAGAAGCATACCCAAACGCATGTGGTAGAGACGGCTAAAGTTCTGTCTAAAATTTCTCCTGATTATCTCTCGTTTCTCACAACTATGGCCGTTGAAGGAACGCCATATCATCGAATGGTGACACGAGGCTTTGAGATGCTTACGACAAAAGAAATTCTCGGTGAAATGCACGATATTTTAAGTGGAATTCAGGCAAGTCGTGAGATTTTACTTCGAATTAACCATGTTTCTAATATGTATCCTATTGGAGGAAGCCTGCCACAAGACCAGGCAACGATAATTCAACAAGTTAAGCAGTGGTACGATGAAGCTCCTGTGGGAACTTATCCACCAAAACCTTCACATATGTAGGAATTCGCAGTATAAAAAGCTCATGTTTGAAATGACTCAAGACCAATTCACAATCGCTTTTATTATTCTATCTGTTCTGATCTTTATACTTTCGATTGGAGTGGGCTTCTTTTATATAAAATTAAAAGAGGAAACTCGAAAGAGAATTGCTGAACACGATAAGATGGAAGCAAGAGAAAAAGAACGTCAGGCTTTTGTTCGCGATAGCCTTATTACAATTGCACGAGCCTTTGTGCAAAAGCAGTGTGAGGCCAGTGAAGCTTGTATCAGAATTAGAATGCTAATTGATCGCGTTGACTTCGTTGAAAACACAGACTTTCCAGTTATCTTTTCAATGTATGAAGAGATCAAACACTTTGATACTCATCAAGCAAGAAAAGACCTTTCAAAACAAGAACGTTTCAACCAAGATAAACAGCGATTTGCCATTGAAGACAAACATATGGATAATTTAGTTATTGAATGTGAAAAGTTAATAACTAATTTATCGGCCAATTAATGCAATATTACGTCCACAATCTGAATCCAATCGCTATTGATTTTCTAGGAATAAAAATTGCATGGTATTGGCTGGCCTATTTCCTTGGCTACTTCTGGACACTCTATTTTGGAAAATATTTAATCACAAAAGAAAAACTCAATATTAGTTTTACTCATTACTTAAACTATCTCTTTGTAGGCTTCTTTGTCATGCTGGCCGGAGGGAAGATATTCTATATTCTCTTTTATAATTTCTCCTATTATGCAGCTGACTTAAAAAGAGTTTTTTATTTTTGGCAGGGAGGAATGAGCTTTCATGGGGCCTTGCTAGGTGCTGCTCTATGGACTTTCTATTACGCTAAGAAACATGGCCTGAAGTTTCTAGAGTTAACAGACATTGTAGTAACTGGTGTAGGTATTGGAATTATGCTTGGCCGTATTGCAAATTTCATTAATGGAGAACTGGCCGGGAGAGTTACTGATGTTTCCTGGGCGGTGATATTTCCAAAGCTCTATGATATGAGTCCACGCCATCCTTCACAACTTTATGAAGCTCTCCTAGAAGGTCTTTTGCTATTTATTATTCTCTTTGCTTGTAAGAAGAATTTAAAAAGGCCAGGACTAAACTCTGGCCTATTTCTGATTATCTATGGAATTTCTCGTTTTATCGTTGAGTTCTTTCGAACACCGGACCCTCAAATTGGTCTCTTCTTCGATTTATTCTCAGTAGGGCAATTCTATTGTGCAGTGATGATCCTAATTGGAATAGGAATTATTTCTTTGCCTTCTCGTTAATAGCATTTTCATATTGCTTTAGAAGTTCAGGATCAACTTCTGTTGGTGTAATTTTTCTAAAACTCTTACGAGCATTAATCATATTATCACACCTGTGAACGGCACCGTCCCCCTCAACTGGAACGTTTTTACGTCCATCTTTCATCCATGTAATTTCTTTTCCACAATAACGACATGATGCCATGAGTAACTCCCTGATTATAAAGCAATTTAGAGTGTTAATTTTAGTCTTTTTGGGTTATTCTAACAACCATAAAAAACATCCGGAGTGCATAGTGTTAGATATAAAATTTATCAGAGAAAACGTTGATCTAGTAAAAGAGGTTATTGCTAATAAAGGTGTTGGCCTTGATCTTGATGAATTATTAACAATTGATGGAAAACTCTCTGAACTAAAAACTAAACAACAAGAATTGCAAGAGAAGAGAAATGCTCACTCAAAGCTAATTCCTAAAGCATCCAATGAAGACAGACCAAAACTTATTGCTGAAGGTAAAGAAATCGCCGCTCAGCTTAAGGAAATGAATCCTGAAATAAGTGAACTTGAAGAAAAATTTAAGACGTTAATGTACTTAACTCCAATGCCTCCATCTAAAGATGCGCCAATTGGAAAAGACGATACTGAAAATGTTATTTCTCGAGTTGAAGGAGAGAAGCCAAACTTCTCATTCACACCAAGACACCACGTTGATATTTTAGAGATGAACGAATGGGCAGAGTTTAAAAATATCGCAAAAGTTTGCGGGTCTCGCTCTTACTCTTTAAGAAATGATATGGTTCTTCTTGAGATGGCCATGCACCGTATGGCACTTGATATGCTAATTGAGAAGGGATTCACTCTTGTGTCTTCACCTTCAATGGCAAGGGAAGATGCTCTCTATGGAACAGGTCACTTTCCAACAGGAAGAGAAGACGCTTACTATATTCCAGATCATGATATTTACTTATCGGGAACTGCTGAAGTTCAACTAAATAGTCTTCACGGTGGAGAAATCCTAAGCGAAGCAGACCTACCAATTCTCTATGCTGGATTCTCGCCATGCTTTAGAGGTGAGGCCGGAAGTTATGGAAAGGATGTAAAAGGTCTAATCCGTGTTCACCAATTCCAAAAAACAGAACAATTTATTATCTGTAAAGGAGAAGAGGCTGAGTCTGAAAAATGGCACAACGCCCTTCTTGAAACAGCTGAAGAATTTTGTAAACATCTAGAGCTTCCTTACCAAATTCTCGAAGTTTGTACTGGAGATATGGGAGCAGGAAAGTATCGTATGTTCGATATTGAATGCTGGGTACCAAGTGAAGAGAAGTATCGTGAGACTCACTCATGTTCTGCACTTCACGACTGGCAATCAAGAAGAACAAATACTCGTTATAGAGATGCTGATGGAAACGTAAAGCATGTTTATACTCTAAATAATACAATGGTTGCGACTCCAAGAATCTTGGTACCATTTATTGAAAACCACCAGCAAGAAGATGGATCTGTTTATATTCCAGAAAAACTTCGTATGTATATGGGTGGGAAAGAGTTCCTAAAAGGTAGAAGTAATAAATAATGGATATTAAGGGAGGATAAGACTTAGCGTTTGAATCCCTTGATGTGCACTTGAAAGTTTTAGTTCACAACCATGAGACTTTGTCATGGATTGAGCAAGCCCAATCATATTACTATTTGTCGTTAACATCTCGCCCTTAAGAATCTTAACGCCACGTTTTTTAGCTTCAACAATAAGTAGAGAAAGAAGTTCTTTTCCAACTCCCATTCCTTGAAATTTATCAATAATAGTTATAGCGAATTCAGCTTCTTCATGATTTTCTCGGAAAATATCAAAGCGAGCGATTCCCATAGGATGAATAGGTGATGTTGCTGTGATTGCACCAATTGCGTAGTGAAACCTCTTATCATATTCAGTCAGGCTTATAAGTTCTTTGCCTGTTAGGCCTTTCTTAGCAGCAAAAAAGCGATGGTAAATAGATTTAGGTTGCATTTCCTTGATGCCTTCAAGGATGAGTTTCTTGTCAGAAGCCGAAACTTCACGAATTAGGGCCTTATGTCCTTTAAAATCGTAAATATGTTCTAACGATACTGCTTCCACATTGAAATCATAGCACAGCTTCTCTTTTCAAGTATAGAGCTAGTACTTATAAAGCGGAATATTTTGACATGAGATACCGTAAATGCGTAAAATTAATAGTAAAGTACTTATGGAGGAGACTTAATAATGGATAATTTCTACCCACTTAAAAAAGTGGCCGATATATATGGTGACCCAAATTTAAAATTTACGATTCAAGACTTAGAATCGCAAAATAAAATTCCAAGCTCCCGCAAGTACCGTAGTGGCGCAATCTTTAGAAAAGGTTGGCCGACTGGGTTACTTCCACAAATAGGTGAAGAGGTTGGATATTTCAAAAAGTTTGAAAAGTCGACTTCCGTTTGCGTTTTTACGACAAAGGGTGGAGTTTTAAAATCAACTCTTGCTTTAAACCTTGCTCGTACAGCTGCATTACACGGACAAAGAGTTTGTGTTGTCGGTCTTGATATTCAGGGAGATGTCACAACGTCTTTAGGTTATGACTCTGAAGTTGATGATGGTGAAGACCTTGGTGAACTGATTCAGCGTTTAGACCAAACAAAAGGACTCTGTGATTACTTTAGTGGTGAAGCCACTTTAGAAGATGTGATTGTTCAGGTTGGTCTACCAAATCTCTTTATCATTCCAGAAACACCTGAGTTAGTTGCTTTAAATGATTCTTTAAATAATATTAACCGACGTGAGTTTTGGTTAAAAGAACGTGTTATTGATCCTTTAAAAGAACACTTTGACCTTGTGATTATGGACTGTTCTCCAAATTGGAATAAGTTAACTACAAATGCTCTTGTAGCATGTGATGCGCTAATTTCTCCTCTGGAGTGTAAGATTAATAACTTTAGAAACTTTAGAGTTTTCTCACACTTCTTAAAAGAATTTAAAGATGAAATGAGATTAGATTTTGAATCTATTTTTGTTCCAACAAAATATTCTTCTAATAAAAAATTAAGTAACGATATCCTTAATTGGTACTACGCCAATGTTGAAGGCTGTACGACAATTGGAATCAAGGAATCAGTTAGCGCAGAAGAAGCAATGGCCTTAAACCTTTCAATTGCAGAACACGCAAGTGGAAAACCGATTGCAAAAGATACGATTGAGTTATTTAAGCAAATTCATAAAGCAATTGAAGAGTCGCATTCACGTCGATCAAATCAGTCTGAATCATTGAAGCATCAAGCGCGTGTTATGGGTGGGATTGCAAATAGCAATCTTGGCAACCTTGGGGCGTCACTTGGACATGGGGTTTAAATTATGGCAATTGGCCTAGGCGATTTAGCCGCTAAAAATAAAGTAGCAACTCAAAAAGTAGGAGAGGTAAGAAAGACTTCTCCTATTAATAATGATCTTCTAAAGAATCATAATGAAGCCACTGAAAAAAATAATCGTCAGAACCAATTAAGGCCATGGGAGGCAAAGTCTCAGGCCCAAAAGAGTACAGTAGCATCTCTTGCTGTTAAAAAGGCAAGTGAGGTTGCTATGAAAAATGAAGCTATGGCCCGTGAACTTAGAAAGAGCTTTACGAGTGCTCAAAAAGAGCTAGAGCTTGAAATGTATATTGAAAATCGTGAAAAAGAATTTCTTAATATGGATAATTCACGTGATCTAAATAAATCAAGAAAGAGAATCCATACACATCGATCTTTTCTAAAAAGATTAAGAGATTCACTCTTTAGGTCTTAGACTCTTATCAATTTTAAAATTCTCAAATTCTCGATCATTAAAGCAATGGAGAATTTTATTTGTATATTTCTTTAAAAGTACTTTTTGATTTCCACCTTTAAAGAATTCATTGAAGGCCTTGGAACATAGCTTCTTTGTAAACTTATGATCAACTTCGCTACACTTTTCAATAAATTTACATGAATTAGGATAGCCTCGATAGCACTTCATCGATTCGATATCGCAACTTTCTTCGCTTACTTTCTTTCCATCACATGAAAAGAATAGGGCAGTAAAGCTAAGAAGAAAAAAAATATTAAATAACGCCTTCATCAATGAGAATGTCCTTAAATTTATTAATAATATCATGTTCGAAATCATCAATATGTTTCACTGTTATTTCCATGAGAGCATCTCTTGGATTCATTCCAGATATTGTTACATGCTTATCATATGTATTAACTAGGGATAGAATCATAATCGGTAAAGTTAAATTCTTAAGCTTATTTGGCCCTTTCCCTGTTAGTACTTCTTCGTGATTGACGATTAACTCAAGAACACCTTTTTTAACCCAAGGTCGATCTTTTAGAGCACTAATGGCGTCCTTTACATGTAGGCCATATATTCTTTGCTCATCATCATTCATATCTTCTTTATGTTTTTTGAACAACTCTTGATCTTGTTTGTTTAGTCTTGTTAAACCTACATCGTGTAAAAGAGCGGCAGTGGAGATATTAGAAATTTCTTTGTCACTACATCCCACTCGAATTGCTAATCTCGTTGCCAAGCTTGCAACATTCATAGAGTGTGCGATTACAAGATCTGTATCAATTGTTTTCTTCTCAAAAAATTCTTTTAAAGCATCTGGACCAGTTTCTAAAACTTTCTTAAGTTTTTGTGCTGCCACTTCAGTCATTTCATAACTTTTTTCACTATCTGGGTTTTGAAATGATTGCTCTACGGCGGTTAGACATGCTCCTTCAACCACAGCAACTTTTTGCTCTAAATCAAGGTCTTGATCTTCAAGTTTTTCATTCATGAGTTCTTGAATATATGTTTGATACATATGGATATCTTTATCATCGATATAGAATTTAGCCACTTTCTGTTTCGTTAACTTTTCTAATTTATCTGTTGGAATCAGAGTTCCGGCTTCCTGATACTTTAAGTAAGTCTCTTTAAAATAAATATAGAGATCAAAAGTGATCGTCTTGGATGGACTAATAGTTGTAATTTGTAATGGTATAAACTTCATCTCTTCTCATTAAATTATATCTATACTATTAGTGTATTTCTAAAACGTGTTTATTACAATAATAGAGGAGAATTATTCTTCTTTAATAGGAATTTTAAAAGAGACAAGAGTTCCAGGATTTTGGTTTTCAATGATGAAGGTTATGTTTAAGAGTTCAGAATAAGAGCGAATAATAAAGTATCCAAACCCTGATCCTTTCTCTCCAAGTGTACCAATACTTATACCTGTATCATGATGGTTTTTTATTTTTTGAATTTTTTCTTTTTTGATACCAATACCATTGTCAATAATATCAATGACTAAGTGATCGTTCTTAAGTTTTGAATCTATTTTTATGAAACCACCTTCTGGTGTGAACTTAATTGCATTAGAGATGACGTTTCCAATAATTTGATGAGTGAGAATTGGAAGGTTAGAAACGATAACCTGATTTATATTATCTTGGTTAATTTTAAGCTTTATATTTTTTCTATCACATTGAGGTCGAAATATTGTCTCAATATTATTTATTAACTCCCTGATAGCAAAAGGCTTCATCTCTGGTTTGTTATTTATTAAGGCTTGTTCTGACTTAACATTGTCTAAAATGTCTTTTATATGATTTGTCGCTGAATAGATCTTTGGCCAAGCTTTTTTATCATCGACATGGCCTCTTCTTAAGTATCGACTAGCATAACCAGAGATCACAAATAGTGAGTTGGCAATATCATGAGAAAGTACTCTGAGCAGTCGAATATACTTTTGTTGATCAAGATTTTTGATCTTATTAATTTCATTTTCTTTTTTGATTCGATTAATTTTTAACCCTAGTGCAATAGATAACACAAAAGTCTCGATAACATTTCCAAAAAGAATGGAGTGTTGTGTATAGAAGTTATATTCAATGAGTCCATATGAGGATGCAAAATAAGCAAATGCACTTGCATATAAAATAAGCCATGAAAGTAAATAAACCTTTGACTCTGAGCTTGGATTTTTAAAGTTAATATAAATTGTCGTTCCAAGAACAGTTATACAGACATACAGAATGTATAAGTCAATGACTGTTCCAACTGGAATCGTCCCAATCCATACTTCATTAAGGCTAATGAGTGTGCAGCATATAATCCATATTATTGTAGAGATGATCTTTAAGCATCGAAAAAGTTTTTGATTTATTTTTTCAAAATCTAAAAGCTTATAAGCGAAGGTGAAAGTAAAAAATGCGGCAGATGTACTAAATACACCGAGAATACTTTTTAGAAGATATAAACCTAGAATATTTTGAAGATATCCCGTGAGTGTCATTACTGTTAAGCATACAAAGAATAAGAAACTTGAGTATATGAAATAGGCCGTTTCGCGTACAAGAAAAAATAGTACAAAGTTATAAATTAGCAAGGATAGGATTATCCCAAAGTAGAGTGTATTTAATATGATATGGGCATACTCTGTTTTAAAGAAATTATTTAAACTGTATAGGTTTACTTCAGAGTCTAATCGATGAATAGATTTTAGTTTAACAACGTAAGACTTTTGTTCTCCACTAGGAATATTTACGTAGAAAGAATTGAATAAGCGAAATGTGGATTCTTCCCATGTTTGAGTTTTTGTTAAAACTCCATCATTTAGAAGAAAAAGATTACTCGTATCAATAAAGCTAGATGTAAAGTGGACGGCCCCTTTAAATAGACTACTACTGTCATTTTTAAGGGTTATCTTAAACCAGATATAGTCTTTGGTGTATTCAATGTTAAATGAGTTTGCTTTATTAGTATGGAAGTCAGTATTTTGGAATTCTTTATTAGAACTACGTCTTATTGAGATTGCTTTTGTAATATTAACCTTATTATTCTTTAAAAGCTCAGCTGTATTATTTGTAATTTCATAGATTGAATCATTCGCTGCGCAAATAGAAGGAACTATCATTAGAAAACTAAAGAGAATAATCAATTTTTGATAGCGAAAAAACATATAGATATTATAGGGCTTAATAAGACTTATTGAAAAGAATTTGTTTAAGTTCTATCTGTAAAAAATCAGCTAATCTTTCTTTGATAGAATCAATTTGAAAATGTACAATTTGAATATATTTATGCTTTAGAGAGTAACTTATGAAGAAGTTGAATTTTTATTTTGATTTTACGTCACCATATTCATACCTGAGTATGATGAAAATAAATAACGGCCAATTAGATGATCAATATGATATCGAGTTTATGCCTGTTATGGTGGGACGTTTATTTGCTTTGAATGAATTATCAGCTCCAGCTCAAGTGAAAAATAAAGCACTTTATCTTTTCAAAGAAGCCTTAAGGTCTGCAGATAGACAAGGAGTAGAGTTGACTTCTCCGAGAACCTTGCCATTTAATTCTCTTCCATACTTGAGGATGGCATTAGGTTTAAAAGAAGATAAAGTTAAACAAAGAGAATTTATAGTTAAGACTTTTCAATACGGTTGGAGAGGTGGACTTGATTATGAAGACTACGATGGGTTTAAAGCATATATAACTAAAGATTGCTTACTAGAAGCTGAGTACGAAGAATTAGAAAATTCTAAAGAGTTAAAAAAAGAACTTAAGAAATTAATAAACTCTGCGTATGAAAGAAAAATTTTTGGTGTTCCTACATTTGAGGTTAACGATGATTTTTATTGGGGTGATCACAATTTCGAGTCCCTCGCAAAAAAAGAATTTTTAGACTATAATCAACACAAAGAATTTTTAAAGTTCAAAGAATTTTTTAAGGATGAAAAATGAAAAACATAATTAAGTTATTTACAATTCTTCTTTTAAGCTCATTTGTATTTGCAAATACAAAAGTAATCTTAAAGACTAATTTTGGAGATATCACTTTAAAACTTTACGATAAGAAAGCTCCAAAAACTGTAAAAAACTTTCTCGAATACGTAAACTCTGACTTCTATAATGAAACGATCTTTCATCGAGTGATTGATGGTTTTATGATTCAAGGTGGGGGATATGATACAAATCTTAAAAAGAAGAAAACAAATAAGCCAATTGAAAATGAAGCGACTAATGGCCTAAGTAATGTACTTGGAACAATTGCAATGGCACGTACATCGGTAATTAATTCGGCGACTTCTCAATTCTTTATCAATGTTAAAGACAATACTTTCCTTGATCATACAGGAAAATCACCTTCTCAATATGGATACGCAGTATTTGGTAAAGTCATAAGTGGAATGGCCGTGGTTAATCGAATCAAGAAGACAAAAACTGGAAAGAATGGACCATTTCAGAATTTACCAAACACAAATATCGTGATTAAGAAGGCTTACGTCCTCCCTTAAGCTTCATGCCGTAGTTGAGAGCTCGGGTATTATACGTTCAGCAATAGCAAATTCTTCGTTTTGAAGAATTCGCTTCATTTTCTGGGATATAATTTATCCATGGGTTCGTTAAACTTTAAAAGTAAACCAAAATTAAATTATTCTAAATTTAACCAAATTAATGGGAAGCATCCTTTACAGAAATCTTGTAAGGACGCTTTTATTACATATCAAGCAAGACGCAGACACGGCGGTAAGCTCGCTTTCTTTAATTTTGACCTTGCTAAGGAAATGGGCCTAATTCCAATGTCTCATCCTGAAGAGGTAACACCTGAGTTAGAAGAGAAGATTTTAGAGACATTTTCAATCGTTATTATTAATGAATACGATATTGAAAATGAGATAGAGTTCCCTGAAGAGGATATTTTGCCAAATAAATACATGGCAACACGCTACCTACAATTACAACATCCTAATAAACAGGGGAAAACATCAGGTGATGGAAGGTCTGTTTGGAATGGTGTTGTAAAAAATAAGGGAAAGGTTTGGGATATTTCAAGTCAAGGCACAGGAGCAACGAGCCTTTCTCCTGCTACTCATATACAAAACAAATTCTTTCAAACAGGGGATCCAACAATATCATATGGTTGTGGATATTCTGAGTTTGATGAAGGGCTTGCAACCTTAATGTTTTCAGAAGTTATGAATAAGAATAACTATGAAACAGAAAGATGCTTGGCCATTATTAAGTTTGAAGATAATATTTCAATAAATGTAAGGGCAAATCAAAACTTGATTCGACCTTCTCATATGTTTAATCACTTAAAACAAAGTAATTATGATGCCCTTAAGGATATTGTTAATTACTATATTGATCGCCAAGAAACAAATGGTACTTGGAAAAACGTCCCTAAAACAGAGAGTAGGCGATATAAATATTTTTTAAAAAAACAGACTGAAGTTTTTGCAAGACTAGCAGCAAACTTTGAGGATGATTATATATTCTGTTGGCTTGATTGGGACGGTGACAATATTCTAATGAATGGTGGAATTATTGACTATGGATCAATTAGACAATTTGGCCTATTTCATCACGAGTATCGCTTTGATGATGTTCAGAGGTTTTCAACAACAATAAAAGAACAAAAAGATAAAGCAAAGTATATCGTACAAACATTTATTCAAATTGTTGACTACTTAGATAATAAAGAAAAACGTCCAATAAGTGATTTCTATCAATCAACTTTTCTTCGTAACTTTGACAATTTATTTGACGAACAAAAAAAGATTAATCTCTTATCCAAAGTAGGTATTGCTCCTAAGTATCATGAGTTCTTAATAAAGAAGTATAATTACATAATAGAAAGCTTTTCAAAGGACTTTTCATACTTTGAAAGGACTAAATCAACATATGGACTATATGAAGTAAGTGATGGCGTTTGTTGGGATGCAATTTTTTGTATGCGTGATATTCTAAGGGAGTTACCTCAAATTATTTTAAGTCGCGGAGAGACTATTGGAAGACAAGAGTTTGTTGATATTGCCAAATCTACATATGCAACTCAAGAAGATCTTGCAATCAATTCATACAGGGGAGCTAAAATTGATAGCTTCCAAAAGAATTATATGTCTCTTATAAAAACAATTGCGAGAAAAGAGAATAAGGATGAAAAAGATATCCTTCTTGAAGTCCTAATGCGTTCTTCAATCATTAATAAGTTCGATCGAGTTACAGGTGATAGTATTGCCCGTATTGTAGAATCAATTGTACAAAAGCAAAAAAAGTTTGATCCTAATACGATGTTTTCAGCTATGGTTGATTTTAGGGAACATCAAACATTTGATCCTGATAATATTGTTCCAAAACAAGAGCGAAACTCTAATACCAAAAAAGAATTAAAACCTATCGTTACTGAATTCCTACAAATTGTAAGAGATTATAGAGAAGGCATCTAAGAAATGAAAATTGGTTTATATGGTGGAGGGGACTTCTGTGATAATGAGGAAATCGATGAGCATATTTTTGAAATGTGTGAAAGTGAAGAGCCAAGTATTACTTTTATCCCCGCCGGTTCATATGAGTCGGAACTAGATTTCGTCGACTTAATTAAAGCATATAAGAAAATCGGTTTTAAAAGGTTTATTCACTTTCCTGTTGACCACGAATTTGATTCAACACTAATGCAAGAAGCTCTTTCAAGTGATGTCATTCATCTTGGAGGAGGTAATACCTTTTACTTTATCAAGCATCTTAGACGAAGTGGTATTTTTAATCGTTTAATTGAATATGCAAATAATGGTGGTATCCTAACAGGTCTTTCTGCCGGTGCAATCATGACAACTCCAAATATAATGACGGCATCCTTTCCTCCGTGGGATCGTGATGATAATGAAGATAATGTACGAAACTTTAAGGCCATGAATTTAGTGGACTTCGAGTTCTTTCCTCACTATAGAAAATCTAAACGATATGATATTGAATTGAAGAGACACTCAATTTTATCTCGATTTCCTATATATGCTTGTCCAGATGGCAGCGGTCTTGTTGTAACAGATGAAGAAATATATGTTCACGGAGAATGTTACATCTTTGAAAATGGTCAAAAATATAAGTTATAGATTATTTACGATGACTCGGTCTAGTAAGTAGAAAGGTAATGATAGATAGCCCAATAAGTGAAATAATGACTTTTATTGTTGGGGCCACATCAACATATATAAGTGAATAACTAAAGAGTGCAATAATCATTGAGATTGCAATAATCTTACTCTTAATTGATACGACGCCATACTTATTCCAATCAGTAATAATCTCACCAAATATTTTATGATTAAGTAACCATTGGTAGTACTTTTCACTGCTTCGAGAAAAGCAGTAGGCACTAAGTAGCAAGAATGGTGTTGTTGGAATTAAAGGTAAAAAGACTCCAATTATAGCTAAGGCTACGAATGCAATTCCAAAACTTAAATAGATAATTCTCTTGCTTTGATTGATCATATCTTTTTATTAAAATGTTTTAATAGGTGAAGTAGGCTTCTTCTTGGCCTTGATACAGAACCTCACTGGTGCTGGATATCCTTCTACTGTTTTACTCTTATCATTATCATCTAAAAAATCTTCAAGTGATTGATGTGGCGGAGGACACCAAGGAGTCTTCCTTTGCTCTTCAAAATTAGTTGTAGACACTGATACGACTTCAATATCTATAAAGCCTGTTCGATTAATCCAATTCTTTAAACAAGTTAGGGTTGGTAGGAACCATACATTTCTCATTTTTGAATAACGATCTTCAGGAAAGAGGCAAGTCGAGTCTTCACCAGGTATACCAATTGTCTCCATAATCATTTCGCCACCAGGTACGAGGGCCTCTCTTATTGAGATTAATTGCTCAAGAGGATGACGGTGATGATAAAGAACACCCATGGAAAAGATCACATCGTAGAAAGATCGAAAGTTAGGAAGGTCTTCAATACCAAATAATTCAAATTTTAAATTATCATGCCCTTTAAAGTGATTAATAAAATCAAATTGGGCCTGGTTATGCATAACGGGATCGATTCCAATTACAAGTTTTGGATCTTGTTTGGCCATCTCAAACATATAGTAGCCATTGTTACAGCCAACATCGAGTACAACCTTGTCTTTTAAATCAGGAAGAGATTCCTTAAGACGCTCCCATTTCTTATCAGATCTCCATTCAGCATCAATATCTAATTCACCAATTTGAAATGGTCCTTTGCGCCAAGGAATTAGCTCTTTGGCCGTTTCAATTGTCTCAGTAGAGTTAAGCTTGAGTGAAGGAATTCGATCAAAAATTGCTTTGTATTCTTTTTGGTACTTTGTACGAAACTCATGAAGTTTTGCTTTCTTTAGCTCTCTTAAAGACTCTATATCAACACGATTACCAAATTTTTCTAAATATTCTAAATTGTCCATTTTCTCTACTTAATTCTACTTGATACAAAGATAACAAGAAAAGTTATACCATCTAAAAATCATCTCAGACTTCTCAAAGCCAGCATCATTTAACATCTTCATCTGTTGTTGTGGAGTTAAAGGCTTTAAAACATTTTCAAGGGCCTCTCGTTTTTGAGAAATCTCCATTTCACTATATCCATTTCTTCTTTTGAAGTCATAGTAGAGGTCAATGAGTAAATTATCGATCTGCTCATCTTGGCAAATAATTTTCTCTGCCAGAATGAAGCATCCATTCTCATTTAGTCCATTATAGATATTTTTTATGACCTCAAGTCTTTCTTCCATTGGAAGAAATTGAAGAGTGTAATTCATGATAACCATGCCTGCATCTTCAATCTTTGTCTCTGTAATAGATTCTTCTTTTAGTTCGACATTATTTTGAAGTCCGTGGGCATTAAGCTTTTGTGAAGCTTTCTCTAGCATTGGCTTAGATGTATCAACCCCGATAAACTCTGGAAGGGGACGATCATTTTGTCTAAAGTGGTCTGCCATTAAAAGCATTGTTGTTCCTGTTGAGCATCCTAGGTCAAAGACTTTTCCACTCTTATAGAAACGACGAGTCAGATCAATAATGATCTTATGAATTTCATGGTAATTTGGAATACTACGAGACACCATGTCATCAAATACTGATGCAACATTTTGGTTAAATTCAAAATCAGAGATCTTCTCAATTTTATTGGCAAAGACCTTATCTTCGCCATTGTTCATAAATTTGTTTGTCATGGGCCGAAATTAGAATAAGTTTCGGCCATTGTCCAATTTATCTATAAAATATACCTACTAATCCACTGTAATTTCATGTAGTTATTGTGCCGCGTGAAATTTTACTTTGAATAAGTAATTTTTATTGGTATGTAAACAAAATATATTAAAGACAGTAACAACGCAGGTATTATGACAAAAGAAATTAGTAAAGGTGAAGCCTTTAATGAAACGCTAAGAGTTTTGGCCCATGACTACTCTGGACATATGCATCTCATTAGATTTTGTATCGATGAGATTTTACAAAAGCAAGATCCAGAAAATCCATTCGTTAAAAGACTTAATCAAGGTCTTGAAAGATTTCAAACAGATCTCGATTTGCTTAAGCAATCGACTCCATATTTTTTAGAAGAAGAAGTTCAAATAAGTAAAATTGCTTCACGTGCATTTGGCCAAGGCCGAATTTATTTAAAGAAGCATTTTGCGGATTTAACTTGGTCTATTGTTGGTGATGGCAGTATTGAAGCAAAGAATGCTAACACTTTAAGTGAAGGACTGTTCGCTTTTGCCCACCTATTTTCTACATTAGCAAAAAAAGAGGGAAGAGATTCGATTCATATCACCTTAGAAATTAAAGACGGGTTAAGAAAATTAATATTTCTTAAGTCAGATTTAAACAAATACTTAAGACAGGACCTCGATTCCATCTTAAACTTAGGTGACGAAAACGAAAAAACATTGAGAAGATACATCGGTGTCGAAAACTTTGTGGCCAAGGGTTGGGAATACGATGTGCTCGATGGGGAAAACAATTTATCGGTGAGGTTAAAATTATGACAATGGCAACAGACAAGGAAATTTGGATTTTAGAGGATGATGAGGGATGTCGTTTTGTATATGAACAAACTTTAGTTCATCGCTACAACAACTTAAAGTTCTTTACTTCTATTGAAGATTTTCAAAAGGCTTTAAGTGAAACGGAAAAGAACCCAGCATTAATCATTGCTGATTTAATGTTAGATGATGGGAACTTTATGACTTACTTAAACCATTCTAAAGATCGACGTTTAATGGTAATACCATTTATCATCGTTTCTAGTATTGATGATATCGATGCTCTAAGATTCTGCTTTATGGAAGGCGCACTAGATTACTTAACAAAACCATTTAAAAAGAATGAACTAATCGTGAAGATTGAAAATGTCTTTAACGGTAGTCCACGTCGCATGGTTCAACCAATTGCACATAAATCGATGCTTCTTGATGGAAAAGAAGTTGAGCATTTAACAAGTAAGCAAAAACAACTACTGGGTCTATTTATTAATTCTCCACATCGCATCGTAAGCCGTGATGACATTTTAGATAATGTATGGGGAGATACAACGGTTCACCCTAAAACAGTTGATGTTCACTTATATAACTTAAGACGTAAACTACACGACTATGGTTATATTATCCGCTCTGAAGGTGGAGGAAAGTGGTCATTAATACCTGATACATATGAAAAATCTGCATCAAGTAATGACGACAGTCATAGTGCAAGTTCTTCAGGTGATGAGCAATCATCTGTATCATCTATGTAATACAGAAAATAAATAATAATAGTGAATTCTCCTATATTTAACTATAGGGGAATTCCTGTTTTTTTGAAGTTGTTGATTTAGTATTTAAGCTTACGAGACGCCAAGTGAAAGAGATTAGTAATAACTTATCAAAAGAGTTATTCCATTCAGATGTTTTCTACAGCCACATCGACTTTGATGGAACTTATATACATTTAAGTGAAGTCTATATGGGCTATGGAATTGTTGTTGGAGACTCAATTCTTGAGACAATCATTCCAGCAAAGCGAAAATTCTTCGAAAAACAAATAGCCGAAGCACGCAAAGGTGAAATCGTGCACTTTTTCACTGAAACGCGAAATCGATTAGAAGAAATTGATAAGTGGGAGATGTGGCTACAACCATCATATTCAGCAGATGGTAATTCGATAGAGTATATAGAGGTTTTTAGTCGTAACTTGAATGCAGGAACAGAAAACTTTATTTCATCACTATTCAAGAACTTCTATACTGCAACAGATGATGACCTTTATATCTTAAATGATGAATTATATATTTTAGATATAAATAAATCATCAAAGAATGGTGATATCGGTAAAAGCTTTTCTGAAATTATGGAAAGAGATGATGATTATCTCTTCTTTCTAAATACTTTTGAACAGGCCAAACGACTAAATGGAGTGGCCCTTAAAGTCACTCATCCAATACGAAAAAGTAATAGAAATCAAAAACGCTATTGTCGTATTAGTGTAACGTATATGATTATTCAGGGTGTTGGGCGCTATATGCTACAGATTCGAGATGTTCATCAAGAACACTCAAATCGATTAGCACTCAAGATTCAAGAAAAGCAATTTGAAGAGTTTGAAAGATGGCGCTCTCTTGGACAGATGTCTGCTGGGATTGCCCATGAAATAAATAATCCACTTTGTATTATTAGAATTCAAGCTGAACAATTATTAGATCGCCTTGGTAGTCAAAGAAATGATATCGATCCTTCTCATTTAAAAAAGCTAGATAGTATTATTAAGCAAGTTGATCGAATCGAAAATATCGCAAATAGTTTGAAGATTTATTCTCGTTCATCAAATTCTATTTCTAAACAGACTCATTATCTTGATGACCTAATTAACGATACACTTGGCCTCTTTCAAGCTCAAACTGGTCGCGAAATCTATATTGACTATAAAAATAATTATAAAGAACTTGAAATTGAATGTAAGAAGAATGAGTTTTACCAAGTTATTTTAAACTTATTGATGAACTCTTATCAGGCAGTTCAAAAGTTCAACTCTTTAGAAAATTGTTGGATAAAAATTTGGATAGAAAAAACAATTTTAAATCAATATGTCATTTATATTCAAGATGGTGGTAATGGAATAAAGAATGAAGTTGTAAAAGATATCTTTACTCCATTTTTTACTACTAAAGATGTCGGAAGTGGAACAGGGCTTGGCCTGAGTATTTCAAAGAAGCTTGCTTTGGAAAATGGAATGATTTTAGATTTTGAAAAAGACTTTAATTATACAACATTTTCAATAACACTAGGCTTAGATATAACTAAGCCTAGTGAGTAATTTCTTATTTTAAAACTTCTTGAAGTTGTCCAGATTGAAACATTTCTGTAATGATGTCATTACCACCAACTAATTCACCCTTGTAGTATAATTGTGGGTATGTTGGCCAATTTGAATAGGCCTTTAATCCTTCTCTAATATCCATATCTTCTAGAATATTAAAAGTCTTATAAGGCTTACCAACTGAGTTTAGCATTGCAATAGTATTTGCAGAGAAACCACACATTGGCATGTCAGGAGTACCCTTCATAAAAAGAAATAGATCTGCAGAATTAATTAATGATTTAATTTGCTCATTAAGCTCTGAGTTCTTATCTACATTTGAAACGGCCTCACCTTGATTAATTGGTGTCGATTCTTTTCCTAAGATATTAAATGGGTTATCGCTCATACAAGATTCCTTTTTTTATAATTTTCTCTATCTTACCTAATAATAGTGGCTTTGAAAATGGCCAATGGTAAGTAGCTAATATTAAAGACGTTCGTTGAGCCAGAGTCTCAATTGCATGATTTCATCGATGTCGATATCATGCTCCATTTCATATTGATAAAACTCTGAACTTGCACCAAGCTTGTTGATATGATCAATTCCGGCCTTCGTTTGATTGATATCTATGACTGGATCATTAGTACCATGAGCACAGAAAATATCAGTTTCTCTTAGGCATTTGCTGAGGTCGTGGGGAAGTCTTTCGGGATAAATCCTTGGGGACATAAGAACTATTCCTCCTAATTTGTGCTCAAGCTGGTAAGCGGTTTCAAGGCTTACGCAACCTCCCTGTGAAAAACCAGCAAGGAAGATGTCTTCATAATCAAGTTGTTCATTTTGTTTAACCAAGTCATGGATTAGGCTTTTTATAATAGAGACACTATTTTCGATTCCAGGGATTGGATCCTTGGGTGGAATGTCATACCAACTGTAGCCAAAATAGTATTTCTTAGGAGCATTCAATAGAAGATAGCTTAGCCCAGTCACATTCACTTCTTTAGCAAATATTTTATAAGACTCAAGTGAGTCGCCAAGGCCATGCATGAGGATCATGACTTTTTGTGCACTGGTTGGAGCAATATCGCTTGAAGGTATATAGAAAGAGTCAAGTATTGGGGTGTGTTTTAGTGTTTTCATAGGGAAAAAATAGGAGATTGTTCGTTTTTATTCAAGTTTATTCTAATTTTTTTTTATGAACGGTCGATAGAATAGTATCTACTGAATCCACGGAACACAGGAGGAAAATGTGTCAACAACTGATATTCTAAAAGTTGAAAAAAGAGATGTAGGAGCTTCAACAGCTCAAATGAGAAAAGAAGGATATATTCCAGGCGTAATCTTTGGAAAAGATTTTGATGGTGCTAACTTTAAAGTACCTAAAGTTGACCTAGCGAAATTTCTTCATAATTCAGGGAAAGTTTTTGAAGTAGAATTTGCAGGGAAGAAACACCTTGTAACTCTTAGTCACGTACAAAGAGGGCATCTAGGAACAGATTTTGTTCATTGCTCATTCCATAAAGTATCTGCAAAAGATAAAGTTTCACTTTCTCTTCCAATTCACTTCATTGGTGAAGCTGCTGGTATCAAGCAGGGTGGTCTTGTTAACATTAACTTCCACGAAGTTGAGGTTGAAGGTCTTCCAAAAGATATGCCAGAGTACCTTGAGTTTGATCTATCAGGACTTGAGCTTGATGAAAACTGGACTCTTGAGCACTTCACACTACCAAAAGGTCTTACTTGGGTACACGATGTAACAGATACAGTTGTTACTTGTTCAATGCCAAGAGTTGAAGTTGAGCCAGAAGTTGAAGAAACTGAAATGGTTGTTGAAACTCACGCTGATGCAGAAGCAGCAGCTGAAGAAGCTCCTGAAAAAGAAGAAGCAGCTTCATAAAATAACTTAATCATCTTATGTTATTATATAGGGAGACCGTTAGGTCTCCCTTTTTTGTATCGGAGAGCTTAGTTATGAGGAGTTTAGAAACCTGGTTATCACTATATGGCCAATCCCATCAAAATCGTACTAACCAACGAATTCATGAGGTCTGTGTACCTTTGATCACTTGGTCATTACTGGGATTGTTGTGGGCCATTCCTACTCCTGAAAGTTTCGGTGCTTTTAACTGGTCCTGGCTCTTTGTCATATTGGCAAGTTTCTTTTATTTAACTTTAAAAAGCTTTAAAGCAATTAGTGTTGCCTTAGGTCTTGTCCTTCCGTTTATGTTCTTAAATCATTTCTACTTGGAGAGTTTCTTAGGAAGCTACTTCTTAATAACTTGGGTTTTAATTTTTGTTGTGGCATGGATAGGGCAATTTATCGGTCATAAGATTGAAGGAAAGAAGCCTTCATTCTTTGAAGATCTTCAATTCCTTCTTATTGGACCTATTTGGGTATTTCTTGGTGATAAATCTTAGGTCTATTTCCAAAAGTCTTCGTGATAGTTGAAGCTTGTTAGCTCCTTTACCTTTTGTAGATAAATATGGATCTGCGGAGGAAATTGATATTCTGGAAAGATATACATTCCCCATATATGCGAAGCCAGTAGAATATCTAGAATGGTAAATTTATCACTTTCATAAAATGGTAATAACTTACTTGGAAGTTGTCCGAGGTTTAATTCTAAACCTTTTAGAAAGAGCTGCTTGTTTTGAGCAAGTGTATTAAAAGGTCCACGCTTAGCTGATTTCTTATTTATAAAGTACTCGCGAGCTTCTGGAGTGAACTCTTTTGACCACGCCCAATATGGCATGCAGAGGTTGTGAACATCTTTTCCAAGCGCATCGAGATATTGCTCAAGTTGCTCATAACTTTCAGTATCCAATTTGTCTAAATGAAGATCTTTTTCACTTTTTTGCGCTAAAGCCTTAATTATGTCTAAGGATTCGTTCATTATTTCGCCATCAATTTCCATTATTGGTAGCATTTTTTTATTTGTAAGCTTAAGAGGTGTCTCTTCATCATTGTAGTCTAAAACTACCGACTCATAGTCTAGATCGAAGAATCCGAGTGCCATACGTACTCTTACACAGAATGGACAATGGATGTAATGATATAATTTCATATTTATTCCTTTCGGGTATTTGCGTCATGCCGTATCAGTAAATAATAGTACAATATTGTTAAGAATTATTTAAGGAAAAATCCATGTCATTAGCAATGCTATATAAAGAGAGAAAGTTTTGGCCCTTGTTCTGGACGATGTTCCTGGGGGCCGCAAACGATAATGTATTTAAACAGGCACTTGTTCTTATCATAACTTATAAGAGTGTTTCACTTTTTGGGCATAGTGCAGAAGAACTTGTGGCATTCGCTGGTGGGGCCTTCATTCTTCCGTATGTCATCTTCTCTGCAACATCAGGGCAGATCTCAGATCACTATGATAAAGCAAAAGTTATCAAAGTAACTAAGTTTACAGAGTTGGCTTTTATGATCATTGGGGCAATTGGCTTTATTACAGAAAGTTATGCTCTTCTCATGCTAACGCTCTTTCTTATGGGTGCGCAGTCTTCATTCTTTTCACCTGTTAAGTTTTCATCTCTAAGGGCAATTTTTAAAGATGAAGAGTTAACGACAGGAACAGCTCTTATTGGTGGAGGAACGTTTGTCGCTATTCTAATTGGGACAATTATTGGAGGTATTGCAGCTGGTGCACCTGACTCTACATATGTAGCAGCTATTTCAATCTTAGTATTTGCTGTCTTTGGTATCTTTACAGCCCGTTTTCAAAATAAAATTAACGAAATAAATGATGATGTAAAGATCGATTATACATTTGTGAAACCAACTTTCAGACTAATACTTGATTCCATGAAGGATAAGAACTCTTTTCGTGCAATTATGGGAATTTCATGGTTTTGGTTCTTAGGTTCATTCGTTCTATCAGTAATGCCAGCTATCATTAAAAATGTTTTCTTTGGTAGTGAGATGGTTGCTTCAATCTTTATGGCAACTTTTACAATAGGAATGGGGCTCGGTTCTTGGATCTGTTCAAAGCTTTCAGGTAAGAGAATTGAAGTAGGAATGGTTCCACTTGCCGGTCTAGGTATGTCACTAGCTGTATTTGACCTTTATTATATTTCAACACAGTGGCCAATGTCTGTAACTGGAGCGCTAATGCCTCCTGCAGAGTTCTTTACTCAGCCATTAGCTATAAGAGCAATTATTGATTTACTTCTTATTACAATCTTTGGTGGGAACTTCTATATTTCACAACTCACATTCATGCAACATAGTGCTCCGATGCATCGACTTGCACGTACTATCGCAGGTAATAATATTTGGAATGCAATATTCATGGTTTTGGCTTCTGTATTGCTTATGCTTTTATATAGGCTCGAAGTAACACCTCTTGATTGTCTTCTAATTCTGGGAGGCTTAAATTTAATTTATGCGGCCATTACATATTACTTCTTTCATGAAGAGATGTGGCGCTTCTTCTTTCATATGCTAACAAATGTTTTATACGACATCGAAGTTGAAGGTGAAGAAAATATCCCTAAAGATGGTAAAGTCGTCATTGCTGCAAACCATACATCATTCGTGGATTGGGGAGTGGTTATGAGTCTTTCTCCAAGGCCTATACGTTGGGTAATTGATCACAGATATTATTTCATACCGGGACTAAAGCAATTCTTTATGCAAGGTCATCTTATTCCAATTGCAACACGTAAAGAAAACCCTGAACTATTAGATAAGGCGTATTCTAAGCTCGATAAGACTCTTCAAGAAGAGCGTTGTGTTGGCTTCTTTCCTGAGGGATGGATTACTCGCGATGGTAAACCTCGTCGTTATCAGCCAGGTATTAAGAAAGTTGTTGAACAAACTAATGCTACGGTTGTTCCAATTGTTATAAAAGGTCTATGGGGAAGCTTTTATTCTTTTTCTGGTAAAGGTGTTTTTAAAGGAATCAGATGGAATTTACTTAAACGCCGAAAGGTGAGAGTAATTGTTCTTTCGCCAATTGGCCCTGATGAGTTCTGCTATAAAGACTTAGAAGATAAAATGGTAAGTGAATATGTAAAGCCTCTGTCATCATAACAGAGGCTTTTTTTATTTTTATGGTGTAACGATATTAAATGTTTTTGGGAATATATCTAAACTACTACTTAATTCATTTAAAGCGTTTTGATCACCATTGAAAGATACGTCATCTCTCTTATTTAGTTGCTTAAATGTAGCTGCACCCATTGCTAGTTCAACAAGTTGAGCATGTTTAATTTCAATCTTATTATCACTACTAGAAGCAAGCTCTCTCTGTTTTTTACTAGGTGCTTTGCTTGAATATGTTAAGACACTATTTCTAAGGGAAATATAGTATCGCTGCTTCTTATCTGTTACATTCAATTCGATTGAAATATCTTTATACTTAGCTTTCTCACCATTTACTCGAACGGCCAAGTAATCAAGAAGTAATTCCGTATCCATTTCAGCTAAAATAGCAGGTGAGGCAGTGGCCGAAGCAGGAGCTCCAACACCATTTCTTAATTCATATGCTCCTTGTGCATAAAAGTTTCTCCACGTGGCATTCTCCGCCTGATAGGCAAGCTGCTCATATGTATCTGCTAAGAGTTGTTTTGCTTTAACATTCTCAGGCTGTGCATACACAAGTTTATTTAGTACTTCTGCTACATATCGATATTCACCTTTTTTAAAGTCTCGTACCGCTAAGTCTAGTACTTTGGCATCCCCACCCATATAGGCAATTGTTTTCTTTGCTGACTCAACTTGTGGAAGGGGATTTAATTCAGCCGGGTTACCATTAAAGAAACCTAAGTACTTATCATAAACAGCTCTTGTATTATGGCTTAAGCTTCCGTAGTAGCCACGATTTCCAAACTCTTTTGCGATATTAGGATTTAATTTAATACTATCGGCAAGCTCTGTTCCAGTCATTCCTTGATTAAGTCGATTTACAGTTTGATCGTGAATAAATTTATATAAATCTCTTTGAGTTGACATAAAAGAGACGACATTCTCATTACCAAATGTTGGCCAATGATGTGAGCTAAAGAGAACGTCAGCTTTTCCATATTTTTCAAGCGCATGTTGGATATGTTTTGACCACGCTAAACTATCACGTACTTGTGCGCCTCTTAATGTTTGAATATTATGCATTGTATGAGTGATGATTTCTGCACCACAAAGCGCATTACTTCTTGGGAAGTAGGCCATCATCTCTGTTGGTGCTTCTGCTCCTGGAGTGTAGATAAATTCAATAGGAACTCCATCCACAACTAATCTCATATCTTTATCAATTACCTTTGTCGGTCTAGCTATTGCGTATTCACCGTTTGCAACAAAATTTCCTAGACCTGTTCCTATGGGTCCTTGAATATTAAAGTCTAGTGTTCTGGCATACATGTATTCAGCTCTTCTACTCATGGCCGCTCCAGCAATAACATTTTCGCTAACAGACTCATGAGTAAAGCCAACGGGCGCATATACTTTCACTTTTCCACTGTTAAGATCTTTCTTATTGGCCACACCATAGACTCCTCCAAAGTGATCAAGATGAGAATGTGTGAATATAACGGCCGTAACAGGTCTTCTTTCAACGTGTTTATTAATGAGCTCAAGTGCTGCTCTTGATGTCTCTGTTGCAGTAAGAGGGTCAATGACAATCCATCCTTTTCTTCCTTTAACAAAAGATACGTTTGCAAGATCAATTCCTCGAACTTGGTAGATGTATTCATTAACTTTAAATAGGCCATTGATTGAATTAAGTTGTGATTGTCTCCAAAGACTTGGGTTTACTGTTTCAGGGGCGTCACCTTTTGTTAGATGGGAGAACTTTTTTGGCTCATACACTACCTTTGTTCCATCTTTAGACATAATGGGAGTTTCAATAGTTGCTATAAAACCCTTATTAGCATTATCAAAGTCTGATTTGTCACTAAAGTCTAGCTCTGAATAAAGTCTTTGATTAGCTTCTTTCGTATAATTTGATGCTGACTTGGATTCTTTATTAAATGTGTAAGATCCACCTCTTGAGCAACCGATTAATACAAGGGTAAGAAGTAAGGTTGGAATTGAAATTCTTTTTTGCATAGATTCTCCTTTAACTTTTCATAGGAGAATAATCGGTTGGAAAGAATCGTTTTATGATAAGAAGGAAGGTTAAATAAAGTAAAGAAAAAGAGAAGGCTTCGTTTCCGAAGCCTTCAAATGTAGATGATTATGAGAATTGATTGATAATTGCTTCTTTATCAAAACCAAACTTTGCATAAAGCTCTTTGGCCGTATAAGAAGATTGACCGAAGTGGCCATCATTACCAAGAGACTTGATTTCAAACTCAAGTCCTTCTTGCTTAAGAGCGTGGCATAACATTGCTCCTGCTCCCGCTGTCAGTTGATGATCTTCTACTGTTACCATTTTATTACCATTCTTAGCTAGTTGATCCTTGAATGTTTCTAGATCAATTTTATTAATGAATGGGTTATTGATAACTGTTACATCTTTTCCTTTAGCTGATAATTCTTCTGCTGCATCGAGGGCACCTTGAACGAGAGGACCATGGGTAACAATAATTCCATCTTTACCTTGGCGAAGAACTTGAGCTTTACCCCAAGTATAGTCTAAACCTTCAGTGTATGAAACTGGATGCTTTTCACGTCCAAAGAAGAATACTGTTGTTTCTGGTGTTTCACCTTTTTCAACGGCACTTTCATAGTTTTTAATCGCTTGATACATTAAGCTTTCAGCTTCATCTTTTGATGAAAGGGCAACAACGCTTGTATTTGGAATACCTGCTACAGCTGAGAAATAAGTTGTTGCTTGGTGAGAAGCTCCATCAGCAGCATCTTGAAAACCTGTGTGTGAGAAGAGACAGATTACTGCACCTTGAGAAAGTTGAGACATAATTAAAGGAAGGTTTCCTTTTGTTACACCAAATTGTGCAAATGTATCAACAACAGGAATAAATCCTTGTTTTGCCATTCCAACTGCTGTTGAAACCATATTTGATTCAGCAATACCTACATCAACGTAGTTTGCTGGAAATTCTTTTTGAAATGCTGCAACTCCAGTAGAGCCTGCAAGGTCAGCTGTTACTGAAAAGACTGGTAGTCCTTCTTTTGTCGCTTTAATCATTGCATTAGCTAGACCTGGTTGAACTTTATCAACAGGTGTTGAATTAGAAGAAGACTTCGCTTCTGGCTTAGAAGATAAGATTTCATTTGCCCAATTCATAAATTCTTCAGGACACTTATCTCCGCTATAAATCTCTTCTAGGAAAGCAGGAAGCTTTTCATCGTATGCGCCAAGAGGGTAGCCGTGACCACCTGACTTTGCTTCTTGTGTAGATTTAACACCGTAACCTTTAATTGTTTTAATAACGAGGGCAACAGGCTTGGCATCATTTGATTTAGCTTTTGCAATATTTTCTTCAATTGCTTGATAAACTCTTTCTAGATCGTGTCCTTCTTCAACACGTACTAGATCCCAGCCTTGTTCTTGAAGTGAAAGGAAGCTACCTTTCATATCGTAGCTATCTTCTGTAATTCTTCCACCAAGCTTTGTATCATTATCACTAATAATCATTAGGAATGGATTCATTTTTCCTTTCTGTGCAAGGCCTGGAATTGCTGCCATTGCTTCACGGGCCTCTCCTTCCATGCATCCACCATCTGAAATTACACAAATTGTTGCACGGTCATTACCAATGGCCTTATCTGCAAGAGCAAGCCCTTGTGCTTGAGGAAGTCCTGAACCAAGTGGCCCATTAGAAATGAAAACACCTTCTGGGTTTAGGTGAGCTTCACCGTGTCCAGTTAGTTTAGAGTTTATTGAACGAAATCCTCTTAGGCTCTCAAAGTTTAATCCATCAAATCCTAGATTTGCTCTTAAAGCATAGATTCCGTTTTCAGCATGTCCTGCATCGTTTACGAAATTATAATTTTCAAACCAATTTGTTCCACTTGAGAACATGATTGAGTGAAGGGCACTCATCATTTCTGCAAATGCTGCTGGTCCACCCCAGTGACAAGCGGCTCCGCCAATAACAGCATGTTGATTCATTAATGCTACAAGGGCACGAGTTGCTCTTGGATCAGCTAATGTAATCTCTTTTCCGTTTTGGTCTTTGATTGTTGTTGCATAGATTGGTTGTTTTGTTGGTGCTGTTGCTAATTTGTTTTTAACGTTTAATGGCCTGATCTTAGTCGTCATTAATGTCTCCGAATTCATTGATTTTCAATAACTTATAAAAGGTATCATGAGAGAAATTTTTCTGGCCAGTCATTATTTAGGACGGCCAGTGTCAAAGGCTTTTGACAGTTTTCTTTGGCACAATTGGCCCAGAGTGTCAGCGCTAAGTGTTTGGAATTATAACTAACATAAATTTTTTAAGTTTTATTCTGAAATGACGATAAAATATATGGAGACAGATATCAATAATTAATATGGAAATTAACTTTAAGAGAAGAGGATTCAAGAGATGTGTGATGCATGTTCAGCCGCTGGAAGAAATTGGTCTCTCGCAAACGGACCGCAGCGTAGTAAGCTAGTTAAGGCCAAAATCTTTTCTGCATTTAACGGAAGAGAGATAAAGGTTAAATTATGTTACTTATGTTCCATCAAACTTTTTATTGGTGGTGAGAAATCATTCTTACGTGAAAACCCCTCATTTAATGTCGAATTAAGCAACCAGCATGCTGGAAGTGAATTTGATTTTTAGATTTTATTATTTGACCCATCAAATTTTATCTAGATAGAATACCACCTTAGACAAGGTGGTTTTTTTATGCGCGAATACTCACAATTTCATTCTTCATTTGTGGCAAACGAGTTCTTGTCCGCAGATGACTCTCTTCATGTTAAAGATAAGTACACTCAAGAAACGTTAGGGGAGATCGGCTTATTATCTCAAGAGCAATTTGATCATGTCGTTAATTCGTCTAAGAAAGCTTTTAAAAATTATCAAGAATTCGATAGTGCACAAAGAAGTAATCTTCTTTTTAAATTAAGAGATGCTCTAGAGGATGAAGCAGATTACTTTGCTGATTTAATTTGTAGAGAAGCAGGTAAGCCAATTAAATATGCACAAGCTGAAATTAGCCGCTGCTTAGAAACAATAAAACTAGCTGCTGAAAAAGCACGTCATCATTCTAGTGAGACACCTGATCTAAGTTATGGACCCGGTGCTGATAAGATGGCCATGATTCAACATGAGCCAGAAGGAATTGTCTTTGGTGTTTCACCATTTAATTTTCCACTAAATTTAGCTCTTCATAAAATTGCCCCAGCACTAGCTGTTGGTTGCAGTGTTATCGTTAAACCTTCACCGTCAACACCAATTACTCTTTTAGCTTTTGCCAAGCTCCTTTCAACAGTTGGTTTTCCAAAAGGTATTTTAAATGTCGTTGTCTGTGAAAATGAAGTAGCACAATTATTCTTAGAAGATGATCGAATCAATGTTTTCTCTTTTACAGGAAGTGCGAAAGTTGGTTGGGAATTAAAAGCAAATTGTGGAAAGAAGAAGTGTCTTCTTGAACTTGGTGGCAATGCGGCCGTAATCGTTAATGATGTGGATGAACTTGATGAAGTTATTCCCAAAATTGTTAATGGTGCATTCTTATATGCTGGCCAAATTTGTATCTCTACTCAAAGAGTTTATATTGCAAGTGAGATTTACGAGGACTTTGTTTCAGCATTCTTGGAAGAAGTTGAGATGGTTGCTTCAGGAGACCCTAGTGATAAGCTCATCACAAATGGGCCTGTTATCAATGCAGCAGCACTTGAGCGCATCCATAGCTGGGTACAAGAAGCTATCAATAAAGGGGCCGATCTTCTATGTGGTGGCCATGTTATCGATGAAGAGCATAATATCTATGCACCTACGGTTTTAACGAATACTGATCCTGATATGAAGGTAGTAAGCGAGGAAATCTTTGGTCCGGTCGTGATTCTAGAGCCTTATGACTCATTTTCTGAGGCAATTGAACTTGTAAATGATTCAAAATATGGCCTACAAGCTGGTGTTTTCACAAACAGCTTAGTAAATATGAAAGAGGCAAGTCGAAAAATTAAGGTTGGAGGATTAATCTTCAATAATATTCCAGGATTTCGTATGGATGCAATGCCATATGGTGGAATTAAAGACTCTGGTCTTGGTCGCGAGGGAATTGCATATGCAATGGAAGATTACACTCGTAAAAAACTAATCTTATTTTAGGGGAAAGAATGAAAGCACTTTTATTATTCGTATTATGTTTCAGTAGTTTTGCATACGCTCCAGACTGGGGAAGAGATGTTCGATTAGAAAAAGGCGAAAATAGAGAAAACCTATATAAACTTTCAAATGAAGAATTAGAAGAAATAAAAGAGCACGGTATTAAGCATGCTCTTAAATGGCCTGTTGATGTTACAGGTCTTTATATCCCATATGATGCTTTTGAGAATTTCTTTGAATTAAAAGATGAGAAATTTGTAAACTTTGTTCTAACAACTCTTGGTGAAAAGAAATTTGGAGTAGATAGTGTTGAATCATTTTTTCAATGGTTAGGACTAAACCCATATAACGATGAGAATGCAACTGGCATTTATCGTATCCCATATCCAGATGGAGAAAGACCTGATTACTATATGGGTGCAAGTATTGTGGATACAAAGTGGGGGAAAGGACTTACTTTTAGTTGTGCTACTTGCCACTCTGCAAGCCTATTTGGAACAAGTGTAATGGGGCTAACAAATAAGGCCGTTAAGGCCAACGAGTTATTTGTTAAGGCAAGAAAGCTTCTTCCTTTAATTCCATCAAAAATGTTTCAAAAAGTAACTCATGCAACTGATGGTGAAGTTGAAATGCTTCGTCGCTCTCGTAAGAATATTGGTGCTGTTGGTGCAACTTCTCCAATGGTATTAGGGCTTGATACTTCACTTCCTCAAGTTGCCTTATCTCTTGCTCGTCGTAAGACAGATGAGTATGCGACAAAATCAAAGCTAACTCAAATCTTTCCACGTTTTAATCCACTAGAGACAACTGTTGCTGATTCAAAGCCTGCTGTTTGGTGGAACCTAAAATATAAGACTCGTTGGTTATCTGACGGTTCTATCGTTTCTGGAAATCCAATCTTTACTAATTTCTTGTGGAATGAATTAGGTCGTGGAACTGACTTAAGAGAGTTAGAGAAGTGGATGCAGGATAATCCTGATATTATTCGTGAATTAACGGCAGCTGCTTTTGCAACAAAGCCACCACGTATTGATGACTTCTTCGATATTTCTCGCATCGATATTAAAGCGGCAAAAAGAGGTGAGGACGTCTATAAGGATCGTTGTCAAAAGTGTCATGGTGAATATCAGAAAAATTGGTCTCTACCATTTTCAGGTCTAATGTCTAAGAGTGAGCAGATCAAAACTCGCAAGGTTATTTATCATGAAGAAACTCCTGTAAAGGATGTTGGAACAGATCCGCTTCGTTACGAAGGGATGAAGTATTTTGCTGATGACTTAAATGAATTAAAAATTTCTAAGTGGATGAAAACAGTCGTTGAACCACAAGTTGGATATGTACCACCACCGCTTGATGGGATTTGGTCACGTTATCCATATTTACACAATAATTCGATACCAAACCTATGTGAGTTAATGACTCCTCCAGATCAAAGAGTGAAAACGTTTTATCAGATACCATCTGATGATCCTATCTTAGACTTCAATTTTGAGTGTAATGGTTTTCCTGTTGGAATGGATATCCCTGATGAAAGACGTATTCCAGAAGCTTTCTTTGATACTTCTAGACCTGGTCTTTCTAATTCTGGACATTACTATCGTATCTTCACTGATCGAGATGGGAATGAATTATTAACTCAAGAGCAGAAGGCCGATTTAAGAGTATTTTTAAAGACGTTATAATGGAATTTTATCTCGATACTTATATTGCTCACAGAGGGCTTCACTGCCATGAATGCCCGGAATGCCCAGAGAACTCTCTGGCCGCTTTTCAAGAAGCGGTTAACCACGGCTATGCTATTGAGCTTGATGTTCACTTATCAAGTGATGGGCATGTTATGGTCTTTCATGACGAGACCCTAACGCGAATGACTGGCAGCAACGGAAAGGTATCTCAATATACCCTAAAGAGCTTAAAAGAGCTTCGCTTGGCAAAGGGAGATGAGGAAATACCAACTTTAAAAGAAGTCCTCGATCTTGTTCAAGGAAAGGTTCCTCTTGTTATCGAAATTAAAGTTATCGACCACGATGGTGTCTTAGAAGCTGAGGTTATGAAGTTGCTTCATAACTATGATGGAGATTATGCAATTCAGTCATTTAATCCAATGACATTAAAATGGCTTCGCAAGCATTACCCAAGTTTAACGCTGGGGCTTTTAGTTACAAGAGATTTTAGTGATACAAAGCTTAGTCGTCTAAAACAGAGAATCTTGGCCAATATGACTTTTATTCCAGTTATTAGGCCAAATTACATCGGTCTAGATATTGATACTTATTCAAAAATTCAGCTGCAAATTATCAAACGTTTCACTTTCAACCATCTGGTCTTTTGGACTGTCAGAACAAAAGAACAAATGCGGACAGCAAAGCGATTAGGTGCTAATATAATATTTGAGAATATTAAACCTTAATTGAGTCGTTTATGAAGAAGTTCGCATCATTTGTTATTGTCGTCGCTATTATCGCTACGGCCTATCTATTATTTCAAAAATTTAATACAGGAAGTGACACTGCTGGTGTTAAGGAAAGTGAAGTCATGGTCGTTGAGTTTGAGGACCGTGCCGCACCAAAATTAGATAATGAAGATTCTGATCCGGTAAAAGTTGAGGATGTGGAAGATGAAGTTAGTTCCTCTCGAGAAGGGCTTCTAATCCAATCGGATGAAGAGCTTGATAAAAGACTGGAAGAAAAAGAAGAGGAATTTGATCGTCTTGAAGAGCAATGGCTAAGTGACGTAAAGGATCTTTTCTTAAATGAGCTTCAGTTAACGGAACGTGAATACAAAGATTATCTAAATATGAGAGAAGGACTCTTTAGCGACAAGATTGCTGCTTTTGAAGATATGCATGATCAGCTTGAGGCGAAGTATGGAGAAAACTATACTTATAATCCTACAGAAGAAGAGATGGCCTTTGATCGTGAAATCCAAAAGAAATATGACGAGCTTCTTTTGAGAAAAATCGGTAAAGAAGCTTTTATTAAATACCTTGAACTAAGAGATCGTACTAACGAAAAAATACTAGAGAGCACAAAACAAGACGATGCTGCTCTTCTTATGGAGTTCTAGTTTGGAAAAATGGATTATAAAATCACGTAAGCAAGAGCATCGTGGAAATATTTTTCTTTACGAGACGATTGATGCTCACCATCCGACAAAGCCCATCGCTTGTGGCCCATATGATATTATTCGCCTTGCTGACTGGGTGAATGTGGTGGCCATCACTGAAGATAATAAGATCGTTCTTGTTGAGCAATATCGCTTTGGCATGGATGAGATCACTATTGAGACTCCGGCCGGCGCTATCAATCGAGGTGAAGATCCTCTTGTTGCAGCTAAAAGGGAGCTCGAGGAAGAAACTGGCTATATTAGTGACGAGTGGGAGAGTCTTGGCCGTGTTAGCGTCAACCCTGCTTTTATGACAAATAGTGCTCATTTCTTCTTGGCCAAGAATTGCCGCCCTGATGGAGAGCAAAACTTTGACCCTGATGAAGATATTGAATTAGTGATTAAACCTGTCTCAGAGCTAAAAGAGGTCCTTAAAAACATGGATCACTCACTAAGTGAGCTATGTATTAGCAGGTACCTCTTAAAATAGTTCTATTTCTTATGCTTTCTCTTGTTATTTCTATTTGGACGACTTTGTCCAGGTAGCTCAAACCAATCACTTTCATCGATTTCATGATAGTAATCGGCTTCTTCAACAAGAAGGCCAGATGTTGTTTCAGGAATTGAGGCAATCTCAACGCGTACACCTTCAGATCTAAGGTGGCGAACTAGCTCTATATAGTCAGAGTCACCAGATAATATGATGATTGTATCGACTTTTGAGGCAAGTTGAGTTGCTTTAATTGTAAGTGGGATATCTGCACTTTTGTGACAAGGAATAACTGAACCGTAGTAGTGGTTATGTAGTCTCTCTGTCAGCTTTGATGAGATATTCTTACCTTCTCTAAAATAGATTAGGCGATTAAGACCGCGGTTATCTAGTAACTTTGGGATAAGAGTGTCGAAGTTAACCATTGTATTTTGGTTATTCGTGACACTGTGAATGCTTCTTTCAATATTGTTACCGTCGATTAAGATAGCAACAGTTTGATTAATAAAAATTTCCATAAAATGCTTCGCTTTCGTCTGATTGGACATAGTCAGCATGGCATTGTCTAATTTGCTCTACGAGCATATCAGTCGACATCCCTTTAAAGATCTCATTGAGTTCGTCCTCATCAACATCTGTTCTTCCGAGCGCACAAGCTGCAAGCTCTTCTTTAAACATAATTGAAGGATCTTCAGGTTTTCTCTTATCTACAAGGAATTTCAGTAGCTCACTAATATCAAGCCTTTTGGCCTTGAATTTTTTGAAATACTTCTTAAACCAAATATGAGTCCAAGCAACATTAATAGCACCTGGGTCTTTATGGTATTTTAGTAGATAAAAGAATGCTGTACGTCCAAAGGTTTTTAATTTTCCTTTAAGTTTCGCAATACTAATAATTGCATTCTTGTATGCTTGTTCATAACCACGATCAAGATCTCCTTGGTCGAGCTTATTATCAGCATTTTTATCAAATCTAATATAAGTTGATTCGATATTTAACATTGCACCGATAACTAGTGTGAAGTCCTTTGTTCTCCACCATACCTTATCGATATCTTCTACACTTCTTGAGAATACTTCGACACCTTCAATAAATTGAACGATGTGCTCTCTACTATTTGCATCCACGTATTCCTTTAGACGTGGGAAATATTTTGAAAGGTTCTCTTCATTCTCTCCAAATAGTTTATCAAAGAATTTCGTACGAATACACTTTGACTCCATAACTTTGAACCCGTTCTCATCAACACGATGTGAACACTCATTTTCAGCGTAGAGATTATCCTCAAGTAGAGAAGTCATCTTTGCTGCTGTAAAAATTAGTTCAATAAACTCACTTACTTCATCAAGGTTGATATAAAGGTCACCACCAGAAGTTGCCTGGAAGAGATCTGATAGAAGTAGGATATTTTCACCAAATGTCTTGAAGTCATCAGTCCAAAGTCCCATTTCTTCAAGAGCTGCCTTTAAACCAACTAGAGCGTTATTGAGTTGGTTATCTCTTAGGCCTTTCGATACTCTTGGGTTAGTCGTGTCTCCCTCAACAGCGTATCCTTCAAGTACGTAAGGAAGGACATTTCTAAAGAGCATAATTGAGTTAAAACCTGTCTTATTTCTTACGATTTGCGCTTGATAAGTAGGGAAGCCATCTTTATTTCTAAAGTAACGGAAGTCCCTTGCTACCTTTGCAAATTCTTCTGTCAGGATAACGTATGACTTTTTCGTAATTAATTTGTACTCAGGTACTTCTAATTCCGTTGGGAACTCTCTCTGATCAATATAAACTGGGTCAGGAGATTGCATACGATCACTGAAGAATCTAAACGTCGCATCAGAAAATAATTGTGCTTCAATTGCTCCATCGATGATTTCAAAAATACGATCAATAGCATCACTTGAGATCATGAGATCAAAGTTTTCACTTCCCGGAGGATCAAGTTCAGAACAAATCCATTTTGAACTACCTTGCTTATCTGGATCATATGCAGGGTTTGGTTTACATGGAATTGGATACATTAACTCTGATCGAGGAACTGGATCAAAAACTCTTTGAGTGAACTCAATTAGAGTTCTCTTAAAGTTATTCATATTGATAAGATCGGCCTCATCTTTAGGCTTATCTTTTCGACGATTAATTTCTAGTAAGACTTCATTTGCAAAACTTAGAATATCCTTTGCTGAGAAGAAGTCTCTCTTTTCAGTTACTGGGTGAAGGATTGACTTCACCTTACGGATTAACTTTAGAGCAGTTGCCGTATTTTGAACTGAATCAGACTCAATAGAGAAGTCTGTAAAGAAAGCATCATATAATACTTCCGCTAGACCTTCTGACATTTCAGTTAAGTGATATAAGTCGTCTCTATTGATGATTAAGTTATTACCACCAAGTACAAGCCCTTTTAAAGACATTGCTTGAGAGTAGAGTGCTGTATTAAATTCTTTCTTGAATAGGGCCTGAGATTCGTCTAGGCGTAAAATAAGTGACTTGATTAAACCATCTTGATTAACAAAATCTTGATTAAGTAGGTAATTTGATAGCTCTGCCTTAATTGAAAGGAATCGATTTACATAGTCTTTTTTCGAAACAAGACTTCTTGTCGTCTCCTCTCCATCTTTCATCTTTTTAAAGATTTCAACATTCTCAATATGAAAGTCTAGGAATGCTAAGTAGCGATAGACAATGGCCACAACATTTACTGTCGACTTAAGCTCTTTAAAAGAAAGGTGCTCAACACTTGGTGGAAGACGTAAGATATTATCTTTATAATTTCCAACAAGGTTCTTAAGAGCGATTCCTTTTTCTAAGTCTTCAGGCTTTTTAAAGAATTGTTCAATAATATTATTAATATCAGTTACTGTAATAACATTGTCGCTATCTAGTTCATCAAGCAGAAGATCCTGAACTGAGCGAACTTGAGCTAAGAAGAAGTTATTCTTTTCTAAAGATGTTTTTTCAATATAGTCCTTAGAAAGATACATAAGATCAAAGAATAGGGCAGCAAGTGGATCTGTCTTACTTAGAATCGTTAAGAGTTCTGGTAGTTGTAAAACTTCTCTTGTTCCACCTGTTGTTAGTACTTTTAGAGCAAGAAGAGAGTTTGTAAAATCATCTCTAATATCTAATTCGTATAACTCAATAATATCATCTGCAAATTGCAGAATATTCATTTGATGATCACGAGGAATTGTAATGTCTTCATTTAAAAGCTTCTTGGCATTAGTACTAAGCTTTCCAATTTCTGCACGAAATTCTTTTTTGATTACAACCTTGCGGTCAAAGTCTTTATCTTCGATTTCTTTAACTAAGTCAGTTAATATATTTACCGACTCAAATGAGCGAATCCCTACATTAATTAAGCTAAGGGCAAGTTCCACATCAGAGTATGAGAATACTTCTGGGTTACCTCTGATTAGATCTCGTTTCGCGTAACGAAGTAACGCTTTTAGTTTTCTATTTGTCTCTTCATTTGTTCCCAGAATTTTTGAGATGATATCATCTGAAGTAAAGAACTCGTCGATGATATTATTGATGTCATCAATTGTGATGATATTCTCTTCTTTCTGGTGCTCGTAAACATAGAGTTTTAATTCTTCGATATTATTTGCAAGCTCATTAAAGTAGGCTGAACCATCTTTATAATATTCTTTCTTTAGGAAGAAGATATCTGCAATATTTTCTAAGAACACTGGAAGAAAAGTAAATAATTGGGCGAATTCATCAGAGTCAATATAGATTCTCGATCCACCAAGAAATAGCTTCTTAGCGAATAGAAGAGAGTTGATAACTTCTTTACCAAGTTTAAAGTCTTTTAGGTCTTTCGTGATATCTAAAATTAGATCCTGAATATCGATGGCCTGTGCAGGACCTGGGATATCTCTTAAAATTACATTGATATTATCTGCAAGAACATTTGATTGTTGTCTCATTTGAGCAGAAAGTTTTTCGTACTCTTTTAAAGTCTCAACTTTTTGCATCTCTTTAACTGTATCTACAATCTTTACACCAGAGCGATTAATCTCTTTTAAGATAGCAAAGAATGAATCAATTTTTGAACGAGACATTTGTCCTGGGATATCTCTTTGAAGTAGAGAGTTTAATTTAAAGAGTAGATCAAGCCCTTCGATAATATCGTCAGCAGAGCCAGGAGGGTTGTTCATATACTTTCTAGCAAAGCGTACGATGTCTTCTCTAAAGAAGAAGCGCTTGTCACGACTTTCAACATATTTGAACTTATTTAAGGTGTCTTGGACACAATTAAGCTCTTTTTCAATATTAACTTCAAATATTTTCTTAATTCTATCGGTGTCGATTTTACAACTAGTTGAAATCCCGTCGTACTCAGCGATATCTGCTCCGTCGACTGGGTCATCATTAATAAATCCACATGAGGAAATGAGTAAAGAAATTGCTAGAAAAGCAAAGAAATTACGTAATTTCAATGTGTTAATGTACTTGTTCATGTTGTTCACGATAAAATTCTAGAAAATTTCTAGTTAAATGAAAAGGAATAACCGTATAATTTGTAATGTTTTTGCAATGTGCGTTAAATTTGTACACATAATCTGACGGATAAGTGTCCAAACTGTTAACACCTAGGGTAATGGCTACTAGGTTGGCTTTAAGTTCTTCTATTTGTGAACCTTTTCTGATTTAATAATCTTTAATGAATAATTTCATCAAAAGATTTACATTACTTTGCTTGTCAATTTCAAGCCTATCTACGCTAGCGCAACTAGACGGAAGCATCTCGTATGAGAAGTTCCAACGCTTAAATGATCCTGCCAAGAAGTCTGAATATGACGATTGGGCCCAAATTGAAGGGAATTATGAATCAAAGATGTGGAATGCAAAAGTATATGGTGAATTTGCAGCTAGGGCCTATGTAAGTAAAGAGGCAGCTTTTAATTTCTCTGCTCCTGAAGCTTATGTTGAGTTTAAAGATGATGAGAATCGTATCAGTGTAGGCCGCCAATTATTAAGATGGAATGAAAACGAAGACTATTGGTTATTAAATACCTTAAATCCAAATCAAGGCTTCTATCTCTTATCAGAAAAGAAAGAAGGACTAGTTGGGATTCAATACGATCACAAGTTTAATAAGAATATTAACTTCTCGGTATTCTTCTCTTACTTCTTTGTTCCTGGATTAAATCCTAGTCTTGAAGTTGAAGATGGAAATATTACGAGTCGAAGTGAGTGGGTAAGACTTCCTCCAAAGTATACAGTTCTAGAAGGAAACCTTCTTCCTATTTATTACAATATTAATATGCCTAATATCTATAATGATGTTGTTAAAAATAAGTCTCTTGGATTTAGGTTATCTGGTTCAAATGAGGAAAGAAACGCTGAGATCTCTGCCTTCTTTATCTATAAGCCACAAAATAGTCTTCAGATGAATGCTGAGGCACGCTTTGATCAAGATAATGATCGTGTTGCTGTTGATGCATCTCCACTTGTAAACCACCATCTATTTTATGGAATTCAATATAAGCAACAACTAGGCGATGTTCAGATGGTTGCTTCAATTGATATGAATGATCCTACAGCAACATTTGGAAACGACTTTAAAGTTGTAGACTTTAGTCGTGAAGAAGATAAGACATTTGAGTCTGACTATTTTGTTATTGAGCCAAACTATGAAAAAGAAAGTTATGCCTCAATCTCATTTAATGTGAATCAAGGTTATTATATGTTTTCTTTAAACTATATTAATCTTCTGACTAATAATCAACGTGGTTCAGATGACTTCTTCTCTGATACAGCAAAGTGGGCAAGTGCTCTTGGGATGAGAGGACGTTACTATTTTACTGACTTCATTAATGTAATGGGTGATCTTAAATATGACTTTGAAAGAGAAGATATCATTTTAAAGGCCGAAGCAACTTATGCCTTCTGGGCAGGAAGTGCAAGTGTGAATCTAGGTGCCGAGCTTATTAAGTCGCCAAAGAAGAACTCTTATTGGTCAGCTTATCGAGCTAACGACACCATCTATTCATCACTTCGTTTTGCTTTTTAATTCTTAAACATTTCCAGTTTGAACATTCCATAGCGCACGATAGAGTCCATCTTGTTTAATGAGCTCCTCATGAGTTCCGCGTTGTTCAATTCTTCCTTCATTTAATACACAGATTTGATCTGCATGAATAATTGTCGAAAGACGGTGGGCAACCATAACTGTTGTGCGACCTTGAGTGATGGTCTTAAGTGATCTTTGAATGGCGGCCTCTGTCTCGTTATCAATAGCGCTTGTGGCCTCATCAAAGATAAAGAGTTTTGGATCCTTTAGGATGGCCCTCGCAATTGCAATACGCTGCCTCTGGCCTCCTGAGAGCTTTTGTCCTCTTTCTCCTACTATTGTTTGATAGCCTTGCGGAAGAAGTTCGATAAAGTCATGGGCCTCCGCTAATTTTGCGGCCTTCATGGCATCGACTTCCGTTGCTTCATTTGAACCGTAAATAATATTGTCTAGAACAGTTCCATGAAAGAGGTAAGTGTCTTGTGAAACAAAACCAATATGAGAGCGAAGAGAGTTTTGCTTTAGCTCTTTTAGGTTTCTACCATCAAAGTTAACATGGCCTGATTGAGGATCATAGAAGCGCTGAAGAAGTTTTAGCATTGTACTTTTTCCCGAGCCTGTTGGACCAACAAGAGCAACAGTTTCTCCTGCTTGAATTTTAAGAGTGATATCTTTAAGTCCAGTGTTATCTTCTTCATCATATTTGAAATTGATATTTTCAAAACTTACTTCACCATCAAAGCTTTCCAATTCTTCTTTTCCATCAATGACTTTAATCTCTGTTTCAAGTAGGTCCATGACACGAGAAGTGGATGCCATTGAACGTTGGTAGAGATCAAAAGTTTCACCCAGGCGAGTTAGAGGCCACAGAAGCCTTTGGACTAAAAAGATTAACACTGAATATGAGCCCACTTCTAATGATCCATCAAAGACTTGAGATGCACCTATTGTTAAAGTGAAAAGAAAACCACATAAAACGGCCATACGAATTATAGGGCTAAATGAAGAGGATACTCTAATGGCCTCTTTATTCGCTCTAGCGTAGCGATTTGATTGTTTTTCGAGACGATTGTATTCAAACTTTTGGGCCACATATGACTTAATAGTCATCATACCTGCAATATTATTGACTAACATACTTGCTAGAAGGCCCGCTTCACTTCTTACATTTTGATAACGTGGCTGAACCTTTCTTTGGAAGTAAAAGCTTCCCCATAAAATGAAAGGTACCGGCGTAAGAGAGAGTAGGGCAATTTGTGGTGATAAGTAAAAGAAGACTGCACCAATAGAGACAACTGTTGTTAGTGTTTGAATAATATCATTTGCACCAATATCAAGAAATCTCTCTAGCTGATTAATGTCATCATTTAAAACAGTCGTTAAATTCCCTGAATTCTGTTCTTGATAAAAAGAAATATGAAGATTTTGAAGGTGATCATAGGCTTCCATTCGAAGGTCGTGTTGAACTTCTTGCGCCAGGCCTCGCCACCATACTTTTAAGAGGTATTCAAAGAGTGATTCAAGTGCCCAAATAATAAAAGTTAAAATGGCCAAGATATAGATCTGATGGATCTTATCACTAATTCCCATCTCTGCTAAAAAAGATTCCTCTTGTTTAACAACTGTATCGACAGCAAGACCTATTAATAGTGGTGGAGCAATATCGAAAATTTTGTTGAGAATAGAAAAAGTTGAGGCCGTATAAATTTGGCCTTTTTTATTGTTAAAATGGTTAATTAATTTACGTAAAGGTGAGGATTGTGAATTCATTATATATGTTCCTAGTCATAAAATCTGTACTGGACGAATTATGCCTGAAACTTATATACTTGAAAAGTTCCCCGCCAATCTCATTAGTATAGAATCGTTGTGCTTGAGAGATTGACGAGGGTGAAATGCGTAGTCTAGCTAGACCCTAGACTACGTAATTACTAGCAAATTCGAAATTTCTTTTAATTTCCTTGCCATTGTCGCTAGAAACTCTCTGAGAACTTTCTTCCTGCTCGCCCTCAGCTTCTGCGAAGTAATTATCAATCGTCTCTGCATAATCTTTTAGCAGAGTTTCCCTTAGTTCTTCTTTTGATACTTTTAAGACATCACAAATAGAATTTAGTGATCTTAATGGAACAGAACAAAGTCCTCTTTCAATATTGCTGATAAATTGACCGTTTTTGTAACCTAGTCGATAAGATAAACCTTGTTGAGATACCTTAGGTGACAAGCTGCGTCTTCTTTGTTTAATCAATTTTGCAATGTTCTCAAAAACTCTTTTCTCTTTCATTGTATTAACCTCCAGTTTTATCGATTACCAAGAATTGTTATTTGGTACTCAATAATGATATTATGTTTAGGCAATATTATTTACTTACAAATACGTAAGGTTTATCATGGTAGTAAAATTAATGGCTTATACGCCAAATCAAAAGAAAATCTTTAGAGAATCGGCAATAGAATCCATTTGTAGTGCCAATTTTGTGTATTTAGATGAGCTTCCTTATGATCTGGGGCCTGGTGAAATCCTATTTGTTGAGCTCGATGAAGTTACAGATGAGCTTCTGGATGAGGTTCAATACACAAAAGTTAAGTTCTTATTCTTAACTGACACGCTGCAAGGGGACAATATCGGCCGATTTATTTCGCTAGGGGGCAATTGCCCTATTATGAAAAGCTTAAGTGAAGAAGATTTTATTTCAGAAATCATAAGACGAATTCATCAAAAGGAAATGTTTAAATTACTACACTTGGTGAGTCCAACTGATGTTGAATTATTTAGATTTATTCACCGAGCGGGTAATGGAGAAAAGTCAAAGTTAAGTGAATTAATTTTTGGCTCTACAAGTGAGAGCACTATTGATGTCAACTTAAGTCGTTTAAGAAAAAAATTAAGGGACCCAAATGTTGGAAATGACTTCTTTAGAATCATTACTAAAAATGGACGACTTTACATTGTGAGTTGTCTGACTAATTATGAGATTCCAGGACACTTATTAAAGAATGAAACTAAAAAAATAATTTGAGATGACAATGAGATTAATGGCCTACACAGCAAATGAAAGCAAACTTTATCTAGCGGATAAGATTGAAGAAAAGAGCGGCCTTAAAATTGAGTATATAAAAAAATTTCCTAAGTATAATGGCGTTGGTGAGTTACTTATTCTCGATCTAGATGATGAGTCGATAGAGTTTAAAGATAAATTAATTGATGAGATTCAATATATTGATGCAAACTTTGTCTACTTAGTAGGGGACTTCTTTGGGGATCGAAACAAGCGTATTATTCATATGGGTGGAGAGCTCTTTACTTTTAAAAGTTTAAATGACACAGACTTTATCGAAGTTCTTTTTAATCGTCTCGTTACTTTAGAAATCTATAAATTATTCTCTATCATCGGACGTACTGATATGGACCTCTTTAGGGCCATTAACCGTGCAGGTAATGGAGAAAGAGAAATAATATCAAAAAGTCTCTTTGGTTCTTCTAGTGAAAATACAATTGATGTGAATTTAAGTCGTTTACGTAAAAAGCTACGTGACCCTGAAATCGGAAATGACTTCTTTCGTATTATTACAAAATCTAGACGCTTCTATCTTGTAAACCAATTAAATGGTTATGAGATACCTGAAGAATTGCTTATCTAAAAAAAGAGCAAGTACATTTGTCGTAAATCTTTAAGTAAATTAAGTACAACTTTTCTTCCTTCACCGAAATAATTCCTTAATAACTATAATAAGGAGATTCCGATGAAGACGAAGTTACCAACTATAGCGCGATTAATTCTTGGCTTTTTATTTGTATTTTTTGGAATAGCGGGGCTTTTTAATCTCCTTCCACCGCCAGAGAATATGCCTAAGGATCTTCAAACTTTTATGGGAGGTCTTGTTGCTGCCAAGTATTTCTTTCCGCTTTTAAAAATAACAGAAATAACTTGTGGTGCTCTTCTTATGATTGGAGTCTTCGTTCCATTGGCCCTTGTTGTTCTTGCACCAATTATTCTCAATATATTGCTTGTGCATATTGTGCTGGATCCATCTGGACTCCCTATTGCAATCGTTTTGGTCGTTTTAGAAATCTACTTAGCTTTCTTTAGTAAGCCTTACAGTGATATTGTTAAACAGATTTTTCGTTGTCCATTAAAAGAGGAATTAGATAAAAAGAAGCAACAAAAAGGTTGATTACTTCTGACACTTTGGACAGTAGTAAGTTCCTCGCTGGGCCAGTGTGATTTTCTTAACCTCTGTCTCTTTACATAGGCCACAAACCTTTTGATAAAAGACAACAAGGTTTTTTACACCTTCACCTTTTTCGCCAAAGGCATCTTGATAGCCACCAGAAAAAGTTGTACCACCTGTGCTAATGGAATCATCGAGAACAATCTTTACGGCCATGTAGACTTTTTCAAGCTCAAGCTTCGTTAGGGTCTTCATTCTTCGCGTTGGACGAACTCCTGCTCTTGCGCAAATTTCGCTGGCCATATAATTACCAACACCGGCAAAGAAGTTTTGCTCTAAGAGAAATGGTTTTAACACTTTATTAGGACGCTCTTTTTTTAGCATCAAAAGATAATCAAGAGTGAATTCTTCTTTTGATACATCAGGGCCTAAGCGTGTAAGCCATGTAGCCTCATTTGGTGGAGAGTAGAGGTGGAAGACACCAAAGCGGCGAGGGTCAATATAGCCTAGATGAATTGGCCCTTTTGCATTTGTCCCAATGAGTTTTACATGAGTATGCTTTTCAGTAATCTCTTCCGTTGCAATTCGCCACGATCCCGACATCCCCAACCCTGAGATCGCACGCCACTCATTCCCATCTTGATCCTCAAAGAAAAAACGCAGAACCTTTCCCTGGCGCTCCACACGCTCAAGAGTCATGCCCTTAGGATTGAAGTCCTTATCCTTAACAATGGAATCACTCACATCAGAGTATGCGACTTCCTCGATCTCCATTGGGAGAACGTGAGAGAGTTGTGATTTGATGGTTTCGACTTCTGGTAACTCAGGCACTTTTTAATTCCTTTTTTATGTGGGCAGAAGTTTATCACTATGGTCATTTTTTTTGAATTTTTTTCTCTTGAGAGTGGGTGGAGGTTCGCGTTGTAAGGTGTTCATTTTGTTATTCACTTCATTGTTATAGTGTTGGTATGTGCTTGAAATTATAGAGTTTTCTTCGGTGAATATATTAAGTTTAGATTAAAAAGTGGCGAAGTGTAGCTATCTATTAATCATTTATATCTTAAGAGGGATAATATGAACCTACTATTACGTCTTGTGCTATTTAATTTTCTAATTGTGATCAATGCTCAATATTCATTCGGTGATACACAGTCTGCTTTAGAAGTAAGAGAAAAGACTAAAGAGTATCTTTCTTCACATAAGCAATTATTAAAAGCAATAACTGAAATCTATGATGGTTATGACTTACTAAATGAATCTTTGCAAAGTTTTAAAAATACTAAAACCGGTTATGGAACTGTCGATAGTCCTGAGGATTGGATTAAAGCAAGGAGAAAAATTAATAGTGCTAAGTCATGTTCAAAATTTGTTGCTTATAGTATCGAAAATGGTAGGAGAATATTTAAAATCGTTCGTAAAGAAATTTCTAATTATAAAGATGCCATAGGTATAAATGAGCTTCATGACTTTAAAGTTTTGATGAACCGTAAATATCGTAAGGCTATTCAGAAAGGAATTAATGAGGTTCCATTTGAAAAGTCATATAAATTGTGCACTTTTAATGTTGATACAAAAACAATCGATTTGGTAATAAAGAATTATGCTGAATATAAAAAATAAAAAAGAAGGTTCCAGGTGCTTTTTCTTTACTTAGTTCTACAATTATAGTTCCAGGTGTCTTTTCTTAGCACAACGCAAATTAAAAACACCTGGCTTCACTTCAATTACAGATCAAAAAAACGAACCTCGGATCCATCCCAACCAACTTGAAATCGATGATCAGTCTTTCCAGCAAAAGTCACATCCACAATTTTAGAATCGCGCTTTTCTCGGTAGAGCAGAATAATCTTATTTATTAGATTTAAGTTCAGCGGGTTAGGAAGACGAATGTCATCTACTGTCGGGTGTTTGTCGATGCGGTCTTCCACATCGCGTACGATTTGAGAGATGAAGATAATAATACAGCCTGATTCTTTGGCGAAGGTTTTGAGTTTTTCCACCTGAGTTTGCAGCGGTGGATTGATGCGCTTTTCATCGAGAAGCTGTAAGTAGTCCACTATGATAAGTGAGCCAGGAGCTACCTCGTTCTTTGTTGCCTTGATAATGTAGTCGGCACTGATATCATCAGAATAGTTAAGTTCAAAGCGCTCGTTATTATGACCAATAGTTTGATCGTAAATTCCAATTCGGGCAGCGTACTCTTTGTGTGTATGAGCAAGTGTGAAGCAGAAACTCTTTGCGTGATTGGCATTAATGGTCTGAACAAATAAGCCAAGGGCAAAGCTTGTCTTTCCCATACCTGGTCTTGAACCAATGAGTACGAGGTCGCCGTCATTTAAGTAGCCTAAGATGTCGCTGTATTTTTGTGGCAAGACTTCTTGGAATTTGGACTTTAGCAGTGACCAAGAAGAGAAGCCTTCAGCTCGTGCGACAAGATCTAAGGCCTCGGACATGGTGATGCCTTGGTTTTTCTTTAACTTTTTTGCATGACTTTTTAAAACGAAAATAGGTGATGATAATTTCATCTGAAACCTCCAACTTGGCCGTAAAAACAATCCCTTCTTATGTCCTAGCCTTATTAAAGGTTAGATGTAGAAATTCGATTCATTCTGCACTCTAGTGCTTTCCCTTTGAAGGGGGGAGGCGAGAATAATCACCTACTTATTATGTTAATGGGCAAGTTGAGATTGAGCAAGTGTGAAAGCATAAGAATTACTATAACGTAAAGATTTCAAAAACTTAAAAATCAAATCGAGTGCCAGTTAAGTAACTGTGAAAAAATATTTCATTTTCTTATCTATTCTTAATACTTCTTAAACATTTATTTCGCTATTTTGTCCTAAAATATTTTATTGGAGCAAATGAGCGATGAGATGAGCAAATTAGGACAAGTTGAAAAAATTCATGTTTTAAAAAAGATTTTCACTATCTCACAAGAAAAATCTGGTGCTGATTATATTAGAAGCCTAATGACAAATATCGTAAAGGAGCTTGAGGTCGATTATATTTTTGTTGGACGGCCTTCAATAAAAGACCCAAGTCTCATTGTCAGTGATTATGCAATGGCCAAGGGGGAGTTTGTTGAAAAGTTAGAGTATAATCTGGATGGCACTCCCTGTAGTAATGTTTTAACAGGCAGAAGAGTTTGTATACATGCTTCTAATGTATGTTCTGACTTTCCTGAAGATGAATTACTACAACAGATGGGAGTTGAAGCCTATGTTGGTGCACCTGTAATCCTTCCAACTGGTGAGTTCTTCGGACTACTTGTTATATTAGATACTAAAGTTATTAATGAAGTTGATTTCTTCGAATCGGCAATTGAATTATTTGCCTCTCGTGTTGGTGTTGAACTTGCAATGATAGAGGCCAATCAAAGTATCAAGGATTTAAATAATATTGTCGAATGTCAGGTTAAAGAGAAAGAAGAAGTTATAAGGAAATCCCATGAGAGCTTGCTTGAACAAGAAAAACTAGCTGCTTTAGGACGACTTACAACAGGTATTGCTCACGAAATTAGAAACCCTTTAAACCTTGTTTTAAATTCAAGTCAAATAGCCTCATCAGTATATAATGATATGAAAAATGGAGACTATAGTGACTTTAAAGACTTAGGGAAAGCACTAGATATTATCAAGACTCATAGCTTAAGGATGAAAAATATTCTCTCTATTATGCTAGACAATCGAAATAGCGGAAAAAGAAAATATTCCATCAAGAAATTAATTAAGGAGTCTTTCAAATATGCATTCCATGCTTCCGTATTCAAAACAGAAGGGATAAAGCTTAACTTTAACCACTCTTCAAATATTAGTCATGATCTTCATCTTTTCACAAATGATATTCAATCTGTTTTCTTAAATCTATTTGAGAATTCACTTCAGAGTCTTCACAATAAGTTTACAGGCAGTGATCAAGAAGCAGAGCTAATGGTTAATACATTCGAAAAAGATAAATACATTTTAATAGAGGTTAAAGATAATGGAGAGGGAGTTCCAAAGGATGTTTTAGATAAGGTATTTGAACCGTTCTTTACCACGAAATCTGGTGTCGAAGGCTCAGGCCTTGGTCTTTCTATTGTAAAATCAATAGTTGAGAAAAATGAAGGGGATGTTTTTATTGAATCAGTTCCAAATGAGTTTACAATTGTAAAGATTAGGTTTCCTAAGGAGATTAGTGATGGTTAAGATCCATGTGTTACTCGTTGATGATGAAGAGGATGTGTATTTTATTTTTAAACATGTTTTTAAAGATTGGATAAAGTCGAAGAAAATGAATCTAACATTTTCAATATCAGGTGAAGATGCATTAAATGTTTTAAAAAGTGATGAAGGCCATGATGTAATTTTGATCTTAAGTGATATAAATATGCCAGGTATGGATGGCATTACATTATTAAAGGAAGTGAGCAAACGTTATCCTAATATTGCCACTATTATGATCTCTGGATACTCAAGTAACGAATACAAGGATAAAGTAACTGAACTTGGTGCGATTGATTATTTTGAAAAGCCAGTGGACTTTGAGAAGCTTACTAATTTAATAAAAAATAAATTTCCTGAGTTAAATGACACTCAGCCAGGTGCTGCGTAAAAATAAGGTTTTAAAACCATTTCTCTCTAATCTAAAAAGTCGGGGTTAAGGTCCTGCTCAAAGATCCATTCAATAACGTCATTATAATGCTCGATGGATTTGGCTTTCTTAACTTTCTTATAAACCTTGTGCTCATTCTCAAAGATATCTTTGAAGTAGAGCCAATGACCTCGCATTTTTTGTAGGTAGTCTGATTTGGCATTGTCCATTGAGAGGTATTCTTCGCTCATAAGTTTATGCATTTCAATTAACTTTGCCAGATAGGTTTGTTCATTAAATTTTGACCCCTTGATCTGGGCCATAAGGGCCGGGTTTGAAAGGCCTGCGCGTCCTACCATCCAGCGATTAATCTGTGGAAATCTTGCTTTGTAGGCCTTGAAATCTTCTACTGTATTGATATCTCCGTTATAGCAGGGAGTTGTATTTAATAGAGGCAAGCACTCTTCAAAGGCATCAAGATCCACGCCACCAACATAAATTTGTTTTCCGTAGCGAGCATGAATTGTGAAGTCATTGATTTCTAATTTGTTGATCATGGGAATGATCTCTTTGATCTCGGAGACATCCTCACGTCCAAGGCGGATCTTAACTGAAAACTCGATGGGACACTTTTCTTTGATTCCTGTTAAAAGCTTTTCCACTTTATCTGGATGAAGAAGAAGGCCTGAGCCTTTGGTTCTGTTTGCCACCATTGGATAAGGGCAGCCCATATTTAAGTTAACCTTTTTAACACCAAAGTCTTTATAGATATTTGCCACATAGAGGAATTGATCAACTTCCTTTGTGAGAATTTGAGCAGTGGTGGGAAGAAGGTTCTTCTCTGGAAGAACATCGTGAAGTTGGCGCTTATTGAGTTCATTTGTATGTTTTGTCACAATATAGGGAGCGATGGCACTATCAGCGCCAGAAAATGTCTGCTCTAAGGCATTGCGATAAACATAGTTGGTTACACCACGAATTGGGGCGAGAACCAGGTGATCATTAAAACTCATAGTTCATTTTCTACACCAAATTTATGCCTTTGGTATAGAAGAATTAGGGGACTAGGTGCTTTTCTTTACGCAAGCTCAAGGAAAAGGCATAATGAAGCAGAGAATTTTGTTTCATTTACTTAGGTGACTCTATGAAAAATAATTTATTGGTATTTGGCGCTGGCAATCTCGGAGAGAAAGTTGCAACTCTTTGGAAAGAGAGATTTCCTAGTGAAGAAGTATTTGGTGTCACTAATACAACTAGAAAACATTCGCAGCTTAGCTTAAAAGAAATCACTCCTCTTTGTTATGGCGAAAAGCTTCCGAAAGTTTCAAATATTTTATTTTCAATACCTCCAAAAGATAACTACTCTGAACTCGTAGAGGAAGCTTTTAAGTGTTGGAATGAGTCTGGTAATTTTCTATTTATTTCTTCGACTTCTGTTTATTTGGAAAGTAATGGAGGAGTTGTAAATGAAAACTCAAAGACAAATCCTGAGCATCGCTTATTTTCAGTTGAAGAGATGGTTATTGATAAAGGTGGTTGTGTTTTAAGATTGGCCGGACTCTATGACAAACACAGAGGCCCTCATCTGTATTTAAAAAGTAAGATGAAGCTTAGCTCATCAAAAGACTCACTACTTAACTTAATCCACACCCAAGATGCTGCAAAGCTATCAGTGAAGGCCCTTGAAAGTGGATCGAAAGGTACAAGATACCTAGGATGTGACGGAAGTCCTATGACGAAGAGTGAATTTGCAAAAATCGTTTTAGGTGAACAGGCAAATGGTGTTGAATATTCTAGTCAGAACTCTAATAGTAAGATGTGCAATAATGAATGGACTCGTAAGACATTAAATTGGCACCCTCAATGGCCAGACTTTAAAGCATGGAGCCAGGACATTCTAAAGAAAACTTTGAAACAGCTCTTTATGTAATTTCAATACTTAAGTCAGCGTAGTTTTAGAAATTCATTATCTTCTTTTTTACTTTAAGAACTTGTTCGAAATAGCCGATATTTCAGATACTTAGACAATCATTTCAGTATATGGATATACTAAAAGGCATTATGTGTTTAAATCACTTCTAATTTTAATTCTAATTTTATCATCAACTGCTTTTGCTAACGACTATAAGAATCGTTTTTCGCTTGGACCTTTAAGTAAAACTTATGAAGATGGATTTATCTACTACATAGAAGCATTGAGAATTATAGAAGATACACATGCCGTATTCTTTCGATCTTTACAGGCAACTGACTCCAGTGATTCAGAATATGTTTTTGGCTATCGCTACTTCTTTGGAAATGAGGGATGGAATGATTCATGGTTTGTTGAAGGAAAATATACTTTAAGTCGTGAAATCTCTCGATATGATGATCCTGACTTTATAAATGGTGGTTGGATTGAGAGAACAGAAGTCGAAGAAGATAAGTACATTGGCCTAGTTTTTGGTTACCAGTGGGTATTTTATGAACGTATAAATTTTGAATACGGAGCTGGGTTTAATTTTGATGCTAGTACTTTTGAAAGAGAAGAAGTCACAGGTGTCTTATCATTGGGTTACTTATTTTAACAAAGATATTGCCCTCTTGTACCTGACCAGAATACTTCGTATCATAGGTGTATCAAGGTAAGGTATTGAAGTATTTAATATTCTTAATTCTATTCATATCTCAATCTGTTCACGCAAAATGGGTGACTGGAATTGGATATTTTCAACCTGGCGAGTATCGTGTTGAAAATGAAGTCAGTCCCATGCCTTTTGGGCTCAATATTGTACCAATGATTGGCTACTTTAGTCCAAGGTTAAGAGTTGCTGGCCCAAGTGTTAGTGCACGTGTCTTAGGAAATCATCTGGCAGAAATGCGACTAAAAGTGAATATGATCGGGGATCGTTATAAGGCCCATGAAGTAGAACTTCGTAAGTCTGCTGTCGATGTGGGAGCAATGGTGCGCTTATTCTTTCTTAGCGCAAGTTATGCCGCTGATATCTCTAATACCTACAAAGGGACACATTATAATTTCAAATTTTCTTGGCGTTTTCCAATTACAAAGAATTACTTTATCGTTCCTTCATATACTTACGGTGTCTTTAGCTCAGATTATACAAATTACTACTATGGAGTAAGAGATAGTGAAGTAGGTTACTTCTCTGCTTATAAAGTTGACGAGGCCATCATTCAAACAATAACACTTGTAAATACCTATATCCTTGATAAGCACAACTCACTTGTCTTAAATTTTTCCTACAGACTCTTTGATGATGAAATTTATAATTCACCTACTGTCGAAAAGAAGTCATATACTCGTGGCAGCTTTTTTTGGAATTACACATTTTAATATTTAATTTACACAATTCTTCCATTTTATCTTTTCAAGATAACAAAACCTTATAAATTCTACACAACTCATAATGTTTAAGTACTTCGTCTTGAGATCCTGTTATCTATAGGTCTATATAAAACAAAACATTAGATTGAGAGAAGATTATGAAAAAAATTATTATGGCGATTTGTTTACTTACTTCAAGTATGTCTTTAGCAACATCTGAAGTGAAACTAGTTGAGATCCTTGAGTCAGCATTACGCTTTGATGGATATGTTGAAATCGCGAAGGTCTCAAAACTTGGATCATATACTATTGTTGATTTCTACGTAGGAGCCTACGGAGAAGAGCGTCCAACTCAGTGTATTCTGAAGGATGATAATCTACTTGAATGTAAAGACAATTGGTTCAAGCTATAAGTCTAATAAAATAAATTTCTTAAGGAGTGCAGTATATCTAGCTGCACTTCCATGTTTTTTCCACAATTTAATAAATTCAAAATGTTACAACAGTATCCTTTAGAAACTAATAGAGACCACGAAAAACTTGGCAGATAAATATTTATAGTCCCGTATGATAAGTCTTATTATCTTATTGAGTCTCAGTCATTTTAAATACTTAATGTTTTCTAAATAAAAAAACGATAGAGAGTGTTAGAATAAAAATTGTGGTGAAAATGCATGATGATGAGCCTTTATATAATGGCGTTAAATTGGGGACATTATGAAACGATTTTTAATTTGCATAGCCTTCTTTCTATTTCAATCGCTAAATGTTCAAGCTATCTCTGATGCACAAATAAAAATGGCCAGAGAGATTCAACATGCTTGCCAGTCTAAGACCAATTCTATTGATCGTAGTAGGTGTCAATTAGAGTATCGAGTTAACTTAGTTGAATCAAAATGTGGACGAAATAATGATGGACGAGTTGAGGGAAGTATAGTTGAAGGTGAAATAAAGTGTGGAGTAGAAATTCCTTCTTCTACTTCTAATAACGAAGTCTCAAGCAAGCCTAGGCCACTTCCAAGAAAAGGTAAGTGTTCTTACTCAACGGACTATGCTTGTGAAGCATTTGACTTCAGAATGGATCGTTGCTTGAAGTCTTCAAATAATAATAAGTATTGCAAGGATATTTCTCATAAGTTTGCACTTAAGGCCCAAGTTCATGAAGAGTTAGGTGAAGATGGAATGAAAGCTTACGATCGTTGTCTAAATATGGACGATACTTCTCCAGATGAATGTGCAAAATTTGCGAAATTCTATTTAGATGAACAGAAGAAGAGTCGAGAAGCTCAGTCTTCCAATACCGAGTGTTCTGAGTTTGCAGTTGGTGTACGTAATGTAAATTGTCACGGTTTTGAATATCAACGTGTTGATAGTGATTTGGCAGATATTTCAAGACATGTGGGAAAAAGTATAGAGGACTCAGGAATTACAAGAAGAGAAATTGGAAGAGATTCCTTTCGCTCTGAAAGCCAGTAGATGACAATTATTGAAATAAGTACTCTTTTAAACCTCATAAACCTCGTAATAACAACACTTTAAAAGTGTGAGTTTTTTACTAAGGTATCTTGTTAATTTAACCGATAAGCTGCTTATGAAAAGAATCAGTATATTTATCCTTCTAATAAGTGCAACGACGGCCATGGCCAGAAACGAAGTGGATCATCATAAGAATTCACAAAAATGTCCTAGTGGCTATCTCTATAAATTGACTGAAATAAATAGTACAAATAAGACAACCACTTTTAGCTGTGTTGCTGACTCTGGTAAGGTACACCCTGATTATAAATTTCGAATTGCTAACTGGAGAAGTGGTGACTATCTTCTAGAGCAGAATATTGGCAAGATTAAAACTCGTTTTACTTATAATAACGAAGGAAAAGTAAATAGCGTCACACAATCAATTAATGGAGTCGACTTTTCAAATAAGTGTAACTTTCGATATGAAGATGGAAGTCTTGTTCCAGCAAAAGATGATAAGTGTAGAGAAGTTCAAAGTGAATTTGGTAATATGACTACTTCAATCAAACACGAAGTATTCTGTGAGCCAAATGCAACTGAATCTGCATGTACAACAGGTGATGGGCGTGTTTTTCGACCTTCTACAAAAGAGACAGGTGTTCTTCGCTATTTTTACGAAAAAGGCCACGTTGTCGATGAGGTTCAGGTTGATCCAAAAACGGGGAAAGCTCTTTCACAATAGTTGAAACTTCAACCTTATGAAACTCGTATTTTTTTCAGATACTCATAATCAGCATGACAAAGTTCCATTAGAAAGTGGGGATATTCTTTTTCATTGTGGAGACTTCACAAGAAAGGGAAGTCTTGATGATGTTAAAAGTTTTGCTCGTTTTGTCGGAATGCAAGACTTCAAATATAAAGTTGTCATTGCTGGTAATCACGATTTTTCTTTTGAAGATGATAGAAAAATAGAAGCAGAAAATATTCTAAAAGAGCATGGTATTATTTATTTAAATGATTCCTTAGTGGAGCTTGATGGCCTAAAAATATGGGGCTCTCCCATAACTCCTATGTATCATAATTGGGCCTTTATGAGAGAGCGTGGAGAAGAAATACAAAAACATTGGGAGCTCATTCCAAATGATGTGGATATCATTCTAACTCATGGCCCACCGGCCAATATTATGGACCTTTGCTACAATGGTGAGCGTGATGGCTGTCATATTCTCTTAGAGAAGATCTTAGAAATTAAACCAAAGATTCATGCCTTTGGGCACATTCATGAAGAGTATGGAGTCTTGGAGCAAGATGGGATTAAGTTTATCAATGCTTGTAGCCTCGATGAGAAATACATCTATCAGAATAAACCAATTATCGTAGAGATTTAGAAACACTTAGAAAATAAAAAGGCCCTGTCATAAAAGAGAGGGCCTTTTTGTTAAGCCGCACACGCAACGGAGTACTGTACGCAGAGTGATCATTCTCCAACAAGAACTTGCACTAAAGATATCTTAGCACCAAAACAAATTCATAATTTTAATTTAAGCTTAATTTTTAATGGTCATTTCAAATCTTTGTGTAATCTATATTGTGTTTATCGATACTTATAATCGATAAAATGTCAGAAAGTCAGTATACATGACTCTTATAATCCTCAATAAATCCTATAATTTAAATTGTTAACAATAATGAATTACATAGGAGAGAAAATATGAAAAATTGCGTACTTTTTTTAATGTTAAGTCTTACTTCTGGCCTTGGATTAGCTGCTGAGAATATGTTTTGTCAGTCAGCCTTTATATCTGGTGGAGCGAGTACTGGTTTTAGAAGCCTTCAAGTTGAAGTTGTTGAACAGATTGATATCACAAAAGGTTGTCCTCAATATGTCAGCCACGTTGATGAAAATAACCAGCTACAAACTTTGAAATTAATTGATTATCGTAAGTATGAGGACTTCTTGCCACATAATAATTGCTTTTATGCTTTCATCGATAGAGAGATGGTTAGAAGATATGATCCATATTCAGAAAGTAGAAGACTTTATAAAATTAGATGTGCTCCAGAGAGTGAGATTACAGTAACTCGTCGAAATGAAACAATCGATGCAGATGTTGCTTCGGATTTAATTAGATTTCCATATAGTAATGAAAATACTCGAAATTATATAAATCGTTAGTCCTGTTAAAGTTACTTTTCTATATGAATAAATTATTCATTTGAATTGAAAATGGTTCTAGCTTGGTACTTTTCAATTGACTAAGCAGGCCATTTCAATTTGAATGCGCTATGGAAGAAAAATACACACAAATCCTTGAAAGAATTTATTCAGAAATATCTCCTCTAATCACAAGAGGTAAGGTTGCCGACTATATACCTGAACTTGGTAAAGTTGATCCTAATCAATTTGGAATGTCTGTTTGTACCAATAGTGGACATGAGTATATAATTGGAAATTCTCAAAAGTCTTTTTCTATTCAATCTATTTCAAAAGTATTTACTCTTGTCTTGGCCTACTCAAAGCTTGATGGAAAGTTGTGGGAACGTGTTGGCCGAGAGCCTTCAGGAACTAGATTTGATTCTCTCGTGTTATTAGAAAATGAAGAAGGTATTCCTCGTAATCCATTTATCAATGCTGGTGCAATTGTTGTGGTCGATATTCTTCTTGATCTCTACGAAGATCCTATAAATGAAGTATTAAAGTTTGTGCGTGAATTAAGCGGAAATGAAGATATTTATATTAATGAGAAAGTTAGAGACTCTGAGCTCGAATGTGCTAATCGAAATTATGCTCTTACTTATTTTATGAAAAGCTTTGGTAATATTCGTAATGATGTCTCTACAGTAATCGAAGCCTATACTTCTATATGCTCAATTGAAATGTCATGTGTTGATCTTGCAAGATCATTTAGACTTTTTAGCTCAAATGGAGAGAATCCGTGGAATGGAAAGAGAATCTTAACAAAGAGCCAGAATAAGCGCATGAATGCCATAATGATGACTTGTGGCCTTTATAATTCAGTCGGTGATTTCGCTTACCGAGTTGGTATACCTGCTAAGTCAGGAGTCGGTGGTGGAATTGTTGGTGTAATTCCAAATGAGATGTCCATTTCAACATGGTCTCCATGTCTTGATAAAACAGGCAATTCTCTTGCCGGTATTAAGGCCTTAGAGCTCTTTACAACATATTCTGAGCAATCAATTTACTAGTTCTCATACCAACGATAGAAGCCCTTATGAGATCGGTCTCTCTTTGGGAAATACTGATCTCTTCTTTCTTTAAGTTGATCACAGTCGAGGTCTTCTTTTAAAGGAATTAAGTATATTGGACTTTTTGAGAGGTCTGGATTTTGAATAGGGTTGCTCTCTGTAACAAGATCATCCTTAGAAGCACCAATAATATATTGCTGAGAACGGTCTCTTACAAATCCAGCTAAAATTCCATTTTTCATTTTCTTCATATCGTATGAAAAAATCTCTTTTCTAGCGATATATAACTCTTCATCGACAAATGGTTTAAATGTTAAGTTGACTGTAACTCCAGGCTTGCCGTCTTCATCATCATCTGTAAAGCGAGGATCATTAGGGTCGGATGGAAAGTCTTCTCGATAATCATTTAGGTCAACTCCTAAAAGGGTTGGAGTTTCAGGGCGATGAATAAGCAGTTCTCCATTTGTTTGCATGATTTCCATCTCTACAACTTTTGGCTCTATTGCTCTTGTAAATTCATCTGAAGTCTTTGCTTGGAATGGGAGGTTTGCTTTATATTCTGAAAAACAGAATTGATCTTTAGACATAAGCTTACCATCTTCAAGATAATACTCTGTGATTCCAAAACTAATAATACGATTTTTTAATTTAATTGGGCCGAATAATTCACCAATATAGGATACAACATCATAGTGAGCATATTTACCAACTAGCTCTTCCATTTTTTCAATTTTTGTACTTGCTGAAGAGGCAAGCCCCAGAGTCATTACTAAGACTATTTTTATGATGCTATTCATTATGTTCTCCTTAATCATCATTTTCTACAATTTTTACTGAGATATTTCTATTAAAATGAGGTTAAGAAAGATTATAAATTGATCTTTTTTGCAAAAGGATGCCATATGTCTTTATAATTACTAAGTGAGGGTAATTTGAACGTTAGTAATAAAGCAGTCCATGCATATATAAACTACATTATTGAAAATAATGATGATCCAAAGTCATTCTTTGAAAATTTAGGCTATGACTACTCTGTCATGAGCGATGAAAAGAAATATATGAGCTGGGATGACTACAAAGTAATTACAGAATCACTCAATGATAAATATGACAAATTCTATGAAGGGATGACTCGGCATGGTTTAACAAATAAATTTGTTAAGCATGTACTTGATATTCTTTCACGTATGATTAGCTTTCGTTTTGTTGGCGATTTCATTTTAAAATATTCCTTTAAAACATTTTATACTAATGCTGTTAGTATTGAGCTTATTAAAAAAGGTAGAACAACTTTTGATATCAAACTAACTTTCAATAGTGAGGAAGATATATTCCCTGTTTTTGTTGATATGTATCGAGATGTATTTCTTGCTCTTCCAAGACTTATTTCAAACTCGCTAACTTGGGATGTGAAGACAAGTCAAAACGGAAATATTCTAATCTATCATATTGATGAGAAAATGAGCTCACCATCTTTTTATACTTCTTTTCAATTTTTTATCTTAAGGATCTTTAAACTAGATAAGTATTACCAAACGCTTATCTTTGATAATCTTCAACATAGTAATGAACTTGAAAAAAAGAATATTGAATTAGAGCTGGCAGAAAAGAAGATAAGTGAGGCACATAAGGATGTGCTCTTAGCAAATCGTATCATTAGTCATGATATTGCTAATAAGATGCAGATTATAGAGCATGTAAAAAGGTTGATGAAGCGCAATGATATCGAAAAGGCCAATCAGAAACTTGATATATACTATAAGTCAGTTAAGGCCATCATTGAAAACACCCGCAACGTAATAGATGATCATTCAAGTTCATTTATGTTAGCTGATGTTTCGCTAAAGAACTTGCTTGAAGAGTTGGTCTTTGAATATCAAGACCAAGCAAATAACAAAGATGTAAATATTTCTCTCAATCTAGAGTGTGAAGATAATTATCATTTTAGAACAAATAAAGAAGCACTGAAGGCGAGTGTTTTAGGTAATATTCTTCAAAATGCGATTAAATTTTCAAAAGCAAATTCTGAAATTAAAATTAATGCTTCTGTGGAAAAAGATATATTAAAGATTTCATGTGAAGACAGTGGAGTAGGCATAGAAAGAAGTCTTGTTAATGATATTAATAGCAATTCTGAAAAGCTATTTCAAAGCACAATAGGAACACATGGTGAAACAGGACGTGGCCTAGGACTATTTATTATTAGAAAAGTATGCCGTGAATTGGATTTCAAAGTTAAATTCGAATCTTCATTAAGTAACGGAACTAAGGTTACGATTTCAAAAACTCTTCAAAGTAAGTAATTTCAGTAAGTAATAACTTCTTATTTATTTTCTTTTTTACACATTTCTTATTTTATCTTTTCAAAGACACCTTTTTATAAGTATTTAGATTTAAAACAAATACCTTAAGGAGATCTCTATGAAATCAGTTATTGCAGTAATGTCTGTATTATTATCAACTTACACGTTTTCAGCAGCTAGTTTAAATTGTGAGCTTGTATATGGTGAAGGTGTCTATACAAATATGAGTGTTGAGTTTAAGGCAATTGATGATTCTCGTGGGCTTCCTTATTCTCTAAAAGAAATTGTAGGAACAGAAGTTGTAATTGATGGAACAATGAACCAAAATCATGAAGATAATGATGATATTGGAGAAGAGTGGACATATGTAACTCCTGGTGCTCGTACAACAACGATTAGAAATGATGAATGGAACCAAAGTGGTTTAGGCTTCTATGTTGATACTTGTGAAGACTGCGACTTTAATGGAGCAACTTATCAGTATCGTCGTTCAAATGAAGGTGAAATTTTCATCACTGAAATGTATGGATCTGATGGGTCTGGAGAATTCTCTCTTTATTCTTGTGAAAGAAATTAAATATAGAAAAGGGCCAGTTAATGGCCCTTTTTTTATTCTACGATACTTTTAAATTTGTCATGTCGATGACATATCGATGAGATGGATTTTCTTTTTGTAGTTTATCCCACGCTTCATTTATTTGCTCTGGCTTTATAACCTCACAGTCTGGATGAATATTATGTTCAGCACAGAAATCCAAAACCTCTTGTGTTTCTTTAATCCCACCGATTAATGAACCTGCAATACGACGTCTTCCCATTATAAGTGGCGCAGTAACGGGCTCATCCATTTCACCTACCTGACCTACGATCACATGAGTACCATCGATATCAAGTAGAGGTGTGTATGTATCAAAGTCGTGTTTTACAGGAACTGTATCGATAATTAAGTCAAAAGAAGATGCAGCTGCTTCGAGTGCACTTTCATCTCGAGATGATAGGATTGCTTTTGCACCTATTGCCTTTGCTTCTTTTTCTTTATCTGTAGATCGACTAATAACTGTAACTTCTGCACCCATTGCTGATGCAAGTTTTACGGCCATGTGCCCAAGGCCTCCAAGACCAATTACACCAACTCTCGTTCCTTTTTTTACATTCCATGTTTTTAAAGGCGAGTATGTTGTAATACCTGCACATAAAATTGGTGCAGCTTTTGAGATATCGAGTTTATCTGAGATTTTAAGAACAAATTCTTCACGTGCAACAATATGCTTTGAGTAACCACCTTGTGTGATTTCTCCTGTTATACGATCTTCTGAGCCATAAGTTGCAGTCATACCTTCACGACAATATTGCTCTTCATGATTATGGCATTGGTCACAAGTTTGGCAACTATCAACCATGCAACCGACACCGACGCTATCGCCAACTTTATATTTTTTTACTTCTGGGCCTACATCTATGACTTTCCCAATAATTTCATGTCCTGGAATAAGAGGGTAGGGTTGCTCTCCCCAGTCTCCATGTACTGTGTGAAGATCAGAGTGACATATTCCACTATAAAGTATTTCAATGGCAACATCGTTCCCTCTTAGTTCTCTTCTTGAAAACTCATAAGGTTCTAATCCCGATGTTGGTGAATGTGCTGCGTATCCTACTGTTTTCATTGTTACTCCAATTGTTTATGGGTTTATATGAATGACATTATTACGCATCTATTGATTTGAATAAATAGGGTACTCGTTAAAGCTTTGTTAACTTTTGGTAAATAATAGCGATTAATAATAATTATATAGGACCCATGTCTTTATTCTAATATTCAGAACGGTCTTTGCTTGATAAAAAGTCAATGTAGTTAACAAAAAGGTTAACAAAATAGGAGTTAATTATGAAAAATGTATTTTTATTATTGGCCATTGCGCTAAATAGCTTCGTTTTTGCTTCGGCTGCTCTTGATCAGGCAGCGCAAGAAGAGATTGTTTCTTTTATTGCAAAAGTTGAAAGAAAGTATCTTTGGAGAGCGGGATATCAAAATGTTAGTTCAAACTTCTCTAAGTTATCACAGAGCTCTTTTAGTTCATATTTAGATCGTGTATTTGAGCAAGATCTTGATAAGTCTGAGATTCAGGAAATTAGAAGCTGCTTAGAGGCCAAAGATTGTGCCGCGTATAATATAAGTATTCAGTCTGAATATCACAGTGGGTATGGTGTGGATTCGATCTTTGTTCTTATTAATCTAAATAGCGGTAAGTACAATGCTGACATAAAGCACAACGTCTATAGCGAGTAATTTGCAATCTCGTTAAGCCTTCTGCACAATGAAGTAAAGCGGGAGGCTAAAACGAATGGATACAAATAATAAATGGGATTTTTGGATTGATTGTGGTGGAACTTTCACTGATATTGTGGCCATCGATACTAATGGCTCTTATCAAACGGAAAAACTGCTCACTAAATCTCCTCATTATAAATCTTCAGTCGTTCAAGGTATAAAAAATCTTCTTGGAGATGATTTCTCACCAAAAATAATTAATAAAGTTAGACTTGGTACTACTGTCGCAACAAATGCATTCCTAGAAAGAGACGGTATTGATTGTGCACTTGTTACAACTCTTGGCTTTAGAGATCTTCTTGAAATAAGAAGACAAAATCGTCCACGCCTATTTGACTTAGATATTAAAAAAGCAAAACCTCTTTATAAAACAGTTGTAAATATTAAAGAGAGAATAGATGCAAGTGGAAATATCATCACTAAACTCGATGAGGAAATTGCCTATTTCGAATTAATGAGATTATACGAGCAAGGCCTTCGCTCAGTTGCTATTGCACTTATGCATTCATGTATAAATCCAGAGCACGAATTAAAAGTTGCCCAGATCGCAAAAAAAATTGGCTTTGAATATATAAGTCTATCACATCAAACGAGCCCTATTTCAAAGTATGTATATCGTGCTGAGACATCTGTCGTGGATGCATATCTCACTCCTCTTTTAGATATCTATACAAAAGAGTTAGAAGATGACTTAGGCGGTGTTGATATTGTTTACATGCAATCAAATGGTGGATTATGTGATGCTAAGACTTTAAAAGGACAAAATACTCTTCTTTCAGGGCCTGCTGGTGGCTTAATCGGTGCTATCAAAAGCAGTGTAAAGAGAGATATCAATAAGATCATCACTTTTGATATGGGTGGTACATCAACTGATGTTGCTATCTATGATGGTGAGATCAAACTTGATAATGAACCTGACTTTCTAGGAATTAAGCTTTTAGCACCAATGCTTGATATTCATACCGTTGCAGCAGGTGGTGGATCAATATTAAAATTTGATGGAGGACGATTTGCTGTCGGACCTGAGTCAGCAGGGGCATTTCCAGGTCCTGCTTGTTATCGAAATGGAGGACCATTAACTGTAACTGATGCAAACCTCTTTTTGGGACGACTTGAAGCGGATAAGTTTCCAAAGATATTTGGACCTAATCGCAATCAAGCTCTTGATGAAGAGATCGTAAGTGAGAAGTTTAATAAGCTAGCTAAAGAAGCTGGAATGGATGCTAAAGAGGTTGCAGAGGGATTTCTTGATGTTGCCGCTTCAACAATGGCACGTGCAATTAAAAAAGTTTCAGTTGAAAAGGGTGAAGATCCAGCAGATTTCACAATGGTGAGCTTTGGTGGAGCTGCGGGGCAAATGGCATGTAAAGTTGCAGACGCTATTGGTATTAAGAAAATTTTTGTTCATCCATTTTCAAGTGTTTTATCAGCTTATGGAATAGGGACAGCAAATGAAAGTTTTCGTGTCATGAAAGCTTATACTAAAAACTTTTCTAAGATAAATGAAGAAGAGATTAAAGAGAAATTCACTGAGCTACATAAAGAGATTGAAGAAAATTTAAATAATGTTGATCGTTTTACAAATGAGCTACTGATGCGTGCAAAGGGTAGTGATTACGAAATTAATGTATCAGCAGAAAAGTTTAATGCTATCTCTAACGAATTCTCAAAGGCCTATGAAAAGCTCTTTGGTGTTGAGTTTGAAGGAGAGTCAGAAGTTGTTAGTCTCGTCTCAACTGGAGAGAGGCTTTCTGGACATAGTGAAGAGTTAATAAAGGATGAGGCACTTAATTACATTGAAGGCCCAGCTCTTCTAAGCGCAAATAATACCTGCTTGGTCTTTGATGAAGGATGGAGAGGTTCTAAAAATAAGTATGGTGAATGGATTCTTACGAAAGAAGAAGATGAAAAGAAGAATAATGTTTCAGAGCGTGACGCCAAAGTAGAGCTAGAGATTTACTATCAAAGATTTCAATCGATAGCCGAACAAATGGGGCATACTCTACAAAACTTGGCACATAGTATAACGATTAAAGAACGTAATGACTTTTCTTGTGCGCTTTTTACAAAAGATGCAGAGCTATTAGCAAATGCGCCCCATATCCCAGTTCATTTAGGATCTATGGGGGATGCTGTTAAGGCCATCGCTGAAAAATTTAACGATGATATCAATGAAGGTGATGGATTTATTTGTAATGATCCTAATTATGGCGGTACACATTTACCAGACATTACTGCAATTACACCGATCTTCTTTGAAGGGAAGCTATCAATGTATGTGGCCAGCCGAGGACACCATGCTGATATTGGAGGAATAAGTCCTGGATCAATGCCCGGAAAGAGCACAAAGTTGTCTCAAGAAGGTGTTGTTATTGCTCCTGAGAGAATTATTGAAAAAGGACGCTTCTTAGAAGAGAAACTTTCTAAGATTTTAAAAGAAGGACAATTTCCTGCTCGAATACCAATTCAAAATATTCATGATATTAAGGCCCAATTTGCGGCAAATCAAAAAGCACGCACAGAGCTTCACTCTTTAGTTGATTCTTATGGTGCTACAAAAACTCTAGCAATGGCCGAAGCGATCTTAGCTTATTCACATAAGAAGATTATTGAAGTGCTTAAAAAATTTAAAAAAGGTACTTCTAATACAAATATAACTAATGAGAGATCAATTACTGTTAAAATGACAAATCACTATGAAGATAAGTTAGTGATTGATTTTTCTGGAACATCTCCTTGCGGAGATCATAACTTTAATACGCCACTGCCAGTAGTGAAAGCATCGATTTTATTTGCACTACGTTGTCTTATAAAAGAAGAGATTCCTCTTAATGATGGTATTGCTAGATACTTAGACATAAAGATCCCTAAGGGCTCTCTACTAAATCCAAGTATTGAAAGTGCTGTTGTTGCAGGTAACGTCGAAACATCTCAAGTTATTTGTGATCTCATTTTTGAATCTCTTGGTGTTAAGGCCCATGGGCAAGGGACAATGAATAATTTAAGTTTTGGTAACGAAGAATACCAATATTACGAAACTCTTGGTGGCGGGGCCGGTGCAAGTTCTAGTGGAGATGGTGCAAGTGCTATTCAAGTAGGAATGACCAATTCTCTTCTTACTGATCCCGAGGTTTTTGAGAGTCGCTTACCTGTTCGCATCGAATTGATGGGAATTAGACAAGGAAGTGGTGGAATTGGAGAGTTCCGTGGAGGAAGTGGAATCTATCGCCATCTCTTATTTCTACAAGACAGTGACTTAAGTATGATCTCGCAAAGAAGGCTAAGCTCTCCTACTGGAATAAATGGTGGGGAAGATGGCCTAAGAGGGAAGAATATTCTAGAGAGAAAGAACGGAGAAGTTATTGAGTTAGAAGAATGCTTTCAAACTAAAGTTGAGAAGATGGATCGACTTATGGTTTGTACTCCTGGTGGAGGAGGCTTTGGTAAGGCCCCTGATGAAGGAGAGCATCTTGTTTTTGGATTTGGTTCAAATATGGATATTTCTCAAATTAGAAAGAGATGTCCTAGTTCTTCATTTGTAACAAGGGCCAGATTAGACGGCTATGAGTTGCGCTATACAACCTATTCTGAAGTTAGAAAGGGTGGCGTTGCTGATATGTATGAAGCCCCTGGAAAGAGTATGTGGGGTGCTGTCTATCGCTTAAATGATCATGACCTAGCAACTTTAGATGAAATAGAGTGTAGTATGAATAATTACACTCGAATCCAAAGAGAAGTAATTGATGATAATGGGCGAAAACTTAAGGTCTATTGTTATGATGTAAATGATAAGGAGCCGGATATTTCTCCAACTAATATCTATCACTGGCTTGTTTATAGTGGAGCCTATAATTTAGGAACGTTAAATAACTATTTAAAGGCCTTATAATAGATAGGATTTAGAAAGAGCAAATTTAAATGGTGCATCAAGGCATTTTAGATGGTATGAGTACTTATGTTTCAAAAGCCTGAAAAGAAGTGGACTAAGATCCTGTCACAACCATTTGAAAAGCAGTCAAAGTTTCTTAACAAGATCTGTAAAGTTAATCGAAGAGATGCACTTATTCTTAATGAGAGATATTTTGATGGATTGAGTTTCCCATTAGTTGGGGAAGTTGTTGAGCTCGTTCAAAAAGTTATCGCTGCCGGGGAGTTTGATCCAAGCTTTCGTGATCTTATTTTAGATCGCCTTCTAAGAGTCATTGGTATTGAGGAGCTTTATCCTGAAGACTATGAAGATGGTAATGAGTGTAACGGCGATGATGACAATGTAATCTTCGGCGAAAACTACCATGTCTATACTGCCTGTTATGATGATCTGGATATTCTCGTAAATTTCATTAATTCAACTGATGGTATTAGCAACCTATGTGATCTTGGTTCCGGCTCTGGAAGAGCTCTGTTTTACCTGGCCATGAAGGTTAAGAAGGAATTAAACTATCTGGGATTAGAATTAGTTGATGAAAGGGTCAAGTTTACTAATGAAATCTCAAAATACTTCTCTTTGGATAATGTAAGATTTCAAACTTGTGACTTTTTAAAAGATCCGCAAGCGTTCCACGGATATGATGCTTATTATCTTTATGACTCTGTTGGTACTGAAAATGTTCCTCATTTAATCGGACATTTTAAGAACCTTATTGATGATGGCCAGAAGTTTTATTTATTCTTTATTTCTGGTTGGGATGAAATCATGCTTTCGGCATTAAATGAACTTGATGGACTAAAGCTTGTTGAAGGTAATGACAGCCATAAGCAAGAAGGTCGAGTCGTAAATATCTACCAAACTCTATAAGCTAACTTAAATTAAGTATCTTAAATTCTTCGATGAAAATAAAATGAGTATGTTATATTCTTCGGAGGAAATATGAAAGAAATGCTAATCTGTTCAGATCTCTATGAAGGCTCAGATAATAACCTTAAGTCTGGATACTCCTTTGCGAGTAGTCTCGGTCTTAAACCCAAAATTTATCATATCGATACAATGACTCCTCAGTTAAATAAACAATTTCATCCTCTTACTGTTAAGCCTCGCTATATTAAAGATCCTATTTGGAATAAAGATATTGAAGCTACTGTTCTAGATATGGCCAATAAGGCTTTAGCAAGAGTAGGGATTGAAAAAGAAAAGGTTGATTTTGAAAACTTTGAAGGCTCAATCAATGAAGGAATTGAGCATCTAACAGAGCATGTTGATCTAGAAATGATGGCAATAGGAATTACTCATCATGGTGGCTTTCATCGCTTCTTTTTAAATACATTTGCAGAGAAGTCTTTATTCCATGTAAAAAAAGATGTTCTCGTAAGTAAGAAGGCCGTAGAGAATTTTTCTCATCTTACTTATTTAATACCTTATACACCTTTAGATGAAGACGATTTAGCAAAAGTTATTCACATCGCCAAATGTAATGAAGCAAAGGTCCATATGGATTGTGTCGTCCCAATTAACTTTGTGGGGTATAGTCTAGAGCTTTTTTCCAATGAGCCTTATCCTCGAGAAATTTTAACAAGCGAATTATCTGATATGCGCAGTAAAGCAGAAAAAGAATTACAGAAAGCACACAAAATTATGAAGGATGCCAATATCGAGTGTTCGTATTCTTTGGAGATGGTACTAAACGAAGATGCAGCTAAGCGTGTAGAAGAAATTGTGCAAAAAGAAAACTCTGATCTGGTGATTATAAAGCCTCAGCACTATACGTTTGAGCACTTATCAATTGGAAGTGTCTCATTGGATATTATGAAGAATGTAAGTAGTAACCTTCTTCTTTTAAAAGTCGAATAGTTTATATCTTGGCCCAGTTATTCTCTGGTATACTTATATAGGCTTCTGTCCATGCATTTTCTTTGCTATTAAAACTTAGTTCAAAATTATCATCTTGTAGAAGATATTTTGCAGCACTAAGTCCTAGTCCACTTCCTTTACTCCTTGTTATTGTTGATATGAAGGGGAGTGTTATCATATCTAAGTACTCTTTAGATATACCGATACCAAAGTCTTTTATTGTTAATCGCAAATTGTTTTTAGAATCTATACTGGCATATATCTCTATTTTCTTGCGAGATTTATCATTATTTTTTTTTACTGCAGAAATCGAGTTTTTAATTATATTTTTCAATGATTGTATGAAGTTTTCCTTTGTTGCCAATATCATATAATCTTTTACACCTTCATCAATTTCTATTTGAATTCCATGTTTATTTATCTTTTTATGAAAATGAGATGTGCTTTCTATGATTAAATCGTAAAGCTCTTGCTTTCCTCTCTTGTGTGTTGCTGATCGAAAAGTCAGCTCTATGGTTTCAACAATTTCATTGATTCGATTATTTGAACCCTCTAATATTGATAGAATGCGTTGTGCTTTTGTATTATCTGGCCTTATCTTTTTAATTTCTTCTTCAAGTAGATGAGTCGAATTTATTGAGAGGTTCAAAGGGTTTCTTAATTCATGTGCCATTGACTTTATTAACTCTAATATTCTTAAGTAATTAGTGCGCTCAATCTCCTTTTCTTTTTTTCTTAATAGCTCCATTGCCTGTTGTTGTACTTTTTCTTTAAGTTCTATTTCTGTCTGCTTTTGTGCTGTGATATCACAGATATATCCTTCTAGAGCAATAATTTTATCGCAGTCATAAACGCCAACACCTTGCTCCCATAAATAGATAATCCTCCCATCCTTGTGTCTAACTCTATATTCTGTTGTGTAGTAGTTATGAGCTTGAAGGGCCTCATCAACAGTCTGTCTAACGATTAGTTTATCTTCTTTAAGAGTAATATCATCAAAAGAAACCTTGGCATTGTTTAAGATCTCATCTTGTGTATAACCAGTGATTCTTTCAATACCAGAGGTAATGAACTCCATAGTCCAATATTTATCATTACGACACCGGTAGGCTATGCCATCGATACTTTCAAGAAGAATATCTAAGTTAATTTTTTGTACCACGAGCTAATCTTCGGTTTAGAAGTGTAGTTAGCTAAGTTAATTAAAAACAAAGGCTTAGCTTAAGTTTCTTAGTTTTTTAGTGAAATACTCAAGTTTGGTGTCTAAATATTTTTCACATAATAATTTCATGAAATTGTGAGTATATCTAAGTAATACGATTTGATATGCTAGATTATTTTCAATGAGAAAGGTTATTTCAATAATATTATTAAGCGTCTTTATGCTAAGTGTACCTGTACAAGCAAGTACTGAGTATAAGTGTATAAAGCAGTACCAAGATAAAATAGAGACATTTTATCCTAAAGAGTCTGTGGAAAATGATGAAGGCTGGGTATACAAACTTAAGGGATTTTATTGGCTATCTAAAGTCATTGGTAAACCTGCTGCCGCTTTCATTGTTGCTTTCGTTCCAGGCTCTATTCCTGTTGTCTTATCTATATCAACTGTGGCCGCCTTCTTTGATCTTTTAAAGAACGAAAAGGGAATTATAGGTGCTTATATTGTTTTAAAAATGTCTGAAGTAGAAGAGCATGAATTTGCAAATCAGGATATTGATTCAAAGATAGAAGAAGAAGTTCTTCAACTTCAAGAAAATAAATATAAGCGAGAAGAAAATCTTTTTAATACTTTTGTTGAAAGAGTTAATCGTAAATATAAAAATACTGATTTTTCTTATGAGCAGGTTAGAAGAGCAGTCGTAGAAATTGCTTCAAGAGATGATCAGCTTTGCCAGCGTAAGGGAAAAGAGAAGTTTACTTCTCTTTATCGCCTTATTCGCCTGACAAAGAAGAGACTTATTAAAAATTAAAAATGTTTTTCAAAACAGTAACGATTAATATAATTCTTATCTTTTATAAAGTGCATTAGTGCTGCAACCTGTGAGCATTGAGAAAGTGTTATTGTTTCTTTTTGTTTCTCAAAGCACTCAAGTCCATATCGAGTAATATCTTCCGTGTAAGACTGATCTTGGGCATTTGCTAAACATTGATCAAAGTTAAATTTTCCACCAAATTGCTCAAAACAAATCTTTCGTACATTATTCTTATGACGCATGAAAATCATTTCATCTGCAACAGTCATACACTGCTCATAAGTGATAACAGTAAGATATTTTTCTTGGCAACGATATAGCATTGAAGTGATGTCTTTTTCATATGGCATTTGTACAGCAAAGTCGATACATGCCTGAAATTCATTATCACAAGCTCTACCTTCTTCAAGGCAGCCAGCATAAACTGATAAATTGGTTAGAAATAGTAACGCTAGTACTGTTTTTAGTCGTGATTTCATAAGGGGGACCTCTCTAAGTTATTGATACCTTATATTTCAAAAGACCCCTTTTTGCAGCCAGTGTTGTAAATATTATAAGTCGTTAATAGATAAGGGAAATAAGGTGTATATAGAATATAGAACAAGCTAAAGAGGTTAATTTTATGAAGAAACTATTATTTGTATTTATTGCAATATCTAGTCTTTCTTTAAGTGCGTCTGCTAGAGATGCTCAAGAGGGATATTATTACGAATATCAAAAGAATAAACCTGTTGAAAATAGTATCGTTTTCTATGAGAGAAATGAAGGACTAATGAAGTTCTCAGGAAATAGCCTTGAAGGCTTTGAAAATTATACTTTTTATGTAAATTCAGCAAATCAGGTTGTAAGTGTAAATGAAGAGTCAGGCGTTGATGCATTAATAGGCGAAGTCGATCTTGAAACTTGTGTTGATACTGAGAATTATCAAGGACGTGAAGTCTTTCTATGTCTTATAAGCTTTTATGAAGATAATGGCTTTGAAATGGAAAAAGACAAAAAGTTAGTGATTCGTAGAACAGCAAATGGATTCCCTCGAGGGTTTGGCTTTGATGTAGAAAGAATCTTTTCACTGATTATTGATGGCCGAGAAGTTGGTAATACGTCATGTATTGATAACTTTTTAAGTTGTCGTTTCTAATACTATTTATTAGGCACTGTAAGTTATTGAAATTTTATAGTGCCTAGAATCTTTCTTCTATATATTCTCTTGATTTATTTTCAATATAACCGATAAGAACCCTATGAGATTAGAGGGGATTATCATTTTTATTGCTCTTGTTGCGAGTATCGTAACTAGGGCAGAGTCTATTGAGGAATTATGTAATTCTCTTCGTTTGGAAGATCCAAGTTGTTCAACTCTTGAAATTCCCAAATCAATCCTTCCTAAAGAGATTAGTGAAAATTCATTACGTCGTTGGCATTGGATTATTGAAAAAGCAGAAGAGAAAAAAGACCTTCTTCAAGCTGAAATAGATAATAACAAAGGGATGTTGCGCTTTTTACGTAATGACTTTGTCGAAGAGGATGAAAGTAGGAAATGGTATATAAATGAATTCAAAGATATTGAAAGTGATTATTTAAAGTTAAAAGAAATTACCAAGCAAATTGAAATCGTCTCAGATAAATTAAATATCTGCTTTAGAGTCTGTAGTCCAAAGATGCGAATTGAAAATGAAGAGCATTTAAAAAAACTTCAGAAGCTAAAGATTTTACTACTTTCTAAACGCCCCATTTTAGCAGGGCCAGAAATTGAAAGTATCATTAAAAGTAAAGAAGAGGGAGATCTTAAGTCCGCACTGGTTAAAACATACTCTGATTATTTATCTGGTGCTCAAGATCTAATAAGGGAGATTAATACGCGATTTTCTCCTGAGCAAAGACAATATGACTTTGTTGCTATCAACGAAGAAGTTAATGAGGAATTACAAAAAGAGAGAATTAAAGTCCTCTTTGATATTATAAATGGCAATGATGTCGTTGATGATACTACTTCCTCTATTTTATCAACATTAGATTGGCGAAAAGAGGTTATGAAAGAGCCAAGTCTAGCGTGCAGTCTTTATGAAAGGAATAAGAGTTACTTAACTGATCAGAAGATAAAGGAATTAGGCCTTGAGGTTGGAATGTTTGTTGCACCTTTTGTTGCAGGCCCTGCCTTTAGACTAGGTGTTTGGGGGCTTCGTGGTTTAGGGTTAGCAAAGTGGGGAATGAGAGAAGAAATCTATGCTTCAATTACAAAAGCAACGACAGGACTCTCTAGTGCAACCTTTTTTGCAAAAGATCTCGTTGCAATCCCAGAGAAAAAAGAACAATGTGAATCTCTATTAAATAATTTTATAAAGTCTAAGCAACATACGTATTATCAAAAATATACAGAGTGTTCTGAGGAGCTAAGCCAAGAGATTCTCTTAACTTCCGTGAGTACAGCTCTAAGTGGTCTTTCATCTTTAGGTCCAATTAAGCAGGCCTTTGAATTATCAAAGAAATATGATCCAAATTCTCGTCTTTTCCATGTTAAGACAATGGATGAGCTTAGCTTTTATCTTGGAAAGAAGCCAATCGATAATGAAGTATTTGGAGATGCAGGATATAAGCTTTCTATTGAGAAGGGTGATTATTATGTTCTAAATCTTAATAGTTCAAATAAAGAAGTTAGGACAATGAGTTCAAATTATTGGAATTTTGTTTCAGATACTTATCAGCGAAGATTAAACCTCTCTGAAAATGAAGTAAAAGACTTCATTCAAAGTAGTCGACAAATGGAAGATCGAACCACTTTGATTATTAGTACAGAAAAAGGGGCAGCTGATTCCATGAGAGGTGGACTGGCCTTTGTAACATCTTCAAAAGCTGATGAATTAATGCCCTTTGAAAAAGCAACAGGGGTAAAGGTCGATCGTCGTCCTGGGCGAAAGGTTGCAGAAGCGGTTCGTTTTACTGTTGATGATAAAAAAGGAGATCGCAAGTTAAGCGAAGAATTACTAGGCCAATTAATCACTTCAATGGATGCAGATGATTCTCTGGATGGAATTTATATATTCACATCAAAGGCCCATGAGCGTTTATATGAGAGAATTCTAAAAAAACGTGGCATCAATTTTAATCGAGTAAAAGACCTCGATCGAGATGTTGTTCTAGAGATAAGGCCTTAATATTCCTCAAGTATTAACTCATAATAGCCGATGAGATAGGTATGAGATTCCCTAAGTACTTATTATTATTTTTCATTCTATTTCAGACGTTTGCTTCAAAAATTATATGGCAACCAAAGCGTGAAATTGGAAATACGACGATTTGGAAGAGTACCCAAACAAAAAGTATTAGAGGATCAACTCAAGTTTTAAAATCATCAAAATCATTTTTAGCTAATATTGATAAGCGCGACAAATTTGTTAAGTCACTTGAAAAGAAAAAGCGAAATGGAATGAAGTTTTTAGGGATTAGTGATTGGAATGCTTTTGAATATAAGTGGCAGAATGATGAGTTAACAATCTCTGGTTATTATATTGATCGTAAAGGTCTTAAAAATTATTTTTATGAAAGACACACTTTTTTAAATGATAAACGTGTTATTAGTCTCATTACTTCTCTTGATAAAGACAAGTTAAACAAAGAAGTAATAAGTAGCTTTTTTCAATCGACTCTTAAGTGGGAGAGTCGTAAATGAGAAAACTATTAAGTTCTATTATTATTCTTTTTCTAAGTTTTAATGTCCTAGCATTTAGTAATAGTGACATAATTGATCAATTTAGATCTTTTGGCTCAGTAACAGATACTTATGACTATATTAGTTGTAGTTCTGAAAACTCAGTTAAAGGACCTTTGTCTGAAGATACATTTAAAAGTTTTTGTGAGGTCGTTAAAAATAGCGATGCATGTAAGGATGTTGAAGAAGACGAGAAGATAACTTGTGAAAGTATCGATGAAAATGAAATCGATATTACAAGTTTTTCTTTCATATATAATTGTTTTCGAGGACTTTGGCGCTCACTCGTGAATCTTTTTGAATTTGTTGTTGAAATGATAAAGGGAAGCCTTGGTTATGTGTTTGATTCTGAATTACGACAAGAAAAGAATGAGGCCCTCGGTGAATACTATGATTCTTTTAAGAATTACTTAGCTATTGAATTTGATAAGGCTTATGAAGAAACAGGCGATGATGTGGATGCATCACTTCTTGTTGCTAAAGACATTATGAAGATGGGGATGGATGCCATCTCTGATATGATTAAAGATACCTACTATACATTAGGTTGCTATAATCAAAAAGCAAGACAGGCAAGAGTATGTGAGATCGTTGGCGAGGTAATTATGCCTCCTGCCGCTGCTGTGGCGCTGATCTTTAAAGGTCCAAAGATGGTGAAACGACTTAAAGAGGTCGTTTCAGAACATACAAAAAAACCACAATCATCAATTGTATCGGATGAAGATCTAGCGAAAAAGAAAACCGCTAGGGCCCTAAGTCCAGAAGAGGCCCAGAACTCAAATACAAGAGCTATATCAGCTAAGTTAGAAGAGATTATAAAAGAAGAAAAACATGATTTTCTTTCTGCTCCTCAAATCGGTCAAGGAATCCAATTAGTTGCTATTCGCTCTAAAGAAAATAGAATTCGTAAGTTCGCTAACCCTGTTATCAAATCAGATAATGGAAATGAATTATCAATTTCATATCTAGATATAGATACAGGTAAGATTATTAACGAGAGTATAAATAATGTAGATCGTAAAAGAACAATTGCGGCAATCGATCGTTTAAATGGAAGACGTTTTAATTTTCAAGATGATTCATATTACAATTCACTTGGGCTAAAGGGGACACAAGAGCTCAATGAATCTCAAAAAAATCAATTAGGGCAAATGATCAATGGCCTTAATAAAGACGAGCAACAGAAATTTAAAGCATATGCACAAAGACTTGGGGAAGACATTTCTGATATTAGAAATCCTCGCTCATTAGTCTCTTCACTCAATGATGGGGATGCATATAGTGATGTTCTATCTTTTTATTCAAATATCGTTAAGTCATCAAGTAGTGCTCAAAAATTTAAGAAGTTTGATCAGTGGGTTAAATCAGATGCGCATGCTCTCTATTTATATGACTTCTTGTTAAAAGATGGTGTTAAAAAGAATAACGATTCTCTTCGCTACCTCATGGCCCGAAATGAATATTTTAAAAATGTAAGACCAATTAGGGGGCCACCTGGAACTCTCGTTACATTCTCGTTTGAAAAAGAAAGTAAGGTCGATGATATTACACTTTGGTACAAGACTTCAAATTATACTGATGAAGAGTGGTTAAACTTAAGTGGCGAAGAACGCTTAAGCCTTGTTAGAAAAGCGACTATGATCTCTCGGAAAAAAGTTTCTGAAGAAAAAATTACTGGAACAGAGTTTAAACCTCATTATCTGGGTGGTTTTTCCCAAGAAGTAGGAGACTATTTAATTGATAAGAGTCCTATTTGGGAAATTGCGAATAAGAAGTATGAAATCAGCCTTGAGCGAACTCTAGATGAAATTTCAGAGGTCTCAGAGCTTACAGGAGAAACTCATTCTTTTCATGCCCATGTTGTTTTCGATTTACCAGAAAATTACGATAAATTTGATCGATTTCAACTTTGGTCTAAACATACAAATGATTATCTCTATCTAAAAGGTATGGAAGAAGGTCTTCACGGTAATGAATTAACAGGAATTGCTCACTTTGCCGAGGATGCCCCTGCTAAAGCTAAGAGAAGTATGAATAATGCCTTACCGGAGACTTTATCAAGTATTGGTGTACGTTCCCATAAGTTCTTTTCAATGGGAATTCGAGGTGATTTATATGGAAAGTCTCCAGTTTCTAAGCATAAGAAAGTGGGACTTGAATTAAGAGATACAACTAGAAAGTTAGATATTCTAAGTGATCATATGAAGAAGGTTACAGCTACAGTTCAGGATTTCAAATGGGAGAGTCTCCCGACTGAAGTTACTCGAAAAAATATGCCTGCTTTACGAGTTAATCAAGACTTAATAGGTCGTGATCTAGCAGGAAAAGTAAGTGATTCATTCTTAGATACTTTAAAAAATGATGTAATCACTGCATCCATTGCTTTGAATCGATTTGAAGAGGGACGCTACTTTGATTATCAAAGAGGGACATTTAGAGAGCTTACTTCAGAAGATAAGAAACAAATCGTTGAAGCAAGACAGTACTTTATTGATGAAATGGGAAAAATTGATCGTGAATTAATAGAGATGAAAAGAAAAGGTGAGTCCTTTGAAAAAGAAGATGTCGAGATGGCCGTTCAAATGACTCTTTCTGAATGGGCAAAAATGGCAAGGGTCTCACGTTTCTATGATGGGATTTAAAAGGGGATATAGAATCCTATATCCCGTTATAGTCATGTCTTAATTTTGACTGATTCAAATAGACCTCAAGACGAATTCTATTTACGCCTCCTAATGGTCGATTAATTTTTGGTGCTCGCCATGGATTAAAGGTCATATTCTCACAAGCTGACATTCTCATTTCGTCACGAACTCGATGCTGCCTATTTACGATTAGGCGTCCAACCTTAACTTGTGGTGATTTCTTCTCATCCCACGATAGCATTGCATTTTCGATATTATTCTTTTTTGGATCTTTATTTGGTTGAATATAGAAGTCAAAACAACCTTGTTCACTCTTAAGAGTTCTTGCTAAGCGCTCTCCTAAGTAATCATGACTAGGATTGTCTGGAATCGTATCCTTGTTCTTACGACATGATTTAAAGCTCATTTTCATGCTGGTACTACCTAGTTTATAAGGTGTTGCTGAAGAGTAGTCGACATCAAGAGGATTTGAGACTTCAACTCGTGCCTTCATTATTCTCTTAAGTGATCCCCAATGAGTCAGTAAGTATCCAATAACACCAAATCGTCCTTGTGTTGCTTCCATAAATTTTTCATACTTTTTAGGATTTGCAATAAAGAAACTATCAGCATTCATCATAACTAGATCGTGGATATTCTTATTTCCTTCAAGACCTATATCTTGAAGATAGTTTTGATAGGGAACGCCGATTATTTTTACGGCCATACCTCGAATATCTTTTTCGATATCTGCTTTTGAAGGATCAGGGTCTCCATTAGAGAAGCGAATAATACTTTGATATTTTCTATTTTCTTCAAATAGGCCAACTCTTAGTTTCTGAGGTAGTTTAGAATTATCAATTGTAAGTTCTGATTTTACACAACCATGATGTTTTGGATGAGCATCCCTTTTCATGATTTTATTATTTCCTGTCGCTTCGATTAGTGTTTCTTTGAAAATCTCGCCGACACGACTCATATTTGCTACTTCATCTTGTCCCCAGACTTCACCTTGTTCTACTTTTGGTTGAAGTGCATTGACTGAGGCAACTTGTCGTTCACTCTTTTGATTTTGACATGAAATTATTAAGCTTAAAAAAGCTACAATCTTTAAACTCTTCATAAACCCCTCACTTGTTCCTAAATTATTTTACCTTAATTACCAAATACTCCAAGGACCATTAAATGCGGTAAAATTACCTTTTTGGTGAGTGATTTCTATATAAGTACTTGTAATTATTGTTTTGTCATTTGTCTAAATCTATCTTTTGCTAGTTGACTGCTAAGGATCGTACCCATTCGTAAAAAGGTAACTCCATCGTAGTTTCCAAAGTAGAGTGCATCTGCAATATTATCCCAAGCTTTGTGATCGTGGAGAGTACCCGCTAAAGCATTTTCTCCTAAGATACGTACGCCTTGTCTTTGTGCTTCTTGAGCAACCCAGAATACTAATGCCTTCGCATAGCTTTGAGCATTTGTTGGACCTTCAAGATTATTCATTTCTAAACAAGTAAAATGAAAATTTAATTGATGAAAGTCTTTCTCTTTTCTAAGTTCATTGATAATACCGATAATTCTATTATAACCATGACCTGTTTTATCACTAAAGATATCTTGATCAGTTGATATCAGTCCTGCATTAAGCTCTGCCAATCGATCAGCACCTGGTGCAACTCGCCAGTGTATTCCTGGTACTTTAAAGCCTAATTGAATATGGGCCTCTGATCTAAAGGTATCAATGGCCGCTCCAAGAATTCTCTTTCCGTGCTCTCGTAAACTTTTAGAATACCAATTATAAAAGTCCTTACCATAATTAGTATGCTGTTCTTGAGCTGGAAAAAAGAAGAAAGGATTAGGAGGTGCAACTTCTTTGAAAGAAGATAGATTAAAGCCCCACATGAAGTTTACAGTATCAATATTAGAATACTTATTTCTAACGTAGTTTCTAAAGCTTTCTACTGCTAGCTCAGAGTAGGCTTGAAGCGCTCCACGTGTTGGATAACCTGATCCATTATCGTGTGAATTATATGAAGGATAGCGAAGCTCACCGGCAGGGCCAAGGCTTACATTAATTTCATATATATCTTTCATCTTATGTGAAAAGTTCATTTTAAATGAGCCCATGACCTCATAAAATTCATTGATCGCTTTGTGGGTAGACCAAACAGATAGATATTCTTTTGAAAAGTTTCCTTGCTCACTTTTAGACATGGCACTCGCACCATACTTTTGCCATAACCAATTTGGGATTGGTACATCACATGTATCACCAACGTTACCACCACATTGATGGAATGATAGAATCGGAACCCACTTAAGGCCAGAGTCTATAATAAGATCACTCAACACTTGATAGTATTGCCAATTGAATTTATTATCTTCTTTTTCTATTAGTCCCCACCAGATATCAGTACTAACTCCTGTTGCTCCTAGGGACTTTATTTCATTTAATTGATCTTGAAATTTTCGTAACTCAGCTTTTGAATATTCAGATGACAAGTTATTTGGATCACCTATGATTAAAGGGGCCATGACATTGAATACTTTTGCCGAAGTCGTTAAACAATACAATGTTAGAAAGAGGGAGAGTAAAGCTTTAGATTTCATGTCTTACTTATAGCGATACTTCTCCCTAAATAATAGATATTTTGAATTTTTTATAGATTATTAGATTTTAAGATATCGTCCACTTTTGCTGCAAATATAAAATCACTTTCCACTAAGTCATCAATTTTATGTGTCCAAAGATCAACTTTCAGCTTACCAAAGCTTACGTGTAGATCAGGATGGTGCCATTGCTCATCTGCAACCTTTGCGATTTCATTTGCAATTTTCATTGGTTGGTCAAACTTTTCGCAATCAACTTCAAGAGACAGCCTTGTTTTATCATTAGTGAAGCTCCAACGTTTGTCGATTTGCTCTTTAAGGCTTAGTTTTTCCTCAAGAGGTAGGGGAGGTACTCCTCCTTGGCAGGGTATACATGTTTTCTCTTTCAATGAAGTCATATTTCCTCCTAAAAATTTACGAGTTCATAAAGGTCGATTGCTGGCTCCTCATAGGGATGGGCCGTTCTTAACGCCTTAATTACTTCTTTAACTTTATCATCAGGACAAATCGTTTCCACCTTAAGTTCTCTTACTTTTTCGATAATTCCGGATTCGCCAATATGGGGATTTGCTTGATTATTTGGACGAAATTGACCGATACCTTCTGTCTCAAATGAACATTTGTCATAGTTTCCAATGGTTCCAGCACCGGCATTAAAGATGGCCTCTTTTACTTCTTGTGCGTCATCTACAGGAACAAAAAATACTAGTTTTTTCATTATTAACTCACTTTTTTTTTGATCAAAAACTTAACAGTACTCTATAAAATATACTTGATATCTACTAATTAATCTAATTCTTGATATAAATGACTCTCAACAATTACTCCCCAAGAAAAAATAAAAGTTAATCTTAATGATGATTTAATTTCATCTTAACTAGGGGGATATATGAAAAACATTCTAATTTTAATTGCCACTTTAATTTCTTATTCTGCATTTGCTTCAAATGTTGATTTTCCAGATTACACTTGTAACGTTTCAAAGTACTCGGATGACACTGTTTTTGGTGAGGAATTTGAAATGAAAAGAGACAATTCTAGTCGTTACAATCTAATGAGTACTGTTGTAGATAATATTGAGTTTAAAGTTGCTCTTGTCGATAAAGCTTCTGGTCCACAAGCATCTTTTACAACAAATTATAAAGATCAAGGGATTCAGGTTTCTTCACAACAAGACTTTAACGGAGTACAGATTATTTTTGGGCCGACTCATCAAGTTGGGACTACAGGCTATATTGTAACTTGTGATAGAAGTTCACTAGATTGGTAATAAATATAGGACCTGCCTAAAGCAGGTCCTTTCTTATTAAATAAGTTCTTTGATTTTTGAAGTGATTTTTTCATCTCTTGGATCAATGTCAGGAAAGTATCTTTCAACAATTTCTCCATTTGCGTTTAAAAGGAATTTTTCAAAGTTCCAATGTATATCATGAGCTTGTCCTGAGATTAGACCTTTGCTTGTAAGTAATTGCTCAAAGTCTGGTTTGTCATTTCTTACGGCCTCTTTTTTCCCTTCTGTTAAAGCTTGATAGAGTGGGTGTTGACCTTCTCCTTTAACAACAATCTTTTCATTCACTGGAAATGTTACGTTGTACTCCATTGAACAGAAATTTTGAATTTCTTCATTAGTACCTGGCTCTTGTTGTAAGAACTCATTTGCTGGAAAAGCAAGAATTTCAAGTCCTTTATCTTTGTATTCAGAATATAGTTTTTGTAGCCCTTCGTATTGTGGTGTAAGTCCACATTTTGAAGCAACATTGACTACAAGATATGCCTTAGCATCAAAGTCCTTAATTGTTTTATCTAGGCCTTTTCCATCTTTAAATTTAATTTCATTTATATTTGTACTCATGTGATAACCTCCATAGTTTTAACTAATAGAGGTTACCATAAAGATTTATTTAGAAAAGTTGTGGCGTGCCAATTGTAGCTTTTTATAACTTTCAATTAACTTTAGATGCTTATCAATACCTACAAGACTAGAATTTGTCTGAGTTAGGCCATCAAAGCGATTCTCTAGGGTTAATGTCTTAGTTACTCGCTCCATTAATTCAGGGCCATACATCTTAGTGAAGCTTTCAAGATAATCCGCTATTTCAAGATCATCTGCCAGTTCTATATCAAGTGCATTATTGAGAGCCTGATAAAAGCGTCTTCTTTCTATTGTATTATCGTTGAATGTACCAAGCATTTCGACGAGATGTTTAGCTTCTTCATAATTTTGTAGAGCAAGATAACCAAGTGCCTTGAGTTCTCCAATAACTAATTGTCCCGATACAGTACTTTCATCAAATGCAACTCCGATTAACTCAGAAATTGGCATGTAATTATCAAGCTCACTGTCTTCAAGTCGTTCAATTAGTGAACTTAGGTCTTCATTGTTTAAAGAGTGGAGATTTAAAATATCTTCTCTGAAGTCTAGTGCTTGATTATGGTTGTCCCAAATCAGATCTTCTGGTTGATAAATTTCAGAGTATTCTGGAACAAGAATACGACAAGCACTTGCTCCTAACTCGTTATAATCTGCTATATAAACTTCTTTACCTAGCTCTTCTAAGATTCCCATTAGATATTGATATTCTTCTTGAGTTGAGCCTGAGAAATTCCACTCGTTAAATTCGTATTGTGGCCTAGCACCAAAGAAGCGCCAAGAGATAACTCCTGTTGAATCAATAAAGTGATCAACAATATTATTGTGTTCACGAATAGCAAATTCATTAAATGTTGGAGGGAATGTGTCATTCATCCCTTCAAAGCTTCGACCTTGTAGAAGTTCTGTCAGGCTTCTTTCAAGTGCCACTTCAAAACGTGGGTGAGCACCAAAGGATGCAAATACACCTCCATTTCTTGGATTCATGAGAGTCACACACATGACAGGAAACTTACCACCTAAAGAAGCATCTTTTACAACAATTGGGAAACCAGCTTCTTCAAGTTTGTTAATCCCTTCAAGTATTGTTGGATACTTTTCTAAAACACTTTTTGGAACATCCGGTAGTGTGATCTCTTCTGTAATAATTTGATTTTTTACAGCTCTTTCAAAAATTTCTGAAAGACATTGCACACGAGCTTCATATTTTGTATTTCCAGCACTCATTCCATTACTTACAAATAAGTTCGCAATGAGGTTGGACGGTATGTAAATCGTTTGGCCATCAGAATGACGCTCAAAAGGTAGTGCACAGATTCCACGTTCTTTATTTCCTGAGTTTGTATCAATTAAATTTGAGGCCCTAAGCTCGCCACCGTTATCGTAAGCATTAAGAAGTGTCTCATCCATTAATCCAGTCGGAATAGACTCATCATTTGGAATCTCAAACCATTTCTCATTTGGGTAATGAACAAATTCTGCATTAGCGATATCTTCACCAAGGTAATAATCGCTGTAGAAATAATTCGTGCTAATACGCTCTAGATATTCACCTAGAGCAGAAGCAAGGGCCGCATCTTTTGTGGCACCTTTTCCATTTGTAAAACACATCGGAGAGTCAGCATCGCGAATGTGAACTGACCAAACATGAGGAACTTGGTTTCTCCATGATGCAATTTCAATTTGAATTCCCAGGTTTGCTAGAAGTCCTGTCATATTCTTTATTGTTTCTTCTAAAGAACAATCTTTACCTGGAATCATCGTCTTGGTTTCATTTACTTCGTAGTCAAGTTTGACATCGTTACCAAGTATTTCTTTTGCTTCTATCTTAAAATCAATTTCATTTTGAATAACTCGCTTAACAGTACATCGATTCATTGAAGCAAGTATTCCTTTCTTATCTTTTTCAGATATTGAAGCTGGAAGCTCGGCATGTATAACAAATGATTGCTTGTAGCGATTATCAGGGTCCACTATATTTTGCTGACTTATACGAATATCCTCTGTAGGGATATCTCTGCTTTTACAATAGACCTTTGCAAAATAAGCAGCACACATGGCCGAAGAGGCCAGGAAATAGTCATAAGGGCCAGGAGCTGTACCATCTCCCTTGTAGCGCACAGGCTGATCAGAGATGATTTTAAAATCATCGAAACTGGCTTCAATCTTTAAATTATCGAGGTATCTTACGTTTACTTGCATAAGGCAGATATAGCAGTATTTAAGGTGATTTACAGCTATTTCCCCCCATTCCTATAAGTTTTACCCTAGATCATACGTAACTTCTTTTTAGTTGGCCTAGAATTAGAAAATTGGATTGTTTCAAATGAGGTAAGAGAGTCGCTGGAGCTCAACATCATTGCTAGATAATCATCAAATTCGCTTCCTCTATCCAAATTGTTAGACGTAATTTCAGTATCTTGAGCCTCTTCTAATTCTGTGATTAGCTTCTCTAATTCATTTAGTATCATTCTAGCTTTTAAGTTCTTCATATATTCCCCTTTGTATATCTCTATACTGCAGCTTGTTGTCTTCAATTAGGAGAGGAGAATTCTGACTTTTTGACTTTTCTTAACTTGCAAAATCTTGTCATCGATGGTTTTTATTGCGAATATGTCTTTCGCTAATTTAAAGGAGAATTAAATGAAATCACTCGTTTTGATGCTGGCATTGTTGCCTGCTTTAGTATTTGGTTATAGTAATCCAGATGCTAAGACTCTTATGAATGAATACCAAGAGTTTCGCTCAATGGTATCAAATATGGAACACGATTACCTAGTTGGTGGTTGGTATAAGGCCAAAGACTTTGGTGATACAACTGTTATGTGGCTTCTTAGTGATGACTTAACAGACCGTGAAGTTATTAGATTTTTTAGAAAGAAAGATGATGGCTCAGTTTTTACTGTTACTTACCATCGTTCAGACTACATTGTAGATGGTCGAATTGTTCTTCGTCGTTTCGTTGGCCCAGAGCCAACTGGTTGGATTAACCACACTATTGATTTCGAAACAGGTGAGCACTTAGGCTCACAAGGTTGGTGGCCATTCTTTGATGAAAGCGACCATGACTTTATGAAAAAGTGGGGATTCCACTACTAATATCAGGGCCTTAAGGGCCCTTTTTTTATGTCAAAATGTCAGAAAACTGACCTCTAAGTTAATCCTTTTTTCATTTATTCTTATCCTATAACAACTTGAGGAGAATAATATGAAAACGGTAAAAACAGCACTCATTACATTATCAATTGTAAGTTCAGCTTCTTCAATAGCAGGCTATAATCAGCTCTGGTATATGAAGGGTGATATCGAGGAAGCTTACACAAACCTAAAAAGTCGTGTTCGATCGATTGGTGGTGTTGGTAGTCGTGTTAATTACTTTGCGAAAGGAAATTTTGAAAATCTCTGTTCAGAATATTCTGATTTGGAAAATGAGTTTAGTTCCTTGAAGAAAGAGTTTAAGGAAAATTTTCTAAATGAATCAAAGAACTTTAAATTTGGAGAAAGAGAGGATGTTCTTTCTAGCATTGATAAAATTGATGATACATTAAAGCATTACTCTGAACTTAAGAATGATTGTTTAAATAAATCACGTATTACGAGTGAGAGAGCATATGAGGTTAGTTGGAGTTATGAGCGACTTTCTAAGCTCCAAGAGAGTATGCTTCGTTTAAAAAAGAACTTTAATAAGTATCTAGAGTACGCCGGAATGATAAAGGATTATGATATTAAGAAGAATGAAGGGGCTTATATTGGTCATCGTGGATGGAAGACTGGTTTTAAAAAATGTACGGTAAATGTCAGTGCCAATCATCAAGGACTAAATTATCGCTATATAGATGAAAATCGAAAGATTGAAATGAATATTAGTTATGAGAATATTATCAAAGAAGATTATGTGGACTTATCGGATGAAGTCTTTAAGGATTTTTCTAGTGAGATTACGGGATGTCGAGAAAATAATCTTTTTAAAGAAGAAGTTGGATATACGAATGGAGTGTTAACTTCATTTTCAATAAAGAAAAGAAATATTGGTAAAACTTCAGGTCTTGGAGGAATGGCAAAATGTTTAAGATTAGCATATGATGATTTCAATTCGTCTAACTCTGAGGCCTTTCAATGCTATGGCCTTGAGAAAATAAAATTTTAAAAATAAATTAATACTCTGATTTAACTCATAATATTTTAAAATCTCCTTTGATATTTTTAATTCATAGAAATTTCAAAGGAGTTTTTGTGAAAAAAACATCAATCGTTTCAATTTTATTTTTTTTAATGTTTAGTTCTCTCTCATTTGCAGAGGGAAATTCAATGGTTCGTGTAAGGGCCTTAAGCGTAACCCCTGATGTTTCAGACAATATCGGTGGTAATATTGCAATTAATAATGAATCAGTTCCAGAGATCGACTTCTCTTACTTCTTCAATCAAAACTTTGCACTTGAGTTAATTCTTGCAACAGCAACTCATGATGTAAACCTCAATGGAACAGGAAGCCTTGGTAGCGTTTCTTTACTACCTCCAACTTTATTAGCGCAATACCATATGGAATTTGGAGACTTCAAACCATATGTAGGTGCTGGTATCAACTATACAATCTTTTATGGAGAGGTACCGGGAGATATGGTCTCGACAAAGTATGATGATGCATTTGGATATGCCTTACAACTAGGAACTGATATCAAAGTTGCTCAGAATTTATATCTCAACCTTGATGTGAAAAAGCTTTACTTACAAGCTGATGCAACTGTTGATACAGGATCTGGTGTTGTGAATGCTGAAGTTGATATCGACCCTTTACTTGTAGGGATCGGTATTGGTTTTAGATTCTAGTTTCTTGAAGGGTGGCCATAACACTTGGCCACCTTCTCTTTTTTAACTTGTCCTTTTATTTCTAAGAGCTAAACTATTTCTATGAAAGAAATAGATATTCAAATCTTAAATTCGCAAGACTTTAATAAATACTATTATAAGTATAAGAACGATGTTTTTGAAGATGATCATAGTTATGTACTATGGGATATTCTGTCAGAAACAGAACTTTCAAATGTAAAAAGACTCCAAGAAAATTTAGGAGAACCTTTTAAGTTATGTTTGGCCGCCTTTGATAAAGAAGGAAACTTCCTTGGCTGGAGTTGGGGATATCAAGAAAGTAGTACAACATTTTATATGTGTAATTCAGCAGTACTTCCACAATATCGAAGACAAGGTATTTATGGGGCCATTTTAGACAAGTGTCTGGCAATTCTAGAAGCGGAAGGATTTCAAATGGTCTATTCTCGCCACTGTGCTACGAATAATTCTGTTATTATACCTAAACTTAAAGCTGGCTTTTTAATTTCAAAAATGGAGCTAGATGATAAGTTTGGTGTATTGATACATTTACACCACTATTTTAATGAGAAGAGAAAAAAGGTCATGGATTATCGCGCCGGACAGATTAAGCCCGACGCAGATATTAAGAAGTTATTTAAAATTTAGCGTACACAATAATAAGAATACACCTTAGTATTTACTGACCATGGGTTTCTTACTGGTGTCGGATTCATAAGACCTGGATGATAAACTTTTCCACCACTAATGGCCCAAACCGTTTGTCCAATTGAAACACCTCCATTCCAATCACCATAAGCATCAATAGCTTCTAGTTCATTTGCATTAGGAAGTCTTGCATAAATATTGTCACAGGCTCTTTCTGCTTGTCTCATTGAAGTCGCTCGACCTACTGATCCGTTATGTGTTCCTACAATTGTAAGATTGCGACGTCCTATTTGTACCGTTGCTGGAAACTTTGTTCTTTGAAAATCTTCAAACATTGTAGAGGCAATTTGAGACATGACAACAGACGGTTGTCCTTGTCCTTGATACGTTTTCGTCGACCCATCAGAACTTACTAGAGTAAGTGTGACCTGAATTCCGCCACGGCAATTTGGTGCATATGAATAAGATCCATATGCCATATAGTCTACTAAAGCTCCTGCATTATTTGGAATCCATCCTGGACGTTGTCCATTATTTATAGAGTCCATAATGTAGCGAATATTATTCATATGGACGAATTCTAACTTACGATTAACCACTGGAAAATTACGATAATAACTATCAAAATATGCCTTAAGAGTATTTTCTAGAGTTACATCCATATACTTATATTGTGTAGCAAGGCGCACATTCTTGTCATATAGAGCATCGAAAGTAACAAGAAGATCCAAGGCTTCATCTCCCTTTGCTCCAGATTGCATAAGCTGAGATGCTAATCCTGTCATTTCACGCATATATTCAGAACGTGTTTGAGAATAAGCTTGTTTGTATGCACACAAGTCTGCTCCTCTTATAAAGGGGATTGAGGCCCAGAGACGAGCTGCTTGAGAGTGTGCACTAACTCCTATTAAGAGAATAAGTGCAAGGGATTTGAGTTTCATAGATTTCTCCAATTTTATTTTATTGCGATCTTAAAAATGCTTCATAAATACAAGCACGAATTCTATCTTTACCCTCAGGTAACTTCTTACATTTGAATTCAGTTTTTGTATTATTTCTAGGTCTCCATTCAAAGTTGACCATGAAAGTTCCTGTTTCACGATTCCAAGAAGGAAAGACCATTAGTCCACCATTTGAATCATCGCCTTCGTGCATTCTAATAACAAGCTTTGTTATTAGATGTCCAGCAATCGCTCCTGCAAATACATCTGATAGCCAGTGTTTTCTATCGTGTAGGCGTCCATAAGATGTTAGAGCGGCCACACCGTAAGCTAAATATGGAACGACTTTATTATCTTTATAAATTTCTGCAAAAACTGTTGCAAATGACCAAGCTCCTGAAGAATGACCTGAAAAGAATGACTTTCCAGTTGTTCCAAAAGCATATGGCCCTTGGTCAGCATTTGGTCTTTGTCGCCCAAAGCCTTTCTTGAATGCTTCCGTTACAATCTGAGTCGCAATTTGACTCGTTAAAACATAGAGTCCTGCCTTTTTAAGTTTTCCATCTTTTATAACAACACCTAAAAAGTATGATCCGGCGGCTGCTCCTCCAAGGATCATTTTGTCGTGATTATTTGTTGGGTAGACGAGTTTTTCAGTAAAGCCATTCTTATGATCTTGGACAAAGTCCATTGTTTCTTGGTCAGAGCCAAACATAACAAGTCCAAGTGAAGTGGAAGCTGCTAGCATTAGAAGCTCTTTATCACTTAAACCTAGTGGTATGAAATATCCTTTCTTATTATTAGATGAATCAAATTTACGAAGGTAATTTGAGAACTCTTGTGGCGACATTCCACCATAAATGGCCTTGTTTCCAATTCGCCCCTTAATTCCTTCCATTCTGTCGATATTCTTTTGTTCTTCTTCACTACAGCCTTGTATCGTATTCTTACAACTATAGATTTCATCAAGCATATGCTTGGCATTTGAGCGAAGATCTAACTCGTTTTCATCAACTGTGACACAACCTTCATAGCGCCATTCACAATTCTCCTTATAGATAGATTGAAAATTAGCATTATTCCAGAATACTTCATCTGATTGTGAATTATTCGCATGGACAACTGTTGCTGATACTAAGGTTGTTACTAATAAACTCTTTGTGACGATTGCTTTTAATGTTCTCATAACCTTCAATATAGGAAAAATAGAGTAAATCGTGTTCATTTTTGTAAATTCTCTTCACAGAGAACAAAGTTTAGACAGTCTTAAGGTTCTGTTTTTACTTAAGAAAAATATTACATGGTGAGATGCTAGTTCTTTATTTATTTCGTATAAGACTTGTAAAACAAACGAGGAGTACCAAGTGAATAATTTAGTAATTACATTCTTATTATTAATCTCAGCATTGAATGTAGCTGCCTTTTCTGGTGCAGAGGCAAAATTCGTATCAAAGCTAAAGAAATTAGACGGAAAAACAGGAGTCACTTCAACTAATACAAATGATACAGGAACAGGTGAGTGTAGTATTGAAGTTGATTCTTTGGCCGACAGCGTTAGCCTCTACTTTAGAGATACTGGATATTATTTTACCCCTGTGGCCCATGCTTTTTCTGACTCAGCTGAGCTTGTCGATGCTAACACGCTACTTGTTTCTGAGGACTCTAATCGCCCAGGAGGTGATGCTTGTGGAAGTTATGGAGGAGAAAGTGGTTACAAGAAAACAATTACTCTAAATGGAGATTCAGTCACTATTAGAGAGACATTTCGCTGCTTTTTATTCAAAAAATACGACTTTAGTTTCACTTGTAAGCTATAAAATTTAGTAAAATTTTTTAGGTAAATAAGGGAGTGTATAAGCTCCCTTTTTTGTTAAATTAGTTAAGCTTCAGATAATTTTTTAAAGTATTTCTATATTTTAAGTGTTTAATTAGCCTAAATAATGTATATTTTATATTATGAGTGTTGATGAATATATAGTAGTTACTCGGTATGTAACTATCTTCGCATTTTCATATTTCCTATACCAAGCTTCAATTGGTGCCTATACTTATCGGAAGCACCTAAATGTGAAGGCTTTCTGGCCTATTCTTATGTGTCTTTCGGCTGGAGCTTATGCCGTTTTAATTGCTGTAAATACTCATGTCTCAGATCCTAAACTTTCTAATTTCCTCTTAATTACGTATTGGTTCTTCGCATATTGGACTTATTATTGTTACCTAAAGGCGATAGAGGGTTTTTTTGGATATGATCTTAAAAAGCTGTGGTTCTCTAAGTTCTTTTGTGTGGCCCATTCGGTCTATGTTGTCATTGGAGGTTTTCTTTACCTCTTCACTTCAATTGATTTGATGTTTAAGCCTCGAGAAATTCCACCTTCAACACTTTTTACAAAAGCATTAAATCTACAAATCTATCCCAGTCTTTTAGTTGTTCTAATAGGCGTTATGGGACTAGTCGTTATTCTCTACTCTACTATTGTCGTGTGGAAGGAATTAAATAGACGAAACAAGAACGAGTATCTTTTTAAAACAGGATTAATCGTTACTTTATTTGCATCGATATGGGATACGTCTATAGGGACAGAAACAATTGGTTATCTTGTTCCTATCTATTATCTGGGCTACGTTTTTGAATCCATGCGATTTAATATTTATTACCAGGATTTGGCTTTTACAAAGATGTATAACCTTGAAAAAGATATGGTTAAGCTCTCTAAAGTCGCCCAATTTGGCTTCGCTTCAGCTAGTATTGCTCATGATATTAGAAATCATCTCTTTGTCTTAAATACGGCAAATAATCGTTTAGAAAAAGAATTATTAGAAGATCAACGCCGATATACAGAAAAACTCCGTAAACATATTGCAAAGATTCTAGAGGTTACTGACCTCTACATGAATATCTTTAAGAAGAATTATGATTCTCACAAAGAGAGAATCAAAATCTCAGATGTCACAATGGAAGCAATTGATCTTGTACAAGAAAAGATTGATAAGCATAAGGTGAAAGTAGAGCTTGAGATTGATGATTTTGATATAGATGGCAATGAAACAGAGCTAAGCTTGTGTTTAGTTAACTTGATAAAGAACTCACTTGAAGAGATAAAAACAACAGATACACCTTGGATAAAGGTCATTACTTCATCAAGTCAGCGATTCATTAAGATTGTTGACTCTGGAAGTGGGATTCCAAGGGATCAGTTAAAGAATATCTTTGAAATGGGTAAGACTACAAAGAAGGACGGCTCAGGTTTTGGTGTAGGCTTGGCCATCACAAAGCAAATCATTGAAAACTCAGGATATCAACTTCTGGTTGAGGAAGATTCAGAAAATACCACATTCGTGATAAATTTTTAGGGTTTCATTTATAGTATTTTATTCTTAGGCATGCTGTGTTACTGATAGGCTAAATATTTTGTAATATTAGGGAGCTTAATATGAATATCTTAAAATCTATCATTCTACTGAGTGCTTTTTCTGTATTTGCACATCAGCCACAATCAACTTTTATTATCACTAATGATGCTCAATTTGGGACCGTTATTGGTTTCAGTGACTCTAGCTTCAATTATGATGTAAACGATACAAAGAGAGAAAGACAATTTTGCTTTGTCGGTAATGTAAATGAAGTATGTGCTCAAATTGAGCAAGCTTCTTTTGATATGAATGGTCGTTATTATCAAGGATCTCATGATCGTATTGAATTACTTAGCTGTGAAGTAAAGGTTCAAGATGATTATCGTTTAAAAGACTATATTGAAACGACATATAACCTAAGCGATGACTACGGGTCAGACTTCACTGTAACTCGTAAGATTGAGACATGTCTTAAAAATTAGGAATTCTCAAATAACTTTAAGGCCCATTCATTGGGCCTTTTCTTTTATATTTTCCAATACTTATTAAATTTTAATTGGTCTGACTTATAAAAAGTCAGAATGTCAGGATAATTATATTTAGCTTAATTTGTCTTCCTATAATCTAAGTACAAGAAAGGGGAGGCGACTAAGAGAATATTGGAGAATTCCAAATTCAAGTAAAATTAGAAGCCAATGATTATTCTAGAACAATGTTTTGGGGAGAATATTGTTTCAATAAGCCTTGTCTGTAAGATTGGGGAGTTTTACAGACATCAAAGGCAGATACGCTAGGTATCGAGATAAGATTACACTATTTGGGGAGAGTGATTATAGTGTAATTTTAGGTACCTAGTGTATTTTTCTTTTTTAAATACTCAAGTAAATAACTCGGGATACCGATACGTTAGTATCAAATTGTGAGGGAAGATGGCGAAGTATTTAATTCTTTGTTTAATAGCATTTTCAATTCAAGCTAGGCAGGTCGTAACTTATTGTTATGAAACAGATGATGGTAAGGCTGCATCAGCAACTTTGATTAAATATCAAGGAAAGTGCATGCTCGTGACAAATGCTCACGCGGTTAAAAATACAAAGAATAAGGTCGTCATTAAGCCAATTCCAAATGATTTAAGGGCCAACAATGGCCTTGCTCAAGCTCAGAGCTTAGCACCTGGTAATTCAAGGTTCCATTCAAATCAAACAATCAAAAAAGATCTTCTTTGGAAGTATGAAAGAAGGTTCTTTGATGAAAGTTTAAGCCAAGAAGTTGAAACAGAAGTTCAAGTATTTGATACCACAAAAGATCTGGCAATTTTATCTGTGCCATCAGAAATAAAAAATGGGGTTTGTCGTGACTTAGAGCCTGTTTGGGAAATGTCACCTAAGCGCCTTAAAGAAAAGTCTAAAAGTGTAATGACTATTGGTTGTACGAAAGAAAAGCGCAATCAAGAGATGTACCCAAAGGTTTCTTATACTGATGAAACTATTTATGAAAATGGTAATTTAAGGCCAACGTTTAAAAAAGCTTCATTTAAAGAAATTGAATCTGGCTACGATGGTAAAAAGCTTCTTCACTTTTCTAATTTGAAGGCAAGCTTTGGACAAAGTGGTGGCCCAACTGTTACGCAAGATGGCCTTTTAATTGGTCTCCAAACTCAATCCGATTTAAAGCAGGATAAAACCTTTGTCATCTCATTTGCAGATATAAAAAACTATGTTGAAAACCCAACGCAAAATAATAGTGAAAACGAATACGAGAAGGCCCAAAAGCTCGATCAATTAAAGACTTCAGGCGAGGGAACAGGAACTTCAGGTGAGGGAACAGGAACTTCAGGCGAAGGAACTGGAACTTCAGGCGAGGGAACGGGAACTTCAGGCGAGGGAACAGGAACTTCAGGCGAGGGAACAGGAACTTCAGGAGAGGGAACGGGAACTTCAGGCGAAGGAACGGGAACTTCAGGCGAGGGAACAGGAACTTCAGGCGAGGGAACAGGAACTTCAGGCGAGGGAACGGGAACTTCAGGAGAGGGAACGGGAACTTCAGGCGAAGGAACAGGAACTGGTCTTCAATGCTTTAATTATAATGACATTGGTGAGTTCATGCCACGAGAAGGGCTATTCTTAGAAAGTATTGGCGATATTCTTATTGGAATGGATACTCGTTTTTTAAGTGATCCAGGCCTAGTACTTAATTATGCAGATGATGCTATTCGTATAGAAAGAGATAGTGAGGGGTATCCTCCATTACAGATTCGTAAAAACAACTTACAAAATATGCTCGGTACTTATTCTTTTAAAGATTCAATCCATAAAGTTGCTCAAAAAGATGAAGAAAACTTGCAAGGGTGGGAATATAGCGAACAAGGTGATTCTCCAACTGAAATAAGTCTTTCAAAAAATGAAGATGAATCCTATACGTTAAAGATCAATATCGATGATCACTTTACGACAAAGCCAATGAATCAATTCTTTGATGGAGTTCATATGGGTAGTTATAAAGATAACGACGAGTACAAAGTAACTTATTCAGATGATTACAAAACTATTGAATTAAAAAGTGAAAACGAAGTATTGCGATGTGAAAATAAACACTATATGAAATTATATTGTAAAGGAAAGTATTCAGTATTTTCTCTCTCAACTGATCGACTTAGTCGAAGAGATAGAGAAGCGAATTTCAGATACGTTCAAGGTGCAAATGGGCCTAGAATTAAGAATCACTTCTACTTTGGTGAAGGGAGAGTGTCTAATGACTAGGCACTGTCTAAAATTATCACTTATTTTAATTTATAGATACTCATAATTTCAGGTGGTTAGAGTTGAAGGGTTGGCATTCTTCTTGCTTTTAAAAGGGCAGGGGGAAATATGATTAAATCTAGAAACGATTACCAAGTTTACAGTAAATACGTTAACTATCACTTTACTGATCAGCGCTCAAAATTCTTAAAGTATAAGAGTGACTCAAGTCTTTCTAGTTTTGAAAAGAAACTCCTTAATGCACGCACACAAATTAAAGATAAGCGTTGGAATGAATGCTTAGAAGATCTTGAAAAAGTACGCTCTGAAGATATTTTCTTAATGGGTGAGCGCTACCTTCAAATGGCCCATATTTGTCTATTGCAATCACGTTATGAAGAAAGTGCAACTTTTGGAAACCTTGCAGTTCGCTACTTTGAAAAATGTAATGATGATATTGGACTTTTTAGAGCACATTTTAATTTAAATGCGGCTTTTCATCGTGCAGGCCTTGATTCATTAGCAAAATTCTACTTATCACAAGCTAAGAAATATACTTCAACAAAGAGAGAAGAGTTAATTGTAGCTAGAGCAGAGGCGACTTTTCTTGCTCTAGAATTAAACTTTGATGAATCTATCAAAATTCTTGAAAGAATAGAAAATGAAAATAGTGATGTGGACAATCTTGAGAAAGATCTATTTAGAATTGTTGCCCAAGATATTTATTTTAAGGCAGGAAGAGTAGAGAAAGCATTTTCTCTACTAGAAGAGCTTCTTCCATCTAAAGTTGTTACAAGTAAAGGACGAGTACTATTCAGTTATCACTTGATGAATTTTTATACAAATGATGTAAAGATTCCAAGTAAGCCAGATACAGTTGAGAAGATTGAAGAATTTAGTTTAAAATGGGATTTCATCGTAGCACTTAAAAACGGTGAAAATGAATTAGCAAAAGATATTTGGCAAGACATCGTTTCAAAATGGCCATCTCTTTATGCACATGGATTTATTTGTAAGGATGCTAATGAAGAATGTTCAATCTTTATGAAGGTTGTAAACTCTTTACTTGTATCAGAAGAAGTCGAGAAGGTTATCGATTTAAGTAAAATAAGAGGAAAGAAGGCAAAGATACTTTTACAAACTTTATCTCAGTCTAAGACACCTCTAAGAAAAGAGATTCTCATTGAAAAAATTTGGGAATCAACATATTCACCAAGTCTTGATGGACGTTTTTATAAGCTAATTGAGCGTGCAAAGAAAATGGTGGATGTAGAAATTAAAAATAATAATAATTCATATTTTATAGCAGGATAGTCTCCCCCCCCTTTTTATTCTGCTAAACAAAATTACATCTCCCCAAAAAAAGACGTTAACTAAACATCTACTTTTGGAGGGGAGATGAAATTTCTAATATCATTACTATTTCTATTTACAGCATCAGCACAAACACAAGTCTTTTATGGAGTCGATTCTGCTCGCCCAGGTGATAAAGAATGTCGTATTGAGGTATTAAAATTCAAAGATGATAAAATCTCTGTTCGCATCACTGGCGGCTACGATAAGGTTAGAACAAAGATTCGTGATATCAAGGTATATAAGATCGCAGATAAACCTTGGAATTACTATATTAAGCATAATTTTCGCGGTGATTTTCAAAAGAGAGTTGATTATATCGATAGTGGATATGTTAGTTTCTTTTTTTTAAACGGTTATTCAAAATCATTTAATATCTATATTGATGAGTTTGAACCAGAAAATGAATATATTAAAATTCAATCATTTAATTATTCTCAAATTGGAACGTTTCATAAAAAGCAAAGTATCAGGTGTGATATTGATTAATTACATTCTTTATATACCCTGATGGTTTCGTGATATGCAATTTTGTGATCGACTATTTCATCAGGGTATTTATCAGTTCCGTATTCTGGAATCCATTTCTTTATATATTCAAAATCTGGATCAAATTTCTTTTGCTGTGTATAGGGATTAAAAATTCGAAAGTATGGGGCAGCATCACAACCAGTTCCTGCCACCCATTGCCAATTTCCATTATTAGAAGCAAGTTCAAAGTCATTTAATTTGCGAGCAAAGTATTTCTCGCCCCAGCGCCAGTCAATGAGAAGATCCTTAACTAAAAAAGAAGCTGCAATCATACGAACTCGGTTATGCATATAGCCCGTTTCATTTAATTCTCTCATTCCTGCATCAACTATTGGGAAGCCTGTTTTTCCTTCACACCACTTCTTGAATTCTTTTTTATTATTCTTCCATTTTATACTTTTATATTTCTCTCTAAATGGAGCATTCTCGACATGAGGGAAGTGATAGAGGATTTGAATGAAAAACTCTCTCCAGATTAGTTCACTTAACCATGTATCATTTTTCTTATATCCTACTTGTGCACATTTACGAGGAGATATGGTTCCAAATCTTAAATGGATACCTAGTTTTGATGTCGCATCGAGAGCTGGAATATCACGGTTCTTGTCATAGTCATCAATTATTCGACCTTTAATCGTTTTTACTTGTTCATCAGCTTTCTCATTATAGATAAAACCAAGATCTTCTAACGTTGGTAAGGTTTCTGCCTTAAAGTTCTTAAAATTATCAAAGTATTTATGAGTCTCAAGGGTCGCAATGTCTTTTGGCCTTAATTCTGCCAGCCATTTATTTTTGTAAGGAGTGTAGACTACATATGGTTTGCCATCATCTTTTAAAATATCGTCTTTAGCAAAAATACAGTGATCTTTATATTGGTGAAAACTAATGTTTTCTTTTTCTAAAAAAGAAGCAATTGCTTTGTCTCTTTTAATCGCATATGGTTCGTAGTCCTCATTTGTATAGACTTCTTCGATATTATATTCTTTTATAAGCTTTTTGTATTCAGTAAGGGGATCACCCGTTAAGACAAGTAGGTCACTTCCAAGATTGTTTAATTCTTCTTTGAGGTCAGTTATTGCATCATGAATGAAACTTACTCTAAGATCATTTTCATCTTCTAACTTCGACAAAATATTTGTATCAAAGATAAATATAGGCAGGACTTCTTTCTGTGATTGTAGTGCATGAAGAAGGCCGCGATTATCTTTTAATCGAAGGTCTCGACGAAACCAGAATATATTAACTTTCTTAGAACTCATATTATGCAATATCTTTTAATAGCTTTAATTCTTTTGGGTACGGTTCAAAGATATATTGGTCTTGTAAATATGCCTTTTGATGTGCCTCTGTTAATACGTTTAGAAACGAGTTTATTGTGAGGTAATTTGAAACACCATTTTGATAATCTTCCATTAAGTTTAACAAGGCTTTCTTTTCTCCTGCTCCTAAATCATTCTTAAAATATCCAAAGACATGATAGCAAGCATTTAGTCTATTCTTACGAGTTGGAAGAATTGAAATCGTTTCCATAAATAACTTAAAGTATATTTGGTAAACTTTTTGTGCTGATAAACCTTCATGGTTAGCAGCAATACGACCGAGAGTTCTCATATTCTCTTGATTATGTTCCATGATGGCATACTTATGCATCTGATGAAATAATTGTAAGTCCCTCATCGTTCCATTTAGTTGTTTAAAACGAAAGTGTGAAAATATCTTTTTTACAAAGTTTTCTCGTAGTTCAATATTTTTAATTCTTCCATTATCGATATAAGGAAGGTTAGGGAATTGATCCATAATGAACCCTGCATATAAACCAGTTGATTTATTCACATAATTTGGATCATCTAATGTAATGGTCTTTACGTTATCTGGGCCACAAGTAGGAGACTTCCTTGTAAATATATGGCCGTCGATATCTAAGTTCTTTAAATCATCTTCGATTGACTCATATGTAATATAAGCTGTCTGAGTAAGCTCTTCTTTTGTGAACTTAGAGCGCAGCTTTACTTCATTATCTTTTCTAGTGGTGCGAAAGAGATGAATTTCTTCTCTTGGAACACCCAGTCCCATCGCAAGTTCTGGACAGACTGGGTGAAAATCAACAAATTTAGATAATTCTGAATAAATCCAATTCTCACGACAATGGCCACCATTGTAGCGAATATTTTCACCTAAAAGGCATGAGCTTATAGCAATGAGTGGTTTTTGTCGTTTCATAATTTATCCAATCTCAACCTTATTGTTGAGTCTTTAAAAGTTTACTAACATCAAAGTGTAGATCTTTCGCTTTTGCTACTAGTTCAAGATAGATTTTCTCATCTAACTCTTTAGTACGTGAAAGAATCCATAGGTACTTTCTCGACTTGTCTCCAACCATTGCATATTGATAGTCTTCATCAAGTTCAAGAATCCAGTAATTACCTGCAAAAATAGGAAGCTTAATCCCTCTTAAAAAGAATTGTACTTTTAACTTTGCATTTGTTTCTTCATCAACAACCCAAGCTCTTGCTTCAGCTTCTTTGTATTCACCATCAGGAGAACCAACACGACACGTGTTTATAACTTTAATATCTCCATCTTTTCTAAGACTGTAATTGGCTTCAACAGCAGTACAGCCTTTTTGAAAGCTTTGATCAAAACGTGCAATCTCATACCACTTACCTAGGTAGCGATCGAGATCAACATAATCAACTGTATCTAGCGGTAAGCTTGAGCTAGATAGTGCAACCGAGCACATTAACATTGAAAAAAATAACACGAGCTTCTTCATCTTCTTCTCCTTCTTAATTTTAGATTAACTACTTATTAACTTCATCAAAAATTTTATCTAATTTTTGACTACGAAATTTAAAAATTTTCTTAACATCACTCCTAACAAAGGCACCGGCAAAGAGATCCCCAAGGGCACCGAGAGGAACCTTATATAAGACCTCATCAGTTAAGAGTGTTCCATTCTTATATGGTATAAAACCATGTGTATGAACCCATTTGTTATAAGGACCTTCTAATTGTTTATCGACAAATTCCTTACCTTTAACAAAGTGTAAAATTTCTGATTTCCACTTAAGAGGAATACCATAAATACTTAAGCGGTAATCGATTATGGTACCCTTTGTAATCTCTGGAGTATTCATATCTAATACTTTAAATCCGATGGAATCTGGTGTGATTGTTTCTAGGTTTTTTTCGTTACTAAAGAAATTAAAGACATTCTCAACTGGCCTTTCAACCCATTGAACCTGTGAGAACTTTTTTTCCAAACCCACAAGATCCTCCAAAGCATCTTTTAAGTTAGGAAATTGAAATTGAAATTTATTTTCATTTAAATATGATGGGATTACATTTTGACCATCTAATAAGAGGGTAGACATCTCTCCTAGAATTATTTTTAATGCAAATCCTGGTGCAGGAAGAATCGTTGGTCTTTTAACAACGCTTCCTAGAGTTGATGTGAACTCTTTATTACTTACTGGTCTTGGAGCTGTTGCATTAATGGCAACTTGATTAACTTGGTTTTCCACTAGGTGAAGATAAATACTTACTAGGTCCTTAATGTGGATCCAGCTCATAAATTGATTTCCACTGCCCAGTTTTCCGGCCACTCCAAGTTTAAAAGCTGGAAGCATTTTTTGAAGAGCACCACCGTTGTTGGCCAAAACGATACCTGTTCTTACATGATTAATAAGAATCTCTTTATTATTTAATTTATCAGTTTCGTCTTCCCAGGCCTTGCATACCTTGGCCAGAAAATCATCACCGTATGAAGCGTCTTCTTTTAGCGCCGGAGGATTCTTTTCACTTTGTGTTCCATAAATTCCAATAGCACTGGCCGTGATAAACTTCTTTAATGAAACTTGATTATTATTAATTGTATCAACTAAGAGTTTAGTACTTTGTGTTCGAGAGTTTAATATTTTCTCTTTTTGTTTCTCGGACCAACGGCCGCCTCCGATATTCTCACCTGCAAGATGAATAATTGTTTCAACACCTTCCAGAGCTGATTCATCGATCTTGTTCGCATTTGGATCCCATTCGAAAAATGAGAGAGGAATTGTGAATTGCTTTGCGGCCTTAGCTGTATTTCGAGTTAGTACTCTTATGTCTTCATGGCCTGCTTTAGCTAGAGCGTAAACTAACTCTTGGCCAATCAATCCAGTTGCTCCAGTGATAAGTATGCTCATTTTTCCTCCTGAGTATACAAGAAATAACTCTTGTATATGTTTTGTATATATAATATAATATACAACAATTGAACAAGAATTTGTAAAATATAGAGGCTTTCATGAATAAAAATATTGGTATCCGAGTAATTTCAGACATTTGTCGAGTTCAACCCCATACAATCAGAATGTGGGAGAAGAGATATGGTGCATTTGAGCCCGTTAGGGGAATGAATGGCGAGAGGCTCTATGGTGATGAAGATGTGGCCAGAGCTAAGGCCATGGCAAACCTCATTGCCCACGGACAAACAATTTCTAAAGTTGCTAATCTAACTCTACAAGAGTTAAACGAGCAGGTTTCTGGGATTTCTGATGAAATGGCCTATGAGACAAATCACATCATTAATGAAGGTGTTGAGCGCTTACTAAGTGCCCTAAAGAGATATGAGATTGATAGAGTTCATTCTGAAGCGGAATACTTAAGGCTTAATTCAAGCTCCAAGGAGTTTATCTTCAAGGTTGTCCTACCTGTAATGCAGCAAACCGGACAAATGGTTGTTGATGGTATGTATACCGTAACACAAGAGCATATCGTTTCGACTATTATTAGGGAACAACTTGGACAAATTAGATTACCAAATCTCCCAGAGTCTGAACGCTTTGCCTTAGCTACTCCTGAAGGAAACCTTCATGAATTATCAATTATAATTGCTGATATCCTTTGTAAGGCCAATAGAAATAGTACTTATTATCTTGGTGCCGCAAATCCTGCACATTGCTTAGCGGAGGCCGTTAACGCGCTATCATGCGATAATATCATCCTTGGTGTTGTAAGCTCTGATCATTGGAATTATGAAACTCATATCATTCCATATTTGAACCGAGTAGATAAAGTCCTTAATAGACCAGTTAGGATCATATTAGGTGGGGCGAAGCCTTTGGACTTTCCTGAATTTAAAAATATTAAGTCTGTTGAGATTATTGCTGACTTCCAACTATTTGATAAGAGGTTATCTGGGCTGTCATAATTAACGCGTTAGGCTTTGTCATACCATTGTTTGATTAGTAAAACTTCCTCGACTTTATAGAGGAGACAACAATGAGAAACACATTCCTAATGTTTATTGCATTATTCTTTAGTGCTCAAGTATTTGCACTTAATGGTAATAATGAATGCCTAAGATTTGAAAATGACGCAGCTAAGGTTGAAGCAATTGAATTTAGCGCAAATTTATTAAATTACGAATCAACTCTTGATTTCTGTACAGCAGATCGCCTTTGGGATCTTCAAGTAACACATGCTCCAAATTTTTGGCCAGTAGGTGAAGAAGATGATCATCATATTAAGCTTCAGCTTCATTATGAGTATCATAGCTGTACAATTTATTACAACCAGACACTTAAGAAGCTTAGTCGTCAGCGTTGTTATAATACTTGGTGATCTAAATAATATTTCAAATACTTAAGGCCCACTTCGTTGGGCCTTTTTTCTTATCTTTTCTTAAGAAATACCGATACTTAAATAAGATGAGAGCTAAATTAAAATACTATTCACTTATTCTTATTTGCCTATTAGCTACAGCTGAGCTCTTTGCTCAAAAGAGTCAGACGTTTGAGTTCGATGATAATAAAGACAAAGTAATTGATAATATCTTTCGCTATGTAGACGGAGCTCTCGTAGAGCACCTCAATGATCGTAATTATGATCAGAAATATGATTATAAAATGCAGGTAAAAGGTAATATTACTCGTATAGAAGCAGATAATGACTTTGATGGTAAATTTGATCGGCTTGAAATCATATCAAATAAAGGCGCAAGCTCACAATATCAACTCTATGACATAAATGATGGAAAAAAGAAGCTAATAGTTGATAGAGAAATTTCAAATCTTGATCATAGAGAAACATTAAGTAATGAATCCAATATTAAATGTAGTTATGAAAACTTCCTCAGAGGTCTAGAGGGGGTTGATGATTTTATTGATAACTTCGATCCAATCATCTCAAGAATTGGAGGAGGTGTTTTTGAATTTACACCAGGAGTTCAAATACACAAGAGCTGCTTAGATAATCTAGGAGATGAGAAGTTTCCAAGGATGCTTCGAAATGCATTGGATAAAGGTCTAAGTTGTCTCTCTGATCTGGCCAGTCAGGATAAAGATAAGTCAATGAAAGGTGAGATTTCAAACTTGTTAAACTTTTTTAACATACAGTTAAGTGGAAAAGTGAATCCTACAAAATTCATCTGTCATAATAAAAATTATAATTGGAGTAATGGTGTCGTCGGTTATGCATCGACCAGTGAAGCTGAGATTAAGAGTCTAGGTATTAAGCATCCATTTGTTTCATTAAATCCAAAGATGGAAAAAAGCTTCTTTGGTGGAATAAAGAACGGCCCGAGCACAGATGAGTTAGAAGGTGTTATGTTTCATGAGATGATTCATAATTTTGGCTATCGACATGGAACAGGTGTCGATACATCTTATGGATGTGAAGCATGTTGCTTTGGTAATGATAAGGCAAAGAAATATGCATGTAATATCTGTGTTGGAAAGTATAAAGACGAAATGGATTCAGCATATATAAGAGATATGGCATTGATGTCTAAGGAGTCAGGTCTCGTTTCAGCAGAGTTATTTCTCTACAATAACATTGAGAGAATCCCTGTTAATCAAGAAAATATCGAATCTTTCTTTATTGGACTGGCAACAAGAGGTCCAGGAGTTTTACAAGAGTTCAAAAAGCAAATGGAACAGAAAGGTTATAAAATACGAGAAACAAGTGAAACGAAAGAGCTGATAAGAGATGCAAAAAACTATCGCCCAATAAATAGTTTTATTGCAAAAGTAAGTGAAGCCTACGCAAGGGCGCTAGTAACATCATTTGTGGATAAAGAACCCTCAAGAGCTAAAACGGCCCTTAGAATGCAAATAACTTCAAAGTCACTTTTTGAAATAGCAGATGAAAATGCAAGAGATTCTCAATTTGCGGCAAAGCTTGGTCGTGGGGTCAGTATGTTAGAAGAACTGCTATAGTCTTATCTAATAATTGTATGATGTAAATATTATCAATCGAATATACATCATGTAAATCGTAATCTATATTCCCCTAAATTATTTAAAGGGGATTCCAATGAAAAAGCTAATTCTATTAATGCTAGTTACGTCATCAATTTTTGCTAATACACTAAGTCAAAAGCAAGAATCAGAGGTTTTAACAGCAATTGATAATATTTGTGGTGATACATGGTGTGAAGGTGATTTTAACTTTAGCTTCAACCTATTTGTTTGTGATGAGAATACAAATTCATGTGTTCTTCAAGCAGATTTAATCGTTTATGACTATAATGGTGAAGTTGAAACTGAAAAGCGCTTCCCACAATCTTGTATTGTTAAAGGTTATACAAACTTCAATCAAATGGTTGAAGAAAGTCGTTGGGGATATGATCTACAATGGCCATTCTATGAAGCTGTTACAGATTGTGTAACTGAGATGGAAGAAGCTGTTTATCAGGTTTGGGAATAACGGTTGAATTTAAAATATTTAAAATATAGGCCTCTTTCAAAGAGGCCTTTTTTATTTCTATTTTAATTTGTAAGGCATATTTGTTTTTGGATTCTTTAAAACACCTTGTGGAAATGAGCTTCTCATTCTCTTTCCATTTGAGAGAATTGTTACATTTACTTGGTTCCCACCAGAGAATGTCTTGTATTCAAATGAGATTTCATTATCTGAGAATAGTCTAATATTCTTATCTGATTGTGCATCAAATGTTGTGTCGTACTCTTTAAATGCATACATTTCATCGAGAAATTTAAATTCAATAGGGCGACTATATTGTCCTGCCCAGCCAAGTGCATATTTAGCGCTTTCCACTATAATTCTGACTCCACTTGTACATTCTTTCCCTGATTTAAAGAAACCAGTTTGTTCTAAAGACTTTGTACTATTTAAAGAATAAGTAAAACGAGTAAGGCCATTTCCTAATTTTGTTCTCTTCTCTCTTAGTGGAGTTGATTGATGTTTTGTTTTATATTCAGCAGAGTCAGACCACACTGGGATCTCATAACGACACCATTGCTCTAAAGTTACATCAAAATTGAGCTCATTTGTTGGAGCATAAAATTCAAAGCTAAAAGGTCTTGCTGTTGTTTGAACTGCTTGAGCGCTTAGACCTATAAAAAGAGTACTTAGGGGAATTAAGTATTTCATTATTTATTCCTTTATATGCGGTTTTTATTTAAGTTTTAAATGAAATATCACTTTTGTTCATTTATGCCAGTTAAAATGTATTTTATTCATTGCCTTGATGCTCGTTTCTATCTAATATCCAATAGTTAATTAGTGAATATGGTGAAAATCCATTACTGTCCCGCAACGGTTATAGTCCGATCCTAATTAGCAAATAACATTTATCCCGAGGAGGAATTATGACTGAAGATCAGTTAAAAGACGCAATCGCGCGCTCAAAAACACGTATTGTTAGGGCCGTTTTCCCAAATAGTACAAATCATTATGACACATTATTTGGTGGTATCACGTTGAAGTGGATGGATGAAGTTGCCTTCATTACCGCAACAAGATTTGGAAGAAAGAAATTTGTCACTGTTTCAAGTGATCGTGTGGACTTCAATATGCCGATCCCAGGAGGCCACTTTGCTGAACTTATTGGAGAAGTTGTTAAAGTTGGAAAAAGTAGTCTAATTGTGGATGTTACTTTAATGCTTGAGGCAATGTATGAAGAAGGACAGATTGAAGCAGTAAAGGGGAGTTTCACTCTAGTTGCAATCAATGATGAACGAAAGGCTGTACCTATTTTCTCATAAAAATAGAGATGGATGGATAAACTTTTTTCATTTAAAATATGACTATGTCATATTTTGAAGAAGAAGTATTTAATAGCGAAAATATTAGTGAACTCAGCTCTCTAAAAGGGGGCGAGTTCATTTGTTGTGAGTTTAATGATTTAGACTTAAGTGGATTAGATGCATCTGGTGCAAAGTTTATTGAATGTAAGTTCAATAACTCAAATTTGAGTAATTTAAATCTATTAGGTGCTACGCTACGAGATGTTTCATTTGGCGATTGTAAGTGTGTCGGTATTAACTTTTCTGAGTGCAATAATTTATTTGATTTAAGGTTTAAGAGAGCTTCTCTTGATTATACAAGCTTTGTGGACTGCTCGTTAAATAGTTCAAGCTTTATTGAAAGCTCTTTTAAAGAGGCGGACTTTTCTCAGGGAACTTTTGAAAATTGTGACTTTTCAAATAGCAATCTCTTAGGTGCGAATTTTTCAAAGGCCAATATGAAAGGCTCTAATTTTAGCCATGCAATTAATTTCTATATTGATATTACAAATACAAATTTAAAAAAATGTAAATTCACTATGCCTGAGGCCCTGAACTTATTGGGACCTTTTGGGATAGAAATCGAATAATCAAAACTAAGCTAGGAAGGCGCCAATGAAAACACCAGAGAAATTTGCTTTAAAGGTTAAAGACAAAATCCGTGCACAAATTAATAGTGCCACTTCAAACAAACATCTATATTCACAAAAAGATTTCCTCTATGAAAGAAAGGGGCCTTGGCCACAGCCTTCTCCTGTTCATCCTTGGGGAGAATCTCCTGCTGTTATTCATGTTCCATTTAGAGAAGTCGCTGACTGGTGGCTTTGGATTGGCCTTCGTTATATGGCGACTCTACCTCTTGCTCCTTTTTATTATCTTAAGGCCAAGATCATTCCTGGACTAAAAGAAGTCACGAATAAGGAATTTGAGGACTTATTAAATTATTCGATGATGAGTAAATTTTTAAGTGATCAATTAGATGAGGAAGATTGGAGAGTTTTTAGTGATTATAATAAAGACGAGAGAGAATGGTTTATTGTCGATCTCGATGCTGTAAGAGTTGTAAAAACTTTTCCTGGTATTTATGCCAGCGCTTCTAAAACACTCCTCTATAAAGAAGGAGAGCGCTTCATCGTTCAGGCGATCTACATCAAAGACACTGAGACTGTATTTGATATAAGTGAGGATTCTGATGCATGGGAGCTAGCAAAGTACTTCGTCCTTCAAGGAGGAGCTCTATGTGCAACTTTAGTTGTTCATCCTTTATTGCACTTTCCATTCGACTCAATAAATGCCATCTCTAAGACATCATTACCTAAAGAGCATGTTTTATTTAAATTACTATCTCCACATTTTCGTTTTACTCTGCCACTAGAGAATGCTGTATTAAATTATAAGAGCTCTCTTCTTCAAGAGAAGTGGTGGATGGTGTATGCGCCTTACCCTGGAGGACCAGCTGGTTTAAGAGATTTACTAGTGGAAGGATATAAGGGAATTAAAGGAAATTTATCTTACCCTCCATTTTCATACTCTCTTAATTCTCCAGGTGTTGAAGGAAAGTACGGCATCTATTTAAAAAGCTACTATGAAGTTTTCTATAAATTTGTATCAGAAATTTTATCAGATGTAGAAGATGGTGATTTTTGGATTACTAAATGGTCTGATTATTGTCATCAGCACGTTAATGATTTTCCAAAAGGTAGTGATATTTTCAAAGGTGATACATTAGTGAGAGCAGTGACGACCTATCTTTTTACAGTAACTGTTGCTCACGCTACTGATCATTACAATTATGGAATCTTAGATAAGAGACAGGTTCCATTACGACTTAGACAAGCGCCTCCTAAAAAGGGAGATAAGATGATGAAAAGATCAAAGCTTGTTAAGGCCTGGGATCAAATGAAATACTCTATGGCCGATAATCTCTTCTTTTCACCAACTACGGTGACAAAACTCATTGATGCTAATTATAAGTTCAAATGTCCTCGACGAAGAAAGGCAGTTATAACCTTTAAAAAAGATCTTATCGACCTTGATAGAAAGTTAAAAAAAGAGGGGATAGAATATATGCCACTTAATAAAATTTCGGCAAGTATTCAGTTCTAAAGGCTTAAATTATTGGCAGTAATTGGAGCTTGTTCACATGACGTAAATCATAATTGTATTTTTATGTTTTGAGAAAAAGCTCTTTTATTTCATGTAGTTACATCGCTAATTTCACCTCATGATGAAAGTGGCAATAAATATTATGGGATAATTGGCCATTATGATGTTACGTGATAAATTAATTGCGCTTCTATTTGGGGACTTGAAAAACTTTTCAGATCAAGAAGTTTCACATTTTCGTCTCTATCTATTGACGGTGCTTCTTACTGCACCTCTATTGTGGACTCACGTATTGGCCGCATATTTATTTACAGATATTCCTGCCTTCTATCAACTGGGAATTGTCTGTGCAACGATTCATCTATTGAGTCCACTTCTGTATAAAGTATTCCGCTCTTTTTCATTAATCTTTCACGCAATCATGTTTGCAGGATTCTCTCATATTGTTCTTTGGACACATTATACCGGTGGGATTTACAGTGTTCAGCCTATTTGGTTTACCGTTCTTCCTCTTATCGCTGGAGTTGTAGGAACACGTAGAGACTTTATCGTCTGGTGTGTGATTCCTGTCGTTGCGACTTTATATTATTTCGTGCTTAACTTAAATGGTTTTGTATTTACAAATCACTTATCTCAAACTGGTGATATTGCTGCCCGTGTTTTTATAATGATGGGACTTATCTTTTTAAATACTGTTTATATGTTTGTTTTCTTAACTGAAAGGGACCGCTTTAATAAGGCCATTTTTGAAAAGAGTGAACAAATTAATACTCTTTTAACACTCGTTGGACACGACATAAGTAACCCTTTAACTGTTATTAATTTATCACAGAAGAAGTTATTTAAATTATTAGAAGATAATTCTGATGAAGAGATTAAGAAGTGCTTGGCCCGTATTAATTCTTGCACGACTGGGATTGGAAATATACTTGCTCAAATACGGGATCTACAATCAATCAAACAAGGTAAAGTCGAGTTAAAATTTGAAAAGGTCTATATTAATGATGTTGTGGACTATCTTTTAAAAGTATTTGAATCTAAGCTTCAAGAAAAGGAGATTATTCTAAATTATGACTTTAAAAAGTATCGAAATGTCTATGTCATGGGAAATGCTACAGCATTAAAATATCAAATCCTAGGCAATCTCCTCTCTAATGCAATCAAATTTTCGGAAAGAGGTAAGGAGATAAAAATAACCTTAGAAGAAACAATTGATGGTGTTCATATTAATTTGGTTGATGAAGGTGTTGGAATTGATGAAACACTCTTAGATATTCTTTTTGAAAGTAATGCCATCACATCAAGACAGGGAACCGGTGGAGAAAAAGGAACAGGTTTTGGGATGTCCATTGTGAAGACATTTGTTGAACTCAGTCATGGAACTATTGCTGTGAAGTCCCGAACTAAGAATGACTCACCGGACAATCATGGAACACATTTTCAATTAAGCTTTAAAAAGACGCTATTCTCTTAATTTTTCTTTTTCTGCTGGGATTTGTTATAATGTATTAAATTTATAACAAAAGAGGAATCTATGAGAATGATGAGGTCGACAAATCCGACACTATCAAATGATGTTTTTAATACAAGAGCAACAACAGGTGAAACAATGAGTTTTTCTGGGGTTTTCAATAAGGGGATGATTCTCTTTGCTCTTATGATGATGACTTTTATTTATACTTGGAATCAGACACTTGGTGCTCTTGAAAATGGTATGGGTGGCCAACTTTCACCATTTGTCATGATAGGTCTTATTGGTGGACTTATTGCAGCAATGGTTACAATTTTTAAACCAACTTGGGCCATGTTCACAGCTCCAATCTATGCACTCTTTGAGGGCCTATTACTTGGCTCTGTTTCAGCAATGTATGAATTTCAATTCCAGGGATTAGTCTTTAATGCCGTAACGATTACATTTGGTGCTTTTATCACACTTTTCTTTCTTTATCGTTGGGGCCTAGTTAGAGCAACTGGTACTTTTAAGAAGATTATAATGACAGCAATGGGAGCTATTTTCTTAGTGTATATGGTTGGCTTTGTAATGAGCTTCTTTGGAGCATCAATTCCATTAATTCATGGAAATGGTCCAGTAGGTATTGGCTTTAGTCTTGTGGTGGTTTGTATTGCAGCTTTTAGTTTAATTCTTGATTTTGACTTCATTGAAAGAAGTGTTAATCAAGGTGCTCCTAAGTACTTAGAGTGGTATGCTAGCTTTTCACTTATGGTTACTTTAATTTGGCTTTATATGGAAGTATTAAGATTATTATCAAAGTTAAATAGTCGCGACTAATTTAAATATTTATGGACCAGCGTGCTCCAAAGAGTATCTGGTCCATTATTAGCTTTTCTGAATTAAAATCTTTTCCAGTTTTCCCATCTAAATCTTCAATCTTCTTACGATATAAATTAAATAGACTCTGATCTTCTGGCAGTTGATTGGCCATTTCTTTTAAAACTTGTGCTGCTTTTGAGAACTCTTTTGCAACGGGAGTATTAGAGCGTCCCGCTATTTCATAACTTTGATAAACAGAAGTAATCGTCTTTTTAAAATCTAGTAAGAGCTTTTTACTAATTGAATTATCAAGAGGAATATTCTTATATGCCCAATCCTTAATTTCGCTTATCTCAGTAAAATGAGCGTAGAATGAATCAGTTCGGCTATACTCGTATCCCCATTTTGATTTCTTTACGATCACACCTTGGCAAACGACTTTTAAGGCATCATCACTTAAACTATTAACAGTGATCGTTGATGTTCCTAAAATCTCCTCACTCTCATAGCCTTCTAAATCAAGGCAACGATATCGACATGTGAAGATGACCTCTTTTGGATATGGTGCTGAAAAATCATTTTGAATATAGCGCTTAGTTGAGTAGTCACTAATACAGTGGCCGGCCTCTAGTGCATATGAATGAAATGAGAAAAGAATTAATGAAATAAGTAACTTTAAAATCACGTTCTATCCTTGAGTTGTCATACCGTTATAAATAACGAACCAGATATAAATAGATAAAATAAGGAGGATTACCTTAAGTACAATACGGATATAATTTGGCTTGCGTGGCTTCATTGGCGCATTATAGGTGGGACTTATCAAAAGTTCAATATTACTAAGTAGTTGAATATATTGAGTAGTATAGCTTTTACGTCAAGTTAATTAACTTAGTTTCCGATAAAGTCTTAAGTATTTTTATTATTAGGGGAAACAATGCTTAAACTTCTTAAGAATCCGTCACTAATTCTAATCTTTTCTCTCTTGGCCGGGGTATTTCCACAGGTCTATGTCGCAAAGTACGATTATCCAGATTTCTTAAGTCGCCTGCCGGCTTCTTCCGGTCAGAAAACGGCCTATGAAGTATGGGGTGAGATGATGGAGTCATCTGTGGCCTTTAATGCTAAAGCAACCCAAGTCCTAGGCTCTGGCCGTCGTGCCATTTCTTGGGGAGGTGAAAAAGAGGGTTCATCTTCATATGTCACAAGAATCTTTGGGCCAAGTGCACATACGTTTGAAGCTATTGTCGAAGGTTATTCGATGGATGAAGAAGAGCAAGTTACATTTCTTAGAGACTTCTTTAGTCGTTGGATGAATAATCGAGCTGGTGAATCGATACGTGTATGGATTGATGAAGATGGTGTTCGCCATGATCCTGCACAAGAGTTATTAGATGCTAAGGGGCGAAATAAGGCCATTAATATGTCCTTCTTAAATAACTTTGACCCGCAAACAGCATCACATGAACAGTTAATGAATAAATGGTCAGAATTTATTAGTAAGACCAATAATAGTCCATATAGTTATTTAACTCCTGGAACTAGACGTAAGTTTTTTAAAGGAGAATTCTCATCATTAGTAGATCCAATTGACGATTACTATGACATGGTTCCCAATCTTGGAGCACCTGAAAAGTATATGTCTGAAATTGAAGATACTTCTGTTGGATGGGAAGTTAAATTTGCACCACAGAAGTCTTATGGTGAATTTCAAGAAATGATCGCATGGTTTAAGAAAACGATGGGACGCGGAGGTGAGTTATTTCAGGCTCCGGGGCACCAGCGTATGGTTGTTCCTATTGGTGGAAACTTTAATCGTTCAAAAGCAGCTGAGTTAACAAAAGCAGCTCAGGCCCTTATTGTCTTGGAGGGAATTGCTGGACGATCAGGTATTGAAACTGCTGATTATAAAAGTATTATTGATGATTATGAAATTATCGAAGCACTGGAAGACGGTTATGAAACAAATCGTGGTCCTCTTCGTGTCGATGATGAAGATCGTTTTATTAATAACTCAATCTCAATTGAGTTTAGATCGGGGACAAAGAACTCTCGTGTCGCTCGCTTTATTCAAGCTTCAATGGCATCTCGCTTTTCTCGCGGAGACTTTACAGGGATCTCTAAAGCTGATTCTTGGAATATCATTGGAGAATACTCGACATACCCTGATGAAGATGACCTCGTTGAGCGTTTTGGACTAACTCGTAGTCAGGCCCAGAGGGCCGCTCAAAAACTAAGAAGAGCTGGATTAAGTGGTTACAATATTGCTCTATGGAATTGGTATGATGATAATCCAATGTTAGGGGATACTAAGAAAGCTATTTTAAAGAATTTAACACGAGACTATTTAATTGATGTGGCAAGTTTACGTCATACTAATTATGAGAATTTAAAGAAGGCAGTAATCTCTTTACAAAGAGAATGGGTTAAATCTTCAAATATTGCTGAAGATGTTAAGAAGTATATGATGCCTGCTCGAAAGTTTTCGGATAAAGAAAATTTTCATAAGTTTAAACCAGGTACAAGAATGAATGTCGATGTTAATAAAATCGATCTTGGAGTTGAGTACTCAGCTAAATTCCCATTAAAGTTTGAAGGTGACTATGCCATGATTGAAGATGGTAGCGGAGGCTATAATCGCCAAAGGCTAATGGATGGAAAAATGTCTTGGCTTCAAACACGTGTTGATATGTCGCCAGAAGAAAAAGAAGAATACCTAAAGAAGATGGCCGTTGATTTAAGAGATCGTCTAGGTGGAGAAGGTGAGCCTGAAAGACTTTTTGAGGATGGTCACGGTCACGGTTTAGATATCGCATATAAAATTAAAGACTCAAAAGATCGTTCATGGCGAATTGAGTGGGATGGTATTGGACGTAATTATACCCCAAGTGGTGAAGTCTTAGTTGAGTCTGTTAGAGCTGGATCAATTGAAGTCGTTACTCCAAAATTTGAACCAAATATGGATGAAGTCCAAGCAGTATATGATACTTTTGAAAAGAATAATGCCCTTCCATATATTAAAGCAGGTGGTGGGCACTTAAATATTGATCTAACGGCATTTGAAGGAAAACCGAAAGAGTTTGCTCGCTTTCTAGCGACTTTCCATGAATATAGGTCAGTCATTGCATTCTTATTTCAGGATCTCAATCGTATTAAAAGTGCAGAGCCTGTCGATATTAGTGAAGAGTTTGCTCAAAAACTTGCTAATTGGAATGGTTCTGAAGCAGACCTAAAAAAGGCCCTTTATAATGAAGGATATTTTAATAAGCGAGTAGGAAGAAAGACTCGTTATACGCACTTAGATGTTTCTGCCTATTTTCAGGATGTCATTCCTCCTAAGTTTATTAGTGATGACTTTGATATCTCTAACCCAAAAGTTCCGTGGAGACCTGCCTTTAGAGTAAATCCAAAAATTCGCAAGGCCGAAGTGAGAATGTTTAATGCTCCAAGAGATGCATATGAGAGTGCTCTTCAAATGAAGCTATTTCGTGCAATTTTAAATAAAGCATTAAATAAAAATGATGAGATCTCTGGTGAGATGCAAAGTATTTCTCATGAAGAGTATCTGGAAAGGCCAGATCGCTTAATGGATGACTTAAAGAAGATGACTGATGATCTTGGTCTAGAGATGCGTGAATTTAGACCACTTGCTGGTGAAGCATTATCTAATGTTGAACATTATACGCAAATGAAATTTTATAAACCATTAGCTGATCAATTAACAAATAATCCAAAGTTTACTAATTGGGAAAGGGCAGTAAGACCAAGGGGAGCTCGTTCTGCGATTTCTTCTGAAGGAAGAGCTTATACTGGAGAAATTTCACCCGAGGCCCGAGAGTTTCAACGATTAAGGATTCAATCCGCAGAAGATAGCGCATACAATCGCGCCAATGCGGCCACAAATCTTTCTGGCCTTCCTCAGCTAAAAAAGAAGACCAATTGTGTAACAGCAATTAGAGATCTCATTGGTCAATAACAGTGGTTAAACGAGAGATCTATTCAACGCTTATCCATGAGGATGCAAAACATATTGTGGATCTTTTGGAAAGTCATGGTATTAAGAGCGAGTCATCGAACTCGCTCTTAAATGATCATATCTATCTCAATAGTGCTGCCACAAAAGAATATTCTATATCCATTAATGAATTGGACTATTATCAAGCGAAGTCCCTGTTAGAAAAAGAAGGTGTTGAAGTAAAAGAGATACCTCTTTCTGATGGTAAAAAGAAGCTTGATATCGATTATCTTCACGATTCTCTACGTTTGGCGATCTTTGGAATGCTATTTGTTCCGCTCATTTTAAATATTCTATCCCTATTTAAACTTTATATGGCCATTAATAAGGGACAAAAACTTAAGTTCTTCTCAGTTCTACAAATCCTATTCTTTAACATCGTTGGAATCAGCTTTTGGAGTATTTTTCTCTATAATAAATATATTGAATCACAATGATAATTTATAATCATTATATTTATGATGACTAATTCGATAATTTCTCTTTAACAAACTTTTTCAATAAAGAAAAAGAGTAGGGAGAATTTATGAAAGCATTATTAGTTGTATTATTTTCGTTGACGTGCTTTGCACAAACGACAGTTATTTCAGAGCGTACGGTTCAACTACCTGTTGATATTAGTAGCGCTAAATTAAAATGGACGAACCTAGGTTATGGTAGCATTTATTTTGTAAAAGTCATTGTTCCGCAATTAGCTGGAGAAACATTCCTAAATCATCGAAATGTTGGTGAGGACGGACCTTGTTTATTTACTCATGATACGAGAAACGTAGAGGACGTCGTCGGAGACAATCCTTCAATTGAAGATGTTGATTTTAAGATCAAGCTATCAAAGCAAACAATCAAGCTTGACGAACAAAAGTGTGGGGTTGTTCTAATAGAGGATGTAAGAGCAAATATTCGTGGTTTTGAATTTCAGCACACTCTTAGACACACAATGCCAGAAAGACATATTGATGATTGCTTCTAGCGAAGGTCTTTAAATAAAAATTCCAATCCATTAAGTTTGATCTCGGCCAGCTCTTCCAAGAGCTTGCCGAGCTCTCCTTGTGGAAAGCCTTTATTCGAAAACCACACAAGATACTCATCAGGTAGGTCTATAAGAAGGCGACCTTGATACTTTCCAAAGGGCATACGAATTTGGACAAATTTTAATAGATGTTCCTTATTAAATTCAATATCCATAAAGACATTATAAATTAATACTCGTTGACTGGCCCCTAAATACTTTGCTAAATATGACATATGGCAGAATTTAAAGACTTAGGGTTATCCCCACATATTTTATCAGCTCTTGAAAAGAAAGGTTATACACAACCAACTGAAATTCAAGAACAAGCGATTACACCAGTTTTACAAGGGCGTGATCTTATTGCAATCTCACAGACTGGGAGTGGGAAAACTGCTGCTTTTAGTGTTCCGCTACTTCATTTAATCAAAGAAAATAAGAGAAAGCTTAATCCATTTCATGTAAGGGCGCTTGTTATTGTGCCAACACGTGAACTTGCTATGCAGGTAGAAGAAAGCTTTAAGCAATATGGTAAGGGACTTGCCTTATCGACAATGGCCATATACGGCGGCCACAGTCGTAAGCAACAAGTTCAAAAGCTTGCTAAAGGAATTCAGATCCTAGTTGCAACACCTGGGCGTCTAGTGGATCTATTAGAAGATGATTATGTTATTCTTGATGATTTAAAATACTTTGTCCTTGATGAAGCAGATCGCATGCTTGATATGGGATTTAAAAATGATCTTGATAAGGTGATGGACAAACTTCCTAGTGAAAGACAATCGCTTTTATTTTCTGCAACGATGCCAAAGCCTGTTGAAGAAATAGCTCGAAGAACTCTAGTTAACCCTCATCGTATTGAGATTGCACCAGTGCACGCAAGACATGAAGGGATTCGTCAGATGGCCTATCTTGTTGAAGAAGAAATGAAGGCCGACTTTCTTTTGAAGTTTCTTAAAGAGCGCCATATTAAAAGTATAATTGTCTTTGTGAAAACAAAGTCTCAGGCAAATAAATTAGAAAGGTATCTTAAAGAGAATCATATTAAGGCCTGTGCAATTCATTCTGATCGCGATCAACGCCAAAGAGTTTATAATTTAAAAGAGTTTCAAAAGGGTGCCATGCACGTTCTTGTGGCAACTGATATTGCAGCAAGAGGTCTTGATATTGATGGTGTAGGATATGTCTTAAACTTCAACCTACCTCAACAAATCGAAAATTACACACACAGAATCGGAAGAACTGGCCGTGGGGGAAGAAGAGGTATTGCGATCTCTTATATCTCACCGCAAGAAGAAGGCTATTTTAATAGAATCCAAAAAGAACTTGGTCTTGATATTCATATAAAAAGGCCTACAAAGTAGGCCTCTCATATTTTTTGAATATCTTTTGAAAATTACTTTTCGATATTTGCACCAACAATCGCAGCCATTTGCATCATGTTGATTGTCTCACCTTCATTCATATTACGAAGATCTGTTACTTTTCCAGACTTAGAAGTTGAGTTTGTATTTCTAAAAATTGGAAGTAGAGTAGCGTCAGCTACAATAAACTTACCTGCATTTTCAGGCTTTCCATTTTCAGTTTTTGTTTGAAGACCTTTTTCCTTGATATAGTCCCAAAGTCTTTTTGTAATCTCTGTGCGTGGAAGTTCAGTTTCCCCTAGCATTGATGCTAGTTCTGTTTTTAACTTAACTGGCTTCTTTAATCCTTTTGCTTCACTCATATTTAAATCCTTTTTAAATAGCTACTGAAATATTGTTTAGTAAAATCAAGTCTTTGTACAGTAAATTCTTAGTCATCTAGTCGATCATCAGCAATATGTGTCGATAAATCATCAATTACTGATAATTCCACGATATTTGATGCTTTGTCTAATAGCAATTGGCAGTCTTTACTTAAGTTAAGTAAATGAAGTTTTTTTCCAACTTGCTCATAACGCTCAGTGATATTTTGCAGGGCCTCAATTCCTGAATGATCCCAAACTTTTGAGTTATCAAAGTCGATATAAACGTGTTCTTTATCTTCTTTAAATTCAAAAAGGTCTTTAAAAGAAGTTACTGAACCGAAGAATAATGGGCCTTCTAATTCATAGAATGTTCCTTCTTTTTTATCTTCTCTTTTTGCATGCATTGTTTTTCCGTGTTCCCATGCAAAAACTAAAGCTGAAACAATAATACCAACAGCAACCGCCACTGCTAAGTCAGTTAGAATCGTTACAACTGAAACGAGGATAATAACAAATAGATCAGACATCGGAATCTTTTTAAAGAGTCTTAAGCTTGACCACTCAAATGTTCCAATAACAACCATAAACATAACACCAACAAGTGCACCAAGTGGAATCATCTCAATTAGAGGGGCACCAAAGAGTACAAATAGTAGGAGAAGAATAGCTGCTGTAATTCCTGAGAATCGACCTCGTCCACCACCGCGAATATTAATCATTGATTGCCCAATCATGGCACAACCACCCATTCCGCCAAAGAATCCATTAACGAAGTTTCCAATTCCTTGACCAATACATTCACGATTTCCTTTTCCTCGAGTATCAGTTAGTTCATCAACAAGTTGAAGAGTCATAAGGGACTCAATTAAACCAACTGCGGCCGCAAGAACAGCATATGGAAGAATGAAAGTAAAAGCATCCATTGTGAATGGTACATATGGAATTCTAAAAGATGGAAGACCTGCTGCAATCGTTGTGATTGATTTATCTTGATCTTGAACAAAGTCGAGAACTGTTCTTACTAGTCCTGGATTTGCTTCATTTAGAAAGTAGCCAATGACTGTTGAGAGAACGATACCTGCTAATGTGGCAGGAATGGCCTTTGTTAACTTTGGTAAGAATACGCTTACTCCCATTGTAAGAGCTATTAGGCCACACATTGTCATTAGTTGAGGTGATGGTAGAAGTTCTCCTCCCATCGTAAACTGACTAAATTGCGCCTTAAAGATAATAATCGCTAGACCATTTACAAAACCCAGCATAACAGGATGTGGTACAAGGCGAATGAACTTACCAAGTTTTAATATCCCACAAATGATTTGAATCATTCCCATTAAAATAACGGCAGCAAAAAGGTAGTTTAGCGCATTATCCATGGCCGCATCAAACGTCATACCTTGTGACTTACTCATTTCCATTACTTTATACACTAGTGGTGCAAAGATAACAGCAACTGCTCCTGTTGCACCTGTGATCATTCCTGGCCTACCACCAAAAATCGAAGCGAGTAATCCCATCATGAAAGCTGCGTAAAGACCTACTTTCGGATGTACTCCTGCAACAAAGGCAAAGGCAATCGCTTCAGGAACTAGTGCTAAGGCAACAGTTAATCCTGAAAGGAAGTCGTTTTTGAGGTTTTCTGGTTTCTTTACAATTAATTGAACAAATTTGTTCTTCAGTGAAGCACTTACATCTTCACTATGCTTGATTTTATCAGCTGACATCTCTCTTCCTGTTTTAAATGATATAAGGCTAAATCATATATTACTTGATGCATTATTTAAAGTAATTATCCTTTAAGAAGTCGTTAAACATTAATTACTTATCAGTTGTTTTTGATCTCGTTCAAAGCATCACAAATATTATTTAATAATTGGCAATTCTTAACAATTTATTGACCAAATAGGGACATCTCTTTTTTAGGACATGAGATTATTCTAATGTAAGGACAGGTGTTCTTACAAAGGAGGCTAGGTCCATTGAAAACTTTTATTGTGAACTCAAAAAATCCGAGTAGCTTTGAGGAGACAAATTTTAAATGTCCAATTGCAAAAGGACGAGACGTTCTAATTAGAGTAAAGAGTATTGCTCCTTGTGAGGTGGATGTTGCGCTAAGAACAAAAAGGGTTGGTGAAGTTATTGGAACTGATGCGGCAGGTATTATTGTTGAAACTGGCCGAGATGTTAAAGGGTTTCGAGTTGGTGATGAGGTGTATTATCACTCTGATCATTCACGAGAAGGATGTCATAGTGAGTTTCACTTAATTAATGAAGAGCGGCTTGCAAGAAAGCCTGTGAGTATGAGTTTTGAAGAAGCCGCGACGATGCCTGGCTCGACACTCCTTGCATACGAAAGCCTCTTTGATTCACTTCAGGTTGATCCTGAAGTTAGTCGAGGCAAGTCTCTATTGATAACAAATAGTAGGTGTAGTGTTTCGGCCATGGTAGTACAGCTTGCGGCTAACCTTACAAATTTGGTGATCTTTACTATTGCTTCTAATGATGAAGAAGCAGAGTATATGCAGGCAATGGGTGCTGATTATATCTTGGATGATTCCTTTTCTTTAGATACTCAATTAAAGCATTATGGCCTAAAGCGAGTGGATTTTATTTTTAGTATCGTAAAAGAATATGATGACATACTAAGAATTCGAAGTATCACTGATAGAGATTCAAGAGCAACTTATCTCATCTCTTCACAGCATGAGAATGAAGTGATGAACCATTTTGATTCTCGTTTAAACTTTGAGCAGGACTTTATTTTTTGTGGTGAGAGTCAGTGTTCTTCTCTTGAAAATCAAGGGGAGAGGCTGAAGGAGATTGCAGAGCTTATCGATGCTGGTGCATTTGAGTCTCTCTTAACAGCTAATCTTGGCATCATTGATGAAGAGTCGTTAGCATATGCCCATCGAATGGTGGAAAATGACCAATTACTAGGTAAAGTTGTCTTAAATTACAGTGAATAACCCATAAATTGAATAAAAAGAGCACAAATATTGTGCTCTTTCCTTTTTCGTTTATAATGAAACTATGAAAATTAATGAAGAACTTACAGAAAAATTTAAAGAAGCTTACGATGTTGCCCTAAAGGCAAGAAGTCAAGCTCATGCTCCATATTCAAAATTTCAAGTTGGCTCGGCCTTAAAAATTGAAGGCGTTGATCAATGTATACCTGGCTGTAATGTTGAGAATGCAAGTTATGGTGGAACAATTTGTGCTGAAAGAGGAAGCATCCTTTCAAGTGTTGCCAATCACGGCAAGAAAAAATTCGAATATATTGTCGTTGTAACCGACCAAGAAGAGCCTGCGGTTCCATGTGCTTTTTGTCTTCAGGTATTGTCTGAGTTTGTTGGCCCTGACTTTCCAATTTATCTTGGAAACCTAAAAGGCATCACTAAAGAAGTTCTTTTTAAAGAACTGCTACCACATCCGTTTACTGAGTTTACAGTTTAACAGCGTTGGAAAACTTCTTTCGTGTGAGCACCATAGATTTCTAGATCATTTAGTCCTGCTAGACTTTTAATAAGCTCTTTGTCGGACTTATCATCTAAGTTCTTTTCTAGGTACTCAAAGAAACCATTTCGGTCTTTGCTTTCAAACGAAGCACTCTGAACTATGCGGTAAAGATCCTCACGAGTATTATTTGAGACCTCAATTAACTTATGAAGCACAAAGCTTGATAGGTGTTTGAAGTTTGCAGTTACTTTTGAAAGCATGGCCTCTTTATCCACAACAAGATCTTCAATTGTACTAGTCATTCTCTCTATAGAGTAGAAGAGTATTCCAAACATATCTGGTAAATAAAACCTTTCTGAGCTTGAATGGCTAATATCTCTTTCGTGCCATAGGAGAGTATTATCCATGGCAATTTGCTGATAAGAGCGAAGCATTCTGGCCATTCCTGTTAGGTTTTCACTAGAGATTGGGTTCTTTTTGTGTGGCATTGTGGAAGAACCTTTCTGTCCTTTTTTAAAGCCTTCAAAAACTTCTGCAACATCAGAGTGTTGAAGATGGCGAATTTCAATACAAAGTCTTTCTAGAGCGCAACCAAATAGTGAGATAATAGATGTCAATTTTGCATGTCGATCCCTTGGGATAACCTGTGTTGATACAGATTCTACTTGTAGATCAAGTTGTGATAGAACACGCTTTTCAATTTCAGGAGTAATGATCGTGTAATTTCCAACTGCTCCTGAAATTTGACCAGTAAGTTCATTATTGTAGAAGTCTTTAAGGTCATTGAATCTTCTCTTAAATTCACAGTAGTGACCTCTTAATTTTTGCCCAAAGCTCATTGGCTCAGCAAAAATCCCATGTGAGCGGCCAATGCATATTGTGTCTTGATGCTCTAGGGACTTGTCTTCAAGAGACTTAAGAAGCTTTTCGAAAATAGGGAAAGTACGTTCTAGAGTTTCTTTTATTTGAAGAGTTAGTGCTGTATCGATTACGTCTGAAGAAGTCACACCGTAGTGAAAAAACTTTCCTTCATTGGTTTCTAGTTGTTCTGTGATTGAAGTACAAAAAGCAATAACGTCATGGCGTGTTTCTTTTTCTATTTCTTTGATTCTCTCTGGACTGACAGAAACAGTATTGAGTTTATTAGAGAATTTATTTTCAATTAGTCCTGCTTCTTCAAGTGCGACGACAAGGGCCTTTTCAACTTCGAGGAATTTCTCAAATTTAAATTGGTCTGTCCAAATTTCACTGATTTCTGCTTTGTTATATCTTTCAATCATATTTATTCCCTAAAATATAAAACCAAGTCCTGCTTGTGCGCTAACCCAGCTTGCAGTTGTTTCAACTGGTGTTGTGTCATCTGAACTCTTAAGTGCCATTAAGTTATAAATGAAGCGAAGAGAGAAGTGGACTCCTCCAGATGCTCGCCAGATTAATCCATATCCTGCGTTAAAACCAAGCCCTGCTAGATCAACACCAAAAGCTTCACTATCAGCTAAATTATAAGTGATATTAGTCTGAATCTCATCGTAAATAGAGTTAATATTGATGAAGTCATTTATAAGAATTGATCGACGGCTTAAGCCTGCACCAATAGAGTAGGTACTTAAACTTGCATCAATATTATCAAAAGAAGTCACCGCTGCCACGTCTAGTGTGTTGAGGGCCCCATATAGGGTGTAGGATAGATCTGATGAATAAAAAGTAAGGGTTCCACTAATTGTATTTGTGCTAGAGAATTCACTCATATTAGTAATAGCACCAAAGCTAACTTCTAGTGAAAAGTTATCATCCTTTGCATTATAGGATTCTAATTCATATCCATAATCCTCTTCAACAATCTTTATGTCTGAAAATTGTGAAAGTCCTTGAGCAAAGGGCGTATTAGATAAAAGAAATGAAGATAAAATAATTAGTAGTTTTTTCATTATCGACCTCCACCTTTAACGATGGCCTTATCAAATGTTTGGTCCGGTAGGTTTTCAACTCCGATGATCTGTGCAAGTTCAATTCTTTTAACAAGATATTGATACTTAAGAATAGACTCACGATTTAGTGATTCATAGTAATCTTCCATGGCCATTTGGTATTCCAGAAAACGAGTCTTTCTTTTTGAATATTGATTTAGTGCTGTATCCATTCTCTTTTTAAGAGAATCATTACGGCTTTTTATAATCTCTAATTGCTCTACTGTTGAGTTTAGAAAATTGAAGATATTAACGATGGCCTCTTCAACCTTTCTTCTTGTAAGGCTTAAGTTATATACGGCCTTCTCTTTTTCTAGTCTGGCATTGGCAACTTTTCTACGGTTAAATAGTCCACCATCTCCAAATAAGGTCCAACTCGCGTTTAAGCTAGCAACAAGATCAATATTTGAATCACCGGCAGAGCTTGTATAGTAATCTGTCCCGACATTTGAACCACTGAAGCCGTGAGCATAAGTTCCAAAATTTACTGAAATCTTTGGTAGGGGAAGATTATCTCTTAAAGCGATTTCATATTCTCTTGCTTTTATATTTGAATCCACTTGGCGATCAAGAATAAAAGGAGAAAACTTTCTGGCCGTTGCCATGGCATTCTCGCGATTATAAGTCGTTTTTGAATACTCATAATCATCTTTTATCAGATAGAGAGTTCCAGGAGCATCGTCTAGCAGCTTTGCCATATTTTCATTTTGAATCGCTTCGTTAGTCTTTGCTCTTGTGTAATGCTCTTGGGCCCTTAAGTATTCAGAGCGTGCTTGGTAGTATTCGTGTTTTGTGATCTTCTTTTGCAGGACTTTCTCACGGTTAAGACGATACACAAGCGTTGCACTTTGTAGGTACTGACGAGTTATGACCTTCAAGTCTTTTGCGTGAATGAGTTCAACATATTGGCGAACAAGCTCCTGTTTGAATTCACGTAGATCTTCCTTGTCTCTTTGTATCTCTCTTTCAAGTGATTCTTTTTCATTTTTAAAGTTTAAGTAATCCTTTCCCCAGTTAAATAGAGTGTATTCTCCCAATTCTAAGGCCAGGGCACCACTTGCATCTTTGGTTATGCGACTTGCGCTTTCACTTCCTGTCTTAAGAGTTCCAATTCGTTGTGGGTTTAACTGAAGAGTAATCTTTGGATTTGGTGTCCAAAAAGATTCTTTTACATCTTTTAACTTATTCTTTGAGATCTCAATATTCTTACGTCGAATAATATTGGCCTGGTATTTTCTCATCCCTTGCTCAATGACTGTTCCGAAATCGAGTGGGCGATAGGTTTGTGTTGTGGTTGAGTCATTTGCCTCTTGAATGAAAATCTCTGGAGATTGTTCATCATCTATAGCATGTAAATTATTGGTATAGAGCAAGCAAAAGGCGATAATAATGCCTAAAGAACGTGTCATATAAGAAATCCCTCTCAAATATAAATAAAACTTTATAATGTGTGCATGAAAATTATGTCTTGCATGACTCGAGATGGCAAATTTTAAGGTTATTTAGAGTGTCAGGCCAGGGCAGCCACGACGAACGATTTGTTCCTCAAGTTTAATGACTTTCAGATTGGTGATCTTTAATTCTTGAATGACTTTGTATTGATTGGCACGCAGCTTCTTTGCAATGGAAACTTTATTATCTGGTGCATCCTTAAGTAGATTCTTGTTGCGATCCAAGAGAAAGAGTAATCTTTGGCGATGTTGAACCTTATCCTGTCTTTGTTGCATTAGGTCGTCACATCTTCTCGAAATTGATGGATCAGTAATAATAGATTCTGAAACACTTTGGGCCATTGTATTGGCAACAAAAATCATGGAACTCAATAAAATGAAGGGAAGAATGGCGTCTTGCGCAAACTTGAAGTATTTCATAGATTTATAATATCACACTTTGCAACGGCCCTTAAGTTTTGATAATATTTACTGTCAAAAAGGTAAATAATGAACTTAAAAGCTTTGGTATTAATACCATCAAGATTCGCCTCGACTCGCTTCCCCGGAAAACCACTTGCACAGATCAATGGTAAGGCCATGGTCTCTCATGTATACGATGGATGTGCTCCTATTGCAGATGTGTTTCCAGGTTCTAAGGTTTGTGTCGTAACGGATAATGATGATATCGAAAAAATGTTAAAAGAAAGCGGACGTAATGTTGTTCGAGTAGACGATGATGTTCCTTCCGGAAGTGAGAGAATCTATCTCGCTTATGAGCGCTTTTTTAAAGATGAAAAATTTGATTTTGTCATTAATGTACAAGGTGATGAGCCGCTCATTAAAGCAGACCTCTTAAAGAACTTGATAGAGATTCATCACGGACAAAACTTTGATGTGGCAACTGTGATCAAAGAGATGTCTATTGATAACGATCACGAAGATTATTTGAATCCAAATAAAGTGAAGGCCGTTTTCTCAAAAGAGAAGAATATTTGCCACTACTTTACTCGTAGTCCTCATCCTTTTAATCGTCAAAAACAAGCAGGCCTAAATTGGTATCTGCATATTGGGATTTATTCATTCAGACCAGAAGTTTTAAAGAGCTTTTGTTCTCTAGGTGAGTCAACAAACGAAAGAATTGAATGCCTTGAACAATTACGCCTACTAGATAATGGGCACACTATTGGGGCGGCCATAACAGATATGACATTATGTGGAGTTGATACTCCAGAAGATATTCCATTTGTGGAGGGAGTAATTAATGGCCAATAGCCAAAAGAAGTATATTTTTATTACAGGTGGAGTTGCTAGTTCCCTAGGGAAAGGTTTAGCTGCAGCTTCAATTGCATCACTCTTAGAAAGACGTGGGATTCGTATCAATATGCTAAAGATGGATCCTTATATTAATGTTGACCCCGGAACAATGAGTCCAACTCAACATGGTGAAGTCTTTGTCACTGATGATGGTGCTGAAACTGACCTCGACCTTGGCCACTATGAGAGATTTACTTCATTAACTCTTTCAAAGCAGTCAAACTTCACAACTGGTCAAGTCTATTTAAAAGTTATTGAACAGGAAAGAGAAGGGAAGTATCTGGGGAAAACGGTTCAGGTCGTACCTCATGTTACTGATGAAATTAAGCGCCGAATTCATTTGGCCGCTGATGATGCAGATATTTTAATTGGTGAAATCGGTGGAACAATTGGTGATATTGAATCTCTTCCATATGTTGAGTCAATTAGACAATTTGCTCATGATGTTGGACAAGAGAATGTTCTCTTTGTTCACCTTGTTCTAATCCCATACCTAGATGCTGCGGGAGAGTTAAAGTCAAAGCCTGCTCAACACTCTGTTAAAGAATTGAGATCGCAAGGTTTATTCCCACATGTGATTATTTGTCGAAGTGATCGAGAAATTGAAGAGTCAATTATGGATAAGATTTCTCTTTTCTGTAATGTTCCTAAAGAGAATGTTTTTCAGTCACTAGATCTTGATTCTATTTATAAAGTTCCTCTAAATTTCCACGCTCAAGGTTTAGATGAAAAGATCACTCAAATCTTAGGGATTTGGTCATCATCACCAAAAGTTGCTGACCTTGAAAAGGTTGTTTACAACTTTAATAACCCGTTAAGAGAAGTAAAGATTGGTATTGTTGGAAAATATACTGAACTAGTTGAATCTTATAAATCTCTTGATGAAGCACTTAAGCACGGAGCTCTTGCTCATCAATTAAAGCTTGTTCCTGTTTATGTTGATTCAGAAGAAATTGAAAAGAAAGGTGCCGATAAACTTCTTTCTGATGTTCAAGGTGTTCTTGTTCCTGGTGGATTTGGACAAAGAGGAACTGAAGGAAAGATTGCGGCCATAAAATATGCTCGTGAAAATAAGATGCCTTTCTTTGGTATCTGTTTAGGAATGCAATTAGCAATCATTGAATATGCTAGAAATATTTGTGGCCTAAGTGAGGCTACATCAGAAGAGTTCAACACTGGTGGTGATCACCTTGTTCATTATATGGAAGGGCAAACTCGTGACGGAGCAAAAGGTGGAAGTATGCGCCTTGGAAGTTACGATTGTGAACTACTTGAAGGAAGCCGTACAAAAGAGATTTACGGACAAAAGAATATTCAAGAAAGACACCGTCACCGTCTAGAAGTTAATAACTTCTACGTTGAAAAATTAAAAGAGAATGGCCTTATTATTAGTGGCCGAAACCCAGAGCTTGATCTTGTTGAGACAATTGAAATTAAGGATCATCCTTTCTTCATTGCTTGTCAGTATCACCCTGAGTTTAAATCGAGGCCATATGCGGCCCATCCAATTTTTAGTGAATTCATAAAAGAGGCAGATAAGTATGGAAAATAAGAAGTTTGATTTATTTATGGGGACTTGTGTAATCGAGTCAGAACAAATGTGTATGGACGTTTGCGGAAGCTTATTAGAGATGCTTAAGCCAGTAATGGATCAAGTGAACTTCTCTTATAAGGGAAGTTTTGATAAGGCCAATCGTTCTTCAATTAGCTCTTTTAGAGGACCAGGTCTTGAAAAAGGTCTTCAGATTCTTGAAAAAGTTAAAAAAGAATACGGAGTTCAATTGATTACTGACTTCCATACAGCGGATCAAGCAGATGCTGTGGCAAGTGTTGTGGATACAATCCAAATCCCAGCATTCCTATGTCGTCAAACAGATATGATTCTTGCAGGAGCTCAAGCGTGTAAAAAGCATGATGCTCAACTGAAGATTAAAAAAGGACAATTCCTTTCTCCTGAAGAAACGGGAAATATTGTCACGAAAGCGGAAGAATTTCTTTCAAAAGATAAGATTCTTCTTACGGAAAGAGGGACGTCATTTGGTTACAATAATCTTGTTGTTGATATGGCAAGCTTTCAAATTATGAAGTCATTTGGTGTTCGTGCTATTCACGATGCCACTCACTGTGTACAAAGGCCAGGTGGATTAGGGACGGCAACAGGTGGAAAACGTGAACAGATTTTAACTCTCGCTCAAGCAGCTGTTGCCGCTGGTGCTGATGGAATCTTTATGGAAGTTCACCCTAACCCAAATGAAGCAAAGTCTGATGCAGCAACGAGCCTTCCTCTTGATAAGGCCGGGGCCATAATTGAGAGACTATTAAAAATAAGAAAAGCAGTAACGGAATAATTAATGGATTTATTTACAAAAGCACAAGAATTTAAAGACAAATTAAAAGATATCAAAGTATTAGCATTTGATATTGATGGTGTCCTAACGCCAGGGCATGTTTGGTATCAAGATGATGAAATGGGATTTAATCGCTCATCTCATACTTCTGATGGATATGCGCTAAAGCTTCTTATGAGAGCAGGTTTTAAAGTTGGTGTTATCTCTGGAGGAGCATCAAAAGGTGTTCAAGAACGCTTTGTGAATAATCTAAAACTAGACTTTGCTTTTTTAGGTGATGAAGATAAGAGAGTTGCTTTTAAGAAAGTCTTAGATCTTGGCTTTGAACCACATGAGGTTCTTTTTATGGGGGATGAATTCTTTGATGTACCACTTTTAAAAGCCGCTGGTTTTGCCGCTACAACACCTCATGCCTCACATGAAATCCAAATGTTTTGTGATTATGTGACTCAAAGAGAGGGTGGGCATGGTGCCGCTAGAGAGATGATTGATATTTTTCGCTACGTACATGGAATTGTTCCCGAGGTTTTAGACTTCGATGACAAACCAATTGATTTTAAATCGAGCTGGCCAAAGTAGGAGTTGATATTATGGATATGGAGAAGTTAAAAGGCCTATTAAATGATCAATACGATTGGCCTGCAGAATATAATTTTAAATTTATCGGAAATGATAGCAACAGAGATGAATTAATTATGGCCGTTGGCGCAGAGCCACACCATGAAAGACCGTCTAAAACAGGTAAGTATATTTCTTTTACTTTCAACGTCAAATGCAATAGTGCAGATGAAGTGTTAACAATTTATGAAAGAGTTTCTCGCCTTCATGGTATAATGTCTCTATGACAAAAATTTATAAGACAGCACTAGTTGTTGGCGCGGGTGCTTTTGGAACATCAATTGCTTCAATCCTTGCCAATAAATTTGAACATGTAATTTTAAAAGTTCGATCAGAAGATGTTTATCAAAATATCAATGATGATCGTGAAAACTCAGTCTACCTTCCTGGTATTAAACTTGATGATAATATCAAGGCCATAATGGAGTGGGATGAGTTTGATACGATTTTTGAAGATGATCTAGAACTTGTTGTATCAGGACTTCCAACTCACGGAATTCGTACCTTCTTTAGCGAAAATCTCGATCGCTTTGAAGGCTATCTTAAAAGAGAAATTCCTATTATTAGTTTATCTAAAGGGATTGATCCAGAAACTCTTGAGTTGAGTGATGACCTCTTTAATGATTTCTTCCCACAATATCGTGACTATATTACTTTCTTATCTGGCCCAAGTTTCGCAAAAGAAATAATGGAAAAACAGATTACTCTAGTCACAATTGCTGGACGATCTAAGAAAGTTCTAATGGATATCGCAACGAAGCTTGATACTCCATATTTTAAAGCACTTCCTAGCTATGACATTAAAGGTGTTCTCTTAGGAGGAGCTCTTAAGAACGTACTTGCTATTGCTGGTGGTATTGTCGAAGGTCTAGGCTATAACCACAACACTCGTGCGGCCATGATTACACGTGGAATTGTGGAGATGCTTCGCTTTGGAAAAGTCTTCAATGCCCGTCCTGAAACATTCTATGGGCTAAGTGGAATGGGGGACTTAATCTTAACGACCACTGGTGGCCTCTCAAGAAATAAGACCTTTGGATTAGAGATTGCAAAAGGGCGTAAGCCACTTGAGATCATTAATTCTCAGCGTACTGTTGTTGAAGGTTATAAGACGACAAAAGCTGCTTTTCTTCTAGCTGAGAAGTACGATATACGAGCTCGTATTTTTAAAGGACTTTATGAAGTCCTTTATAATGATGCTAATGTTGAAGAGGTTTTAGAAAAACTTATGAAGGCACCAATTAAGTTTGAAATTGATTAAGATTCAATGACTTTATTTGGAAAGAAGATTGTAAACTTCGTTCCTTCATTAAGCTGACTTTCAACGTCAATAATTGCACCCATCTTTTGTGCTGAATGCTTTGTGATAGCAAGTCCAAGTCCCGTTCCACCAGTATTTATGCTACGAGAGCTATCGACACGATAAAAGCGCTCAAATATACGGGCGATCTTATCATTTGGAATACCAACTCCTTGATCTTGAACACTAATATATGATCCATCTTTATTTGAAGAATAATTGATGGTTATTTGTGTATTTTCAAGAGAGTACTTAATGGCATTTGTAATTAAATTTGAAATACAGTGATAGAGTAGTCTCTTATCTGTATTTAAGGTTTTAAGATTATCTTCATTAATTTGAATCGAAATATCTTTTTCATTGAGCTTTAATTGGTAATCATTTATTAGTGCATTAATAAACTCTGGGATATTAATTTCTTCGACTTCGATCTTTCCTTCGTTTTCAATTTTTGAAAGAGATAAAATACCATTAATTAACTCGTCTAGGCGATCAACGTTCTGAGAGATGATATCCAAGATCTCGGCTTGATCTTTATCTTCATTAATCGATTGTAAAGTTTGAGAGTATCCCTTTATAGAAGTAAGGGGAGTCTTAATTTCATGTGAGACATTTTCAAAGAAGTCTCTTCTCATATTATTTACATCTTGTAGTTTTGTAATATCGCTAAAGTAAAAGAATAGCTCATGGTTTTTCTTTTTTGATTTGATATTGCTTGTTTTGAGTTGATAGACGTGATTACTTCCTTCGACACTTTTTAATTCTACTTGAGAGTTGTGAATTAAGTGAGCGTTATAACCACTCTTTCTAATGAGATTGATAAAGTCATAGTCTCGAATAATGTTAATAATTTCTACACCGCGATACTTTCCATTAAATGAAGAAAAGGTCTTGCGAAAGGAGTCATTTGAAAAAACAATTATTCCTTTATCATCTGTAGCGACAACGGGGTCATCAATTGAGTTTAAGATGACAGAGTAGTACTGTTTTGTATTAAAGATCTCTAATTTCAATTCTCTTCGTTTATTAAAGTTCTTTTGTGATTTTGATTCAATATAGTCCCAGTAGTCGCGGCTATCGCTTGTATCGATTTTATTCTTCATTCTAAAAAGTTTGAATAAACTATATAGAGGTGAAAAATAGTGCTTAAAAAGAAAGAATTGTCCTGCCAGAAAGAGGAAGCCAAGTATGCCCATGGCCAAGAAGAGTTTAGAAAATACTCTTTTTGACATTAACTTCAAGGCATCTGATTTTATTTTTATAAAGAGAGTATAGACCTTTTCTTTTGAAGTAATTGTTTCGTGATAAAAGATATGATCTTCCTCACTTCTATAAGATCCTGGACTAAGTCCTTTGAACTCATTGATCTTAAAGTTAGCTTCACCACAACGAATTGTTCTATTTGCATTGAGTATATAAAATTGTGAGCGAGGAGATTTATACTCACACATTTTTGATATATTATTTTTTTTGAATAAGCTGAGTTCTTGTTCAATTATTGAATGAATAAAGTTATCTTTAAAGTTTCCAATAAAGACAACGCCCATAACGAGTAGAGAGATACAAAAAAGTATCGTTTGATAGAAGATGATATCGTTTAGGAATTTTATTTTAAGAAAATTTAAAAAGTTATTCTTCACTTTTTACTCGATAGCCAATTCCTCGAACTGTTTCAATAACTTTAGATTTCTCACCGAGTTTCTTTCGTAAGGCAAAAACATGTGTGTCAACAGTTCGATCTGTTACATATATATTTTCACCCTTTATTAAATCGACAATTTGCTTTCTTGTAAACACTTTCCCCGGACTTGATATGAGTACACAGAGGATTTTAAACTCCGAAACTGTTAATTTTACGAGCTTTTCATCAACTTTTGTTGTCACGCTTTCGGTGTCGACAGTAATTCCCATATGTTGAAAAGTCTTACTGTCGTGCTGTGCGTCTTCTTTCGTGATAGCTTCAATTCTTCTTTTTAGACTTGTGACACGGGCCTTAAGAACGCCAATATCAAATGGTTTCGTGATATAGTCATCGGCCCCAGCATCAAGTCCTTCAATGATGGATTCGCTTGATGTTAAAGCTGTTACAAAAAGAATCCCGGCCGTTGTTAGTGCTTTTGGGCCTCTGATGTAGCGACAAATTTCAACACCAGTTAGATCTGGTAGCATTCGATCGAGAATAAAGATTTCATAGTTATTTGAATCGATACAGGCAATGGCGCTATTTCCTGTTGGTGCGATGTCGTAATCAATACCTAGGCTCTTTAAGTTTACACCAATTAGTTTAGCAATCGAGTTTTCATCTTCAACAATAAGGGCCTTCATAATTTAACCTTTATAATCTAATCTTCAGAGTGTCTAATATCCTGTCCTGATTCTAGGAAAATGATATCTTCACAAATATTTGTAGCGTGGTCACCACAGCGCTCAAATATTTTTGAAACGCGAATAATAGCAAAGCCTTCGTCGACTTCAGCTTTTCCTTCTTTTAATAATTGGTAAAACTTCTTAACAAGATCTCTGTGAAGAGAGTTAACTTCCTGGTCCGCTTTAATTACGTCTGTTGCCATCTTTGTATTATTTGAAGCAAAGGCAATAAGACTTTTTCTTACCATTTCTAAAACTTCTGCTTGAATGATCGTGCAGTAGTCACGATTAGTTTCGACTCTCATTAAGTAACGTTTTAAGTTAACTGCCTCATCACCAAGTCTTTCAAGCTCTGAGTTTATTTTCATAATTGCAAGGGCCGTACGCAGATCAATTGCAGTAGGGGACTTCAGTGCAATAAACTTAAAAACATGGTCATCAACTAGTTTATGATATTCATTAATTTCATGTTCTAATTCATGAAGCTCTTCAATCTTTGAATCTTCTTGAACGGCTACGTGAAGAATCTTCTCCACAACAGCGGCCATTTCGGTAATATCTTTTCTAAGTGTTTCAACTGTTAAATCCATGGCCTACTCCTTAACCAAAACGACCCGTGATATAGTCTTCTGTTTTCTTTTCTTTTGGGTTAGTAAATACATCACTACTTAGGCCGTGCTCGATAAGCTCTCCTAAGATGAAGAAGCTTGTATAGTCTGCAATACGAGCAGCTTGTTGCATATTGTGAGTTACAACAATTACCGTATAGTCCTTTTTTAATTCACTCATCAGATCTTCAATTTTACCCGTTGCAATTGGATCAAGTGCAGATGTTGGCTCATCCATTAGAACAATTGGAGGGTTCGTTGCAAGAGTTCTAGCAATGCAAAGTCTTTGCTGCTGTCCACCTGAGAGAGAAGTTCCTTCTTGGTGAAGCTTGTCTTTTACCTCATCCCAAAGAGCTGCTTTTGTAAGACAATTAAAAGCAATCTCATCTAATTCACTTTTCTTCTTCTTTCCCCAAAGACGTGGGCCAATAACAACATTGTCATAAATACTCATGGCCGCAAATGGGTTTGGCTTTTGAAATACCATCCCAATCTTACGACGAATTTCAACAGGATCTGCGTCTGGTGCGTAAATATCTTTACCATCTAATATGACTTCTCCAGATACGCGTGCACCTTCCACTTCTTCGTGGATACGATTTAAGGTACGGATATAAGTTGATTTACCACAACCTGATGGGCCAATAATGGCATTAACCGTATTCTTCTCATATTTTAGGTCGATTCCCTTGACTGCTTGAAAGTCACCAAACCATGCTTGAATATTATTAACTTCTAAAATGATATCGCTATTAGACATTATGATTTCCTCACAAAGAATTTTTTAAGCTTCTTTGTATTAAATAAAAATTTCGCACTTAAATTTAGTCCCAGAACAATAATAATTAAAGTGAATGATCCGGCCCAAGCTTGTTGTTGCCAATCTTTATAGGGACTTATTGCATAATTATAAATTTGGACAGGAAGGGATGCCATTGGGCCTGTCACTTGGAAGCTTAAATACATACTTCCAAAAGCTGTAAAGAGTAGTGGTGCTGTTTCACCAGCAGCACGAGATATGGCCAGGATAACCCCTGTTGTAAGAGAGTTTCTAGAGCCTCTTAAAATTATATTCCAAATAACTCGCCATCGAGGTAACCCTAGGGCCAGTCCTGCTTCTCTAACATGTCTTGGAATAAGTTTTAAAATCTCTTCAGTTGTACGTGTAACAATTGGTAAAATGATAATACTCAGAGCAAAAGCACCTGCTAGAGCAGAAAATGATTTAAAGCTAACAACAAATATTAAATAAGAAAAAATACCGACAACAATTGATGGAACACCTGTTAAGAGGTCAATTGTAAAGCGTAGGCTTTGCGCAATTTTTCCTTTACCGTACTCACTTAAGTAGACACCACATAATGTCCCTACAGGAACAGCTATAAATGAGCCTAGGGCAACCATCATTAGTGTTCCGATGATTGCATGTCTCATTCCGCCTCCAACTTCTCCTACAGGTTTAGGATCATTTAGAAAAAAATCTAAGCTTAACGAAGTGGAACCTTTTTGTAGAAGGAAAACGAAGATTAGAATAAGTGGCATTATTACAATGAGAGAACTTAGTATTAAAGTTCCTCGAAAGAGTTGGTTTTTTATGACTCTTTTTTTGGATAGTTTCATTTCTTACTCCTTCCTTTAGTTTGTCTCCATACAATTGTTCGTGCAATTAGATTGACGACAAAAGTGACGACAAAAAGTAGAAGACCAACTAGGCACAGTGCTGATAGGTGAAGGTCACTTTCAGCTTCTGCATATTCATTTGCCATAACTGAGGCCATTGTTGAAGCCGGGGCAAATATTGATTTTGATATTTGAGGTGTATTTCCAATAACCATTGCAACGGCCATTGTTTCACCTAAGGCACGTCCAAGGCCAAGAACTAATGCACCAACGATACCTGAAAAGCTTGGTTTAAGTACTGCAATTTTAATCATTTCAAATTTAGTCGCCCCAAGCCCTAAAGCTGCCTCTTTATGTAGAATACTTACAGAGCGAAAAACTTCTCTTGCTACAGAAGTAATCGTTGGGATGATCATTATCGCTAAGATGATTGATGCAGTTAAAATACCGATTCCAAAACTTGGACCTTGAAATAGAGGTAGAAATCCTAGAGTTGATTTTAGAGCAGGTGTAACAGTATCTTTTACAAAAGGAGCTAAGTAATAAAGTCCCCAAAGACCAAAGATAATACTTGGCACCGCTGCAATAAGTTCAACAAATGTCCCTAAAATATTTGAAAGAGATTTTGGAAGGTATTCTGTAATATAAAGTGCAACACTTACACTTACTGGCCCTGCAATTAAAAGTGCAAGTAGAGATGTTACAACCGTTCCAAAAATAAAGGGAAGAGCTCCAAACTCATCATCAATGGGATTCCAGAAGTCATCTGTGATAAAAGCAAAGCCAAATTCATTAAAGGCTTCGCGACTTGCAAAGAATAATTGTCCTATCATAATAAGTAGGAGAACAATTACAACAAGTGAAAAAAATCTTAGTGTAGTATAGGCCATCTTATCCTGATAACTAGGAGATGATGGCCTGAAGTCTTTTAATAATTTCATTAAAGAGATTTTACCTTCTTAACAACCTTTTTGGAAAGTTCTTCTGGTAATGGAGCGTAGAAAAGCTCTTTTGCGTAATTTTGACCTTTAGTTATGGCCCATTCTACAAATTTATAGATCTCGACTCTTTTTTGGTCCTTCTCAACCATTGGTAAAAGAATATAAGTTAAGGCACTAATAGGATATGCATCTTTATCGGCACTATTGATTAGTGAGCCAGTTAATTCCTTACCTTTTGGAGTAAATCCTTTGGCCGATGCTGATACAGCTTCAACTGTTGGATTAATATAGACACCTGCTTTATTTTTTAGAGCAACTGTTTTGATATTATTCTTTCTGGCGTGAGCAAGGTCCATATAAGTGATAGTGCCAGTAGTGTTTTCTACCATTGAAGTTACACCATCATTTCCTTTTGCTCCTATTCCTGTTGGCCATCTTAGTGACTTTCCAGTTCCAACTCTTTGCTTCCATTCTGAACTTACGTCGAATAGGTAGTCAGCGAAATTCTTCGTTGTTCCTGAACCATCAGCACGGCGAACAACTAGAATATCACTTTCAGGAAGTTTCATTTCTGGATTTAATTTTTGAATTTGTGGAGCATTCCACTTTGTGATTTTTCCAAGGTAGATATCTGCTAAAGTTGGGCCATCAAGTTTAAGCTGATCTTTAACTTCTGGGTGATTATAAGCAATCGCCACTGCACCTAGAACCATTGGAACGTGAAGTACTGGCCACTTTGCTTTCTTCTTATCTTTTTCTTTCATTGGAGCATCAGAGGCACCAAAATCAACTGTTTCTTTAATTAGTTGGCGAATACCTCCACCTGATCCAATTGGCTGGTAATTGAATTGTACGTCAGGATTTTGTTTTGAGTATTCTGAAAACCATTTTGAGTAAATGGCATATGGGAATGAAGCACCAGCAGCATTAATTTTCATTGCATGAGCACTTAGTGCAGATAGTGCGGCACAAAGTATAATGAGCTTTTTAATCATTTTATGTCTCCTCGAATATAGCTAAATGTGTGTTCTCACTAAGAAATTTAGCATAGGGAGAAAAGGGTGTTTATTAAGATTTTGTTAAGAAAACAGTAGGGCAGGCATTGCTGCCCCACGATATAATTTATTGAAGTGTATTTGAAACATAAAGTCTAAATGACTTATCTTGGTTGCGACGAATTGTGCAAATTCCTTCTTCTCTTTTGTTGATTAAGTAATCGTAATAATCTGGAAGAGTATCTTGGATCTCAAGGATAGATTTTCCTTCGTGCTCACCAAAATCGATAAAGACGTTTTCTTCTGCAATTATTCCCGTTACCGGGCTTACTGGAATTTGTTGACTGGCCATGTTCCCTCCCTGGAGCATTTAGCAATTGTTGAATTTAAATATATGTAATTAAAAATATATTAACCTTATCCTTGGTTAATTATTATTTTGAAATATTTGAAACGTTATGAAAAGTTTTTTTTACTTGACTGATGTTGTAAAGAAATTGCGAAAGTAGTTAATGATAATTTTAAATTCGTGTGGGTACTCACTTCCAATATGTGAACGTATTTTCTCTAAGGCTTCAAAGATCGATAAAGCCTCTCTATAAGGGCGTGTTGAGATCATGGCCGCAACGATATCACAGACGTTAACCATGAGCGTTTCAAAACCTGTTACAGTCAGGTTCTTGATATGTTGATTATCAGTGTCGTATTTATCGATAATACTGAACGTGTGATGGTTTTCAATGACCTTCATATGAGCAGGTGAGAGCTGAATCCTTCCTTGCAGAATTCTTGCAGAAATAATTGGGTGTTTCGCAAGTAGGACTTTATCCATTTCAGAAAGATTCTCTTTATCGAATTTATCAATAGGAATGGCCGACATTCCAATATCCTTAAAGTAACTTGTGATAAAAAAGTTCTCAATATCTTTATCATTATAGAGTTGAGATGTTTTCAGAATCCCTACGAGAAAGATTGAGGAAAGTAGGGGTTGAGCAAAAATATAATGATGCCCTTGGGCCGCATAGTAACGATATAGTGGCTCGTGCATCTTTGGATTCTTTATTAGAAAGTTGGCGAGAACCTTTAGACTTTGATACTGAAGATTTAATGCATTATCATCCGTTGGATCTTCAAAGAGATAGCGAAGATTAATGGTAATAAGATTGAGCTGATTTTTGCAATTTTGATATGTATCACCCATTGAAAAGGATCTTGTGACCTGTCTTAGGGTATTTTGTTGTAATTCCTTTAACTCTTCTCTTTGCTCATTACTTGCAAAGACTATAGTATGACCTCTTTCAATCATTTCCTTTAAAGTATCGTTAGCAACATAGGTGCCACGATATAGTGAATGCTTAAATTTACCATCTTCAAAGATAAAAACATCACATGGGGTTGTCGGGATATTAAAGAGCTCCCTTATTGTAAAAGGTGTGAGGTTTAGGGCCAAATGGGATTTTCGGAAAATATCCAATGCATTCATGATCATATTATAACTTAAGTAACCAAAATCATTAAATACCAATGAAAATAGGCAATAATTCGCTTTTATTGCCAAGTGGGGAAAATGGTCAATTACAGTATCTAAATTATTGAAAATAAAGGCTTCTACTAGAGAGTTAAGCAATCCACTCGTTTTAATTAACCAGATTGCTATAGTGGGGAAATACGAAGAAATAAATCGTTGACCAGTAGAGGGCGGATATGAGCGCATTAAAGAATTTAGAAGAATATATTGCAGATCCTAAGTTATTTGAATCTATTCAATTATTTGATGACGGCCCATATAGTCTACATTGGTCAAATTGGTCGAAATTAATTGAGGCCATGAAAGATCGTCACTCAAGTGGTATTTCTTCGATGAGTATCAGTGAAGTTAAAGAAGAACTTGAAGCTTTTAAAGAGATTCCAGTTTGGTTAGTAAATAAGAAAGGTGAGATGGAGACAACTCTATTTGATCTCTATAACTTCTATATTGACCCGAGATTAAAGCATCTTTGGTTTGATGTGAATAAGCAAACACTAATATCTCTAAAGCATAAGGCCGGTCCATTTATGCATCTGCATTCAATGAGATGGGTTGATTATGATATTTATAAATTATTTGTCTATGATCGCTTACTGACAAACCTATCATTAAGTCATCGTGACTTCAGAATGAACACAAATCTTAAGGCTAAGTTTTCATTCTGGAATTCTATATTAAAACCTGTTGATGGACAGATTGTGCAATTGAGTCGCAAGGGAATCCTTGTATCAATTGAGGGGCACAAGAATTTTTTAAGTCTATCACAGGCCGACCAAATTTCCCTTAGTGCTGAGGTTGGGGGACTCCTTAGCGCTAATGGGAAAACTTATGAAGAACTTGATGAGGCCATCTGCCAAAGTAAGAAGAAGAGTATAAAGATAGATTTTGATGATAATATCTTTAGCGACTTAAATGCTTTGGAAACATGTAAAGGTGAAACTTATTACATCTTTGTTCCATTTTCAAAATTTCCAATCAGACACCACAGAGTAGGTAAGGCCATTCAACATGTTATTGATGAAGTTGAAGGTGTAGCGTCTGAAATTCTTAATAAGTTAATAGCTTAGTAAATTATCTTATTGAGTGGACTTGGTCTAAAGCTTCTTATTCTTTTGTAGAGTACACTTAGGTATTCCTTACTTACAAGGAACGGGTGTTCTCTATTTGATGCACGAATAATAAAGTTTTCTTTTTTCTCAATATTTAAGTCTGGTAGAGAAGTTAATACCCATGAAAGGTCATATTCAATCTCTTCTCCTGATTTAATTTTTACAATAACTTTATAATATGGCTTCTTTAGGTAGCGCTCAATTCTTTCATTCATTTTATCTGTTCTCTTATCTAAAATAAGATTCGATTTGAAGCTTGTTAATTTAACAAGAAAGTCTTGGACTAATTCATCATTTAAAGCATTATTTCCAGATATCCATATGTCATTCTTATTTCTTTCAAAAGCAAAACGCAGCTTTCCTGAATTTATAACAGTAATGGCCGTAATATCACTTGGAGCATAACTAAAGACTCGTGAATCAATTAGAGATGGAAGGTCTAGTTTTTCCAGAGAGAACTTTACAGCGTTTACGTGGTAGATAGCATTATCACTATCACTCACAACATAAGTCGAGTTATCAATTGGATTAATTAGTCCAAAAGAGATTGTTTCATCAATTCCATCCTCATTCTTTAGAGTAATAGTTGAAGTTGGATTATCGAGTGAGAAGTTTGATAAATTGATAGGATCTTTTGGAAAGATCTTTTTTATTTTTACATTCTTTAGTGAATCGAGAAGCTTTGTGATTGTTGCTTCATTGGCATTAATTCGTCGAGGCTGAGTAATAATCCATTGGCCATTATTCTTTGCAAGACTAAATCGTCCTAGGTTTGATGCAAGAGAGAGACTATCTACGTCATCAATTTGATCACTTGTGAAAAGAAACTGTAGATTCGAAAGTTCTTTTGAAGTTATCACGGGTGCTTGAAAAAACTCGCTTATAACAGCTCCAAATAGGAGAGTCACAAAGAGAATTGAAACAAGGCTTGCTGAGAAATAGTTACGTCTAATATTTTGCATAAGAAATTTTAGAATTCTTATTAGAGATCGTCAAAGATATCCAGCTCGTCATCATCATCTCCTCCTGCTGGTGATGCCGGAGTCGCATTTACTGACTTTGGAGCCTCTTGGGCCACTTCTGGTTCAAATGACTTAATAAAGTTTCTAAGAAGAGTTCTTTCACCCTCTTTAAGAAATGTGAACTTTATCCCTGTACGGTAGGGTAGAGAAGCGTTGGAAATAATACGACTTTTCATATTAAAAGTTCGCGAATAAACAACGATTCCATTTAGGATAATACGATTTGGTATTTGGATATCAACAACGATTGATTGACCCTGTGTGAACTCTCGTTCACAGAAGAAATACATACCTTCCATGTAGAGTTCTGATAACAATAAATTCCCACTAAAAAGCTTTTCTTTTGGTAGATCGGGAATAAATTGCTTGATAACTTTCTTCTCATTTATCGGAGTAACATTGTCAGTTTCTTCTCCATTCATTGCTGCATCTGCCAGTGCTTGAGGATCAAGTTCGTTGTTATCATCTTCAACTTCTTCAGCAACAGGAAGCTCTCCTTTGTCTTTATAAATTTCGATTAGGTCTTCTAAATCAGGCTTTTCGCCTTCTTTGTAGCGAAGACGAACGGCCTCTTCTACTTCAGATCGAAGAGTCCAGACTTTTACTGGTATTCTTTTTATAAGGACTGGGTCGTTACTTTTTCCGTGTATCATTAACTAACATTTTCTCACATTTTCAATATTTTGTATCTTTTGAAATTTTTGCCCTTTGAATGGTGGTAAACTAGTTAGCAGACATATTTTTAGTCTTAGTATGGTCTCCTTATGGAAGGGGAGATAAAGGATTAGGAGGATCTTAATGAGTATTAAATCTATTTTAGCGCCAGCTATTATTTCAGCAATGGCACTTTCACCACTTGCAGCTGATCATGTTCCAGGAGAACTGATTGTAAAGCTTAAGAAAGATGTTGCAGCAGAGAACTTTTTTGGACATTCACTAACGGGAGCATCACTTGATCGTCGTATCGAGCTATCATCAGGTGACCTATATGTTGTGAAGTTTAATGAATCACTTGTGTCAATTGACACTCTTGCAAAGCAAATGAATGAAAGAGCAGAAGTTGAATATGCTGAGCCTAACTTCATTTACGAAATCGTAAAGCCAATTGTACACACAAATGTTCTTGATGAAATTCTAAACTATCAAGATGCTTCTGATAATGGTGCATACTATACACCAGCAGATGCTAAGTTTGGAAAACTTTGGGGACTTAGAAACACAGGTTCTAATGGGCCACGTGGTGTAAATGCTGTCGAAGGTGCTGACGTTGATGCACTTAAGGCATGGGAAATCACAAAAGGTGATCGCGCAATTAAAATCGCTGTAATCGATACAGGGATTGATTACAACCACCCAGATCTAAGAGATCAAATGTGGGTAAACGAAGCAGAAGCAAATGGTCAGCCAGGTGTTGATGATGACGGAAATGGTTATGTTGATGATATCCATGGTTATGACTTCGCTAATAATGACGGTGATCCTATTGATGGACATTCTCATGGTACACACTGTGCAGGAACAATCGGTGCTTCACACAACGCTATTGGTGTTGCTGGTGTAATGAGAGATGTTCAATTTGTAGCGGTTAAGTTTTTAACTGATAGTGGTTCAGGTTCAACTGAAGCTGCGATCAAGTCAATTGATTATGCTACAAAAATTGGTGTTGATATTATGTCAAACTCTTGGGGAGGGGGCGGACGCTCTGAAGCTCTTCAAGAAGCAATCGAAAGAGCTAATGATGCAGGTATCGTATTTACGGCCGCAGCAGGTAACTCTTCAACTGATAACGATTCAAGACCACACTACCCATCAAACTACAATGTTGATAACGTAATTTCAGTTGCTGCAACAACAGCTGCTGATGAACTAGCAAGCTTTTCTTGTTACGGACGTTCAACAGTTCATATTGGTGCTCCAGGGCATGAGATTCTATCAACTGTTAAAAATGGTGGATATGCTTCTTACTCGGGAACTTCAATGGCAACTCCTCATGTATCAGGTGTAATTGGTCTTTTCCTAGCTGAAAATAAAGATCTAACTCCACTACAAATCAGAAATAAAGTTATGGTAACTTCTGATCCAGTAGCGGCACTTAGAGGTAAGACTATTAACTCTGGACGTATTAACGCTTACAATCTTTTAACGAATACAATTCCTGAAAGAAACGAGCCAAATCCAGAAGATTGGCAAACAGTTGATGCTCCTCTTTTTGAGTCAGCACACCCATATTCAGAAAATGAAGTTATGGAAACTGTTTACGAAGTTGAAGGTGCAAAATTCATTCGTCTAAGAATTCGTAAGTTTGACCTTGAGAATCGTTATGACTACATCGAGATTAGAGATGCTAAAGGTACTTTAATTGAGAAGGTAACTGGTAGCGGTGAGAACTACACTTCTTTCTTTGCTGAAGGTGGAACACTTAAATTAACATTTAAGTCAGACCGTTCAGTTCAGAAGTGGGGATTTGTTATTGATCAAGTTGATGTTCAATACTAATTTGTTTTAAATAAACAGCCATAAATAAAAAGGCCAGCTAAATGCTGGCCTTTTCTATATCTAAATGACTTAAAGTCTTAGAATTAAAATCTAATTAAGCGTTCCAAAGGTGCTTGTACTTCTTAAGGAACTTAGAAAGAGATCCAACTTTATCTAGAGTTCTAATTGCTCTAGTTGAAAGTCTAAGCTTAATTGTTTCACCTGTTACAGGATCATATACTCTCTTTGTTTGAAGATTTGGTTTTTGAGTCATTTTGCTTCTGTTCTTAGCGTGAGAAACTTTATTACCAACAAGTCTTCTTTTTCCAGTTAAATCACATGTACGTGCCATCACTTCATCCTTATTTATATAAACTCTACATTAATATTTGGGTTATTAGGTTGTAGAATATAAACATATCGTCATAAAAGTGCAACCATTTTTGTGCAAAATGAGCAATATCTTATGGTTTTTACAAGTAGTTATCAAAGAATCTTGGACATAGCAAAACGCTGTCGATATCATATTAGATATAAATAACTAATTTCAGGTAGTTATCCTCTTGAAAGGAAGAGGAGAGGTTGTAAGATTGAAAAAACGTATTTTATTGTTTTTCATAATTCTAGTAGCTATGTCGGCGAGCTACTTCCTATACCACTTCTATCAGGATGATTATCTACCACAGAAGGTTAGGGGTCATTATGAATCTGAAGGTCAAAAAGAACTCAAACCTTTTTCAAATAATACTCCTAAAAAGAAGTTTGTTCCACGAAAGCAATTCCATGAAGATAATGAGTATAAAAGAAGTGATGATCAAGTCGTCACAATTGAAGGCCTGCCTGCAGGAGAACTTGCACAATTAGGTGGCGAAATTCAAAAACTTGAGATGCTCAACTTAGATTGTGAAAAGAGTATCAACTCAAATCTGCCACCATCACAAATTATCGATCCAATTAATTCTTCTTATTTTCAAAACCCAGATGAAGTTATTATGAACTTAAAAAGGGGAGTAAATTTCTATAATAGCGTGAAGGCCAGGCAAGAGGCACTTCGTTTTGTTGAAAGAGCTGAGTACGCATTATTATCTTATGAAGAAGTAAGCGCAACAGACTTTGGAAAGATCTTGAGAGCTCCTCTTGTATGTCGTCAGTCCAACTTAACGATTTTCTTTGAATCTATTATTGAGTTAGCTGAAGAAGGTGAGTTTACAGCGATTCAAAAAGAAAATATTGTGGGCTTTATGACGGAAGAGATTTTTAAGTCCCTTTCTAATGATCGCTTGCAAGATAATATTTTAATGAATCTAACTCTTCTTAAAGGAGTTGGGCTTTTATCTGGGGCGGATCAATCTTATTTTACTGAGCTCGAGTCAATTTATGATGAGTTGAGAACAGTCTATTCATCTGTTTATGAAGCACCTGAAACGGATAATTTAAAGGTCGTTAATCCTGGTGACGTTTATATGGAATACCAAGCAAGGCAGAAGCAATCAGCAGGTCGAGGTATGGATTTAATCTATAATTACTTAGACAAATATCTTCAGTAAAAAGTCGTTAATTATTCTTCCATGCATAAGTAGACGGCCTTCTCAATAGCGCCGGCCTTTAAGCACATATCTTTTATCTTACCTAAAATCCAGTGGCGCATTGGCCTTGGGTAGCGAATCTTTCCATCTTCACCTTTTGTAAGCTCCGAATGAAAGTAGGTTGTTTTTGGATAGTTCTTTTTTACTTGTGAGTAGACATCTTTAGTAAAGCGCACAACACCAATTGAGATATATTCTACTTTATTTAGTGGAATGATTTTAGAGACTTCATTTATTAGTTCTTGATATTCTTCTTCGAATTGATCTGTGTGAATAACGGGATCAAAGTGTAGTCCAATAGGGTGACCTGCTTTATACAGCTTCTCAATTGCCTTAAGTCTTGCTGCAAGAGATGGTGTCTTAAGATCATGTGATTTAATCTTATTCTTTGGCGATAAAGAAAATGAAGTAATAAAGTTTGGTAAGGGATCAAGCTTCATCAGTTCTTTAATATTTGCCGACTTTGTTCTTAATTCGATAAAGCACTTTGAATTACGTTTTGCAAAGTCATGATAGAAGCTTAGTTCATTGGTTAAGTGTGTTAGAGCTAAGGAATCACTGAATTCTCCAGCGTGAAACCACAGGTTGCCTGTTGTTTTATCTGCTATTTCTTGCATGCTTGCCATAATTTCTTGATGATTAACAAAGAGAACAAGATCCGGTGAATTAAAATATCCTTGAAGGTAGCAGTAATCACACTCATAAATACAATTATAAGCGTGGATAAAGTAATAATGAGGCTCACCTGAGATTCCATATGCATCAGGAGCTTCTTTTACTAAAGAGCCTTTTTTGTGGGCAATGAAGAGATTCAGTGAATCTCTCTTATGGAGATAAGGTTTTTTTACTCTTCCCCAGATATCTGCATGATTATCTATGTATACAACTTGTGCTTTTGGAAAGCGCTTTGGAAGAGAGAGAGCAATTTCTCCATTTCGAGCTTCTTCTTCAATGAATATCTTTTCAATCTTCATTAAAGATTTTCTCCATTCATAATTGATTGGTACTCGTGCCAGTCTATATTCTTAAGTTTACGAGTAAGCTCTTTTATATCTTTTTCGCTTTTGATATTTATTTTTAAATTTAAAAAGACTTTCTCTATTGCTGGGTCGTATGTGAGCTCTTTCTTCTCAAAGCCTGCATCTTGAATAAAGCTATCAAGTTGTCCTAGAATTTTTGTGCGTGTAGGATAAAGCTTCTCTTTTAGTTGATCCCTTAGCTTTAAGGCCCTCTTTTTTGGGGTCGTCTCTAAGTTTAGAAGGGAAGTTGTATCGATGATGTCATTAATATTTTCTTTTTCGTACTTTACACATAGTTGCTGGCACAGGTTTGAGACTTCTCGATTAAGAGAAAGTGTAAAGTAGTAGTCGCTTTGCTCTTTAAATGGATTCTCAATTGATGAGGCTTTCTCTACTAGTTCTAATTCTTGATAGAATTCAAATAATTTTTGAGAGTAATCTTGAGAAAGCTCTTTAATATATTCGCATATTGGTGCATCACTAACATGGTCTGAAATAAGTTTATAAGATAAAAGATCGATATTTGCTTGCTTGGCAACTAGGCCTATGGCCCATCCTTCTCGATCTGCTAGTGGAGCAATGTGCTCTAGCTTTTGAGATTCTTTGGTATCTAAAAGTCTTTGTTTTGCTGTGATGAGGTCGTGTTTTGCCTGAGTGTCTATTGTTTGAAAGCTTTTAAATTCATCTTTGCCATAGATTGTTCTAATTGAGTGAATTTCATTCTTTTGTAATTGTTCATTTAAGGCAGCACAAATACCGAAGTTAATGATTCTTTGAACATTTCCACTAAGTTGCCCTAGAGCTAGGCTAAGTCCCGTTAGAACGTTATTGTGGCCTTCTCCTGTGATAATAAGCGCAACACTCTGGTCCTCTAGAGTGTAGAGGGAATTATTTAATGGGTGGGCCTTAAGCTCCATCTCTTTTAAGAAGCATTGTGCTTCACCGCGGTGTGCAAAAACAAGTAGATCCATTCCATTGGAATAACTTTTAATCTATCGGTGCGTCAAGTCTTTACGCATTTTAGGACAGAGGATACTTTTAAATTATGAAAATATTAGATCAATATGGAAAATTTGCTTTTGGTGGCGCAAGTATCTCTGGAGAAGGCGCTGGTTATGGATTTGGAGATATTAGTGAGTCTGACTCTCTTACTCTTCTACAACACGCTTTTGATCGAGGCGTTCGTATCTTTGATACAGCTCCGATATACGGCTTTGGGGAAAGTGAAAGGCGAATAGGCAAGGCCTTTGCTTCAAATGGACAAAGAGAGAAGGCTTTTATCATTTCTAAGTCTGGTGTTACTTGGCATGAGAATAAACGTGTGGATATGAGTAATGATCCAAAAGTAACTAGAGATATGCTTGAGCAATCTCTACGTGATCTTCAAAGTGATTATATTGATCTCTTTATGGTTCACTGGCCTGATGAAAATGTTGATATTCGTAAAACAGTTGAAGTATTAGCTAAAGCAAAGAATGAAGGAAAGATCAAACATATCGGTCTTTGTAATACTACACCTGAAGAGTTTAAGCTTGCTAGTGAAGTGGATAAGATTGAAGTGATTCAATCTCAATTCAACTTTTTTGAACAAGATGTAAAAAATGATATTTTTCCAATAGTTAAAGAAAACGATATTAGCTTCATGAGCTGGGGAACTCTTGATAAAGGGATTCTTACTGGACGAGTTAATCGCGACCGTAAATTTGATAAGAGTGACTGTCGCTCGTGGGCCCCATGGTGGAAGGCCATGGATAAAGAGAGTCGTTATGAAATTGTTGAAAGGATGCAACCTGCATTGGATAAACACGCTATGACAGGTCTAGATTTTGCGATTCACTTTAACCTTTCTCATGATGAGTTAAGTACGATTCTTTGTGGTGCTAGAAATTTAAAACAATTAGATGGTGTTATCGATAGTTTAGAGAAGAACATTACTAATGAAATGTTGGAAGATATAATCAATAGTGTTAGTTAGTGTTATTATTCCTACATATAATCGTGCAGATTTTTTAAAACGCTCGATTACTTCCGTCTTAAATCAAAGCTTTAATGATTTAGAACTCATTATTGTAGATGATGGCTCAACTGATCATACTCATGATGTTGTCAGCTCATTTTCAGACAAAAGAATTAAATATTTAAAGAAAGAAAACGCTGGAGTCTCTAGTGCAAGAAATCTTGGTGTAAAGAACTCAAAAGGTGATTATATTGCTTTTTTAGATTCTGATGATGAATGGCATCGAGATAAGTTGGCCTCTCAGGTTAGCTACCTAAAAAATACAGGAAAGGTATTAGTTCATACTGCTGAGAGGTGGCTAAGAGATGGAAAGGTTGTTAAGCAGAAAAAACATCACCAAAAGCATGGTGGTGATATGTTTATCCGATCGTTACAAGGCTGTGTCATTTCTCCCTCTAGTGTTTTAATGAAGAAGGAGCTTTTTGAACAAATAGGTGGGATGAGAGAAGATTTCGTGGTTTGTGAAGATTATGACTTCTGGCTAAAAGTAACTTCTCTGTACGATATTGGTTTTTTAGAAAATGAGTTTGTGAATAAGTATGGCGGCCATGAAGATCAACTCTCTTTTAAGTTCTTTGCCATGGATTACTGGCGTGTGAAAAGTATGGCATGGATATTACAGAATAGGCCACTTAGTGAAGAACGTTCAAAGGCCTTATTAGAAAGTTGTCATAAAAAATGTCAGTATTTAATGAAAGGCTATAAGAAGCATCAAAATTTTAAAGACTATGAAGAAGTAAAGAGTATTGCAAGCTTTGTTACACTACATAAGTAATTGTGGCTCTTCACTAAGTCTCTTTTCTAATCCAAGTTCAATAGTTTTAGCATAGAAAACCTCTAAAGCTCTCTCCCATGGAGAGTCTTCAATATCACCGTTTAATAAATCGATAATATGAGGCAGTAGTTGCTCAACATATTCCTCAGTACTTTCTCTTGGAAGAAGTGAAGGCAGATGATCAATGGCCGTAACCTCAAGTAGCTCTTCCAAGTCGACTCTGGTCGTTGGCGTATCAATTGTTGTGATATCGTCATAGATTGGAAGTGGGTTACATGGCCCGGTTGGGTCACAGCTAACATCAGAAATAACACTTAAGTTTCTTTCTTGCTCTAATGTTTTAAGATCAAGAAATGGTTTTTCTTTAGTTGTATTTAAAGTGCAGTTTATCAAAATATCATAATCTAAAATTGCTCTAATTGGTCTTTGGACACTTGTTTCTTCTCGTCCCCATGCACAGAATTCGACACCAACACTTTTTAGAAATTGTTTTGCACCAATACCGCAACGTCCACGGTGGCCAATGACAACGGCACGAGGTCGTTTTTGAAGCTGTTCAAGGTCTTTGGCAACTTCGTTGATAAGACTAAATTGATTTTCATATGAATTTAAAGGAGCGCTTGCATTGAAGTCTTCTCCTCTTTGCTGAGCAATCCAATTCTTAAGTCCAATTGCTGCACCAACAAAACCGGCCCATCGACCAAAGGCTGCAATTCTCTTTCCATTCTCATCCACAAGGTATTCAAGATCAAATAACTTACCATCACCTTGAATAAAGCGATCAAGCATTTCATTGGCCCCATTTTGACCCTTGTAAACATGAGCAAAGTGAATGTGGCGATGAGTGAGAGGAAACTTCTCTGCATCCAGCTCTTTTAGACCTAAGATATATGCATTCTTAGGCGCCATATTGATCCAAGAGTTACTTGGCATCATTTTAAAGCCTAGCTTTTCAAATTCCTCGTCTTTAAAAATACGACTTGGAGACCTTTCGATGATAACTTCATGGCCGAGATCACGTATAGCTTTGGCCGCCTCTGGCGTGAGGGCACTTCGCTGCTCAAATGGCTTTGTCTCATGGCGTAACCATAAAGTCTTATAAATCATCCAATCTCCTAATCATCTATATCATCCCTAATTTGTCGAATTTACGAACAAATATAATTTAACAAGTATAGCAAAATATAAGCTCAGGGCCTGAAATTTGCCAAATTTTGTAAGATTTACAAGTGGGATTAAGGTATAACTATATAATATTAGTATTGATAAGCAAGCCCGAAAGCGAAGGTTTTAGTAATGACCAAAACAAGCTCAAAAATTTTCTACATGGAAGACTCTCTTGGAAGTTATCTTGATTACGGTATTGGAGTTCCTCTTAAAGATGAACGTGTCACAAAAATACTAGATAATTTTAAAGATAATCCATCTCTTGAAAGACGTAGGCTTACTAAATTTAAATTAAGTGATCTCTTATTGGCCCATACTGATCGCTTCTATATGCGAGCTGTTGGTGATTCGACAAATCTCGTCTTACAAGCTTATGAACTAATTAATGATGATGGATCTTTTCATCGCTACGAACCAGATAGTGCAAAAAGGCCATTGAAAGATTTTATAATGAGGGCCCTTGCTCACTGTGAAGGGACATACCTTGCCGCTGAAAATGCTTTAGAAAGTGGTTTTAGTTATCACCTTGGTGGTGGCATGCACCATGCAAAAAGTAGTGAACCAGGAGGGTTTTGTCTTTTTAATGATATTGTTATCGCCATTAGAAAATTACAAAAAGAAAAGGGCCTAGGAAAGTGCCTTGTGATTGATATGGATGCTCATAAAGGTGATGGTACTGCAGAGATCTTAAAAGATGATAAGACGATTGATTGTCTCTCTATTCACATGAAAGATGGCTGGCCTTTGGATAATCCAGACAAAACGAATTCAAGCTTTATTCCTAGTACATGGGATATTCCTGTAACTGCTGATGATAATTATTTAGAGAAGTTAGAAAAAGTGAAGGATTTAATTTCTGATAAGTACGACCTTTGTATTGTCGTTCAAGGTGCCGATGTTTATGAAAAAGACATTCTTGAAAGTGCAAAAGGAATTCAGCTTAGTTTGGAAGAGTGTTTAAAGCGTGATCTCTTTATGAAGAACTTTTTAGAAGAGAGAAAAATTCCCCAGGCCTGGGTTATGGCCGGGGGATATGGTGACGAGGTATACCGCGTCTTTTTACAATTCTTACAAAATACTTTTAAAAATTAGGCTCCGTAATTTCGTGAGCTAAGACTCTCTTCGTTGGTCTAAAGTACGTACGTGGAGTGTATTCAAGTAAGTCCGTAATCTTTGCCATATAAAAGCAGGCGTACTTTTCAACTTGATCAGCAAAACGAGATTCTTCTAAACCAGCACGCATCATCTCTCCCCAATGAGGATTGAAAAATTGTCTGTAAGTTTCAAGATGTTGAGAAATCTTAGTGTTGATCTTATCAATCTCACTAAAGATTTTTCCAATATCTTCCTTGTTATACTTTTCAGGATCTTCGTGCTTAAGAAGTTCTAATTTATTAAGTTCATGCTCAAGCTTTTCTTTCTTCTTCATCTCGGCATCAATTAAGGCCTGTGTCGGTGCTGATTTTTTAATTGCATCGATTTCACTTTGAAGAGGGTCAAAGATTAAGGCAGTTCTCCAATTAAAAGTTTTCTTTAATGTTAGAACGTCACCGTAGATATGGTCTCCTAGATAAAGAATCTCTTCACCTTCTAGTCCTAGGTCTTTTTGAAGTTTTCCTGCCCATCCACCTTGGTAGACTTTATTTTGCTCTAGAGGTCCTTCTGCATTTGTCATAAATCCAGTGTCAGGATTAATTTCTAAGAACATATTACTTACACTAAAGAAGCGTGGCTTAAATGCAAGACAGATTGAAATGTCAAAAAGCTCCATCCAACTATCGTGTTCCTTAAGGAATGGATCAATCGTGTGCTCCATAAGGCTCTTTGTCCAGCTCCATTCACTATTAGTGATAAGGATAAGCTTCTTTCCAAATCTCTTGAAGCGCTCAAGAAGTTTTGCAACTTCCGGATCTGCAATAATAAAGTCTTCAAGATTTTCTTGAACATGACCTTTAAGTGAACCATCAGAGTGGGCAATATCAATGACTTCTTTTATATCGCTAGATAGAGTCTCATAATCTGGTAATTTCAGGCCATTATCTTTTAGATCCACTAGATTTGAAAACATTGCTCCATTTGAAATTGAGAAGTTTGTATCTAATGATTGATACTGATCTGAGTTTAGATCAATAATACTATTGCCATAGATTTCCGTTAGGTCACGAAAGTCAATTGACTTTGTCCCATGCTTTGCAATCTTAACTTTTCCATAGCGATTTGTTTGAAGAATATTTCCTCTTAATTTATCAATAATAAGGCCTTGAATAACTTGGTTGAAATCAAACTTTATATTGGTAATCTCTGCTGGATACTTCTTAATCTCAACTAGTTTTTCTAGTACAAGTTCAAAAACAAATTTTTCAAATGCCTCTGTTTTATAGCGAACTAATGTATAGTCCATATCAAAACCGATGGCCTTGATCTTCTTCATGTTTAATGTTCTATTGACGTAAACAGACATATTAAATTCCTTTTATAAATCTATCCAAGAATTATTCTCGGACCGTAGATTTTAGCTTCAAAGGAATAAAAAGTCATATTATTAATGTGTTAAGGTGTAAATCTAATGACTTACACCTTAATGACGCTCTTGGTAAGTATGTGTATGGCCACTACTTTAGGTTGATTTGATAGCGTGCAAAACCTTCTTCATCCAGGCCATCTAATCGCTTTAAAGGATAGATTGCATTCTCCTTTATAAATCGGCTTGCCTTTTTTGAAGGTGAGGTTTCAAAATATACTTTTAGTTTTTCAGCATTTGGAACTGATTTTATTTTCCAATTCATATTAGGCTTTGCTTCAACAAAACCTTTTTTCTTACTTTCACTTCTAATGTAATTTATTAGTACTTGGCGGTTAGTATCAGGAGCTGTAATAACAACATTTTCTTTTACTGTTCCCGAGAATTTTCCACCTGTAGCGCGATAATTATTTGTTGCTAGAATAAATTCTTGATTATCTTTTACCGGCTTACCATTGTACTTTAGGTTCTTAATTCTAAAAGAGTCTTTGTTTAGAACTTTACAGTCTTCGTCAAAATGTCTTCTTTCTGTGACGTCGATTTCATAAGTTACACCATCGATATTATCGAAGTTATAAGTACGAAATCCTCCCCAGTTGATAAGAGGTTGCTCCTTAAAGTAGTTAGTATCAATGTGAGCAAACATACCAGCAGAACACTCAAGCCACATTCTGACATCTTTACCTGTAATTTTTAGGGCATAAAGAATATTTGGATAAAGATAGAGATCTGCTGCATTTCTAATGGTTAATTCACCCTTCGAGACATCTGTATAACCATTTGGATCATTCTTTCTTCCACCGGCCTTAAAAGGGGCCACAGCTGATAGAACAGGAAGATCACTTAAGTTAGCATCTCCTTGAATGGCCTTTTTAACATAGTCCATTTGTGCATTTGATACAATTTGAGTTGTTGCATCATCTTGAATAAGAGAAAGGAAACTATAGAAGTCTTGTTTTGAAGAACCAATTTTCTTGTCTGCTAATTTTAACGTTCTTTGATGATCTTCTTCTATGATCTCACTTAACTCTAAATCAGGCTTTACACTCATATCTGAGTTTCGATCATAGATTGATTCGACACTAGACTGCCCATCAATGACACTCCAAATAGTTCCATCGTAATTAAGTTTTAAATCGATGATTCCAATATGAGATCCCCATTTTCCTGGCATAACAGCTGCTTTACCATTGATAGTCCCTTTCTTAGCATCAATACCTTCGATTCCTTCATATTCTTTAGAAGGAAATACTGCATGAGTATGACCAAAAGCAATAGCATTAATAAATGGTAGCTTACTTAAATAGAAGACAGAGTCTTCAGCATAGAGTTTATACTTATCAGTACTAATTCCCGAATGGGGGATGGCAATAATGATATCAGCACCTTCATTTTTCATTTTAACGGTTAGCTCTTTTGCTACTTCGACAATATCTCGAGCAATCACTTTTCCTTCAAGGTTTGCCTTATCCCAAAACATAATTTGAGGTGGTGCAAAACCAATATAGCCAATCTTTAATTTATGTTTTTTACCTTTTGTATCGACGACTTCCTTTTCTTTAATAATATATTGCTTAAAGTATGGAGCACCTGGTTTGCCATTTTCGTCTTTGAAAACGTTTGCATTGATATATGGGAAATTAGCATCTTTTAAGGACTCGTTTAAGAAGTCTAGTCCGTAATTAAATTCATGATTTCCTATATTACCCACATCATATTTTAAATGATTCATTAACTTAAAAGCTGGATGGGTTCCTTCTTTTCCATAGCTGGCCACAAAGTCGGCCATAGGGCTTCCTTGAATGAGGTCACCATTATCGACCAAAGTATAATTATCTGCGGATTTAATGTATTTCTTAATGAGGGTTGCTGTTTTAACTAGTCCATACTTCTTACTTTCACGATTTTGATAATAATCATAATCTTTGTAGTACCCATGAATATCAGTTGTTTCGATGATACGTAATTTAACTTGTGTCTGATTCTGACAACTAATTAAAAAAGTGAGTGAAAGTGAAAGTAAGAAGAAGTTTTTCATATTTAATCCTAGTAATAACGTCCTGAAGAATAAGTTGCATCAAACATGCGGGCAATTCCATATACTTCGACATTTCCTTTTAAACCTGCAAATCCATAGACCTGTGCTTGGCCGTAAACTTTTGCATTTTCCCATACTGAAGCTGTATCAAAAACTTCTGCATCTCCATAAACATGAGCATTGCCCCATACTTTAGCATAGTCTGAAATAATGGCATTACCAGTTATCTTAGCATGACCTGTAATTTGGGCCTTATCACAAATTTGCGCATTCTCTCCGATGTAGACACTATCTGAAACATAAGCCGTGTTTGCGACAAATCCACCTTGAGATCCATCAGCATTAATTCTATATTCACCTTCTTGTCCTGCGCATGGCGCTGCTAGTAGTGGTAAAGAAATAAGTGTTGCAAGTGCATACTTCATCATTGTTTTCTCCTATATTTTTTCGATTAATTCGATTAATTTTTCACCGAGATTTTCTGATGCTAATTTTAAGTTAGCAAAGAACTCTTCCTCTGTTGGATGCTCTCCATCGACGATATCGGTAACTGATTTTAAAAATAGGGTAGGAATAGAGTACTGATCTGTTACCCATGCAATAGCTGCAGCTTCCATATCTTTTAAAAGAGCAAGATTACTTTCGATAAGCTTCTCATCTTCAGGACTCATATCAAGAGAGTCACCTGTTGAGATAATACCAGTTTCGATATCTAAGAGAGTTGCAAACTTCTTTGCAATATCATGTTGTGACTTATATGTTCCATAATCTTGGTAGCCAGGAATTGGGATTCGGCGATCGTGAAAAACTGTTGTTTCCACAGTATAGACTTTTCCAATATCGGCGCCACGCTTTTTGAATCCACCGGCCGTTCCAGCATTGATTATAAAGTCTGCATTAAAGTCTTTTATGGCAGTAATTGTTGAGATAACAGCAGGTGCTGTCCCAACATTTTGAACCTTATTTCTTTTACATTCACCACTTATAATAATTGAAATATTGTGCTGATGATATTGAGTTTTATAGACTTTCATTGGTAGATGATCATCAATTTTCTCAGCTTGATCTGGGTTAATTTTAAGTTTTTCTAGTAAAGGCTTGGCCTCTGAATCCATGGCCATGATTACAGCAATATTCTTCATTAAATACCTCAAATAATAATACTCTAATAGTGTAGAATACTTTCATCATTAATTGAAATATTTGTGCCTTACTTTTAATTAGTCGAGATGTGAGGGATGAATATTATTCTTTGATCTCGTTTGAGCGGCCACTCTCAGTAACCATCGAGATACACGAGGATACTTCGGTCTTATTTTTTTTGAAAAGTCACTGGCAGCAAGTAAGCTCGAACTAAGATGACAATATGCTATAATGTCGACTAATTTGATCTGATTACCAAGTAGAAACTCATTTGTGGTAACAAGGCCATCAATGTATTTTAATTGCTCTTCAAAATGAGAATTCCCTAATTCTGGTTCAAGTCTAAAAATATCAAAACTAAACGTTGAATGTAGTAGTGCTTCTTTTATTGGCTCTGCAACTTTATTGAGATCTTCTTGTTTATCAAATTGATACTTGGCCGCTTTTTGAAACTTCTTTTTTATAGTAGCGTAGCCGTTTGGATTGATGAAAGACATATAAACACATGAGGCCCTAAGACTTGTCAGTGCCCAGTCTCTTAGCATTTGTTCTTGTACCATTTGACTTTGTGGTACTTGGAATAGCTCAGATTCTTCTCTTAATTCTTTTAGGTATTTAATAGCGTTTCGTACCCCAAAGAATTTCTTATCTCTATCTTGAATTATAGGAAGGCCAGTAAGCTTATCCTTAGCACCATTTAATTCTGAAACAAGGGGGATGGCCTTAATATCAAAATCAATATTTAAAAATGATAAGCATCGATTAATAATTGAACACGATGGACTAAATGATTCGATCTCGTCACTACCAGACCAAGAGTAAAGTATTTTATTCATGAGCTAACAATCGGATTCGTTCGATTATTATTTAGAGAAAATATAAGAAAGGTTCAACTTTAATAAGCTTTTTGAAACAAAATAATTATTTCTAAATGAATTAAGTCGAAAAAATCGCTTCTGTGTCCTTGTGCTTAAATAGATTTTGTGAATTTTCTCATTAATTCGAAGAGCGTATTGATAGTCGAGTACCGAGATATATACAAATTAAGAGAATGGCCGCACCCACAATTTCAAGTGGTGAGTATGGCTCATTAAATCGATAAATACTAAGGATTTTTGCTATTACTGGTTGAAGTAAAATAATTAGACCAGAGACAGAGAGGGGTGCTTTTTTTAGTCCGTAACTAATAAGAGACCAACCGATTATTTGGCAAAGCACGGCCAGTCCCATCACTGAAGGTAAATGTGTAATATTAACTTGTGTGTAACCGCTCTCAAACTGAGCACTTACAAATAATAGAAGTCCAGTAACAAGAGAAGAATATGTAATGATATCTAATGCTGTGATTTTATTTTTAAAGTTTAATAATGTTGTTTTCTTTATTGAGGTTGTATAAAGAGAATAGCAAAGACCAGTTGCAAGGCCAAATAATACTCCCCAAAAGAAGTCTTCCGATTTATAAAATTTGACTTGTCCCTTTAGAATTAAGAAGACACCAGAAAAAGCAAAGAAGAATACTAATAACTTTTTTAAAGTGACTTTTTCTTTATAAACAATAAGTCCAAAAACTAGTAAGTAAAAGACTTGAGTGTTTCCCAAAATTGTTGCCATTCCTGCTCCAATTAAGTGAACAGAGCGATGCCAGACAAATAAGTCTAAAGCAAAACATATTCCTATGACGGCCGTCATAGAATAGAAGCGAATATCTTTGATATAGTGTTTTTTAATAAATAATTGGTAAAGAAGAAGTATTGATCCAGCAATTCCACAACGAAGGGCCCCGATCATACTAGGAGATATATCACTACTTAAGTTTTTTACAAAAATTGGTGCTAAGCCTATACAGATGGTGCCTAAAATAAGGCTTATAACGCTCTTGTTCATATTAGTCCTCACTAAGTTTCAAGAGTATAGCCGAAACTATAGTTAGAAGGGTATATTTTCTTTGAATTTTGCTGACGATTTGCCGATAATTTCATAAAGTATGCGTACGCTATAATTATAAAGGAGATATATTGTGAATTTATTTAAAATCACTGTTGTTGCCGCTTTACTAAGTGTTAGTGCTTTTGCTGGAGACGCTGCTAAAGGTAAGGCCATTTACAAGAAAGTTAACTGTGCTCTATGCCACAACGCTGATGGTATGGGAAAAGCAAAAGGTGGAAAATTAGCAATCGTTAAAGGACCAAGAATTGCTGGTCTTGATGCTGCTTATATTGCTGAGCAAGTAACAGCAATTAAGTCAAAGAAGAGAAAGACTAAGTACACGACAATGATGTGGACTAAAGTTAGAGGTCTCTCTGACAAAGATATCAAAGATGTAGCTGCTTATGTAAGCACAATGTCTAAGGATAAATTTAAAGGAATGTTACAAAAGTAATTCCATAAAAAGAAAGGCCGCTTATAGCGGCCTTTTTTATATATTCTACTTAACTTCTAAGAAAATTCTAAATCCACCATAACTCTGATTGTATTCATCTGAAATCTCATCATTTGAAATTTCTACTTTACGATTTAAATTGAAATCAAAGCTTGTTGTAACGGCCTGTCCGTCTAGATACTTTCTAAGCTCTTCCTTTGTAAGAAGATCTTGAATATCAAAATTTACAGTAATAGATGACTCTTTTGAGTAATCCTTAATAGCAACTTTAGATAGGCTTTTATATGAGCCGTCTTTATAGAAGTGGAGGTTAGCTGACTTTGTTATAACGCTAACTTCTTCATTGCGAAACGTTCGATATGAGAAAAGATCAAAGATATTCTTCTCTTTAAATGCAAAGCCTTTGTCTGTCTCTTTACACTCTAGCATTTGAATATTTATTGTTAGCTCAACACTTCCACTTTGCTGCTTGGCCTTATAGCTCTTTACTCGATAGGATTGTAATTTATTTCTAAAGACATCCTGCTTTGAGCTACAAGTAGATAGATTTCCATCCATTACTTTAACTACTTTATTAACAGGTGTTGCGTGGCAAACTCCACTACATAGTACTGACGTTAAAATTAGTGATTTCATATACTTCTCTCATATTTCAATAAATAATGAACATGTATATCATAGTCAGGAATTTAGTGGTGATTTGCAGAAAATTTACATAGCTGGTGACTAATATATAAGCAAAAAAAAGGCCCTGCATTACCTGCAGGGCCCAAGAGAGAGTTTTTATGCATTCATTGCATTAATTGAGAGGCTGGGGAGCGCTCTCTATTTGTTCTTGTTTTTGTTTTCCAAGACCTGTGATCCACTTCTTTACTCTGTAGATAACAAGGTGGATTGTTGGAACGAGGGTGTAAGTAAAGAATATTGAGCCTAACATTCCTCCTACGAGAACTGCACCCATTGCAGACTTGATCTTATCGATCATAAAGAGCTGGGGCATAGTACCTGCAATAATTGCAATAGAGGTCATAAGGATGGGCTTTAGCTTTTCCTTGGCCCCTAACCATAGTGCTTCTTTTATCTCAAATCCTTCATCAAGTTTTTGCTGGGTAAATTCAATCATTAGAATGGCATTATTTACAGCAAGACCTACAACCATTACGATGGCCATCATTGAACCAATATTAATTGTTTGGTCTGTATAGAACATCATTAAGAATGAGCCTAGGAAAGAAGTTAGAATTGCTGAGCCAATTGAAATAGGGAAGACAAAAGAGTTTAAAATGGCCACTAGAAGCATATAAGTCAATATTACTGCTAGCATAAAGGCCTTACCCATTTCTTGTTGTGATTCCTTTTGGCTTTCTGCTTGCCCTGCAAACATGAATTTCGTTCCTTCTGGAAGGTCCGCTTTGTTAAACTTTCCTGCAAGATCTCCCATGATGGCACCGACTACACCTTTTACGACATAGGCCTTAACTTGGATAATTCTTTCTTTATCACGTCTTTTTAGTGGCGAAGTTGCTTCAACGACTTTTACATCACCAAGAGTTGAGATTGGGATAAGACCATCTTTTCCATGAATTAAGAATTTATCAAAATCAGATATATTTCTTTTAAACTCTGGAGCAAGTGTGACATTGATATCGTATTCTTCACCATCTTCTTTGTAGACTGCATCGTCATTTCCATTAACAAGGGCGCGGATTGTACCACCTAGTCGAGAACTTGAAAGATTTTGACGAATAACTTTTTGAGGCTCAGACATAAATTGAATTTCCATTTTTGGAATTCGGTATGAGCTTTCAATAGAACTAAAGTATCCAGAGTTCTTCATAATCTCTTGCATCTTTTTAGAAGCAATAATCATTTCATCAAAATTTCGCCCCGTAATATTAATGGTAATATCACCTTCGTTACCTGAGTTTCTATTACCACCAGAGAGTGTAATTTCAGCTTCAGGAATATTTGAAACTTTAGGAAGAATATCGTCCATGACATCTTTAAAGCTTCTCTTTCTTGAAGCTGCTGGTGTCATATTTACTGTAATTCTTGAACGCTCTTCACCGTCATATCCAATATCAGCAAGAGTTGATACTACCTCAGGATATTCTCTAATAACTTTTGCAACCTGCTCAGAAACTTCCGCTGTTTTCTCTACTGGTGTACCGTCTGGCATTAGAATATAGGCCGTAAACTCATCTCGGTCTGACTTTGGAAGAAACTCGTTACCAACTCGCGCAGCAGGGTAGACGATTGTAAAAAAGATTCCCATTAAGATGATAATGGAAGTTATCGGCCAGCTCATGAACTTATCAAAGAACCACTTATATTGTTTTGTTACCCAACCAAGAAGGCGATCAACAAGATGAGATAATTTTGGAAACGGACCTTTTAAAGTATCTGGGTCTTTAAGTAAGAGGGCACAAAGCATTGGCGTAAGGGTTACAGAAGCTAGGATTGAGAAAATTGTCGCATAAACAACAGTCATTCCAAATTGCAACATGAATTTACCAACAACACCACCCATGAAAGCGAGGGGAGTGAAAACAACAAGGTTAGTTCCTGAAGATGCCATTACGGCCAAGAGAACTTCTTTTGTTCCATCAATTGCTGCATTCTCTGAACTCTTACCCATCTTTAAATGCTTATATACGTTTTCAATGATAATAAGTGCATTGGCAATTAATGTACCTAGACAAGTACCAAAAGCAAGGAGAGTCATAACATTTATCGAAAATGACGACATATCCATAATAAATAATGTCGAAATAATTGAAGTCGGAATAACGATACTTGCAATCAAGGCACCACGCCAATCACCTAAGAAAGTTAGAAGAATCGCAATTGTTAACCCAATACCGATAAAAATCGATTGAATTGTCCCTTTTGTGTCATTCAATGTGATCTTAGTTGTATCGACAACTAGTTCAAGCTTCATTCCTTCTGGAAGTTCAGATCGAACTTCATCAAGAGAGTTTTTTACTGTGTTAACAATCTTGATCGCATCACCATCTGAGAGCTTTAAAATCGATAGACCTACGACGTCTTTACCATTGAACTTTGCCATTGTTTCAACGTCTTTAAAGCTATCTGTGACACTACCAAATTCTCTTAACTTAAAGACTTGTCCTTCTCGTGAGACAACTTCAAGGTTTCTAATCTCTTCAACATTGGCAAATTCACCAACAAATCTAACACTAATATTAGAGTTTTCACGTTTGATTGAACCACCTGGTATATTTAAGTTCTTTCGAGAAATTGCAGTAATAACATCTTCAATAGAGAGGTAGTTCTGAATAAGAAGGTTATTATCAAGTTCGATACTGATTTCTCTTTCTTGTCCACCAAAGATATCAACGGAAGCGACTCCATTAATTGATGAGAGCCTCGATTTTAGTTTCTTATCGGCATATTCATAAGTCTCAGTTAAATCGTGTTTAGAACTAGATAATGCAAGAGTTGCAATCGGTCTAATGAGTGGATCAAATTTAGCAATAATCGGTCGATCTGCACCATCTGGAAATTCATTTAAGATGGCCTCGACCTTATCTTTAACTTCAATTGACTTTATATTGGCATCAGCTTCAATCTCAAATTCGATCACAACGATACCAAAGCTGTCTCTAGCATCAGATTTTATCTTTTTAATTTGCGATACTTCAGAAATCTCATCTTCAATTTTCTTTAAGATTTGAGATTCAATCTCCTCAGGAGATGCACCAGCATAAACTGTTTGTACTGTAATAATAGGTAGCTCAACTTTTGGTGTTGGCTCAATTATAAGATTTCCTATTGAGACGAGTCCCATAACCATAAATATGGCAATGAAAATGATCGTCGTTGCAGGTCTTTTAACAAATATTTCAATCATCTTCTTCTCCTATTCTAAGACGGACTCAACAATGTTGATCTTCTCACCATCTTTCAAATAACGCTGATCACTTAGGACAACTTTTTCACCTTCTTTAAGTCCTGACTTAATAGCAAAGTAATCCTTGTTATCACTAATTGTGACAATATTTCTTCTTTGAACTGTGTTATCGTCATTAACAATATAGACATGGTCAGTACCACCACGATTTGAAACAGCGTCTCTTTTTACAACAAGAGTATTCTTTGTCTTACTCGTTTGTATATTCATGACGTATAGATTCGTTGGTAGCTTTTGATTTGCAAAAGAGACGACAATCTTATGAAGTCCTGAAAGACGATTTGCTCGTTTTTCAACAGAGACAACTGATCCATAAAGGGATTCGTTATTTAGCCTTATACTGGCCAAGGCCCCGGGCTTGATTTGTGTCGCTATTTTGGGTGCTACTGAGGCATATATCTTTGAACCAAGATTATTACCTGTTACAATTACATTATTAGTGAAAGACTTTCTTAAGACTTTTGTAATATTAACTGGAGTTCCGGTTTTTTCTCTAATTGTAAAAACAGTAGGTGTCACTTTCATTTTTTGTTTTTGTATCTGCTTATCTTTAACAAAAAGACTCGCACCGTATATAAGGCCAATAATTAAAACAAAGACTAATTGCTTCATTATCTACCTCCTTTATTTCTTGAACTAGTTTTTGTCAGAAGTCTGTCCATTTCTGCACGTGTTATTTGTATTTGTAATTTCGTTTGTGCAAGACTTAGTCGGTTCTGTGTTAATTGGATCTCGCTATCATTCAATTGCAATTGTGAAACTCCACCAGATCGAAAAGAACTAAGAGCAACTTTATAAGAAGAAGATGCCAGCTCAACTGCTTCATCTTCCGCATCGTATCTTTCTTGGAGCCCTTCATAGTCTTGTTTAAGCTTTAGATATTGCGTTCTAATTTCACGCTTTATTTGTTTTAATTTAAGTGTGGCAATATTGTAGTCACTTCTTTTTATTGCAACTTCTGAGTTCTTGCTTCCGCCAAGGTCCCAGTCAAAACTAAACTGAACACCAAATGTTAAATCCTTTTGGTCATGAGTTGTTTCTCCTGCAAAGAGATCTGTTTTAGCTAGAGTAGGAGAGTAAGAAACATAGACTCCTAAGTCTGGAAGCCTTTGAGACTTTGCTAACTCGACCGAAAAGTCTGCGAGGCGAATATTTTCTTTTAAAATTTTGATATCAACAGTCTCTTCCAGTTTATTTAGATCATTTGTTGTTGAAATTTTCTTCTTTGGTCTAAGTGGGGTGCTTAATACTTCAACTTCATCTTCATAATCAAGTGCGAGATAATTCTTTAAGTCTAGAACAGCATTTTTTAGATTTTTCTTGGCGATAATCCAATTTGGTTTTCGACTAGCAAGGTCTGCTTGCATTTTTATATTATCATTTCTTGAAATTCTTCCGTATGAAACTCTATCCTCTAAAGCTTTCTTGTTCTTAAGAGCGTTCTTATATGAGTCGTAAGTGATTTTAACAATTTCTTCATTGAATAAAACTCTGTAGTAGAGCTGCTTTGCGACGTTTATTACTTGTGCATTTGTTGACGTTGTATTTAGTTCACTAATTCTTTTTGCAGATTCTGCAATACTCTTTCCATTGCTAATCTTTCCAAATGTATATATTGGCTGAGTAAGTTGAATTGTACCGTTGTGATTCCAATCATATCCGTAAGGAACAAAGTTTCCTTCACCATCACTTTTTCTTATGCCAGCTGTAATCGAAAGAGTTGGAAAGTAGTTTGAGTTTGCGCTACTTAGTGCTTCTTGGGCCTGGTCTAATTCTTCTTTAGCAATACCGATAGTTTCATTTCGCTTTATCGCTAAATCGATTACTTTATTTTCATCTAATTTATAATTTGCTGCATATGCACTGGAAATTAGGCATAGCGCTGCCGCAACTAAATATTTTAGTTGTTTCATTTGTCTCTCCTTTTAAATTCTAAGTCTTACAACTTAACGTCTGCTATTGTAGAATTCCTCTATGAAGATCATTTGAGAAAGTAGTTTCTGTCTTTCTTCTTCACTAAATTTAGAATAAATCTCATCACTCATCGCAAAATATCGTGGCATGACACGATCGATTAGCTCTAGACCACTTTCTGTGAGAGCGATCTTTTTTGAGCGTGTATCGTTTTCATCGACAACTTTAGAGATAAGATTGGCCTTTTCAAGTCTTGTGACAATACCTGTGATATTGGCCTTAGATACCATTAACTCTTCTGATAATTCTGTAGTCGTAATAAATTCCTGATTACAGAATTTAAGAATTAAAAGGACATCGAATTGTGGTTTGGTTAGCTTATATTGGCCCACTTCTTCAGAGACCATTTTATCGATTATTCGCGTCGTGCGAACAATTCTTGCGATAATGCTATCCTTCAGTGCGTTAGATGTTACAATTGACATATATACTCCATATTTGTTAATGTCTTAACCATATAGTTAACATGTTAACGAATGTGAATCAAGAATATTCTTTAACACTTTTAGGAATATTATATGAAAGAAAACAAAACTAAACAGAATCTAATTGATGTTGCTCTACCGATGATGGCAGAAAGTGGTGTTTACGGTGTTAGTCTTCGCGATATTGCAAAGAAGGCCGAAATAAATGTGTCTTCTGTTCTATATCACTTTGGTTCAAAAGAGGAGTTCATCGCAACTTGTGGTGAGTTCTGTGTGCAAAACTTAGTTGAAGCGATCGATTCAATAGCTCAAAGAAATTTCACCAATATTGATGAATTAACTCATTTTATCCATCAAAAAGTTGAGGAAAGTCGTATCGAGATTACTATTATAGTTATGCTTCTAGTGATTGAAAGCTCAGGTTTTAGAGATATATACGAGAAGTACGTTGCAGATAAATTCGTTAAGGTACAAGGTAGTGAAGTTCCTTATATTCTAAATCTAAGGTCATTCATCTCATTTGGTCTTTTTAAGAGTATTGATTTAAAAGTCGCCAATTCAAAACTTGAAGGCAATGGTATAGTGGATCTACTCTGTCAGGCCACGACCTCTACAGAGGCACTGTAAGCTAGAGCTTACAGTGCAGTTCATGCCATTTTCTTTCTAATTCTTGTCGATCTTCAGGATGAGCAATCTTAATTAATTCTTGTGCTCTTTGCTTAAGTGTCTTTCCATAGAGGTTAGCAATACCAAATTCAGTTACAACATAGTGAATATGTGAGCGTGTTGTGACGACTCCTGCACCATTTTTTAATGTTGGAACAATTTTTGGTATCCCTCTTTTACTACGAGAGTTGATGACGATGATAGGCTTTCCTCCTTGTGAAAGGCTTGCGCCTCGCATGAAGTCCATTTGTCCACCAACACCTGAAATAATATGATGTCCGATTGAGTCTGCACAAACCTGTCCTGTTAAGTCGATTTCAACGGCACTATTAATTGCACAAACTTTTGGATTTCTCTTAATGATACTAGGGTTATTCACATAATCGGCTTCAAGCTGAATTACACTCGGGTTATCATTGATAAAATCATGAACATCTTTACCACCAACAATAAATGAACTTACAGTCTTTCCTCGATGAACGTTCTTCATGGAGTTATTAACTGCGCCAGACTTTATTAGTTTTAAGGCACCGTCAGACCACATCTCAGTGTGAATTCCTAAGTTCTTATGATTAGTTAAACTACTTAATACAGCATCGGGAATACTTCCTATTCCCATCTGAAGAGTGGCACCATCTTCAATGAGAGTCGCTGTAAGCTGACCAATTTTTAAATCTTCTTCGCTAAGGGGACTTCCATGACTATCTGATAGTGCGCGATTAATTTCGATAGCGTAGTCAATTTCACTTACATGAATAAATCCATCCCCATGAACACGAGGCATATGTGGATTGATTTGCGCTATGACAACCTTAGCACTATTGACCGCTGCCTTGGCCACATCAACTGAAGTTCCAAGAGTACAAAAACCATGAACATCTGGAGGGCTTACATGAATTAAAGCAAAGTCGAGGGGGACTTGTCTTGATCGAAATAGGTTTGGGATCTCAGACAAAAAGCAAGGAAGATAATCAATGCGATCATAATCCACATACTTTCTTAAGTTTCCTCCTACAAAGAGGTTTACGATATTAAATATATCTTTGTATTTAGTGTCTGCATACTTCGCTTCACCGTGTGTATGAAGATGAGTTAGTGTTACATTGTTTAGGCGCTGAGCATTTTCGATTAGTCCATTAATTAACTCAGTAGGAGTTGCATCACCACCGTGAATAAAAACATTTGAGTTTGAATAGACATGAGAGAGTGCTTCCTTTGCGCTATTTAGTAATTTCAAAAGTCCTCCTTTTTTATATTCCTAGAATACGCCTAGTGAGGTTGAAACTAAAGTTATTTTGACGACAATTTTTATATGCCATCAATTCAAAAATTAGGGTATATTCCTAGCTATTATGGTTATCGAAACAACATCAAAACGACTCAAAGAATTAATCTACTTTACTATCCCACTTGTCATCGGACAGGTTGGGCAAATGTTATTTAACGTTGGAGATATCTTTGTGGCCGGGCGCTATTCCACTGCAGCTGTTTCTTCTATTGGAGTTGCATCTGGAATGTTGGCCCCATTTGTTATGATTGGTGTATCAGCTTTATTTTCTGTAAGTGCAGTTACTGCAAGAATGAGAGGCGAGGATGCTAATCCTCATACTAATGGTGTATGGGGAAGTGGAATGACTTTGGCCTTGGGCCTAGGCTCTCTTATTTGTCTTGCACTCTATATCTTTACGTATTTTGTCGATGCAATTGGCCTTAATAAAGAAATAGTTCCACTCGTTAAAACCTATCTGCTTTGGGTTAATATCTCCATTATCCCGGCCTTAGTTTTTCAAATGATTAAAGAATACCTTCAGGCCTTTGATAAAACTATTTTTTCAAATGTCTTAATCATAGTGATGAATATTATAAATCTCATTATGAATTATTGCTTAATGTTTGGAATTGGCCCTATTCCTGAAATGGGAATTAAGGGCGCTGCCGTTGCAACAGTTATTACCCGCTTTGTATTAGCGATCATTCTTTATGTCTATGCATATCGAGTTCTTCCAATTGAAAGTCATTTTAATAAGAAGTCATTTAAAGAGTTAATTAGGTTGGGGATACCTGTTGGTCTTGGTACATTCATTGAAGTTCTAATGTTCTCAACTGTAACTGTTCTTATTGGGAGAATGAGTCTCGTAGCATCTGCTTCTCATAATATCGTTCTAAATATAGCTGGACTCACATTTATGGTTCCTCTGGCAATTAATGGAGCTGCTGGTGTTAAGGTGGGATATGGACTTGGAAGAAAAGATATGGATATGATTAAGAGTTATTCTTATGGTTGTATCTTTATGGCCGAAGCTTACATGCTTTGTATGGCGATGTTCTATTTCTTATTTCCTGAAACATTAATGAGTCTCTTCACAACAGATAAAGAGGTTATTGCTTACGGTGCAAATCTTTTCTTCTTTGTCGCCCTCTTTCAAATACCTGATGGACTACAAATTACCATGTGGGGAATCTTAAGAGGATTGGGGATGAGTAAGCTACCTATGATTTATTCGTTTTGTGGTTATTGGTTAATTGGAATCCCTGCTGGAATCTTTCTTACTTACTATCATGGAATGGAAGCTGCTGGGTTATGGGCCGGTCTTGCTATTGGCCTAACGATGGCTTCAGGTGTCTTATCGTATTTATTTGTAAAAAGAATTGGTGAACTTGAGCTTCTTTGGGAGAAGTAATAAATCATTCTTCATTATTGAGGTTTAGCATTTTAGCTTCATTCAAATAATCTTTCATTGAGTGGTCTATCGTTGGATTTAATTCTTCGATCTTATTTACAAATTGGCCAATCTTTTCAATGGCATGATCTAGTCTGTTTATTGCTTTATTATCTTTTAAGTCTTTTCTTAATGTTTTAGAAATATTTAGAGCGATATTTAATTGATTATTTATTTCGTGATTGTAGGTTGCGACAATCGCATGAAACAATTGTATCTGTTTGTTGTGTATATCCTTCTTATGTAGTTCTAAGACTTTTGTTTGTGTTTCTATACGAGAAAGAAGAACTTCAAATTGTATTGGCTTATTAACATAATCATTTGCACCTAAAGTTAGTGCATCAACAATTTCTGACGTTGTATTTTGAGAGGTCACCATAATGACTGGGATATTGTTTTGGCTATAATACTGACGTATCTCTTTTAGTACGTCATAGCCTGAAAATTTAGGCATCATGATATCTAATAATACAATATCTGCATCTTCTACTATTTTTATATCTTCCATGACAATTGATGGGTCATTATAAACACTCACCGTATATTGAAGCTTTTTCAACTTTGTTGAAAGGATATGAGTGGAAATCTCGTCATCATCGATGATTAATATCTTATACATTTATGCACCTAGTTCTGTGGACATCTTTGTCAATTTCTCTTGGGAAAGAAGTGATACCTCTTTGAGCTTCTTTAAATTTTCCGTTACTTCGTTAAGTTTGTGTGATCGTGCAGCATCTTCTATTAATTCAGCATATTTAATCGCTGGTACGATATGAAAGTTTGCAATGGCACTTCTATAAGAATGAGCACTAATTCTTAAGTTTTCAAAGTCTTCTTCATCAAGAGCACTTTCTATATTTTTAATTAACATCGGTGAGCTACTAAGTAGCAGATCGATTGATTCTTTTAGTAATTGCTTATCCCCATCAAACTTCAGTAGTAATTCTTCTTTTGAAATGAGCTTATTTAGATAAGGATATCCCGTCGTTGATTTCTGATACGTATTATTCTTAGTTTTAATATTTTCAGAAATAATACCTTTTAAACTTTCGAAGTCTATTGGTTTAGAGAGAACTAAATCAACACCAACATCTTTAAAATCTTTATTCTTTGATACTTCAATACTTCCAGTAAGGGCGATTATTTTTGGAGCTTTTAGGCCATATTTTTCATTAATAAGCTTGGCCGTCTCAATCCCATCAAGGGTTGGCATATGGTAGTCAATAAAGACAAGATCAAAGCGTTTTTGTTCTAGTCTTTCTAGTGCTTCATGGCCATTTTTTGCGAGTGACGCTTTGATATCTAATCTCTTAAGGTACTCTTTTAAAATTTTTCGTTGGATCTGGCTGTCATCTACGACAAGTACGCTAAGGGTATTGTAACTTTCAGATATAAATAATCTTGTATTGTGAGTAGGTGCTTCACTTGGAGTACATTCAAATTCGATCTTAACAGTAGTACCTTCTCCAGGATTACTATCAATATTAATACTACCATTTAAGAGTTTTATAATTCTTTTACTTATTGATAGACCAAGTCCTGTACCACCAAAGTCCTTTGTCGTTCCTGGCTCAGCTTGTTGATAATCTTCAAATAGTTTAGGAATTTGTTCCTTATTTATGCCAATACCCGTATCGATTACTTGTACTGATATTTTAGTCGAGTTATTACCATTAGGTTTAAAGTCCGTAACTATTTTAACCTTTCCATTCTTAGTAAACTTAACAGAGTTACTTACGATATTATTTAGAACTTGTCTTATTCTATATGAGTCACCTTTAAACCAAGTCGGAAACTCATTTGAGAATGAATAGCTTATTGTTGTGTTATTCTTTGCACTCTCTAATGAAAATAGAGTGACAATATCTCTTATTAATTCTTTAAAATTGAAAACTTCTTCATTTAATTCAAGCTTATTTGATTCGAGTTTTGATAGGTCAAGAATATCATTAATTGTCTTCATTAAGGCCATAGTAGAGGACTTAATGATTTGCACCTTCTTTAAGTCCTGTTTGTTCTTTAAGTCTTTTGATAGAATATCCACCATACCAATGATTCCATTCATTGGAGTTCTTATCTCATGACTCATATTTGCGAGGATTGATGACTTTATCTTTTCTGAGTAAAGGGCCTCTTTTCTTGCTAATTCGACATTTTGATAATTATAAATTAGCAGTCCTCCAAGTAATGAGATAAATGAACCAAATATTAGGACAAGCTCAGCTGTTGATGAAGAAAGGTTTGCAATATATCGATCAGTTGGTGAAATTGAGATTTTCCATTCTCCACCATTTGTATCTAAGAGGAAACTAGTGAAATTATCATTTTTATTTCTCTTTTGTGAAGAAGTATAGATAAGGTTATTGTTTTCAAGTATTCTAATTTGAAAAGTCTCTTTATCAATATCTGTGAAAACCTCATTGAAAAACTCTTTAATATTCGTTGATATGACCTGAATACCAATTAACTGATTATTAGATATAACTGGTGTTGATACGTAGACGAGAGACTCGTTATTGTTATCTTTAACAACATTGCTAATTAGGAGCTTTCGACTTTGTGATGTATTATAAAGTGTTAATTCTTTGACTCTTTTTTGGTCTAAGTTGATTGATAGCTCACGCTTTGGGTAGAAGAACCTTCTGGGAGGATCATTTAAGTAAAGTTCTAATTGTTCAAAATACTTAAAGTCGTCGTAATAGTCTTTAACATCTTTTTCCCATCTCTGCTCATTAATACCTTCAGTATATGAAAGTCGTTGAGAGAGCCTGTCGATCGCTTTTAAATTTTCTTCAATGACGATTAATACCTTACTCTCAAGATCTTGTGAGTCGTGTATGATCGTTTGCTCTATTGTTTGGGCCTCATTTTGTTTAATAAATTGAGCAGCAATAACAAATGATACTAAAATAACTAATGCAGTGGGTATTGGTAGCCAGTTGAAGTAGCTACGGTGTCTAAATCTTTTAATTACATAGTAAAAGAATCCACTTGATAAGGTAAGAAAAAGAAAAGATGTATGAATGGCCATTCTCGTATGTTTTTGCCAAGCAAATGTTACATCAATTCCTAATAAATATCCAAGAAACGAAGTCGCAGAAAAAGCAATAATAATTGATGTGATTATTAACTTTAAAACGAGTAGTCTTCTTTCTGTAATTTTAAGTAAACTGACAAAAGATAAAGCCGAAGTTAGAATAAAACATGTTGCCGTGTTAGGGGACATTCTACCGGGAAATTCTGACTTCACTAATATATAATGTTCAAGAAATAATTGATCAATACCTAAGTTGATACCGATTATATATTGAAGAAGGCTTGTGAAAGAAATCAAAAATAATATTGTTGCAAAGATATGCTGAATTAATATGCTCTTTATTCTTTTCTTATTAGATATAAAGTAAATAGTTGCAGCTGATAAGATGAAGCAAAGGGCCGTGTTAAATTGCATTGGAACAAAGTTTGGTTGTACTTGAATCAAAGAAGGGATGTTCTTTATCCAACCAAACATTACTGATGAGGCAATTAAAGTGACGATAAAAGAAGATACTTTTATTGCCGTATTTTGATCATTCAAAATTTTACTTACTTTCTTATAAATTGGAGTGAGCTTTGTCATATTCTCCTCCAGCTTAGCTGTGAGTTTTAGCGATCTAGGTATTCACTTATTTTTTCAAAATCAAACGGCTTAGAAATGAGATCGACAACGCCAAATTCCAATGCATCCTTTCTTATTTGTGGGTTAAAATAACCCGTTATAATGAGCACTGGAGGATGTGATGGATGCCTCTTTCTTAACTCTTTTAAAAGTGTCAAACCGTCCATTATAGGCATCTTTAAGTCACTTACAACAAAATCAACTTCGTTTTTCAATATGTAATCAAGTGCTGTTGCACCATCTTCGAAACCCACTGCTTCATGGCCGAGATCTTCTAGGATCTCCACATATAATTCATTCAATGTTGTTTCATCTTCAGCAATTACAACTTTCTTTCTTGTTTTATCTAACATACATGTATCTTATTGAATTTATTTAGTTTGAGCAACATATGGTGTGTTACAGAACATTGCGTTTAAAATATGATAAAAATCAGCTAATTATAGATTTTGCCTTAAGAGATATGAAAGTTTGATAAGGCTTTAGATAAGAAATTTAATATTTTTAAGAAAAAATTTAGCTGGCTTGATCAAAAGTCTTTTCAATTTTTCCAATGACATTGTCGAAATCAAATGGTTTTGTCATGAGATCAAGAGCGCCTAACTCTTTGGCCCTTAAAGTATTTGCTTCATCGATAAAGCCAGTAATAATAAGAACAGGTGGAATTTCTGGGTGAATTTTTCTAAGCTCTTCGATAAGAGTTATTCCATCCATTTTTGGCATTTTTAAGTCTGTAACTAGAAAGTCTACATGGTTCTCTTTTGCAAAGGCCAGAGCCTGATGGCCGTCATGAACACCAACTGTTTTATAACCAAGTGATTCAAATGCTTCAACATACATCTCATTTAAGATTGGTTCGTCTTCGGCAACTAGTATGACTTTCTTTCTATCCGTCTTCATATAAGCAGATTATATTGTTTTGCCGTTTAAATTACAAATACATAACGCTTTAACTCAAATCAAATATTAAATATCGTTTGTTTTCAATAGCTTATTAAATAGAGTGCAGTACACGCTTCTTATTCGTATGAACTATGCCTTAATTTAAATGAATTCTCTGATATAGCTCAGATTAATTGTAACTTGAAGTGATAGAATTTTATTAAACAAGGAGCTTAAAATGAAAAATATTAAAGTCGAAGAATTCACAACACCTATCCTTCATGTCATTTCCCAGAATGCTCTATTGGATCAGGCCTTTAGTATTATGAAAGAAAATAATATCAGACACCTTCCAGTAAGTGATGGAGAGCAAATCTTAGGGATTATCTCAGAGCGTGACGTGATGACCTTGTATGGGAAAGATTGGCAGGAAGCAATTAGAGTAAGAGACTTTATGAACGAATCTGTTTTATCTGTTTATCGTGGTGATAATCTTGGCGAAGTGGCCTATCAACTTTCAAATAATAAAGTTGGCTCTGCAATTGTCCTGGATGAAAATGGGAAGGTGTACGGAATCTTCACTGTTACAGATGCTCTTAATGCACTCGTTGAAATATTTGTTACTGATGCATATGAGAGAAGTGATCTTCGCTAAATTTGAGTATCAGTTCAGAAAGCGTGTAGTACACTGGAATCTATAACTTCTTTGGTTATGACACATTTTTTTATCATATTTTTCTAAATTTAAGTTTATAAACTTGTATAAGTAGTTTAATTTTCGTAATAAGAGCTAAACCTATTATATTTGTATAGTTTAAAAATATTTGTTCTCTATCCATTTACGAAGGACATATCTTAGTAATGAAAATTGAAAACGAGAAAAGTATTACATTTAAGTATCTCGTAGCTTTTATTTCAATTGTTGCTTTTACTATCTTGGCCCAGGCATTAGTGCAATACTTCATTCTTCAGCAAGAAAGTTATTCTGAGATAATTAACTTGGCCGGCCGCCAGCGTATGCTAAGCCAAAGACTTGCTAAGCAATCTTTGCTTTATTCCTTAAGTGGGGAAGAAAGAAAGCTCGCTCTTAGTAAAGACATCTTAAAAACAAAAGAGCTTCTTTTTTCTACACACGAACATCTAAAAAATGGTAGTGAAGATCACAAAATCGCTCCTGCATTCACAGATAGTATAAGAGATAAGTACTTAGCATTAGATCCTGTGTTAAAAATGATGGAAGAGGATGTTGTTTGTTTAATCAATAACTGCCAGACCCAAAAGGATAGTCTTAACAATATCGTCAATCATTCAGAAAGCTTCTTAGCAACGATGAATCATATTGTTTATGAGTCTGCAGATTATTCAAAATCAAGAATTTTAAATCTAAGTAAAGTTGAGTTTATACTTTTCACATTAATCATTCTCTTATTAATCTACGAATTCTTTAAAATTATTATTCCAATTAAACAAAAACTTATCTCGCAATTAAATGAGTTAAGACAAAAGGATCAAGTCATTACTCATAGTTCAAAGCTTGCTGCTATTGGCGAGCTGGCCGCCGGAATTGGCCATGAAATAAATGGGCCATTAACAATTATTAAAGGGTATCTAACAAGATTAAAGAGAGAAAGTTATAAAAATAATAAAAATGAAGCAAACATTATAAATTCATTTGAAAAGATCGAAGGCTCTGCAAATCAAATTGAAAATATCGTTAAAGGACTTAGAACCTTTGCACGTAAAGATGATGTGAAAACGGTAGAATTTAATCTTGCACAGATCGTTCAAGATTGTATTGCTATGGTTGAGCAAATCTATGATCATTATGGAATTGAGGTTACTCTTGAAAATCAAGTAGGCGATATCAAAATCAATGGTAATCCTGGAAAGATTCAGCAAGTAATGATGAATCTCTTATCTAACGCAAAAGATGCTCTTGAAGGAAGTGATAATAAAGAGATTAAAGTCACTCTTTCTCAGTCAAATGAAAAGGTGCAAATTAAAGTTTCCGACTCGGGTGTTGGAATTAGTGATGCAATCAAAAGGAAAGTCTTTGAACCTTATTTTACAACTAAAGAGTTTGGAAAAGGTAGTGGCCTAGGTCTATCTCTATCTTTCAATTTTATCAAAGAGCATAACGGAACAATCAGTTATGATTCCGAACCAGGGCATGGCACAACCTTCAATATTGAGCTACCTGTTTAGAACAAAATACGGGCTTAAATAATTATTTGAGCGCAAAAATTCCTCTGTTTTCTTCACACACTTTCACAAGAAGATGTAATTCTAGTAGTTTACTTTTTTAGCATTTTTTTTCACAAAATGTGAAGATGACACGTGTAAGATGTTGAAAATATTGCGATTTTCTTTTTTGTGAAAAATAATTTTTATTTTTGTGAAAATATCACTTGTCATTATTTTTCTGAATTCATAAATTCTTTTCAACAAATTAAGTTTAAAGTTTTTATAAAGAAAACTTTTTGATACTAACAAACTATATTTAGGGAGAATTTATGAAACTAATCGCACTATTCGCAATTTTATTTACTGCTAACACTTTTGCTTCACAAAGAAATATCATCGGTGATGAAGTATTCTTTTCGGCACAAGGTCATGTTGGATCAATTCTTGAGGTATGTACTGACGGTGAAAATCTAAGAACTTTATCACCTGTTAAATATTGTACTGGATACTCAAAGGTATGGGTTGCAGACAGTGGAAAAAAATCAGATGGACACTATGATTACGTATGTAATGGTTTTGAAACAGGTGTTCTTACAACTGCAATTAATTACACTGTTAAAGTATGTCTTGAAAGAGAATACACAAGAGATAGCGATGACCGTGTACTAGGTAAATGTCTTCAATACGGAATTGAAAATCGTTCATATGAATTAGATGGAACTCTAGACGTTGAGTACACTTCAAGAGGTGGAACTAACGTTTATAGAACTAGCGAGTTAGACTACAGCGTACCAGCTTGTAACTAATAAGTGATTGTGTTGTAGGGGGGGCCTCGGCCCCCTCTTTGTGTTTTTATAAGAAGAAAAATTGGCAATGGAAAAAGTATCAGCTTTAAATTTTGATAATTTTTTAGACTACTTAAATTATGTAGTCTCGCCAGCGTCTCATTTTAAATCACGTCCAAAGACACTCGAGCAGTGGGCCACACGTCTCGGTTATAAGTCTTCTTCAATTCTTTCTATGGTCTTAAAGGGACAAAGAGTTCCTAGTCATGATTTGATTGCTTCTATTGCTTTTGATTTAGATTTGTCTGAAGATGAAGCAAGGTATTTGCAATTACTTGTTCAGCTTGAAAAAGAAAAACGAAAAAATAAAGATTGCTCAAGGACTTTACAATATCTAAATAAGCTCAAATCTCATGGTACATTTAATCGTATTAGTTTAGATGAATTTTCATATATTTCACAATGGCATTTCTTTGCTATTAAAAACTTAGTTCTCTTAGAAGACTTTAGAGAAGATTATGATTGGATTTCAAATCAGCTAAGAAAAAAAGTTCAACCTTCTAAAGTTAAGAGTTCGATTGAACAATTAGTGAAAATGGGGGTTTTAAAAAGAGATAAGGATGGCAATTTAAAAAAACCGACAAAGGGTTACTCTACAGGAGATACGATTCCTTCTTCTGCCATTCGCTCTCATCATAAGGAAATGATTTCAAGAGGGCATGAGTCCATTGATGAAATAGAAATGGCCCTAAGGCAAATTAGCTCTTTAACACTGGCCATTGGCGATGATGATATTTCAAAAGCTAAGGATAAGATTATAGAGTTTTGTCAGGAATTTAATCACACTTTTGCAAAAGATAAGAATGCAGACTCAATTTATCAGCTCAATATTCAGTTTTTTCCACATACTTTGGTAAAAAAAGGTAAGCAACAATGATGAAAATAATTATCTACAAATGTATTTTTTTGATTTTATTAAATACACCACATGCTTTTGGTTATAAAAAACCAAATAATGTTACTCCTGATATAGTGGCAAGAATGGGTGATTATGTCGGAAACGGTGGGGGTGTCGTAGAGCAAGACTTTACTAATGCACTTTTAAATTTGCCTTTATATATCGAAGATTGTCTACTTTCTTTAAATTGTGAGCTAACACAACAAGAAGAAATAGATTTAAAAAAGATCTTAAATATTGCCCGTCTTAATTCTAAAGATAGTGAGAAGTTAATATTTTTATCAGGAAAGGACAGTGGGAAATTATTCTACACTGAAGGTGAAAATAGAGTAAGACTTGCTGTTACCGGTCTAACAAATGATGGCCCTATTTTTATTAATGGTGACTTATTATATGAAGATATAGATAACAGAGATATTCCTGCTATTAACTTTGGTCAAATTGTTGCGCTACTTATTCATGAAACGGGACATCTAACAGGTTTGGAGAATCATCATTACTTAGATTATCTAGGTGCCAAAGTTAGCTCCAATATGGATCTTAATAAAAAGAGGATAGACTATTTCTTAAGCTATAATAAACAGCTAAGCCTTGAAGTTGTAAACTTCTCATCTGGTTACACTTTTTCAACAATTCAAATGTATTATTTAGATAAGTCATTTTCACTAACGCCAGATTTTCGAAAAAAAATTAGTTGTGAAGATGAAAGTCTTTTTCCTGTAGGCATGAAGTTAGAAAATATTCATTGGGGGAAGGAATACTCAATAAGCCCAGATTCTAGTATTGTTCCTTTTAAAGGCTGGATTACAATCACATGCTTTGATGGCCGTGGTATGACTTGGATAGAGGAGAGAGTATTTGAGGCGCACTTACAGCTAAGTTCAAACGCTACTTATTCAATAATGAAAATGATAATAGAATAGTCTTAGTGATTTCAATTACCTAAGCTTGGGATTCGTCTATAGTATAGTGTTTTACTAAAGTTCTTTCACATTTAGACCGAAATAGATACAGAGATATTTCGTGGGGAAGATGTGAGAAGAGACATTAAGAACATAGTTCTTATATTTTTATTCATTGGCTTTAATTCTATTGTCTTGGCAAGTGAGTTTGAGTGGACACAAGAGAGATTAAGCGTCGCTTACTCAAAGTTAAGTACTTCCCAACGTAAAGACTTACATATTAATCTTTTAAATTCTCTAGATCAGCAAGCTAGAAAAACTGATTATGAGCAAGAAAAAATCAACGTATATTTAACAGTTAATAAGCTCTATTTCTTAGAGAGTATACTCGATAGTGCATACGCTTCAATAGATGATCCGACAATTTATTGTCACTTCGGAGGCTGGATGACGACTATCAAAAATAGTAAATGCCAAGCTCCTTGGTCTCGCTCTGTTCGAAATAATGCAGAACTTGAAATCTTTGGCGAGAAATATCGTAACTCTTGTGGAGGGGCCAATCTCTTTCGATGTAACCCTTTAATTTTTGGGCCAGGAGATGATGGAAAAGGTATTTGTACTACAACAGATGACTCTGACCCAAGACTTTCAACGAGCTCTTGTATTGATGACTTTTTGGCTCAACCAAATAGTTTAGAAGCTCATGTCGAATCACTAATTGATAATCCAGAAAAGCTTAGTCAATATCTGGCCACGACACTAGAAACGCTTCGCTCTTGTGAAGTGCAGGACACCCCATTTGCATATTGCGATAGACTTGTTCAGATTTTAGAGACGACGTCTGAAGTCGTAGTACAATGTTCAAATCAAGATAATCTACTATCTTACTTACCAAAAATTATCACCCCATTTAATCAAGATGAATTAGATCGAATAACAAATGGATTAGGTGAGAAAGCAGTTCAATATGCTAAAGAATTAGAAGAGAAGCAAGAGGCCATACGATTACAGAATCGCAAAGTCTTAGAAGAGGCGATATCAAATGCAACTCAAGAGCCCCGTATGCGTGATACGATTACAAGAATTAGAAATAATGCATCTAAATGCTTACGAGAGCTTTGTAATAGAAGTGGCTTTTCTAATAGCAAACCAGCAAATAGATCAATAGCAAAGTGTGCAGCATATGTTAAGCATGCGATCTATCCATATCCTGGCGAAGAGGGTGAGCGTTATGCAAACTTCTCTGAATATCCATGGAGTCGTAATGCAGATGATGCTGTCGAAGGTGGGAATTGGCTTAGAAAACATGGGTTTGAAAATATTCTCGATTATCCTGAAATGTCTCACTTAACTCCTGAGACTGCTCCTCCTGGTGCGATTATCGTTTATGAAAAAATAAATTCAAATCGTAATACGACAGTCGATGGAGTCAGAAGAGGGGCACCTGGGCATATTGAAATTAAGGCATCTGAGAATGAATACATAAGTGACTTTATCAATGATGAACCAACTCGCGTCGGTGGCCTTAGAAGGCCGATTGCCATCTATTACCAGATACCGGATTCATATAAGGAACAACTGCAGGAGGTTCCACAATGACTTTAAAACGATATTTAAAATATATTCTTATCTCTTTTTCGTTGATCCTAATGTCATACCAGAGCTTTGGCTCGAATATGAAAGAGGCATATATAAAAGATCTCAAGGCGGTAAAAGAAATCAAGGGAAGTGGTGATAATAAACTTCTAACACTTATTCGAAAAAGTTCGGATGAATTAGTTGATGAATGGTCTCCTGAGCTGGCAAAGGAGCTTTGCCGTGTATACGACAAGCTTCTAAATGTTAATCAGAACTACTTTTTGTCTGAGTTAATTGGCCCTGTTATGAAAAAGAGAAAGAAAGAATTTCTTCCAATCTTCAATAAAGTTGTATCTAAAAAGAATAGAGAGCTTCATAAGAAACTCGAAGAAATGGTTGAAAGAGAAACACGCGAAGGTAATGGATAGTTTTTATTTCATTTAAAAGATAGCCCTGTTTTATCAGGGCTTTAAACTTACATATTTCTATAAACTTCTTCAATTGCTTCTTCAATGCCTTCAAATTGTAGAGCTTCTCGTTCATCTCCACGATTTGGTACTCGCATAATTGAATCTACGATTTCTTGATCACTAAACCCTTCTTCAATTGCATCGCGGATTGTTTGATCACAAAGTGAGCTCAATTTATTTTCCTGAAGAGATCCTCTACAGTTAAATTTAAGGTCTGTAGCAATCGCCGCTTTTCTGATTGCAATGTCTAGATTTTTATCAAAATCTACCCCAAGTGCTGATGAAGTAAGTGATGTAATAATAGATAGTACAATGATTAATGATTTCATTTATTCCCCCTAATTTCATTTGTTCTTTTTTACCACTAATTAATCTATCGAGGACTTTTATTGAATATTATTCTTTTATGTCTAAATAATAGACACTCCTATAAGAAGTGTTAGTTCAATTGATATGGATAGATCTTGCGTTAATATATTGGTGAAAACTATAAATTAAAGAAATGAGGAAAACTTTATGAAAGCAATTATTATCTTAAGCGTTATACTCTCAACATCACAAGCATTTGCATCTAATAGCTGCTTCTACAATATGTCAGAAGAGAAGGTCATGTCTCTTAAGAAGGCAAAACAAGACGCTTATACTCTGATCTACGACGCTTCAATGTGTTCTGATAGGACATTATTGACTCTAAAAGAAGAACTAATGAAGGCGTCAGAATCAAAGCTTTCATACTTAAAGGCCAGAATAGAGGACTCTCAAAGCACTCTTCTGGGGGCATTTGGAAGCCTTGGACGTCATGCTGATATGAAACGCAAGTATGAGCACGACTTATCTAAAATTCAATCTGCTTTAAGTTTAGTACTTATTGAAATGAATAAGAGAAATCTCTAATTGTTTATTACAGGTGCTTTTCTTTTACCTATTGTAAGAGAGTTAGTACCTGTATCTATTTGATTGATTTTCTATTAACTTCTTTTTTTGAAACCCCATGGGCAATGGCGACAGCCATCTTTACAGCACTTTCTCATTCTCTTTAAGCGGGCCTCTGTTGAGACTCTACCTCCTGTCACAGGATCTCTATAATAGTCTTCACCATTTCTTTGGGCCTCATCATGAAGGAGGCGATATTGTGCTCTCAGATTATTCTTTTTTTTCTTATTTCTGGACAAGTTAGTTCCTCTTAAAATTTTGTCTTACGTCCACCAGTACCACTACCTAGAGCAAGGTCCTTTTTTGATACGGTTCCATCGCGTTTCATTTTCTCTATCGTCTCTAAATTCCCTCGATACATCTTTTCAATCTTTTGAATGGCCCATGGATTCTTTCTAATAAATTTTAAAATTTTATTGAACATCGGAGGTTCATCATTGAAGCTATTAATCTCAGTCATTTTATAGATATCTTTACAGCCAAAGAGATTGATGACATCTGTTAACATCATCTTTAAAGTCACACCTTCTAAAGGGTCCTTCTTGCGATTACTTTGATCATTCATTTTTTTACCTGCTTTCATTTTGTTTAAAACTATCCTAACTCATTAAAGCGGTAAATAGTGTTTTTTCTTTAGCTAGAGGAAGTGATAAAGCAAACTAAATTAAAGAAAAAAAAGGCCAGTTAAACTGACCCCTTTTCTTTAGTATTAATGTTTAGCTTTTTCATAATTGTCTCCTTGTTAAATGATTCTTTAGAAGTCATTTTCTATATAAACTAGTCTATCGCTGGTGTGCGGACTAATTGTTGGAGAAGGGTAGAGTTCATGCAAAATAAATGTGAATTTTCTGTTTCCCGAGTGAAGGTGTAAAGTAAGTATTTAGGGGGAGTCGACTTTAGCTCTTTGTTAAGATTGTTAGTTAGCTTTCATGGGAGTCGACTTTAGCTCTTTGTTAAGTTAGTGAGCAAGTTTGCATGGGAGTCGCTCTCGGCCATCCATGGCCTCCGCGACATACCTACATCCTGTAGGCAACCGCCAAGAGCAATTAGATTGCTTACTAATATCCATAAAAACAAAAAAGCCCACTCGTTGAGTGGGCTTTTTTATTTTGGTGGACCTTAGCGGGATCGAACCGCTGACCTCTTCGCTGCCAGCGAAGCGCTCTCCCAGCTGAGCTAAAGGCCCTCAATTGAGATATTTTCAAGAAGAATAATAGCCAAACCGTGAGGGCTTGGCAATATTATAATTCTGGAAGATCTCCATTTTGATCAAGTTCTCGAGCAAGTTCGGCCTTCTTTACACTTACGGCCTCTTCGTAGTTACGATAGAAGCACTGTGACTCATAGGCCTCATTTCTAGTTGAGAAGCGCTCGCTTCCATTGACTAGGTAGGGAATACCACCGCTGTCATCAAGAATCTCAGCACATCTCTTTGCTAAGAATTTTGCTCTTAGCCCCATGCCTTTTTTCTTAAGCATTGGGTAGTAGATAGCACATGAATGGAGAGTGTCACGATAGCTATCGTGTCTTTTTCCCTTCTTAAGAACTTTCTTTGCATTCTTATTTAGGATCTTAATAATCGACTTTCCAAAAACTTTCTCAAAGCTTTCTCTTGCCGTATTCATGAGAGGAATATTACTTGCTCCAACATTATCTCCTCTTAGAAGATTTTGTTGTATTCCGCGATAAATTGGGATTAAAAAAGTATATTTAGAATAATTTAAGCTATCCTCATATGTTAGCTGTGGGCTTTCTGCATATGGAAGTCCATAGAGGAAGTATTCTTCAACTGCACGGATGTAGTTGTAGAAAGTCGCATCGATTGTCTCAACTGAAAGAACATCACCATCTGATAAATTATTTGCTAAATAAGTATAAGCTGCTTGTGATAGGTCCTTAAAGCTATTGCACTGGCAATTTGGAGCGTCGATATCACAGTCTTCTGGTGTCAGACTTGGAACATTGACAACAACCTTCTCAAAATTAACAAGGGCCTTAAGTGCTTTTAAAGCGTTTCTCATGCGAACTGAAAATAGGGCAGTTGCTTGTGGCCTCGTTCCCGTTTTTGTTAAATCCTCTTCAAAGATTTCGATGACTTCTGAGATTGAAAAATCTTTCTTATTATCTCGCCAATTATCTTCTGCTTCGATGATTTTATATAATCTTTCAACGTTAACTGAATTTCTAAGCTTCTCTGAAAGTCTTTCTTTGTCGGCTGCAAGATCAGCTAGAGCTGGTTTAATTACTTCTTGAATATACTGTGTACGATCTTCATTTCGAGCAATTTGGTTTTCCTGGCAATCACTATTCTGATTTACCCAGTACTTACCGTCTTGGAATTCACGACAATAGACATTTAACTTTGCATTTACATTAGCAAACCAAGTTAAAGTTTGTGACCACGTTCCCCAAGTTTTTATATTTTGATATTCATCATTCCACTCTTCGATTTGATATGGATCAGGCTGTTGCAGTCTAAGCTTTGCTTGCTCCTTTTGAAGAGTTGCAATGGTTACAATTGTATCCTGTTGATTTGCAGTTTCATAAATATCTCTTAATTCACTTAGAATTCTTTGGATACGAGGGTAGTGCTTTCTTAAATCTTTAATTCTTTGAAAGTCTTTGTCTGGAGTATCTAGCCTTTGAATGTAGTCATATAACCACTTAGCTTCTTCTCTTGTTGCATTCTTACGACGTAGGTTACAAGTCATGGCATTGATATTCTTATATGCACACTTATAAGATACGTAGTAATTTCTATCATTATATAAGTCTTCTAACGCTTGATAAGCATCACTTCCTTTATAACTTACGTAAGAGACAAGACTATCAACCATATTGGCAAGTCCTGTAGAAGCTGCAGAAGTGAATAGGGAAGAACCTGGGTATAGAGCACCGGCAACTTGTCCCATTAACATAACTGCAGGGCGAAGCATTTTTGGACCTAAGTCATCATCACATTCTGGCGCATCTCTTAGGTCATCTAAGATTGTTGTGGCCATTGTGAGACTATCAACAACGCCATTTTCTTTACGGTAATCTGAATCGAGGATCTCATTTCTTCTTCTTTGTAGAGAGAGAATCTCAGCATCGTATTCACCGTTATAATTACTATTTGCCACAAGTTGATAAACCTCACTGGCAATCGTCTCTAAGTTTGAATCGATAATAGAAACTTCATTGGCATTGCCCTTATATTGCTCACTTAGTGAAGAAAGGAAGGCCTTTGAGTTTGCATAGATTGATTGGCAACGGTAGCGCTCATCTTTGATATCTTTTATAGCTATTGTTAGGGAGTCAACAACTTCAAGGACAGCTTGATCGCTTACAAATTCACATGAATTCGCTAGTCGACCACTAAAGAGAATTGAACGGTTAAAGTCTGCTTGTGTAAAAGTGGCCACCATCGTGATGGCCATTATTTTAAAAAGAATTTTCGTCATTAAAAACCTAATTGTGTGTGTTGTGTTTCTTGTGTGTTTTATATTTCGTTATTTATAGACGACGACGGTCTTGTAGACTAGGTCCACTTATACATTTTCTTAAAGCATTCACTACTTCATTTTGATCATTACATGCGAAGTGTCCATCACATTCATTTTCAAAGCAGGCAACATTAAATGTTCCTACACATTGTGACATAACTCTTCTGATGTCTTCTTGGCTATCAAAGTCTCTTCTGCTTAATCTTGAAAGCGCACTGTTAAGACATGAATTTTGTACTAACCAAAGTTGTGAATTTAAGCTTGTTACTTCATTAAGATCATTACGATCGTAGCGACTTAAATTTGCCATTACTGTTGCTTGAACATTTCCTGTTACGTATTGGCAAGAACGAGCAATTGCATAAAGCTCATTGTGATCATTTTGATCAAAACGTGAAAGAAGTCTCATTGAATTGTTAATACAACCTAAGTCCAGTTGTCTTGTACACGCATCGTAAATTCTTCTTAGTTCATAATTAGATGAACATTCTCTTTCGTTACCTGAACACAATTTTTCAACACATGCAGATTGTGTATAGTTCGGTATTTGTGGTGCTCTAAATTGTGCCATTGTGCTTGTTAGATAAACAATGGCCACTAGCAATATAACTGCTCTAAACATAATAAACCCCTCCCTAATATTTCCCATTTTTATATAATTTAAGAAAAATTCTGCAAAGGAATTTATTTTTCAAAAGTGCGTAAGTGACTGGAATTTCGTTAAGCGTTATAAAATTTATTCAGACGAGACTTCATATGGGGATAGATTTTGATGGCCTGCTCATACCACTCCTGAATACTCTCTTCTTTACGATTCATATCGACAGAGCGTTTGATGATAATTTCAAATAATTCTTCTGATTTGAATCCACTATTTAATGTGTCGATGGCCATCTTTAAAGACTGGGAAGCAGTAGAGTCTTTATCTGCGACGAGGGCATCCATGAGTGGAGCATTCTCATACTTTGGAAATTTTTCTTTTTGCTTAACTTGCACGAATTTAGTGGTCTTATTATCTGGTGTTTGAGTCAGGATAATAATCATTTTTTCTAAAATTGCAGGCTTTGTTGCGCAAATGATTGAAGCTTCCTCAATTAGCTTTAATGCCTTTAAGTATTTCTTATTTTTTTGTAAGTCTTGAATAGATGATTTATCAAATTCAATTTTTTCAAGTTCACATCGAGCATAGATGACAATGGCCGCAGAAATGGCATCTTTGATCTCATCTGAAGGCTCATTTACTTTCTTATAAGCATCATAATAATTTAAAATTAATTCATGCTTACCAGCTGCAACTGCAACCATTGATAAGTCTTTCAACATATCTGGTGAAATAGGGTAGTCCGCATGCAGTTTAAGTGAATACTGCAAGGCCATATAGTAATTTTTCTGATGTTTATAAGTTTTAAAAAATAGCTTTAGAGTATTAAAGTCTTTTGGGTTTATTGTATAAGACTTCTCAAGTGCTTTAAGGGACTCTTCAAAATTCTTATCTTTGAAATGACAAAGTCCTTCCAGATAATATGTTTCATATGGCCCTTTTGATAACTCTCTGGCCTTCTCTACAATCTCAAAAACTTTTGCATGATCTTTTCCTACTTGTTCATAAGCGGCATTGATAAGTTTTCGATAATCACTTGGAGATGATTTCATCTCGTATAACTTATCCATTAAGGCTTTTATACTATCTACAGTGAATGGGATCGGTAGAACGAGATCCACTTGTTGTTGAGCAATTTTTGAAATCGCATCAATGGAATCATTTTGAGTCAGTAGAATGAAGCTGTTGTTGATTCGATTTGGCTGAAGCTTTAAGTGCTTCTTTAAAACGTCGTTATAGCGACCTTGATCAAGTACTTCGTAGCTAAAAACAAGATTGGGCTCAAAAGAGTCGAGCTCTTTAAGGGCATCATGAAAAGTTTTAGCAAAACGTACATTCTTACGTTCAATACCAAGTGACTTAAATGCATTCTCGTATGCAACACGGGCATTACCGAGAGACTCAACCACTAAGACTTCTAAGTCTTTAAAGAATGTTTGTTTTCTTGGATCTTCGTTACTCATCGACTGGTACTTTCCTAAATTTATCTAATAAATTATTTGTCTTCTCTAATCGATTCAAAATTACATTTTCAATCTTCTCGTGCATCTCCTTACTCTCTTCCAGAACTTTAAAAGTTACGTGGTTCTGCTCGTCGTTATATGCACCAATATCCATGACTTCACTTGTTAGCTTTATGGCCTGCTCATGCTTTGTTAAATCGGCTGAATTGGCCTTTGTTACAAGTGAATTTTGGACAATATATAATTCAATCCTATGCCCTAGGGCACAGCTATTTTTCGGTAATAGAGCCGTTAGTTTTTGCGGAGATACAAGCATAACAAGATGACACTTATTTATCTCAAGCACACTAGTGTGACTAGTAAGGTTCTTAATTACTAAAATGAACCTGTTGCTTTTTTGGCTTGCAATTTTAAACACTTGCTTTTCCATCTCTAAAGACTATCTCAAGGAAGGATTTTATGCAAAATGACGTATTTTACCCAGTTATTTAGGATAGTTAAGCCTAATTTTCGGCAATTATAGGAGGCGATCGGTTTTTTTTATTGACGTAATAAATGCTAGGTACTTAAAATTACTATATTACATATTTTTCTACTAAAACAACTAAACAAGAGGTTTAAAATGGCTAAAAAGAAAAAAGCAGCAACTAAGAAGAAAGCAGCTCCAAAGAAAAAAGCAGCTAAGAAATCAACTAAGAAAAAGGAAATGCTACTAGTTGGTTCAAAAACTAAAGAAGCACTAAAGGGTAAAGGATACAACGTATCTTCAGACGCTCTTGAAGCAATGAACGAGTACGTATACTGGCTAGTTGATCAAGCTCAAAAGAGATGTACAGCTAACGGTAGAAAGACAATTCGTCCATACGATATCCTAGGATAATCAAACGAATTCATTTCGTTAGAAATAAAGAAGCCTCGCTATGCGAGGCTTTCTTGTTTCTCTTGACCTGTTTCCATGTCTTTTATTTTTAAAATTCTTTGTTCTTTTTCCTGATCCCCATAGAAGATTACATTCTTAACCCCACGCTTGTTGGCGTAAGTCATCTGCTTCTTCATCTTGGCCGAAGTAGGGTAGATCTCAATTGAATGGCCTTGCGCTCTAAATTTGCGAGCAATTTGGAGGTATTCTTTTTGGTCGTCATCACTCATATTGATGATCATAAAATCTACGCTTGCGCCGATATCTTCAAAGAGTCCACGATCAAGCATGACATCATAAATTCTTTCAGCTCCAAATGAGATTCCCACACCTGAGAGCTTCTCTTTTTGACCAAACATACTCGTTAGATCGTCATAGCGTCCACCGCCACCGATACTTCCCATTGAACCATCAACAAGTTTTACTTCAAAAATGCAACCTGTGTAGTAATCAAGTCCTCTTGCTAGAGTCGGATCAAAAACAAGGTTTTCAATTCCTAGCTCACGCACATTTGAGAGAACAAATTCAAGTTCTTCAAGGCCAAGTTTACCAACTTCGTCTTCTCCTAGAAATTCTTTGATTGTTGAAAGCTTCTCATCAGAGCTTCCTTCTAAGGTAAGAAGTGTTGAGAGTCTTGCTACTTGCTCTTCACTAAAGTCACGTTTTAAAAGTTCTTCTCCAACTTTCTCAGCTCCAATCTTATCGAGCTTATCAATGGCAATTGTCATATCAGTAAGCTTATCGCTGACGCCTAGAACACTAGCAATACCTTGAAGGATCTTTCTGTTATTGATGACGATTTCAACACCATCAAGCTTTAGGTCGTTGAAAACATCGTGATAGACTTCAACTAGGGAAACTTCACTTAGAAGTGATTCTGTTCCGATAATATCTCCATCACATTGATAGAATTCGCGATAACGGCCTTTTTGAGGACGATCCGCACGCCAGACTGGCTGAATTTGATAGCGTTTAAATGGGAGGGCCAGCTCATTTAAATTGGCACACACATAGCGAGCAAATGGGATGGTAAGGTCATAGCGTAGACCGCGATCACACATCTTTGCTGAGATTGCTCCAAGATTTTTCTCTTCTAAATCTTCTGGTTTTACCTTCTTTAGAAAGTCTCCTGAGTTTAGAACGCGAAAAAGAAGCTTATCTCCTTCTTCTCCATATTTACCAGTGAGGACGTTCAGGTTCTCAACGGCAGGTGTCTCTAGCGGCATAAAGCCATGTGATTGAAACCTTTTTTTAATTGTATCAAATATATAATTTCGTCTTGATGATTCAAGTGGACCAAAGTCACGTGTCCCTTTTGCATTTTGTGGCCTAATCGTCGCCATTTAATTACCCCTTCGAAATAAATATATTTGTTTATACCCTTATTTTTAGCACTTTTAAAGCAATAGGCCTTTAAAAATCGCAACTTATTTGCCATAATTTCCTTATGAGACACAATACAACATTTTTCCTATTTTCATTTTTACTCTTTCTCTGTTCATGTGCAGGCCTTAAGCCTCTACCAAAGCTTGGAACTTATGAGGTTGAACAACGTATAGCCTACCCAGGTAAGGTGAATAAGATTATTTTAGACCTGCCAAGTCTCGGGGAAGAATTTCATATTCTCTGTGGAGATAAGAGGCTTTCTCACGAAATTAAAAATGGAAAAATAACGGCATTCTATGCTCCGAGATATTGGTACTTTGAAACAAAAGATGGTGAGAAAACAGATGCGCCAAGTAATGTTCATTGCTACTTAAAGTCTAAGGTCTACGGAAGTGAAGTTCAGTATCACTTTACGACATTTAATATAAGGCCATTTGATTATAAGAAATCTTATATCAAGGTGGCAAAGAAGCACGTTGATCTTTCTCCTGAAGCGGTTGAGCGCTGGAAAAGAGAAGTGAAACTACAAAGTGAAGCTTATGCAAGTGCTGTTACAGATCGTTCATTAACAGATAAAGATTTTATCCGCCCGCTAAATAGTAAGATCACTGCTGTTTATGGTAATCGCCGTGTATTTAACGATAAGAAAAATAGCTGGCATTCTGGTACGGATATGCGAGCAAGAAGGCCAACGCCAATCAAAGCATCAAACGATGGGAAAGTAATCCTTGTTGAAGATCTCTTCTTTAATGGAAAGGCGGTCTTTATTGATCACGGTGCTGGTGTCATCACAATGTATTGCCACTTGTCAGAATTTAAAGTTAAAACTGGCGATACAGTTAAACGTGGTCAAATTATAGCTTTAAGTGGTAATACTGGACGCTCGAGTGCTCCACATCTTCATTGGGGAGTGAGAGTGCAAGGTAATTGGGTCGATGGCCTACAGTTTTTAAAAGAGCAAAAGAAGCAGTTGAATCCACAGGCATATAAAATGCCTAGTGAAAAAGAAGGAATGAATTAATGGCCTTAACGATAGTAGTTATTGTTCTTCAAATTGTAATTATTGGATTCCTCTTTTTAATTTTTAAAAAAGAGCAAGTTGTTAACTTTGACGAAGTTAATAATTTAATTCGTTCTCAAAAGAATGAAATGACGGATACTTTATTCAAAAATAATAATCAGCTAGCAGAAAACTTCTCTAATCTAAGAGAACTTGTTGCTGAAAGATTGATGGAGACAAAAGGTGCTCTAAATAAGGATCTCTTCACTTTTAAAGATCAGCTTGGAAAAGATCTTGAGGCGAAGTTTGATAAAACGAATAAGTCAATTCAAGATAAACTGCAAAATATTGATAATAAAGTTCAAGAAAACCTCAACGAGAATTTCAAGAAGACTAATGAAACCTTTACTGGAATTATTGCTCGTCTTGCTAAAATTGATGAGGCCCAAAAGAAAATCGAATCACTTTCGACAAATGTTGTAAGCCTTCAAGAAGTTCTAACTGATAAAAAATCACGTGGGATCTTTGGAGAGGTTCAGCTAACTTCACTTTTAAAGTCAGTATTTGGTGAGGGTGATAAGTATTATAAGCTTCAGTACAAATTAAGTAATGACAAGCTCGTGGATGCAATGGTTGATCTTCCTGATCCAATTGGAAAGCTTTGTGTGGATTCAAAGTTTCCATTAGAAAACTTCAAAAGAATGTTTGAAGGATCATTGGAAGAGAAGGCGAGTGCACGTAAAGAATTCGTACGAAATGTAAAAAAACATATCGATGATATTTCAAGTAAATATATTATTAAGGGTGAGACTGCTGAGCAGGCCGTTCTCTTTCTTCCGGCCGAGGCCATCTTTGCTGAAATTCACGCATATCATGAAGATATTATTTCTTATTCTCAAAAGCATAATGTTTGGATCGCATCACCGACAACTTTTATGGCAACTTTAACAACTGTTCAAAGTGTTATGATGAATATGGAGCGTTCAAAGTATATGTCTATTCTTCACGAAGAAATCAATAAATTAGGTAAAGACTTTAATCTCTATGAGAAGAGATGGACTGATCTAACAAAGCATCTTGCAACAGTTACTAAAGACGTTAATAATATCAATATAACTACAGGTAAAATCTCTAAGAGATTCCAAAAAATTATGGAAGTAGAGATTGATAAGGCACAGTTGGCCAACGTGGCAGAAGTTGAATTTACTAGTCAGGAACCGTCAAATGACTTATAATAGTCTTTAATTCTTATAAAATTTTATCTATCGAAGGAATATATATGAGTTTAGAAGTATTTGTTGCATTGTGTTTAGTAGGGTTTTGGGCACTTTTACCAGCATCTCTAGCGATCGCATGTAAAGACTTTGATGATGCGATGATGGATGATCATCACTAAGAAACAGGTTAACTTTTTCCATGTTTCAATAACTTAAGTGAGCTCCTATAATAAATTAAACACTTATTATAGGAGTCTCATAAATGGCAAAAAATCGCCGACGCCTCAAGCAAATCTGGATTAACCCAGAATTTCAAAAACACTTTCTCGTTAAATTTGGATTTTTAAATCTCATCTCGTGTGGACTTTTTGTTGCCACAATTTTGTCGTTTCTTGTAAATGTCAGAGAGATGGCAGAGGAGAGTGGCTTCTTTCAAAGTGCTGCCTTTCAAGGCTTTTGGGATGTTCAAGTTCAAATCATAAGCTTTTCTCTTCTTATTGCAGTCTTAGTTTCTTTCTTTCTATTTCTATATTTAGGTTTAACAATGTCCCACAAGATTGCGGGCCCTTTATATCGTTTAAACAATCACTTTAAAAAACTAGCTAAGTCTGAAGAGGATGAAGAACATTTTCTAGAGAAAGTAACATTTCGAAAAGGAGATTACTTCAGAGAGATCGAGGATTCTTTTAATGATTTAGTCGATAAGCAGAACTCATCTCATGAGTAATGCCAAGAAAAGTTCTCATGTATTTTTAGTAAGATACGTTGGGACCAAATTGAGTTGAAGTAAAATCAGTAAGTTGTAAGTAGTTAAAAAACCTATGTTAATCTAAAGAAAATTACTTGCAAATAAGGGGATCTCAGAAGTGTTAGTACTAATATTTTTAACAATCTTTAGTAGTCATCAAGTCTTTGCTCAAGGAATTTCTGTCATTCCAAATAACACGGCCCTTGGCGTTAGGTTAAACCAAGTGGGAAATGTTATTAAGAAGAACTCGTGTGATCAATTTCGCTCAAAACATTTAAATATTACGCTAACTCCTACTTGTTATGGTGCAAACCTGAGACATGCTAAGAGTACGATTGATCCTCGTGGTGGTGATATTAGAATGAATGTGAAGTTATCAAATGGTGGACAACACTTTGAGAGTAATACGGTCTTCTCTCCTCAGGTAACTTGGCCAAATACTTATGGGCAATCATGTACGTGGAATGCTGAATCAAATGATGTTAATTGTTTAATAAAAAGTGGAAACTCTTCACGTGATGTTAAATATAAATGTGCTTACAAGAGGGCAAAGTTCTTTTTAAACGATGCTCTTGATTGTCGTCGTCAAGGAGACCCTCTAGCTCAAGCAGCTCTCAATTCAAATATTAAATGTAAATTCTTCTATAATTGGAAGGGAACTGGCTACGCTGCCAAGTCTTCATATACGAAAAAGCCTGGGCTTGCCAATTGTGGTATCCGAGGTAAGGAAGCAATGGATGTTTCAACTGAAATTGTATCAGGTGCACAGGAAGATACTGAAAGTGAAATTCATGAAGGTGAAGTCAATGTTTCAATTGCGCAATTAAGTATTCCAAAAAGAGTTGGAGCACGTGATCTAAGTACTGGCCGTGTAATTTTCTCTGGCTCTTCTAGTGATGTGCGTGTGGAATTCTTTCAACATAATGAAAAAGAAGATAAGTGGGTTAAGCTCGACTATAAAGGAAGTATTGGCCTTAATGACTTTGAAGACTGTCTAAATGTAAAAGCGGCGTTTCTTGGAAGAAATCAATTCTGTGGCTCTTATTATTCACCACTAATGTTATTCTTCGATGCGAATCTCCCTGACTTCTTAGGAAGAAGTTCATTTCCACTAATAAATGATGTACCAGTCGTAAACTGGGTAGAGCCTAATTCGAAAGGTTATTTCCTTGCCATTGATCGAAACGGTGATGGAAAAATTAATAGTGCCCTTGAGTTATTCGGTGATCAAAATACATATGAAAATGGCTTTAGAGCTTTAGCTAAGTATGATTCTAATAATGACGGTGTAATCGATATTAATGACGAAGTATATTCAAATTTAATTCTATGGAATGATCTCAATGGTAACGGGATCAGTGAAAGTTCTGAAATGACGACATTACCAAAGAAAGGTGTTACTTCAATAAACTTAGAATATAAAAGAGGACATATCGCTTTTGAAGGGCGAGCAGAGGCCAGAGAGAAGTCGACTTTTACGACTGAAGATGGACGCATTGGAAGCGTTTACGATATTTGGTTTTCTCCTGCAATATAGTAATTGAATTGATTAAAAATGGATTTTTATGAAGTTGTTAAGAAATGAACGCGGTGGTGCTGCTCTAGCATTTATAATTTTTGCTTCGGTGGCCGCAGCGTATCTCACAATGAACCTAAATCAGGTTCTCGACGTTGTCTCAAAAAAGAAAAAAGATGGCCGCATTAATGCTGAAATGGATACCTTTACTCGCGGTATTATTTCATACACGACTCATGCTTTAAAAAATCGTTGGTGTATGGATGATAAGTGGGCCAGAAGCGAAAGCTGTTCTGGAGATATGCATGAAGTAATTAGTAATAAATTAAATCTTGAAAGGCTCCTATGGTCTAGCGCTTCTCTAACTGCGATTAAGCAAGCCTATAAAAATGAATATAATAAAGAAATTGGCTTTGAACCTGCTCTTGATGAGGTCTCGACAACAATAAGTATAAAGTCTCTAGGGGAGTTAAGTCAGTCCCATCCAATTAACCTTTCTCTAACTAATACGCTTAGAAATTGTATGGATGAAGTTTCAATTTCTTTAAAGAAAGCTGAAAATAGTGCTCTTTATAAATCAGGGGATGATCGCTATATCGAAATCTTTGTTGAAGCAAAGATGAAGGATATCGATAGATGCTCCGATTATAATAGTAGGCCCTACGGGAGAAGTTTAGTTGGTCTATTTCCAAGAACCCTAAATCAATTTGCAATCATTAAAGGTGGGGATCTAGACTTATCTAAATATACTGGATCAGAAAGCTCTAAAGGTTTAAATATTCACGCACCAATTTATGTTGATAATGACCTTATTCTACCGTCGAGCTCTTATGCACCAGTTGGGATTTATTCCAATATTCATTTAGGAAGAGGTGCTGTCAAAAGTGGTTCTGGTAATTTTGTACCAAAGAGTTTTGGTGGACAGGATGATCAACTTTATTCGACTTATGCTAATGTAAAAACGATAAAACGTGGCGTTGTCTTTGAAGACGAAGTCGATGAGGGGATTGCCGCCTTATTTGGTAATGAATATTATGTTGATACAAGTCTTGCAAAGAAGTGTGATATTTGGCGCGAGCTAGAAGAGAACTTATCTGAAACTAGAGATTCTAGATTATTTGGTAAATTAAGTGGTAGTGGATTTAGTGTCGGACTTTCAAAAACAAATCTTCCGATATCAAATGAATTTAAAGAATATGCCTTCCCAAGTGAATTAGTTAGCTCAACGAAGGGCTATACTGTTATTTTAAAAAATGACAAAAATACAGTCTCTTATATAGATGTAGGTAAATCCGAAAAGCCAATCATGAAAATGGACGTTTCTGTTCCTGCAAATGGCGAAACAGCAGAGTTATTACTAGCACGTGATACAGAGTTCAAAATTAACTTAAACTCTAGCATTAACTTTATTAAATCTAAGGAAGTTCTTGCTAAAGAAACAGTAACAGATGAAGAATTTGATGACACTTATAAGGAAAATGACTTTCAAAGAGTTGTGAGAAATATTTCAAGTAAATGTAGTGACCTCAACTCTAAAGATCCTAAGGTAAGATCAGATAAATGTAGCCTTGTTGATTCTAATTTTAATGAATCAAAAAGTAGTAGTTGTGCAAGTGTATACAACGATAATCCTGGTGCTAAGGCCAGCTGCGAGTCTCGTGTTAACGCAATCGAGACTGCTTCTAACGAATATGCTGAAATGAAGGATGAATCACTTGAAGAAATTGAAGAGTATTTAAAAAAGCAGCCTAGTATTGATTTTAGTCTTTCGGCCTCAACAACAAATATCACAAACTTTAAAGTTGATATAAGTAATAAGGATCAACTCAATAGTGATGCGTATAAGAATATATCTGATATTACATTGTCGTTAACAGCTTTTGATTTTGCCATTGAGAATAGTTCTAATTACACAACAGGCCGACGTAATAATGAGGCCCATAAACCAGGGCCTAATGAATTAGGTAATCCAAACCTCATTAATATAAAACTCATTCGAAATAAAGAAGGAGTGGTGGAATCTATTAAGTATACAAATGCCGAAGATGAAGAGCTTAAGGGATGGACAATGTTAAAGCGCGATAATGGATTTAATGAACCTCCTCGCAAGCCGATGCCGGGACTCTTTGAAAAACTTAGTAAGGAATTATTTATGCCTGAAGATGGGTTAAGTATTTCTGAAAGTAAAGAGTTAAAAGAAAAGTGTTCTGGTATACCTGTTAATGACAATTATTCTTGGGATATCTCTTTTACAAAGAATACGCTGCATTCTTGGATGTATGATGTTGGTGGAAATGGAATTACATTGACTGAGACGATGGAAATGCAAGATCGTTACTTATTTAATCAAAGTAATATGTATCCAGGTGATGCTGGTGGGATACCTAATCAATCGGTCACTAAGAAATGTATTATTCCAAGTGATGTGAGTTTTATCTTTGGTTTCTACGCTTGTCTTGAGCTAGAAATTGAACCTCGTTCAACGCCTTTAACTTTTGTGGGAACACTACTAGTAAATGAGTTAGAAATATCAAGTGGTGCTCTTACCAGTGGTGTGAATTTCTATAGTATTTGGCACCCGGCCGCTATCGAAAAACTAAGAGAGTATAAATGGCTTGCTCGTCGAGATGAAAATGGAGAGTTATTAGAATGTGATTCTAATATTACTGTTTGGAATAAAAATATTTCAAGACAAGAGCAATATGATTTAAGAACTTGCTCCCCAATTCATTTTGTCTTAGAGGGGCCAAATAATTATAACTGGACGACAGTTGATCCAGAAATAGGGCTTCCTGAAAGTGGGGGACTTGTCACAAAATCAAAAATACCAAATCGTTACCGCCGATTTAATATCCAAACATATTGGGTTGAAACTGGGAGTCTATAGTTGAAGTTGGATAATAAAGGTTTATCTTTAGCAGAGATTGTTGTCACAGCAGGCTTATTAGGTGTTCTAATATATGCCTTTGTTGGTGGACAAAATATTTTTAGAAGTGCAAATAAGAAATCGAGAAGTCAGGTCGTTCAACATAATCTTGTTAATTCTTTGTATCGTAAAATATCATCAAATAGTGCTGTTTTTCAGGTTAATATGAATAGTGATGAATTCTTATCAATGACAAGTGTACAAGACCTCAATGAGAAGCTTCCTCTTGCTTGGAATGATAAATTAGTAACATCTGTTGAAGAGTGTCCTAGTTGTCCAGGCCGTATGGGCTATATTCTAATACCACACCCGACATATCGTGGGCTTTTAAAGCTTGTTATTCGCGTAACACATAAGTCTTATATTGAAGGCTTTAAGGATTATGAATTTGTTATTTCAGGGGAATAGAATGTTTAAATTTATAAAAAAGAGTAATGGTTTCTCCCTTGTCGAATTATTGGTTGCTTCAGGACTTGCAGGAGTAGTCTTATTGTCAGCAACGTCATTCTTTAGTCGTTATAAAAGAGATAATAAAAAAGTAACAGAAGAGATTTTAGAAACAATTAATTTAACGCAATTTGAACAGGTCTTAAGTAAGGACCTATCTCTTGCAAAATTCTCTCTGGGCTCACTTGAGTTAATGGATGATAACGATAAGAACTTCTTCGATTTTTATTTTGATGTTACTTGTGAAGAAAATTGTCAAAGAGAGTTCGTTCTTAAAACTCCATCGGGAGTAGGCTCATTTTCTCGCCCCATTTATTTTCTTATTCAAGACCCGTTCTTTTCTAAAGAAGTTATTTTAAATCCAAGTGAAGCTTATAACTCAAGTACAGAGTTTCAAAGTTTAAACTTTAATAATAATTTGAATAATAAATTATATCAGCCTTCTTTACCTGATGAGCAACAAGATATTATATGGAGAAAGGGGGCGCTGATTTATGCCTATGCAAACCTTCCTGTTCGTAAAGATAGTAGTGAGCCAGGAAAGAATGCACCTACTAAATATAATTATCTTGGTTGGGTGAAGTCAAAAGGTGCATCTAAATTAGAAAAAGAAGATATTGAGCCTGATTTATTTATAAATTGGGATGTGAGATCGATGAATTATTATAATAGTGAAGATGACTTTTTAAGAAATATTCCCTTTGTATATGGGCTTGCAAACTCTGTGTATGTAGCAAGAGCTCGAATCATTCGTTACCGTTTAAAAGCTTATAAAGATAATGACCAAGTACTTGGCCGTTTATATCGCGGTGTAAAGAGATCAGATGGAACTTATAGAGAGTTTGTTATTGGAGACGGTTTTAAAGAGTTAAGCTTCTCTCGTAAAGATGTCTCGTTACCATTTATTAATGTTCGATTTGATGTTGTTGAAAACTAAATCAAACCTTGGTTTTGGGCCTGCTCAACAGTTAGTGTTTTAAGCTGTACAGCGTGAAGGTCCTCACTTAGTTTTTGCTTTAGAATATCCATAACCATACGGTGTTGTGCTAGAAGCATCTTTCCTTTGAATTCATCACTAATAATTGTGATTCCAAGATGATCACCACCACCAGTTAAGTCATAAACTTGAACTTGTGAGTCTTTGATATTTTCTTCGATTATTGTTTTTACTTGTTCAAATAACATTTAGTGAATCCTCTTAATTTATAACTGGTTTAGCAGCAGCATAGAAGCTCGTTATAAAAGTTAGGATACGAAATGCTAATGTCGTAATTCCTAGGTAACGATGCTTTGGAATGAATGAGCGATCTCCTGCAAGAACCTTTCTACCTGAGATGATCATTGCGAAATAGAGTACAACACTCGATACTGCAAAGAATAAGTGTATTTTTAAAGCAGTTTGTGATTGAAAGACTTCCAGGGCCTTATCTATCGCACTGCGATTTAATTCAATTTGTAAAATTAGTAGGATATCCCAGATAATTGCGCTCGACATAATTTTAATATGCTTTTTGCGTTTCTTACTCTGCGTCACCCCGTAAACCATAAGAGCTAGGATGATAAATGACTGAATTTGAAAAAAAGTCGCTGAAGACATGTAATGGCCTTATAAAAATACCCAATTAATAATATATACCTAGAATATGACATAAAAAGTTGATTATCAATATGATTCAACAGTGCTAACTTATCTTTAGAGGAAGATGATATGAGCGAAGACAATAACACACTGGGTAAATGGGCATTATTAGATATTGAGACATCGGGCGCTGATGCAAGCGTTGATGAGATCATTGATGTTGGATTTCTTCAATTTGATGGAACAAAACTTATTCATAAGTATGAATCACTATGCCGTCCAGAATTTGAAATTTCTAAATTTATTCAAAAGCTAACTGGAATCGATAATAAGATGCTTAAGAAAGCACCAATGCTTGATGATGTAATTGGTGAGGTTCTTGAATTAGATGGCCATGATATTTTGGCCCACAATGCTGACTTTGAAGCGGGTTTTCTTGATCATCATTTTGAAACTTTGGACTTCAGAGAAGGACATCGCTGGCAAGACTCCCTTTATTTCTTATCATTACTATTTCCACATATGTCTTCTCTTAAACTTGAAAACTTTATTGTGGGTATGGGACTTGCAGATAAAGAGCTACATCGCGGTTTACAAGACTCTATCGATCTATTGAAAGTTGTTATTGTGGCAACACTTATGACGAAAAAAGATGCTGGAAAGTATAATTTCATGATGTCTTTAATGCATAAGTATTCATTAGATAAATATTGGTTCTTTAAATTCCTAAGTCTTTATGAAGAAGATGTTTTAGAGATTGCAAATCAAATTGATTTTGATCCTATTCCACATATTGAAACAGCTCTTGAATGGGCATATCCAAAGACTTTAGAGGATAAGCAAGAATATCATCAAAACTTTGATATGACCTTTAATGGTGCCAATGTAAAAGAAATATTTAGTAATGAAGAAAAAGTCTCAAAATTATTTAATGGTTATCGTTATCGAAAATCACAAGAAGACTTGGCCTTAAAAGTTGGTCAGTCTTTTAAAAATCATATCCATTCAATGGTTCAAGCTCCTACTGGAACAGGTAAGACTTTGGGCTACTTAGTTCCATCTGCATTATTTGCTTTAAGTGAACAAAAGCAGGTCCTCGTTGCAACAGGAACAAAGACACTTCAGGCCCAGGCCATGAATAAAGACGTTCCAGCACTTCATAAGCTCTTAGGTGTCTCACCAAAGGACTTAAAGATTCGCCAACTTGTTGGCTCTAGTAACCACTTTTGCGAGTTACTTTTTACACAAAGACAAAATGAGACAGATTTATTCACTGACACAAAAGACTTCAAAGAAAAATTTAGTGATATTTATTTTGAATCACTTTTCTTTCATAATTCAAATAGTGCACTTGAGCATATGATCTCTCGAAATGATCTTCCTTTCGTTTTGAAAATGAAATTAGAAGACTTTTCACAAGCAGAAAAAGACTTGGCCGTAGATTATAGGGCCTGCTCAAATAAGCAATGTCCATACTATGCAAATTGCACATATATTCGTGGACTTCGAGATGCAAAAGAAGCAGACATCATTGTGGGAAATCACGCCTTGATGTTTTCTTGGACAAAGTCATTTCCACGTCCTCCATACGTCGTTGTAGATGAGGCACATAAGATTGAAGGTGAGGCAACAAAGGCATTCTCTGCTGAAGTAGGGCAGTCTGATCTTGAAAGCCTACAAAAACAATTACAAAACCTACAAGGTCTTGGTTCTCTCTTTTATTTAATTGGAAACCTTATTGAAGGTAATCAGGAAGAAGAGATCTCGGCACTTCGTATGCTTTCAATTGATAGTGCAACTATGTTACGTGATCATTTATTTGAATTACCTGATAAGTTTGAAATGATCTTTAAAAAGATGCCTCGCTATACAGATAAATTCTGGAATGAGCTTCCAATGATTATGCCAACTGAAAAAGAAGGCCTAAGGCTGAGTGTTTTCCATCATCTTGAAAGTATTTACCATCTTCTTAAATCAATTTATGAGAAGGTCTATCCTTATACTGTTCGTTGGCAAGCAAGTGATATGCAAGGGCCGCCTGAGATTACAGCGTGGACTCGCTTTGAATCTTTTGTCGGAACACTTGAAGATATTATGAATGCCTTAGCGCTTCTTTTAAAAATTGAAACGTCAACGCAGCCGTATTCTCTTTCAATGAAGTATCATGAGCAGCAGGGATTTCTTTTAACGGCCGGCCCAATTAATACGGGGAAAATACTTCACGATCAACTTCTTCAGACATCTTCTTCAGTTGTCTATACTTCAGCAACATTAGGCAATGAACATGGAGATCAAGGAAGTCGTGGTATGGAGTGGTCCACAGGTTATCTCTACAGTGAGCCAGAAAGACGCTTTCGTTCAGGATTATTTCTTCCTTCTGTATACGACTATAAGAATAAGACTCGTGTCTTCTTATGCGATGATACGCCATCTTTATATGATAAGGATTTTGTAAAAACAGTTTGTGATCGTCTGGTACCATTTATTGAAGATATTGGTGGTAGAACGCTTCTACTTTTCTCTGCTCGTGCCAGGTTTGAAAAAGCTGTGGAGTATATGTTGGATAAGTTTGAAGGTAAACTTCCTGTCTTTGTTCAAGGTATGGGCGCCAATGTCGTTGAAGAATTTAAGGATTCTGGAAATGGAATTCTAATTGGAATGGAGTCTTTTGGTGAGGGGATTGATGTACCTGGTGACGCTTTAAGATTTGTCTTTATTGATAAAATTCCAGACCTTTCAATGGATCAGGTTATTCGATTAAGACGTGATTATTACGATACAAATATTGGTAATGAATTTGAAGATTATTATCTAGCACACCGTACGCGTAATCTTCATCAAAAGCTTGGCCGACTCCTGAGAACTGAGAATGATGCAGGAGCAGTTGTTGTTATTGATTCACGAATTAAAAAGTGGAAGAATTCAACGATGGCAAAGCTTACAAAGCAAATGGAGCCTTATCAAATTAATCGTACGAACTTTAAACAAGCGCTAGAAGCTTCTAAAGAATTCGTCCAAACATTAGAATAGGCTAGCTTAAATCGTATCCAGATTATTGAGATACTTAATTGTGATATTTGTGCCTTTATTATCCTTAATAATGTAGGGAATTGTTTGGTGTTGGGATAACCAGATATTTAACATCTCTGGAGTTTCTTTCAATTCTTTTGGATCATTAGATTCAATTTTTTCAAATAGCTTATACTGAACGGCCGTAACGGTACTGCCATCAATTTTGATATTTTCTGAAGTCTGGGCAACTCTTTCAACAACAATATTATTATTGATAATCGGTCCAGAGTAGGTCCATTGATTATTTGTCGAAAAGAAAGAGTAAAAATTCTTTCCTACGGAATCAAACTTCTTTGACCATAAGAAAAGCATTGAGCAACAACTTAGGGGAGTTGTGACAAAGAACTTTGGCGAGGTTGCAATTGATTCAGTCTTAACGATATCACCACATTCAAATTGATACTTAAGTTCACTATTGGAGTGATCAAAGAGAAAGATTTCTTTTGAAACTTGTTCACCAAGTGACTTCACAATATTAACTTTTATTGGAGTGTATTCCTTGTCAACTGTATAGGCGACGTGGACCTTTAAAAGTTCCCCAGTCATTACACGCGCTAGCATTTCACCTTCAAAATAGATCTGATGGAATTTTGGCCTGCGATAGACTTCAAATGTTTCTTCAGCATAAAGGTTATCTTTACGGTAGTAGTTGTATGCACCGCGATATATCTTTTCACCCTTATTACTATTCCCAAAGTAGCTCATATTCAATATTATATGTTAAATCCTAAATTTATAATAGAGGTCAATTTGCGCTCAAGCATCAACATATTCTTTGAACGATTTATCTACTTGTTCAAGACTGTTCCTTTCTGGGTTATTACTTTCCTAGGTAATAGTGGTGTTTTAATTTTTGCCTATACTTTCTTTCATTTCGAAAACGGTCATAATCCTAACGTGACAACTATTAGTGACTCAATTTGGTGGGCATTTACTACTATCACAACTGTTGGATATGGAGATGTTACACCTGTGACATTTTCGGGAAGGGTGGTTGCAGTTTTTCTAATGATTCTTGGTACAGGATTATTTGCTACATATACTGCCATCTTCGCCAATGTTATGCTTGGAAGAGAATTTCTAACTATTGGCCACCGCGTAAAGGTGTTAAAGAAAAATGTTGAGGGAATGCAAACAAGCTTACACCGTGAAGATTTAATGATAGAAAGAGAATTAGCTAGAATCAATAAGACTTTAAACTGTATTAACGACAGACTGACAAGTTTAGAAGAAGAGAATAATGGAGAAGAAGAATGAGTTATGAATTTTACAAAGTACTTCACGTTTTTATGTTAGTACTAATGGTTGCAGCTTTTGCACCGCAATTTGTTGGCCCTCAAGGTAATAACTCGAAGTTGCTAAAAATAACTTCAGGTATTGCAAGTTTCCTACTATTTGTAGGTGGTATGGGGCTTTTAGCTCGTATTGGTGTAAGCCACGGTGAAGGTTGGCCAATGTGGGTAAAAGTAAAAGTTGGTTTATGGGTAGCTGTTTCAGCACTTGGACCAATTTTAGCTAAGAGAATGAAGAATAATAGACTTGCTGGTCTAGGTCTTATCTTAGCACTTATCTTTGTTGCAATTTTTTCTGCTGTAACAAAGTACTAATCAAGTAATTCAATCTATGAATCGAGATTGGTTATCTTATAAGGGCCTATGGGCCCTTTCTTTGCCTTCTATTCTAGCATCAATGCTAGAGCCCTTAAGTTCAATTGTTGATACGGCCTTAGTTGGAAATTATGATACACAGATGCTTGCGGCAATGGCCGTAGGAGTATCAATCATTTCATCATTAACTTGGATGTTTAACTTCTTAGTTCATGCACCAATTCAAGCAATTTCACAAAAGCTTGGCCAAAAAGACTTTCCTCGAGTGGTCTCTCTTATTAAAGTTACTTTCTTAATTGCTCTGGCCCTAGGACTTATTTTAAGTATTTTTCTTGCACCATTTAGAGATTATATTTACCAATTTCTTTCAGTAGACCCTAAACTTTATAAACAATGTGATGAGTACTTCTTAACTCGAATATATGGCCATACATTTATCCTACTTTTTATGTCGGCACTATCCATATTAAGAGGCATGGCCGAGGTCAGAACAGTTCTCTATATTATTGGCTTCACAACACTTACTAATATTATTCTATCCTACTTAGGTCTTTATATCTTTGATGGTGGACTGGCATCAGTTGCAGCAGCTACTATTATTGCAAATGCACTTGGTCTTCTTATTGCCCTTTTCCTCGTTTTTAATCAGAAGTCTTTAAAAGGCCTTTTTATTAAAAGCAAGATTGCTCTAGAAGACGCATTTCATATGGGCAAGAATTCATTGAATGTATTTATGCGCTCAGCTTTCTTAACCACAAGTTTCTTTCTTGCTACAAAAGTTGCAAGTTCAATCTCAATTAAGGCGCTTGCTGCCCATCAAGTGATATTGAATTTATGGCTTTTTGCATCTTTTTTTACCGATGGAATTGCTACATCGGGAAATATTATTGGTGGTAGTTTGTATGGAAATAAGGGACATGAGAATCTTAAAGAAATCTTTAGAAAACTCTTAGTAATGGGTGCTGTTGTTGGAGTTATTTTTTGCATCCTTTTCTTAACAGCTAACCGCTTTCTCATTGGACTATTTACTTATGATCAGTCGATTTATGAGATGATTAAAGGGGTCATTGTTTTCTTGGCCATCGTCCAAATCCCTGCTTCCATTGCGTATGTCTATGACGGACTGGTGTTTGGAATTAATCGCTTTGATTTCTTAGGCAAGCATATGGTCATTGCTTTCTTTACTTGTTTTCTGCCTCTTATTTATTTAAGTTTTACTTATCAGTCGTTTCTATTGCTATGGTCAGCTATTTTTTCTGTAGGAATTTATCGATTGATATCAAATGCCTATTTAATTAATAAAACACTAAAGGTGAGTGAGTTGTGAAAGAGTTGGGAGCTAAAGGCTTTTCCAAAGATTATTGGGACGTAAATTACGAAGATGCCGATGATATGGATGGTATTGGAAATGCCAAAGAGCACGTTGGTTATATTAAGTATCTATTTGGTATGGAGTATATTGATATCAGTTCAATAATTGATCTCGGCTTTGGCCTGGGACACTTATTTGAGGCACTTCTCGATGAGTTTAAACCATATAAGGCCCATGGAATTGAACCCAGCGAACATGCTTACAATATTGTTAAGAAGCGTGACATCAATAAAATTCCATCAACAAAGTTTAAACTAGAAAAAACAGATTTAGTTTCATGGTGTGAACGCAATAAAGACAAAAAGAAGTCCTTTGATTTGGCCGTTTGTACTTCTGTTTTTCAATACCTCACAGATGAAGAGTTAGAGTATTGTTTGCCAATTTTAGCAAATCGAGCAAAGTATCTTTATTTGACTGTACCTACCGATAAAGAACTTGATCGCCAAATAGAAGATCTTGAGTTCAAAGATGAATATGCCATAAGACGAAGTCGTACAAAGTATCAAAAGATGCTCAAGCCGCACTTCACATTTATTTCTAGTCGACTACTAGAAAGCAAGGTATATTTTGATGAAACAAACACTAATTTTACCGACTTATTATATCGATTTTAAATGGAGTTTATTATGAGTTGTCCATGTGGACTTGGAGAGAGTTTAGAAAAATGTTGTTTACCAATTATTAAAGGTGAAACAAAAGCAAAGACGGCCGCACTTCTAATGCGCGCACGTTATTCTTCTTACACAACTGGGGATATCGACTTTATTGTTGATTCAACGCACCCAGATCATCGTGAAGATATGGATGTAAACGAAATTAAGGCTTGGTCATCACAATCTGAGTGGAAAGGACTTGAAATAGTCGACACTGCAGAGGGAACAGAAAGAGATGATTGGGGAATGGTTGAGTTTAAAGCAACTTTTGGCCTAGGTGGACAAGACCATGTGCATTATGAGCGTTCTGAGTTCGTAAAAATTGACGGAGATTGGTTCTTCGTAGACGGAGAGCCCATTGTAGCGCAGGTTAAAAGAGATGGAGCTAAAGTTGGACGAAATGATCCATGTCCATGTGGCTCAGGAAAGAAATACAAGAAGTGTTGCGGTAAATAAATCGTAACTAAATAGCCTTCGTTTTGACGCATGATGGTCTCGTAATAAAGGCCAATCTTAATGGTTAAACTAGTTAAAATTAGGGTTACAACTTTATGTATTTCTGTTAAAAAATTAATAATTTCAAATTTTATTTTATTGTTAACAAACCAAAATAACGGGATTTGTCGCTATGATTCACATTAAGAGAGGATTGGATCTTCCTATCAGTGGGAAGCCATCACAAAAGATTGAGGCAGGACCTCAAGTGACTAAAGTTGCCCTTACTGGACCAGATTATGTTGGAATGAAACCAACAATGATTGTTCAAGTTGGCGACGAAGTAAAGAAAGGACAAGCGTTATTTTCTTGTAAGAAAGTTGAAGGTGTACTTTACACAGCACCAATCAGCGGTAAGGTTATTGAAATTAACCGTGGGGCAAGAAGAGCGTTTGAAACTTTAGTAATTGAAGTTTCAGGTAATGAGCAAGTTACTTTTGAAAACTACAAAGGAACAGGAGTTAAGGATTTAACTAGAGAAGACGTTCAGTCTCTTTTAGTTGAGTCGGGACTGTGGCCAACATTTAAAACAAGGCCATTTTCAAAAGCTCCAGATCTTGGATCAGAGCCAAGTTCTATTTTCATTACAGCTATGGATACAAATCCACTTGCTGCTGATCCTGCAGTTGTTATCGCACAAGCAGGTGAAGACTTCACAAACGGTATTGAAATTATCTCAAAACTTACTGATGGAAAGACTTATGTTTGTAAGGCAGCTGGAAGTAATATTCCAAAACCTTCTACGACAAAAGTTGAAACAAAGGAATTTGCTGGTGTTCACCCTGCAGGTAATGCTGGTACTCACATTCACTTTGTAGATCCTGTAAGTAATAAAAAGACGGTATGGTCAATTAATTATCAAGATGTAATTGCTATCGGTAAGCTTTTTACAACAGGTGAGCTTTCAACAGAGAGAATTATCTCTATTGCAGGGCCAGCTTCTGTAAACCCAACTCTTGTAAAGACAATCCCAGGAGCTCACTTAGGTGAAGTAACTTCAGGTAAAGTTGGTCAAGGTGAGGTAAGAGTTGTTTCAGGTTCAGTTTTCAGTGGACGTGCAATGGCCGGTTCATTTGCTTATCTTGGTCGTTTTCATAACCAAATTACTCTTCTAGCTGAAGGGCGTGAAAGAGAGTTCTTAGGATGGCACAAGCCAGGTCTTAATAAATTCTCTGTTAAGCGTACATTCCTTCACTGGTTAAAGCCTGGGCAAATTTTCAATTTCACAACTGCTACTCATGGTTCTGATAGAGCGATGGTTCCGGTTGGATCATTTGAAAAAGTAATGCCTCTAGATATGCTTCCAACTCAACTTCTAAGAGCACTTGTAACGAAAGACAATGACTACGCTATCGAGCTTGGTTGTCTTGAACTAGACGAAGAAGATCTAGCTCTTTGTACTTTCGTAAGCCCTGGTAAAGTTGATTTCGGACCAGCTCTAAGAGAAAGTTTAACTATTATTGAGAAAGAAGGATAATTACAATGTTGCGCAAACTTCTAGATTCTCAACATGATAACTTCGCTAAAGGCGGGAAGTTCGAAAAATTTTATGCTGTATATGAAATGATCGATACATTCCTTTATACTCCAGGTGGAGTTGCTAAAGGTTCAGTTCATGTTAGAGATGCACTTGATTTAAAAAGATTAATGATCACAGTTGCTATCGCTCTTATGCCTGCGGTATTTATGGCAATGTACAACACAGGTTTTCAAGCAAACTCTGCTCTTGCAGCTGCTGGAATGACTCCTGAAGGTTGGCGTGCTGATATCATCATGGCACTTGGTGCAGGTTTCTCACCAGAGAGCTTACTAGCTAACTTCTTACACGGATTCTTATACTTCTTCCCAATCTTTCTAGTAACTCAAATTGCTGGTGGTTTCTGGGAAGCATTATTTGCAATCGTTAGAGGACATGAAATTAATGAAGGTTTCCTTGTTACAGGTCTTCTTTTCCCTCTAACACTTCCTCCAACAATTCCATTATGGCAGGTTGCTGTAGGTATCTCTTTCGGTGTTCTAATCGGTAAAGAGGTATTTGGTGGTACAGGGAAAAACTTCCTAAACCCAGCTCTTACTGCTCGTGCTTTCCTTTTCTTTGCTTACCCTGCACAAATTTCAGGGGATGCGGTTTGGACTGCAGTTGACGGATTTACTGGAGCAACAGCTCTTTCACAAGCTGCTCTTGGTGGAGTTGAAGCAATCACTGTTTCAATGAAAGATGCTTTCTTAGGATTCATTCCAGGTTCAATGGGTGAGACATCAGCTCTTGCTTGTTTAATCGGTGCTGCAATTCTAATCATTGCAGGAATTGGTTCTTGGAGAATCATGCTTTCAATGACACTTGCTGCTGTTGCAACATCAGGTCTTTTAAATATTATCGGATCTGATACAAATATGATGTTCTCTGTAACTCCACTTTGGCACTTAGTGATTGGTGGTTTTGCATTTGGTACAGTATTTATGGCAACAGATCCAGTATCAGCTTCTATGACGACAAAAGGACATTGGTTCTATGGTGCTTTAATCGGTTTCATGGTTATCCTTGTTCGTGTTATTAACCCAGCTTTCCCAGAAGGTACTATGCTTGCAATCCTTTTCGGAAACTGTTTTGCACCATTAATTGATTACTTTATTATTCAAGGTAACATCAAGAAACGTGCAAATGGATACAAGACGGTATAAGGGGGCAGTGATGAGTAATGATAGTACTGCAAAAACTCTGATCGTAGCAACAATCCTATGTGTTGTATGTTCAGTTGTCGTATCTTGGTCAGCGGTTTCATTAAGACCACTTCAAGAAGAAAACAAAGCTTTAGATATTAAGAAGAACCTTCTAATGACTGCTGGGATTGTTGAATCAACAGCTCAAAAGAAAGAGATTGAGGAAGCTTATAAGCAAATCGAAGCTAAACTTGTTGATCTTAAAACTGGTGAGTACGTAACAGATATTAAGCCATCTGAATACGATGCAAACAAAGCGGCTAAAGATCCAAAAAGAAATTACAAGATTCCTTCAGACGAAGATCTTGGAAATATTAAGGTTCGTGCAAAATACGGAAAAGTATACTTTGTAAAAGACGGTGAAGAAACGAAGTCAGTAGTTTTCCCAATTCACGGTAAAGGTCTTTGGTCAACAATGTACGGTTTCCTAGTTCTTGAAACAGACCTAAATACTGTAAAAGGTATTGGATTCTACGCTCACGGTGAAACTCCAGGTCTTGGTGGTGAAATTGATAATCCTCAGTGGAGAGCAGTTTGGCCAGGTAAGAAGATCTTTGGTGAAAATGGAAATCCTCAAATTCAAGTTATCAAAGGTGAAGCACGCGATGCTAGCAAATTTGATATCGACGGTCTTTCAGGTGCAACTCTTACAGCTAATGGTGTAACAGGAACTGTTCGCTACTGGATGGGGGACGACGCATACGGACCATTTATTGATAAATATACTCAAGGTGGGGGTGAATAATGAAATTAAAAGAAACAGTTCTTAACCCATTATTTGAAAATAACCCAATTGCTCTTCAGATTCTTGGTATTTGTTCGGCCCTAGCCGTAACAACTAAAATGGAATCAGTTGCAGTTATGTGTTTGGCCGTTACATTAGTTTGTGCATTTGCAAACTTATTTGTATCGCTAATTAGAAATCACGTTCCAAGTGCAATTCGTATCATCGTTATGATGACGATCATTGCTTCACTTGTAATTGTTACTGACCAGCTTTTAAAAGCTTATGTTTATGATGTTGCAAAGTCGATGTCAGTTTACATTGGTCTAATTATTACTAACTGTATCGTTATGGGACGTGCAGAAGCATATGCAATGAAGAACCCACCAATCATGTCATTCTTTGATGGTATTGGTAACGGTATTGGTTATTCAATTGTATTAGTATTTGTTGGATTCTTTAGAGAGCTTCTTGGTTCAGGAAAGCTATTTGGAGTTTCTATTTTAGCAACAACTGGAGAAGGTGGTTGGTACCAAACTAATGGTATGGCACTTCTTGCACCATCTGCGTTCTTCTTAATTGGTTTTTTCATCTGGGGTCTACGTACTTGGAAGAAAGATCAAATAGAAGAAATGTAAGGGTAGGTGAAATATGTTAGAACATTATCTTAGTCTATTTATAAAAGCAGTATTTATTGAAAACTTAGCTCTAGCTTTCTTCCTAGGTATGTGTACATTCCTAGCGGTATCAAAGAAAGTTAAGACTTCACTAGGTCTTGGTGTTGCGGTTGTTGTTGTTCAAACAATTACAATTCCAGTCAATAACTTACTTTATAATTACTTATTAAAAGACAATGCACTTGCTTGGGCAGGTATGCCAGGAACTGATTTATCATTCCTAGGACTTATCTGTTACATCGGTGTTATTGCGGCAATGGTACAAATCTTGGAGATGTTCCTTGATAAGTACATGCCTGCTCTTTATAACGCTCTTGGGATCTTCCTTCCACTTATTACTGTAAACTGTGCCATCCTTGGTGGTTCATTATTTATGGTGGAAAGAGATTACACATTTGGAGAGTCTGTTGTTTTCGGTCTAGGTTCAGGATTTGGTTGGGCCTTAGCGATTGCAGCTCTTGCAGGTATTAGAGAGAAAATGAAGTACAGTGATGTTCCAGACGGACTTAAAGGTCTAGGGATTACTTTTATCACTGTAGGTCTTATGGCCCTTGGTTTCTTAAGTTTCTCTGGGATCCAACTTTAACGGTAAGTAATAAAAAGGAAATATTATGAATGCAATTATTCTTGGTGTTTTAATGTTTACCGTTGTGGTTCTGGCCCTTGTCTTAGTTATTCTTTTTGCTAAGTCAAAGCTAGTATCAAGCGGAGATGTTAAACTAACGATCAACGGTGAGAAAGTTGTTCAAATCCCTGCTGGAGGGAAGCTACTTAATGCTCTTGCTGATCAAAAATTATTTGTTTCTTCTGCCTGTGGTGGTGGGGGAACTTGTGGCCAGTGTACAGTTCACGTTCACTCAGGTGGCGGTGAAATCCTAGAAACTGAAATGTCACATATCTCAAAGAAAGAAGCTCGTGAAGGTCTAAGACTTGCATGTCAGGTTAGTATTAAAACTGATATGGAAGTTGAAGTTGAAGAGTCTGTCTTTGGTGTTAAGAAGTGGGAATGTACGGTTAAGTCTAACCACAACGTTGCTACTTTCATTAAAGAATTTGTTCTTGAATTACCTGAAGGTGAATCAGTTCCATTTAGAGCTGGTGGTTATATTCAAATTGAAAGACCTCCGGGACTTTCTATTGATTATAAAGACTTCGATATTGAAGAAGAGTACCGTGGGGATTGGGATCAATTCAACCTATGGCAATACAACTCAACAGTAAACGAAGAGACAATCAGAGCCTACTCGATGGCAAACTACCCTGAAGAGAAGGGAATCATTATGCTTAACGTGCGTATTGCTTCTCCTCCTCCAAGAGCTCCTAAAGGAACTCCTCCAGGGAAGATGTCTTCATATATCTTTAGCTGTAAGCCAGGTGATAAAGTTACTATCTCTGGTCCATTTGGTGAGTTCTTTGCTCGTGATACAGATAAAGAAATGGTTTTCGTTGGTGGTGGAGCTGGTATGGCGCCAATGCGTTCACATATCTTTGACCAACTTAAGAGAATCAAAACTGATCGTAAGATGACTTTCTGGTACGGTGCACGTTCTAAGAGAGAAATGTTCTATGTTGAAGACTTTGACGGCCTACAAGCTGAAAATGATAACTTCAAGTGGCACGTTGCTCTATCAGACGCTCTACCTGAAGATAATTGGGATGGTTACACAGGCTTTATTCACCAAGTATTACATGATGAATACCTGAGCAAGCACCCAGCTCCTGAAGATTGTGAGTACTACTTATGTGGTCCTCCAATTATGAACAAGTGTGTTATCGATATGCTTCTTGACCTTGGGGTTGAGCGCGAAGATATCATGCTTGACGATTTTGGGGGTTAACTGCGGCATCTTCGCAAAGCGAAGATATGACGCAGTTAGGGCGCCCATCGCCTGAAATGAAATTAAACTTCAACAAGCCAGCTTTTAAGCTGGCTTTGTTGTCTCAAGCGCAAAGGGACCAGCTCCTTCTGTGTCTTAAACCGAAAGCCGCGCCTGCGGCTAGCCTGAATACTAGATCGTATTCAGTAAATTACATCCATCTCTGCTTCAAAACTGCCCTTTGGGGCACTTTTACCGCAGGATGTTCTGAGGTTTATCCCGGTCTGTTGTTTCTGGGCCAATGGGAAAGTTAGTGCAATAGTAGGTACAGTCTTATAGCTCAGGATGTTCTGAGATTTATCGTGGACGGTAAAATCTTAAGTTAAGTTATCCTTTCTTAAATTGTTCATTTTTTTTAATATGCTATTTTTTAGAAATGGATAGCATGAGCACGTTATACATAGTTTTATTATCCTTCTTACTACTATGTGTTGTGAGTGCTTACGTCATTGCATCTCTGGATCGAGAAACGGATTATTCACAGCTAAAAATGGCCTTAAATATTAATTTCTTCCTTTATGCAATAAGGTTCATTTTCGCTGAAAGTAGAGAAATGGATATCATCCTCTTTAGTCTAAAGGTTGTTCCTCTTTATTATCTTAGTAATTTCTTTTTAGATAATCGCTTAAAGTACTATCGTAAGAGAATATCTGTCTTCTTTGTCTTAGGCCTTGTTGCCGGAGGCATTCTTTTTTCTCTTAATACCAAAATAATGTATTATACACTTCCTATTGCCTTAGGAAGCTTCACTCCTGGTATATATGCTCTTTATTTCTATGGAAAGAGACTTACAAATTTAGAAAATATTTTCTATTTTGGAATCTTTAGTGTTGCTGCTATTGTCACTATTTCATTTTGTTTAAGTTATGAAATTCCTGGCTCTGCTATTTGGGGGTGGAGTGCAGGAGTATTAACTTTTATCTCCATTATGATGGGAGTGTTAGTTAAAACATTATCTAAGAAAGTCGAAGGGGATCACAAACTTCAAGAAGAACTAAAGCTTATTAATGCTATTTATAAGTCAGTTATTCACGATACTTCAAATGATTTAAACTTCCTCTCCTTAAGCCTTGCTAGAGCATTGCGAGATGAGAGTTTGAGTTATGTAAAACGAGCCTACGATCGACTTAGAGAGCTTATTAAGTTTAAAGAAGAAATGAGAAAGCAGTTTGATGGACAAGATAATTATTATGAACTCAATCCTGTCGATGTATTTAAGTGCGCTATCTCACGTTACGAAGAAGGTTTTCATGAGAAGAATGTGCAATTCATTACCACTGCACCAATAAAGAAAGAAGAAATATCCCTACCCATAAGCAAGGAGAGTCTTGTTAATTCTGTTTTGGGCAATTTATTATCTAATGCTCTTAAGTTTACTGACTCTGGTCTTAAGGTTTATTTTTCTATGGTGATAGACCATCATTTCATCTACTTCAGTATTATCGACTCCGGACAGGGGATACCTGAGGATATCGTAAAGTCAGTTCAAAGTTTTTCAAAAGTTCGCTCTAGTGCAGGGACAAATAAGGAGACGGGCAGTGGGATGGGGCTGAGTATAATATGCTACATCGTTAATCGAATTGGTGGTGAAGTTCAATTTTATAGATTGGAGCGCGGAACTAAAGTTGTGGTTAAGATTCCTTATACAAAAAGTCTTTCAAATCGACCAATTGATGACTTGGAGCAGGGTGATTTTATAAGTGCTCGCTATTAAGTCCCTGATATCTTCTTACAGTAATAGTAATTTTAAGTTTTTCAAGGTGTAATTATGGATATGAAAGCACTACTTACTCTACTTATTACAACTTATGTGTTGGCCGCAAGTCCAGCTACGATTTCTCAATTTTCAAATTCTCTAGAAAAGAGCCATGGATTAAAACTTGGTCGGCTAGATGATGTTGCTCAAAAGGTGCGTATTCGTAAACCTAACTTCTTTGAAAAGTGGATGATGAATAAATCAGGGGCCGAAGCAACTTATAATGATAAGACCAATACAATTGTTCTAAGAGAGAAAAATTGGCGCGGTAATCGAATTGTGGGGCTTTCAGACTTTCCAATGGGACAAAAGTATCAATTTACAATCTTAGCATCAACTGTCTTTCATGAAATGATGCATGCGGATTTTGATGTTTTAATTAAAAACTCAAATAGTCGTTCAGCAATTGCTCTTAAGAATGTTGAGAATTGGTTTCGTAAAAATATTAGAGGGGTAAACGCCCACGTTGCAGCCCACGAGTTCTTTGGTTATACGGCATCTGATATCATCACTGGTTTAAATATGGATATTCAGGATATTCTTATGAATCATGGTATCAATTATCAACAAGAAAGATGCTTTGGTAAAAAGGGCCTAAAGAGAATTAAAGATAGGCTATTTCCAAGTGGAGATATTCGTTTTATTGATACAAAAAATGTTTCTCAATATTCATTAAAGCTTACTCCTCGTTCCGTTTTTATTAAAGGAAAGGGAATCGATCTTAAAGGCACGAGTTTTCCAGACTCATATCGAGCAGGGATTTATGAGCATTTCATTGCTGAATATGGTGCTCCTAAATCATCAAAAGATCTATTAGACTTCTTAGAGAGAGAGTATGGTGATTTATTACGCCGCTGTTATCAAGATATTTAATTTGTTAAATGTAAGTTGCACGATCCGTTTTTTCAATGGAAAATATCTCTAAGTATTTTTGGAGAGTTTTTTAATTGGAAGTCAGTAATAAAGCGTTAAATGCATACTTTGATGGGATCAAGTCCATGGGGGATTCGGTTGACGAATTTCTGTGTGAAATTTCTATGCAGGATAAAAGCCTCACAGATGAAAAAGGACGAATTTCTTGGGAGGATTTCAAGCTAATTACAATTGCTTTTGCAAATCGTTACGAAAATTATACCGAGATTATTAACGAAACAGGTGTCGCAAATAAAGTTATCAAGCCTATTTTTGATACTATAACTTATTTTGTTAGCTATAGCTTATTATTTAATTTCTTCTTGAAACTTTCATTTAAAATCTTTTATTCAAATGTTAAAGTGTCCTCAAGAAAAATCAGTTCAGACACCTTTCATTTAATATTTACTTTTGATCACTCTGATCAGATCTTTCATGAGTTTATCAATATGTATGTTGATCTATTTCGAACGGTTCCAATGAACTTCTTAGGAGCAAAAAGTCCTTCTAGAGTAAAGTTTAGAACTCTTGATAATAAAGTCATCTATACTGTTTCTAATCCAGTATTTGCTAAGTTTAGCTTACCAAATTTCTTTTATAATCTCTTTTTTACTAAGAGGAAGTATAAAGAGTTAATCTTGCAAAATATTGAATACTCTAATCAGTTGGAAGAACAAAATCTTGAATTGGAAAATTATCGAAAAAAATTAGAGTCTTTAAATGCAGATCTAAATTTAAGTAATAGAACGTTAAATCATGACATAGCCAATAAGTTATTAAGTCTTGAGTTTGCAAAGAAAAAGATAAAAAGAGGGGAGTATGAACAGGCCATAGATCGAATAAATCGTTTTTCAAAATCTGTTCTAGGTATAATTAATAATTCAAAAGGTCGAAGTTTTAAACATGATCAAATCTACGAATTTTCTGAGATTAATTTATACTCTCTCTTGTTAGACTCTGTTACTGAGTATGAAGATCTTGCTCATCAAAAAGGTATACGAATTATTCATGACTTTAAAATTGATGATAATTTAAAAATTTATACGAATAAAATAGCTCTTCAAAATAATCTAATCTCAAATATTATGTATAATGCAATTAAGTTTTCCAAAAAAAATGGGAGTATTGTATTTTCAGCGGAAGTTCTTGAGGAACAACTATATCTAAGAATCATCGATTTTGGTGTTGGAATCCCACAAGAAAAAATTGATCTTATAAAGATGAATAGCGGTGCTATTGATTCAACAAAGGGGACTGAAGGGGAAGCTGGAACAGGTCATGGTATGAGTATTATTATGGATACTGCTGCTGCACTTGGTTTTAAAGTAAATATTTCTTCAAGTTTAGATAATGGTACATCTGTTGAGTTATCTAAAAATATTGCTCATGAGGATAATGATTATTCAAATATTCTTTTTTTAAAGAATTAGCTCTATATGAGCCATTCTTAAGTGTTTTTTCTCGAAAGAATGACCTAGGTGTTTCTTGTATTTTTTATGCTGCTTTTTCAAATCCAATATTTTTAGCTTCATTGCATTTTTTTAACATTGATAAATACCTCGTTTTTGTCATTTTTATATTCTCAATAATTAAATCTAAATTATCTAATTTCTCTACCGCTTGATATGCTTTTTCTACATGTTCAACATCTTCGTTCGAATGAATAAACATAAATCGCGTAGTAGGTTTTCCATGTATGGAGATGAGCTTATCAATGTATTCTTTAGGAACAGAAGCAGCAAAAGCTTCAAGAATAAGAACCCATCCAAGGACACTTTCTCCAGAATACTTTTGTGCAAGAAAAAACTGTGATTGATAAAAAAGCTTTGTTTCTTCAAATTCAATGAAGTTTTCTATTTTGAACCCAAGTCGTTTTAAATCACCCAATGCTAAATTCTCATGGCCAGCTTCTTCATCAGCATGTTCTAGCCATCTTTTTGCCATATCTGATTTTTTACTCTTTTCTGCACAAAAAAGAAGGATATCCTCAGAGCTTGAAGTATAAAAATATGTTTGTGCCAGCCAGTTTGCATATACTTCACGAGATTCTAAGTTCGCTGCCATAAAGAAATCGATCATTTCAGCAACTTCATTATCAACTAATTTTTTTAGCTTGCTCATAAATTTTCTCCTTGTCAGATAAACTCTTAATTTTTTCTTTGAAAGGTTGATAGAGGCTATTAATTGCTTTTGCTAGCTTTTCATCTTCTATATCTGGAACAGTTTTGTAGTTCATATGTAAAAAATCACAAAATAAACTTTTATATATAATATTTTGAATAATGATTTCACCATGGACCCGACCTTTCAAACTTGCTTGGTTTGTTTTTACAATAGGTGCGATCACATGTTCTGCTTGAAGATCACGAATGATATTCATAAGTACTTGCTTTAGGCCTTCATAAACATCAATTTCGAAATGGCCTTGTCTAAAATTAGGGTGGACAGTTAGAAGCTCAACACTCCATGTTTTTTGAAGTTCTAGTTGCGTAAGTGTCTCTAATACTTCATTTGGCATATTAGTGAAAAAAGAATGATGTCGGTAAGCTAACAAAGTATAATCGTACTTGCTCATTGCACAATATCCAATAGGCTTCATTTCGTGATAGAGCAAAATATGTATATCTTGTCTTAATAGTGAATCAGAGGGGAATACCTCATACTCTGTGAATATATTTTTCCATACATCCATATAAAGCTTAAAGGCCTCATTTATGGAAAATGATTTTACAGATGAGTTCATTATTTCATCTTTTAAAATAATGTTCATTGATATATTCATAAATTTTATTTTAGTAAGGAAAGGCTGGCCATAGGGATAATTATATTAGATCTTGAGTTTTCAATACTTTACATATAAAATAAACTTGTTTTGTTTACTTTGGTGTGCCACTATTTTATGTGTATGTTTTACACATCAAACTGTCTATACTTACTTATATGGTAGATAAGAACACATGATGAACGATTTACAAATCTCAAGTGTCGTTGCAAATATTCTCATGGGCTCTCTTGAGAAATTCAATATTGAGAGAGACGAGTTCAACGAGCTTTACAGAGAACATTTTGGTAACAAACAAAAGTATAGCAGTGTAAGTTTTCTTAATGAATACTTCGCAAAGCTACGCAAGAGTTATTCTGATGAAGAAATCGTTCGCATCATTGCTATAGAGGGAATTCATTCAGAAGATATCGCATTATTTAAAAATCTCGTTTTTAGCTTCATTTCACATAAGAACCTATATCGTTTTCAATCGAGGCTAGTTCTTCCTTATCTATATAAGGGAATAAAGTTAAAGGTAGAGTTTCGAGATCGAAAGATCATATTAGAGCAAATAAATGAAACTCAAGAAAGAATTGATCCAATATTTTTTAAAGTATATCTCGAGGTTTATCGCAATTTTCCTGTAATCATTGGAAGAAAATCAGCAGTTATTTTATTTGAAGAAATTACATCTAATTCTTTAAAATTAGTTTTAAAGCCTGCATTAGGAAGTAATATCTTCTCTTCTTTTTTCCTATATATTCGTACTAGAAGTGCTCATTTTGGTGCAAGATCAAAGTACTTAAAATTAATTAATGAGCTAAAGGATGAAACAGACAGAAAAAACGAAGAGTTAAAGCGTTTAAACATGATGTTGGATCAATCTTTAAAAGAAAAGTCCGTTCTAGTTAGAGCGATGGGCCACGATGTAAATAACTCTATTTATGCCTCTCAGCTATTATGTCAAAGACTTGAGAAGAAGCTAGAAAATACAAAAGAACTAGAGTTAGTTAAGAAGCTTACAAACCATATTAATATTATTCAAACCATCTCAGCTAATACTTTAAAAAATGAAATGGATGAGGACCACATCTTAAATGAATATAGTTATGAAAAGGTTTCTGCCATTGTTCATGAATTAGAAGAGATCTATCAAGAGCAATTGACTAGAAAACAAATTCAGGTGAATTTTAAAATTGATGTGGAAGAAGAGATTATTCAAATCAATAAATCAGTCTTTTTATATAATATCTTATGTAACTACTTCTTTAATGCCATCAAATATTCTTCTGTTTATTCAGAAATTGATGTCGAAGTAAAGCAAGTAGGAGATTGTTTTTCTTTCAGCATTATTGATTATGGAAAAGGAATGAATGTTGAAACTGTGCAACAGATAGAAGGAACTTTAGGTGAAAAGGGATATGGCCAGGGAATGATCATTGCTAAGAACCTTCTTGCAAAAATGTATGGTGAAGTAAAAGTTTTAAGTGAAGTAGGAAAGGGAACAACGATTACTTGTGTAGTCCCTCGTCTGCTATCAAAAAGCTCAATTTCTGGAGTTTCATTAAATCACTAAAGTAACTATCAATTGTAAATATGCATCGTCTTATTTCTTTGCTAAACTTAATTCATGAAATTTAAGCTCAGGGATTATCAGGTTGAAGCTGTAGAGCGTGTTATTTCACACTTTCGAAAAACCAAGGATCCATCTCTCATTGTACTTCCTACTGGTGCCGGAAAAAGTCTGGTGATTGCTGAACTTGCAAGAGTTGCTAAGGGAAGGGTCCTTGTATTGGCCCACGTAAAAGAGCTTGTTGAACAAAATCATGCTAAGTATGAATCCTATGATTTAAAAGCGGGGATCTTCTCTGCTTCAATGAAGAGAAAAGATTATAACGATAAAGTAATCTTTGGTTCAATTCAATCAGTGGCCAGAGCGGACGATAAATTTTTTAAAGACTTTTCTTTGATAATTATAGATGAATGTCATCGCATCTCTCTTGAGAAAGAAACTCAATACCAACAAGTTTTTGAAAAGATAAAGAAGGCCAATGAGAAGGTTTTTTTCTTGGGCCTAACTGCGACACCATATCGCTTGGGAATGGGGTGGATTTATAATTATCATTACCATGAAATCCTTCGAACAAATGAAGAACGATTCTTTAAGTTTTGCCTCTATGAGCTACCATTAAGTTATATGATTAAAAATGGCTATCTAACGAGGCCGATTAAGATTGATTCTCCTGTTGCTTGTTACGACTTTTCTAAGTTAGAAGTAAATGAAGATAGTGGACGCTTTTTAACTCAAGAAATCGAGAAGATTTTAGAAGATTCCGCTCGAGTGACTCCTGGAATTGTGAAACATATTGTACAAGAAGCAAAAGATCGTCGTGGCGTTATGCTTTTTACCTCTACTGTAAAACATGCCAATGAAGTTCTTTCTCATTTACCTGAAAATGAAAGTGCTATCGTGACAGGAGAGACTCCTCAGGAAGATCGAGACTTATTAATTACTCATTTTAAAAATCAAGAAATTAAGTACCTGGTCAATGTCTCTGTTCTAACCACAGGCTTTGATGCCCCTCATGTGGATCTTATTGCAATACTTCGTCCAACAGAGTCAATCAGTCTCTATCAACAAATCGTTGGAAGGGGCCTAAGACTTTTTGAAGGCAAGCAAGACTGCTTAATTTTAGACTATACAGGATTGGATCACGATATTTTCAAACCAGAAGTTGGGGAAGTAAAACCGAGTGGTGATACACAAGAGGTTCAAGTGATGTGTCCGGATTGTGGGCATGCAAATATCTTCTGGGGAAAAATGGATAGTGAGGGAAATATCACTGAACATTACGGCCGAAAATGTCAGGGAATACATCTTGATGAAACAACAATGGACGTTCAAGAATGTGGCTTTCTCTTTCGCTTTAAAAGCTGTGATAATTGCGGGCAAAGTAATGATATTAGTGCTCATATTTGTGCCCATTGTGAACATGAGTTGCGTGATGCAGATAAGAAGTTAAAAGAGGCCATGCAGCTTAAAGATGCTCATATAATGCGAGTAGAGGAGATGTTCTTTAAGCAATACCAAGGTAAGAAAGGACGATCTCTAGAAGTTAGTTATTTTGATGTAAATGGAGAGTCTTTAAAAGAGTATTTTCAGTTAAATACTCAGTCACAACGCATGGCCTTCTATCATGCTTTTGTGAAAAAACACCTCAAGCGTAGTGATTTGAAATATAAAGTTGATGATATTGAAAAAGTTATTCAAGATCGTATGTTCTTTAGAAAGCCCAAATTTGTAATTGCTCGTAAGAAGCAACGATTCTGGCAAGTTAGAGAAAAGATATTTTTAGAAGAAATAAATAGTAAACGCTATTTATAATCTGCGGGAAATACGAAATAGCTTCTGCATTGCTAGCTCTCCTAAAGTTTCGGAAAACATTTCAAAGAGTGTATCTGGTATTGATGACTTTTCTCCTTTCCAAAAACTTTTAGAAAAGAAGAGGCAACGTCCATCGCTTAATTGTCTAACATTTATTTCACCACGTAATCCTTTTAAGAATCCTTTATCAAAAGTGAAGGGATAGACACCCGGTTTTTTAATACGTGGAATCTTAAAAGTTAGAGACATTGGAAATGGCATTAATGTGTGATCAAGATAGAGATAGATTTGTTTTTTCTTCTCTGAATAGCCAGATAATTTAACCAGATCAATATATTCATTGAATTTCTCATAACGAGAAAGTTTTCGCAGTGCAGTCTTACACTTGTTTGGATGGATGCCATATATTTGGTAATCTAAACTTTGTTTATTTCCTTCGGTCTTTACGATGGATTTACGATAAATTCTTTTTTTATCTACTAATATTTCCTTAATATCAGGGTTAATCCCTTTGAAATCAGAGGCATAGGCCTGATTTGAAAATACTAATAATTGGCAAAAAAGCGCTGTAATTATAAATGGTTGACGCGTTGTAACTTTCAAGGCCTTTAAGTTTCCCTTATTCTTTATACTGATTACATTATAGCACGAAGCTAAGATAGGGGAAAAGTTAAGGATGGGACGCAGCATTGAGTCAGTTAAAAGAAAAGGGAAGACGAAAGACGCAGTCATTGAGAGTAAAGATCAAAGATGGCACTGTCGAAATCGTATCACTCTCGTTTTCGGATCCAACGATATTGAAGACTTAGAGACTTATGTCTATGGTGATAAATCTGTTGATTTTCAGACAGTTAAGTTTCACCAGGCCAAGTCTAAAGCAATAGAAGAGTTACTAGATAATTGTATCGATGAGTATTATCGTGGCCACGTTACAGAGGTTCACACTTCATTAAGTGAAGATGGAAAGACGGTAACTGTTGCAGATAATGGAATCGGCTTTCCACTGGATAAGGTTAAACAGGTTTATTCTGAATTTAGAACAGGTTCTAAGTTTAAAGATGAAGAAACTGACGAAAAAGGTTTTCTTCACAGAACATTGGGACAAAATGGTCTTGGTGCAGCTGCTACATGTTTAACGGCCGATGAGTTCAATGTAACAATTAAACACTATAACTCTAAAAAAGAGCAGACAACGAAGTTTATCGATGGTGCTCTGAAGATAACACAAACAAAGCCTAAAAAGTTTAAAGGCGCTTCTGGGGTATCGATTCAGGTTACTCTTGCCAAGGAAGTTTATAAAGATAATAAAATTGATGAGGACCTTTTAAGAAAGCGTATTATCGACCTTGCTTATAATAATCCAGGTCTTGCTTTTTACTTTAACGGTGAAAAGTATCACTTCACTAAAGGACTATTTGAGCTTTCACAACGTATTGACGAAGAAAATGCTCATGACTTTGGTGTTCATTCATATGTTTATGAAACAGTAAATACAAAGAAGAAAAAGGTAAAGGGACGTATCGACATGTCTCTTTCATTCTGTATTGATAAAAGTAGTGAAGAGCGTGAAAGATTTATTTCATTTGTAAACTCTACACCTACTTATGATGGTGGTTTCCACCATGATCGAGTTCGTCGTATCTTTATCAATGCCATAAAAGATAAGTTAGAGAGACAAGCTAAGAAAGAAAAAATCAAGCTAGTTGATAACGATGTTCTCTCAGGTCTTACTTTTGTCCTTGGTATTACAATGCCAAACCCAAGGTTTGAGTCGCAAACAAAGCGTAAGCTTGTACGTGATACACATCTTGAAAAGGCCCTTGAAGAATTCATGGGTAAGAATATTGATAAATTTATGAGAAAGAATAAGGACTATCTAGAAGTTGTTCTTGAAAGAGGTAAGTCTCGTCATAAGTACCAAGTTTTAAAAGAAGCCGCTAAGAAGGCCCGTAAGCAAAAAAGGCAAAGAGTTGAAAAACTTCTTGATGCCAACGAGAGAAAGAAGCGCGATCTTTGTACTCTTTTCATTTGTGAGGGAGATTCAGCAATTGGTGGTTTAAGATCTGCTCGTAATAAGCTCTATCAAGGAGGGATTGCCCTTCGAGGTAAGCCAATGAACGTTGCACAAGCAGGTATTAAAGATATTCTAAATAACCAAGAATTTTCAGATATTATGGCCTCAATTGGCCTGGCCCTAGGTCAAGAAGTTGAACCAAAGAAACTTCGTTATTCAAGTATTGTCTTCCTGGCCGACTCAGATGTTGATGGTGGCCATATTAATACACTCTTAACGAATTTCTTCTACCAGTTTTGGCCGGAGTTATTCGAGATGGGTGCTATTCAGATTGCAAAGGCACCTCTTTTTGAGGTTATCACTGATAAGAAGACACTTTATTTTGAGTCAGAGAAAGAATTAGATCAATTTAGAGATTCAGGTGAAGCTAAGATTAAAATGATTCACCGAAATAAAGGGCTAGGGGAGATGTCTCCTGAAGCTTGGAAGTACGTTCTCTCAAAAGATGAGTACACAAAGATAACAATTGATAATAATGCTAAAGCTAAAGAAATGTTAAATATCTGCTTTGGTAAAGACACAAACTTAAGAAAGGACCTTCTATTAGATGAAGCCGAGTCTGAGATCATGTCTGAAGTTATCGAAGAGCAAGAAAAGGCCCCTGCTAAGAAAAAGCCTGCTAAAAAAGCAGCAAAGAAAGTTGCCAAAAAAGCAGCAAAGAAGAAGGCTGCAAAGAAAGTAGCGAAGAAGACGGCAAAAAAGACGGCAAAGAAGAAAACTGCAAAAAAAGCAGCAAAGAAAACTGCTAAAAAGGCCAAGAAGAAAGCAAAGAAAGCAGTTGGTAAAAAAGCGGGCTCAAGCCTAGCAGATATGATTGATTATCTTGATTAAAAAAGTATTAGGAAGGAAATAAATAATGCAAGAAACTTATCTTCACTCACTTGAGTCTATTAATTTAGAAGATATTGTAAGAGATGAATACCGCACATATCAGATCTATACCTTAATGGATCGTGCCATCCCTTATCTACAAGACGGCCTAAAACCAGGACAGAGAAGGATTTTATATACTCTTTGGAAAAATCAATCAAAGGGGCTTTTAAAAGTATCAGCTGCAACGGGATTAGTTCTAACTCTTCACCCACACGGACCTGCATCGATTGAATCTGCCATTGTTAATATGGCACAAGATTATACGTTCTCAAATAACTACCCTCTTATCGATAAGAAAGGGTACTTCGGAGAACGTATGGAAACCGATCCAGCGGCCGGAAGGTATATTGAGTGTAAGTTAGGAAAGTTTTCTGAAATTCTTTTATTTGATGATATGAACCAAGTTGAAATGGTTCCTAATTATGATGAGAGAACAATGGAGCCAGTAGGGCTTCTACCAAAGCTTCCAATTATGCTACTTAATGGAGCAGAGGGGATTGGAACTGGTTTTTCTTCAATGATTCCAAGTTTTCACCATAAGGATGTTATCCGATCGATGATCCATTGTGTAGAAAAAGGAAAACCTCGTAAGATGAAGCCTTATGTGCACAATTATTCACTTCCAATTCATGAAGATAAGAAAACTGGAAAGCTAACCTTTGATATGTCTATCGAAGAAAAAGGCGGAAAGTTTTTTATTACTGAATTGCCACGTGGTTATGATGCAAAAAAGATCTATCGTCACTTAACGAAGTTTATCGATAGTGGTTTTATAAAAGACTTCGTTGATGCATCAGTTGATAACGAAATTAATATTGAATTACTTTTCAAAAAAGGCCAGGAAGTAACGCTAAAAGAGGTTACTGACACAATTGGAGTAACATCTTCACTATCTCCAAACTATACTCTTATTTCTGAAAGAGGAGTTAAGATCTTTGAGCGTGCTGAAGAGATTATTGAGATCTTTACGCAAGAAAGACTTAAGGTCGTTAAGCGTCGATATGAACTTCTTTGTGAAGATCTTAAAGATTCAATTACAAAAAATAATGAGATCATCAAATTTATTAAGAATAAAGAATACGAAAAGGCGACAAAGTCAAAAAACAGAAAGTCATTTGTTGAGTATCTAGAGAAGAAGAAATATGTCTACTCTGATTACCTTGCAGATATGCCTATTTATCGTATGACAAAAGATGAAGTAGAAAAGCGTAAGCTCATGGTTAAAGATGAAACGAAGAAGCTGGCCGAGTATACAAAAATCGCAAAGTCTCCAAAATTAATTGCCAAGAAGTTAATCGAAGAGCTAAACGATGTTGATACTAAGTTGACTGATTGGATCAAGAAAAAAGATCAAGAGAAGCAGAAGGTTCTAAAGAAAATTGCTAAGGATCAAGAAAAGCTTGGAAAGAAGAAGGCAAAGAAAAAGGCCGTTAAAAAGAAGTCTAAGTAATCATCTCGAAAATGAATAAAAAAATCCCCAGCAAGAGTGCGGAACCTATGCTGGGGATTGTTCATGTCAATACGCCAATTTGACAAGAAGAAGTTGATATATACATATTACATAATAGTTGTTTAGTAGGACAACTTAAGAAATTCTTAAAGTAGGGAAATGATCGCTTTACTCTAAAAATGTCTAAGTTATTAAAATGAAATATATTTCCCATAAAATTTTTTTTGTGAAATATTCATAATTCTGCTAACCTATTAATATATATAGGTTCTTTTGATTCATGGAGGAATGCAATGAGCTTGACCAAAGCTGATATAGTTGAACGAGTTTACAAGGAAGCAGGGTTTTCTAAAAAGGAAGCTTCTGACCTAGTTGATCTAGTGTTTAAGGTAATTAAAGACACTTTAGCACGTGGTGAAAAGGTGAAAATTTCTGGTTTTGGAAATTTCTCAATTCGCGATAAGGCATCTCGTGTGGGGCGAAACCCTCAGACAGGTGAGGCGATGGAAATTTCTGCTAGACGTGTTCTTACGTTCAAACCATCTCAAGTACTAAAAGAAGACATCACTGGACGTTATGCTCATCGTATTGATGAAAAGGGTAAGGAAGATACTTCTATTGCTCCTAAGGAAGGTAAGCCACAAGCGCTTAGCTCTTTCTTAAATAACGATGATAGTAAAGATGATGAAAATGAATTCAATGGATTTTAATCAATGTTAGAGAACTTAGATATCCCACAAAAATCACTTTTTAAATTAGATGAAGTTTGTACGATCGTCGGTGTAAAGCCGTATGTATTAAGATTCTGGGAAAGTGAATTTGAAGAAGTTTCACCCCTTGTTTCATCGACTGGACAAAAGTTATTTGAACAAAAAGATATCCAAATTCTTGCAAAGATTAAGTCATTGCTTTTTGATAATAAATTATCAATTGATAAGGCCAAGCTAGTCCTAAATGGAAAGCTTGATCTGGAAAAAGCAACTAAGCCTAAGAAAGTTGTAGCAAGATCAAATAAGCCAATTAAAGCTGTAAAGTCTAAAATGGCAAATTTTGATATTGATCTCGATAAGCTTGAACAGGCACGTGGCATTCTGAAAGAATTGAACCTAAAGAGTCAAAGTATTCAACAAAGAAATAATTGGATCTAAAGAGGCGGCTTGGGCCGTCTCTACATCCTCTTCATTCTTGAGTTGCGATAGATGAGAGATGATCGTCTCTTTACTATTTTCTATTATTGAGAGTATCTTCCCTAAGTATTGTCCATAGACAAATCTTAAGTTTTCACAGCCATATTTTTCGAAGAAATGTTTTTGATATTCTAAATTACGTTTTAACTCATTAAAGCATTGAGTTTGTCTTGTAAGCCATGGGTTTACTGCTGATTCATGTTCACTAAGTTTTTCATCTTCTAGCTCACATAAATCATCTAGAAGTTGAAATGCAACTCCCATATGATGACCTAGTCGGTGAAGTGCTTTGGCCTGTTGAAATGTCGTATTCTCTGTTTGGAGATATGCTCCAACAATGGCCAGTTGAATGAGTCTGGCCGTTTTAAGTTTATGGGTAAGAACGAGATTCTCAAAATTTTCAGTCATTTGGTGATCAAGATCTAGGGCCTGGCCAAGGATTAGTCCTTTTGCTCCTAGACACCAGTGAGCATAATTTAATATTTCATATTTATTATTACATTTAATTTTATTAATAAGATTAAAGCTTAATCCGTGGAGTGCATCTCCGGCCAATAAGGCCTGCCACTGACCAAATTTTGCGTGTGTCGAAAGTCTACCGCGACGATATTGGTCGTCATCCATGCATGGCATGTCATCATGAATAAGTGTATATGTGTGATGGATTTCTAATGCGCACGAGAAGCTCTTAATTGAATTATGTGCATCTTTGTTGTCTAAATTGATACCAAAGTCCATAGCCGTTGCATATGCCAAGAGAGGGCGAAATAGCTTACCAGCAGGAAGAAGAGAATAGTCATAAATTTCATGGAAAAAATTTTGATAACTATGTTTTTCTATTAGCTCTTTTAGGTCAGCTTCGATATGCTGCCTTGCGTTTTTAATATCCAGATTATTCGTCGTTTGCATCGATTAAAGATGCTCTAATTTGTCTTAGTAGTCAACTAGAACTATGGACTAAGGCTTTACGATAATTGGTGTTCCAGGGTTTCCAAGAGTACCGTTAATTCTCATATGATAGAAGCCTTGTTCGTCTGGTTGACCGTTTCCTAAAATAAGATTCAAAATAGCAAATTGTTCAATAAATTCTGGAGAGAACTTAACTTGTGCTTCAATCTCTAACTTCGATCTTTTAATATTGATTTTATCCAGGTCAATAATCCCACTGGCCTTAGCACGGATAGGTGAGTCTTGAGTTCCAAGAATAAGCTCTTTTATCTCAATTGGTCCACCATCAGATGATGCTTTTAAAGATAGGTTATTAATTGCTAAAGTTGGAATTTCAAAACTTTGAATGATCTGTGATGGTATAACTAAGTCTTTTGAACGTAGATATAAATCGAGATCTTTAAGTGCTTTTAAATCAGTGCTAACAAGGGCCTCTATATCGATATTTCCATTGATTGAAACTGGACCCAGCATTGGCCTAAGTGATTCCAGATTAATTCTTGTTTCTTCTAATTTTAGATACTGAGTAGAGAAGTTATGAATTGATTTAATATTCAATGTACTATCAAAACCATTGATTTTATCGATTTTAGAAGAAAAGCTAATTCCAATAGGAGCGACACTTGGAAGACTAAGTGATACGTTAGCAGATTTTATCGTTAGAGCATCTGGTGTACGTAAGCAGCGTCCAGAAACTTCAAGCCCTGACAACTCTAGGCCAGGTAAGAAGTAACTTAATTGTGCTTTCTTATAGAATATTGGACACTGGCGATTCTTTTTAAGGCCACTTTGTAATAGCCCATATATTTTATCTTCAAAAGAGAAGTTTGCTAAAAACCCTATAATGACTGAAGAGAAGGAAAGGACAATAATAAGAAATATTGTTTTCTTATTAAGCTTATAAGTTTCTTCTTGTATATTATTTTCGTTCTTACTCATCGTTTCTTGCATTAATCGGCCTTCGTATAAAACTCAAAAGTAAACTTACCTGAGACAAATTTTGTGTCTTTCGTACGTTCTAATTCTACTTCTGTAATAATTACTTTGAAGCGTCTATGTAATTCATTGAGTAGACCTACGAGGGCCTTATTTGTAAATTTGTTAATCATAAGATTTGTTTCGATTCGACTAATAGAGCCACCAAGGTTTGAACGACTAAAACCATCAACAGAGACTTGATTAGATTCGATATCAAAACGAGTTAGAGAGTTACTTAACATTTGTACAAAGTCCGGCTTTTCATAGATCTTTGCATCAGATATTATTCCACCTTCTTGAGTTTTAAGTTGAACATTTCCTTCCTTAAAACTAATGATTGAATCTTTAAGCTCCAGTCTTGTCGTTAATTCATTTTTTTGAATCGTTCTAAAAATAAAGACACCGGCCAAAAGTAGAATAGGGATAATAAGAGTTACAGCAGAGAAGAATTGATTGATAATTCTTTGTTCTGTTTCGGAAAATGCTCTTAATTGATCTGCTGTTGATTGAAAGAAGTTAGATGATCTTGCTTCTTCAATTTGCTTATCAATTGCAATATCAATTTCTTTAAATAAACTTTTATCACTCATATTCTATTTGCCTTTAAAGCTAATGATTACGCTACTTTGTTTTGACTCGTCTATATTTGCTTCGTTAACATTTATTTTTTTTAGAACCTTAATGAGTTGGTCGCGATCTCGTTGCGTCTTTGTGTTGAATTCAGCATAACCGCTAGTGAGGTCACCACGATACTTTGTTAATGAAACTTGAGTATTTCTTTTAATTGCTTCAGTTACTGTGTGAAGGTTTTTAAGTGCACTTGAAGTAGGGACACTTTCTAATACTTCTAAATCGATATTAATTGCCTTGTTCTTGCGCTCAACAATCTTTTGAAGTCTTTCTGGTCTTTTTCTTAAGTAAGCAGTTTGTTTTCTTGTTAAATTTAGATCACTTGTTTTAATAAGTTGTCTTATTTCACGGTTAGTTGTCTTTATGTCATTGTTTATGAAATAGAATGATTCAACGAGAAGGCCTGCAATTATAATGAGACAAACAATTGCAACACGATAAAAAGAAAAAATTGTATTTTCTAGTTTGATTCCATCTTTTAGGGCCGAGGCAAATTCTTTAGTAAAGAAATTCTTTGCTGGTTCTTTGAAAGCATTAGTCGCACCCATTGTGTAACCAAGCGTGAGGGCATTGTACTCGTGTGTTGATACCATCTTCTCAAGACCTGGTGACATAAATTGAGAAACACTAACTTTTAATCTTTCAGTAATATAATTATCAATATTTTTAATATTTGCACTTCCACCAGTAAGGTAAATATGCTCAATACTTTGACCTGTCTTTACTCGATGGCCTAGAAGCCAACGATCAATTTGTGACAGTAGATCCTTGAATGTTTGATGCATCATTAGTGCGAAATCTTGTTGCTCTTTTGTAACACTATCAAGCTGAGACTTTGTTAAAAAGAAGCTATTTTCATGCTTGAAGATACGCGCTTCACTTGGCCCAATGTCATAAGTTTTAGAGATCGCCTCATCAATTGCGGCACCTGCAACGTATGAAATATGGTGTGTATAAATAATTCCATTATAAACAAGATACGCCTTAGTTGTTTCGTGACCGATATCTAAGATACATACATTTGATTCGATTTTCTTTTCTTCAACGAAACTTTGATAAACACTTAACTCGGAAGTTAGGTTAGAAGGTACTGTATGATAGGCTTGTAGAAAATTGCGATATGTTGCAAAAACATTCTTTTCTGCAATTTGTACAATGGCAGAAAATTGCCCATTAATTTTCTTATAGAGATTCACAATATAGTGAGTATCAATAATATTAAAAGGAAGATCCTCTTCAAGTTGAAAAGGGATCATAAGCTCAGCATCTTTTTTATTCTTTGCTGGCAAATCAAGATAGCGATTTGTTAAGAACTCATTTGGTAATTGAGTGATAATTCTTCCATGGAAGTTTTGATCCTGGAGGTATCCAGAAATAATTCTTTGTTGTAACTCATGAATAGAGATATCAATTTCATTTGGCCCTCTAACATCTTCAAGTAGAATCTCTTCTAACTCTTCAATGATGAATTTCTTCTTTTGAACTCGGCCTTCAATAAATTTGATACTGTACGTACCACAGTCAATAACTAAAATGCTCATAAATTTATTTTACCAAATTTCAATAACTTTGCTGTTACTTTTTATAATGAAAATTTTGCCATGCAAAAGGAGGGAAGTTAGTATGTACGGATTTCTACAACTCTTGGCCTTAGAAGATAGTATTTACTTTCTTCATTTTGTTGCTGCTGACCTTGAGTAGTCTGGTTTGTTCCTTGGTTATTTACCTGGCCATTATTAGAGCCTTGATTGAGTGAACCAGTTTGTCCTTGTGAGTTTGTTGAAGGTGATTGAGGCTTGATTGGTAAGTCGATAAAAGCAGTCAACTTATATGTAGAGTTTCCATAAGTACCAATAGACTCAAGTTTAAATAACTTTCCACCAGTTCCAATAACAATGTCAGCATCTGCAAACTCTTTAATTCTCTTATCATATTCACTTGCATCGATGGCACCAATTCGCCCCGTGAGAAGAGCTTTAAAGTCCTTTTCTGTTTTAAAAGGTGTTGCCGTAATACCTGACTCTTCATCTCCGTCACGGTATTTAAAAAACTCTTCAAGTGCCACATCTGACATTTCTGGAAAGAGAACTTTTAATTGATTAAGAGTGATTTCATTGACGTTAATTACAGATACGTTGTGAATGCTAATACGGTCTTTAATTAAGTTTACGATTTCATCATCCCAGCCAGCTAGAGAGTAGAGCTCGTCTGTTGTCTCAAATGCTGCATGTTTTGCTTCAATTCCCTCATTTTGATAAGTTCTTTGAATATCGGCCTTCTCAGGCTCATCGTAATCATTTTCTCCAGATACGTAATATTTCAATTCTTTTACTAGTAACCTGGGATCTAAATTCGAGTAGTGTAGAGCGAATGTTTCACTATTTTCAATCTCTTCTCTAAAAGTTTTCTCAAGCATTTCAATAAAAGTTTTTTCCATAAACTCATGTGGCTTTAGTGACTGGCCACTTCCTTGTTGTGATGAGTTGCTCTGAGAAGAGCTATTGGCATTTTGATTGATTGGCTTAATAACTCTTAGTGTATTAGGGTTTAGAAATCCTGTAATCGACTTTAAGCTAACTGAAAGTGTCCCCTGAATGAATGATTCATCTTCAAACTCAGCAATCGCATTCTTTTGTAGGGCCGACATCTCTCCAGTTGTAGGAATTGGAATCATAAATGGCTGTGTCGCAATCGCTTCAATATCACTTTTTGAAATAGTATTTTGAAGAGAAGTATTATCTTCTAATTTATTCCATGCTTCACGATACACTTTTAGAATTGAAAGAGCATATTGTAGACCTGCTTCAGCATTTAGCTTTGCTTGGGCCTTATCAACTTGGTGCTCAATGCGAATTTTGTTAAGCTTTGTCTCATAAGTAAATTGTGCCAAGAGAACAGTCAAGATAGCAACCGCAGTTGTTACCATGATAATAGCAATACCGGAATTGTTCTTTAATATAATGTTAAAAGTGCTATTTTTTGACTTCATATTTCTCTTTTAAATCTTCTGTTGTATCAAACGTAGGCCATAGGACTCTTACTGTTCTTTCTATCTCAAATTCATCGCCATTTTTTGAAACGTAGTCGAGGTTCAGTTTTATTAGTCGTGGCGTATTTCTTAACTTATTTAATTCTTTTAATGATGCAACAAATTTTTCTTTTTCTGGACTATAAAACTCAAAGTAAAAATCCCTTAAGTTATTAATGACAGCGTACTCTTTTGCATCTTCCCAATCTAGCTCTGTATCATAGAGGTTTTGTGAAATTACTGTTCTAGTTAATGAGTAAGGAGCTTCTTTATTTTTTTCTTCTTCATCAACTCCTGATGTTTCAGTTGTTACAACGCGATATCGAACCCAAATCAAATTAGACTGCTTTGAGTTTTTTATAAGTCTTCGGTTTGCAGAAGTCATAAAAATTAGCGATCCTTTCTCTTCATTGATAAGAATAGGGATCGGAATATTACTAGATGATAAATTATCAAAGTTCTTATTTTGATAGAGGTGAGAAGTCATCACTGGAGGATTCGTGTTCTGAGTTTGAGACTGACTCTGGCCTTGAGTTTGTGAACCAGGTTGTCCACTTCCAAGTTGTGAGCCTGAAGTACTTGAGCGCTGGCTTTGCTGATATGTCTTAGCAAATAATTTATTATCTTCTGACTTTTGTGATTCAAAATATAGAGGAGAGTGGATTAACTCGAGGTCTCTTTGAATTCGCATAAGACCAATTTCTAATTGAAGTCTTTCTCTGTCTTCTGACGTTATTCGATCGTTTGTTGTAGCACTACTATCGACAATTTGATAAATGGCCGTCATGAGAAATGAAAGAATAGCAATAGCAATTAAGACTTCGATTAATGTGAAGCCAGCTTTATTTGCTAATATCTTTTCATCTCTTTTATAAACCATTTATTTGAACTTTATATTTTTCGTTTGAGATCCAAGTACTTAATGAAAATGACTCTTCAGTCGTTTCGTCTTTTACTGTTACACGAACCTGCCAAATTAGTTTTTCTAAATTATCTTTAACAACTGAAAAAATTTGTTTTTGAATAGAGTTGTTACTGTCATCTCCATCTTCAGGAGTTTCTTGACCTGTAATTTTTTCGTAATCGGGAACAATAAACTTATTCCATTCTACGCTGTAGCTAATATTTTCGTTTTCTTCAAACTTTCCTGTTTCAGCTTTTAAAGTTAGGCTTTCTTTAAGCTCTGGTGGGTAGGCCACTATTTCATTGACCTTTTTAACAGCGTATTCACGCAGAGTGATCTCTGAGCGCATCTCTATTGAGTCTGTAATATTTAGACCTTGTGCTGTAATATATGCAGTAATGAATACTGCAAATATAGCAAGTCCTATAAGAACTTCAATTAATGTGAAACCAGAGTTGTTTTTTAGTTGCTTAACCATTCGTCATACAATTCGTTTGCTTTTTCAATTAACTTCTCAACATAGTCTTCGTTTCCAAAGTTGACACCTTCAAGTGCTACGTACTCTCTATTAATTACTTGAGAGTAAGGCTCGGTTGAAAGAGCAACCATTTCTTCTTCTGTTGCTAAGATAATTATAACAGAATCTTTTTCACCTGTCGGGTAAAAGTAGACGAAAGGTTTTCCCGTTGTATGGAGTTTTTGTGTCAGGGTGCTTCCAACGGCGACAATTTTAACAGCACCACTAGGCGTAAAGTCATCGGCGTTAAACTCCGGCAAAGGTGTGAAGCGTCCAGATGACTTCATCTCTTCTTGTTCTTCTTCAGTTAAATCATCAAAGTTTCTTGTGCCCTCTATGTCGATAACAAAGTCATTACTTTGGGCAATTTCAAGAGTTGGTCTCTGATCAAGTTCTTCTAAAGGAAAACCAAGACGAATAAATTTATTTTGAAGGCTTGCTTCATCACTAGAGAAGCGAATAATTCGTTCAATATTATTGATTGTTTCATCGAGATTGCGGCGACTGGAAAAAGAGGTTCCCACAACCATGTAGAGCAGTAAAGATGCTAAGGCCATGGATACCAGAATTTCAATTAATGTAAAACCTGATTGTCCATGGCCTCTATGCATGATTACCTTTAATCTTTAATTACTTTCTATCTCTTAGGTATAGATCTTTAGCGAAACCTTCTCCGCCTTCTTCATTATCATTACCATAAGACATAATATTGTACGTCTTACCATCAGAAGTATAAACGTATTCCATATCCCATGGATCTAGAGGGATTTGATCTGCATCAATAAATCCATTTGGTGGATAGTTACGACACTCACGTCCTCCTGAAGGCTTTGATAAAAGTGCTTCTAGACCTTGTTCTGTAGTAGGGTAGAAGTTACACTTTCTTCTAAAGTCTTTTAGAAGTGATTCAAGTGACTTCATCTGGATGTTAGCTGATTTAACACGTCCTTCTTCTAATGAATCAAAAACTTTACCCGCAATAAATGTCCCCATTAATGAGATAAGTGTTAATGCAATTAGAATTTCAATTAGCGTCATACCTGCTTGGTTTTTTAAAGCCTGAACCTTAAAAAAGTTTTTAAAATTGTAATCTTTCAAAATAAATCTCCTTAAATATCTTCTCTTCCTAAAATCAAGTTAAGCTTAGTTGATTGAGTTCAGCTCCATCATTGGAACAACTACCGACATTACAATAAATGCAACGGCACCACCCATTCCCACCATCATAATCGGTTCTAAAACAGATGTTAACCCACTTAGCTTAGATTCTACCTGATCTTCGTAGTTTTCCGCAATAATGTTAAGCATTGGCTCAAGTTCCCCTGACTTCTCTCCTAAGCTGATCATGTGTGTCACCATAATAGGAAAGTGTCCAGATTGAGCCAAAGGCGCTGCCATTGAAGAACCTTCAGATATATTAACACGTGCACTCTCAATTGCATCCTGCATGTGGACATTGCCGATTAGATTTTTGACAATTTTCATGGCAGCAAGAATTGGAACACCCGAATTCAATAGAGTTGATAGAGTTGAGGCAAAACGTGAAACGTTTACCATTGTTATAAGTTGACCAAAGATTGGTAGCTTTAAAGTTAATGAGTCCCAACGTGAACGGCCTTTCTTTGTATTGATATAGCGTTTAAATAACCAGAAGGCACCGAATAGGCCAACGATAACGGCCCACCAGTATTGTTGAAGAAAGCTTGAGAGCCAAATTGAAATCTGTGTTGGTAGGGGTAGCTCTTTTTTCATTGAGACAAAGATTTTTGTAATCTTTGGAATAACGAGAACTAGAATTACACCCATAACGGTTGCACCAACAATAAGCATAATTATTGGGTACATCATGGCACCCTTCACTTTATTTTTTAATTTAACTTGCGCTTCTGTAAATTCAGCAAGACGTAGTAGAACGATGTCTAAAGTTCCTGATTGTTCACCGGCTTCAACCATGTTGACATAGATATGGTCAAAAACTTTAGGGTAATCAGCAAGGGCGGCTGCAAGGGAAGAACCCTCGTTAACCTTTTGTCGTATTTCTGAAAGTATAACCTTAAGTTTTGGGTTTTCACATTGCTCGATTAAAGCATTAAATGATTCAACAATTTGAATTCTTGCCTTAATAAGCGTTGCTAATTGTCTTGTCATTAATGAGAGATCATTAATAGAGATAGTGCTACCAAAGTTGATTTCAAAAGATGCTTTTGATCCCGATTTGTGCTCTTTTATTGATGTGAGCATAATACCTTGAGCGCGAATTTTTGCCTTTGCGGCCAATTCATTTTCGGCCGTAATATTGCCTTTCTTCTCGCTACCTGTACGATCAATACCTTTATAATCAAAAATGGCCATGTATTACTCTTTTGTTTCTTCTTCTGTTTCAATATTAATGGCACGATTCATTTCAGAGATAGAAGTGATACCTCTAAGAACCTTCTCAATGGCGTCATCGCGAAGTGTCTTCATTCCAGCTCTTTGTGCCGCACGTTTAATCTTTCCAGAAGGTGCAGAGTTAATAATCATCGTTCTGATCTCGTCGTTAATCATAAGAAGTTCTGCAACTACTGTCATTCCAGAGTATCCTTTGTTATCACAACTTGGACAACCTACGGATTCATAAACAGTATGACCTTCTGGTATTGCTTTAATTCCTAAAACTTCTAGATCAAATTTAGATATATCTTTTGGCCTTTTACACTCACTACAAAGTGTACGGATTAGTCTTTGTGCTAGTGCGCCAGATAGGGAAGAGGCAATCATAAATGGCTGCACACCCATGTCAATTAGACGGTTTGGAACAGAGGATGCATCGTTGGTGTGAATTGTTGATAGAACAAAGTGACCTGTAATCGATGCTTGAATTGCCATTTCCGCTGTTTCATAATCCCTCGTTTCCCCAACCATGATAACATCAGGGTTTTGACGAAGAATAGCTCGAAGTGCTTTAGCAAATGATAATTCAATTTTGTGATTTACCTGAATTTGTGAAATACCTGGTACTTCATATTCCACCGGGTCTTCAACTGTAATGATCATACGATCAGGAGTGTTGATACGACTTAGCATTGCAAAGAGAGTCGTTGACTTACCGTGACCAGTTGGCCCTGATACGTAAACGATTCCATCTTTTCTTTGTGATAGGGCATCGAGATCATTTAGAACCTTCCCATGGAAGCCTAGGTGATCAAGTTGAAGGATATTATTATCCTTTTCTAGAATCCTCATAACAATACGTTCACCATTTTGAACTGGTACTGTTGAAAGACGGATATCAATATCTTTACCGGCCATCTTAATTGGAATACGGCCATCTTGAGGTAGACGCTTTTCAGCAATATCTAGTTTTGCCATAACCTTAATACGTGAGGCAACAGCAGAGTGAGTTTTTAGAGGTTGTCTTAAAACTTCCGTCATAACTCGGTTGATACGAAAACGATAAATCGACTCTTTTTCATAAGGTTCAATATGAATATCTGTTGCACGCTCTTTAACAGCTCTAAAGATAATAGAGTTAACAAAGCGTATAACAGGGGCCTCGTCAGCTCCAGCATCAAGGATATCAATTGGCCCATCTAGGTCGAGAGTTTCATCAAACTCGTCTTCAAGTGATTGAACCATATTCTTATTAGCTTTCTCATAAACTCTGTTGATTGCATCATTAACTTTTAAAGGCTGAGCAACTGAGACATGAATATCTTTTTTAAAGATTTCTCTTAAATCATTGATGGCATCAAAGTTAAAAGGGTCGGTGATAATAATTGAAACAAAGCGTGGTGTTTCTAGTACAGGAATTAACTCCTGGCTTTTAGCATAGTTAATCGGAATATTAGTAATGAGTTCAGGGTCAATCGTATCAACATCAATTTCAGTTTCATAAGGAATATCAATTTGATGACAGATTACTTTTGTGATGTCATGCGGATGAATATAATTCTTCTTTAAGAGAATTTCTCCAATTAGCATTCCCGATTCTTGTTGAATATCCAGGGCCTCGTCAAGTTGTTCACGAGTGAGGGAAGTGTGCTTAATTAAAAGCTCACCAATCTTCTCTTTTCCCTGTTCAAATGTTTCTAGCACTTGGTTTCTCATATACTGTGTATGCCTTTATAACTCTTACTTACTAATGATAACGTCTTTTTTACTTGTTTTAATTCTTACTTCATTGTCTTTTTTTGAAGCAGCTTTTTTAGACTTTACCTTCTGAACGATATCTTCATAGCTTGGTTTATCAACAGGAGCGCTACTGTTTAAGTCCATCTCCTGATTTTGAACACCTTTCTTATTCTGATCTTTGTAGTAACGGTTACGACTTTCATCATAAAGTGGACCGTCTTGTTGTTTCTTGGCCTTATTGTAAAGTCCTTTGGCCGTTGATTTAAACGGATCGTTTTCACCATGGTATTTCTTCAGGTGAGAGGCACGACGATTTAAATTCTCTTTAACAGTTTCAGCAACATCTTGCTGGTAGTTATCTAAAATACTCGGTGTTAAGAAAAATAACATATTAAGTTTTTCAGTCTGTGTACTTGTATTCTTAAATAGCCAGCCTAGGACAGGGATATCACCAAGTAGTGGAACTTTTGAAACAGAGTCAACTGTCTTATCTCGCATTAAACCACTCATGGCAATTGTGTCACGATCTCTTACTGTAACTGTTGTAACTGCACTTCTAACAACTGTACCAACACCGACGTTTTGAACACCTGATGGAAGGGCACGGCTAGAGAAGTCTTCTAGGTTTTGATCAATCTTAAGTTTGATATAACGAGTAACCTTATTAATTTGTGGTGTAATCTTAAGTTTAAGAGTTACGTTTTGTGTTTCAAGTGATGTCGTTGTCGACCCATTTGAAGCTTGTGTTTCTTTTGGAACTGGAATCTTCTCACCAACTTCAAATACACCTTCTGTATTATCTTGAACGAGTAGTTGAGGAGTCGAGAGAACATTTGTGTCACCGTGACTTGCAATCGCTGAGATCAGTGCGTTCACTGAATCGATCTTAACAGTTTGCCCACCAACATCAACTTCAACTTCGTTTCCGATACCAATACCTGCAAATAGTCCACCGATTGATTGCCATGAACCTGAAAGTAGTTGAGTTAGTGTACTTCCTGAAGAACCTTGCAGTGAACCAGCTCTATCAGCAGCACCTGTTCCGTAGGCTCCAACAATTGATACACCTAAGTCTCTTGACTTAGAAATATTTGTTTCCATAATTAGACCTTCAACAAAGACTTGGTCTTTAGGTTGGTCTAGTTTCTTGATTACTTTTTCAAGTGTTAGCCAATCAGTAGGAGAGGCAGTAACAACAAGTGCGTTATTTGATTTGTCTGCTGTAATTCTAACTTCAGCATTGAATAATTCGTTTTCATCATCGTTACTTGCTGCTCTGGAGAAGCGTGATCGTCTCGTCGTTCTCGATGTTCTAGAACTTCCTGAGCTACTAACTAGTTCCGAAAGAGTCTTAGACATATCCTCGGCATCACCGTGGTAGAGATAGTAAACATGGATTTGCTCATTATTTGAAGCGACTAGCTCAACATCAAGTTTATTAATTAACTCTTTTAATCTCTTTGCACCACTTGAGTTGGCCATGGCGATAATAGAATTTGTTCTTGGCTCAGCAGTAAGCTTTGAAATACTTTGTCCTCCGCCATCATTACTACGACGTGCGGTCTTCTTTGATGTGTCATCCTTGAGGATTTTATCGAGAAGCTTTGCAATTTCTGAGGCAGAAGTATTTTTAACAGGTATAATTTGAAGCGTTTCTTCGTGTCCAGGAACATCGATGAACTTAATTAAGCTCATAAGACGATTAATATTAGAACCTGTATCTTGAATGATAATTGTATTTGTTTGTTTAATTTCAATAATACGCCCATAACGAGACATAAATGGCCTAAATGAACGAGAGACCTCAGTCGAGTCAATATTCTTTAGGGCGATAATCTTCATTAAGTAATTTTCAGTTTCTGGAACGTAGTTTCCCGTGTAGATCTTTGTTGGGATATAACGAATATCTCTTGCTTGAACAATCTTATAGAATGCACCTGATTTAACCATTGTTAAACCATTCATATTAAGAGCTGCTAGGTATGCCTTCCATGCATCTCCAACTGTAATTGGAGTAGGTGCAGAGATTGAAATCTTTCCTTTAAGGTCTTTGTCGATAATAAGATTGAGACCAGTAAGCTTTTGCATATGCTTTGTCAGATCTTGTAGGGATGTATCTTCAAAGTCAAAGCTAGTAACAATTTCAGGACCAAAAGCTGTTTCTGGATTTAGGTTTACATAGGCATCATCAGTTTTCTTTGGTTGATCAGCAGTTCTTCCAAAGGCATCACTTCCTGAAGTCGCTGTACTTGTGTTAAGTAAGTTTGCTGCAGATGGTCTGTCGCTGCTATCGCGATTAACTTTCGTCTTTGACTTAAACTGTCTAAACTGCGCTTCTGCATATGGTGTAGACAGGCAGAGTAGTGAAAGTGCTGAAAGATTTAAAAATAGTTTCTTCATCCGTGATCCCTATGATTTAATCAACAAAGTTATAATTAAAGCTTTGGTGAACGCCATTGCGTTTGATACCTAATTCGTAATAGTCCGTAGACTTAATTTTTCCAAACATCCCCATAATCTGGTTCATGTTATTTATTTTTGCGCCGTTGATTTCGCAAATAATGTCATCATTTTGAACATTCAGGTAAGAGTAGATTGACCCTGGCTTTACCTGTGTCATTTTAAAACAAAGTGAACCGTCTGGGTTCTTAATTGTAATGGCCTTAGCTTGAGTCAAAACATCACCAATATTACTTAGTAGTTGATCTCTTAATTGCTTCTTGATCTTAAAGTTATTACCTTCAACTTTAATATCTTTATTGAATTCAGGCATCACATCCTTTGCTCGACTAGGAGGAAGGATCTTTGTTTTTGTTTTACGTGCAAAACGTCTCGCACGATCATCTACATTTTCAATATATTCACATTCACCTGAGCGAAGGTTTTTAAAGATAACCTTTTGACGTGAAATATTTCCAATCTCTGCAATATTATCAATTTTACTTCCAATCCTAACGTTTAAACGCTTTCCTCGGTTTGTGATACTTGCAACAGACTTTTTATTATTTTGTAGAACAACTGTGTTAATTAGTTTCAAGCCAAGCTTTGATTCCGCTTCGGCGCTACGACAAACTTTTATAATATTGCGTGGCTTCTTAGGCTTATCTTCAACTTTTTCGTTCTTATCCTCTTGGATATTGAAAGGATTATAATTTCTTATATTAGCAATAGGACGATTGTACTCATATGTTTGTGGACGACTAAATGTTGTCTGAATTGAAGAGCCTTCACCTTTATCTTTTAAATAGAGTGCGGCCATCTTTCCAACTTGATAGAGTAGGACGAAGCTAATGGCCAAGATGAAGTAACGATGCACCTGTGGACGATTCTCTGAACTAAGTAAGTTTGGTAGAAAGTATTGTGGCCCACTTAGTTGTTGCTTGCCTTTCTTTCCTGTTACATTAGCTGTTGAGAGCTCATCTCTTTTTGATTTGATACGATCAAGCATACGTTGCATTACGTTGTACTTATTTGCATCTTCATCTTCTTCTATTTCATCAACTTCAAGCTCATCGTCTTCTTCAGAGTCATGAGAATCATTATTCTTTTTTAATTTATTTTTTAATTTGCTTAAGAAGCCAGCGCTTTGCTCATCATCTGCTGATAGGTCATCAATATAGACTTCTAACGTTGGATCTTCCACCGCTGGGGGAGTTGGAGGAGTATCCTCTTCTTCGACTTCTAGATGATCTTCACCATCAAGTTCTTCATACTCTTCTTCGTACTCTTCATTATCGAAGTCTGCTTCTACTTCTTCCTCATCTTCATACTCTTCGTATTCATCAGATGGAGGTGTCTCAGGAAGATTTTCACTAGTGTACTCAGCATCATCCTGATCCTTCGACAGTTTCGATTTAATTTTTGAAAAGAATCCTTTCTTTTTCGTCATTCAATTTCTTCTTGAAAGTTTTTATATTTTAATACCTTATAGTATTTTAAGGTTGTTTACCCAAAGCATCAACCATTGATATATCTGGTAAGATTTTTCTTAAGGAAAGCAGAGCGTTGTGCTCGGATAATCATAATATCTGTTTACTTTGCGTATTTGACAATTGTCGTGCTAAAATGTCAGGGAATTCTAGTCAATCAATACTCTAATATAGTTAGAAGGATTTAAAAAAGGACTTAATGATGAGTGAAGAGAAACAAATGATGGACTCCATTGTTGGAGACCTGTTCTTTGGTGAAGTTAAAGAAGAAAACGTTTTTCCATTTCCAGGTTTTACTGAAGAGCAGCAAGACTTTGGTCGCGAAATGGTTAACGCTGTTAGTAAATTCTGTGAAGATGCACTAGACTGCGAAAAAATGGATGAAGAGTCCGTTATTCCTGATGAAGTTATGAAAGGGCTAGCTGAACTAGGTCTTTTTGGTATGGGTGTTAACGAAGATCTAGGTGGTCTTGGTTTAGATTACACTCTATATAGTCGTGTTTTTGCTGAAGTTGCTGCATTTGACGGCGCTGTTGCAACAATGATTGGTGCACACCAGTCAATTGGTTATCGCGCACTTCTTAATGAAGGAACAGAAGAGCAAAAAGCAAAGTGGCTTCCACAACTTGCTACTGGTGAAAAGTTAGCATCATTTTGTCTAACTGAGCCAGGATCTGGTTCTGATGCTTATTCTATTAAGACTAAGGCCGTTGATAATGGTGATGGTACTTATACATTAACTGGACAAAAACTTTGGATTACGAATGCTGGAACAGCAGAGTTCTACTCAGTATTTGCTAAAACTGATCATGAAATTGATGGAGAAACAAAAGAGAAAATCTCTTGTTTCATCGTTGAAAAAGGTATGGAAGGTGTCTCTTTTGGAGAAAAAGAGAAGAAGATGGGGATCAGGGCCTCTGAAACTCGCGCCGTATACTTTGATAAAGTAATTGTTCCAAAAGAAAATATCATAGGTGAGCTTGGAAAAGGTTTCAAGATTGCTATGAACGTTCTTAACTCTGGACGTCTATCACTTGGTGCTGGTTGTGTCGGTGGTATGAAGACTCTACTAAAGATGGCAACTGAGCACGCTAAAGGGCGTAAGCAATTTGGTGCACCAATTGCTGAGTTTGGTTTAATCCAAGATAAACTTGCTCTTATGGCAGCAAGAATTTATGCAACTGAATCAATCGTTTACATGACAACTGGAAATATGTGTAAAGGTCTTAAGGATTATTACTTAGAGACAGCTGTTTGTAAGGTTTATGGTTCTGAAGCACTATGGGAAGTATGTGATCAAGCAATGCAAATTGCGGCCGGTAACGGTTATATGAAAGAGTATCCTTATGAAAGATATATGCGTGACTCACGTATTAATATGATCTTTGAAGGAACAAATGAAATTCTTAGAATCTTCCTTGCTCTTTCTGGTATTAGAAATCCTTCTGAAAGTATGAAAGAGTTAGGTAAAGCGGCAGACGTTTCTAAAGCACTACAAGATCCAATTAAATCAGTTGGTGTACTAACAAACTTTGCACGTGGTCGTTTCTCTAAAATGATTGGTCAACGTCTTATTACTAAGCAACATGAAAAGCTAGATAAAGAAGCAGGGAAGTTTAACTCTCTTCTTGGTCAATTTGCGATTCAAGTTGAAAATACACTAATGAAGTACGGTAAGAATATTATTGGAAATGAGCTTCCACAAAAGAGAATCGCTGAAATGGCAATGAATCTTTATGTAATGCTTGCAGTAATTTCACGTACAACTTCTATTTTAAACAGTGAAAAAGTTGATCAAGCCAAGAAGGACTATTGTCTTAACCTTGCTCGTGTAGCACTAAAAGATGCTAGAGCAGTAGTTGTAACAAATCTTAAGTCAATGACAAATCACGATGATAAGATTGTTAAAGCAACTTCAGATATGGTTTGTGATAATGATGGTTACGGATTAGACATTATTAACTTCTAATTTCTCTAAAAAAATATTTTTCACAAATATTGGCCCTAGTTATTTGCTAGGGCCTTCTTTTTTCTATTATCATATAGGTATGAAAATTCACTACTTATTAGTCTTCGCTTTATTATTTAGTGCTTGCTCTTCTTTTAATAAGAAGAAAAAAGAAGTCAAAAGAAAGCGTGCAAAAATTAATTACGGCCCACAGAAGAAATCATCTGCATTTATTGATGTGACTCAGAAGGTTGGCCTTGCAAATATCGAAGCTTCTCGTGTTTATATTTATGATATCAATAGTGATGGGCTTGAGGACTTAGTTTTTCTAAGTGGGAATTATTCAACAGCTCAGTTCTATTTGGCCACAAAGAGTGGAGAGTTTGTTAAGGCGAAGAATATTTACTTTGAGGATGATGTTCAAGCAACTTTTTTTCAGTTTTCTGACTTTGATAAAGATGGAACGACAGATGTATTAGTTGGGCTTCACAATCAAAAGTCGGCCTTAACGAAAAAACCGATCTCTATTTATTTGGGAAATAAGTCTCGCGGAAATAGTATTATTTTTAGAAAGGCACATGAATTTAAATTTGATTTCATCGCACCTATTACTAATGTAAACGTCTTTGATTACGATAATGATGGTGAATTAGATATGTTTGTTGCAAGTTGGTTTGACCGTCGTAACAAGGGGAAGCCTGTTGCAAATCGACTATTTACGGCCAAGAAGAAAAAGGTCTATGAAATATCAGGGGCCTTAACTTCTGAACTGGCAATGCGAGGTGATGAAGAGTATAACGTCGCACCTACATTCTCATCTAGTATCTGTGATATCAATAATGACGGATATCCGGATATTCTAACTAGTAATACGGCCGGCTATCCTAATAAACTTTGGCTTTCAACTGAGCAGAATAAAGTTTTAAAATATGTGGATTATGGACCTCAATCTGGTTATGCCATGGATAGTATTACAAGTGGTGGACGTTTTAATGGTGGTAATTCAACCTTTGCTATTTGTGGTGATTACAATAATGATGGTTATTATGATATTGCCATGGGAGAGGTCTCAAAGTCTCTTGATCTCGACTATCGTGACCGTTCTAGTATCCTGACAAATAGAGGTCTTAAAAAGATTTCATTTTTAAGAACAGAATATACAAATGATGGTGCACTTACTAATTGGAACCAAGGTGATATGCGCGGACTTTGGAGTGATCTTAATAATGATGGCCTCATTGACCTAATTGTTGATAATTCGGGGTTTCCCCCGCACACAAGACTCGTTAGCTTTGTACAAGATAATGATCACGAATTAGTAAACCGCTCTAAAGATTACGGTATTGATATTGTAAACCCAAGCTCAACTGTAGTCTTTGACTACAATGGTGATGGAAGAAATGATCTTTTAACAATTCAAGTTAATACCAGAGATGCACGCATTAAGCCGCGTGTTTATCTTTTTGAAAATAATTTACCACAGAAGAACTTTATTAAGTTGAAGCTTGAAGGTAAGAGGTCTAACCATGATGCAATCGGTGCAAAGATTATTGTTGTTACAGATAAAGGTCGTACACTAACGCGTCAACATTATTTTTCATATGGACAATTCCAACCACAAAACTCATCGATTGTTCATATCGGCCTTGGAGATGAAAAGGTTAGTGAAGTCATCATTGAATGGCCTTATCGCTTAAAAAGTGGAAAGAAACTTCGAAGAAGTTATCCTGTTATAATGAATGATTTAACATTGATTAAAGAATAGGTGCTACAGAAGTAGCACCTAATATATGAAATTATAGATTATTTTTGATTAAAGAGATCATCTCTTTTACTTGCTTATCACTGGCCTTTCCATTGATTTTATAAATGATATTTCCGGCCTTATCAAAAACAATAATATTAGAATCATCATCTTTTACAATTCCGTCCCATTTTTTTACGACGACTTTTTCTAGGTCTTTAACATATAATGTATTAGGGTACTTCTTTTGCTTATCTTCAAGAGCACCTTCTAGGATTGAGTTAGGTAGCCAAGTTGCATCCATATTGATTACGGCAACTGAAGCGTATTTTTTTAGATCAAATTTTTCAGCGGCCAGTGCTTCAGAAGCATGGTTATTTAAGTCTTTCTCATCTGGATCAACATAGAATAGTACGTGTACTTTGCCTTTTAGCTCTTTTGAAGACCAAGCATTCCCATTTAAGCGTCCGCCATTATCTCCTGAAATTTCTACTACTGGTGGTCTAATTGCAAATGATGCCACACTTGAAAGTAGTAGTGCCCCTAAAATCAACTTCTTCATAACCTCTCCTAATCGATAAATGTTTTATTGAATATTTGCTTAATATTCTTATTAAATTTTGAATCTTTCTTTAGCGTATGCTTAAGTATTTTTGTTCTTAAAGTATCGTTATATTCAACTAATTCCTGCATCAACTCGTCAAACTGATTTAATTCAATCACATTTGGGATACGTGTTTGAAAGAAGTCCTTTAGTTGTTTGATTCGATTTTTTTCAATGTCCAAAAAATTCGTCAGCTTATGTCCTTCTTGTCCATTATCGCTTCTCTTTTGGACCGGCGCAAACTCTTCTCCTAACACTTTTCGGATATGTTGATCAATTTTCTTAGCATCGTTATTATCATTATTGTCGTCGTTCATACTTTATCCCTTGGCCTCTTCTTCAAGAATTTTTAGAATCTTTTCAAGTTTACTTCCTTCCTTGGCCAATGATTTAATAATTCTTTGAGATGAAATTGTGCGAGAGAACTCGTCTAAGCATAGCTGAACATCTTCATTTCTTATGTTAGATGCTGAGATATCGATGAAGTCCAGTATTTTTTGTTCCTTGGTCGTAGGTCTCGTTGCTTCAAATTGATAATAGCTTGGGAGCTCTTCTATACTTTTGAAGATTGGAAACTTAGTCCAAATATCTTCGATATCGGAAATAATATAAAAAGGGTAAGGAAACTTAGGTGATAAGTTTTCCTCTTCCATAACATTGGAGAGAAGGCCAAGTAACTTGATAAGACGATCTCTTTTAAGGCGAGAAGCATCAAGGTAAACCGGTTGATGGCCAACACGATAATGTTTTAAATTTGCCTTGATTTCCACTTTATCAATGGACTTCAATTTGAATTCTTCAAGAATAGGAGTTTTCATTTAATTATTATAACAGTTTCTTGTGTTATTGATAAAGCGAATATAAGTCTGGAAAGTGATGGAAATCTCATTTATCATAGGTATATGGAATTGGATTACATAGAACTTCCCGAGGCATTTTGTCAGTTACTCATCAGTAACGTATCAAGCTCAAGTCAGACCTCTGTGGATCTTCAAAAATATATTTATCAATCACCGGCCATGGCAAGAATTCTCTATCGAGTTTTAAATGCTGGTGAAGAGACAGACCTCACTTCACTTATTAAGAAGTTTGGATGGCATGGGATTCGTGATCGTTTATTGGCCTATTATATAAACTTCTTAGAAAATAGTAATCATCCTCATTCAGTTTTAGTTGATAGTGTTGATGATATTACAAATCTAGAAGCTAGGTTTCGTGATAAAACAGTAAGTGGATATTCTAGACTAATATCTCTTGGCTTTTATTTAAAAGTCTCTTGTTATGAACAAGACTTAAAGTCATTGGATGAGCATCCTTATTTTCCATCTCGTAAAATCGATCAATTAATGGCCTCTGTTACAAATCGAAATATAAGAATTGATATTCTGATTTTGATGCTTGTGCATTTCTTAAAGTTTCTAGGTGAAGAAAAGCTTTTTGGATTAATTAAGGCCAAATCAAGCTTTGATATGATTGAGACTATGCTCGAACCAAATCAGAAACAATTACTACAAAAGAATTTAATAAATTATGCGCTTAGTATTGGGGATCTCGAACTAGTTGCGGCTAAGACTGTTTAGGATTCATTTAAAGGAAATATATGACTGAAAATAGTATTTGGAAAATGTTAGATGATCTATCAACAAAACGAGGGATCTCTGAAATTGTCATTAATGGACCAAATAGTGTTTTTGTTGAAAGGGCCGGAGAGTTCATTGGCCTAAATGTGAATATTAATAAAAAAGATATTCTCGACTTTGCTACAGAAGTTGCAATTTTTAATAAGAAAGAATTCTCAAATAATGATCCTATCTTAGATGGCCGTCTGCCAGATGGCTCACGTGTTAATATTATTAGCGAACCATTTGCCTCAAGTGGTACATCCATAACAATTAGAAAATACCTCTCAAATAACTTTGAGCTCGAAAAACACGGAGCTCTCTTTAATATTCCTGAAAATGTCGTTCCATTCCTTATGGCCTTAATGCGCTCAAGAAAGAATATTCTGATCTCTGGTGGAACAGGTTCTGGAAAGACGACTTTTATGAATATGCTTTTAAAAGAAGTTGATCAAGGAGAGAGAATTATTACCATTGAGGATACTATTGAGCTTGTTTTAAAACAGCCTAACTCTGTTCGTCTTGAGGCAGGGCTTGATAAGAATATCTCAATGAGTGAGCTCGTTAAAAATACTCTACGAATGAGACCTGATCGAATCATTGTTGGTGAGGTTAGGGGAGCTGAGACTTTTGATATGATTCAGGCGATGAATACTGGCCACGATGGAAGTATGACTTCAATCCATGCGAACTCACCTGTTGAGTGTCTACAAAGAGTTGAGTCTCTCTTTCTAATGTCAGGCTTTGATCTGCCATATCATGTAGTTAGACGTTACATCTCCACGGCCGTTGATTATATTATTCAATTAGGACGCGGTGAGAATGGAAGACGTAAGGTTACTCAGATCATGGAAGTAAATTCTATGGAAGGTAATCACATTCTAACAACTTCAGTTTTTGAGACTGAAAATGATGAATTAATCTTCAGTGGAGCAGTTCCTTCAAGTGCTAATGATCTCCAGCATAAAGGGGATTTAGAAATCAATTATTGGAATACTCTTTAATTCACTATCATTGTCGCATCAATCTTAGTGAAAATATTCTCATTCATCTCATCGGAGTGAATTGCCGTGATGAGACAATGATGGTCGATATCTAAAATAAAAGCAGCGATGGGAGTAATGATCAAGGACTCATGAGAGCCTTTGGCCTTTAGTTTCATTGCGGCTTCGCTGAGTTTAAATAAGTCCCTATCATTTAATTCAATCTGACGCTGAGACATTCTCTTTTGTGCATGTTTTGAAATTGATAATTGATTAATGACTCTTTCCATACAAACCTTCCATGGTTATTGTTAAAGTCATTTTGCCACCTTGCCCATTATTAGCGGTAGGTGGGAAGCGGTAAAGAAAAGCTTATAATTTCTTTAGCTCTTTTAATTCCATGAGAATTCCAAGCTGTTGATGACGTAAGCTTAGGCATTTTGATTGAAAGTAGTAATTTCTCGTTTGATTAAAAAGTGAATTGATTTGTTTTTTAAGGTCCTTACCAACCTTCTTGGCTCCAACCTCATTAACAACTTTCTTAATTCTTATGAACTCTCTTGTGTTCTTATAAGCAATATTCTGATCTTGTTGTTCGCAACTTGCGAGGCTCTGTAATGAAAAGATTGTTGTAACTAAGGTAAGCGTGGTGAAAAGGAAAGCTTTAAACATTCGATCTCCGGCTAGATTGAGTAGCGTCTTGCTACTTATCTATCAATACCATAAGAACGCGTCTACTTACACCTTAGTAAGAAGATGTTGTGTTTTTTTCACCATTCATAATCGCAATTCCAGAACTTGTTCCAAGTCTTGTCACACCCATTTCGATGTATTTTATTGCGTCTTCGTAACTTCTAACACCACCAGATGCCTTTACCTCACAGCGTTTCTGGGCCTCTTCTAACATAATTTCAACAACTTCTGGTGTTGCCCCTGAGGAAGAGAAACCTGTTGATGTTTTTATAAACTTTGCACCTGCATCAATGGCCGCATTTGTGGCCAAACGGATTTCCTTTTCATTCAATAGGCATGTTTCAAATATAACTTTTACTGTCTTCTCTCCAGCTTGTGCAACAACTGCTGCAATATCACTTTTTATATAGTCAATTTCGCCTTCTTTAAGCTTTCCAATATTTAAGACCATATCAATTTCGCTGGCACCTTTTTCGATGGCATCTTTTGTTTCAAACGCCTTTGCCTCCGTTGTCATGGCCCCTAATGGAAAACCAATAACTGTACAAATCATGGACCTTTGTGGGTCAAGATGCTTCTTTGCTTCTTCAATACGAGAAGGGTTAATACAAATTGACTTAAATCCATATTCATTGGCTTCAGTACATAGCTTCTTTATCTGAGCAGCACTTGCTTCTGGCTTTAAAAGAGTGTGGTCAATATACTTTGCAAGATTTTGGATTTTTGATTCCATTTTGTCCTCATTATTAAACATTTTTCCTTAACTTATAGTGCCAATAATTGCTAAAATTTGCAAATGGCACGTCAAATTAGGGGACCTGTATTTTTACATCCCGTCTTTATTTTTATTTCATCCCTTGTCGCACTTGGGGTTTCTTTATACCTCTATATTTCTTCGTATTTAGAAGTTAACGAGAAGCTAACGATATTTGTTGAAAAGTCTGGGATTCAACTCGTACAATTTCAGCAAACTCAGACCTGGGTTATGATCCTGGTCTTATCAATTCTTGTTACTTTGATTATCTTAGGCTTTAGTTTAGTTTTTTATTACTATCAAAAATTACGTCAGCTCTATCGTATGCAACAAAACTTTATTAACGGTTTCACGCATGAACTAAAGACACCGGTTGCTTCTATCGGGATATTTATCGATACCTTAAAGAAACATGAATTTCCTCGCGAAAAACAAATGGAGTACTTAGATGTTATGCGCCAAGATACGGAGAGACTAGGCGATAATATCGAACAAATCCTTCAGCTTGGACGAATTGAAGAGAAGAAGGTCGAGCCAGACGTGAGACTGATTGGGGTTCGTACGGCCATTGAAGAATTTCTGGATAGAAATAAGCATAATTTTAAAGATCTTCAGGTTAGTTATCTTCATCTTGAAGAGGATGCTTTTATTGATTTTGATCCGAAGCTCTTTGATATTTTACTTATGAATATTTTTACCAATGCGATTCGATATAATAGTAAAGCTCAGAAGAAAGTTGAGGTTATTTTTCAAAAATCTAAAAACTTTGGAGAGTTATTCTTTGTCGATAATGGTGATGGTGTTGAAGAAAAAGAATTAAAGAATATATTTAAAAAGTTTTATCAAGTTGGTAGATCCTCTAAGGGCAGTGGTGTTGGTCTTTATATGGCCACTCAAATTATGAAAATTCACTCTGGTAGAATTACTGCTTCTAGTGAAGGTAAAGGCAAGGGTCTAACTTTAAAATTATTATTAAAACTACATAAGAAGGATTAGATTATGAGTCATATTTTACTTATTGAAGATGAGGAGAATATTGCAAAGGGAATCATCCTAAATTTAGAACTAGAAGGATTTGAAGTTACTCATGCTGCCCGTGGTGATGAGGCCATTGAGATCTATGAGCAAAAGAATTTTGATTTGGTGGTTCTTGATCTAATGTTGCCTGGACTAAGTGGTGAGGATATTCTTGTAAAAATTCGCGATGTAAATGAGAAGACACCTGTTTTAGTGCTATCTGCTAAAGATAGTAGTAAATCTAAAGTTCGCTGTTTTAATTTGGGGACAGATGATTATCTGGCAAAACCATTTAACCTGGATGAGTTTATTTTAAGGGTTAAAAGGCTTCTCAAAAGATCAAGTTGGACAAAGAAAGAAGTCGAAGTTTATAAGTTTGGAAATAATGAGATTAACTTCTCAGACTTTAAGGCCTATTCAAATGAACAGGAGTATTCACTGACTGAGCAAGAGGCTAAGATTTTGACACTTTTAACTCAAAATGAAGGAGAAGTGGTAACGCGCGGTGAGTTACTTGAGTTATTGGGCTACAAAAAGGATTCAAATACTCGTACAATTGACAACTTCATTGTACGTTTTAGAAAATACTTTGAAGAAAATCCAAAGGAACCTAAACATATTATTAGTATCCGCTCTGTCGGCTACAAGTTTGTTAAATAAAGTAATGGAGATATAAATGGGAATTTTAGAAGGAAAGAAAGTTCTAGTCCTAGGCCTTGCAAATGATAAGTCAATTGCATGGGGAATTTCAAAACAAATGAAAGAGCAAGGTGCACGTCTTGCATTTTCATACTTAAACGAAGCTCTACAAAAAAGAGTTGAACCACTCAGCGAAGAAATTGGTGGAGAGTTTACATTTGAGTTAGATGTTCAAAATGAAGAGCATATGACTAAGATGGCAGAAATCGTAAAAGAGAAATGGGGTGATGTTGATGTTATCGTTCACTCACTAGCATTTGCAGATAAAACAGATCTTAAGGATCGTTTCCATAAAACAAGCCGTGAAGGTTTTAAAATGGCACAAGATATCTCAGCTTACTCACTTTTAGGTGTGTGTAATGTTCTTAAGCCACTTATGGCAAAAGATTGCTCTGTTATCGCTCTTACTTACCATGGATCAGTAAAAGTTCTTAATGGTTATAACGTAATGGGTGTTGCAAAAGCATCTCTTGAATCAACAATGAGATATCTTGCTGATGATTTAGGCCCAGAAGGGATTCGAGTAAATTGTATCTCTGCAGGTCCAATTAGAACTCTTGCTGCTTCTGGTGTACCAGGGCTAAAAGGATTCTTAAATGACGTTGAAGAGAAGTCGCCACTTCGTCGCAATGTAACTCAAGAAGATGTTGGTGGAGCTGCTGTGTTCTTAGGTTCACGCCTTGCAAATGGTGTAACAGGACAAGTGCTTTACGTTGATTCTGGTATCTCGATTTTAGGAGCCTAGTTTTGACTAAGATTTCAAGTTGGAACGTTGCAGGTCTTAGGGCCTGTGAGAAAAAAGGTTTTTACGATTGGTATTTAGAAGATGATTCAGATGTAATTTGTCTCCAAGAGACAAAGGCACTACCTGAGCAATTAAGTGATCGCCTAAATAATCCTGATAATCACGAAGTGTTAATAGCACCTGCGGAAAGAAAGGGATATTCAGGTGTGGCCACTTGGGTACGCAAAGGAATCAATGTTAAGCACACGGTTGGACTTGGAATTCCTGAGTTTGATTGTGAAGGACGTACCATCATTTCAGAATTTGATGATTATATCCTCTTTAATTGTTACTTCCCAAATGGACAAAGAGATCACGCAAGAGTTCCATATAAGATGGACTTCTGTCGTGCTGTTGCTGATAAAGCTTTAAAGCTTAAGAAGAAGACAAAGAAAGAAGTTGTGATCTGTGGTGACTACAACACTGCCCATACTGAAAATGATCTTGCTAATCCAAAAACAAATAAGAAGACGACAGGTTTTCTTCCTCTTGAGCGTGAATGGATGGATGAGTTTAAGGCCCAAGGCTTTACTGATCTTTTCCGTGAATTCACTTCTCCAGAAGAGAATGGCCACTATACTTGGTGGACTTATCGAAGCAATTGTCGTGAACGAAATGTTGGTTGGCGTATTGATTATTTTTGGTCAACTGATGAATTTGTTTCAAGAGTAGAGAATTGTTGGCATCAGCCAGATGTAATGGGAAGTGATCACTGTCCATTATCGATTGAATTTAAGTAAGGATTGCGTCCATCCTGGACATAAAAAAAGCCTCCTTTCGGAGGCTTTTTATATATCAAAGTTGAGAGATCTGAAATTATCTATCAAGTTCAATGACAAATGATAAGGCAAGCTTAGCAAATTTAAGTGCATGATCTGCTGTTCCACCCATGTAATCTAGAGTATCACGTGATGTGTGAATTCTTCCATTCATTTCACGCTTACGAGTTTCAAATGGTGTCGAAGCTGGAAATCCTTGAGCTGTCCACGAAGCATGGTCTGAACAAGCATATCCACAAGTATCACGTCCCCAAGTTAATTCTGGAAGATATGTATCAATCAGAGATCCTAGGAAGTTATTTTGTGCTTCATTAGTATAGTCAGTAATAATCGTAATATCGTCATTAGAGTTATTGAAGTTTGTCATATCAAGTTGCATGACACCAACAACACTTTTACCTTCACGCTTGTGAGTTTGTGCAATATCTTTAGATCCAAGAAGTCCAACTTCTTCTGCTGCATAGGCCATGAACTTAATTGTCTTCTCTGGTTGATAACCACTTTGAGCTAAAACTTTTAAAACTTCTGTTACAGTTGCTGTTCCTGAAGCGTTATCATCTGCACCTGGTGCGTGAGCATTTGTACGTCCCCACCAACCAGCAATAGAGTCAGCATGTCCACCAATTACGATAATATCATCTGATTTACCTTTAATTGTTGCAATTACTGATGGTTGAGGGAATCCTGAATGATTAAAAAATTCAACACTGATGTCATTTCTGTGTGCCGTTAGGCTCGTCCAGTGATCCTTAAGCCATTGTTGTGATTGAACACCTGTTTCTGACTTATAATAACGATTATGGAAGCTAGACATCTTTTCAATAACACCTCTAATTGAGCTTTCCTGTGCTTTTGAAATAGTATCTCTTACAAGATCTTCTTGGTTAAGAGTGTAGTCGGCAACAAGTGAACTATAGTCTTGCTGTCCTTTCATATTTTCTTGAGATTCTTTAACGAATTTTAATGCTTCTTCTTTTGTTTGAAATGCGAAGTATCCACCACATCTTTTATGTTCTTCGTGGGCAAGGTGAGAAATTTCAGCTCGCTCTTCCATTCTTTTTGTTTTTGCAATAACAAGATCTTTTTCAACTTTAATAACATCAAGTTGCATTTCAGAGTGTAGACTCTGAGTTGATGTGAATAGGTCTTTTCCTGTTACAATGTAATTATGCTCGTGATTCCCGTTTAGATCTTGGGCAAAAGAATTAATTGTTAAAAGAGACAGTCCTGCTACTAATACCTTTTGTGTAAATTTCATTCAACCTTCCTTGGTCAATTTTATCTATTAACTAAACAAGTTTATGGCCAAACAACTGATTAAAATAGCGATAGATTCTATTATATTCTTACATAGAAGCTGTAAGGGCCTTGTATTAGGAGAGTTTGGGCGCTATGCGCCCAAACAATTAGTATTGAAACTTACTTTGAATTAATTCGACACTTTTTCTCACATTCTCTTGGTCAATCCACTGAAGACAACCGTGGCCAAGTCCACAAATCCATTTATTCATCGGAGCATTGGCCGTTTGGAGTGACTCGTAAAGCCCCATCCATTTCTTTTCTAGAGTTTCCCATGGAAGCCCTAAGTATGCTGGTTCAAGATTTCCTTGAATATAGTAGTCGTTACCTAGAGTGTTTAGAACATGACCAAGATCATGTCTCCAATCAACACCAAGAACATCAATATTATCGTCCTCGATTGCTTGTAGATAACGAAGGTGAGTCATTTTAGAATAGTAGATGACTTTTTTATTTGGGAATTCTTTTTTGAATTCTGCTGTAACTCTTTTGAGTACAGGAAGAACGATCTGAGTATAATCTTCGTAGTTTAACTCACCAGAAGCAGTGTCAAATAAGCACATAGCATCTGCTCCACCTAGGGCCTGAGCACGCATCTCACCAAGAAGTTCTGGGATAAGTAACTCGACAAATGCATCCCAACGACCATCATAAAGACCTAGCTTTGAGCTATAAAGTGATCCAGCATGAGATCCTTCAACAGCATAAGTGTATAGAGTGAAAGGAGCACCAACAAATCCTAGAAGAGTCGTTGTATTTGGTAGAGTCTCTTTTAAAAGTGTACAGGCTTCACCTTGGAATTTATAAAAGTTCTCTGCTGTATCAAGAAATTTTAGCCCTTTAATATCAGCTACAGTTTCTAGTTTCTTTTCTAATTTAGGTCCTGGTGCATATTCTAGTCCCATTCCCATTTGCTCAAGAGGGAAAAGTAGATCTGAAAATAAGATGGCCGCATCAAATTTAAAGTCATTGATAGGACCCATTGTTACTTCACATGCTAGCTCTGGTTGCTTGCATAATTCCATAAAAGTATTCTTCTTTTTCATTCCTTGGTAATGATCGTGGTAGCGTCCAGCTTGACGCATAAACCATACAGGTACAAATTCTTTTCCGTTTTCACTTTTGCGATCGTTAAATAATCCCATCTCTTAATCCTTTTTGATTATTTATTAATAATCAATTTATAGCCAATTCCACGAACACTTTGAATCTCTAGGGAGTTCTTGGAGTCGCTCTCGGCCCACTTTCTAAGTTTAACAATATAATTATCCACTGTTCGTTGAGAAGGGAACTTGTCTTCACCCCAGACTTTCTCAATAATAAGATCCCTCTCTACAGCTTCGTTCTTTTTCTTTAATAAGATCTCAAGAATTGCGCATTCTTTTTGCGTTAAATTAATTATTTTTCCTTCACCATCTTGAACTTCAAATCTTTTTGGCCAAATCTTTAAGTCACCAATAATAATTTCATCATCTAATGAATCAATTGTAGTTTTAAAGCTAAGAAGACGATCAAGCCTTATTGTTAGCTCTTTTAAAGCAAATGGCTTTGTTATATAGTCTTCTCCACCTGCTTCAAATCCTTCAACCTTCGTTTGAGGATCATTAAGGGCAGACAAGAAAAGAAGTATGAAGTCTCTTCTTTCTTTTCTAAATTCTTTTGCTAATTCGATTCCATTACCATCAGGTAGACCAATATCCATAAGAATGATATTTGGGCCAAATTGTTCAAAATAATATCTCGCATCTTTGACATTTTTTGCAAGTTTACATTGATGACCAACATCTTCTAAGTACTCACTAAGAGTATCACCAAGGTTATTATCGTCTTCTACGACTAGTATCTTTCCGAAGTTACTCATTTTCTTCCTCGGCTTTTGAAAGTGGTAGAGATATCTTAAAGATAAGCCCATTCTCCTTAGTAATATCTAAACTTCCATGCATACGACTTATTAACTTTCTTGATAGATAAAGCCCTATTCCAGAGCCTTTTGTTGACTCATGTTTATAAAAGAGATTTCCAAGTTTGTTAATTTCACCATTAAAAGTACCTTTGTCTTGGTATGTAATAATGGCCTTATCTTCAAGGGTAGTAATTGTTATGGAAACATCTTTCGAGTTCGTATGTGAAATCGTATTTTCTAAAAGATTTTTGAATATAATACTTAGGGCAAACTCATCAGCACTTACACTAACTTCCTCAGCACCGTCTTCTAGTTCAACATTAAGTTTTGAAGAGTAATCTGACTTTACAATATTAGCGATAAAGTGAGTGATGTCCACATCAACAAAATTAAGATTTCCACCTCTTTCTAATCTCGAAAGTTGAAGGATTTTATCCATTTGATTCTCTAGTCGAATGGTATCCTCAATTAGGCGATTCGTTAATTTTTCTAATCTTTGATTTTCTATTCCATCAACTTCGTCTTTAATGACTTCCGACTGTAGCTTGATACTAGCAAGTGGCGTTTTAAGCTCATGTGTAAGACCTGCAAAAAAAGCCGTAATAGATCGATTCTTTCTTTGGTCGCGTATAAATAGGAGAGTATGTGAAACTACTAGAACTAGAATTAGCACTAGAAAGGTTGTCCCTTCCCATTTTATAAGTGAGCCAATATTTAGGTCTTCTGTAACATTTAAGCTACTGAGGCGGTCACTAAGCTTAAAAATTAAATAAAGCCACCAAACTCCAAAAAGAAAGATTAGGCCACTTGTGATGGCCGATACAATGAAAAATGGTGATGATGACTTCTTAAGTTCCAATTTCTAACTAGCTCCAAAGTCTCTTTTCTAGATCTTTTGCAACATCTTCGTCGTGAGCAAGTGAGCCAAAACCAACTTCATATGCATTAGGTGAGAGATAAATACCTTTTTCTAATAGTAGTTCAAATAATGGAACAAAGTCTTCACCGATATTTCCTGGAATATTACCAACTGACTTTATCTTATCTCCTGGAACAATCCAAAATAGAGAAGAGTGGTGGATAATATTATAATTTGAAAACTGTCCATCGTTATACTCAGCTAGCCATTTCTTAAAGATATTTACAATTCTTAGAGTGTTTTGTTCTAGCTTTTCGTAATTTTCCTTTGTCATCTGCTTAAGCGTCTCAAGCCCTCCAACCATTGCAAGTGGGTTGGCACTTAAAGTACCTGCTTGATAAACACCACCAACTGGAGCAAGGTGTTCCATTATCTCTGTTTTCGCTGCTAGAGCACCAACTGGAAGACCACCGCCGATAACTTTTCCGTAAGTTACGATATCTGGTGTGATTCCTGTAAGCTCGGCCATTCCACCAAAGGCAACACGGAAACCAGAAATAACTTCATCAAAGATTAAAAGAGCATCATTTGCTTTTGTGATATCGCGAAGTCCTTGTAGGAATTCTTGATCTTGAATAAGAAGTCCATTATTAGCTGGTAGAGGCTCAACGATAATTGCTGCAATTTCATCTTTGTGGTCTTCAAAACATTTTTTTACACCATCAAGATCTTCTAGTTCTAGAATTAGAGTATCGTCAGCTACACCTTTTGGTACACCTAATGAAGATGACTCTGCTGCTCCAGCAAGACCTGAACCTGCTTTAATTAACATGGCATCAACGTGTCCATGGTAACAACCGTTAAATTTAATGATTTTATTTTTCTTTGTTACACCTCGAGCAAGTCTTAAAGCAGTCATAACCGCTTCAGTACCAGAGTTCACAAATCTGATTTGATCAACGTGAGGTAGACGAGAAAGTAGGTATTCAGCAAGGTCAACTGAGTATGGCTCACAAGCTCCGTAGCTCCAACCACGACCAAGGGCCTGGGTCAATTTTTCTTTTACTGCTGGATTTTGGTGTCCAAGAACGAGGGGACCAAAGCTCATGCAAAAGTCGATATAGTCTTTACCCTCAATATCAGTAAAGTATGCACCATTTGCGCTCTTGAAAAACTTAGGAGTTGACTCCATTCCCTTGAAAGATCGAACAGGTGAGTGAACTCCTCCTGGAACCATCTTCTTACTCTTTTCAAAAATCTCTGTGTGTAAATTACTCATTATTTAATCCTTTTCTTATTTTTGCTTCATCCAGTTTTTAAATTCTTCCATTGATGTGAATGGACGAACTGTAATATCTTCTTTTGATAATTGTTCAAAAGTCTTTCCAAGCCCACAAGCATGGAACTTATTCTTTATTTCTGGAATATGTTGTGTATAAGTTTTATATTGTGAGAAGCTTGTCCAAAAGAAGACATCACATTGTCTTAATTCGTCCATAAATCCTTCACGAACGTCATTCGTACTTTTTTCGTAAGCTTCCATAATCTGGCCGTAGTCAGAGTATGAGTCCTTATGAGTTAGAATGGTTAATTCTTCTTTTGGCCCATTCATCACTTCAATTGCTTTGGAATCACGAATTTTATCTAGATATGCTTCACCTAAACTGTCACAGCTTCCATGAACCCATTGACCATTCCTAGCAAGTAGTCTCCAAGTTGAAAGTCCTGCCGTATAAACTGCCTTACCGTGGTTTTTGAATAGGTTTGCACCGTAACGAGCAGAAACAAGAAGATCATTATTAGGAATATTTGCTTTCTTAAGCGATTCCTTATTTATTAATTCACAATAAATATATTCATCTTCTCTGTGATCAGCGTGAGGAAGACCGATGAAGGCGCGCTCTTTCTTTTCTGGAGAAGGAAAGCTTCCTTCAAGATGTCTCTCAAAGATAACTTTGTCATCTACTTTACCTTTATGAGTATGAACGTAGTAGTCACCTTTTTTAGTAACGTTAATTCCAACTGCTAAGTGACAACCTCCACCATAGCTTGCAAAGGCCTGGCGTTCACGACTTACTTCACTAACTGTATCTTTATCTTGAAGCTGTTTTAACTTTGCTTCTAATTCACCATTATCATCACGTCCTTCAAGGCATTCAATTCCTAGAGCACCTTGAGATGCCGCTGCTGGGAATTGGCTATGAGGCATAACCATATAAGTCATATCTTTTAAAAGTGGCTCGAGTTCTTTTCTCGATGACTCAGTGATTGCAAGTCTTTCAATCCCAGGCATCGCAAGAACGATGGCATGATAATTACCATCTCTCAACTTTTGTAGGCGTGAGTTTACATTTCCTCTAAGCATCTTTGTCGTAACTTTTACGTTCTCTCCATATGGAAGATATTCAGCAAGTGAGCTTTCGATATTTGTAATTCGTCTTGGTGATGATGTTCCAACAACAAATTCTTTAATTTCTTTGCACATTAATTGGCTTACAGTTTCTTCTTTAATAAAGAGAATATCGTGAGCGTAATCTCTTTTTGTAATGGCCGCTAATTTAATACCTTCAGGCCTATCACTTCCAAGGTCTTTATATGAGTGAACCACCATATCAATTTCTTTATTTAAAAGGGCCGCATCAAGCTCTTTAGTAAAAAAGTCTTTACCTTCAAGCTGCCAAAGAGGCTTGTCTGTAACCTGATCTCCTTGAGTCTTGATAACCTTTAGCTCGAACTGATCTCCAGTTAATTCTTCTAATTGATCTTTAACTTGATTACATTGTGTAAGTGCTAAAAGAGAACCGCGTGTTCCAATGATGTACTTCAAAATATATCCTTGTGTTTAGATGTGAGTCTGTAAATTACAATACTTAACTTACTTTTTTGTCATGAATTTGTCATTAAAAGTGGGGTAAAAACAACGTGTGCGCTATGTGTTAAGAGGTGGTAGTGGTCCCATATCCGATGAAAAATGTAAGAAAAAGATATTTTCTTTATTGATTTTATATGGCTACACTTAAGTTGTTGAAATTTAATTAGCAAAAGGAATTGCAAATGAATCGTTCGATCTTGATTGGAACAATCTTAATTGTTCTGGGTTTTTTTCTGAATATATCAGCTAAGGCCACATCAATACACGCCAACTCGAAACGAATTGTTATCAAAGTAAAGAAAGGGAAGTCGCTGCCACAATTTTCTGGTGTTCAAAAGATTAAACATTTCTTTGGTGAAAACTATGTCGCTTACACAAATGGTGATGAATCATTAATTGATCTCTATCTTGATCATGAAAATGTTAAAACAGCATACTTCGATACATATGCGGACACTGAGAAGTTACCTCGTCCAACTGATGTGGAAAAAGTAGCGCCTCAATTTAATAAGTCTCGTGCAACTCTTTTTAATGATCCAAAGATATCAAGGCTATGGGCATTCGATTCAGCTTCTGAATATGGTATGGGCGTAACACGAGCGTATGAAGAGTTTGGATTCTCTACTGGTGCTCCAGTTATTGTAGCAGTTGTTGATACTGGAGTTGATTATAATCACGAAGATCTTAAAGATGTGATGTGGATCAATGAAGATGAAATTCCAGGTAATGGAATTGATGATGATGGAAATGGGTATATTGATGATATTCATGGAATCAATACTCTTGAGCGTGACTCTAGTGGAGAGGCGACAAGTGATATTATGGATAAGCATTCTCATGGAACACATGTTTCAGGAACAATTGCAGCAAAACAAAATAATGGAAAGGGGATTGCTGGGGTCGCTTCAAATGTTAGAATCATGGGGCTTCGTACTGTTCCTAGTCGTGGTGATGAAACTGATGTCGATGTTGCAGAAAGTTTTCTTTATGCTGCAAGAAATGGCGCGCGTATTATTAATTGCTCATTTGGAAAGTCTCATAATGAAGGTGGAGACCTTGTCAAAGAGACAATTGATCATATTGCAAAAGTTTATAATGTTCTAGTAGTTACTAGTGCTGGTAATAGCTCTAAAGATATTGATCGCTATCTTACATATCCTGCATCTTTTGATAGTGAGGGGATGATTGTAATAGCCTCATCAACTAAGTATGGGCGTTTTTCGTATTTTTCTAATTATGGAGTTGAAAATGTTGATCTCTCATCTCCTGGTTCATCGATCTACTCGACAACACCTGGGAATCGTTACGGGAATATGTCTGGAACATCAATGGCCGCACCAAATGCTTCTGGTGTTGCAGCAGAAGTTCTCTCTCGTAACCCAAGCTTAACAGCGGTGGAGCTAAAGAAATTGTTAATGGATAATGTCGTAAAGAATTCATCAATGGATGGCGATATTCTTACGGGTGGAATTATTAATTTAAATACATCATTAAAAAATCTATAAATTATTGGCCCTATTAGTTTAGGGCCTTTTTCTTCTTTCCTTCTTCAAGGACATAGACACCAATTGTATTTCCAAGACTTTCTAATGAAGTTGATAGTCTAATACGTGATTCTGCATAAACTTTTTCAAGCATTAGAAGTTCATTTTGTTTTTGAATTAAATCGACCATTGTGACTTTCCCAAGTTTGTAACTCTTGTAAAAGGTATTTAGAATACGTCGCTGTTTTTCAACGATCTCTTTTAGTCTTTTAACTTTAATCTCTAAGTTATCGATCAATAGACGGTTTTCTCTGATATTAAAGTAAAAGCGTCTCTCTTCACGTCTTTTTAAAACCTCGGCAGCTAAAATGTCACTATCTTGGGCATCCTTTTTACTAAAAGTAGAGAATCCACTAAAGAGGGGAATATTTAGATAGACCCCGATTTTCTTTGAATTTCCACTTTCATCAAATACATCACCCCAGTTACCTTTTTCTTTATATAGAGAGCCTCTTAATTCTAACTCTGGATATTCTCTATCAAGATCCTGTTTTACTTTAGCAACCTGAGCATCATAGTTGTGTTGAACCTGTTTTAAGAAAGGGCTTGTTTCTTTTAACTTTCTCGTATTCTTTTCTAGAAAGTCATTAATATCATTTACGCTAACATCAAACTTACTTAAGTATCCAATAGCCTTTTCAAAGTCATCTTTCGTTTTTACATAACTTAAAATTTGAGAAAATGTCGTATCATCTTCTTTTAGACCTGTTAGAAGCATTAAGTATTGCTTGGCCATCAGTTGGCGATGATCAACTTCGTCTTTTTGATTGAGTAGATTTAAAAGGTTTACTTCTGTTTGATCGAGATCAGCACGAATACTATTTCCAAGTCGTAGTGAAGTACGCTCCTTTTTTATAAGGTCACGAGATTGCTCAATAAAATCATCTAGACGATATGTGAAATATGTTTCGATTAAGTAGCGTGAAAGAGCATCCTTAACGATCCAGTTGTAATTTAAAACGTATAATTCATATTCCTCTTTTGACAGTAGCTCAAGACTCTTTGTCTCACTCTTTCTACTAAAGAGAGATTTTTTGAATAGAGGCATTGATAAAGTGAATTCATATGAAGAAAGATCATTCTTTCCATCTTCATCATAAATACTATAAGGAGTTATATTTCTTTCATTGTAATGTTCTTGGGCCAGTTTTAAATCAACCTTAGGATAAAAACTTGAGCCGCTGGTACTGTCTCTTTCTTGAGCCGCTATAAAATTTTCTCTTTTTTGAATGACATCAGGAGATGTTTTAATAGAAAGCTCAACAAGCTTTTTATAAATGTCTTCTATTGCAAAACAATTAATTGAAAAAAGTAGACATAATAGTAATCTAAAATTTAACATCTTTTCCTCTTTGTTATATTCTAGATTACTATCGGTCTATCGTTTTCAATGATTAGCTCATGATCGCTTGTATCCTCTAAAGTATTGGTTAAGTCTTCTTCAGATTCGTTAACTTCTAGGTTATCGTCGTTAACATCAGCATCTGCGATGTAAATATCTCCAAACTCATCTACATTAGCTTCGTAAGAGGCTAGCTCATCAGTTGTATTACTTTCAATATTATCCATATTAACCATCATTGCTTGGATTTGATGGAAGTTTTGATGATTAAAGTTGACCATTACATCATCTGTTACTGAGGCAGAGTCTCCTGAAATTGAATCTGTACTTATAGCTGTTATTTCAAATTGAAAGGAATTCTCAAACTCACTAAGCCCAGTGAGTTGTAGATCTTCTATATCGTTTGTATCCAATACCCATTTTGAATTTATATCATCAAAGAAGCCAGCATTTACTTCAATTCCTTCGGGAAGATTTGAAATTTCAAATGTTAGGACTTCACTGTCATCGGTTAAGCTAGAGTCAATATTTAAGGCAACTTTTTCTGAGTTACTATCAATTAAAATATCTTGAACCTCTAGTATCGGTGTGTCTGCAATTGACTCTGTCGTTGCATTAATACTTTCAGTGCTTGAAACTAGAGTTTCAATGGATTCTATTTGTGATGTCTGTGCAGAGTCTTGCTCTGAGCTTGCAATACTTGGTACGTAGGTTACATTGACTGTAAATTCTGAAAAAGCTGTATCATCATTTGAGTTTTCTGTTGCAACAGCTCTTGCTGTAATAACAAAGTCATCAGTAATTCCTTCTGTGTCAGTTATAAAGAGATCTTGAGTTTCATCTAACTTTAATGTCCACACGTCATTAACATCATCGTAGCTCCCTTTTGAAAGGGTTGCACCGCTAGGTAGGCCATCGACTTCAAATGATAAAATTTCAGAGCCATCTGTATCAATAAGTTCTCCTGTTAGAATTAGTTGCGCATCTTCTCCTTCATTTAGGATGACTGCAAGCCCGGCACCTTCTGGTTCATCGGCCACTGCTTCTACTGTAACATCAAAGTTTTCTGTACGGTCTTTTATATCTCCATTGCCACCATCTTCTGTGAATGTTTTGACGTCGACTGTAAACTTTCCTGAATAGTGAAGTGGTGGAGTAATAGTGAGTCCGTCCATTTCATCATTTACAACGATCCACTTACCGCCACCTTGATTGATTCCGGCACTTAAGACTGAGCCTTCTGGAATCCCGGTCATTTCATAAACAAAATCTTGACCGAGATCACTATCTCTAAAATCTACAATAATTGCGACAGGCTCATCTTCTAATGTTGTTAAGTTTTCAAATTGTTGACGTGGATCATCAGTTCGCGGAAGTACATTAATGGCCACTGTTTTCACTGTTGTAAATGTACTTTGATCAGTTCCGTCATCTTCACCGTCGTTATCAACAGTTGTAACTTCTATAGTTAAAAAGTCCTGCCCATTAAAGTTTAAGTCTGGTGTGTATTCAATTTCACCGATATTATCCACTGTTCCATCTTCATTAACACCAGTAAGGGTTCCATTTGTTGGAAGAGATGTAATAACAATTGAAGTAATTGTTTCACTACCATCTCTATCAATTAATTCAAGATTGAATTCGAGTTTCTTCTTCTCATCTTCATTTGGCGTTGCAACGACATCATTCATTGATACTGGATCGGCAACTTCATTAACATTTACTGTAACAAATGCTTCAAGATCTTCAGGAGATGGTTCACAGCCAGGGATGGACTGTACTTGCCACTCAAATCTTAGTTGAAAATCTGTAGAATCATGCTCTTTAGTTAAAACTTGAAGAGTTGGTAAGTCTTGAGCATTTATTGACCATGTTCCATCGTTATTTTCGACTCCTGCATTAAATATTGCTCCATCAGGAAGTCCCTCAACAATGACAACGGCATTATCATCAATACCAACGGTTTCAATATCTAAATTTAGGTCTCCCCATACATCTTCTATAATTGAAGTGGTACTATCGGTAATAATTGGAAAATCTGGTACATCATTAACAAAGACATTAAATGAAGTTGTTGTGGATTGATCAATACCAGAGCTACCATCTGTTTTATTATAAGTTACATCGACTACGAAGTTCTCATTATAGTCCTCAGGCAACTTTATAAAAGCATCTGCAAGGTCTGCTTCTTCAAGAGTCCAACTTCCAGAACCATTATCAGTTCCAATCGTAACCCCCGTTGAATCAACTATTTCTGTTCCTGTTGGAAGTCCTGATAGGGTGATCGAATTTATATCACCAACTTCATCTTGTTCTTGGATAAGTGTGATATTAAGCTGTACATTTTCGTCTTCACAAGTTGTTAAATCTTGGGCAAGAACATCTATAACTCCTGTATCTCCAGTATTTCCACCATCATAGTAAGTTATCTCAAGTGTATTAGTTGTTGTTGCAACATCTGAATTTGAAGACTCTGTTGCTTGTGCAATAACTTCAAATGATACAATGCCAGCAACTGCATAGTTAAAGAATAGATCCTCGGCCTGCGCTTGTGTGAAGGTATACTTTAGTGGATTTGTAGCATCTTGGGTTCCTACAGGGTTACCACTTGAATCAACAAATGTTCCAGTATCACTTGCTGTAATTGTATATGTTAGTGTTTCACTACCATCGATATCATTTATTGCTCCAATAATATTGAGTTTGACATCGGTTCCGCTATCTCCTGCATTATCGGCAACAGCAAGGGAAGGAGTATCTGCTACTGCTTCCACATTAACTTTGAAATTTTGATTTACTGTGGCCGTATCCCCATCGTTTTCAGTAATTTTAATATCAAGTCTGATGTCGTAGCTGCCGCTCATATCTTTACTTGGGATAATGAAGAGATTATTTATCTCATCGGACGTAGCAGTCCATTTACCATCTCCAATATAAGTCCCAGCACTTAGGGTTACTCCATCTGGAACATTTGAAAAAGTATATTCATATGTTTCTGAGCCATCGCTATCAACTGTCGCTGGGTCAAAATTTATGATGAACTGGTTGGCCGCATCAGCTTCTGTACTATCTTCAAGAATATTAAGTTCATCAATTGTAAAGGTAGGTTGGTCAACTTTTCCAATCAGATCAACAGGATAGTCAATTGTTTGAACAAGTTCTCCGCCGTTAACTTCCTGGGTTGTGAAGGTAATAGGAATCACAAAGTCCACGTTGCTATTTAATGGAGGTCTGACCTTAATTGTGTCGACAGATCCTTCTTCAATTTCAACAACTCGATCAGCATCTTCAGCTGGAAATTTATCCTTGTCTGTCTCTAGCTCGTAGCCAGCAGGTATTGTGACCTCAACCTTTGTAATAACCTCAGACTTATCATTGTCAATGAAGACAATTTTCGCATTTAGTGGAATTAGTTTATCTTCTTCATCAGATGCTCTACCAGTTAGCTCAATTCCATCATTTACGGGATTAACAATAATTGTTTCAGTAAATACTTGCTCTACTTGATCCCCGTTAGAGTCTTGGACAACAATTGTGATTTCAATATCAAAGTCTTCATCTGAATTTAGTGGTGGTCTAATCGTGGCATTATTAAATTCTTCTTGAGTAAAGACATAACTTCCATCATCAAGAAGTGTTCCTCCAGACATGGTCGTATCATTTGGAAGATTATCAACCCTAACATAAACTGTTTCTGAGCCGTCAATATCGCCAGCTTCTGCTACCATATTAAGTGGAATATCTGTATCTTCATCGCCTTCACTGCCATTATTAGTTAGGGTCGGGATATCCGCTATTGGTTCCACCAGAACATCGACAGTGACACTATCTGATTGAAAATCACCATTACTTTGTTCTGTTGTAATGGCCGTGAATGTAATTTGTGCTGTACCACCAAAATCTTGTGGTGGTGTATAGATTAAGCCTTCTAATTGATCAGGTGTGAGAAGATAAACAGTTGGGCCAGTTGATATAATTTGATCATCTGGGACATTAAATTTTGACCCATCCAGTACTGTTGCTTCAATTGTCACGATTTCTGATCCATCTGTATCAAATTGTGTATAGCCAACGTTAATAGGGACGGCCACATCCTCATCAGTTCTAGTTCCTTCAGCACTTACTTCAATTTGATCGGCTACAGCATTTACAATGACGTTGATATCTTGGGTCGCTGAATTTGTTGTACCATTTTCATCTTCAGTATTTGCCGTAATAGTTAGAACAAAGTCCTGGTCGCTATTGAAAGCTGGTGTGTATTGAAGTCCAACAAGTTCTTCTGGTGTAAAGGTATAAGTGTCGAATCCATTACTTGAGCTTACAAAAGTACCTTGATTTAGAACACCATCAGAAGGAAATCCTGAGATTGTAATTGATGTTATGGTTTCACTGCCATCTGTATCAAATAAGTCGACAGAAATATTAAGGTCTGCTGGAACATCTTCATCTGTCGTCACATCTCCAGCATTTATAATAGGTGGATCTGCAACTGCGTCAACTGTGACAGTTATTGTATCTGTAGCAGTTGCTGTGTCATTATTACTTGCTTCTGTTGCTGTGGCAGTAACTGTTAAATCAAAGCTTCCTGAGTAATTTAATGGTGGTGTAATTAAGAGTGTTGCAAGTTGATCAGTCGTTAAAGACCAACTTCCGTCTCCATTATCAGTTCCTGCACTTAATGTTGCACCTGCTGGGACTCCTGAAACTGTTATAGCAAGAGATTCGGAACCATCTGTATCATTAAGAGTGGAGGCGATCGATAGAGCAATATTTGTATCTTCATCTCCTGTTGCATCAGCAACCGTTAGGTTTGGTACATCTGCTACCGCAACTACTGTTACGTTAAAATCATCGCTTCCAATTGCTGTATCGTTATTTTCAGACTCTGTCGTTTGTATCTCTAAAGTTAGGGTCGTTTCACCACTAAAGTTTAATGCAGGTATTACCTGTGATTCTTGAGGCTGGCCTATTGTTTGCCAACGTCCACCTCCTAAGTCTGTTGCATTAGTTATTGTAAAACCATCAGGAACTCCTGATACAAAGTATTGGTATGATTCTGAACCATCTTGATCAAGCGAAGTTGTATCAATTGTTGCAAATTGAATAAACACACCTTCATCTTCATTGACCGTAAGGTCTTGCATTGTAAACACAGGAGTATCTGCAACGGCATTTACAGTCACTAAAATCTCATCTGTTGTTATTGCACGATCGCCATTGTCAGATTCTTCAGATACTGCAGTTACTGTAATCGTAAAATCTGTTGCATCATTTAGAATCGGTGTAATAGTCAGGCCAGTTAAATCCGCCGTCGTCAATGACCATGTCCCATCACCATTATCTGTTCCCGAACTCAGTGTTGCACCAATTGGTACTCCTGAAAGAGTAATACTTAATGATTCTGAACCATCTGTATCAACAAGCTCAGGTGTAATACTTAGAGCAATTGCACTATCTTCATCTCCAGTTGCATCTGCAACTGTGAGAAGAGGAGCATCTGCTACAGCATTAACTGTTACATTCAGAGTACCACTTACAGACTGGAAGTCTCCATTTGAGGTCTCAGTGGCCGTAACGGTTACGTTTAGTGCAAAATTCTCATCACTATTAAGTGGAGGAGTAATTGTTAAACCCGTTAATTGTGCTTGTGTAAGTGTCCAGCTACCATCTCCATTATCTGTTCCAGCACTTAATGTCGCTCCAGTAGGTACATCACTTATTAAAAAAGAAAGAGTTTCAGATCCATCTAGGTCCTGTAGCTGTGCGCTTATACTTAAGGCGATAGCGCTATCTTCATCACCTGTTGCATCAGCTAAAGTTAGGCTTGGTATATCTGCAACAGCATTAACGGTAACAATAAGAGTTTCTTCTGCTAAGGCCTGGTCAGAATTCTCTGATTCTGTTGCTAAAGCTCTTATCGTTAATTCTACCTGTCCTGATAGATTTGCTGGTGGAGTAATTGTAAGACCGACAAGATCATCAGGACTTAAGAGCCAGTTTCCTTCTCCTAAATTAGTCCCGGCACTTAAGACGGCATTGAGAGGAACATTGCTAATTCCAATTCTTAAACTTTCAGATCCATCGATATCGACTAAACTTGAAGAGATTGAGAGTGCAATGGCCGTATCCTCATCTCCAGAAGCTGGCTGAGTCGTTAAGTTTGGTGTATCTGCAACAGCATCAACTGTAACATTTAAGGAATCTGTAAATTTTCTTGTTGCTCCTGTTTTAGCTTCAGTTACTGTGTGGGTAATTGTAATCGTGAAGTCCACATCACTATCTGAAACAGGTGTTAATATTAAGTTATTTATATCAGTAACTGTCCATGTCCCATCACCATTATCTGTTGCTCCTGTTAAGAGTGCACCAGTCGGAATTCCCGATAAGACTGTTTCAACTGACTCACTTCCATCCGTGTCAGTTAGCTGCGCATTAATTACAAGTTGACCTGAAACATCTTCAAGTATATTTAATGGCTCACTACTATAAGTTAAGTCATCAACTTGGGATGTTACTAACACGTTAAGTGTTCCTGAAGCACTAGCTTGATCACCATTTTCTGTTTCCTCAGTAAAGACTTCTACTTGTAATTGAAAGTCTACATCTGAGTTTAGTGCTGTTAGTACAGAGGCGGCCAAAGCTTGTTCATAAGTAAGTTCTATTTGATTATTTCCAAGGTCTGTTCCAATGGCCGCACCGCTAGAGTCGACAATTGAGATATCAGCACTTGGTTTTGTAATTATCACTTTAGCAAAGAACTCTGAGCCATCATTATCAAATAATTGAGCACTTAAATTTAATGGAGAAGGAGAATCTTCTGTTGCATTTACATCGGCAAAATTTAAAATAGGCTCATCGGCCACAGCATTAACAGTAACATTTAAATCTTGTATCGTGCTGGCCGAATCACTATTTGCTCCTTCCACACTGGTTGCCGTCACTTGCAATGTGAAATCTACGTCACTATTAAGTGGAGGCGTTATAGTAAGACCTGCAAGTTGGGCCGTTGTTAATGTCCAACTTCCATCACCATTATTTGTTCCTGCACTAAGAGTCGCTCCCGTTGGTACATTGGCAATTGTAATATTTAATGTTTCTGAGCCATCTGTATCAACGAGAGTAGGTGTGATATTTAATGCAATTGCAGTGTCTTCATCTCCAATTGCATCGCTCACCGTAAGATCAGGAGCATCCGCAACAGCATTTACAGTTACATTAAGAGTACCAGTAGCGCTTGCGCTATCACTATTTGAACTCTCTGTAGATGTTGCCGTAACTGTTAATGAGAAATTACTATCACTATTTAATGGAGGTGTTATGCTTAAGCCTGCAAGTTGAGCTTGCGTTAATGTCCAAGATCCATCTCCGTTATCAACTCCTGCACTTAGTGTCGCTCCTGCTGGGATGTCGCTAATTAAAAATGATAAGCTTTCAGATCCATCTGTGTCTTGTAAGGCTGCGCTTATCGTTAATGGAATGACCGTGTCCTCATCACCACTTACATCAGAAAGACTTAATATAGGCTCATCAGCAACAGCATTAACCGTAATCGTGGTATCTGTAGATGCTGAAGAAGATGTTCCTCCTGGATCAGTGACATTTGTTGTTATTGTTATGGTAAATGCATCACTTGAATTAGGAGGAGGTGTAATTGTAAGACCAGCTAATTGAGCTTGCGTTAAAGTCCAGCTTCCATCACCGTTATCTGTACCAGCACTTAAAGTCGCACCTGTTGGCATATTTGTTATCGTAATATTATCAATTATTTCAGATCCATCTGTATCTGTTGTGGCCGTCGTTATATTTAGTGCTGCGGCGGTGTCTTCGTCGGTTGTGACAGGATCGGCCGATACTGTCGGAATATCAGCAATTGGTCTAACTGTAACACTTAAGGTTGCTGAGATATCTGCTGTATCGCTATTGCTTGTTTCTGTAGAAGTAGCTGTTACCGTTAAGTCAAAATCGACACCACTATCAAGAGGTGGCGTAATCGTAAGCCCTGTTAATTGATCAGGTGTTAAAGTCCAACTCCCATCTCCATTATCTGTACCAGCACTTAAAATCGCACCTGTTGGTACTCCTGATATCGTTATTTCTAAGGTCTCAGAGCCATCTGTATCATTTAGAGATGATGTGATTGAGAGGGGGATTGCCGTATCTTCATCACCACTTGCTGCTTCAACTGTTAAGTTTGGTATATCTGCAACAGCTTGTACTATTACAAGAAAATCATCTGTTCCAGTGGCCGTATCGCCATTTTCATCTTCAGTTGAAAGAATTTCTAATGTTAAAGTAATCTCACCACTAAATTTAGTAGGAGGTACAACTTCTGATTCTTGTGGAGGCCCTGCTGTCTGCCATCGTCCATCTCCAAGGTCTGTAGCATTTGTAATAGTGAAACCATCTGGTACACCTGTTACAAAATATTGATAAGTTTCAGATCCATCTTGATCAAGAGAGGTTGAATCAATTGAAGCAAACGAGATAAAATTACTCCCGTCTTCATCAATTGTAATATCTTGCATTGTAAAGACTGGAGTATCTGCAACTGCATTAACAGTGACAAGAATTTCGTCAGTAGTTGTCGCACGATCCCCATTTGCTGCTTCTTCAGAAGTTGCTGTAACGGTTAGAGTAAAGTCTGTCGCATCATCTTTAACAGGAGTTAATGTAAGTCCTACAAGGTCTGCACTGGTTAGAGTCCAGGTCCCATCGCCATTGTTTGTACCTGCACTAAGCGTTGCACCAATTGGAACTCCTGCAATTGTTAGGCTTACACTTTCAGATGTGTCATCGTCGACAAGGGCCGTGGAAATAGTAAGAGGTATCGCTGTATCTTCATCGCCAGTTACATCAGTAACTGTAAGATTTGGTGCATCAGCAACAGCATTCACTGTTACATTTATTGTTCCACTTACACTTTCAAAATCACTATTCGTTGCTTCTGTAGCAGTGGCCGTTATATTTAATGCAAAATTTGTATCACTATTAAGTGGCGGAGTTATTGTAAGGCCTACTAGTTCACTTTGAGTAAGTGTCCATGTTCCATCACCATTATCAATTCCTGCACTTAGTAGTGCACCATCTGGAACATCACTAACAAGAATTGAGATTGCTTCAGAGCCGTCGAGATCTTGTAATTGAGCATCAATACTAAGTGCAATTGCAGTGTCTTCATCACCACTTGCATCAGATAAGTTTAAAGTTGGAATATCTGCATCAGCATTGACAGTAACAATTAACGTCTCAGATGCCACCGCTAGATCAAGATTCTCTGATTCTATTGCTAATGCACGAATTGTTAACTCAACTTGACCTGCAAGATCCTCAGGTGGAGTAATCGTTAAACCAACTAGCTGTGCAGGTGTTAATATCCAATTACCATTACCAAGGTTTGTTCCAGCACTTAAAGACGCATCGAGAGGAACATTACTAATTTCAATTCTTAGAGCTTCTGATCCATCTATATCCACGAGGCTTGGTGATATTGAAAGTGCAATTGCTGTATCTTCTTCTCCAGTTGCATCTGTCGTTGTTAAATTTGGTGTATCTGCTACGGCCCTAACATTTACATCTAATGAATCATTAAATACTCTAGACTCAGCAGTCTCAGTCTCTACAACTGTATGAATAATAGAAATCGTAAAGTCTTCATCACTATTGCTTGCTGGAGTAAATACTAGGTTGTCGTAATCAACAACAGTCCATGTTCCATCTCCGTTATCTGTTGCTCCTGAGATTTGCGCGCCAACAGGAATACCTGTTAGTATTGTTGTTAGGGTTTCACTTCCATCTGTATCAGTAAGCTCAGCGTTGATAACCAAAGTTCCTGATGTATCTTCTAAGATATCGAGAGGCTCACTACTATAAATTAATTCATCGACTTGAGAGTTAACAAGGACATTTATTGTTCCAACAGTACTGGCCTCGTCTAGGTTTTCACCTTCTTGACTGAAGGCTTCAACAACCAATTGAAAGTCTAAGTCTGAATTTGGTGGTGGTAGAATAAAGAGGTCGAGTGCCTCTTCTGCTGTGAAAGTATATAAAAGAGGATTCGTGGCATCTTGTTGACCTACAGGTTCAGCAGAAGAATTATAAAAAGTAACACCTGCTAAAGTTGTTGTAATAGTCACTTTCGATATTGACTCAGACCCATCTGCATCTGTTAGTTGAATATCTAAGTTTAGAGGTGCTGTAGTATCTTCATCAACGCTAATATCATCAACATTTAAAATAGGTGCATCAGCTACTGGTACAACATCGACAACGAGATCCTGAGTAATTGTTGCAAAGTCACTATTTTCACCTTCTACACTTGTTGCCGATACTTTTAATGTAAAATCATCCCCACTATTTAACGAAGGAGTGATTGTTAAGCCTACTAGGTCAGTGGTTGTAAGTGTCCAGGTGCCATCACCGTTGTTTGTCCCTGCACTTAGAGTAGCTCCTGTTGGTACATCAGCAATCGTGATAACAAGAGTTTCTGATCCATCTGTATCAGTAAGGGCCGGTGAAATATTTAAAAGAATAGGAGAGTCTTCATTTCCTGAAGCTGGATCTACACTTAGAGTGGGAGTGTCGGCAACAGCATTAACTGTTACGTTTAATGTTGCGTTGACACTCTGAGAATCACTATTTGACCCTTCAGTTGCAGTAACTGTTACATTTAATGCAAAATCCTCATCACTATTTAGTGGAGGTGTGATTGTTAGTCCAACTAAGTCAGCTTCTACTAATGTCCAAGTTCCATCTCCATTATCTGTTCCTGCACTAAGTATTGCACCAGTTGGTACATCACTTATTAAGTATGAAATCTCTTCAGAGCCATCAAGATCCTGAAGCTGCCCACTAATGCTAAGAGGTATTGCTGTGTCCTCATCTCCTGTGGCATCTGAAACGCTCAGAGTTGGTATATCTGCGACGGCATTTACAGTAACTGCAACATCTGTTGAAGCAGATGAAGAAGTTCCTCCTGGATCTGTGACATTTGTTGTAATTGTAATAGTAAAGCTATCATTTGAATTTGGTGGAGGTGTAATTGTTAATCCTGCTAGATCTGCCACTGAAAGAGTCCAGCTTCCATCTCCATTATTAGTACCAGCATTTAATGTCGCGCCATCTGGCATATTAGTAATAATAATATTATCAATGACCTCTGATCCATCGCTATCACTTGTTGCTGTCACTATATTTAAGGCCGCTGCTGTATCTTCATCTGTTGTGACAGGATCGGCCGATACTGTCGGAATATCAGCAATTGGCCTAACTGCTACATTTATTGTTGCAGATGTTTGCGCTGTATCGCTATTGCTCGTTTCTGTCGAGATTGCTGTTACTGTTAAATCAAAATCGACTCCACTATCTAGTGGGGGAGTTATTGTTAATCCTGTAAGTTGATCTGGTGTTAAGCTCCAACTACCATCACCATTATCAGTACCAGCACTTAAAACTGCTCCTGTTGGAACGCCAGCGATTAAAAGAGAGAGAGTCTCTGATCCATCTATATCGTTTAAACTTGATGATATCGTTAGAGGTATTGCTGTATCTTCGTCTCCTGATGCGTTTTCGACACTGAGGTTTGGTACATCAGCAATTGCTTCAACAGTAACGAGAAAGTCATCAGTGCCAATCGCTGTATCATTATTTTCAGCTTCAGTTGTTTGAATCTCTAAAGTTAATGTTACTTGACCATCAAAATTTGGTGTTGGGACAACTGCAGACTCTTCGGGCAATCCTGTTGTCTGCCATCGACCACCTCCAAGATCTGTTGCATTTGAGATAATAAATCCATCTGGAACACCTGTTACGAAGTATTGATAACTTTCTGATCCATCTTGATCTAGAGATGTCGTATCAAGGCTTGCAAAAGAAAGAAAGGCGCTACTATCTTCATCGACTGTTAAATCTTGCATTGTAAAGACAGGTGTATCGGCAACTGCATTGACGACTACATTCAAGTCCTGTGTTGTGCTAGCAGTATCATTATTATCAGCTTCTGTACTCGTAGCAGTAACTTGTAGAACAAAATCATCACCACTATTTAATGGAGGAGTAATTGTGAGTCCTGCTAATTGTGCTTCACTAAGTGTCCAGCTACCATCACCATTATCTGTACCAGCACTAAGTATTGCTCCTGTTGGAACATTTCCAATTGTAATACTTAGAGATTCTGAAGCGTCTGTATCAACTAAGCTCGGTGAGATAGATAAGGCAATGGCCGTATCCTCATCTCCTGATGCATCCGCTACACTAAGTGTTGGGGCATCTGCAACAGCATTAACTGTAACATTTAAAGTTGCGCTGACACTTTGTGAATCACTATTTGATCCCTCTGTGGCAGTAACGGTGATATTTAAGGCAAAATCATTGTCACTGTTTAGCGGTGGAGTTATTGTTAGGCCAACTAGATCAGATTGCGTTAAACTCCAAGTCCCGTCTCCATTATTTATTCCTGCACTAAGTACAGCGCCCGTAGGAACGTCACTTATCAAAAATGAAATATCTTCAGAACCATCAAGGTCTTGAAGTTGTCCACTGATATTTAGAGCAATTGCAGTATCTTCATCTCCGGATGCATCCTGGACATTCAAGATCGGCACATCAGCAACGGCATTAACTGTAACGATAAGAGTTTCCTCAGCAAGGGCCTGATCTGTATTTTCTGCTTCTGTGGCCAAGGCCCTAACAATTAATTCTACCTGTCCTGATAAATTCTCTGGTGGAGTAATTGTTAGCCCAACAAGGTCTTCAGGAGACAATAGCCAATTCCCATTACCTAAATTAGTACCTGCACTTAATATTGCATTTGGTGGAACGTTACTTATACCAATTCTTAAACTTTCAGATCCGTCTGTATCAACTAAACTAGCAGAAATTGTAAGTGGAATAGCTGTATCTTCATCTCCTGTTGCATCTGAGGTCGCTAGGTTTGGTGTATCTGCAACCGCATCTATTACTACATTTAATGAATCATTAAATACGCGTGATGCACCGTTTTTAGCTTCAGTTACAGTATGTGTAATTGAAATTGTAAAATCCACATCACTATTTTCAATAGGTGTTAATATTAAATTATCATAATCAGTAACAGTCCATGTCCCATCGCCATTATCAGTAGCACCTGATAGGGTAGAGCCGCTTGGAATACCAGATAAAATTGTTTCAACTGATTCACTTCCATCTGTATCAGTGAGCTCGGCATTTATAATTAATTGTCCTGTGGTATCTTCTAGGATCGTTAAAGGCTCACTACTATATATTAGGTCATCGACGACAGAGTTTACTGTTACATTCATTACTCCTGTGGCACTTGCTTGATCTCCATTTTCTGTTTCTTCACTAAAGACTTCTATTTGTAATTGGAAATCAATATCAGAATTTGTTGGTGGAGTAACGTAAGCCGCAACGGCCTGTTCATAAGTTAACTCAATTTGATTTAAGCCCAAGTCTGTACCGATGGCCACTCCTGAAGCATCTACAATTGATACATCAGCACTCGGTTTTGTGATAATAACTTTTGCTATAAACTCTGACCCATCGGTGTCAGTAAGGGCAATATTAAGATTTAATGGAGCTAGGGAGTCCTCATCAACACTAATATCTGTAACATTTAATGTGGGAATATCAGCAACGGCATTAACTGTTACATTCAAATCTTGTGTAACACTTGCAAAATCACTATTTTCTGATTCCACACTTGTCGCAGTTACTTGCAGCGTAAAGTCATCACCACTATTTAGTGGAGGTGTAATTGTAAGAGCTGCTAACTGAGTCGATGTTAGTGTCCAACTACCATCACCATTATTAGTACCTGCACTTAAAACTGCTCCTGCTGGTACATTTGATATTGTTATATTTAATATTTCTGAACCATCTGTATCCACAAGCTCTGGTGTTATGCTAAGAGCAATTGCAGTATCTTCATCACCTGTTGCATCAGCTACAGTCAGTAGGGGAGTGTCAGCAACAGCATCTACATTTACATTGATCGTTTCACTAATTGAGGCCGTATCACTATTTTCTGTCTCTGTTGCAGTAGCAGTTACTGTTAAAGAAAAGTCTTCATCTGAATTTAAGGCCGGTGTTATTGCCAGTCCGATTAGCTCTTCTTGTGTGAGAGTCCAGCTACCATCACCATTATCAATTCCTGCGCTTAATGTCGCACCGGTCGGAATACCTGAGACTAAGATTGATAGCACTTCTGAGCCATCAGTATCAAATAAGGATGTGTTGATATTTAATGCAATTGCGCTATCTTCAAGACCTGTTGCATCACTAACCGTTAGATTAGGAATATCTGCAACAGGATTTACTTCAACATCTACAGTTAGTATTGTTTCTCCATTCGTTGATCTAATAACATCATCCGGCCCTCGATCAATGACAAAGAATTGGATATTTAAAGTGAAATTATCAGAAGAATTTAATGGAGGAAGTATTTGAAGTGCATCTTTGTCTGTAACGAGAAAGTAGTCTCCTTGTCGTGTTGCACCTTTTAATTTTGCTCCCTCAGGAACATCAAAAATTCTAATTTCCAATGTTTCAGAACCATCAAGGTCATTTACCTGTGCTACGGGGATTCCAATCGGAATATACTTGTCTTCATTTCCTAGTGCTGTCGGTGTCACTTCTGCTGTTGGTAAATCAGCATCTGGTCGTACCGTAACTAGAACATTTCCATTTTGTGTATCACTTGAAGTTCCTTCGGGGTTTGTGGTGATGACACTTATACTCAGATTAAAATTATTAGAGCTATTTTCTGGTGGAGTAATAGTTAGGCCATTTAACTCTTCTACCGTCAATCGATAGTAATTTTCAAGCCCATCAGCTACAAGTGTACCAGCAGAAAGAATAGCATTTTCTGGTACATTATAAATTCTTATTTCAATTGTATCTTCACCACCTGATGTATCTTCTACTGTTACATTTATATTAATGGCCGTATCTTCAAGGCCAAAAGAAGGAGAGAAGGTTACATTTGGTGCAAAAACTTCAGACTCTGGTACTTCTGGTAATGTTGGCGGCTCAATAGGCTCCACTTCAATATCAGTAATTGGAAACGCCGGCCTTAGATCAGGTTGGCCGGGATCGAGGGCAATGAATGAAGATGTTAAAAGAGCTGTTATATCATCTTGTGCTCCTATATCATTTTCACTGTCTGCAATAGCTGCTGCTGTGGCCGATTCATCAGCTGCATCAGGTGGTATAACAGGTTCAGAGAAGTCAAATGCCTTCCAAGCACTAGGCTTATATTTGAAGTCTTCGACCGTAAAATCATAATTCTCGTTAGCACGTAAATATGCTAGTGAATTATAGGCCGTAAGAGCTGCTGTACCTGTAAAAGCTGTTTGTGAGGTTTTATTTAAATTACTTTTCTTAGGTGCAGAATGCTCGCCTGCTTGTAAGTATTTATCGTTATTTTTTTTAAAGTCTTTTAGTGCCATAGTTTAAACTTTTCTTGATGAGGTATACTGATTTCTACAATATTTCCTGGTTCCTTATAGTTAAGTTCAATTCCTTTAGTACTATTTGCAATTGCGATCCCTTTTTCCGTTTCTTTTAGGGAGTCACTTAAGTTTGTTTTCAAGTATTTTTTGTAATCAAAACCTTCTCCACCATCTATAACAGTTATCCGATAGTTCTCTTCAAGCTTTTCATAAGTGACTATGATAGGTTCCTTGTTTCGATTACATAATATCTCTAAGTAGTTTTCATAATCATTTTCGTTTTTAATCTTTTTACGCTTTTCTTTATCGATGCCAAGTTGTCCATGTTCTAATGAATTTAAAATGATTTCAAAAAATGCACGTTCTTGTGTAATTGTTGCATTTGTAAATAGCTTTAGTGTACGGGCACAACCTGCTACTTGTGCTAGGCTTCTAATCTCCATTTGTGCATTGGAGACAATGTCTAAACCGCTGTTGTGATCGAGTGAATAATTGATTATTGAGTTAATCTTTGAATGCATTTTTATCTTAGAATTAACTAATTGCTTAAGATGAGAAAAACTTTGCATATCAATATAGTCATTAAGATCATTTTCTAAATAGTGCTTTCTTCTTCTATCGCTTATTTCTTGTGAAAGGATGATTAATGGCACATTTGCAAATCTTGGATACTTCTTCATCATTGTTAGAATGGAAAGATCTTTCTTCTTATTGCCATCATAGTAAATGATTAAGTCCACATTTTTAGTTTTTACATCTGAGAAGATTTGAAAAATCATAGCGATGCTTTTTCTGTGCACAACTTCATAAGCATCACCAAGCATAAGACTTAATCGGTCAGTAATTTCTTTATTAGAACTAACAACTAATACCTTAGGATGTTCATTTTTTTTCGTGCCTTCTTGATCCTCAAACTCTGTCTCTTGAGTCTCAATCTCACTACTTTGTGATTCATTATCAATGACTTCATTTGTTTCGTTCGTTACTGGTTGTTGTAATTTCTTATACATAATTATCTCTCTGTTAGTGCGTAGTCTAATGAAACAGTTAGTGGCCTCATTAAGTAAGCTAATATACTTTTTCTTGAAGTTAGAATATCTGCTTGGACAGTCATACCTGGTAGGACTAAGTTCTTTGTCTGATCTTCGCCCACATAATTCTTAGATAATTTTACTATCGCTCGATAGTAGCTCGCTCCACCATCAGAATAAAAAGTAGATGGTGAAATTGATTCAATTTGTCCTAAAATTGTTCCGTATCGATTGTACTGATATGATGTGATCTTTAAATCAACAGGCATTCCTACTTGTACATGACCGATATCCTGTGGCATGATTTTAATGATTGCATTGACTTGGCCATCAATTGGAACAATCTCCATAATCTTTTGCCCGGCCGTTATAACACCACCAATCGTTTGAATTTCTACTCCTTTTACAATCCCTGCAATAGGTGCACGTATATTTAGAGATTCGATCTCTTTTTCGATCCCTTGAAGAATTTTTTCGTTTTCTTCAAGTAATAAATCAATTTGAGAGATTCTCTCATACGCATCTTCTGCGCTATTAGCACTTAGACTTTTTAGTCTTTCTTGTAATTCGATGATCTCGTTATCAATTTTTGCTTTTAAGGTCTTTGCATTAACATATTCGTTTTCATATCGATTCTTTTCCATCTCTACTTGTGTTAGAGATACCTTTGGTGCAATGTCATTTCTTACAAGTCTCTTTTGAAGGACTAATGCATCCTTAGCTAATTGATAATTTCTACGAGCATTTTTTACAGTTGATTCATATGTAATGGATTCGTCCATCTTTGTTCTTAAGCGCTCTTCGATGATCGTTTTTTCACTTTCCAATGAATCTTGCATTGTTTTTAGAGCATCTGTTTGGACTTGAGGTGATCCTTCTAAGTCATATTTTTGACTGTGGATTTGTGCAATCTCTTCAAATCGAGGTTTACGATTTTCAATGAAGGAGAGTAGTCTCTCTCTTTGAAGTGATAGTGAGTAGAGTTTGGCAAGCACCCTTGTTTTTTCACTTTTAACATTATCACCTGATAGTGTGTATAGAATCTCTCCATTATCAACAAGCTGTCCATCAATGACATTGATCGAGTCAACAACACCGCCTTTGATATGTTGGATTGATTGAATGTGTTTAATTGGTGTGATTTCACCGTTACTTTTTACGACTTCATTTACAGTGGATACAGATGACCATACAAGGAAGCCAATAATTGCAAAAACAGAAAGTGAAATAATAGATTTCGTTACTAATGGAATACGTGCTTCTTCTAGAAGTAAGTCTTGGCCTATGTAGTCACTTTGTTTTGCATAATCGAGTGTGTCTTTAATCGATTTATTCTTTCTTTTATTTTTCATAGAATATCCTTAAATTAAAGCTCTTTCTTCTAGAGCAGGTATTAACTTATCTTTTGAGCCTGAAAATACTTGTGATCCAGGTGCCATATATATGATCTTATCTGCCTCTTTGAGCATTTCTTTATGTTCGCAGCAGAAAACAACGCCAAAGTTTCCTTTAGATAATTTAAGAAATTTATGTAATAGGTTAAGTTGTTCGTTAATTAAACTTGTTGGGATTTCTTCTATGAGGACAAGTTTTGCTTCAGTACAAAAAGGTATTGCTAAGACAATGGCCGCGTATAATTCATTTGATATTTTCAGCTTCGTTGAACCGCTAAGTGGTGTATCAATTGTTATGCCTTCTTTTTCTAACATGTCGCCAATTCCAAATAGACCAAGTTTTATTAAAATATCATCGCGTTTGATTAACGGATTGATATACTTAATATTTTCATAAATACTTAAGTCTTTAGTTAAAGAGTTTGTAAGATTAAGAGTAAGTATTTTATGTCTTAAAAAGAGTGTGTCGAATTGACGATGATCCACCCCTCCGATTTGGATAGAGCCTGATTGTGGTAAGTAAGTCTTATTAAGTAATTTTATAAATGCACTTTTTCCTGACTCTGCACCAGCATGGACTCCATATATTTCACCTTCTTTTAACTTTATATCAACACCGACAAATACATTCTCCAACGATTCAGGGTAACGAAAACATACACCTTTGAATTGAACATCAAAATTATTAGCGTTTAAGTCTTCATATGTTTGATATGTACGATTTTCTGTTTGTGCTCTGAAGAACCGATGTAAGTTTTGAAATGTGAATTTGATAGTATCTAATCTTTGTCTTGAATTTAACAATTGCTGAGCAGGTGATAATATTCTCCATAAGATGAGCATTACGGCCATAAAATTACCCATGGCCAAGCTTTGATCCCATACTAGTAAGACACCAGTTGCGACAGATGCGATTCCAACAGCTATTGTCATTACATATGCGATTAGCTCAAGTTGATGTACCAACATTTGATTTTGATGACCGCTATAGCATGAACGAGATGTTAAGGAAGATAGCCTTTTATTAAAAACAGGAAATAGGCTCTCTAGGTAGATATCTTCTGATCTTCTTTTGAGTTCATTTGTTAAATTATTTTTCTCTGTGTTAATTTCACTAAAGTATTGTTTTTTAAGCCTTAGTTTTCCAATGTGTTGTCTGTAGAGGATTGTGTATATTGGTACTAATAAGAGTAGGGGAATTGCCATTTGCCACGATAAGAAAAATATTGGAATGATTAAGATAGCATTAAATACTGTGTCAATTAACATCAGTGTTGAAGGAGAGGAAAAGAAGTTAATTGAATTTCTTATGTCTTCAAAACGATTAATCTGATAATCCAGCTTTTCAACTTCTCTTTGATGATCTGACATATTAGACATCTTTTGAAGAATTGCGACTTCAAAAAAATAATCAACTCGACAAGCACACCATGAGATAATATTTGATCTAATATTTCGAGCACTAAAATCAAGTGCTAAAAGCAGAAGTATACCGGTTGTCGCTGGTATAAGTGTTTGTAGATCTTTTGAACCAACGATTTTGTCATAGATAAACATGACAAATAATGGAAGTGCTAAAGTCGTAAAAACATTCAAGAATGATAAGAAGTAGATTCGACGAAGATGCTTATCGAATCTCGACATGATTGTTTTAATCCATGTCGAAAAATTTACGCTAGTATTTGTAAAAATCTTTTCATTATCATAATCAACACTTGTAAATTCTTTAATTAGTAATGCGTATTTTATTTTAAATTTCTTCTCATTGATATGTCTTTTTTGTTCTTGATCATTTATTAAATATGATTTTTCTTCATCTGAATCATAACTATAGATCAAGTAGTCGCCTTTATTGCAAAAGTCTTTTACATCAGTATTTGAAATTACAATACAAGGTAGGGTGTCCCTTTCTATGTTTTTAAGTTTTATCTTAAATGGGCGACCTTGAAGACCTAGTGTCGCTAAGGAGTTTATAAGATCAACTTCTTTCATATTAACAAAAGACATAAGAATCTCATTTACTTCTTCTTTGTACTCATCTTCGTACTTTAATTCCATAAAATGATGGAAAATTAATTTTAAATTAGTCATATTGCTTCCTAAGACAAGTAATTGTCTATTTCTCCAATTCTGTTATTAAGTAGGTCTCTATTACAAAGTTTTAATAAGTTTTGATCATTTGTATTGATTAGGATTATTTTTGATTCTCTAATACTTGATATATACTCGTAGATTTTTGCATAACTCTCTCTATCCAAATTTGATTCAAACTCATTTAGAACAATGATTTCTGGATCAAGGGCAAGTTTTCTAGTTATATAAATAAGTGTTTTCACTTCATTTGAAACATTGTCATCATTTTCTGAAGTAATATAGGTTTCCATCCCTTGTGGTAGCTTGCGAATGATTTTTCCAAGGCCTAAAAGATCAATGTAGTTTTGTACTTTTTCATCTGAGATAAGACCGAATGAAGTTACGTTTTCTCTTACTGTGCCATTCCAAATACTTGGGACTGAATTAATAACAGCGATTTTCTTATAGACACTGAGTTCATCAGCGTTATCAAGATGAAAGTCATTGACAAAAATCTTTTTTGTAATTGCCTTCAAGTTAGTAGGGGATAAGAATTCTTTTGTATCCTCATCTTGGTTTTCCAATGAAACGGTGTCACCCTTCATAAAAGGTATTTCGTATCGACGTCCTTCAATATATATAGGCACAATAACTGAATACACTTTATCAATTTTCTTTTTTTCTTTGTAATCAACAGCACTTTCAGGGTGTATGATTACATCAGACATTACTTTTACTTCGTGTATTTTTTTAAGTGCTTGAAAGATTTTACCTGTAGGTGCAACACAGCGATTAGCTAAGATAATGGCCGCTGCAAGTGCTCCTATTCCCATTTGCCCATGAGTCACTAAGTATGCACCGATGGCCAATATGATTACAGATGTAACTTGTGAGGTGAGTTGACTAAGGTTAAATTGAAAATGTTCATAACGATTTAAGTTGTAATTATTATTAACTAATTCCGCTTGAGACTTTTTAAAGCGATGATTAAATAAATTAATTCTTCCAAACTTTCTAATGATTGATAGGTTATCGAGAATTTTAAAGAGTAGGTTATTTTGTTCGATTTCCGATACGTGCTTTAGTTGAATAGCACGAGTCATACTCTTTAATGAGTACAGTGAAATCATCATATAAATAGTTAAAGTTACCACCGGTACAAGGGCCATTAATGGATTTAGATAAAATAAAAAGCCAAGATAGAGAAAGAGAAACGGTAGTTCTGTAAGCGTGATGATTCCTTGTCCTGCAAAGAATGCTTTATTTTTTTGAATTTCTTTTAATGTGTATTGAAATACTCCAACATTATAAAAATCTGAATCTGTTACAGTTTTTCTAATTAATTCGTGGGACTTTCTATTTTCATATCTTGCACCTGCAAATGTAATCATATAGTAGCGTAAGTACTTAAGCCCCGTTTCAAATAGAATAAATACGGCCAGGCCACTTAGAAGAACAATAGCAGTACCTGTACTATGATTTGGAATTATTCGATCATAGACCTGCATGAGGACGATAGGAAGAGCAAGTGAGGTTATATTGATGATGAAACTTAGAGCAAGTAACATCCTTAGTGAAATAAATTCTTTGTTAAATACCTGAGCATTTTGTCCAATCCACTTGAATGCGCTTGAAGGTAGATGGCCAATACTCGATGTGCTTTGATTAAGTTCCATTATGTCTCCTACAGAATTTACCTGTAGGACATAATTCGACTAGATACTTTTTTTTATTGAGTTAATTAAAAGTTAAATACTCATTCGAGTATTTGCTAAGGCCAGATGTTTGGCCCTTCTTTCAACAAGGTCTTGAATAGCAAGTTTTGCTTGATCAATCTTTTCTGTCTTCTTCTCGTTTAATACTTTACCGTGGTTAAGAATATCGCCAAGTCGATAAACCCCGTGTTGCTTGTCGTACTCTGTTTGAATAGCAGAAGGTGAGCCAAGGTCTACGAAAACAGAGTTATTTGGACAGTGACCTCTGAAGTGCTCATCAGCAAAAATTGTATCATTAGATCCAATTGTATTCACATGAGAGTTGAACTTGTAATAAGAATCAAAGTCTCTCCATTCAACAGTTTGAATATTTACGTTTGGAAATTCTTCAATGAGAGCTTGAACTTTTTGTGGATTTCTAGCACTGATATAAATATTGTATTTCTTCATTAAGTGCTTAATCGAATCTCTTGCAAGTTGTCCTGAGCCAAGAATTAAAACATCACCAGTTTCATATTTTGACTGAATGATTCTTCTCATGATTCCGGCATATGATTGTTGACCAATCTTAACGAGGTGCTTTTTTCTCACTTCTTTAGCATCTTTAAAAAGTTTTTCTAAAACTCTTAGAATGACAGAAGAGCGAATATCTTCTTTAAGATAATTTGCAAATGCTTCTTTAAATTGAGCAACGATCTCACTTTCACCTTTAAGTTTACTTTGTAGACCGCAAATCGTTTCTAAGAGAAAGTGATAGGCTTGTTTTGAAGTATGGTATGTACCTAAGGCTTTATCCTGTGAATCAAACTCTGTAGTTGTGAGAATGATTGTTCTTTGGCAAGTAATTAGAACAAATGCCCCTGGCATCTCTAATAGTCTTTTAGGTATTTCGTTACTTTTTGTTTGAATATTAAGTAAATGGATCTTTTCTAACAAAAATCTGTTCCTTGCGTTGTGTTATTGTCCGATCTCTGTAAAAAGAGATTACAAAATTCAACACTTAAAAGTGTCACAATTTTGTAGAATTCATTATGCATTGACGATATTGCGCTAATTTGTCTTCATTGAGCAAAATAGTCAATGTTTTCTTTACAATATTACTATCTTACACATTTTTATTTAGGTCTAATTGAGTCTGTCTATGATGCGATCAATAACTTCCTAAAGTTCTTTTCACGGGTAGAAATTTCTGCTAATTTGTCCTCATCATGAATACAGTTACGAAAAGTTCAAATGATGTGGCCAGTGAGGCCAAAAAGCCTAAATCAGCGTTTAAAAGAGTGCTTGAGAGGCTATGGAATAAGTTGAAAAAGCCTGCTTTAGCATTTGATCGCAAGGTTGATGGGGCCATTTCTTTCTTTATTCAACACTATGGCAAAACAAAGTTCATGGTAGCCATGTCAAAGAAAATTCAATACTTAGGAATTGAAGGACTTTGGAATAAAGGCCCAAAAGCTTTTATTTATTTTTTCCTATTTTATCTAATTCGAGATACAATATTGTACATAATCATACCAATTTGGGTGGCCAAGGCTACTTCGTAAATTAATTTTATTATGTACTATTTGCAACACATCTTATTTTTTATCTCAGGTCTCGCAATTTTCTATTATGGCCAAAGAATTATTTCAGCTGGAATTCAAAGTTTAGGCTCACAAAGTATTAAACATATCGTCTCTGATATTGATGGTAAAAACTTTGTGGTTAACTTTTGGAATGGAGCAAGACTAAGTCTTTTAGCATTTTCCCCAACTATGGCAAATCTCGTTACCATAGGTCTAGTTAATGCTAACCTTATAAAGCAAAAGAGGGTATTGCCTATGTTCCTAGGCTCATCCCTGGGCTCAATTGCAATATTTATTATTCTTGTTTTCTCATCTCAAGAGACAGCTTTGAATCTGATGGCCTTCGCTTTAATCTTAGGTTTAATTTCTCGCAATCTCTATATTAGGAAGTTGTGTAAGCTCTTATTTGGTCTTGCTTTTTTATTCTTAGGCGTTGCAGTTATGCACGAGAGTTTTGTAAACCTTGTAACGTGGAAGTATATTCAAAACTTTATCGTCTTATTTATCGATTACTCACTTTTTACAAATATGCTAATAGGACTCACTATTGGAAGTATTATTGCTGTTATCTTAAGAAGTCAGACAATGACTTTGGCAATTGTAGTGGTTCTTTTAATTAGTAACCTTTTTCCAACTAGCTTTTGCTTTGCAATGCTTACAGCGTCTTCACTTTGTTCGTTTGTCATTAACTTTGATACAGCAAGACGAAATGCAAGACCTTTGGCCATAAGACTAAGTCTTGGCCCGTTAATTCATTATTCAGTCGCTACAGCAGCTTCTTTTCTATTGATTGTATTAATTGATCATAATGTTCAAACTGATTTAGATCCACTTAACCTTGTTGTTCTGGGATTCTTCTTTGTTAACATTTTAGCTATTCTTAATTATTTCTTTTTTAAAAATATTATTTCAGAAATGGTTAAAGGCCTATATCCTGATGCTAAGTTCAAGGATCGCCCAAAGCTTAAATTTCTAGGTGATCGTCGTCACATATCTTCAACGATGGCCTATGTCTTAGTAGAGTTAGAAATTGGGAAACTTATGGATATTGTTTCTCGAATGTTTGAAAAATGTTATGAGTACGTAGAAAGTCCAACTAAAGGTGCTAGGGCACTTGCAAAGATTAAAGATTACGAAAAGATAATCGACAATATTCAAGTTGAAATCAATGAATTTATCTCTAAGGTCATCTCTAGTGGAGTTGAAGAGGAAGAGAGTCGCAATGCCATTAAGTTAATGCAGATTGCTTCTGACCTTGAGCAGCTAGCTGATAGTCTAGATAAGTTAACGACAATGCTTACGAAGTATTATGAAAATTGGCAACTATCGGCCGATGAGTCTGAGCGCTTATTAAACTTTTATAAGGAAGTTCAAAATCTTTTTGCTGAAAGCTTAAGCCTTTATGAAGGGCATATTGCCTCTGAAGAAGATGTTGAACGAGTTATTCATGATACAAGAGAGCTCAAGAAACATCTGATGACTGAAAGAGAGGACTTCGCTAAAGTTCATCACAATGAAGATGGTCGAAAACATATCTATTATTCTGATATGATGACTTCAATTTCTGTTGTTAGAGCAAATGTAAGAGATATTTACTTACTTCTTTCAAAGTAATTATTCCCATTTCTGCGTTAATTCGTTTTGACACACTATCAGTGGAAGTTCCTTAACAATCGTATTTTGATCTTTGTTTATAGAAAACGGAAAAAGCTTTCTTGTGGATGCTATTTTTCTATTAATGATCTTCTCTTTGTGGCCACGTGAGGCCCTAACGCTACGATAGCGTACACATCTTTTACCGCGCATACGAATACACTTCTTTATCATTGAAACTTTATCTATCTGCTCTTCATAATATTTCATTTCTTTTTCAAGTTCTTTTTTTGTATTTGTTATGGGAATAAACTCTTCGCCCTTAGTCGTTCTTATTCGATAGCTACCAAATGGCCTAGTTGGCCTTAAAGTAAGAAGGTCTTGTTTTGCTTTAAGATTGATATCAACTTTATATTCAAAACAACTATAGTCTTGATCAACAACTTCACTCATTACTTCTAATGCTGTTATTTGAATTTTAAAAAAATTTGGTATTTCATAAAAGTCACGAGCAATCTCAGACAGTCGTTGCTGAGAAGGTTTTTGGTTACAACTTATAAGTAGTAGGGGAATGATTATTATTAAAGCTCTCATGAAATAATCATAAGGCCCTAATGCTATCTTTTAATAGTGGGGAAACGCTTAAATTAGGTTAATAAAGCTAAAGCTAAAACCAAAGTGCTTGCATGCGCTTAAGAGAAATATCAGTGTATTCGATATCTTCTGTTTTAGATGCAAGGCCTCTTCCCTTATCTGCTTTTTCTTTATGTGCTAGATTTTCAATAAGTAGTTTATTAAATACTACGCTCATCTTAACTAGTGAATTAGCACCTTTTAGAGTTTGTGCAGATACCTTCTTATCTTTAGCTAGTGTAATGTAATTAGCAAAAGTATAGTAATTATCTGAGAATCCATTATAACAAAGTTGCTCAAGTTCTTTGTGAGTTCGATCCATATGATCTCTCATCGCTAGAGGTAGTGTCTTCTTTGTTGCTCTTTTTCCTTCGTATGGAAGATGCCAAACAACATTTTCAATATCGTCTGTAATTTCTTCTTTCAAGGTATATTCCCACATTTTCGGTCGATCATTATAATTAATGAATTCCTGATGAAAGGAAGCACATGTTTTAATCTCTTTTTTAAAACTAGGGTATATCTGTGAGAAAGTTAAATATTGCTCATATAAAGATAAGAAATAAACTTTCTTATTATCTAGCTTTGAAATATCTTTAGACGTTTGTGAGTCTGCACTTGCAGGACCTCTTTTTTTCTTTTCAAACTTACGAACTTTATAAGTTGGAGTAGGGTTTACTTCGCTTTCTGATCGGTCTGTAAACTGTGCAAATTGGTCACCAAGCCCGTTACCGTAATGTTGTGATCCAGCACAGCTAATAAGTGTTGTCGATAATAGAAATAGTGTTCCAATTTTTTTCATTTTAGTCACCTCTTACTATCTCTTATCGACAGAAAGAGGCTTATATTTAGAAAAAATAGATGTGTTCTAGAGTGAACCTATCACCATCTTAAGAATCGTCTTGCCGTCATTATTGCAGCCGATTCATTTAAAGTTCCACCACTTACACAAAGATCACTTAATTTAGCTTTCTTAGTAGCTGATGATAATAGTATGTCTTTTACATGCGCTGGTGAAATAGGCTTAGCGTAGTAGTCGGCCATTGCGAAAATTTTGGCCGCTATATTGGTAACGTGAGGAGCTGCCTGTGATGTACCATTAATTGGAATGTAGCGATCTCCTGGTGAACATGAGTATATGGCCACACCTGGTGCAAAGAGAGAAACAGTTGTTTTCCCAAAATTAGAAAAATAAGCTTTATCTTCATTGTCTTCGTCAATTGCTCCTACGGAGATAACATTATCAGCGATAATTGATGAAGGGTAGTGAAGCATTTCATCTGTATTATCTTTCTTATTTCCAGCAGAGAAGACGAATAAAAGATTTGAATAGTTTTCTACGACTCTTTGACCTTTTTTCATAAGGCCTTTCATATAGTCGTTACGAAATTTCGTGATTGTTGACTTGTATTTCTTATCAGCTTCTTTCTCACTTATATCAAACTCATCTTGAAAGAGCTCGTTTACCATATCATATGCAGGCTCCCAGCTTTGGCCCCATGAGGCATGATAAATCTTTGACTTACTTGCTGAGTATTTAACTGTCTCTTCAAACTTCTTGATCATCCAAGACTGATAATAGTTTAGGTAATTCTTAATATTTTGAATTTTATAATAGCTTCTTGAATATTTACTCGGTGTAAACTCTTTCTTTTTAAATAGCCCGACTTCATCATCACCAAGGTAGCGTATAGGCATGAACTTAAGGTCCCAGCTTTTTATTTCATACGGAAGCTTTTTTGTATTCATCGCAAGACAAGTGACATGAGAGCCATGTGTATATGAAGAGAAGTCACTTCGATGATCCATGAAATCATCATCTTTTCTTATCTCTTTATACCATTCAAGTTCTTCATCTGTTGCAATCTTTAATGTTTTTCGACGTCTAACTTCATAGTACTTGTATACATTTGGATCAAAAGTACCAATGAGTGAAGGGTCGAATACTTTATTAGTATCATGAATAAAGTTCCACCCATTAAGATCATCAACTTTTCCATTTCGATCGGTGTCATATCCGTTTTGATATTCAGAAAAGTTACGATAGAGGTGGGCACGTAGTTTTTCATGGCCAATATCTATTTGGTTATCGCTAATGGCCACGACTGTAGAAGCATACGTACTACTTACGAGAATTAATGAAATTAAAGCTTTTATAAAGTGTTGTGTGTATTTATGCATGAGAAAATAAATAATTGATCTTATGCGTCTTTGCAATTGCATCGCATAAAACAATGCTTTGCACAACGTCTAAGTGATTGAATATTAATTAGTCTTGAATTTTTATGATGGCATAGACAGGGTAGTGGTCAGATGGATTATTCCAAATATCACCTCTTCTACGAGGAGGGCCAATAAGACGACCTGTTGAATTCTTATATTGATAGACAGCAGCATCTATTAAACGATGGCCAAATGACTCTTCCATGAAGATATAATCTAATTGAAGTTGGTGTGCGGCTTGTCCTACAAATTGATAAAATGTTGTTCGATACTGTAGGGGAAGCTGACGCATAGAAAGTACATCTTTAAGATCAGTCTCTTTATATATGACTTTAAATTCTTCATCTGTATTTTCATTTGAAGCATTACCATTAAAGTCACCACATAAAAGGATTGGCGTATTAGGATATTGCTTCTTCTCTTCTTTATAGACTTTTAATAATAATTCCAGTTCTGCTTGGCGCCTTCTTACTGACCTAAAGTCATGGCCAGTATCATCATCTCTTTGTGACTTTAAATGTACATTAAAGAGGCTAAGCAAATGCTCTCCCTTTTTACTATTTACACGCAAGTGGGAGAAGTCTCTACTTAGAAAGTAATCATTGTCATCTTCATCGTGAAGTTGAAAGTCGATTTCTTTATTTGTATGGCTTAGATGTTCAAATTCAAATTCAAGGCCTTTTCTTACTAAGAAAGCATTTTCAATTCCGCGATCACTATTGCCTTGTTGATGGAATATTTCATAACTTTCGTTAAGATAAACTTCGTTGAAGTAGACTAAGCTTTCAATTTGGCCAACTTCTGTTAAGGCATAGATATCGGCATCTATTTCTGTGAAAACTTGTTTTAATTGATTTAAGTTTAGTTTTGATTTGAAGTAGTTTATATTTGGAGGGTTATCGAAAGCATCTCTAATAAAGAAGTTCTCAAGATTATAAATACAAATTTCAATTTGTTTCAATTAACAGCTCCAGCCGAAGATATAGCGATGATACTTTTTCTCTTTTGTATCATAGATCATTTTACAATAAGCCGATTGATATATTCCACTCTTATTGATCTTTTTAAATTTATCTACAAGTTCTTTTGAGCAACTCGTATTTAATATTTCTTTATTTGGGAATTTCTTTGTTGCTAAGGATATATACGTTGCTGTTGAGCCCTTATTTGGTGAAAGTTTCATCGCATAATCAACTTCACGAAACTCTTGTCTAAAGAAAAGATCGTCTCCATTTGTAAAAAATGGAATTGTTGATCGAGGAATAAAGTAAGTTTTATCACTACCTTCTTTAATCATTTGATTTAGTATCACCCCATGAAATGAAGTGATTTCATTAATATTTTTTGTAAAGCGAATCCCTTCATATATTTCTTGGCGCTCTACTAAGACTTTTCCAAATTTATCTTTTTCAGTCTTATGATGTATACAACGTGATTGATAAGTGATGACACTATCTTGTGAGACTGTTGTGGTCCAGAAAGTGAAGGGGAGTCCAAATTCCTTCACAAAACTTTTCTTTTCTTTCAAACTTCCATTTGTAAAGACTTCTTTGAATTTCTCTGAGGTCTTACCTGTCTCTTTTGAACATTTAGAGTTCTCAGGACAGCCTTTTATAAGATGTTCAACCATATGTGGCTTAAAGTTTACTTCTTCAATTACTTGAACAGATGATTGAGTATTTTGCTGCTGTGTCATTGCAATACTTAAAGTCGCAATTATACAGGCGAAGCTATATTTGAATAGATGGGCCAATTTCATAATTAAATTGTACTTGGCAATGGAGTTGGGGTCAAAAAAAAAAGCCTGCATTTGCAGGCCTTTTTAAGGGGGGGTTATTGATTCATCCCACGGCTATTGCCGTCTAGGAGGAAATCAATCTGGGATTGTATTTCATATTTTTCAGTAGTCTGACCTCTTCTTATATCGCTGATTCTTGTGTCATTTGAATCATCGCTGTCACGACTTCCTTTTTGTTTAAGAAAGTTTTGTCTTTCTTGTTCATCAAACTTTACGATAACTTTTTGCTCATCTTCATCACTGTCGATTTCAGCAGAGTTAACTTTCGTTTGTAATGTTGTTTTTGTATCAATATCATCAAGTTTATCTTGCTTATTAACTGGATTACTAACACATTCAATCTTAGAGAATTCAAGAGCTCTAATATCTCCAACAAATGTCGATGGGAGACCTGAGGCTTGTCTAATTTCTAGATCTGCATTGAATTCAATTCTTTCTTTTCTTGATGTTTCAAATTCGTTTGTTACCGTTCCAGCTTCAATATTATCACCACTGTTATACCATTTCTTTTGGCCAATAGTGAAAGCTGCCGTTGCTGCATTACTATCAAATCTTGACTCTAATTGCTCTTGAACTGCAACAGGAGTTTCAACTTGTCCCATATGGTCTTTTTCAGCAATTTCTACAAGTGCAGTTTTGGCCTTTGCGTTCTTATCACTTAGCATGTTCTGACAGATTGCATTTGCATCAGACATCTTTTGTAGGTAAATATCCTTGTCTCCATTGTATGCTCTATACTTAAGTGAAGCACGGTAAGCAATAATAGGAGAGTTGTCATAGAAGTCTCTAAGGTCTTCTTTTGAGATTTCAATTGATTCACGATCTTTAATGAAATCCTGATGCTCTTTCTTTTCTTGATTATCTTTCTTTAATTCTCTTTGATAAGCTTCTTCAGCAACCTTGTACTTACCAAGATCACAACGCTCTTTGTATTTTTCGTATCTTTGACGATATTCTTCATCGAAGTCGCTGATCTTTTCAAAGTCCTTGCGTTCGAACTTTCTTTCAACGATTGTACAAATGCTTGCATACGATGACAGTGGAATTAGTCCCGTTAGGATAGCAATTTTAATCATAGTTGAGATGTTTTGCTTCTTCATAATAGCCTCTTGTTTTGTGTAAGTTAAGATACTATTAATAAAGCAATTGCTATGCCAAAAAGGATAAAGCCTAAGGTATTGAAAATTTGTTTTAATTGCTAAGAAGGCCGTCTAAATATTGAACACTGTGTGAAATTTAATCACAGTAGAAGTGGCGATTCCAGCGCTTACCAGAAATGAATTCTGTGTAGTTTACTGACGTGGCCGTTAGATCATCCATCGAGTCTACAATTGTATTATAGCTTGTTAGTTGAGTGTCTTCTGTAAAGTACCCAGCTGCTGGTTGAGGGTAGAAGTTATCAAAAGCAGAACCATTGCTCACAGTACCTAATTGACAGAATCTTTCACCAATTTGTTGAATCTTTGATCTTACAGTCTCACTTGAGTGATCTGGATAACCAGTTTCAAGGTTATAATGTGTTTCGTCTGGAGTAAGAGACATATTCTCATTATCAGTCACAATACCTTCTGACGAAATAAAGAGGTTTAGATATAAGTTTAGGTCTGTTCCACTAGGGAGGCGACACTCGTAAGTATTATCACTATTTAATACTCCAAAACCTGAACAGCACATATTACTAGGATCGGTTACATTTGAACCTAATTTAGAACAGCATTTGAATTCATCCGCAGAGAAAATCTGTGGTAGTGAAATCGTTGAGCCATCTGTTTTGTAATAGACTTTAGACTCAACACCAGCTGGAGTTCCTGGAATAGCATCTGCTGTAAATGGATCTGGTCCAGCATCATTATATACACCTTCAATCAAGCGACCAACATTTGATGTCCCATCTGCCGGATTAGCTTTTTCATCGTTACAACGAATTGCTTCATAAGCAACTTGAGGAACGCCAAGAAGTTCGTATTTCTCAAAGATATCTTCGTAATAAGCTTGGTTTCCTGGAATCGTACCAAAGATCTCATCTTTTAAATCGTATTCAAAAGAGAACCAACCTTTTTGGAAACCATTTAGCGTGGCCTGATTTCCTACATAGAAGAATAAGTAGTTAAAGTTGTCCTGAATAATACAGTAACTAGGCTCTCCAGTATTTCCATCAGAGTCGATATCATTACTATCAGTAAAGAGAAGGTCGTTTGCTGCAGTACTCACTGAAGAACACGTTACTTCATCTCCATAGTTTTCTGGTGCTGGAGCTATTGCAGAAGGTGGCCCTCTTAGCATATCGCTACTAAAGTTAATATCTGAAAAGTCAGCAGCATCAGTATCGTCTGTATAGTGGAGTAGGACATTGCGAATAGAAGCTATATTCACATAGTCTGGAATATAAATTGCTAGATAAAGGTTGTCTGGTGCAAATCCATTATCACTACTTGGAGCACTAACAAGTGGAGCTTGAGGATTATTAAATCCTGACGGCTTTAAAATAACAGGAGGGTAAGGAGCATTGTAAGTGTCACTAACACCTAATTGCTCATACATACCATAAACTGTTTTTGCTGCTAGACTAATTTGTCCTTCGGCATCGACAGGGCTTAGGCTTATGCGTCCAGATAGGCCAGTTGCCGGTATTTCTGTTGGAGCTTGTGGCGTTTCTGAGTCATTTTGAATATTTGCTTGTACGGCACCTACAGGGTCTCCAGGACGTAGCCAGTCAAAAAGGTTCGTTGGAGAGTCTGGGTAAGTTCTATAGCCTCCAAGTGAGCTCATATATGAGTATTCCATTAGCCAATTATTTTGATTAGTTGGATCAAATCCTTTTTCCCATGATCTCATTGAGTAGTTTAGACAAGCTAACTTAGAAGGTGAAATATTTAGGCGATTACCAACTGTCCAATTATTTGTCCCATCTTCAAACTTTCTTATAAATCCACCACCACAACAATTTGCACGACCTGTTTCATTGATAACTTTTGTATCATTTGCTGAAGGTAGGCCAAAAGATGGAATGGATGGATTTGTCGAGTATGACTCAGCTGCCAAGTATCTTGAGTAGCGTCCGGTCTTATCATTATCTGAAATTGAATCTCTAAGTGGGTTTAAGGCCACGTTATCGACGTTGTAACCAGGTAAGTCTGAGCGTGCGCCAACTGCGGTATACATTGTAAAAGTCTTACTTACTTCACGACAGCATCGATTCTTAGACATGTCATAATTATAATAATTTGCTCCAAGAATCGTATTAAGAAGTGGCTCTTCTTGGCTTTGTCCACAAACAAGCTCTTCTTCCCAGAACTTCTGCTCGGCCATCGTTCCTCCAAAGCTTGAAGGGGATAGTCCTCTGGCTACATCTGCATGTAAACGGTTAGGTCCACAATCTAAGTCAGTATGACAAATTGCTCCTGCTCGTCTTAAACAGGCGTTAGCAGCAAGGGTTTCACTTTGTACATTTAATACGTAGCTTAAGTTTCCAGCTTCTATTGATTTGAATGTTGACTCAGTTGTCACAGGGTCAATAGAGGATGCACTACACATATTTTGTCTAACCGCTAGAGGGTTTCTTATTGGTGTCTCATCATTAAGATAATTACCATCTTCATCAAATACTGGACAGCTTCTAACTTTGCCTGTTTGGTATGCTGTCTCATCACAGGCAGCGATTTGAGAAATATAGTCTGTTCTATTATCGTTATCTTGTTTTTCGTGTCTTAGCTCAAATGCTTCAACACCTGTATTTCCTGTATCAGCTGATCTTCCTGGGATACAAAGCCCAACTTCTGAAGGTTCGTAGCTTCCAGTTGCAGCGTAAATTGATAAGTTTTGTGCAATTGCATTTTGTACTTCTTGTGGTAACTCGTCAGCTCGATTTGTATAAGATATCGGTCTACCAAGAATGCTTGCAGCTTGTCCAAATAGAATCGAAGTTGGCTCATTAGGGGAGCGAATAAGTTCTTTTGAAAAACTTGCTGAATCAAGGGCCGCACAATAGAAGTTAGGAGCACAAGTTAGTAGCTTTGACTGACTTGTCTTCTTCACATTTTCATTTGGATTAAGCTTACAAGGAGAACCTGCTCCGCGGTAAACACAGCGGTTATTTTGTCCGCCACTAATATTTCCTGCAAGTATTGCTGAAAGTGAAATGGCCTCACGACTGTAGTCATTTTTTTCAAAGGCATCAATATCAAATTTAGGCCAATTTGTTTTTACGTCTGTGATTTGTCCACATGCATATTCCCATCCTAGCTTTGCAACACAATCGCTATCAGTGTTACAAGAGTGCATATACTGGCAACTCGCTCCAAAGTTTTGAGCAGCGCTATCTGGGTCTAGAGAAAAGTCGTAGTCGTGATCAGCTGCTGTTTGACCACCAAGGTCTTCTACAACTGAGACTGTAAAATTACTGTTTTGAGTAAGGTCAGCAAATGGTGCGTTGATTGCTAAGAAGAGCTTATTTGTTGTCGATCTTACTCGTCTTCCTGCACCGACTGCAAACCAAGAAACACCATCAAAAGAACCAATTAGAGCTCCTTGATTAAAGCCATACCAATCTCTTTGGTAACCATTAACATACATTGCTGCTTGAGTCGTAAGACGGTTTCTTCTTTGAACTCCAGCATTTGAGTAGCTAATATGTGAGCTTGCAAGCATCGTTGGTGGAACCCAGCAGGCCCTTCCAAAAATAGTGTCTTCATAATTACCAAATGTTGTATTACTTCCAATAGCTGTACGATCTGTCGTGTAACCACGCCATGTTAATCCATATCCTTTAGAAGACTCAGGATGAGAACTTAAAACTTTTTGCCAAGCATCTTGTTGACAGTATGGGCATGGAGTTGAATATCCACTTGTAGCCGAAATGATATAAACTTGATCAACATCAACTTCAACAACCTTAGCTGGTTGAGCTTGTTGGAGATCAAGGGTCATCGGGCCAAGGACTGCATTCATTGAATAAGTTGTTTCAATTGGACCTGCTTTATTTGCATCATCAAGATAGAAGAAATAATCTCCTTCCTGATTTGTCCCTTCAGGAACTTCTGATAAATTATCGTAAGGCACACCCGCTAAAGAGAAGAAGCGGTGAGGTGCACTTTTGGCCGATACTAAAACTGATAAGTTTTGAAATGGAGCATCGTCATTTTCGTTTACTGGAATATCACAAGTGATATTTAGGATATTGCCATTAGCATCCTTGCCGGCTTTTAAACCGTAATCAATACAGCGGGCATCTAATTGCAGCTCTCCACCAGCATAAGTTGGCTCATGTGGACATCCACACTTTTCCCATATCTTTACTCTTACAGAGTCGAGATCTGGTGAACACTCAGCTGTTTCTCCTAATAAACACTTATAGTCTTTTATATCTGCTTGTAGCTGTTGATTAGCATTATCTAGTTCATCTTCCGTGTCAGTCTCATCATCTTCACTTGGATCAGTGTTGATTGGACACACATAGAAAAGGTTAGGGTAGCTCTTAAATGCATTTGGATTTTCTAGCATTTCATTTAATGCTGTTTGGTATTCAAGACTGTCTTCATCAATATTAGGTCTTGTTGCACCGTCGTTAACACATTGGCCGTTAAGACAGCAGTTATATCCTTGTAGCTGGCACGAAGAGTTTGTACAGCTATTTGTATCTGGATTAGTGGTTGTGTTTTTAACATCAATATTTAGGTTTAAGTTATCAATACCAATTGAGCCAAGAGTAGGTACACTATTTACTGTACCGTACACTGATTCATGAAATCTTAGGTTAAGAGCAGGGAAGCTAGAGTTACATGTAGGACATACATCATTTAAGCTATAAGCTGCTAAAGAACCTGATATTTTATTATTTAGATATGTAGTATGAGTTGTTGAACCTGTATATCCAATAATTCCGTCTCCACAGAAGGCTTGACTATCAATTGCATTTGCAATTTCGATTCGCATACTTACTTCTTGTGATTTACTAGATTTAATAGGAATTGCCTTTAGGCGAACTTGAGGTTTTTTTACAACACTTCCTGAAACAACTTCCCCGGCACCATCGAAATCAGCAACAAGACAAAAAGCTGAATTTACTTTTTCTGAAGATACAATTGAATTATTAACAACACCACCGACCAGATAAATGGACTCAGTGTCTGTTGAGTTAATGGTAATTGGACCTTGGATATATTGATTCTTTGCATACCATGAGGCATCAGTTGGATTTTCGATAATATTATTCGTTGATTCTTGTTCTGAATCTTCACCATCGACAGAGAGTCGATTATTGGCCGCTTGCATACAAGAGGTTAGTAGCAAGATTGCGGCAAGGAATGTTATTAAAGGTGCACGTAATTTCATTAATTTTCACTTTCCTATCTCTTAACTTTTCGCCCTTTTACGCCGGTAACTTTATAATAACTTATTGATATTAAAAGAAAGGTAAGAAATACCTAATGATGGGTTAAGTGCTTAGAATTACTGGTTAGGTGAGTAGGTCAGTTAAATGTGCGAGTTTTTCAGTCGACAATTATTTGTGTGTTTTACCAGCCATAGCCGAAATCGATCTGTCCAACGGAGTTATTTGAGTAAAAAGGTCCACCCCAAAATCCGAACATATTGGCATCACTTAGATCTAGTTTTTCCATATACCAGTCATAGTATTGTTCTCGATAGGCTATTTGTTGTTCCTGATACATTCCAGTGTATATAGCACTCGGTAGTTGTGCTCTTAATTGTTGGGTAGCAATCATTGGTCCCATAAATTTATAAGATTGTTCAGCTGCATACATTGCAACTCCAGGCCAAAAGCTCTGTTGATGACGTCTAACGACAGAACGTTCTGAAATTGGATCCCAGTCAACATATTCATTATCATCAAGTTTAAAGCTATCTTTTGAAAGTGATAAGCTTTGTTGGTTACAACTTCTTACTTGTAAATATTGGCAAGCTTTCGGAAATTCATCAGGATCAGTTACATCACCATTTCTAACTTCATTTCCATTACAATTGATTTTATCTGATTGTGGACAATACTTTTCTAAGTAACGATTAGAAGTTTGGTAGTCATTTGTATCTTTAGCTCCATAATAATATCGAGAATAATCTTCAACAATAAGCTCTTCTTCTAAATTGTCACCAATAATAGACAAGGTCTTAATACTCTCATTAACCCCTTGAAGAGGTGGTAGACAACGGAATTCATGAATCTGTGGATCTTCACATATATTCTTATAACTTCTCGTAAGAATTGATTTTATAATCTCCAGGTCCTTCATTGGTTGGCTAATAAATAAATCACTAATGGCCTTTTCTGCCTTTGCTAATTCTTCTTCTTGTTTACTAATCAGCTCATCAATAGAGGAGTCGTCAAGTTCGTCTTGAAGGCATTTAAATACCTTATCTGAAATTTCATTATTAGAGATAAGTCTATCTGTCGTAGAAACGCTTTGCGGACAAAGCTGACTTAGTTTACTAGCAACTTCACCGTTAAAGTCAGTTCTAGTACCTGTTGTCTTATTATAGGCTTCAGTTTCTGCTAGACCCTTTTTTAGGATATCGTGAAGCTTATTCTTCGTTTCTTGTCGTCTACCATTAGCAAAAATTGTGACGTTTGAAACACTATTGCCACTTCCTATACTTTCGTTTGCTGAGTTAATAGCTCTTGCAAGTTTTCCTGTATCAATAGACTCATCACAATCTACGAGTTTACCTTTACACTTTTTTAATTCATTTAAAGCAGAAGAAATGTCATTGAATGATTGGTCTTCAATTGAGTTTGTAAAAAACTGAGTAGCAAAACTACTTTCTGGAGAACTAAATATATTCTTGTCTGAATTATGCTCTTTATTTAAATCATAGAGTTTTACAATTATATTTTGATAATAGTTCTTTAGTTCATCGCTCTCACTTAGCAGTGAAAGTGTGTTATTTGGCTTACTGATGGATAGAGATGGACTTCCATCTTCGGCCTTGTCTAATGAAACATTGTATTGATCGGTCTTAAGTGCATTTAAATGCTCTTTAAAGAAAGATGTTGCATCTTCTTGTGTCGCCACACCAGCATAAATCTTCTTCAAAATCTGACCATAATTATTAATGGTATTCTTGGCCATCTCTTCGTGGCCATCACCAAGTTTGAAGTTTTCAGTAAAGTCATTAAAGACTGAACATTCCTGTTTTACGTCCTCACTTGCATCATCACAAGCTGAGCGCATATAGGAGTAGAGGTTCTTACCGTCACCATTTTTAATATGGTTAAAGATTTTTACAAAAGGATTATCTTCCGTTGAGTTTTGAGCAATACTGTCGGCTTGCTTTTTTGCAAGTGCTGCTACTGTTGAATGGATAACTGCATACTTTGTTACGGCCTGTGTATGCTCCTCAAGAGCAAATAAGGCCTCTAGGGTATTGTCATCAAATAACTCGGCCACATCAAGGCTTTGAGATTCTTCTTTGAATTTAAGATATTCATCGCGAACGTTCTTAAGTGATCTTAGCGCAATGACTTGGGCCATTTGAGCGTCTCGAGCACCTTTTAAATCTGCCAAGGTTGGAGAGTTTGGCTTGTTTTCATCTGCCTTCATTCCATTTTGCTTGTCGTGAACCGACTTAATTTCCATTTCCAGTTCACTACAGTATTCAGCAAATACATTGAGAGAGAGGGAACTAAGTGATGTTCCAATAATTAAAGCTCGAATGAATTCTTTAAATGGTTTTCTCATCTGATTTCTAAAGTTTAAGTTTAAACTATTCTCCCTCAAAGAGACTTATCGTTATAAACATAAGAAAACTTTAGTAAGCCTAGAGAAATTAGAGACTTAGCCGTGACCACCGGCCATGAAGACTTGATTATGGTCGATCTTCTTGTGGCCATCTTTAATGGCATCGAAATATTCACGAGTTACGTTCATTGTTTCTTCAATATCTGGCGTCTGAAACATTGCATTTCTAAAGTGAGTTACATTTGGAAAACCAGCGGCCATCCATACGATATTCTTTCTAAGAGTTATCAGAACAGTTCTTTCACGATCCGTGTACTCTTCAAGATAATCGCGGAATCTTTCAATAACCTCCAAGTAGTCACTAGGGGTAAATTGAATATTGTCGTCTTCTTTTAGAAAACTTTCTAAGAAGATGAATGGATTTCTAAGAGGCCCTCGGCCAAGCATTAGGGCCTGACAGCGAGTTGCCATAAGTCTCTTTTGTGTCATTTGCCATGAGTGAAGATCCCCGTTTCCAATAATTGGTAGCGGAGAAGTCTGGGCAATACTTTCTAGCAGATCCCAATTTGCAAGGCCCTTATAGGCCTGTGTACGTGTTCGCCCATGAATAGCAACAAATTCGACACCTTCTTCTTTTGCGATATGAATAACTTCTTGGGCGTTGATAGAATCATCATCCCAACCAGTTCTAATTTTAATTGTTAGAGGAACTTCAATGGCCGACTTCATTTGATTGAAGTACTTACCAAGTTTAGAAGTATCTTTCATAAGAGCAGAGCCACCGCCTTTAGAAACAACCTTTCTAACTGGACACCCCATGTTAATATCGATGAACTTTGGCTCGCGCTCTTGTGCGACTTTGGCCGCTTCTGCCATGGCCGTGCCGTCTTCACCAAAGAGTTGAAGACCGATATTCTTCTCTCTTGGATGAATTTCTAGCATCTTAACAGTCTTTTCATTCTTATAATTGATGCCGTGACATGAAACGAGCTCACTAACTGTTCCACCAGCACCCAGCTCTTCCATCAATAAACGATATGGAGCGGTACAAATACTACTCATTGGAGCAAGTAGAAGTGGTGAATCAAAAGAAATATCCCCAAGTTTGACTTTTGGGCGTCGTGACATCAAGGTGTCAATCTTAGCTTGAAGAGATGGTGAAAAAGTGCGATTATTGGCCATGCGATTATTTAGCAAGTAGCTAGAATTAGGTCAACATTTTTCGATAATTTGGAAATAATTACTGATGTTTTTTGAAAATCCAAGAGGATATATTGTGTTTGATTGTGATGGGACTCTCGTTTCATCAAAAGAGGCCGTCATTAGTGCTGTCGCGGAAGTTATGAGTATTATTCTTCAGCGTGACGTAAGTATTGAAGAGGCCCGTAAAAAGTATGGCCCTGATATGGTATATACTGCAAATCAATTTGGACTCGACCCAGTGGGAAGTGAAATTCAAAGAAATAAGCTTATGAGTACTTGGAAAGAAGTTACTTCTAAGCAAAGTAATGATTATAAGTTATTTGCAGGAATGAAGAAGCTAATCTTGGATCTACTAAATCAAGAGTTTCAGCTCTACGTATGGACGGCACGTGACCGTAGGTCGACTCTTAGAATTTTAGATGATCAGGATGTGTTGCAGCACTTCTTGGAGCTTCGTTGTCTGGATGATACAACTCCTAAACCTCATCCACAGGGACTTATCGAAATGCTTGAAGACGCACCTAAAGATAAGATTATGCTAATAGGTGATAGTTTCTCAGATACACAAGGGGCCAAGAGCTTTGGTGTAAAGTCCATCGGTGCTCTTTGGGAGAGTGGGATTACAAAAGATGGATTTGGTGAGCACACTGCCGATTATTGGGCAACTCATCCAAGTGAATGTTTAGAAATAATTTTGAATAATATAAATAAATAGGGAATTAGAATGTTTGATAATTTAAGTGATAAGTTTTCAGAAGCGTTTAAGAATATTTCAGGTAAGGGAAAGATCTCTGAAAGTAATATTGAAGAAACATTAAAGCTTGTTAAGACAGCTCTTTTAGAAGCAGATGTTAATTTTAAAGTCGTAAAGAACTTCATTAATAATGTTAAAGAAGAAGCTCTTGGTGAGAAAGTTATCAAAGGTGTTAATCCAGAGGAACAATTTGTTAAGATCGTTCACGACGAACTTGCAAAGACAATGGGTGATAAGAACACTGAGCTTAATTATGTAGAAGGTGGAATCACTCCTATTTTAGTCGTTGGTTTAAACGGTCAAGGTAAAACAACTTTCTCTGGGAAGCTTTCACTTTTCCTATCAAAGAAAGAGAAGAAGAACGTTCTTCTTGTTCCTGCCGATACATTTAGACCTGCTGCCAAAGATCAGCTAATTACTCTTGCAAAATCAATGAATATGGATTGGTTTGATTCAGACCTTTCAAAACACCCTAAAGATATCGCAGCTGATGCCATGGCATTTGCCAAAGAAAACGGTAAGGATATCGTTATTATCGATACGGCCGGACGTCTTCACGTTGATGAAGAATTAATGGGGCAAATTAAAGAAGTACGCCAAGGACTTGAAGGGCTAAATCCAGAAGTTCTAATGGTTGCAGATGCCATGACTGGGCAAGAAGCAGTAAATGTTGCAAAGAGCTTCCATGAAGCTGTAGGGCTTACTGGTGTTGTTCTTTCAAAAATGGACTCTGATGCTCGTGGTGGTGCCGCGCTTTCAATTAAGCACGTAACAGGAGTTCCAATTAAATTCATCTCAACTGGTGAGAAGATGAAAGACCTTGAACTCTTTCACCCGGATCGTCTTGCGGGACGAATCCTTGATATGGGTGATGTTCTAACGCTAGTTGAAAAAGCTGAAGCTGCTATTGATAAAGATGATGCTGAAGGCATGATGAAGCGTTTAGAGAAAGGGAAGTTTTCTGTAAATGATTTCATGAAGCAAATGGATATGATGAAGAACTTAGGTTCAATGGCATCAATCATGAAAATGATCCCAGGTATGGGGGGCATGCTTAAGCAAGTAGGGGATCTGACTCCTGCTGAAAATGAAATGAAGAGAATGCGCGTTATCATCAACTCGATGACGAAGAAAGAGCGCGACAATTATAAGATCATGAAAGACTCTCACATCAAGCGAATTGCAAAAGGTTCAGGAAATACTGAAGCTCAGGTTCGTGACTTCATTGCTAAATTTAAGCAAATGGAGCAGATGATGGGTGGACTATCAAAGATGATGAAAGGTGGAGCGATGCCGGGGATGCCTGGTATGCCAGGAATGGACGGGATGCCTGGAATGCCTGGACTTGGTGGTAAGAAAAAGAAACCACGCAAGAAAGGCGGAAAATGGGGCGGTGGCTTTTTCTAAGCGCTCCGCAAAATTGGCCGCCCAAAGGCGGGCTATTGTTTGCGGCGCTAGCTCCCCAATCTTTAGCTAAAAATCTATTTCAACAAGCCGGGTTCAAGCCCGGCTTTGTTGTCTCTGGAGCAATGGGTAAGTTGTCGAATTGAGCAAGACGTCTGCTGCGCCTGACTTCGTCCATCGCAAAAAAAAAACGGCCACTTTGGGCTGCTTTCATATGGGAATTATTTTTGTGAGTAAGGAAACTCTAAAACTAGTGTTCTGTCGTGACACTGATCCCAAGAGTAGCTGTGGTAGAGAGAAAGTTTTGTTAACTTAAGCTCTTGTGCTCTTGTTTCTTTGTCTTCAGAGATTACCATTTTGTAACGGTAAGAAAATGCTTCGTATTCATCACAAGCACCTCTTGAAAGAACCTTTCCATCAAGTTCACCACCAAGTAGGTAGTTAACTTTTGAACCTGTATAAAGACGATCATTGATTTTAGCAACAAGCTCTCTTTTTTCACCGTTAATTACCGCGCTGATATATGCTTTTCTTTCGTAAATATCGGCATTGTTAAGTGTTAGATTCTCAACAGTGATTTCTGTTAGTGGTTGGTATGAACCGTCAGTCTTTGCTGAAACTGAGTCTGTTAGAACGTAAGTGTTAGCAATTACTGATGCTGTCATTAAAATTGCAATTAATGCCTTCATTTTTCTCTCCTAAATTGAATTATGAGTCTTTCTAGCAATGTTTATTGGTAGTGGAAAGTTAGGATTGTGTTAATGTGTAAGTTTTTCTTATTGAGTAGGGTGAATTGGAATCGCGGCAGGTTCAGGGGCCTGCCGCGAGTGTGTACTCTAAACTTTATTACTCTGTGCTGTAAGAAAGAGGAGAGATTTATTGTTCTTTTAAATTATCTTTCGTGTTGGACATAAAGTATCAACTTATACAGACATAGCAAAGTTGAGATTGTGTTAAGATTTATAAGATATAGTAACCAATATCTAGAGTTAATGATCCATTCTCATGAAAGTCATCAATAATAATACTGTGATCTCCATCTCCTGACTTGGCGGCCGTATAAGTTGCATATAGTTCAACAAAGCCTTTGCCTTTGTTGTATCTTAAATAAGGAAGGTAGAGAACCATGCGATCGTCTCCAATCTTCTTCTTACCATCTCGATGATCAGTATACCATTCACTACCAAGGCCTAGTCCCCAGTTGTCGTTAAAATTATAGTAGGCAAACGTTCCACACATTGTACGCCATGTATTCGTATTTGGGTCTCGTCCATTTCGATTATAGATTTGTGCATAGGTATTTAATTCAAATGTGAAATTGTCTGTATTCTTTGAAAGAAAAAAATATCCACGATGATAACTATCATAGCCTCTATTACGATCCTCACCATCAAAGATATAATTTCGATTTTGGAAGTGGAGGCTAAGCCCGTGTTTATCTTCAGTTAAAATATTATTGATGTAATAACGAAGAGAGGAATAAGCGTATTCACCTTGGTAAGATTTCTGATTTTTTTGAGAGAAGGTATTTGAGTAAACAGGTACCCAGCGTATGTTTTGATTCTTGGCTATATCGTAGCGAAAGTAGACGAGGTGATCCATATAGATAGCGTCTCGATTACGTGCATTCATTTCTGTATAGGTTGAATTAAGATAGAGAATCTTGAAGTTTGAAAGATTAAAAAAAGATGCTTGTGGTTCATCTAATGTAATCTCATTAACCTGAGCATAGGTTAATTGAATAATCAGTGAAAAAATAAGTGTCGTTAATTTTTTCAAATTGCCTCCTGTAAAATAAATAGCTAACCATCGGTCGTGCTATTATGAGGAGGTTTCGAATTTTAATCAAAATGAGGAATAGAATTATTGATAATGTTCAAAAGTTATCTTGTATTCGATGTAAACTTTCTCGACAATTATGAAGAATAAATTGGGCCAAACCGAAATCTGGCCCAAATATAATTAATTACACTTTGAAAATTTTGATTCAATTTCAATCTGAACATCACTCCAAGTTTTACCTTCGTGAAGTGCATAGCAGGCCTTGTTGATTGCCGCTAGGTTTTCTCCAAGGGCGAAGTCAAGAACATCAATGATTCCTTCAGCTTCAAGCTCACCATCTTCAATGTCATACTTCATAGGAACTTTCATTGTTTTTCCAGCAAGAGTCATATCCACATATAAGTAATTGCTATCGATTTTATTAACAACACCTGAGATTTTCATATCTTTAAAGAAGAATCTTTCAATCTTAGCATCACGTGATGCATCTTTTGTGTGAACAGAGTTTACATCGATTGTGAAACGAGCACCTTTAACTAGCTCTTTTATTGAACCTTGCTTCTTTTGAGTTTTAATTTCAAACTTTTTGAAGGCCCCACCAACACCGGCTTTTTTGGCCGTTTTATATGCCGTCCATTTTACTGCTGTATTTGAATTATTGTATTCATAACAGTTTGCAAACGTCATGCTAGAAAATAGTAATCCAGCAACTATGAATTTCATTGTCTTTCTCCTTTGAATTGTTTAAATCAAGTATATGAAACAATATGACTATCCGAAAGAATTTTATGTAACTTTACAAAATAATGACAATCTCCTTGGACAGATTGAAGTTAATAGAACTAACAAAGGTTTCAATGCTGAGATCGCGATAGTGTATAAAGAGACGAAAAAAATATTTAAGTATGTTGATCAAGTCTTTGGTGCCGAAGATGAAACAGAGGCCTGTGATATTGGAATGATGAAATTGTCTCGTTTTTTAAAGTCAATTAAGTAACGCCTTGTCTTCATGCGTCAGTCATAAAAATGACACACGCATTCTCTTGTTTTATAAAATTTCAATACCTTTTCCATGCGTCATCGAGATAAAAAAGTTGGCACAGGCCTTGCTTATATATAAGCGTGTGTGTGTTGGAGCAGAAAAAAGGATTTTTTCACTCCGTCAAAATGTCTCTCTTTAAGAAGCCGGATCAATGATCCGGCTTTTTTGTTTGCAGCATTTGCCACGATGGCAAAATGATGCAAAAGCAACGCATGGCCGACCCGGATGGGAGGCCAGGTGAACCAACTTCGATAACTAAATTATTTCTTTTTGCAATGATGATGCATTCCGCTTCTGATTCAACTTCTCACTGACATACTGATTTAATTTTAAAAAGAGAGGGTTTTATGCAATCTACACAAATCCCTTACGTAAGTACCACCCCAATAGCGACACTTCACGAAGTGAAGTAAGCGATCTTAGACTTCTTCATATAAGTGTTCTTTAGAAAAGCGAAAGTAATTCTTCTCGATTTTCAACGATGTCTTCAAGAGTGTACTTTTCTAAGTTCTGGATAAATAAAGATAAGGACTCATTCATTATGGACTTTAGTTTACAGTGAGGGGTGAGTCGACATGGTGACTTACTTCTGTCGCCAATAAAGCAGTCGACAATATTAAAGTCAGATTCAATTTCTTTAATCAATAGACCAATATTAATTTCTTTTGGTTCTTTTGCTAGTTTTATGCCGCCACTGGCCCCTTTGTAGCTTTCAATAAGGCCTAGGCGTGAGAGCTGGTGAATGATTTTTGCAAGATGGTTTCTTGAGATCATATACGTTTCTGATATCTCGCTAGAGGTACATAAGCGCTCGTGGTTTAGGCTTAAGAATATTAAAACTCTGAGGGAATAGTCAGTATATGAAGTTAATTTCATACTTCTTTATTAGCATATATCTATCTGAAATCTATTGTTTTTTATAAATATATATTAAAAATACATGTTTTTATTGCTAGCTTGTTCTTTGTGTTATAAATATGTATTTGAAATACATATTTAAGCAGAAAAGATTAGGAGTTGGTATGCTATCTACACAAACTATTGAAATTGTAAAATCAACAGCACCTGTATTAGAAGAGAATGGTGTATTGCTAACAAGGCATTTTTATCAAAAGATGTTTGAGAATAACCCAGAGGTCCTTCCCTATTTTAATCGTGCGCATCAGAACAGAGGTAGTCAGCAAGAAGCATTAGCAGGAGCAATTTGTGCGTATGCTAAAAATATTGATAATCTCGAGGCCCTTGGAGATGCAGTATCTTTAATTACAAATAAGCATGCAGCTTTAAAAGTTGAGCCAGAGCACTATCCAATTGTAGGAGTTAATCTTCTTGCATCAATTAAGGATGTGTTAGGAGATGCGGCCACTGATGAAATTATTAATGCATGGAAAGAAGCATATTTCTTTTTGGCCGATATTTTAATAGATGCTGAAAAAGCTATTTATAAAGAACAAGCTTATGAGGGTTTTAAGGAATTTAAGATTGAAAAGAAAGTTAAGGAGAGTGAGGTTATTACTTCATTTTATTTAAAGCCTGTTGATAATACAAAGCTTCCAGGCTTTGTGGCAGGCCAATATATCACAGTAAGAGTTCCATTTGATGGAATAACGACAATGAGAAATTACAGCTTATCAGATTATCCAACTAAAGATCTTCTTCGAATAAGTGTTAAAAAAGAAGAGGGAAATCCTGATGGATATGTGTCCAATTATTTACATTCCAAACTAAGTGTAGGGGATGTGTTAGAAGTTGCAGCTCCTGTAGGAAATTTCTCTTACAAAAAGTCGAGCATAGGAAGCGTTTTTATAGCAGGTGGAGTCGGTGTAACTCCTCTTTTAAGTATGACTAAAGCAGCACTTGAAAATGGTGAAAAAAGAATCGAATTCATTCATGCAAATAAAAACCGTTCAGTGCAAGCTTTCAAAACTGAATTAACTAATTTAAGTGAAAAACATGAGAATTTTGTACCCCGATTTTTTTATGAAAGTAGTAGTGAAAAACTGGCCGAAAATGAGTTTGAAGGGTTTATTACTAAGGACTTTCTTCAAAAGTGTAATTTTGATTTGGCTTCTAATTTCTATATTTGTGGCCCAAAGGCTTTTATGGCCACGATGAAAAAACATCTTATTGCGCTAGGCGTTAATTCAACTAATATTTATATCGAATTCTTTGGTCCACTAGAGTCACTTTAAGTTTTTAGGTACGCGGTTGCTAGGATGTTAAATGGAATTGCGTACCTAAAAGTGTTTGACTCATCAAACCTTTCTTCCTAGTATTTTCCATCACACAATTTGGGAATACATACAATGAAAGCAATCCTTATCCTCACTCTTGGACTTGTCGCCTTAGGTGCACAGGCCGATCAACTTGATATCAAACTTAAACGCTACACTGAGCGCTTCTTTTTAAAAGCTGTTAAAAAGCCACAAGGTAAGAAAGTAGAGCTTTATAACCTTGGTAAGGCACTTTTTAATGAGAAGGAGATCTCTGGGAATCGCAATATCTCTTGTGCCGATTGCCATATGCCTGAGTTTGGTAGTGGTGATAAATTACCTGTCGGGATCGGTGAAGGTGGAAAGTGGCAAGGAGATCAGCGCTTAATTGGTAAGGGCCATGTGATCCCTCGTAATTCTCAGCCTCTTTATAATCTCGGTGATGAGAATATGGAGCATATGTTTTGGGATGGACGAGTTCATTATCGTAAAGATTGGGATGTTTATACGACTCCTGTTGAAGCTCTTAATGGAGACTATCCAGAACGTTGGGATATTACTGAGAACCTAGGTAGCGCACTTGCTGCACAGGCATTATTTCCAATTACTTCGCATGAAGAAATGAGAGGCGTTAAGGGAAGTAATGATATTGCTAATGCTAAAGATGAAGAAGCAGTTTGGAAGATTGTCATGAAAAGACTTTTGAATATGCCAAAGTATCAAAAGCTTTTCAAAAAAGCCTATCCAGCGACACCTCAATCAGAACTTAATATTGGTCATTATGCTCAGGCCATGGCCCATTTCGAAACACATGAATTTGCCGCCTACAACACTCCTTGGGATAATTACCTAAGAGGAGACAAAAGTGCACTTGATTTAAAGGCCAAGCGTGGAGCTGTCGTTTTTATGGAATCGGGAAGTTGTGTTGCTTGTCACGTGGGAACTCTTCTTGGTGGGAGAGGTTTTGCTGCTGTTGCTACACCACAAATCGGTCCCGGTAAGAACGATCCTCGTAAGAATGACGAGGGACGCTTTCTTGTGACTGGACGTGAATACGATCGCTATCGTTTTAGAATTCCACCTCTTAGAAATATTGCTCTAACTGCACCATATTTTCATTCAGGAGCTTATGGGACATTAGAAGATGTTGTGGACCATTATCGAGGTGGGATAAAGTCTATTGATAATTATGATTCATCTTGGGTTCTTAATTCTTTTAAAAAGAACTTCAAAAAGAATCTCTTTGTAGAAACGAATCCTTATATGCTCTTTAAGAAGAAGGATGCGGCCCATCCAATTTTTAAAAATGGAGAAATACAGATCAATGACATGCAAAAAAGTGATTTAGTCTACTTTTTAAAGCATGCTCTTACTGATGGAGTAAAACTTAAATAGTGAGTGCCTACAATATTTGTAGGCCAAAATCTGTAATTTCAGCAAAATTAACCTCTTTTTCATTATTTCCTTAACGTCGTGTTAAAATATTTTTGACGTGTTAGTGCGTAGGGGAAGTTGATGAAGAGAGTTGCCATAATTATTTTCTTATTGGTCACAACAAAGCTGATGGCCTTTGATCTTGGTGAAAAGAAAAATGAAGATATTTCTGATGTACAATTCGATGTTGTACGCTCATTTGATATTCTAGATCCAGATACTGGATATTCACATCGTATTGATGCTCCTAAACCAGGCAGTGATAAAAAGATAAAAGTCCGCGTTGTTGGCCAAAATAGTTGGGCCTATCGTATTAAACTAGAAATTGATGGCGTTGAACAAGATAAGGTTTATCAGGTGACAAAGAGATACCTAAAACAAGCTCTTGATATGGCCTCAGCATATAATTATCTTCGTTTAAATCGCACCATCGGTGAGGTTGGTAAACCTCCTGTCGCTCCATGTATTGATGGAGAGGCACCAAGGCCTGTATTTGTAGATGAAATCTTTGAAGAACCTAAGAATATTGTCACAAGTAATGAGCAGTGGAAGCCTGGCTGTGAGGTTTTAGAAGATCGTAGCAAGCTTTCATCTGAAGATAGTGAACAACGATCAAAATTAGGTCAATGTATTCGCAGTATTCAAAATTCTATCACTCGCCAAGGTTCCCTAGGAAATCGTGGTCAGATATTTAGAAATCTTTATCGTTATCTAAGGCCAGAGGAGCAGCACTTTGCTGCAATGGTTTTTACGGCCCAAGGTGAAGCAGGGATTCTTGCTCGTGATATTAATGGAGGCGATCGTCACCCAGAAGAGATGATGATGATTATGAAGGTTATTAATAACCGAGTCAGAAATGCGAATGACGATGCTGCAAGAAGAGGACGTGAGGGTGATAAGACTGCTCTTGATATTGCTTTAGATCCAATGCAATTTTCAATGTATAACCAAGGTGAGGATAATTGGAGACAAATGACTTACCCTGGTCGTAATCAAGAGTTTGAGACAGCTATTGATGCCTATATGAAGTTTGGTTCTGCAGACTTTAAGCCGAAGCCAGATGTTGATCATGTTTATCATTATCATGCCAATTGGATGCTTCCAACCGATGGCGCTTGGGGAGAAGGATTTCGTGCTAACCAAGATAATTGGGAGTTGAATGTGAAAGTAAATGATAATTTACTAAGGCAACCAAATCCAATGTACAATGAAAACAATGCAAGTGATCGTCGTAAGATTGCTCGTAGTTGGAAGAGGCAGCGCCATATATTTTATAAACCAATTGATACTGACGGGCAGATCGTTGACGGCGATGATTGGCACTGGACAGTTAAAACACCATTTAGGTCATAATGAAGAAAGTTATTTTAATATTGATATTCATTTTGCAGACTTTCACTTTTGCTGATGTAAGTGATTGGACAATTGTTAACGACAAAGGTGAATTCTGGCTTAAGAGCAAAACTTCAAAAAGTTTAAAGGCCGTTATTACAAAACGTACGGGTAAGAGCAAAGTCGTTGAGACTAAGTCTGTTGGCAAAAACTATGAATTGATTATTTATTATTCAGGTTCAGCTGGAACATTCCATATGGTTGATATCTTCTATGCAATTATTTTTGATAAGAAGAAGAAGCAGTTCATTGGAGACTTCCCTTGGAAGTATAAATCACAGCAAGGCAAGAAAGTTGTTAATCCCGAATGGAAGATCACTGAAGAGAGTATCAAGATTCGTGATGAGCAAACGGGACTAGAAAAGACGATCAAACTAACTTCAAATTAAAAAATCATAAATAAGAGAAGCTAGACTTCTTGCATCCTTTGCAGACAATTCATCAAAGAGTGGATTGTATTCATAAATACCAAGGGTCTGTTTCTTGTCTTTTGTATATCGTTGGTACTGGTCTACTAGCATTCTTAAAAATTCAAATGGAATACCATCATGGTTTACTGCACTCACACTTTGCATATCACAACCAGCAATAGCATCAGCATCGATACTAAAAACAATATCGCCATCGTGCTTTTCATAAACTTCATTTAAGAAAGATACGTCTCTAAAGAGATTAGATTTTTGTTTAAGGGTTTTCGTATCGATGACATCCATTTCTATGCCTTGGTAGTTTTGAGAAACATTAGCATATTCGTGGATACCAATTTGGAGCAGCTTTATTTTGTTTTCATTTGCCAATTGTCTAAAGGGAGTTCCTGAGTGATGGATTTCATCATCTCGTGTATCCAAGTGAGCATCGATATTAATGATTAATGGGTTGTTGAGCTTTAGTCCTGAAACAAGAGGATAGATATGGTCGTGTCCTCCACCTAAATGAATAATTTTCTGTGACTTTATTTTGCTGATCTCATTAATTGAGTTCTTTTGCATTTGGTTGAAGTCATCTTCACTTTGATCTGTAATATCAATTAAAGAAATATTTTTTATCTTCTGATGATTTGCGAATTTTTGTAATTGAGAGATTAGAACACGAGGGCCTAAAGCTGCTCCGCGGCGACCACCATTTCTTACGACCCCAAGATCATTTGCACTAATTAGAATTGAATTTTGTGAATCATTGGCCTCTTTAGACATCACATTCGCTATTGATTGTGATTTTCTTTTTGCCAAATTCTCATCTACCTCTTTCCACCCCATGTATCTTCCTTTAAACTACAACTATGCAAAAAAATTGGTATATTAATCAGTCCGGTAAAAATAAAGGACCATTTACAGCTCAAGATATTATCGACTTTTATGATAAAGGTCTAATTAAGTCTTATCAACTTTGTTGGCGCAAAGGGGCAAAGAATTGGAAACCTGTCTTTGCTGTAATTCAATTGGCCCGCCAAGAAGCTCAGTCTTATTATGAAACTCAGGTTCTAAAAGAAGATGGCCAACTTCCTGAGATACCAATAAATGACGTAAAGATCTCAACTGAAACTCCCGATATTCCTGCCAGAGAGCCAGTGGAGCTAAAAGAAGTGCCAGAGGAAGAATCAGATTTAGCTGATATTGAAATTTTTCCTAGTAAATTTCCGATATACACAACAGTTATTGCCACTTTCTTTATAGCAGTGACACTCATTGCTAGTATTTACTTTGCAGCTGGCTCGACAAAGTTAAAGAAGGTTGAGGTCCAAAATATTTCGGTGACAACTCTAAATGAGATGAAAAGGCCTGTTAAAGATGGCGATGTACACCTCTTTGTTAATAAAGAGATGTCCACTATTTATGCTAGGCTTCCTTTTAAAAAACCAGTGAGTGTTGAATTAATTCTTCATCGCAAACCCGATCTTTTAGATGGATCTGAAATTTTGATTAAGGCCCATAATATTGGAGAGGGTGGGCTTATTGAATTTAAGGACCTTGTCTTTGAAGAGGGCCGTGAATTCATCCCTGGTTCATATAATGTAACGTTCATTTATGAATTCTTATCTGTTACAGACAATATTAAGAATAAATTGGGAATGGGAACGATTCGAGAAGTTCTAGAAAAGAAAGTTTTTCTTGTACCTGAGTCGAGGCAAGCTTACTTGGAGCAGATTGCAAAAATTGAAAAAAAGCGCAAAACAGCAAAGAGAAAGGCCATAAGTACAATTCGAGAAAAGCTTAGAACACTTGAGTCTCTAATTTCATCGATGTCCATTCATTATCGTCTGTCTTTGAGTCAGAAAAGTGGTTGGCTTGCTCATAAGGAATTTCAACAAAGATATGCTCGAAATATTGGGCCACTTCTACAAAGTATAGTTCTATCTAATTATGAACTTGATAAGACTAAATTAACGAGTACTGAGTTAAAGTTAGAAAATGAAATCCACAATCTTGGTAAGGATATTAGTGCGTGGAGTGCAAAGCTTGTGGAAAAGCTGTCACGTTATGGCTACCTTAATAAGCAGAAACGTCTTCATTTAAGAAAGTTCATGGATGATGATCGAGTGGTGCTTCAATCTGTTAAGAATGAGATTCAAAAACAGATTGAAAGCTTAATGTAGGTCATTTTAGGTCACTGTAGATCTTTACAGATATATTTTCCGCGCTCATTTTGCGTGACTTTTGCACTTGCATACTTCGGGTCGTGCTCAAAGATTACTGTTAGATCCTTTTCAATGATCATCTTTAAGAATTCCATCTTATCCACTGTCGTTTGACCTGGAGCGATATCATAGCCCATTACCCATGGTACATGGACGTGATTTGAAGTTGGGATCAGGTCTGCCAAGTAGATATACTCACTTGTATAAGGATGCACGAGGTGAGGAGTGTGTCCGTAAGAGCATTTAAATCTTAATGTATCATTTGATAGTTTGAGTATCTCACCCTCTTTTCCAGTAAGCCAGTGGACGCGTCCCGCTTTATCAAATTCCTCGATAATATCTTTAAAGTACTTCTTATGAAATGAGCCACTGTCCCTTAATGTTGGATTAAGGGCATATTGCCAATGTTCTCGATGTAGGTGGATCGTTACATTTGGTAGAACTGGTTTAAAGTTGTCGCCATCTTTATAGACCATACCACCGACATGATCGAAGTGAAGATGCGAGATAACAAGATCTGTTACATCTTCAGGTTTTATCCCTTTGTCTGCTAATGCCTTTACGAGAGGAGATTGTTCTTGGCGAACATCGAATTGTTGGTCGAACTTCTCTCCGTGGTAATCACCAATACCAGTATCTGTAATAATAATTCTGTCTTGGTCTTTAATGATCCAAAGCCTTAGATCGAGGTCGATGCGATTGTATTCATCTGCAGGGTGAACCTTGTTCCATAATGGTTTTGGGATGATTCCAAACATGGCCCCGCCGTCGAGCCTAAATTTACCTGGGCTTATTAGTATGTTTTCCATGAGCTAATTGTGCGAAAAATCGGAAATTGCTACAAGACGTTAAGCGTTATTTTGTGAATAAGTCCATGAATTGCCCATTAATCAGTTGAATGACAAAAAACTTGGCAAAAATGACACGACTCACCTAGAAAGTTATAGAGATGACCACTATTATAAGCCAGTAAAATCATGAATATTTCATACACGAAAACTTAGGAGTTTTAATGAACGTACATGAGTACCAGGCCAAGGGTTTAATGAGAGACATGGGCCTGAAGGTTCTTAGAGGTGAAGTAGCAAAGACTGTTGATGAGGCTGTTGCTGCGGCAGAAAAATTAGGTGGAAATATTTGGGTAGTAAAAGCTCAAATTCACGCTGGTGGGCGTGGTAAAGCAGGTGGTGTAAAGCTTGCAAAGTCATTAGATGAAGTTCGCTTACACGCTGACGATATTCTAGGTAAGACTCTTGTAACTCACCAAACAGGTCCAGAAGGAAAGAAAGTTCACACTCTTTTCATCGAAGAAGGATGTGACATTGAGCACGAGTACTATGCTGGTGTTGTTCTAGACCGTGCAACTGGTAAAGTTACAATGATGGCCTCTGAAGAAGGTGGAGTTGAGATTGAGGAAGTTGCTCATAAGACTCCTGAAAAAATCATTAAAGTAGCAATTGACCCAGCAGCTGGATTCACTCCATTTGTTGCAAGAAAGCTAGCTTACGGAATTGGTCTTAAGACTAAGGAAGAAGTAAAGGAAGCAGGTCAATTCTTTAAAGGTCTTTACGATCTATATATGAAGTACGATTGCTCAATTGCAGAGATCAACCCATTAGTAAAAACTAAGCAAGGTGATATCTTAGCACTAGATGCAAAGCTTAACTTTGATTCTAATGCTCTTTTCAGACACCCTGAAATTCAAGAGCTAAGAGATCCAACTGAAGAAAGTGAAAAAGAGTTAGCAGCAAGTGAATTTGGTGCAGCTTATATTGAACTTGATGGAAATATTGGTTGTCTAGTAAACGGTGCAGGTCTTGCAATGGGTACAATGGACATCATTAAGCTTCACGGTGGTGAACCTGCTAACTTCCTAGATGTTGGTGGATCAGCGACAAAAGAAACTGTTCAGAAAGCTTTCTCTCTTATCCTTCAAGATGAGAATGTAAAAGCTATTCTAGTTAATATTTTTGGTGGAATTATGAAGTGTGACATCATCGCTGAAGGTGTTGTTGCAGCCGCTAAGGAACTTGATTTAACAGTACCATTAGTTGTTCGTCTTGAAGGGACAAACGTAGCTCTTGGTAAGAAAATTTTAAATGAATCAGATCTTGCAATTATTGCAGCTGAAGATTTAGCAGATGCAGCGAAGAAAGCTGTTGAAGCGACAAAAGGGGAGGCGTAATGGCCATTCTTATTAATCGTGATACAAAATTAATCACTGTTGGTTTTACAGGTAAGCAAGGAACTTTTCACTCACTACAATCAAGAGATTACGGAACTAACTTTGTTGGTGGTGTAACTCCAGGTAAAGGTGGAACAGTTCATGAAGGTTTCCCTGTTTTTAATACTATTAAAGAAGCAATGGATAAGACGGAAGCAAATGCGGCCATGATTATGGTTCCACCTCCGTTTGCAGCTGACTCAATCCTAGAAGCGATTGATGCTGAGATGCCACTTATTATTGCAATTACTGAAGGGATTCCTATCCTTGATATGGTAAAGGTTAAGGCCGCTCTTGAAGGTTCAAAATCAAGACTAATTGGTCCTAACTGTCCAGGTGTTATCACTCCAGGTGAGTGTAAGATCGGAATTATGCCAGGTCACATCCACATGCCAGGTCGTGTTGGTGTTATCTCTCGTTCAGGAACTCTTACTTATGAAGCTGTTTATCAGTTAACTCAAAGAGACATCGGACAATCAACTTGTGTTGGTATCGGTGGTGACCCAGTTAACGGAACAAACTTCATTGACGTACTAGAGCTATTTGAAAAAGATCCAGATACTGATGCTGTTATTATGATTGGTGAGATCGGTGGTTCTGCTGAAACAGATGCTGGTCGATGGATTCAAAAGAATATGAGTAAGCCAGTTGTATCATTTATCGCAGGTGCTTCAGCGCCTCCAGGTAAGAGAATGGGGCACGCAGGTGCAATCATCTCTGGCGGTGACGATACTGCAGAAGCTAAGTTTAGAATTCTTGAAGAATGTGGCGTAACAGTTTCACGTTCTCCAGCTGAACTTGGTGAAACAATGGAGAAGGTTTTAAAGAACCTTTAATTAAAAGAATTTAGGGAATTTTTCCGCAAGATAATTTTAAGGAGATTAAAATGGAAAGAACTTTTAGTATCATTAAGCCAAATGCACTACTTGATAACAACATTGGTAACATCATTAAGAGATTTGAAGAAGAAGGTCTAAGAATCGCTGCTCTTAAACTTGCTCACCTTTCAAAAGAGAAAGCTGAAGGTTTCTATATTGAGCACAAAGACAGACCATTCTTTGGTGAACTTGTTGCTTTCATGACTTCTGCACCAGTTGTTCTTATGTGCCTAGAAGGTGAAAATGCAGTTGAAAGAAATAGAGAAATCATGGGTGCGACTAACCCAGCTGAAGCTGCTGAAAACACTCTTAGAAAGCTATATGCTAAATCTATCGGTGAGAACGCTGTTCACGGTTCTGATTCTCTTGCTTCTGCTGAAAGAGAACTTGCTTATTTCTTCGAAAAAGATGAAATTTGCCCACGTTTCTAATTAGTTAACTAATTGAAATTACAGATATATTTATCGAATTAAGCCCCTCTTATTGAGGGGCTTTTTTTTGGCCCGCATTTCTACAACCTTCCGTCTAAAAATCATACCCCATGTGTAAATCTTACAAGCTGCATTGAGAGTCATGGCGCGTCGTAGTATAACTGAGTGAGAGAAATACCCATGGAGGTAGAAATGTTTAACATTGGTGATTACGCAGTTTGCCCAGGACACGGTGTTGGTCAGATTGTGGACATCGAAGAGCGCGAAGTAGGAGAGCACAAGCTTTCGTTCTACATCATTAAGGTTGTAGCAAACGGAATGACTGTCATGGTTCCTACCAATTCTAAAGATGGAATTAGAGTGCTTGTTGACGACAGCGAGATCAATGAAGTTTATCAACTTCTAAATGATCACGATGTAAAAGTTGATAACTCAACTTGGAATCGTCGTTATAGAGACTATATGGAAAAAGTGAAAACTGGTTCACTTTTAGAAATCGCAGATGTCCTAAGATCTTTATTCTTACTTAAGAATAAGAAGAATCTTTCATTTGGTGAGAAGAAAATGCTTGAGCAGTGTAGAGACTTAATTGTTCAAGAGATCTCAATCAAGAATGGTTCTGAGAAAACTGAAATAAAAAATCAAATTGAGAGCTGTTTTGAATAACAGCTTTAAGTTCGAAATTCTTTTTTGAACTTATTCTCTTGTGTTGTGTGTGTGAAATAAGCGTTTGTGGGGTAACTTGCAAACGCTTTATTTATTTTTGGCCTCACAATTGCTTAAGCCTTTAGGCAATCTAATAATTCATTTAATCTAATATCAAATTCTTGAACTTCCTTAGGAAGTAGACAATTTTCATATAGGCAAATTGTTTGCATTAATGAGCCTGTCAAAAATTCGTGTAGTAGTCGTCCCCAAAGCTTAGCATCAACTTTTGGTGAGATGCTACCTTCAGCTTGTCCTTCAACAATTAAGTCCTCTAATCGATTTCTTCCATTGAGGATGACCTTCTCTCCAAATGGTAGAACGACAGAATTAGTGGAAGATTGTTGATATAAGTAGAGGATGATCTTAGCTTCACTAGGCCTATCAATTAGCCAAGTCAGACTAGCTTGGCAGTGCTTGCGTATACGGCCAATACTATCATCAGTTGGTGTGATTAATTGATTTATTAATTCAGTACGCCTTTCAAGAATACTTTCCAAAACCCCAAGAAAGAGCTCGGTCTTATTCTTAAAATAATGAAAGACACCAGACTGGCTAATACCTAGAGTATCGGCAATTTTTTGAAATGAGGTCGCAGCGATGCCTTTTTCAGCGATCTGACCTATGGCAATATCAATGATCTTTGCCCTTTGTAGTTCACCTTTTTTCATTTTTTATCCCTAATTAAAAAATGATCAATTTAGTTAATAATGTAACATATTTATAGCTCAGATAATAATTGTTATCTTTTAATCTAATAGGATACAATCTCGATATGAGTGATAAGACCTTTAATTTACAGTCAAAATTTGAACCTTGTGGGGATCAACCAGAGGCCATCAAGACTATTGTGGAAAAACTCTCTTCTGGAGAAAAAGAGCAAACTCTATTGGGCGTTACCGGTTCTGGTAAAACATTTACCATGGCCAATGTGATTCAAAAGCTTGGAAAAAAGACCTTAATTTTGGCACATAATAAGACACTTGCGGCACAACTTTATGCCGAGTTTAGAGAATTCTTTCCCGATAATGCTGTGGAGTACTTTGTTTCGTATTACGATTATTATCAACCTGAAGCTTATGTTCCGGGAAGTGATACCTATATAGAAAAGGACTCATCTGTTAATGATGAGATCGACAAGCTTCGCCACTCTGCAACTCGCTCACTCTTAGAAAGAGATGATGTCATCATAATCTCTTCGGTTAGTTGCATTTATGGTATTGGTTCTCCTGATGAGTATGCGAGTATGAGGGAGACTCTCTTTGTTGGTGATGAGAAAGACCGCGATGATTTTCTAAAGTCTTTAGTTGCTATTCAATACGAAAGAAATGATATCGACTTTGTTCGTGGGTGTTTTCGCGTAAGAGGGGATATTGTTGAAGTCTTTCCTGCTCATGAGGATTCGAATGTTGTTCGCATTGAATTCTTTGATGATGAGGTCGAAAGTATAACAATTGTTGACCCACTTAGGGGAACAAAACTTCATAACCTTAGTAAGGTTACAATTTATCCAAAATCTCACTATGTTGTTGGTGAGGAGAAAATGGATGGTGCTCTTGAGACTATTAAAGTTGAGCTAAGAGAGCGCCTACAAGAGTTAGAGAAACAAAATAAATTAGTTGAAAGGCAACGCCTTGAACAAAGAACACTACTTGATATTGAAATGCTTGAAGAGATGGGCTTTTGTTCTGGTATTGAGAATTATTCTCGTCATATGACGGGGAGTAAACCAGGTGATCCTCCACCAACACTTATTGATTTCTTTAAGAAAGACTTCTTAATGATTATTGATGAATCACATATAACTATTCCACAAGTCGGTGGGATGTATCGCGGAGATAGGGCCCGTAAAATGAATCTCGTCGATTACGGTTTTCGCCTACCTTCAGCATTAGATAATCGTCCTTTAAATTTTGAGGAGTTTAAAGGAAAGCTCGATGATGTCCTTTATGTTTCTGCTACCCCTGGTAATTACGAATTAGAGCGGACTCATGGAGAGTTTGTTGAGCAAATTATTAGGCCAACAGGACTTCTTGATCCGATTATTGAGGTTAGGGATGCAACTAATCAAGTTGATGACCTCTTAGTTGAGGTAAGGCGCATTATTGAAAAAGGCCAGCGAGTCCTGGTGACAACTCTTACAAAGAAGTTGGCAGAAGAGTTAACTAATTTCTACCATGGTAGTGGAATTAAGGTGAAATACCTTCATAGTGATATTGATACGATTGAAAGAGTTGAGATCATTCGCGATCTTCGCCTTGGTGAGTTTGATGTTCTTGTGGGAATCAATCTCCTAAGAGAAGGTCTTGATATTCCTGAGGTTTCATTAGTGGCCATTTTGGATGCTGATAAGGAAGGCTTCTTGAGATCTGAGCGCTCCCTTGTTCAGACAATTGGACGGGCCGCTAGAAATAGTGATGGTAAAGTTCTTATGTATGCTTATCAAACAACGAAGTCTATGGAGCGAGCAATCGGTGAGACGAAACGTCGTCGAGCTATTCAAATGCAATATAATGAAGATCACGGCATAACTCCTCAAACGATTCTTAAGGAAGTTTCAGGTGGAGTAATTGAAACTTTACGTGGTGGTAAGAAGAAGGGGAAAAAGAGCGGTCCTAAAGACGTTACCATGTCTCCTGATGAGATTAAAAAGCGTATTGCTGAGCTTAAAATTGAGATGAAAGAGGCCTCAAAAGACCTCCGCTTTGAAGATGCTGCTAAAATTCGTGATGAAATTAAGTTCTTAAACGAATCATTTCTAGTCTTTGGCTAACTTCATGACTAATAGGCATTTTCATTAAGAAGTTAAATAGACCCTTTCCAAATCCATGTCTAATAGCAAAGTCATCTGCTTCAATTTGCTTTGTCATTTCATTTGCATGTAATCTCATTGTGAAATGACGATAGTAGAGATGTCCTAATTCATGAAATATGATTGCATAGGCCTCTTCATTGTCTGCTGTTAGAATTGCTTTCTTTAACTGTGGATAGACAAGTACAAATGTCTTATCTCCATGTGATGGAATAACGCTAGAGTGCATGCCCTGACTTTCTAAAAAGACAAGTTCCCCATAAGTGGCCAAGCTGTCTTTTTCTTCTTCACTCAATTGTGAAATGACGTCCTCAAAGAATCTTTTGATTCTTGGATTCTGATTAATCCAGTGATGGGCCGGGTCTGAGAAGTTGACCTTAAAGCTTGGGTTAGTCTCTTGATTCTTTGTAAATGTTTTCTTTAGTGTACTTATCATGAATATCTTTTCGTCAACATTGAAGTTGGCCCAAGAATTTAGCTTATTCTGAGTGAACTAGGTAAGCTTTGCCAATAAGGACCAACAAATTATTAAATAGTTACAATATATGTATGACAAAAACTAAATTTCTTAAGTTTTTTACTCTAGCTTTTGCATGTCTGATCTCATGGCATATGAACTCATATGCGCAACAGAGAATGGAAAAGTCTGAGGCTTTTTTAGTAACAGCTATGCCCAGTTATTATAAAGTTATCTCTCCGGTAAAAAAGAGGGGCTCTCGTGTTGCAGTTGTTATTAAAAATCGTACCCTTTCAACAATAAGAGGGAAGTTTGTCGATGACAATGATAAGAATCTAAAATTTGTCACGATTAAGCCAGACGCTGAAATGAGTATTGAGTTTGATTTTAATACAAAGAATAAATTCTACTTTGTTCCACTAGACCCGTCTTTTCAAAGAGTCGTGTTAAATATAGGAAAGTCCGCATATGAGATTCCTTCGCAAGAGTAACTCAAAGAAGACCATAATCATAATCTCTGATGTCCATCTTGGCGCAGGAGAGTATGTAAATGGTATTAGAAATTATCTCGAAGACTTTCACTATGATGAAGAGTTAGTTGATTTTCTCGAATACTTCAGCAGTGATGAGTATGCCAGTAAAGATGTCGAGTTGATTATTAACGGAGACTTTTTTGACCTTTTAGCAGTTCCTTATGTGCAAGTATTTGATGATGAGTTCTGGTCTGAGGAATCATCGAAGAAGAAATTACAGCTAATTCTAGATGCACATAAAGAGGTGATGCAGGCCCTTAACGACTTCTTAAAAGTAAAGAATAAAAAGGTTACATTTATTATTGGTAATCATGATGCGGAGTTAGTTTTTGATTCTTTAAAAGAGATGGTTCTCAATTGTTTTGATAAAGAAGTACGAGATCGCTTTATCATAAGAGAGCTAAATGATGAATATCGTCCTACTGATCGTGTTGTACTAAGACATGGCCACGAGTACGAAATTGCTCATACTTTTGAAGAGGAAAGTTGCATTATAGAGGATAAGGACGGAAAGAAATACTTTAATCCGCCTTGGGGCTCTTACTATGTAACACGAGTGATAAATAAGTTTAAAGAAGAACGAGATCATGTAAATGCAGTTCGCCCAATTAATAAGTTTCTTATTAATGGACTTATTTATGATACTTTCTTCACTCTGCGATTCATGTTGGCCAATACCATTTACTTTATAATGGTTCGCTCAATCTATCTTTTTAAAATAAGTAATAACTTTGGTGATTGGTTAAAGCTTTTCATGAAAGAATTACACCTCTTTCAGGATTACGAAGAATTAACTTTTGAATATCTACAAGATGCAAAAGATACGGATGTATTGATTGTTGGCCATACACATGAGCCAATTTGTCGCACTTATACTAATGGTAAAACTTTCATAAATACTGGAACCTGGACTAGAATGTACAATCTAGACTTTGGTAAAGGTGGAGGGAATACCCAACTTACTTTTGCAAAAATTGAAGTCTTAGATCCAAAGAATAATAAAGATGAGCACTTGCCAAAAGTTCAAGCAAACTTGCATACGTGGGAAGGGCGAAATACATTGCCGTATGGTAGTTTCAATTAAAGGCTTAGTACGCTAGTGATGTGAGGCTTTATCTTGTCACTGTAGTTTGTATTGAGACCACCAACTCCAGCTTGAGCATCAACCATATATACAACGCTGCTTAGAGGTGATTTTTCTCCGTTAATTAATCCTGTGCTAAACTCTAGAATATGAGAAATAAATTCTAGGATTTCACTTTCAAGGCTAAGTCCAGCTTGAGAAATTTGTCCAGGCATTCCGCTACCATCATGTTTTTCATGATGGTGATCAATAATTGCCTTACACTCTTCTGATAATTGAACACCTGATTTTTCTATAAGCATACGAGATACTTTCACATGCTTATAATATTGTTCTCGTTGATCGCTTGTTACTTCTTCAAAGCTCTCATGGATGATATTTGGAGAGATACTTGTAAGTCCAATATTTGCTAGAAAAGAAGCACAGATTAAATCGGCTTGCTTTTTATAGTCTTCAATTCCAAGTTTCTTTGCAAAGAAGAAGCTCAGTGCCACAATTCGATTTGTAAGATTGTCCTTATCAAGATGGGTCATGGCAAAGTGTCTTGCAAGAGAGATAGTATGAGATAAGTTTACAGGAAATGTTGATATCTCTTTTTGCGCCCTTAAGATAATTGGTAGGAAGTCGTCCTGATCGATTGCTTTTGTTAAGACACTGCGAAGAGGTAGTCTTGATCTTGCTTCTTTTTGATTTGTTTCAACCGCTTTTTCATGCTCTTTTAAGATGTTGATCTTTTCACGAATTTGATTTGCCTCTTGTGGAGTATACTCACTTAATTCTCCAACTGTTGCAAGATAAGTCATTCGTTGTGAAAGCTTGATTGCGATTTTTCCTGTCTTGTTATCTTCAATATACTTTAATAGGTTATAACTATCTTGAGTTAAAGGTGTGTTTGCTTTTAAGTATTCTGTGTAGAGATTCTCTTTCTCTTTATAGACATAGAGAGTAAAAGGGAAAGTGCGAATGTCTTTAAGCGATTTAAGCTTTATATAGAAATAGGCAATCATGTTCGTCCTTTTCCAAATATTCCTTTAAAGAGGCTTCCTACTGAGTTTTTTAAACTTGATGCAGCAGACTTATTAGATGAAGCTATCTTCGTTGTCATACGATCTTCACCACTTTTATAACTTCCTTTTAAGGCCTCAAGACAAATCTCTATCCTTTTAGGGGTATCTTCTGATTTTTCGATCTCTTCTCTTGTGGTGAAAAATACTGTGAAGTAACTATAATTTGTATTCTCAATAATAGGGCAGTGATAGTAAAGTGTTTCAGCTTGGAATGTGTCATCATTCCAACTTGGTTTTCTCTTTATTTTTAATATATTCTTCACTGCTTCAAAATTATCTGGCCCCTGTTCACTACCCATAATACATTCATTTTGCAGGTTATAAACAATGAGGGTTCCATCACAGAATTCATTAATATAATCTGAGGTCATCTGTTTTATCTCATCACCATCAATGAGCATATCTGTGGCACGAATGAGAAAGTCCATATCCTTTGGTTCAGGAATAATTATGGAGTTAAGGGCCTCTTCTAACTCTTTTTGATCTTTTGCTTCTTCAATGGCCGACTCGGAGTCAGCGGCTTGCTGATCTTCTTTTGTATTACTTGAGTATTGATTAACTTTTAGTTGATGATCTTGATTATTTGCATTGTTATTATTTGATGGCCTTTTGCTATAATCATAACCTGGAGCTTGATCCTGTTCTTGAAGTTTTTTTAATGCATTACTTAGGTCGTAATCAATTTCTTCTTCACTCTTTTGGTCATAGCCTTGGTCTTTTTCTTTGTTATTTTGCTCAGGGGCATCTGTTACTTTTATTTCTAATTTTTCTTTCGTTCCACCACTGTATTCTGGCTGTTTATCAAGGTTGCGATAATCGATAGTCTGTTCACCTAGATCACCCTTTTTCTCATATTGAATCGAGCCGCCTTCTGCTTGGTCTTCATCTTGATTATCATCCTCTCCATCATCAGACTTTTTCTTTTGCTTTTCATCTCTTTGAACAGGTTTTCTCTTCCCATGTTGTGCTAATGATTCAAAGAGGTCTTCATCTCTTTGCTTGGCATCTTTATTTTCAGCAAGATCTCTTTCAAGGCCCTTTTCGTTATCAATCATTTCATTGTCAGGACTGCCTTGACTTGGTCTTTTTGATGATGCTCCCTTCTTGTGTGCATCTAAAGAAGCAAATAGGTCTTCTTCATCATCATTTTCTTCATTTATATCGTCTATTTCTGGACCAATATCGCCCTGATAATGACCACCAAGATCATTTTCTTTTCTTTTTACTCCACTCTTTACGGCATCCAATGATGCAAAGAGGTCTTCTTCTTTGTCTTCTTCTTCTTCTTCAATCTCATCCATCGTTGGAGCAGTTTGGCCTTTATAATGTCCGCCCTGATCCTTTTGCTGTGTTTGCTTGCCTTTTGAGACTGAGTCTAGTGCAGCAAAGAGATCTTCTTCATCTTCTTCATCTTCGATATCGTCTAGGCCACTTGAAGTTTGTCCCTTATAATGTCCACCTTGATCTTGATTGCTTGAGGAAGATTTTTTTGAAGCTGAATCAAGAGCTGCAAAGAGATCCTCTTCATCCTCTTCATCTTCTTCATTTATATCATCAATTCCATTCGTGGTATTACCTTTATAATGTCCACTTTGATCTTGATTGCTAGAGGAAGACTTTTTTGTCGCCGAATCAAGAGCTGCAAAGAGATCTTCTTCGTCCTCTTGATCTCTTGAATCTTCCATTGTAGGTGAGACATCTCCACGAAGAGCGCCACCTTTATCCTCTTCTTTATAAGAGCTTTTTCTAACACCTTCTAAGCTTTTAAAAAGATCCTCATCAAATTCATCATCATCTTCTGATGCCTCAGATTCTGATCCTAGCTTGCCTTGAAGGTTACCACCTAGTTGGTCGGCCTTATTTGTTGCATTCTTTTTATCTTGGTCTTGTCCATAAAGATCATCATCAAATTGAATATCATCTTTATTGGAATGCTGCTTTTCATTGTGAATTTCGCCCTCTAGCCTGCCTGCTGTTTTTGAATTAATGGCCTGCTCTGCGCTATATTCTTTTGAGTTCTTATATGGATCTTCTTGTGTCTCTTCCCATTCTGAACCGACATTTCTATCATCATCAAAAACATCTTTACCATCTTTGAGGTGATTGTTTTTGTTAACTTTACCTTTTAGGTGGCCAGCATCACCAAATTTTTGGGCATCGGCCTTATCTTCATATTGATCATCATCGCTAAATGTTTTCTTCTCTTCCTTAGAATGGTACTCCATTTCATCGCCATCATCTTGCTTCTTAAGGGAGCGCAGGATTAAGTTGATTTTATAAAGAAGAGTCTTAGGTGGAACAGGCTCTTGGATATACTCCGTAAGACCAATCTTTCTAAACTTATCAAGGGTCTTTGGTGGAATATTCTTACTATTAATAAGGAGTATCTTTACATTATTCTTAAATATGAACCTTTTTAAAGGTTGAATACATTGAGCACATTTCTTCGGTTGGCAGGCGATCGTGAGGGATTGGCCAATAGTAGGGACGAGTTGATTATATTCCTCTGGATTTTCGACATCATAGATTTCAATACCGTCATTTTCGGCATTTTGCTCGATTGTCTCTTTAAGTGCCTGCACACTCTTAGTTAAAGGATGCAGAAAGATTAGTGGTTTTCCCTCTTCCATGGTCTCTATTATCGGCTATTTATGAATTTTATTTATGAACATATATGTAAAATATTTTAAATTATTTTTAATTTTTTCTAAAGCTTTAGTTTTTACCTCCGAGAAGCTTTGTGTTAGGTCAAATGACTTAATTGAAATTTAATAATTCACAAGAGCAGTATGCTCATTGTTCCAATGGTCGGGACAACCCTGAGTACGGGGAGTATGTAGATCACGGAGGTATCACAATGGGTATGCGTATTAACACAAATGTATCGTCTCTATCAGCTCAAAGAGCGTTAGGTCAATCGAATTCAACTCAACAAAAATCTTTAGAAAAGCTTTCATCTGGTACAAGAATTGTACGTTCAGCAGACGATGCTGCAGGTTTAGCAATTTCTGAGAAATTAAAGAGTCAGGTTAGATCTAGTAAGCAAGCTGAGAGAAACGCAAATGACGGTATTTCAATGATTCAGATTGCAGAAGGTGGTCTGAATGAAGTATCAAACATCTTAGTAAGACTAAGAGAACTATCTGTTCAATCAGCGTCGGACACAGTAGGTGACACTGAGAGACAATTTACTGATCTTGAGTATCAAAACCTTAAGCAAGAGATCCAAAGAATTTCTGAAGTTACTGAATTTAACGGAAAGAAACTTCTAACTGGAAACGGTGATAAGTATGATATCCAAATCGGTATTAATAATGATGATTTCCAAGATAGAATTCAGTTCGATACAAACGTACTAAGTTCTGGTCTTGAAGCTCTAGGTGTAGCTGATTTAGAAGTTGGTTCAAAAGAAGGTGCTCAAGCAGCTTTAGCAAATCTTGACTCTGCAATTGAAAATATCGCAGGACAAAGAGCAGAGCTAGGTGCTAAGCAGAACAGACTTAACTCTACAATCAACAACCTACAAATTAGTACTGAGAACTTAAGTGCAGCAAATTCACGTATCAGAGATACTGACTATGCAGCAGAAACAGCTAAGAAAGCAAAGAGTGACATCCTTGTTAACGCTGGTACTTCAGTTCTTGCTCAGTCTAATTCTCAAGGTGCTGCAGCTCTAAAACTAATTGGTTAATTAAACCAACCACAATAAATACTGCAAAAGGATAGCCCCGCGAATGCGGGGCATATTTATTTAATGAGCAAAATTTACTTGAGTAGGGTTATTAATCAAAATCTCTGGCCCGTATGCATCTAGGGCCTTTAAAACTTCATCAAATTGTTCTCGAATTATATCAATTGTTTCATTACAGAATTCATCATTTAGTTGATTTTGAAGTAGGGCCATATAATGGGCCGCTTTTTCACTTCCAAGAGTAATGGAGTCATTGATTACATGATTAATCTTCATATTAATGATTTCTTTAAAATCTGACCATTGTTCAGGGTAGTCTTTTAAGTGAATTAGTTGGTCAGTGATATGCTTCATTCTTCCTTGTAGATTCTTTGCTAATAATAGCTTCATTTCAAGATCATTCATTTCTACTCCTTAGAAATTATTTTTCGAGCGCTATATTTATACCGAATTAAAGCAGTTGAAGTTAGATTTTTTGAGTAGGTGTGAAAAGATGAAATTAGTTACAGGACTTAACTTGAACGCCATTTTCTTTTAAGAGCTTTGTGAATTCACCGTCACCATCTGTTAATTGACCCTTAAATGATCCGTCATAAATTTTTCCAAGGCCACACATTGGAGATTTCGACTTTAATAAGGCCTGCGTGCATGAGTTTTCAAGTGCGATCTCTAGTGCCATTTGTGCTCCCTTCTCATAATTTAAGGTGACATCTTTGCCATCAATTGTGATGAGTTTACCGTCTACATTCTCAGCAGGTGGCCTAGGCGTAGGTAGTCCTCCTAGCTCTTCTGGACATACCGCAATGGCCTTGCCCTGAGCAACGAGTTCTGTAACATCTTGAATTTCCTTGTGCTCTCCATCGTAACGACATTTCTTGCCGGCTAAGCACGCACTAACAATAATCATATTTAACAAGAATAAGTTAATTTCGTCGAAAATGCCACGTTGAGTCGAGGATTCTTGAATAATTTACAATACTATATTTGATAAGAACTATTATGCTATTACGTAGTGTTAAATAAAGTTTTTGGAGAGAGACTTTGCTTAAGAACGCAACACTTGTATTGGCCTTTGTTTTTCTAGTGATCTCATGTGGAGCTCCTGAAGGCGAGAGTCAATCAAAACCAAATATTCAAAAACAAGAATCGAGGCTAGAGGCTTCGACGAAAGTTAATTTCACTTGCTTTGAAGATGGCCAGTGTTCGGACTCGTTCGTACTCTCTATTAATAGCGCATCTGACTTTCCTCTATATTGTACAGGGTATCTAGCAAATAAGAACCATATGATTGTACCTAGTCACTGTCTTGCAAAGGCAAGTTGTGAGCAGATTGCTGCAAAGACTATCTCTGGTGAGATCCTTAAGTGTAAGAGCATTGAAGATCACAATACGAAAATTGATAAGAAGAAAACATTTAACGGTGAATTCTCAGTTGTAGAGCTAACTCCTTCTTTAGAAGGTGAGCTGACACCAGTATCAGATAGTAAGATGAGAGACTTTCATTATTATCAGCTTTGGTATGTTAGAAAGAATCTTGGTAACTCAGGTTATCAGCTTCGACGTATGAGATACAATTGTCGTAAGACTACTGATAATGTCATTTTCCCTGGAAATAATTATGATTCTTCAGTTGTAGCAATGAAGAATTGTAACTTAAAGAATGAGGCCATGGGGGCAGCAGTTGTGGATACTCGCTCAGGTGAAGTTCTAGGGCTGGTTCACGATGCTATTTCAGAAGATAAGACTTATCGTCGATTTATGCATGGTAGGCGTGGAACATCTTTGACCTTGGCAACTCCTATTAATTGTATTCTTAAGGAGTTCAATATGGAGACAAAGTCATATGATGACTCCCTAAAATATTGCAACCGTCCTGTTTACCGTCCTGGTACTGAAAACTTCTCAAAACAATTAAAATCTCTTTTCACTTTTTCTTCAACACGTTCAATTAAAAATGTATTTACTAGACTTACAAGTGATGAACTTACAGGTGAAGTGAAGCGAGAGTTCTTTGCAATGGAATATGAAGTATTACCTTATCGATATCCAAGAGTTAAGGTATGTCGTTTTAACCCATACTTAGATCGTAATTATGAAGTATATGGTGGTGATTATACTTTGGGTTGTTATGATGAAAAACTAAATGTTGTCTATAAAGAAACCCAAATGGAGAATTCATTTTCTATTTACGATGACTTTGGAAACCTTGCTATTAAAGTACAATATTAATAAAAAAGAGCGCTTTAAGCGCTCTTTTTTATTTTAGATTTTAAAATATAGCATCAAGCCACATTTTTCCTTCACGAGTATTGCAATCAGATTCCCAAAGGTGTTTCACTTCAAGGTAGGCTTTGATTCCTTCTTCACCCATTTCACGTCCAATCCCTGATTGCTTGTAGCCACCAAATGGCATTCCTGGATTGAGTAAGTGATACTCATTAATCCACACGGTACCAGCTTCAATCTCTTTTGCTATCTTAAGTGCACGATCTTCATTCTTAGACCATACTGCTCCAGCAAGTCCGTAGATTGAGTTATTTGCCATGTTGATTGCATCATCTTCAGTTTTAAACTTTGTAATTCCAACAACTGGCCCAAAGATCTCTTCATGCCAGATTGTATTGTCTGGAGTGATCTCAAATGCCGTTGGTTTAATGTAGAAACCTTTATCAAGACCATTCTCTAGTTCTTGCTCTCCACCATAGATAAGCTTAGCACCTTCTTCTTTTGTTTTATTGATATAATTCATAACATTATCAAATTGCTTTTTACTTACAACTGGCCCAAGCCCCGTTGTTTTTTCTTGTGTTGGCCCTAGTGGAACCTGAGCAATTCTTTCTTTAAACTTTTTCATAAATTCATCATAGATCCCTTCTTGAACAAGAAGGCGAGTACCAGAAGTACATGCTTGACCTGAGTGATAGAGAAATGCGTAAAGTGCCGCATCCACTGCAATATCAAGATCAGCATCATCAAGGATGATATTTGGAGACTTCCCACCAAGCTCTAGTGTAGCATTTTTTACTTCATTAGCAGCTTGCTTTAGGATCTCTCTTCCAATCTCAGTTGAACCAGTAAAGGCAACTTTTGAGATATCTTTGTGATTTACTAAGAATGCGCCTTCTTTTGCTCCACCAGTCACGATATTAACAACACCTTTAGGAACACCTGCATCGATTAAAACCTCTGCAAGCATCATTGCTGTCATTGGCGTTTCAACAGCTGACTTTAAAACTGTTGTACAACCTGTCGCTAGAATCGGTCCGATTTTCCATGCGGCCATTTGTAGTGGAAGATTCCATGGGATAATTTGAGCACAAACACCAATTGGCTCAAAACGGCGAGTGTTCTTAGAGAATCCGGCACGAGTTGCTTTCTCATCAACTTCTTCAAATTTAAATCCTGCAGTAACCTTACTCATGATCTTAAAGAAGCTTGCACTATTATGGATATCTGCAGCGGCCTTTCTAAAAGTTGAACCACTATCTTTAATTTCTGCAGCGATGAAATCACGCTTTCTTTCTTTGATAAGTTCTGAAACCTTAAGAAGGATCTCTGAACGTTTTACCTGATCCATATCGCGCCATTCTTTGCTGTAGAATGCTGTTTTTGCTGATTGTACAGCTTCTTCTAAGTCCTGAGTGGAAGGGATATGTACCTTTGATACAAGCTCCCCATTTGATGGGTCTATTGAGTCCACCATTTCACCACTTGAAGAAGGTCTAATTTCACCATTGATATATAATTTTACTTCATCCATACTTTTCTCCTATTTACAGTTTTCTACGCTTAGTGAGACTCCTTGACCGACACCAACACACATTGAAGCCAAGCCTTGTTTAAGACTCGCATTATCTTTCATGATATGAGTTAGTGTTGTCACAATTCTTGCCCCAGAACATCCAAGAGGATGGCCTAGTGAGATTGCTCCACCACGTAAGTTTATTTTTGATTCATCAAGGCCAAGCTCTCTAATACAACCAAGTGATTGAGATGCGAATGCCTCATTTAATTCCACAACATCAAAGTCTGAAACTTTCTTGCCAAACTTATCCATTAGCCTCTTTGTCGCTTCAACTGGGCCTAGTCCCATAATATTTGGGTGAATTCCTCGAACACCGGCCCCTGTTAATTTAACAAGTGGTGTAAGATTATGTCTTCTTAAGAAGTCTTCACTTACTAGTGCAACACAAGCAGCGCCATCATTCATCATTGAAGAGTTTCCGGCCGTTACACTTCCATCTTTTTTAAAGACAGCACGAAGGCCAGAGAGAGCTTCCATCGTTGTTGATGGCCTTGGTCCCTCATCTTTAGATACTGTTAATGTTTCTTTTCTAAGCGCAATTTCAACTGGTAGAACTTCATCATTAAAGTCTCCATTCTCCCATGCCTTACAAGCTTTTTGATGTGAAGCAAGAGCGAAGGCATCTTGATCTTCTCGAGAGATTCCAAGTTTTGCTACAACTTCTTCTGCTGTTTGACCCATTCCAAGAAGTGGAAACATCTCTTCCATTTTCTTATTTGGAAAACGCCAACCAAAAGTCGTATCAAACATTTTTGAGTCTCTACCAAATGGTGTTGATCCTTTTGAAATAACTAAAGGTGCACGAGTCATACTCTCAGCTCCACCAATTAGGAGGCAATCGGCCATTCCAAGATTAATTCGTGACCAACCGTCAATAATTGCATCTAGTGAAGATGCACATAGGCGGTTTAATGTTACACCTGGTACTTCGTATGGAAGTCCTGCCAGAAGTGCTGACATTCGTGCTACATTTCGATTATCTTCACCTGCCTGATTTGCACAGCCGACTATGACATCATCAATTTCTTTCATATCAAAGTCGAAATTTTGTGAAAAATCTTTGAAAAGATTGGCCAGCATATCATCAACTCTTAAGTGAGATAAGCTTCCTCCAAGTTTTCCAATAGGGGTACGTTTTGCATAAACGATATATGCATCTTTATATTGTATTGTCATAAATTCATCCTAAGTAAGCGGGAAGGTCGATATCTAGCATCACCAGTAACTTCCCTTAGTTCTTCAAGAAGCATGATTACTTTTTCTACTCCAATCTTTTCACACCATTCAAAAGGTCCATGAGGATAATTAACTCCATAGCACATGGCCTTATCGATATCTGCTTGAGTTGCTAGATTTTCTTCTTTTGCAAAGAAGGCCTCATTGATTATCTGTGAAATAACACGTGGGTAGGTAAATCCAATTCCTACGTGATTGACGATTTCAAGATCATATCCCAAGTCTTTGAAGACTTTAAAAGTTGTCTCTTCATACTCATTATCTTTTTGATAAAGTTCAAAGCATTTTTTGGGAGAATAGAATGCTGAAGCAACAGCTCCAACAACATTCTCATATTGTGTTATGAGGTATTCACCCCAATTTATTGTTAAGTCTGAAATAATTGGGCCATCATAAACATTATCTAAATGTTCGTAGAGGTCCATCTTAGAATTTCGATCAAAACAAGTTAGATCAATGATTAAAGATGTTTCATCAAAGTCAACGCCATCAAGTGTATTGATATTGAATGGATCAACAGTGATAGAAGGGTAGTCACATCCGTGAACACTTTTAAGAAGAGGGTGATTGTCACTTATTAATATAGTTACCTTATTCATAACGATAAAATCCTTCTTTTACTTTGCGTCCAATACGTCCACTATCAACCATTTCTCTTTGAATCTTATGTGGTCTAAAACGAGGTTCATAGTAATATGATGCCCAAACAGATTGGGTAACATCATAGTTTACATCAATTCCTATTAGATCCATTAATTCAAATGGTCCCATTCTAAAGCCACCCACATTCTTCATTACGCGATCAATCTCTTCTACTTGATCCTTGTCGTAATTCTCTAGACGGTGAAATGATTCACCGTAAAAGTTTCGGGCCACACGATTAACAATAAAACCAGGTGAGTCTTTGCAAAGGGCTGGTTTCTTTCCGTATCTTTCAAACCAATCATAAAGTCCGTGAGCAATATCTTTCTTACTCCAAGGAGTTTCAATTATTTCTACTAGCTTCATAATCGTAGCTGGATTGAAGAAGTGTAGTCCTAAGAAGTTTTCTCTTCTTGTCTTTGATAAGTCCTTGGCCATCTTAGTTATTGGAATTGAAGAAGTATTAGAAGCAAAGATAGTGCTTTCTTTCATGACCTCATCAAGTCGGTTAAAGACTTGGCATTTGATATTTAAGTTTTCAACGATGGCCTCAATTACAAGATCGTGATCTATTTGGTGTTCCATCATATCTACGATTCTAAGGTTCTTTTTAAAGGCCTTAATCTCATCCGCATCAAATTTTTCTTTGGAATGTAGTTTATCCCATGAGCTATGAATTAGATCGCCGCTTGCTTGGGCCATTTCTAAATGTTGGTCGACCAGTTCAACTCTTACACCGTGTTGACAGAACCATTGAGCGATTCCTCGCCCCATGGTTCCTGCACCAATAACTAAAACACTATTGATATTCATATAAGCTTATTGCCTTTGAGGCTGTTCTTCTTCCTTATACTCAGGAAGAACTAGACCAGCTTCTTTACATAATTTTTCTACTTCATCGACAAAAACGTCGCGAACAACAGCATTTGTTCTCTTTTTAAGCCCTAGCTTAACGTAGAGATCATTTGAGCGTCCCTTAGTTGAACCAAATACATTCATAACTCTTGGCCACCATACGTTTAATCTTTCTTGAAGGAATTCTTTGTTATCACCTTCAGCTAGAATCTTGATCCACTTGTCACCGTGTGCAAGATGCATGATCTCTTCTTTATAGATTCCTTCAATTCCTTTTTTCCACGGTAGGTAGCTTGAATCAAGAGTATCTTCTAGTTGGTGACCTGCCGCTCTATCCATTAAGAAGTTAAATAGAATAAAGTCTTCCCAGTAATTAATACCGTAGTAGAAGATATTAACTCGGTAATCTTTTTTCATTCTTTGAAAACCTATCTGAGCTAGATCTTCTTCCATTTTAAAACCTAGTTCTGATTCTTGAATGTGAGTATCAACATCTTCACCTAGACCTTTAAGTAGACGGTAGCAAACTGAAGCGTGTCTCATTTCATCTTTTACAATTTGAGCAACAACAACCTTTTCTTGCATTGTTGGAGCTTTTTCAATCCATGGTGCATAACCAAGAGCACCTGAATATTCAGAATCATGTTGCATCCAAAGTAGATTTCTTAATGCTTTCTTATATAGGGGAGGAAGTTCATCACCCTTATCAAATTTCTTTCCATTTTTAATGTCTTCAAAAAGTTGAAGTTCTTCTTGAGTGTATTCTCTTGCTGCCATATGGCCTCCTTATTATTAATTCGTCTTTTTATTTACCTAAAAACTTTGCTTGTCTCTTTTCAAAGAAGGCATTTAATCCTTCTTTATAATCTTCACTATTTCCTAGAAATCTTTGATAAGAAGTTTCTCGATCCATTGATTCTTGAAATGTTGAGTCTGTGGCCACTTTAATATTCTCTTTAATCGCTTTTAGCGATAAAGGGGCCATGGCATTAATTTGATCGGCCCACTTCTTAGCATCTTCAAATGCTTCTTCACTAACCTTATTGATTAGACCAGCTCTCTCCATTTCTTCTGAAAGTAGTGGTTGATTGAAGAGGAAGAATTCCATGGCCTTCTTTTGGCCTAAAGCTCTTGTAAATGTGAACGTTGATCCTGCATCTGGACAAAGACCTAGTTTTGAAAATCCAGAGACAAATTTGATACCTGGTTTTGCAATAACAAGATCACAAGCTAAGGCCACAGATACACCCGCACCAGCAACAACACCTTCAATTGCTGCAATAACGAGTTTTTTAGAGTTAGAAATTGCATTTACAAGTGGATTCCATTCTGTTTCTAAGGTAACACCTAAATCAACAGGCTTTTCTCCTGCTTGAACAGTTCGATCATTTAAGTCTTGTCCTGTACAGAAGCCTTTTCCTTTCGATGCTAGAATGAGACATCCAACCTCATCGTCTCTATTTAGAGTTCTTATGGCCTGAATGATTTCTAACTTTGCTTCCTTAGAGAGAGCGCCATAAACTTCTTCACGATCAATAGTGATAATTCCAGTAAATGACTTCTTTTCTACTATAATGTTTTTATATTCACTCATGATTAATTACCTTTATATTCTGGGTCGCGTTTTTCTAAGAATGCTCGCATACCTTCTTTTTGATCACTACTTGAAAAAGTAAGATAGAAGTTACGTCGTTCAAAGTCGACACCGTCACTTAGGCTCATTTCAAAGGCCTTGTTAACAGACTCTTTTATAAGCTTAATTGCAACAGGGGCCTTGTTTGCGATATTCTTTGCTGTCTCATATGTTTCTTGCATTAGTGTCGTACTAGGTACAACTTTGGCAACGAGTCCCCAGTCAAGTGCTTGCTTGGCCTCAATCATCTCTCCAGTCATTGCAAGCATCATGGCCTTTGATTTTCCAATGGCGCGAGTAAGGCGTTGAGTTCCACCAGCTCCTGGAGTTGTCCCAATCTTAATTTCTGGTTGGCCAAATTTTGCGCTGTCACCGGCAATGATAAAGTCACAATGCATGGCCAATTCACATCCACCACCAAGAGCGTAACCATTTACGGCCGCAATAATTGGCTTTGTAATTTGAGCGAGTTGTTGCCATGAGCGGAAGCGATTATCATTGATTTGATCAATTGGTGTTGCTTCAACCATTTGTGCAATGTCTGCTCCAGCAGCAAAAGCTCGATCGTTACCTGTTAGAATAATGACTCTGACTTCAGGGTTGTCATCCAGTTCAAAAAGCTTGTCTACTAACTCTCGCATTAAGTCTGTAGAGAGCGCATTTAGAACTTTTGGGCGATTAAGTTTCACAAGGGCAATATGCTTGTGATCGTTATATGGAAATTCACATAAAATATTACTCATTGAGTTTTCCTTAATTAAAGTGAGATCACTTCTTCTTTAGCAAAGTGAACAGAAACAATTTCCTTTGCGAAATTGAATAAGTCTTTTCCACAGGCCATATTCTCTTCTGAGCTCATTCCTGTTTTAAAGTCATCTTTATTTTCAAATACCAATTCTGCAATAACATGAAGGTCACTTGCTCCACGTGGTGTACCTGTAATGCGATTGAGACGGATTTCTTTGAGGCTTGGAACTTTCTTAACTAGGGGAGTATGAACTTCTGAGTAGTGCTTTTCCCAAGCATCAATATCATTTGGTATTTTATAAATAGCGATTAACTTATACATAAGCGTCCTTTCTTCATGAGTGTCAAAATTTTAGTTAATTAAAGCAATATTGTAGGAATAGAAGACCCTTTTTGAATAGGCTTGTTGAGTCATTTCTTGACGTGTTTTCAATGATTTAGACAGTAGAATAATTAGATATTAGGATAAACTAATATCAGCTATGAGATTTTTATAACGCATGGTGAAATTTGTTCAAAATAACCCCTTGCGTTGTTGATTTCGTTTATATTCTTCACAGTTAATAAATTATGAAACAAATGATTATGCCTTAGGGCGGAGTAAAATATGAAAAACTTAATGAGAGCAATATTCGCAATTTTTCTTGTTAAAGCAGCACTAGCAACTTGTGTTGCACCTAGAGATCTACAAGTTTATGTAGTTGAGTCATTCCTTCCATTTCACAACACTCACGTTGTTGTTAGTATGGATCGTGAAGATTTAATTATCTCAAAAGATGTTGTTTGTACTAATTTTGAATTTGATTGTGCAGACAAGTCTGATTACGAAGTTTTAGAAAGCTTTGTTCAGGAACTAATCCAGATTCGTAAGGTTGCTTATGAGTCTTGGCAAGATATAACAGTAGACAAGAAATGCTTTGTTCCTACATCAGTAAGAAAGCAAAGCATTTCAGATTGTCTTAAAAGAATTTAATTATTTCTTAGTCCAGGTATCCTCTTGCGATTTGATCCCTTTCAATAGCATCAAAGAGGGCCTGGAAGTTTCCTTCACCAAATCCATTGTGATTCTTTCTTTGAATAAATTCAAAAAATAGTGGGCCAACGTAAGTTTGAGTAAAGTTTTGGATGAGGTAGCCTTCCTCATCACCATCTACAAGTAGTTGACGATCTTCAAGCTCACTTAGATCTTCAGTTACAGTGAAGTTTCTTTTTGGAATATCTTCATAGTATGTATGAGGAATATCTAGGAACTTAATATCTCTTTGTCTTAAATCTTTTACAGTTGAAAGAATATCACCACAAGTTAGAGCAATGTGCTGAACGCCTGCTCCTTTATGTAGATCGAGGAACTCTTGAATTTGGTCTTTTCCACCAGCTTCTTTTGGCTCGTTAATTGGTATAATCACTTCACCTTTAGGTAGCTGGACAACTTCTGAGTTAAGCCCTGTTTTTGATCCTTTGATGTCAAAATAACGAGTTACCTTAAATCCATAAACACGGTCATAGAATTCAACCCATTTCTTCATTTCACCCTTTGGAACATTATTTGTTAGGTGATCAATTCTGGCCACTCTTGAAGCAAGAGGCTGGGCCTTTGGGTCTTCTTCTAGTTTTTTGAAGTCTGGACGAAAGTAAGCTTTTGGTCTTTCTATAAATTCATTGGCGACATCTCCGAAGCCTTTGATTCTGGCACTCTTATAAACACCGTGTTCACTTTCTGTTGTGATTACTTCTTGTAGGGATTCAGCACCACGCTCAAGTGCTGTCTTGTATGCATATTCACAATCTTCAACTAAGAAAGAAATTGTTGAAACACCTTCACCATGAGCATTTAAATACTCTCTTGCGTGTCCAGATTCGTTTGCTGTTAAAAGGAAGCGAACTTGGCCTTGAGAGAACAGCTCCTTCTTTTCTTCTTGGTTTTCATATGTTTTAGAAAAACCAAAAGTATAGAATAGGTCCTTAGTCTTAGTTTCTAGTGAGTCACATGTGAACTCGAGGTGATCAATTGCTAAAACCCCTAATGGATTTTCTGGAGAGATTTTTGAACTCATAAAACTTTCCTTGCTGTATAATTTAATATTGTTGATTCTCTTAATATGGAGCAGATAGTAACGATTTTTCCCATATGGTGCAAGATGCATTATGATAGGCCTATGAAACATCGATTTTGGTTCTTCTTTTTTGCAATAAGTCTTTTGGTGCATGCTGTTATTTTCTTCACAAATCTACGTGAAGGTAGAAAGCAAATGCAGCGAGAGCGTATGGGGATTGATATTCAGATTAAGGCCCACTCAATAAAAAAAGAAGAGTTTAAGGAACCTGTAGAAAAAGATAAACAAAATCAAAAGAAAATTGTCGAAGAAAAGTTATATAAGAAATCTCAAAAGAGACAACAAGAAGTGGTTACAGCTAAGAATTTTGATAATCAAATTCTACAATTTGTTGCTCCTTTGTACCCTCGAAGTGCAAGACGTATTGGCGCAAGTGGCATTGTAGAGGTCCTGATAAAGGTTAATCCAAGTGGGAAGGTCGAGTCAGTTGAGCTTGTTAAAGGTGCCAGTTATAACGCATTTAATACTGCTGTTTTAAAAGTGGCATCTAACTGGAAGTTTAAGCCTCAGAAGCTTACCACGACATTTAAGAAGAAGATTGTGTTTACAATCGATTAAAAATTATAAAAAGTGACGCGCTGGTACGTCAAAAAACACGATTAAATCACTATACTCATTTCTCAATTAAATTTAGAGGACATATGGCAGAATATCGAATTCTTAACGGGAATGAATTAATCATTCAAGGTGCACTTGAAGCAGGCTTTAACCTATATACTGGTTATCCAGGATCACCTTTAGCAGATTACTTTAATATCTTATATAAGAAGAAAAATGAGATGCATGAAAAAGGCATTCGTGTAGTTATTGCAAACTCTGAAGCAAATGCAGCGGCCATGGCAAGTGGTGTAAAGCAAGCAGGTCGAGACTGTTTAGTTGCAATGAAGTCTATGGGGCTACATGTGGCAAGTGATGCTCTTAGTGTTGGTAACTTTGCTAATCCTGCTAAACCAGAAATAATAGATGGCCGTGAAATTTATCCGGCAACTGTCATTTGTGTTGGTGATGACCCATGGTCAATGTCAACTTCAACAGCTGCTGATTCAAGATATTTATTCAAGCATCTACATATGTCATTTCTTGAACCTTCAAATCCAACAGAGTTGAAGGATTGGATCGCCAAAGCAAAAGAGATCTCATCAAAAACGAGTCTCTATCAAGGACTTCTATTAAGCACTTTCTTAGCTGAAGGTGGAGGACGAGTTGAGTGTTTTGAGGAAGCAAAGATTGATGGTGAGTTAATTGACGTTGATCCTTCAACATTTGATCTACAAAAAAACGTTATGGTTCCACCAAACTCTCTATTTGCAGATATTTCTATGATCAAAGAACGCTTTCCAAAAGTGAAAGAAGTTCTAAAAGAAATGAAACTTGATGCAAGGTTTGGAAATGAGAATTCAAAAATTGGATTTATCTCAAGCGGTGTTATTTTTGAAACCTTAAAGCAGTGCTTAGAAGAAGGGGATTATCTAGAACACTTCTCTTTATATAAAGTCGCTTCTTCTTTTCCTCTTGTGGATGATTTATTAATTCCTTATTTAAAGGGATTAAAAAAACTTGTTGTGGTGGAAGAAAAACGAGGATTCTTAGAAGGTGAAGTACGATCGCTTTGTCAAAAACACGGTATTGAAATTGAGATCGTAGGTAAGGAGTTTGGCGAAAATGAGGGCTTTCCTGCTTATGGAGGTTTAAGTTTTGAAATCATCAGTGAGAAACTAGAGGCCCTTAAGGACTTTCTTGAAATTGGGCAATGTAAAAGCCTAGCATTTGAAGAACGTAACTTTGGTGAAATCTTACCGAAGAGACTTCCTACTTTTTGTCCAGGATGTCCTCATAGAGAAACTCTCTCATTATTAAAAGACTTACGTCGTTGGCTAAAGGCTCAAGATATTGATCTCATTACTCACGGTGATGTTGGTTGTTATTCTTTATCATTTCTACCGCCGTTTGGAGAAATGCATAATCTTTCGGCCATGGGACAAGGTGGTGCCCTCGGTGCTGGTATGGACTTATTTACTAAGAATCCATCAGTGGTCCTTATGGGAGATTCGACTTTCTTCCATTCTGGGATAACAGATATTTCAAATTCAGTACAAGCTGATCACGATATAACTTATATACTTCTTGATAATGACAATACAGCAATGACAGGGCACCAGATGACCCCTGCATCACAAATTAATGTAGAAGGTAGCAAGAGACCTAAGCAGGATATGCTTAATATTGTACAAAATTTAGGAGTAAAGACTGCTAAAGAAGTTCATCCAAGTGATCGTTATTTTTACAAGAATCTCATGCGAGATTTTGTGACACAAAAAGGTGTTAAGGTCATTATTTCTAATAAAGAGTGTTCTCTTACATATCAGGCCAAGGTTAGGGCCAGTGAAAGAAATACGATGAAAAATAGTGGAGTATTAAAAGAGAAGACTTTCTACCAAATTAATACTTCTGCATGTGAAGATTGTCGTGTTTGTATTGAAGAAACAGGATGTCCTGGACTGACACAAGTATTTGATGCCTATGGAACAAAGATGGGAATTGACCCTACAATTTGTGTAGCAGATAGCTATTGTACTAAGTTTAAGGTCTGTCCAAGTTTTGAGAAAGTAACAGTTAAAAACTTTCATCCTACAAAGTATCGTCCAAGTGACTTTTCACATTTAGATTTTGATTTAAAAGATGTTGAGACAAAGAAAACTTTTGACGATATTGCTCAAGGTGATACTTGGCGTATGGTCGTCACAGGAGTCGGTGGATCAGGAATTACAACGATATCTAAAATTATTGCAAACGCAAGTATTAAGATGGCAGGCCGTGAGGATCTGGACTTCAAGTTCATGGATCAAAAGGGTCTTGCTCAAAGAAATGGTAATGTGACGGGTCATATGTCGATTTGTCATAAAACTAAGTCAATGGGGGCCGTAACTCCTCGAGGAGCTTCTGATGTACTTTTAAGTCCAGACCTACTTGATGGAATTGGACAATTAGGCTTCCTTCATAGTGAAAACGGTGTTGCTGTTTTTGATGACTCTTATCAAGTTCCACTCTCTATTATGTTAGATAAAGGACTATCTGAAGAAAGTCTTACAAAACAAAAACTTATTGAGAAAGTTAAGTCTCGTAATGATGAGAGAATCATTATGGTTCCGCTTAAAAAGTGGTGTAATCTATTCTTTGGAAAAGCTGTCTATGCATCGAGTATGATTTTAGGCTACGCTTATCAATTGGGACTTGTTCCATTCAGTGATCAAGACTTATTAGACGCTCTTGGAAACTCAATTAAGAAAAGTGAAGTCGATAATAATATTGCAGCTTTTAGACTTGGACAAGAAATGGCATCTCTAGGTGTCGAAGAGTTTGAAAGAAAGCATAATGATTTAAAAGTTAAAGAAGAGACAACTCTAAACTTAGCTATTGAGTCTTTAAAAGATTCTCTTCTTCCATGGCATAATACAAATTATTTTATTTCTAAGTTTAAAGAAAACTTAGATAAAGCGATTGTTGATATTCCTTGGATGAAAAAAAGACATCTAATACAAATTCTACATGATCAATTTATTTATAATAGAGGAAAGGATACAACTGAATTTATATCAGGAGCTCGTGCCATCAGTACTATTGTAAGTGAAGAGAACCGTGTCTTAGCAACTCAAGTTCTAGCAAAGACATATTTTGTAAAAGATGAAGTTATGGTAGCTCACTTAATGCTTTCTCCTTTCTTAAAACAAATAGAAGACAAGACTTATGGTGCACTTGGTACAGGTATTGTAAAACAACGAATTAATCGTCCTTCATTTGATATTTTAAATAAGAAAATTGAATTTGATATCTCACCAAAAAATTGGCAATTAAAATTAATGCGACACTTTAGGGTTCTTAGAACTCTTCTTCCATCATGGCATCATAAGGAAAGAGCAATAGCTAAAACAACACGTGACTTCTTATTTAATGGCCTACAAAAGGTCGATAATGAGTATCATGCTTTAAAGTTACTTGATAATATTAAAGGTTATCGAGATGTACGTTATGTAAAAGCGCAAAATGCATTTAATGAATTGGGAATAAATTGAAACAGTCAGTATCAGCTATATTTATATGCGGTGAAAAAGTTCTCTTTATGAAGAGACAAAATTATCTAAGGGCCTTTCCTGGGTATACCTCTTTTCCTGGTGGTAAAGTTGATAAAGAAGATATTTCAGAAGGCGGGGATAATTATCTTGAGTACGCTCTAAAAAGGGAAATCAAAGAAGAGTTAAATATTGACCTAGATGATCTTCAAGCATCTGGGCATATTATTGATATCGCAAAATATTCACTGGCCGTAACACCTGACTTTAACCCACATCGCTTTGAAAATTATTATTTTAAGATCTTTATAAAAGATGAAGCCCATCTTGAGGATATTAAATTTGAATTCGATCAAGGTGAGATTGCATATACGAAATGGTTTAATTGCCACGAAGCTTTTGAATCATACAAACAAGGGCAAATGCTTGTTGTCCCTCCAATGATTACAATTTTAGAAGACTTAGATCGAGATATAGCAAGCCTTGATTTTTTAGATGCAAATCTAAAATATGATTCAAAAAAATGTGTACCTATGATTGAGCCTCTCTTTGGTTTACGTCAATATATGCCGCTTTCTAATACATTTCCTCCTGCAAATCGCACAAATTGTTTTGTTCTTGGTGATGACGGGCACAAGAAAATTATCATCGATCCTTCTCCTAAAAATAGTGATGAATATGAAAAACTTCTTAACTCTATTGGTGAACATGACATTTCAGAAGTCTTTCTAACTCATCATCATCCTGATCATCATGAATACAGCAGAAGACTGGCAAAAGAGCTCGGTATTTCATTTTCAATGTCTAAAGGAACTTATGATCATCTATTAGAAGACTTCGATAAAGATTACTTCAACGAGTTTGATGTTAAGTTTTATCAAGATGGTGATATCGTTGTTAAGTCTTGTGGGGTGGATGTGAAGTTGATTACAACTGGCGGTCATGCTTTTGGGCAAAGTTCTCTATACCGAGTCGATGGTGCTTGGATGATCGTTTCAGATCTTATCCAAACTGTTGGTACCGTAACAATTGGTGGCAAGGGCTCTTGTATGAGAGAGTACTTTCAATCCTTACAAAATGTTATCGATATAGATCCTCAAGTTATTATGCCTTCTCATGGTATTTGTCTTGGTGGAACTCTTAAGATAAAGAAGACACTTGAGCATCGTTTAGAAAGAGAAGAGCAAGTAAGGAAGTGTGTTAGTGAAGGCAAGGAAATCGAAGAGATTTTTAACGAAATCTACCCTGATTTACCAGAGCGTCTTAAGTCATATGCCATGGCAACAATTACTTCTCATCTGGAAAAGCTAAGGGACTTTGGCCCTGGAATTTGCTAATTGTGTCTATTTATTGGCAGAAAATAATGTCCAAATATTGATGACTATTTCTTAGACTCATTATCGAAACTCAATAATTTTAGCGTGTTATTGGGTATAAAAAAATTATCTTTAAGATAATGGCCTGAATTCATTTATTCCACCTCAATTTCAAGTGAAAATAATAGTAGGGAGAAACTTACTGTAGTGATCAGTTACTCAAGAAATCTTAATAAATAACCGATAAATTAAGAAGAGTTATATTGTGAGGAAGGAAATGAGAGCTTTAAATTCAATATTGATTTTGATCTTTGCCACTCAGACAACATTTGCGAATGATATTCGTTTAGATTCGTCTCAAGTCGTACAAGCATCTCCATCCAGTCTTGATGGTGCTGCGGGGAATATTTCACTAGAAGCTAGCGCCTCTCGAGCTCAGCAGGGGATGATTGAATATAAAGCTCAAGAGTACAATGCTATGAGTGAATTTGATAAGCCAGATAACTCAATCCTTGCAATTACTGAATTTAGTGAATCAGGATCAGTTGACCAGTACTTAATGAGTCCTGCATATAATACTGATCTTTCTTATAGTAGAGATATAAACCTAGAATATAATAATGAGCCTGAATTAAATATCTATAGTCCAAAGTTTAGTTTTAATTATCGATTCGATGACGATTCATCGCAGCCGTGTGGTTCTTTAGATGGATTTTCTTCTAATGAAAGTATATTTAAGAGCTTTTTAAGCTTTGGAAGTGATTACCAAGTCTTTTCATCTGTATGTAAGGATTATCTTGAAGAATTTGATTCTTCAGAGGGTCTGACAACTAAATTAAATTCTCAAAGCTATTGTGGCTGTGTAGGTGACTTAGCATCAGAAGAAAGTCACGCAGATTTATCAGATGATGATGTTTTAAATGATTTCCAAAAAAGCTTTTATCAAAATATTATTGCTAATCGAGTAACTGACTTTCTTCAGACGCTAAGAAAGAATGCGCACCGATATCAGGATTTAGATAGAGCTGAAGATCTTTACAATTTTGAAGCAGGTGATTTTGGATGTACTGAAGATGATATTGATTCGATGGCAAAAGAGCTTAATCAATGTTTTGAGGGGCCTGCAGCAGCTCTAATTGATGAGAAGAATGGACTAAAAGATGAATTTCTATTCTTAAATAGTAAAGCCAATAATAGAATTTCTCAGATCTTTAAGAAAGCAAATGAAGAAATTAAAGATTTAAGAGAGGCCCATATTGGTCAAGGTTCTAGTCGTAATAGAAAATTCATGAGAGATGGTGGCGATGATGAGCGTGTTAAAAGAGCAAGTCAAAAATTCTCTGATTTAATAATTGTGGGTTTTGCTAAAAATAATGATGGCACAGGAAGATTTCCTGATGAATATTTAAGTCAAGTAAGGGACTTCTTAAATAAGAATCCTCTTTTAAGGCAAGAATTCCAGGCACACAAGCAGCGTTATGTGGATATGTATAATATCAAAAAACGCACCGACATGAGAAGTCAAGGGATTGCTATGTCTCCTGTTGAGAAAACAATTTATGATATATCTGATGAACATGAAAAGCACTTTGCTGGTATGTTTGCTCAACTTTTATTCGATAAAACGATGATGAGTTTGGGGAACAGACCTGAGTTTAAGAACAATACAAATTATAAAAATGACATCATTGAAGGCATCACTCAAGGAAACCCTGAAACATTTGCAAGTATAAGAACTTCGATGGCAGACTATTTAGCGTCTAGTTATGAGGAAAATATGGGCTCTTGTTCTCAAAAGATACAAAAGCTAAAAGAGTCTTGTGATCCTGCTAATGCAAAACAAGTAATGACAAATGTTAGTGCTCAAGAGTTTATCGATGCAAATAGTGAATTAGATAATGATTCAAGTGTTAAAAATTCTAAACTATATTGTGAAGTACTAAATCGTGAATTAATTGATACGACAGTAGCAAACTCTAGAGCTGGAGAGGTTGAAACATTAACACCACAGCAAGTTTATGCTGAAGTTAAAGAATCAGAAAAACAAAAAGTTTTCTCAGATAGTCCAGACTCTACAGATACTGCTTCTGGAACAGAAACAATTGTTAATACAACAGGACGTGGAGATCAGATCCTTGATAATAGTGGACCAGAAATCGATGATGCTGTTGCAACTTCAACGAGTACTCAAACCACTACTACTGAAGAAAACTACAATTTCTCGGAGGCAGCGAACTTATTAGATAATATGAACTCGTCTAATAATATACCAGATTCAAACGTGATAGATGGTAATACAATGCAAGCTATTGTATCAAATCCAAATACATCAGTTGAAGAGATTGAGTCAGTTAAAGATCGTATTGAAAGAGAAGCTCAAAATATTGAAGAAGAGTTAGAAAAGAGTGAAGAGTCAGTATCTGCTGCTCAAGTTGATGAAAATAACGCTCTTAAAAAAGAGTTAGATGCCCTTAGGGCACAGATCTCTGAGTTAAACTCTGCAATTGCAAGTCGTGATAAGAAATCAGAAGAAGAAAACGAAGATAATCTAAACGAAGAGGAAAAAGTTGTAGAAAAACCTCAGCCAACTTCAAATAACTTTGCTGGTTTCGGATCGGGGAATAATGTACGTAGAGACAATGCTTTTGCTCCACAACAAGCGAGCCGTGCCACAACTGGTAGTGCCGCTGTTCCAACAGCTCCGGCAGCGACATCATCATCTTCATTCTCTTCGGCCGGACAAGGACTTTCTGCAATAAATAAATTAGGTGCAACCGGAGGCCTAGGATTATCTGGAAACTCTGGATCTTCTAGAGCTGTTAGCGGTACTGTTTCTAATTCAAATATAGCTAAAAGCGATCAAAGGCTTGTTGCAGAGGCAATTTCAAATGGAAACACTAGCGTTGTTCTAACAGATGGACGCGTATACTATATTGGTCAAGATGAAGAAGGAAACGTTATTTTATCTGAGACAGCTGAAGAGGTGATGGCCGGTGTAATGGGGCCAGAACAAGAGGGGCCACAATTACCAAAGCCTAAGGCAGAAGATGGGCCTAAGCGAGAAATTGCATCAGAAAAAGATGAGACAGCAGCACAAGAAGAAAGTATTTATTCTAAGTTTTTAGATGCTGCAGAAATATCAGAGTAGTAAAAACTTAATATATTTATAATATATAAAGGCCATCTTAGGATGGCCTTTTTTTATATTTATTTTAAACATATTCCACACTTTATTGGCGCAAAGAGTTTTTATTCATTAAACGCCATTTATTTTTTATTTCATCTTTGTAAATCAAATTTTAGGTACTTATGTATTAAAGAAGTTTTCTCTGTAAACTATATATGTAGCTATAGTCGTTCTTTGAGATAATGAAATCCTTGAGACGACCTCTATCAATAGATTTTGGTCACTTTAGGAATCAGTTGAACTATCCGATGGATAAAACAGATCAAGTATCTAGGAATAAAATGAAATTTAAAACGACTATTATTACTCTATTCTTTTTTCAACAATCAGTTTACTCAGCTTCCTCTAGTTTATTTGCTTTAACAACACAAGGGGGAAGTCTTAATAGTCGTGATCTTCAACAGCAGATTGAACATTATCAAAATGTATTTGATCACTCGAGAAGATCTCAATCAATAGACTACAGTAATCCTACCAGCAGTATGAGTGAACTCCCTCAGTCAGTATTATCAAAGTCAATATTTTCAAATAGTGGGGACTGTTTTGGAAGTGTTGTTCCACAACAGACACCATTGAATGTTGTGACTGACTTAGAAGATGATCTCAAAGATCGAGCCTATGCCTGTCGCTATGATCTGTATAGTTTTGATACTGAAAAACCTAGCGAAAAAAAGATTAATGTCGATCAATATTGTAGTTGTGTTGATAAAGTCGCAGCAACTTCTCCTGAGAAGTTTGTTATACCTGATAATTCTTTTGAAGCCTTTAAGAGTAAATCCTATAACAGTATTATGGCAAATAGAGTTTATGACCTTTTTAATTTAATAGAGTCCAATGCCTTTAGTTTTAATAAATACAAGGAACAATATCATATCAATAATGGAGCTTCTCCAGACTTTTCTTGTACAGAATCAGATATTGATAAAATAAGTGAAAAAATTAAGGGATGCTTTAATGCAGATATTAAAAATGCCTTAGATGAAAAATTTGAATTATCATTTAGTGCAAAAGGTTCTAGTGAAGGTGATGGCAATCTAAAAGATGCAAAGAATCGCTTAACACATATTTTTGATAATGCTACTGACAGAGTAAATGAGTTTTACGGTAGTGATAATAGGATAGTATCAGATTCTTCACAAATTATTGATCTTGTATATAACGAATTTAATAAAGAAAGTCATGGTGTTGATAAATTTAGCGATGAGTATCTTGGAAGAGTTAAAAAGTTTATTGAATCGAACGAATTATTTCGACACGAATATTATGGCCATCGTCAAAAGGCGATTGCTGAAGCGGATGAAGATAATCGTATTCGCTATTACCAAACAAGAGGTAATGAAGGTACATTGAATTATAAAGAACGTATTTTTTCGACAAAAGATGAAAATGATTTCATCATAAGTTATTTAACAACTCTAAATATTAATTTCCTTAAAAATGTAGTGAATAATTTCGATGATCTTGAAGAGGTTTCAAATTTTCTAAATGATCTCGATAAGTCAGAAGACTTGACTGTAAAAAGAAAGGCCAACTCAATTTTTTGGAAAACAATTCATAACTCCAATAAAGAACTTGTTGATGAGTGTAAAGATAGAATTGAAGCACTAGAATATGCCTGTAACCCAGCTAATACAGATGAGGTAATGGAAGGTATTACCGCCGTGGAATTTTCTAAGTCTAATGAAAACTTTGGTGGGCAAGATATCTTTTCTGCTAAGTACTATTGTGGTTCAGTCGGAACAGCAATTGATACAAAAGTTGCTTCTAGTTATGGTAAAGTCTATCGTTCCACGGCCGATACAAGTACAATTTTTAACGATATAAAAACATCTTATTCAAATGAAATTGCAAGCTTTAGTGAATCTGGAACAAAGAATAAATCGTCATTAGTTGACTCTTCATTTACAACAAATAAACAACCTATTTCTGAAGAAATTACAGATAATACTTTTGATCAAAGTGCTGAGTATTTATCTAAAAACTTGGAACAAAGAGAAAACTTACCAAATCAAATGGATGGGCAAAATCTAGCATCATCTATAGTTCAAAATAATTCTATTAAATCGTCTCGTGATGAAACTTACTCCGATAATAAAGATGAGATTAATGATGTTATAATTGATCAGGATGAGAAAATCACGAGTGATTCTACTGATCAATTAAGAGATACCGAAAATAGTCTAAGAAAGCAGATTTCTGAATTACAAAATCAAGTCGCTGAATTTACAAAAAATGTTAATAATAGAGAAAAATCGCAACGTGATAAACCTTCGAATACAAAGAAAGCTGCTACTGCCTCAAGTGAATTAGAGAATCCATTTAATAGAAGCTCTAATAATATTAGTAGAAGCAGTGGAGCAATAATTCCTTCTGTATCTAATATTGCCCCAGGTCCAGCCACTGCTTCTAGTAGGTCAGCTTCTTCTGGTAGTTTCTCATCTTCAACCTCATCTGGAACTGCATCTGGAACTTCATCTATCGTTAATAATGGAGGAATGAAGCTCGTAGCAAACTCAAATAATGCCCAAACAATTAAACTCGATGATAATGTCATCAATTCTCAAGATAGAAAGTTAGTAAAAGAAGCGCTTCAAAGCGGAAGTAATATCGTTGTATTGGCAAATGGTGTTACTTATTTCATTGAGCATGATGAAAACGGAAATGTAATCCTGTCTGAGTCTTCTGAAGAACTGGAGGCCATAGCATTTAGTTCATTTGTTGGCCCGCGTCTTCCGATGCAAGCTAATGAGATCAAGCAAGTGGCCGGTCGCAGTATTGCGTCTGAAGTTATTGAAAAAACAGATGAGGATAGTATTTATATGAAGTTTCTTAACGCTGCTGAGGCCATAGAGTAATATTAAGGACCTTCCTTACATCTTCTTGGGTTTTGTGATGCATCATAACATGCCTTGCCTTGTCAAAATCTATGATAAATAGATAAAATTGCTCAGTTTTATTACAAATATTAGAGGCAATTTTCTATGACTAATTCGCAAGATACGATTTCGATTCATTCGAAAGTCGATCGCACTAGTGACGACTTTAAAGAAAACTTCAAATTTCATTTTTCAAATGTTGAAGAACTTAGACAAAGAGTAAATAAAGCTCATCAAGGTGGAGGAGAGAAGTCTGTTTCACGTCACCATTCACGAGGAAAACTTTTACCACGTGAACGTATTGATAAGATCCTCGATGCAGGATCTCCATTTATTGAACTTTCATCATTAGCAGCTAATGGGATGTACGGTATGGATATTCCAAGCGCCGGTATTGTAACTGGTATTGGAAAAGTTCATGGTGTTTGGTGCATGTTTGTTGCAAATGATGCAACTGTTAAGGGTGGAACATATTTTCCAATGACTGTGAAAAAGCATTTAAGAGCCCAAGAAGTTGCACGTGAAAACCGCCTACCATGTATTTATCTTGTGGATTCTGGTGGAGCATTCTTACCGATGCAAGATGAAGTTTTTCCTGACAAGGAACATTTTGGAAGAATTTTTTATAATCAGGCACAAATGTCTGCTCAAGGTATTCCACAAATTGCCGTGGTTCTAGGATCATGTACTGCTGGTGGAGCTTATGTACCTGCAATGGCAGATGAATCAATTATTGTAAAAGATAATGGAACGATCTTCTTAGGAGGACCTCCTCTTGTAAAGGCCGCAACAGGTGAAGAAGTAGACGCTCAGACTCTTGGTGGGGCCAAAGTTCACACAAGTGACTCTGGTGTTGCTGATCACTTTGCAGAAGATGAAGAGGACGCATTAGCGATTACTCGCTCAATTGTTGAAAATACAAATTTCATTCAAAATGAAGATGACTTTAATTTTGAAATGCCAAAATATGATGCAGAAGATATCTATGGAATTCTACCTAGAGATACGAAGAAGCCATTTGATATTCGTGAAATCATTGCTTGTATTGTTGATGGATCACGCTTTCATGAATTTAAAGAAAAGTACGGGCCAACACTAGTGTGTGGTTTTGCTAAGATCTGTGGTGAAAGAGTAGGAATTGTTGCTAATAACGGAATTCTTTTTTCTGAATCAGCAATCAAAGGCTCTCACTTTATCCAACTTTGTGGGCAAAGAAATATTCCACTAGTATTCCTGCAAAATATTACAGGGTTTATGGTTGGTTCTAAATATGAAGCAGAAGGTATTGCAAAGCATGGCGCTAAGATGGTTACAGCTGTTTCTACTGTAAACGTACCAAAGTTCACTGTTGTTATTGGTGGATCATTTGGTGCTGGAAATTACGGTATGTGTGGACGCGCTTATTCTCCACGTTTTATGTGGATGTGGCCAAATGCACGTATCTCAGTAATGGGTGGAGAGCAAGCTGCAGGAGTTCTTGCGACAGTAAGACAAGATGGCCTTAAAGCAAAAGGTCAGGCTCCAATGACTCCTGAACAAGAAGCTCAGTTTAAACAACCAATCTTAGACAAATATGAAGAAGAGGGAAGTGCTTATTATTCAACAGCTCGACTTTGGGATGATGGTGTAATTGAGCCACATAAGACACGAGATATCTTAGGTGCTGCTATTAAAGCAAGTAAACAAGCACCAATAGAAGAGACTAAGTTTGGTGTCTTTAGAATGTAATGAGAATTGAGAAGGAGTTTATATGAGTGGATATATTAAGGAATTAAAGACGAGTGGCGAAGAAGCCGGTGTATGTTACATCACTTTAAATCGCCCCGAAGTACATAATGCTTTTAACGATGAGATGATTGCTGCTCTAACAGAAGAGTTTCTTGGACTTGAAAGCGATGACTCTGTAAGGGTTGTTGTTCTAACTGGTGAAGGGAAGTCTTTTTGTGCGGGTGCTGATCTAAATTGGATGAAGCGTATGAAAGATTATTCGATGGAAGAAAATATTGCTGACTCTAAGAAATTAGCAGGACTTTTTCATGCGATTAATAATCTTTCAAAACCAGTTATTGGAAAAGTTAATGGAGCCGCCCTTGGAGGTGGTGTTGGACTTGTTGCTTGTTGTGACTTTGTTATTGCAAGTGAGAGTGCAAAATTTGGTTTAACAGAAGTTAATCTTGGACTTGTTCCTGCTGTTATCTCTCCATTTGTTATTGCAAAAATTGGAGAATCAAATGCTCGCCATCTTTTCTTAACTGGTGAGAGATTTGATGGGAAACGCGCTCTTGAGATTGGTCTTGTTCATCAAGTTTCACTTGATCGTTACTACGATGCCGATATTGTACATATGGCAAAACAACTTATTAAAGTTGCTCCCAAAGCTCAAAGAGAAGCAAAAAAGCTTATTTTTGGTGTTAAAGAGAGACTTGGAAATACTGAAGAAGTTACTGACTACACTTGTAATGTTATTGCAAAACAAAGAATTTCTGATGAAGGTCAGGAAGGGATGAGTGCATTACTAGAAAAAAGAAAACCAAACTGGAAATAGAATAATATGAAAGAAATAAATAAAGTTCTTATTGCTAACCGAGCTGAAATTGCATTACGAGTAATTAAAACTTGTCGCAATCTCGGGATTAAAACTGTCACGCTTTATACTTTTGAAGAAAGAAACCTTCCTCAAAGAGAATTTGCTGATGAATCTTATTATTTAGAAGGAAACCTTCTAAGTGAAACTTACCTAAATATGGATAAGATTATTCAAATCGCAAAAGATAGCGGCTGTGATGCAATTCACCCTGGTTATGGTTTCCTATCTGAGAACGCAGAATTCAGTCAAAAAGTAACAGATGCAGGTCTTATCTTTATTGGCCCTACACCCGAGCACATTATTCTTATGGGTGATAAGAAAGGCTCAAAAGATAAGATGATCGAAATTGGTGTTCCTGTTATCCCTGGATATAATGGCGAAAACCAGGATCCTGAATTATTGAAGTCACAAGCTGATAAGATGGGTTATCCTGTCCTTATTAAAGCTTCTGCTGGTGGTGGTGGAAAGGGAATGAGAATTGTGGAAAGTTCTCAAGACTTTTTAGCTGAGCTTGAAAGTTGTAAGCGTGAAGCTTTAAGCTCTTTTGGTTCTGATATCGTTCTTATTGAAAAATTCATCACTAGCCCACGACATATTGAAATACAAGTTGTTAGTGATACTCACGGTAATCACTTCCATTTCTTTGAAAGAGAATGTTCAATTCAAAGACGTCATCAGAAAATTATTGAAGAAACTCCTTCACTTGCATTAGGTGATGAACTACGTAAGGCCATGACAGACGCTGCGATTAAAATTACGAAATCGATTAATTATCACGGTGCTGGAACAATTGAGCTTATTTTAGATGGAAACGAATTTTACTTCTTAGAGATGAATACTCGTCTTCAAGTAGAACATCCGGTAACAGAAATGGTAACGGGGTTTGATCTAGTTGAATTACAACTAATTGCAGCTAGTGGTAAAGCATTTGATTTCACTCAGGATGATATTAGACAAATTGGTCATGCGATAGAGTGTCGTATCTACGCTGAAGATCCTGACAATGACTTTATGCCTGCTATTGGCCGTCTCGAATACATAGGTGATGCTATCGACGGTGTACGTCTTGATACAGGTTACAAGAATGGAAATTCTATCACAGTAAATTTTGATCCTATGATTGCTAAAGTTATTACTTGGGGTGCAGATCGTGATGAAGCGATTGGGACAATGATAGCTGGATTAAACCATCTACCTTTTGAAGGTTTAACTACTAATAATGACTATCTTGTACGTATTCTTAAGCATGATGCATTCTTAAAGGGTGACACATATACACACTTTGTTAAAACATACGAAGAAGACTTGGCCCCTGCTGAAGTTTATGCAGAAGAAATTGCAGCTACATTAGCGCATGACTTCTTAAGAGATAATATCCTTTTCGATTCTTTTAGAATGAGCGGTGAGTCTTTAGAAACTCGCCATTATATCGTTGATGGTAATGAGCTAACTGCTACTTTTAAATTTTCTGGCGTAAGCTCACTCATCGTACGCTTCTTCGATTTTACTTTTGCAGTTGATATTGAAGAAGATGCACTATGGGTTAATGATGTTCCATTTCATATTTTAACTCAAAAGAATGCATATATTGTTAATAGTAAACGAGTTGAAGCAAAGAGGCTTGTTGCTAAACGCTCTGGTGCCGCTACTGGTGAAGCCGGTGATATGAGTTCTCCAATGCCTGGAAAAGTATTGAAAGTACTCGTTGAGGCAGGGCAGTCTGTTTCAGTTGGCGATGCACTGATTGTAATGGAAGCAATGAAAATGGAACATACTGTAAAAGCATCTCGTGACGGAAAAGTCGATGCAATATTAGTTAATGAAGGTCAGACGATTGATGGAGGAGTCGAGTTAGTCGAACTGGCATAATTGGATAATTTATGAGTAATTTTAGTAAAGAGATTAAAATTGTTGAAGTTGGTCCTCGTGATGGCCTACAAAATGAAAAAAGTTTTGTAGAAACCGAAGATAAACTAGAGTTTATTCGTCTTCTAAGTGAGACGGGACTTAAGACTATTGAAATTACAAGCTTTGTTCGTCCGGATAAAATTCCTCAAATGAAAGACGCTGCAGATCTTTATCCTAAAGTATTAGAACTAACAAAGGGCAAGGGGATCTCAACTCCTTGTTTAGTTCCTAATTTAAAAGGTCTCGAGGTCGCTAAGTCTTTAGGTGTAAAAGAGATTAGTATGTTCACTGCAACTTCTAATACTTTTAATCAAAAAAATATAAATGCGACAATTGAAGAAGCACACGCTCGTCAAGTCGAAGTCGCTCGTGAAGCTAGTGATGCTGGAATGAAATTACGTGGCTATCTTTCAACTGTTTTTGGTTGTCCTTATGAAAAAGATATTGAGGATGATGCCATTATTGATGGGATAAAGAGATTACTTGATTTAGGTTGTTATGAGATTTCTTTAGGTGACACTATTGGTGTTGCAAACCCAGTACAGGTTAGACGAATTACTAAAATGATTGCAAATGAGTTTGATCTTAATCAGATGGCCATGCATTTTCACGATACAGAAGGTATGGCCTTAGCAAATATCTATGCTTCTCTGGAAGAGGGGATTACTGTCTTTGATTCATCTGCTGCAGGTCTTGGTGGCTGTCCTTATGCAAAAGGTGCCAGCGGAAATGTTGCAACAGATGATGTGGTTAATCTTTTAAATAAATTAGGATGTGATACTGGTATTGATATGGATAAGCTTCATGCTGCAAGTGAATTTATCACATCAAAGATTGGACATCAGGCTCCATCGAAGTTTTTTCAAGCATATAAAGGAAGAATGTAATGGCAATTTACGGATACGAGTTTGAGCAATTAAAAGTTGAAAAAAACGGCCATGTATTATGGCTTAGTTTAGATAATCCTAAAATGGCAAATGCCATTACAAATAAAATGATCGCATCTCTTACTGAAGTCTTAGAATATGCTGATACTGATAGTGAAGTTAGAGTTATTGTTATAAGTGGAGAAGGAGATAACTTCTGTGCTGGCGGTGATATTAAAGCGATGCAGGCCCGAAAAGGTATGTTTGCAGGGGAGCCATTCGAGTTAAGAAACCGTTACTCTAAAGGAATTCAAAATATTCCTCGTACAATCGAAAAATTACAAACACCAGTTATTGCAATGGTTCACGGAGGTGCTATCGGTGCAGGTTGTGACTTAGTTGCAATGTGTGATCTTGCTATCGCTAGTGATGATGCAAAATTTGGTGAAACATTCTGTAAGCTATCTCTTGTTCCTGGAGATGGTGGACCTTATTTTCTAACTCGAAAAGTTGGTTATACTAAGGCAATGGAGATGTATCTTACAGGTCGTATTTATACTGCTAAAGAGTCGATGCATATGGGTCTTATCAATAATATTGTAACGGGTGAGGATCTAAAACTTGCTGTTTCTGCTACTGCAAATGAAATTGCGGCCAATGCTCCTGTTGCTGTACAATTAACTAAGACAGCTATGAAGCGTGCTAGTCGTGATGATCTGGAAAGTCATTTAAATCTTATGAGTGCATATCAAGGAATAGCTCAAAGAACTAATGATCACTTTGAAGGACTAAGTGCTCTTAAAGAAAAACGTAACCCGGACTTTAAAGGTAACTAAGATTAAATTCTTAATTTTTTTAATATTTTTTGTTTCCTGCTCACATACTCTTTATACTGGAGATGGTGAGCGTCTATTACATATTTCAAAGCATGCCAATCGAGAAGTCATTATTCTAAAAGGTGATCACACTAACGATAATATGTTTTATGGAACCTTACCTAAGGTACATCACGTAAAAATGGGAAATGATTTCTTTAGAAGACGTAGTGAATATGTTTCGAGAGTAGAGATAACTGAAATCGAAACAACATGGTATCAGTGGGTCAAGTTTTTAAGTCTGGGTTTATTTTCACGCAAGGATGTAAAAGTTAGGGCCGTGACAGATATTGGGGAGAATGAATATGAAGTTTATTAATCTTCTCTTTGTTTCACTCTTAATTACTTCTTGCGCAAGTGGTGTGAAGTTAAATAGTCAGTTCTGTGCTTCAAGAAATGGTGTTTGGGCAAAAAAAGATGAAGTCCTTGATTACAAAGCATCCAAGAAAGTTGTTGGCTTTGGTATAGAAGAGAGACGAATAAGAGATATTCTTTCTCAAAGAAGTTATGACTGTCGTAAAGTAAGCCGTATGCGCGTAAGAATCGATCAGGATTTCTTCGATGCTCTTTTAAGCCTTATACCTGGTTATTCTTCAAACACAGTTACAATTGAATTTAATCTAGAAGATTCATAAGCCCTGAAAAGAAGTCCTTTTTATATTTATCAACTTCTTCTTGGCTTTCAAGGTGACCAAAATTTTGGCGATCTTGTTCCTGATAAAATCTCTTGGCATCATCAGTTACAATAAAGCGAGAGCGATGTCTTGGAAGCATATTCCCGTATATCTTTCTCTCTTTACACACTGTCATGATGAGCTTTTCTTGTGCTCGTGTAATTCCAACATAACAAAGTCTGCGCTCTTCAGCGTCACCTTCGTTATTAATAATTGTTCTCTTATGTGGAAGAAGTTCCTCTTCAACTCCAATCATATAGACTTGTTTAAACTCAAGTCCTTTAGATGAATGTAGCGTCATAAGAGTTACTTCATTCTTTCTAACATCGTCATCTTCTTCATCGTCATCTCTTGAATCTTGAGAGTCTTGTAGCATTAGTTTTTCTAAGAATTTAGATAGAGTTGCAGACTCTTTAAAGTTTTCAGTAAAACGAGCAGCTGATTCTATAAAGAAGTGAATATCATCTTTTCTTCGACTTGCCTGTTTTGCTTGATCGTAGCATTTATCGATGTATTCAAAGTATTTTAGGTCTTCAATTAAGTTTGTTATGGCCTCACTTAGTGAATACTTATCAAAGTAATTCTTTGTGTTCTCAATTAGCTTAACAAAGTTTTTTATCTTTTCTTCACGACTTCCTGCAAGTTCTGGAGATTTCTTCATCGCAGAAAATAAGTCAATTTCATGTGCCTCACTTTCTTCAAGAAACTTCTCAAGTGTTCTTATACCGATTCCTCGACTTGGAACATTTAGTACCCGTCTTAATGCCATTTGGTCGGCCGGATTACGGATTACCTGAAGGTAGGCCATGATATCTTTTACTTCTTTCTTCTCGTAGAATTTTTGACCACCAATAATTGTATAAGGAACTTGTGAAAGTCTTAGTTGTTCTTCAATTGGTGCTGCTTGTGTATTTGATCGATATAAAATTGCAATATCACCTAAATGTCCACCTTTTGACTGGTGGGAGACAATATCTTCAACAACGATTTCTGCTTCGTGATCAGTATCCGCTAATTCCCAAAGAATTGGCTTCATGTCACTTGGCTTATCTGACCACAGTGTTTTATCACGACGATCTTTATTCTCTTTAATAACTGAGTTTGCTAATTTCAAAATAGGTGAGACTGAGCGATAGTTTTGCTCAAGTTTTACAACTTTAGCTCGTGAGTAGTCTCTTTCAAAACCAATAATATTAGAAATATCGGCACCTCTAAATGAATAGATGGCCTGGTCATCGTCACCAACCACACAGAGATTATCATGGGCACATGTTAGATGACGAATAAGTCTAAATTGTAATGGATTAGTGTCTTGGTATTCATCGACCATGATATAGCGAAATTGTTCTGAATATTCGCGGGCCAACTCTGGGTTTTCATCAAAGAGTCTAACTGTAAGTAGTAGAATGTCATCAAAGTCGATTGCATTATAGAATTTCAATTTATCTTGATAGAATTCATACATGAAGTTAACTGCATGATCGTATGGATCTTCACCGTCAAAAAACGGTGAGTCTGCAAAGTCTTCTGGTTTTATCCCTTCATTTTTTAGCTTACCAATCTTAGATGCAATGATCTCTTTTTTAAATGCACCTTTATTATCGTGATAAAGCCTAAGGCCTTCTCGTATAATACTTAATTGATCTGTTTGATCATAGATTGAAAAGTTCTTATGATAACCAAGATGAGTAATTTCTTTTTTTAGAATCTTAAGTCCTAGAGAGTGAAATGTTGCAAGGGTCATTCCTCTTGATTTTTGTTTACCAAGTAGGGTAATAACGCGCTCTTTCATTTCTTTTGCGGCCTTATTTGTAAATGATACGGCAAGGATACTCTTTCCAGGAATATGAAGGTTGTCGACCATGTGCGCAATTCGGTAGGTAAGAGTTCTTGTCTTACCACTACCTGCGCCCGCTAGAATTAGCACTGGGCCATCGATAGTCTCAGCTGCTTCGCGTTGTTTGTCGTTTAATCCTGCCAATGAAATCATATCCTATAATGTGCCCTCCTAGAGCTGATTAGGCAATCTATTTTGGCTTCAAGTGAGAGAATATTTATGCACTGCTTGTTTATAAATTTATAAGTATTTAAAGTCGCAATGCATCTTGCTAAAACCGAGTTAAATGGTCAAAATTTCAAGTTATGAACACAACACTTATAAAAATTATTTTATTGAATTTGGTAATTCTCTTTAGCTCAGTCCATGCCGATGAGCTTCCATCTAAGAGTGATATTCACGGCCTCATTGGTTTACAAACTGCTGTAAAGTCACAAGGCTCTCGAGGCACTTGTACAATGTTTACGGCCATTGGAATGGTGGAGCACTTGTTGATACGTAAACAAGGATTTTTACCCGTTGAGTTAGATCTGTCCGAGCAATGGATGGAGTATATTATTATGAAAGATAAGCTCACTGAAGGCTCTTCAACTTCGAAGAATATGAGGGCCATCTTAGATATGGGTGTTGTTTATGAAAAGACATGGCCTTACTCTCGTAAAAAATGGCCATCTCTTGATGAAGACTTCCCACAAATTAATATTGCAAAGAAAACATGCGGGCACCTTGTTGTTCTTCCTAAGTATTTAAAGTCTTGTTTACTTGGTCAAAGAGATCCAAGACTTTTTACAATGTCTGATTATGATATTGCACAAATTGACCCTGACTTTATTCCAATTAGAAAGGAATCAATTTATCTAAGAGATACTTTAGTAAGTAACTTATTTAAGAGAAAAAAATCATATAAATCAAGAGACCTCAATAAAATTAAGCAATGGTTAAATGACGGGAAGTCCGTTATTATGGGTACTAAATTATATTACGGTTCTTGGAATTCTAAGAAGACAATTACTCACGAAATTCAAGAGCGTGATAAGTCTAAATGGTATGCAGGTATTGTTGGATATCCTGAGATTGGGACTCGAGATCGTCGAATTTCTTCTGTCAAAGGAGGAGGCCATTCTATGATCCTTGTTGGTTACGATGATGATGTTATTGTAGAAACAAAGATGCAAATGGAAGATGGTTCTTGGAAAGAGTTTGAATATAAGGGAGTTTATTATTTTAAAAACTCTTGGGGCGTAAAAGGCTTTGGGAAAAAATTTAAACTCGATGGAGTAAGCTATCCAGGATACGGAATGATTACTCAAAAGTATGCACATGAATTTGGAAGATTTTTCTATATCGATTAAATAATTTAAGGAGTTGGCCATGGCCGTAAAGAAAAAAGTAGCTAAGAAAAAAGCAACTAAGAAAAAAGTAGCTAAGAAAAAAGCAACTAAGAAAAAAGTAGCTAAGAAAAAAGCAACTAAGAAAAAAGTAGCTAAGAAAAAAGCAACTAAGAAAAAAGTAGCTAAGAAAAAAGTAGCTAAGAAAAAAGTAGCTAAGAAAAAAGCAACTAAGAAAAAAGTAGCTAAGAAAAAAGCAACTAAGAAAAAAGTAGCTAAGAAAAAAGCAACTAAGAAGAAAGTAGCGAAGAAAGCAACTAAGAAGAAAGTAGCAAAGAAAGCAACTAAGAAGAAAGTAGCAAAGAAAGCAACTAAGAAGAAAGTAGTAAAATTACCAAATAAGAATACGGCCCTTTTTGATTCTCTACTTGAGCTAATTCGTGTTACTTCTACAGTCCTGCCAGACGACGTGCAGAAAGTTGTTCTTGAGGCCCTTCATAGAGAAGAAAAGAACACAACTGCTGAGTATGCAATGAATATCATTCAAGCAAATATTAAAATGGCAAAGATGAAGTCTCAGCCTCTATGTCAGGATACTGGAACAATTGTTTTTAAAGTTTCTCATCCTAAAGACTTTGATCAAGCAGCTTTTCGTAAAATCTGCGAGAAGGCTGTTTTAAAAGCAACTGAAATTGGATACCTAAGACAGAATTCTGTTAATTCTCTTACTGGAAAGAATGACTGTATGAATGTCGGTGGTGGCCATCCTGTCATTAAGTTTGAACAACATAAGTCAAAATCACTAAATGTAAAACTAATGCTTAAGGGTGGAGGATGTGAAAACGTCGGTGCACAATATTCACTTCCTAATACAGAGCTAAATGCTGGACGTGATCTTGATGGTGTAAGAAAGGCGATTCTTGATTGTGTACAAAAGGCACAAGGAAAGGGATGTGGACCAGGTGTTCTAGGTGTTTGTATTGGTGGTGATCGTGGAACAGGTCATGTCGCTGCTAAAGATCAATTCTTAAGAAAGCTTGATGATACAAATGAAAACCCAGAGCTTGCTGCTCTTGAGAAAGATATCGTTGAAACAGCAAATAAATTAGGTATTGGACCAATGGGATTTGGTGGAAAGACAACTCTTCTTGGATGTAAGGTAACAGATCTAAACCGTCTACCAGCATCATTCTTTGTTTCAGTTTCATATATGTGCTGGGCATTTAGAAGACAAGGTGTTGCTCTAAAATCAAATAACGAAATTAAGAACTGGTTATACTAAGAGGTCGAAATGAAAAGACTAGATTATCCTTTTACAAAAGAACAAATAAGAGAACTAAAAGTTGGTGACATGGTTCTTATTTCAGGAAAAATGTTTACTGGACGTGATGCTGTACATAAGCGTTTACATGAGGGCACAGAACCTCCTGTTGATTTAAATAATCAAATTATTTATCACTGTGGTCCAGTCGTTCTTGAAAAAGATGATGGTACATATGAAGTAAAAGCAGCAGGGCCTACGACTTCAATTCGTGAAGAGCCATATCAATGGGAAGTTATGAGAGATCATGGAATCCTAGGAGTTATCGGTAAAGGTGGAATGGGTCAAAAGACACTTGATGGTTGTAGAGAATATGGCTGTGTATATTTCCACGGTATTGGTGGTGCAGCTCAGGTTCTAGCTGAAAAGATTAAATCAGTGGATAATGTTTATTGGCGTGATCTTGGTTCACCAGAAGCTATCTGGGAATTAACTGTTGAGGAGTTTCCTGTTGTCGTAACAATGGATGCTCATGGAAACTCTCTCCATGAAAAAGTAGAAGCTGATAGCGCTCAAGCATTAAAAGGACTGCTTTAAATATAATCGAGTACTGAGGAAGAAGAAGTGAGTAATATTTTATACACGCCAAGCAACGTAAGAATTCAGTCATCAAATATGATGGAGTTCATTAAGTATATTAATAAGTCTCAAGGCCTTGATTGCCAGTCTTATCATTCTCTCCATAAGTACTCGGTTGATAATCCAAATAGTTTTTGGAAAGAACTCGTAAAATTCTATGATGTTGATTTCAGCGGAGAGCTAGAGCCTGTATGTACTGATCTAAGTTTTGATACTTATGGTTGGTTTCCAAATATGAAGCTTAACTTCGCAAAGAATATGCTCAAGAAAGGCCGTGATGTAAATATTGCTCTAAGCAGTGTTCGAGAATCTGGTAAAACAATTAAAACGACATTTGAGCAATTGCGAAAAGATGTTTCAGGATTACAAAAAGTCATAAAAGATCATATTTCTAAAGGCGATGTTCTTGCTTGTTATATGCCAAATATCACTGAAACTGCGACATCAATGTTAGCGACAACAGCTCTTGGTGGAGTATTTACTTCGACTTCAAGTGACTTTGGTATCGAAGGTGTTATTGATCGTTTTGGCCAATCAAAACCGAAGGTCCTTGTTACTGTTAACGGATACGAATATGGTGGAAAATACTTTGATCTAACAGATAAGATAAATGCTGTTGTTTCAAAGATTGATAGTATTGAAAAAGTTATTGTCGTTGATTTCAAGGGCGAGGGGATGGATGTTTCATCAATTCATAAGGCCGTCTCTTGGAGTGATATTGTAAAGCCAAGTGAAGATGAAATCGAATTTATAGAGTGTGATTTTAAAGATCCTCTTTATATCATGTATTCATCGGGGACAACTGGAAAGCCGAAGTGTATTGTTCACTCAATTGGAGGAACATTACTTAACCATATTAAAGAATTAGGCTTACATACAAATCTAAAAGAAGATTCGACAATAATGTATTTCACTACTTGTGGTTGGATGATGTGGAATTGGTTGATCTCTTCACTTTATTTTGGAGCAACTACAGTTCTTTATGAAGGATCACCTGCATATCCAACTTTCGGTGACTTTATTTCCTTAATTGAAAAAGAACAAATTAATATATTTGGAACAAGTCCTAAGTTTTTAAAGGCCCTTGAAGATTCAGGTATCGATCTTTCTAAATATGACTTTTCATCTTTAGAAACAATGCTCTCAACAGGTGCACCGCTACTACCTGAGCAATTTGACTATGTTTATAATAAATTTAAAAAAGATATCCAGCTTTCAAGTATATCTGGTGGAACAGATATTATTGGTTGCTTCTTCTTAGGAAATCCTATTCTTCCAGTTCATCGAGGAGAGTTACAATGTGCAGGCCTTGGAATGGATGTCACTTGTTTTGATTCTCGTGGAAAAGAGGTAAAAGGTGAGGAAGGGGAACTCGTTTGTCTTCAAAGCTTTCCATCTCGACCAATTTATTTCTTAAATGATGATAACGGCGAAAGAATCCATAAAGCCTATTTTGCAGAGTTTAAAGGCGTTTGGCATCATGGTGACTTTATTAAAATCACTGAAACAGGTGGTGCACAAGTTTTAGGGCGATCTGATGCTACTCTTAATCCTGGTGGTGTTCGAATTGGAACTGCTGAAATCTATCGTCAAACTGAGACCATTGACTTCATTGAAGATTCAGTTTGTGTCGGAAAGAATATTGATGGGGATGTCGAAGTATGGCTCTTTGTTGTCACAAAAGATGGCCATGAACTTTCAAAAGAAGATATCAAACTAATTCGCTCGCGTATTCGTGAGAACACAACACCAAGGCATATGCCTAAGAAGGTGATTGCAGTGAAGGGCATCCCATACACACGCTCAGGTAAAAAAATGGAAATGGCCGTAAGTCGTTTAATAAACGGACGCAAGCTCGATAATGTTCAAGCGGTATCAAATCCAGAAAGTCTAGATTATTTTAAAAGCCTCTAAAGACCGACAGATACAGTCGGTCTGGCCGATCTAAGCCAAATTAAAAAATTATAAGTAATCCCTAAAGTCAGTAACTTAGAAGCCGATTAGCTGACAAAGGATTACTTATGAATAAATTCATTTTACCATTTTTAACATTTCTTTTTGCCTTTCATAGCAGTGCTTTTGTGGGCGTAAGAGCAATTCAAGGTGCAGATGTTGACTGTCTAACTGAGTCAGTTCCACCTATTCTCGATCGTAAAAATGAACTTAATTTTAGAATGATTGCTGATGTAAAATCAGGCTCAGTACAAGATAGATACTCAATATATGATTATCCTAAATTACCTGATAACTTAGATGAAATATTGAAACCATCTAAAAGAGCAGTATGCGATACATATAAAGTAGCTGATTCAAATTCTCCTTCTTATAAAAGTATAATGAGTTGGATTGATGAAAAATATAAAGGAGGAGATCATAAAGATTTCTTTTTTAGATATGTGCTTACTTTAGACTGCTATCCATTTCAAGAAAACTTCTTAGATTCTACAATCGAAGGTAATGGTATTACTCATGCTTTTGGTAATATGATGAAGGTACCATTTGGTGGTATCGATATGAATGCTTTTGTACGAATTAAAAGAGAAGGAAAAGTTTTTGAAGGTCCTTTGTACCATGTCTTTGCCCATTTAGAGAAAAACTATAAAAATTCAGAAAATTATAAAAAAGAATACTTAAAAGGTATGAAGAGATTAAATCATCCTTCATATCATTTAACTGAACCAAAGAGTCTATCTCAAATTAAAAGAGAAAACCCTGATATGCCGATTAACTTACCAATGCCGTAGTTTGTGGAGAATGTTAGATTGAATAATAGTTTTAAATATATATTATTAATTCTTTCTTTTTCAGTTTCTTTTGCTGAGTGTCGTCAAGGTATAATCTCTATCTTTAAAAGTCCTGAGATTAAAAATTTAACGAATCATCTTGTAGGAAGTCAGAAATCTACAGTTGGAAAAGAGTGTTCTGAGAAACTGGGTTTTGAAGCTACAAGTGAATCTTATTGTGATTGTATAGATAAAAATCCTAATACTAATTATTCTGTTAGTAGAAAGAAGTTTAGAGCTATCTTTGGTAGAGAGTTTAAAGGTAGTGTATTTAGAATGATTAGCTCTCTGAAGCAATTTGATAACTATTATCCTAATCAACAATTTCAACTTGATTGTAATTTAAATGGAATAATTAAAAAAAACTGTTCCGATTCGTTAGTTGATGAAATGCTTCCTGAATATAAAGGTAAAAACTTAGCATATGAGTTATTTATTGATCATTCAGAATTATATAACCACGAATCTAATAACACGATGAATTTATTTAAGACAAAAAGTTGTGCATCTCCACTTATAAAGATGAGTGATTATGTCTTTGAAAAAGTAGAGGATCCACAAACTGCATTGGTTTCTATGTGTAGTGAGTTCTCAAACGAAGTTTCTAATTTTTGTAATAATGAGTCGTTAACAGAAATGGCCAAAGAAGAGTTTGAGTTTGATCATATTACAAATCCAGATGTTGCTGATAATTATAACTATTATTGTAAATTGAAAGACAAGCCTGTAAGAGAACAAAGTAGCTCTAATGTATTAGATATTCTAAAAGAAGAATATGAAAGAGCTAATCGTTTAGATGAGACCCCTACAATCTGTAAAAAAGTGTGTGAAGATAATGCTCCTTATTCAATTTATGGATGTAAATTAAATGAAGAAAATGCAAAAAAAGAGCTAAGAACATTAAGTTGTAAGAATAAAACAACTGTAGAAAATCAAGATGCTTGTAATTTCTTAGTGGAAGTTATTGGAAATGATATTTACTATAAAATAAAAGAAGGCTCGTTTAAAGAAGAAGATTTAGAATATCTTAAAGAGAACTTAAGTGATGAAGATTATGAGAAGGTATTACAAATTTCTCGTTACAATCAAGTTCGAGCAGATGTTGAGAAAGTAAACTCTGTAACTGAACAATTTATATCTGGTGATATCGAAACTAAGGAGATGGCACACCAAACACCATCACAAAGTGATAATGAATCAATGGGTAGTTCTCAAGCTGTTTCACAAAATACATCTCAAATGAGTCAGCCCCAACAACAGGCTCAAGTGCAAGATCAGCAAATAGCACAACAGGGTCCAGTTCAACAAAGCAACTTAAACACAAATAATAGCGGAAGATTAACGATGGGATCACGCGGACGTGGTCGCAGAAAAGTTTCAGCTAGAACTAAGCAGATGGTTGAGACGATTAAGACATTACGTGAAGCAGGTAGTTCTTTAAAAGATGCGATTGCAGCGCAAGATCGTCGTATGAAGAAAGAGCGAGAGGAGCTTGCAAGGGCCAATCGTGAAAAGTATCAGCGCTATGATGCTGAGACTTTAGAGCCAATTAGAAGATCTCCTTCAAGTGATGATCGTAGAAGAAGTAATGATAGACAAATTGCAAATGTGGGGAGCCCTACTTCTGGAAGTGGTGGCAGTAATGGGATGAGCTCTGGAGCTGGTGGTTCTAGTGGTACAGGAAGCTCAACTTTCTTGCCTCCTGAAAAGAAGGCCACTGTAGTTGATATTACAGGACGTTCTGCTCCAGAGTTAGATTTAAATAATCTACAAAGCTCAGGTGCAACATTACCAGCATCAATAACAAATCATCCTGATGCATCTGAAATTTCTAAGATGTTTAATGGACTTGAATATAAAAAAGATAGTGGGCGAGGGCCTGCAAGTAAGGATGATGAAATAAAGAAGATAAAAGTTGATTGGTCTGCAAAAAGTATCGATCTTGGATCTCTTCTTATTAATGCTAAGGATATTAAGCCAGGTGAAGAGTTTATTTTATACAAAGGCGATATGGACCAATATGTTCGCCTTGTTCCTTCATATACTTTCCGTAGAGGAAAGAAGGTCTTTATAGGTTATCGTATTGATAATCGTAGTAGCGAAAATGCCGATCTAGCATCTAGTATCTTTGCTAAGAAATTTCTTATTTTATAATTCTTCAGATGGTAGATCATCCGACGGAGGCACATCATTAACTGGTGCTTCTGTTAGACGCTTATAAATTACAATGAGGCGATCCTTTTGCGCATTAAAGAATAGCACAAGGTAGAATTCGTCTGATTGATCATCTCTAAGAGACTCTAGGTTTCCTGATTGTTTAAGAGAATCAGCTTTAGTTGAAGAATAGAAGTCTTCAATTTTCTTTGTGTCTTCATATGAAAAACGACTTGAACCAACATGTTCTGTTGCAAGAGTGTCCATAATGACATTGATTTTTTCGTCTTTTAGTGAAAGTTGTAATCTTCCTTCTCCTTCAAAAGGCAGGGCCGCTTGAAGTTTCTCTTTTAGTTCTTTTGTGAAGTCAGCGTATGAACATTTATTGGAAACGAATACTAGCTCATTTTCAGGCTTACTCTCAAGACCAATTAACTTATCTTGACTAAGCTCGAGGCAGACTTGGTTATCATCTTGCCCATTATCACCAATTGTAGTGTCATCTTGAGCTGGATTTGCAATGATTGCGAATGAAATAAATAATGTTAAAAGTGACTTGATCATAATTAACAGTTCCCTAATATTTATTGTTGTGCTTGATATTCCCACATTTGTGAACATCAGGCAAGGAAATGCTAGGAATTAAGAGGTTTTTACCTGGTCTAACTAGTTGATTTTCTTAGCGCCAGAGTATTTAAGTCGCACAGTGTCGCTCATCCACTTGCCGGCCACTTCTTCGGCCATGAAATCGTCACAATGTAGGGCAGGGTTTCCGCGAGCAAATTTCACTTTTCCACTGTAGAAATTGAGGCACGTTTCACCATAGAAATTTAGGTACTCTGGAAAGTTTTCTGCAAAGCGTTTGATGATGATTTTAGATTTTTCAGCGACTTTTCCATTTTTGCGCTCAAAAATCTCACCACTAAGAGGATATTGCTTTTTAAGATTATCAAATATTTTCATTCTCTTTTTATAGTTGGCTGAAAGCATCTCTATCTGGTTCCAGGCCATATTCATGATTGGGCCCGGTTTAGGTGAAGTTAAAAGATAGGTCATGAGATATGTGTCTGAAGTAATATCATCAATCTTTTCAAATGCGCGAAACGTTAGGTATATGATCTCACTTGTATAATCTGCTTTGTCTAAAAGGGCATGGATATCTTCTTTTGAGAAACCATTGAGGCAATCAGGATTAAAGATATCTTTGGACTTTTTTACAATTGTATCCTTGGTATCTTCTCTTCCAATTTCATCAACAAGGATTTTGACTAAAGCTTTCTGACCTTGCTCTTCTTTACAGTAGTAAATTGAATCGTTACTTTTTAAAGGAGCTTTAACTAGGTTGTCATAATTTGATTTAATCGAGTTATTAAGGTTTTTATAAATGTCGAAATCAATATCTGGATATCTGGCCGAGTGTGAAATGTATCGATCGAGATCCTTAATACAGTTATTGCACTTCTTAAAATACAGTCTTGCAAATTTAGAATAGGCCAATGTGTAAAATGCGTAGGCTTTTAAATTTTTATTTTCTATATATTTAGTTAAAAGATTGAAATTTTCACGAGTGACTTGTTCTTTCTTTATAAATTCATCAGCTTGGGCAGTGGCCATCTCTCGTGTCATTTTCTTCCACTCAAAATCTCTTTTGGATGGACGTACATCGAGGTGATGCTTCATATATTCATTATATGACTTCTCACTATAGAGGACACGTAAGTCCGCTAGTGTATAAGTCAGTGCAAGCGCTTGCAATGACAGAAGTGATAGAATGAAGCAAAAGCTTTGGCGCATTAAAGAATTTCCTCAATTAAAGATAAAAGTTGTTCTTTCTTAAACGGTTTTCTCATAAAGTGAACTTTTTGAGAGATATCGTCGCTATCTAACTCTTCGTCACCTGAGATAATTATATACTCAAGTTTTCCCGCTTTTGGACCACTTTCAAAACGTCTTACGACTTCAGGGCCATTGATGACGGGCATATTCTTGTCTGCAATAACGATTTTAAGGTCATCGCTAATATTATGAAAATATTGCTCTACGTCGTGCTCTCCGCTTAGGGCCTTCGTCTCATGACCACCTGCGCTCAATGTCATGGCAAATAGGTCAGCAATATTCTCATCGTCATCAATAAAAACAATTTTTTCTTTCATAGTCTTATCTTCGCAAAGTTAGACTATTATCAAAAGTAATATTTAGTTATTTTTGTGCTCTGTGACACTACGTAAATATGTTTTTTTAATATCTACTTTGTTTTATTATACCCTTTGGAAGTTAAATGACAAAATAAATCGGCTATCTTGATTCTAAGAGAAAGGATCAAGTTGCCAAATTTTTATAATTTTTAAGGGAGTTAATGTGAAGCTACCTGTTATTAAACAGATCAATTTAGATGAGAATTTTAGACTCGATTTTTATGAACATTTCTCATCACTTATTCTCGATGAAGAGAACAATCTAAAAGAAGAAGTAAAAAAAGAATTAGTCTTTTGGACTTCTTTTGATAGTTCATTCAAATTTCAAATTGCTCTAGAAGGAACACAATTCCTTTTAGGTGTTGATAATAAAGATAAGGTTCTAAGACTTTGTAATGTTAAGATGGCAAATGAAATTTTTCTTCTTGATAATTTCAACGGAGAAAAGAATAAAGCCTATAAAGCATTTAAGAATCATGTAACGAAGGTTATGAAGGTTCGAATTGGCGACTTCCCTGGTGTTAGTCGTATCATTACAAAACGTTATAACTTAGATACACACGCTCAAATTGATACTGAAGAAGTTTCAAAAATGACTGAGACGATTACAAAAAAGCTTTTAGTATATATCAATGGATATTCTCCTGTCTTTTTTGAAAAAATCTCTGACTTTGCTTTAGGTCTTACGGCCAATTATGCTCTTCTAAGAATTCACTTACTTAAGTTCTTGGCAATTCTTCCTTCTCTTGATCACGATGATGAAGGAACAGAAGTTAAGAGGACTTTAAAAGAAGCGTTAAGACGCCTTATTGTCGATTCTAAGAAAGCTGAAGAACTTGGCCTAAAAGGGGATAGACAACCTCTTCCTTCTCAATTAGTTCTTCTTTTCTACTTTACTTTATTAATTGTAAAAGTCTTTCCAGCAAAACCACTTGCTGCCATTGTTCGTTTTAAAGTTCGATTTATGGCAAGAAGATTTATTGCAGGTGAGACAATTGAAACTGCCCAAAAGAATTTCTCGACGATCTTTAAGTCTGGTCGTGATGTAACCTTGGATCAGTTAGGTGAGTTAGTTGTATCAGAAGAAGAAGCTGATAATTATATGAATGAAGTTCTAAAGCTAGTTAATGGTTTTAGTATGCATATCTCTCCAGGTCGTAGAAATAAGGCAGGAATTCTTCGTGCCCACGTATCGATTAAAGTTTCAGCTCTTTGTTCTGACTTTAGGCCAGAAGCTTTTAATTATACATATAGTTTAGTTGCTCCAAGACTTATCAAGATCTTAAAAGCAGGGATGGAGCAACAGGTTTTTATCAATATCGATGCCGAACACTATCACTACCGTGATATAGTTTTTGAGGTTTATAAAAAGGCGCTTCTTGATACTCCTGAGTTAAAAGATTATGCAGATACTGGTATTGTTGTTCAAGCCTACCTTCGTGACTGCTACGAGCATCTACAAGACATTATTGATCTAGCAAAACAGCGTGGACATAATATGCCAATACGTCTTGTAAAAGGTGCTTATTGGGATGCTGAAACAGTTGAGGCCGAAGCTCATGCTCACAATGCTCCTGAGTTTTTAAATAAAGAAGAAACAGATATTAACTTTAGACAAATGATCGATGAGACATTTAAGGCCTTTCCACATATTAAATTATGTCTTGCCTCTCACAACTTCTCTGATCACGCTTTTGCAAGTGCTCTTAGAGAGACTAAATATAGTGATATCGATGAAATCGAACACCAGTGTCTACATATGACATATGAGGCCTTATCTACGGCCATGGCCAAAATGGGATGGGCAGTCAGAAATTATGTACCTATCGGTTCATTAATTGTTGGTATGGCATATCTCGTTCGTCGTATTATGGAGAACTCATCTCAAGTTGGTGTTCTTACAATTATGAGAAGTCATAAGAAGAATGCAAAACTTATGGCACCAAATGATATTTATGCTAAACACCACGAGGAAGGGCTTCTAAATCTTGACTCAACAATCACAAATATCTTTGGTGATTTTTCTAATTGTCCACCACTGAAAACTTATCTCGAAAAAGAATTGAAGTACTTTAGAAGAGACTTTGAAAAGTTTGAATTAGGTAAAGATTATGAAAGTGATTTCAAACTAAGTGGTGAAGTTGAAAATGTACTTTCTCCTTCAGATGGAAAATCTGTCGTAGGTAAAATTACTTTTGCTACACTTGATGATGCGCAAAAAGCGTTAGATACAGTTGATAAATCATTCTATGATGGAGAGTGGTCGAGTTACTCTTGGCAGAAACGTGCAAGTATTATGGCCCATGCTGCTGAGATTATGTATATGCGCAGAAATTACTATTCTGCACTTATTATGCATGAGTCTGGTAAGGCCATTAGTGAGGCACTTGCAGATGTCGATGAAGCAATTGATTTTTTAAATTATTATATTCGCCGTTTACAAGAAGTTGGCCCAAGTCGAGACATCGATGCTCGAGGTCCATTTGCTATTATCGCACCTTGGAATTTTCCAATGGCCATCCCATGTGGAATGACTGCATCAGCACTTCTAACAGGCTCAAGTGTTATCTTAAAGCCTGCAGAACAAACTCCACTTATTACATGTGAGCTAGTTAATCTATTCCATGAAGTAGGTGTTCCAAAAGATGCTCTTATTCATCTTCCTGGTGTTGGTGAGACTGTTGGACAAAAGCTTGTTGAAGATGAGCGTATTGCAGGTGTTATCTTTACTGGTTCAAAACCAGTAGGGGTTCATATCGCAAAAGTTTGTAGCCAACGTTTATATCATAATCGCGAAACGCAAAAGACTTATCCAGTTAAAGTCATCACTGAGATGGGTGGAAAGAATGCTGTAATTGTAACGAATAACGCTGAACTTGATGAAACAGTTGATGGAATTCTCTACTCGGCATTTGCACACGCTGGACAAAAATGTTCGGCGGCATCACGAGTTCTTGTTGACCGTGAAGTTAAAGATAAACTCATTGCAAGGTTAAAACAGGCTGCACTTGATATTAATGTCGGGCCAGCAACGGACTTTGCAAGTTATATTAATCCACTCGTAAGTCAAGAAGAAAAAGACCGTTTAATCGCTCAAGTGAAACAAGCATGTGAAGAAGCTCATAAGTATGGTGGTAAAGTTCACGTAAATCGTAGTGAGGAAGATCTTCCAGGTTATTGCGTTGGACCAACTGTTATTGAACTTCCAAAGTCTCGCGCCTATGATCCTGAAAGCTTTGCATGTCGAGAATTATTTGCACCAGTTGTACACATTCTTCCTTATGATGATCATGACGATGCATTAGAGTTATTCAATAGTGTTGAATACGGATTAACTGGTGGGATTTTCTCTCAATCTCAAGATGATATTGATTATCTTTCAAAAGAGATGCTTGTGGGGAGTAATTATATCAACCGTGGTATCACTGGTGCTCGAGTTGCGATTGAGCCATTTGGTGGATTTAAGATGTCTGGTACAGGTCCAAAGGCCGGTGGTGAAGATTATCTAAGAAGCCTATTTGTAAGGCCAAGTGATGAGGATATTTCTGAGTCTTTCTATGAAGAAGGTGGAAACGATTCTCCTGTGATCTCTCGCTCATCTCGATCAGATCACTTCATTAGACGTGAAAAGATTCTAGGTGCTATTGATGAAATCCTTGGGAATTTTGGTCCTCTCTTTCCTGGAACATTTGGTGGTCAAAGACATAATATTATTGAATTAAAAAAATGGTTTGAAGTAGAATACCTTGAGCTTTTAAATCATGGCCGAAATAACCGCTATATTCCTGGTCAGATTAACTACTCTGTATTTGATGCTAATAAAGACCGCGCACTCTATTTAAGTTTAAATAAAGATATTAATATGCAGACATTCTTTGCTGTTCTAATGTCTTTAGCGGCAGGAACAGGTGTGACAGTTCTTTGCTCTAATAAAGCATCTTATCAATGGTGGAACTTCCTTATTGATATTTTAAAGAAGAATCGTTTCTCTAAGAAGAATATTGATTGTTACTTTGTAAACAAAGATAAAATGCATGAGCTTCTAAAAGAGAATTTTGATGTTGTGATTTGTGATGGAGATGAGGAGAATATTAGAGAGTTCAATAAGATTCAAGGTGAGTATAATGGGCAATCTGTAATGACGACTTTCATTACTCCTCTTGAAGATTTTATCAATTGTTCTTACTTTGATCTCTTCCACCTTTTCTCATGTGAAAGAAGTTACGCTGTAAATATCATGAGGCATGGTGCACCGATGGAGTTAGATCAGTAATGGCCTATCGACATCTTATTTTAGGCGCAGGGAATATGGTCCGTGCGCTTTTACCTAACTTTATTGCAGTTGCTAAAGAAAGTGATGAGAGTGAGTTCTTTGTGTTTACTCCTTCTAGGACAAAGGCCAAGAAATTCGCCGAGGACTTTGATGTAAGCTGGATTGAAAGTTTAGAGGACTTAAGAAATCAACATATCGACTTTATTTGGTGTGGATTTAAGCCACAACAATTAATAGAAGTTGCAAAAGAGGTTGAATTCTTATCTCATCCATATCTTACAATTGTTTCTCTTCTTGCGGGTGTTGATAGTGCATCACTAGCTTCTGCTCTTGGAAGTGAGGAAGTTATTAGAATAATGCCTAATACTCCTGCTCAAGTTGGTCTAGGTGTAAATGCTCTTTATAAGTCTAAAAGAGTTCATCAGGATAAATGGAAGTACTTCTGGGATGCCTTTAATACAAAAGGAATCAATACTGTCTTTGAGAAAGAAGATGATATCGATATAATCACTCCTTTTTCTGGTTCTGGTCCTGCATATTTTTTTGAAATAGCTCGTATTCTAATTTCTGATCTTGAAAGAAGAGGAATTGATAAGAAGCTTGCACACCAAATGATTGCCGGTACAATAGAAGGTGCTGGGAGAATGCTAGTACAAAATGACGATGCTCAAGAACTTCGTGAAAACGTTACATCAAAAAAAGGTGTTACATTTGAGGCCTTGGAATCTTTAAAAGAATCAAATTTAGAAAAAATATTTAATATTGCAATGGAGCGTGCTTATCAAAGAACGCTTGAATTAAAGGGAAATAAGTAATGAAGAAAGTTCTAGATAAGCTTCCCGAAGGCTTAAGAAATACTGCTTTTGTGCGTCTTTTTGGTCTTACAAAAGTTCCAATGATCTTTTGGTTAAGGCCGACTGTAATAGAATTAAGCGAAGAAGTTACTGCCATCAAGATTCCATTATCGAGAAGATCAAAGAACCATCTAAATAGTATGTACTTTGGTGCTCTTGCTTGTGGAGCTGATTTAGCAGGCGGATTTGCAGCAATGAAGAAAACGATGGATAAAGGAAAGAGAGTCTCTCTTGCTTTTAAAGATTTCCATGCGGAATTTCTAAAACGTGCTGAAGGGGATACTGTCTTTACTTGTAAGCAAGGTAAGGAAATCGACGAATTCGTTGATATGGTTCTAGCAAGTGACGAAAGACATAATCTTCCTCTTAAGATCACAGCAACTTGTCCAGATGTTGATGATGAGCCAGTTGCTGAATTTACAATTACTCTCTCTCTTAAAAGAAAGTCTAAGAAATAAGCTAGGCTGGGTTGGGTGAGTCGATGAAGACGCACTCAATCCCGTACTTTTCTTCAATCAAATCTTTAAGCGCAAGGACACCAAATCTTTCTGTCGCATTATGCCCTCCTGCAAAGAAGTGGATTCCTTCTTCTCTGGATTCATGCCAGTCGTGCTCACTCATTTCTCCCGTAAGATAGGCATCTAGCCCTTCGCGAACACAGTAGCGCCAATCTGAGTTAGCTCCACCTGTGATGATTCCCATCGATGAAATCTTTTCATCATTTGGTTCACTATGAATGATATCGTGATTTAATATATTTTTTAGGAGGTCTTTTAGCTCGCTTGGACTAAGTGGTCTTTCAAACCTTCCTTGAAGACCTGTAGGCATTCCTTTGTGATCCCCGTATGGTGCTAAGTCCTTTAGACCAAGCCTCTTTGCTATTCCAGCAGCATTACCATCCTCAATATGTGCATCAAGAGGTAAGTGGTAACCAAATAGATTAATATCATTTTTAATAAGAGGTTTAACTCTTTTAGCAAAGCTTCCTGTAACGGTTCTTACTCCATGAAATTTCCAGAATAGTCCATGGTGAACAATCATTGCATTTGCTCCCATTTCTACTGCTTTTTCAATTGAGTCACGTTGTGCTGATACAGCAAATGCAATTTTTGAAATCTCAGAACTACCTTCAATTTGAAGGCCATTTGGTCCATAGTCTTGGTAATCATAAATATTTAAATGATTATTTAAAAACTTTGCTAGCTCACGTGCTGAAACTTTTGCCATAAATGATATCCATACCTTTAATTATTGTGTTGGTTGGTTATCATTATCGCCTTGGTTATCAGAGAAATCAACTTTGAACTTTTGGAAGCCGCGCTTTGTCGTATTATCTTCTTCTTTTAGTACTGAAGCTCGAATTTTACTAACAGTGTGGCGAAGTTCTTGATTTTCAGGAACTAATTTAAGAGCAACTTCAAACTCTTCCATTGCTTTGTCGAAGTTATTAAGTTGCATATATGCGCGACCAGCATTGATGTACGGGTATTCGCGATTTGTATATTTAGGGGCCTTCTTAGCAAGTTCATACCATTTGATTGATTCATTGATATGACCTTCATTTAAAAGTAGGGTTCCTAGATCGTTGTATGGAGCACCATATTCAGGATCGATCTCAATGGCCTTTAAGCAAAGAGATTTTGCTTCTTCGTTATTTCCCATTTGAGAGTTTACCCAGGCCATCAGTGTTAAGACTTCTGCCGTCTCTTTATGGCCACGTGCCTTTTCAAATAACTCTAGGGCGCCGGCCAGATCTTTCTTAGATACTAGAACGTGAGCTTGTGAAATATTTTGCTCATATTTCTCTTCTCTTTTTGCATTCATTCCAAGTATTGGCGCAGTCTTAGCATGTGCAAGATTTAAAATTTCTAATGTTTCAAGAAAGTAGAGTGGAGGATTAAGGCTGGCCTCATCTTCAAACTCATCTTCGTCAATCTCATCAACACGTCCGCCTTCAATCAAAGTAAAAGGACCTTTCTTGATAACTGCATGTGGTTTGATGACTTCTTTCTTTTCTTTGATATCAATTGCCTTAAGTAGACCCATACGAGGAGTGGCCACATCAAGTGATGATTTTTCAATAAGAACGAGGTGTAATTCTCTCGTGTACTTATAAACGAGATTAATTAATCTTGTGATTGTACCAACAACTTCTTCATCATTCTTTGGCCCAAGAGCAACAAAGCTTTCAATAAAGTTATTCATTATTCTAAGATTTTCTCTTCCTTGGCGGAAGTTATCTTGGTGAATGAGATTTAGTTCTCCAAAGTGACTTGGAATAATTAGTTCACAAACTAATTTCTCATATTCAGCGCTAAATTCTTGAATAACTACTCTAGCTTTAGGCGTTAGGTGAGTGTCACTCAATTCACATACTGCGTGAAGGATTCTTTCTACGTAACTTCTTGCTTGTGTTAGTTCACTTAACAGGATCTCTTGAACACTTGTCATATCTTCCCTTGATTTTTTCATATCTCAGTCCTTGAAATATGCACTTTCGGCATCATTATGTCTACGTTGCGACGCATCGTGCTCGCTCATTTAGTTACTTTATACACATACACGTTACGTGCCAATTTTCTTGTTTTTAAGTAATTGATTTTATTAGGGGAGAATTAGAATGGGGCCAAATTATCTGGCCCCAGTGTTTAAACTTTTGATGTATTTGTTCGTACTTTAGCTTCTATTCAATTGATTTTGTTTCGTACTTTAAAAGGTTTCCTTTATTATTGGCCTTATCATAGGCAGATGAAATTCTTTGGAAGAGATTTCCTGACTTTGAACCAATGGCCGCCTTACCTTTAAAGTTAAGTGAACTTAGGTTACGGTTCTTATTTTTATCGAACATATTCTTAAATGGATTTGCATCATTCTTTGTGTTCTTTCTTCTACTTGCGATTCCACGTCCACCAACAAAACTTGGTCCACGTCCACCGATATAGCTTAGGCCTTTGGTTCCACCTGAAGCTGCTGTCGCTCCGGCTTGTTGTTCACCGCCACCGCCTGCTGAGGAGCCTCCGCCGCCTCCGCCGCCTCCAGGGTTACTTCCACCACCACCGGCACCTTGTGCTAGGCCTCCACCTTCTGTAACAGTTGCACCAGAACCAAATCTTCCCTTAAGTCCTCCGCTTGGAGATGACTTTGTTACAGCTGTTGATGTATCAACATTAGCGGCAGTTGGGTCTGAAGTTGCTGAAGCTGCTGAACCAGTTGATTCTGTTGTATCTGTAGGCTGGTAAGCTTGATTTGTTCCAAAGCCTCCAACGTTATAGTCGCCAAAACTTGGGACATTTACTGCTGCACCAAAGCCTGTCTGGCAATCTGGGTGAGTAGGGTTTGCTGTACAAAATTGCATATAAACATCTTCATTTTGATAAAAGTCTTCTGGTAGTTCAAGAGTGTTCATCCCTTCGATTTTTCCAATCGCTCCATCAATCATTTTCTTTTGTTTTCCAAGTTGAGAAACGGCCATGGTCTCTGCCGCTACTTCAACACCTGCTTCTGCTGCGATCTTATTCCCAGCTCTCTTTGCATTTCCATTTCTAAAGTAATTAAATCTTGATCCATCCAGTAGATTTCGACATAGAGCTTTTCCACCTTTAGGGTCTCCTGCTAATTCTTTTACACTCATATCGAGGTTGTTTATTGCACCATCTACTGGATTTTCACAAAATGCTGGATTATCTAAGAAGTCATCAACTGTTGGGATGGCCGCTGAGAAACCAGCGATGGCCGCTAGTCTTGCTGCTTGAATGGCACGTCTGTTTTCTGCCATATCTTGTTGAGTGGCAAGATTATCTTTTTGTGTTTTAAGCGCTTCCGTTGTCACATTTGAATTAGGGTCCATATTCATAAGCTTTTGCTGCTGCTCACTACGAAGTGATTGGGCCTCATATTGTTGGAATGTATTATTTGCAGCTGTTCCAATTTCCGCACTATTATGAGCTACGATAAGAGCTGAACACTCGTCATAATCAAGTGTTTCTAGTCCTGTTAGGTTACAAGTGATCTTGCCATCCATTGATGTTAACTTTTCAGGATTAATATATGGATCTTCTTGTTCTCGTCCTTCTTTAAAATTTTCACCAAAGACAGCTGCTAGTTGAGAACAAGCTGCAACTTTCTTTGCTGCTTTTGAAATTGTCACTGGTTGAATTTCTTGACCTCTTTTAGAGTCGCCGTGTAGACGTACAGTGAAAATAGCTACGGCCTTATTATAGTCTAGCTCAGCACTTCCATTAGAGTGGATATCCTTTGAAATATCTTTCCAATCAGCTCCATTTGCAGCTTTTACAAAGACTGCCTGACACTCTCTTGCAGCACTTGAACCACGATAAGCAACATCATCACTTGAGATATTTGAAATAACTAAATCATCCCAAGCGCTATTTGCGCATTCTTTAAACTTTTTAGGGGTTAATTTCTCCCCATTAGCTGCCGAGTAGCATGTATTCCAAACGGTCTTATTATTATCGCTCGCATCTGGAGCTTCCTCCATTGTTGGTCTTGCTGCTCTTGCTGCACTTTGTCCTGCCGTTCTTCCTGCTGCATCTATCCCTTGAGCATCAAATACATTTCTACAAGCTTCAGAAGCTTGAGCAGCATTTGCACCTGTACAAGTTACTTGAACTGTTGCTGTTCCTGGTGAGCCTTGGTCTTGTTGAACTAAACCTGCTGGATCAGCCAACTCTTCATCACGAGATTCTTCAGTGTAGAGCGATAGACCTTCGTTAGCACATAGTTCTCTCTTTCTTTCTTGAACACCTGCACTAGAGCGACTATTGAAGCTGCCTTCAAAAATATCTCCAGTCGTTGCATTTATGCACCTGTACTCAAATTTTTGAGTACCACCATTGGCGAATGAATAAACTGGTAATAGACACGCTATAATGAGAATTTTATTTAATTTGTTGTTCATAGTTATCTCGAAAGTTAAGTTATCCTTACTTAAATTATAAGTTCTAATCGGTTAATTATTGTTAAAAGTTGAGTATTTAAGCATGTTTTGGCCTCTTGAGGGGTGTTGCATTACTTAAGTACTTAAAAACCTGTTCATTTATAGTTGAGCAAGAGGTAAAATAGCCTTTGGCCACTTGCCAAGTTAAATGGCCAATTTTAAGATTTCAGTAAGTTAGAGGTGCTAAATATGAGTGAACAATTTGATGTAAATATTGAAAATTACGATGTGGAAGAATCTGTCTTTGATTTTATTGTGCAAGAGACTCATTTAGATTTTTTAGGGCATATGAATAATGCCACATATTTAGAAATTTATGAGCAGGCACGATGGGAGATGATCACTAAGAATAATTGGGGTGTTGGCCGTATCATGAAAGAAAAACGAGGCCCTGTTATTATTGAGATCAATATCAAATACAAGGCCGAGCTAACATTAAGACAGCCAATTAAGATTCATACGAAGATTATCGAAATTAAGAATCCAAAGGTCTTAACAATTCAGCAAGAAATGCGTGATCATGATGGTAAAGTCTATAATACGATTACTATGGATGTAGGGCTTTTTGATCTTAAGGCAAGAAAGCTTATCGCTGCTAATAGTGAATGGTTAGATGCAATTGGCTTAAAAAAGAAAAGTTTGTAAGTTTTACTCAAAACTCATGCTAGAAGCTCAATTGTGATAAATAGTTTAAAACTATTTAGGGAGCCAGTATGAAGATTTTAGCAGTATTATCAGTTCTATTTATTTCACTTAGTGCACAAGCTTTTTCTGTTCAAGGTGAGCTTAAAGAAGTTAAGGTTGGAATGCTTGGAACAGCGATTCCTATTAAAGTTATCAAGACTCAGGATGAAACTCTTGTTGTAGACTTTAAACAAGGAAATTACCTTGAAGAATGTTCTAACGGAGAATATGAATTAACTCAGGTTACTTCAAATGATGTTGAAGGTTATAATAGCTTCTACGTTGAAGAATTAAATTGCCTTGATTAGGCCAAAAGTTTTTTAAAGAAATGATCATATATATGCTGTGAGTTTGCTTTCACTTCATCTAAGAAAGTAAGCTCACGCATCTTTTCATGCTCTAATAATTCACAGAAAATTTCGTATGTATATTGCTTGTGATATTTCGCAGAAATCTTAGCGTAACTAATATGCCATGCTTCAGGAGCAACTCCTCCTAGATCCTCAAGATATGGCCTATAGTAAGAATAGCTTTTTTGCTCTTCAATTTGCTTATTTAGCCATTGGCCAAATTCATAAAATGGCCCATCTTTTTCAAATTCAGAAGGTATGAGTTGGATATGATAACCTTGTGGCCAGCTATTTCCATCAACGACATCTAGCTCTGTTCCCCAATGATGACGTGAAGTTCCTGGTAGGGCAGACCAGTTAATAATGCTTTTTACAATTTCATGGGAAGATAATTTCTCAACGTCTAGCTCAACACCTTCACGATTATAGATCGGTCTTTTACCTTCACACTTTTCGTTCCAGATCCTTAATTGATCTTCAAAAGAGCGAAATGAGCTTGTTACATAAAAATCAATTCCATTTTCATGGGCGTATTTCTTAAATTCTTGAAAGTCATTATATGAGTCTTTGTGAAAGTAGCGCTTAATTGATTCATCAAAGATAAGATGATCTTTGGTCATACCAAATAGAACTTCCTTGTTAACATTACTCATAGTTTTCCTAATCTATCTATTCTTCAAATAATTTCTTTAGTCCTGACTGAACATAGCGATGTGAGATAACTTTAAAAATTGAGACGGACTTGTCTTTAATAATATCGTTATCACCGTAATCATAGCGCTTCTTTGAATCGCCATCACCAGCTCCTTGTCCATAACTTAAAACTTCAGAGCTTGAGTCATTACTAAACTTCCACTTACTACCAGTGCTTTTCTTATTTGATCGACGCGTATTTTGTTTTCTCACAACAAGAGACTTCTTTGCTGGAGAGTTTTTCTCTACACTAGTTAGCGCATTTTGAAATGATGAATCTGTTGGCCTAAGACGAGCAAATTGTTCACCTGCTCCGGCACCATTAAAGATAGCAACATTATTATTTCCACTTTTTGCAAGATCTCTAGCTATTTTATCTGCGACTTTATCAAGACTAACACCTGTTGATTTTGCAAAAGGTCCTTCGATTTTCTTCTTTAATGCCTGTATCGTCTTTCCGGCCATAGCAGCTGTTTTATCTGAAGTGCTAGCATTGTATGTTCCACCGTTTCCTTGAAGGGCTTCATTTGCGACTCTTACACCTTCTGAAGCATCAAGTCCTCCAAGTGCTCCACTTAGGGAACCAGGTGATACAGAAACTGTCATACAAGCGTTTTCACCCTTATTATTCTTTAACTTACGACACTGACATTCACGGTCAAATTTCCCGTCTTTAAAAATACAGCCTTCTGGATTGCTACTTTTTGCAGCTCGACTTGAATCACTTGTTGCCACAAACTTACCAAAGTAACGATTCCAGTATGCTTGACATGTATTAGACTTTTCTCGATTTGGATTTCTATTTCCATCAGAAGTATAACAGTAACAAGGAGGGTTACTTAAATCATCTCTTCCATCTGGACAGAATGAAGCAATGGACTTCGTGTACTTCTCTTTTAAGATCTTTACTTGTTCAACATTTGATTCTGCATCTTGTTTATTCTTCTTTGCCTGTGAAGAGACGAGGAGGGCTGATGGAACTGTAATAACAGAAGTCAAAAGGATACCACATGGATTATTAAAGAGGTTTTTCCAGTTTTTTGAAGGCTCAGATAATGCATCTTTCAATGGGCCACAGCTGGCACCAAAGTCTCCCCACATTTCCATAACCGCAACACCGGCTGCAGCTGTATAACCAAGGGCAAGAGTTTTAAATTGTTTTTCTTGCTTACCTGAAACTTCTGCAACATATTCTTGCTCTTTTTCTAGCATATCATAGGCTGACATCTGAGCGTTCTTCATTGTTTCAGCATTACTTGAGATCTCTTCGTATTCGTCTTTCATCTCATTGGTTTTCTTCTTAACGTCTTCTTTATTCATTTTTGTTTGATAGACACTATAAAGAGATACACCTGTTTGAATTAAGCAGGACTTACAAGTATCACTATCAGAACTTTCTCCTTCTGCTTTCGTTTCATCGCCACCCCACCATTCTTTTTGTTCACCAAAAGAGTACGCTGCAGCGATTCCATTCATAATTCCCCAAGCTTCCGAGAATCCTGTGAGAAGATTACCGTCACCTGTATCCTCTGCATCACCACCTGTAACACGTTTAGTACCATCGGAGTTCATTTCTTCAACGGCCTTGGCCTGGCGCTCATCTGCTGCATTCTTCATACACTCTTGTCTTTGGGCCTTGCCTTCGATCTTTTCACATTTCGTGAACTCATCTCGGTTCTTGATTGAGCCTTCTGTGTACATACAGCGATTTAATGTTCGATTGAATGTTTGTCCAGTAGGGCACGACTTTGAGGAAGCAAAGATATCAAAGTGCCCAAGTGCGAAACTTAAAAATATGAACGTTAGAATTATGCCTTTCATTTTTACTTGTCCCTTTTTTTTAGGGTATAAATCTAGTTACTTAAGTAGTATAACAGCAAAGCTTGGTCTTATGATAGTAGGGAAATGAGGAGTACCTACTTTAAGTATCTGAAAAGATAGAGGTTTTGATATGAAGACAGCTGGATTAATACTGATAATGTCGATTTTTGCTAGCCTTAAAACATTGGCACTACCAATGGATGAGCTAAAAACAGGAGATATCCTACTTTTAGATATGGACTGCTTCAGCTGTGAGTTAATTGAGAAACAAACCAATGGGCCGTTTTCTCATTCTGGTATTATTTTAAAATATGGAACGAAAGTATATGTTGCCCAGTCTCTTGGGATTGTTCATCATCTGCCGCTTGCAAAATTTCTTCGCTATACAAATAAGCCAGTACAAGTTGTAAGACCTAAGTTTATAAACTTCACAAAGAGAAGAGCTCTTCTAGAAAGTTATCAAAATGATTTCTTAAATATGCCATTTGACCATGAATACACTTGGGATGATGATAAGCTTTATTGCTCTGAATTTATCTATAAGCTTTTAAAAAGCGTTTATGCAATTGAGAATTTTGCGCCAAAGCCGATGCGCTATGATGTAAATGAAGATGGTTGGCGCCGCTACTTTGGTGGAAATGAACCTCCGCATGGACAACCTGGACTATCACCAAATGATTTTTATCGCTCAAGTGACTTTGTAGAGATGGGGCCGCTATACTAAAGGCGTGGATAAGTTTAATAAGGCCCATTTAGATAGTGACCATTTTCAATTAGCACCTAGCTTAAAAGAGCTTGTGGCAAAGGCCCTTGATTTAAGTTCAATTGATATTCATCGAGCTTTAGAAGTAGGCTGTGGTCAAGGTCTACAACTGTCTTCTTTTAAATTCTTTGAAACTTTGGGCATCGACCGATCGCAAGAGGCGATTAAGAAGGCATCTCTAAACTTTCCACAAGGCTCCTTTAAATGTTTATCAAGTCTTTCACTTAATGAATTAGAAGGTGAGTTTGATCTCATTTTAGATTCTCATCATATTCATTATCTTTCATCTAAGGATGATATTTCTCATTACTTAGAAAACGTATTTCAAAAGTTAAGTGTAGGCGGGCTCTTTTGTATGGAGGCCATGGTTTCACATAAGAAGATGTTACTTGAGAATATGGAAGTGACTGTATTAGATTTTATGGAATATGAAAGACTATTTATTAATAAAGGATTTAGAATTCTTTATTTAATGATGCCTACAGGACGTAAAATAATTGCAGATAAAAAAAGAAAGGCCGCTCTTTCGAGCGACCCGGATGTCTTACTGGTCATTGCTACTAAGGAAGACGTAGCAAATTGTATTGAAAATAGTTGATTACTCCTCGTCATGTGGTGTTCTTGCGATTTCTAACTTCTTTCCTCTCTTTGGTGCATCTCCACCAAATCTTTCAACATATAGAAATTTGATATCTTGTGCTGTTAAAGTATCACCATTCTTAAGTCTGATCTCGCGACCATCTTTAAGATCTGCTAAGTTTCCAAAAGTCTTGCGGATATTTGAGATTGAGCTGATATCGAGAAATTCTCCTCTGTAAGTCTCAACTGCCATTCCACGATCAAGTTTCTGTACTTGCTCAGGCGTGATTCTCTTCATTGTTCTTGCGTGAACTCTTTCTTGGATTGTTATTGATAACATAACTAATCCTAAAGTGATGTAAAGTGCTCTCCTCATTGTACTTTTCATATTGGCCTCTTTTCCCTAATGGTTCGCTCTTCCTGAAGCCGTCAGCTTTAAACTTCCTGTTTAATAGCTTTGTTGCCAATATAAAAGCATGAACTGTGCCAAGTTTGAACACGTACATTCAACTACTTACGCTGGTGCAAAAGTGCTTAAAGGGTTCCTTTTGGCCCTATAGGATAGTAAAAAGGCCCCAATTTGGAGCCTTTTTGTTATTTGAAATCTATTTGAGGAATTTTGATTATGCCTTTAGGCAATCTTGCGCTTCTTCAGGGTGCTCTTTGCATTCTTCTTTCTTTTCACAAAACATGCAATCTTCGCCAATGATTTTTCCAAGTCCACCACAAGAGCCTTGAAGCTTACGATTTGAAAGGATGACACCTACTGCCATTCCCGTAATCGAGATAGCAAGGACAGCAAAAGTAACAAAAAATAACTTAATATTTGAATCCATAATGTCTCCGTATCAGAGTGTTTTACTTGGTTATCTTATCAAATTCCTCTGTCGATGTCTCTAAATACTTTCCTGAACCATCGTCAGAACGATAGATGAAGAACGCTTTCAATTTATTTTTTTTAGCATAGGCAATGGCCTTCTCTTTACCCATTGCCATTAAGGCCGTGGCCCATGCATCTGCATCCATACATGTCTCTGAAACAACGCTCACTGATGCAAGTTGTGATGCAACAGGTGCTCCAGATTTGAAGTTGATCGTATGTTGATAGCGTTTGCCACCTTCTTTAAAAAAGTTTCGGTAATCACCAGAAGTCGCTAGAGCAACGTCTTTCATTGTTACGACACGAACGACGGGATTGCCGTCTTTATTAGAAGGGGACTCAACTCCAATTTTCCACGGTCTTGTAAGGGATTCTCCCATTGTTCGTACTTCGCCTCCCACCTCTACTAGGGCATTTCGTATTCCTTGAGACTTTAATAGCTCAATTAATGCATCAACCCCGTAACCTTTAGCAGAGGCAGATAAGTCTAAGTAGACTCCATCAACAGACTTCGTAAGAGTATTGCCATCTAGTTTGATTTTCTCATAACCAACTTTCTCTTTTGCTGCTAGTACATCTGACTGTGATGGAATCTTTCTCTTTCCATTTGGACCAAAACCCCAAAGGTTTACAAGAGTTCCTATTGTTGGATCGAAAGTACCATCTGTCTTTTTCGCTACATCAAGTGCATGCTCAAGAGTTCTCTTAAAGTCATTGCCTGGGAAGAATTTCTCATCTTTACTCATTTTGTTAAATAATGAGATCTCTGAGTCGCTTATATATGTACTCATGGCCTTGTTGACTTCATCGAGACGAATTTCAACATCTTTTTTTAGCTTTAATTCATTGTATCCCTGTGGTGCAATAAATTTTATGTTGTATATTGTCCCCATAGTTGGGCCAGAAAGGCGATAGAATTGTAGTTTATCGCTCTGACAAGATGAGAAAGTAGTTAAGGCGATTAAAAAGATCGCCAAATTAAATATAAAGATTCTGTTAAGTTTCATTAGTTAAAAGCCTGACCCTCAAGAATTTTTCTTTCGCTTTCAAGATCGCGCTTGTCGGCCTTTTCTTCACTGAACTTTTCACCATAACGCGCCTTAAGTTTTGTGATATTGCGCTCCATTACGTCTTCAAACTTAATTCCTAGCTCATCACCAACAATTGCCATATACCAGAAAAGATCACCTAGCTCTTCCGCAAGATTAACACGGTCAAGTTCCTTACCATAGAATATATGCTTCTTTAGAGCATCAAGGAATTCACCTGCTTCTGTTGAAATACCAATTCCAGCGTGAAGAAGTCTTTTAACTCCATCGTCTAAAAGACGTGTGTTCATCGCATCAAAGTCTCTTGATTCCGTTCTGATTGCATCACTCATATATTTTCTTGAGTCCATAAATTCTCCTGTTATTTTTTGTGTGGTGAAGCCGACTTTATCACTTTAATTTTTATCTAGTCAAAGCTTGCCTGTGCAAAAAGAAAACTTCACGAACTGTTAAGATATAATGTATATTAAGACGCCTAAATTATTAATTTGTAGTAACTGCAAAGCAGTAAAATGGATTTTATCAAATGGAAAAATTCGACTTTTCAACCCTCTCTAGTTCAGACATTTCTTACATCGACTCTCTCTATGAACAATACGAAGCAAACCCTCAAGAAGTTGAGGAGAGCTGGCGTAACTTTTTCCTAGGTTTTGAGTTTGGTGCAGGTAAGGGATCTGCTAGCGGCGGAGATGTCAGCGATGAAAAGCTTCGCAAAGAATTCAACGTATTTAGACTAATTCAATCATTTCGTTCACGTGGACACTTACTATCGGATACAAACCCGATTCGTCCAAGAATTGATCGTCGTGCCCATATTTCTTTAAAAGATTACGATTTATCTGACTCTGATTTAAAAGAAGTATTTACTTGTGGTGAGTTTGTTGGCCTAGGAGCAACGACTCTTCAAAATATTATGGACCACATGATGAAGCTTTACTGCGGAAAGATCGGTGTTGAGTATATGCACTCAGATGACACTGAAATGAGACGTTGGTTTAGAGAAGAATTTGAAAACACATATTTAAAGAAAGAATTTACGGTTGATAAGAAGAAAAGAATTCTTCACAAACTGAACGAAGCTAATGTTTTTGAAAACTTTCTTCAAACAAAATACACAGGTCAAAAGAGATTCTCACTAGAAGGTGGAGAGTCGACAATTCCTGGACTTGATGCCGTGATTAATGAAGGTGCAAGACTAGGAGCTAAAGAATATATTATTGGTATGGCCCACCGTGGACGTCTAAACGTTCTTGCTAACACTCTTGGTAAAACATATGAGTATATCTTCTCTGAATTTGAAGGAAATTCTGTTGAACAAGCTGAAGGTGAAGGTGATGGTGACGTTAAATACCACATGGGATTTACTTCTGTAACAAAAACAGAAGACGATAAAGAAGTTTATTTAAAACTTCTACCAAATCCATCTCACCTTGAAACAGTATCTCCTGTGGCAACTGGTTATGCTCGTGCACAAATTGATATTGCTTATGAAGGTGATGAAAGTAAGATTATCCCAATTGTCATTCACGGTGATGCGGCCGTTGCTGGTCAAGGGATTGTTTACGAAACATTACAAATGTCGGAACTTCCTGGTTACCGTACAGGTGGGTCGATCCACTTTGTAATTAATAATCAAATTGGTTTCACGACTGACTTTACAGATGCACGTTCATCTCATTACTCAACATCTGTAGCAAAGATGTTAAATATTCCAGTTATTCACGTTAATGGTGACTGCCCTGAAGACGTTGTTTACGCTTGTCAGCTTGCTGTTAAATTCAGACAGAAGTTTAAGCGTGATGTTTTCGTTGATATGGTTTGTTACCGTAAGCACGGGCACAACGAAGGTGATGAGCCGAAATATACTCAACCTGAACTTTACGGGATGATTTCAAAGCATAAGAATCCTCGTGAAATGTATATTGAAGAATTAGCAGCAAGTGGATCAGTTGATCGTGCAGTTGCAAAAGAGATGCAAAAAGAATTTAAAGACCTTCTTTCTGATCGTTTTAATAATGTTAAACAAAACGAAATTCCAAAGAAAGTACCAGGTCCACATAGAGAGTGGGGAGATCTTCGTTTTTCTAAATTAGAAGACTTTTTAAGCTCTCCTGAAACTGCTGTTGAAAAGAGCGTTTTAGATAATATTATTTCATCAATAACTTCAACTCCTGAAGGCTTTAAGACTTTAAGAAAAGCTCAAAAGCTTCTTGATCAAAGAAAGGCAAGTTATGAGAATGATGAAATTGATTGGGCACTAGCTGAGCTATTTGCTTACGGTTCAATTCTGACTGAAGGAAATGATGTACGCTTTTCTGGTGAAGACGTTATTCGAGGAACATTCTCACACCGTCACGCTAAAGTTTTTGATGAGAAAACAAATGAAGCATACTGTGGCCTAGAACACCTAACGACTGGTCAAGGTGACTTCTATATCTATAATTCACTTCTATCTGAATATGCTGTACTTGCTTTTGAATATGGTTATTCTCAAGCAACGCCACATGCTCTAAATATCTGGGAAGCACAATTTGGTGATTTCACTAATGGTGCTCAAATTGTTATCGACCAATTTATCTCAGCTGCAGAAAGTAAGTGGAGAAGAATGAGTAACTTAGTTATGCTTCTACCACACGGTTATGAAGGAGCAGGACCTGAGCACTCTTCTTGTCGACCAGAGAGATTCTTACAACAATGTGCTGAAGAAAATATGGTTATTTGTAATATTACAACTCCAGCAAATATGTTCCATGCTCTAAGACGTCAGCTTAAGTGGGAATTTAGAAAACCACTGGTTGTTTTCACTCCAAAATCTCTTTTAAGACACCCTCTTTGTCAGTCTAAAGTAGAAGACTTCACAAGTGGGAAGTTTGAAGAAGTTGTTGATGATTCTTGGGTTAAAGCTAAAGATGTTAAGAAGGTTCTTCTTTGCTCAGGTAAAGTTTATTACGATCTACTTAAGCATCAGCAAGAAAATGACCGTAAAGATGTGGCCATTGTTCGTCTGGAGCAATTATACCCGCTACCAACAACTAAAATTAAGGAAATCCTTGATAAGTATCCTGATGCAACTCACCGTTGGGTCCAAGAAGAACCATCGAATATGGGAGCTTGGATGCATTTAAATCGTTGGCGTGATACTTTTAGAGATATTGATTGTGTATCAAGAAAAGCTTCGGCTTCTCCAGCAACAGGATATGCTTCGGTACACGTTAAAGAACAAGAGACTATAGTAGAAAAAGCTTTTAGCTAAAAAATAAATAAGGATAAAAAATGGCAATCGTAAAAATTACTATTCCACCAATTGGAGAATCAATCACAGAAGTAGCTCTTGGAGAGTGGCTTGTTGCTGATGGAGACTTTGTAAACGAAGGTGACGAACTTGTTGAAGTAGAATCAGACAAGGCGACACTTCCTCTTCCTGCTGAAGAAAGTGGTGTAATCAAGATTATCGCTGAAGAAGGTGCAGAGCTTGAAATTGGTGCTGTAGTTGCTGAGCTTGATACTTCAGCTTCTGCTCCAGAACAAGGTTCAAGTGATGATGCTCCAACTTCAACTGAAGCTCCTACAACTCCAGCTGCAAATGCACCTGAAGGTGGAGATAAGAATTATCCATCTCCAGCCGCTTCAAAGATCCTTGCAGAAAAAGGAATTGATGCTTCAAGTGTAAATGGAACAGGGAAAGATGGCCGCATAACAAAGAATGATGCAGTAAATGCAAAAGCTTCTAAACCAGCTTCGGCTCCAGCTGCAAAAGCTGCTCCAGCTCCTGAAATTGAAACACAAACACCAATGGGTGGAGCAAGTAGAGGAAAAGAAGAAGTAAAAATGAAGCGTATCCGTAAGACAATCGCTAAGCGTCTTGTGGAAGCTAAGAATACTACGGCAATGCTAACAACTTTTAATGAAGTTGATATGTATAACGTGATGGAGCTTCGTAAGAAGTATAAAGATGCTTTCAAAGATAAGCACGATATCGGACTTGGGTTCATGTCTTTTTTCACAAAAGCATGTACAAAAGCTCTTATGGAAATCAAAGGTGTTAACGCACAGATTGATGGTGAAAATATCATCTATCACGACTATGCAGATGTTGGTATCGCGGTATCAACTCCAAAAGGTCTAGTTGTTCCAGTTATTAGAAATGCTGAAAGCTTAAGTCTTGCTCAAATTGAAAAAGAAGTAAGAAGACTTGCTCTTAAAGGTCGTGATGGGAAGCTTACAGTAGACGAAATGACTGGTGGAACATTTACTATCACTAATGGTGGTGTTTTTGGTTCAATGCTTTCTACGCCAATTATTAACGTTCCTCAATCTGCGATTCTAGGAATGCACAATATTGTTGAAAGACCAGTAGCAGTTAACGGTCAGGTTGTTATTCACCCTGTAATGTATCTTGCACTATCTTATGACCACAGAATTATCGATGGTAAGGAATCAGTAACATTCCTTAAGATGGTAAAAGAGATGTTAGAAGATCCTGCTAGAATGCTTCTGGATATCTAATTTAAAATTTAATTTTTAAGGAATAAATATGAGTAAAGAATTTGATGTTGTTATAATTGGTTCAGGCCCTGGTGGATATATCAGTGCTGTTCGTTGTGCACAACTTGGAATGAAAGTAGCGATCGTTGAAAAATACAATACTCTTGGTGGAACATGCCTAAATGTAGGTTGTATCCCATCAAAAGCATGGCTTGACTCAAGTGAGAAGTATCATGAAGCAGTTCATGAGTTTGAGGCACACGGAATCACAACTGGTAAAGTTAAGGCCGATCTAAAAAAGATGGCAGAACGTGTCGCTGGTGTTGTCGCAGATACTTCAGGTGGTATCACATACCTTATGGGGAAAAATAAAGTTGAAACTTTCCATGGGTTTGGATCATTTGTAGATGCTCACACTCTTAAAGTTGAAGGTGAAAAAGAGGAAACTCTTAAGGCAAAAAACTTTATTATTGCAACAGGTTCAAAGCCTGCAACAATTCCTGGAATCGAGATCGATAAAGAAAGAATCATCACAAGTACAGAAGCTCTTAAGCTTGAAACTCTTCCAAAGCACTTCATCGTAATTGGTGGGGGAGTTATTGGACTTGAGCTTGGTTCAGTTTTCCTAAGACTTGGATCAAAAGTTTCTGTTGTTGAATATGCTGATTCAATTCTTGCAACAATGGATAAAGACTGCTCAAAAGAGATGAGAAAAGTTCTTAAGAAGCAAGGAATGGAATTCTATACAGGTCACGGTGTAACTGAAGTTGTTAGAAAAGGCGCAAAAGTTCACGTTAAGGCCAAAAACAAAAAGAATGAAGAAGAGATTAAACTTGAAGGTGACTACTGCCTAATGGCCGTTGGACGTCGTCCATATACTGACAAGCTAGGTCTTGAGAATGCTGGTGTAAATCTTGATGAGCGTGGACGTGTTGTTACTGATGATCATCTAAGAACTAACATTTCTCATATTTATGCAATTGGTGACGTTACAACAGGGCCAATGCTTGCGCATAAAGCGGAAGAAGAAGGTGTTGTTTGTGCTGAGATCATTGCTGGTCAAAAGCCACATATCAATTACAACCTTATTCCTGGTGTCGTCTACACTTGGCCAGAGGTTGCTTCAGTTGGTGTAACAGAGCAAGAGCTTAAGTCGAATAAGACTCCTTATAAATCTGGGAAGTTTCCATTTAAAGCAAGTGGACGTGCTCGTGCCTCAAATGAGTCTGATGGTTTCGTAAAGGTTCTAGCTGATAAAGAAACAGATGAGATCCTAGGAGTTCATATCGTAGGTCCTCGTGCTGCAGACTTAATCGCAGAAGCTGCAACAGCAATGGAGTTTAGAGCTGCTGCTGAAGATATCGGGCGCATTTGTCATGCTCACCCGACTTATTCTGAAGCATTCAAAGAAGCTGCTCTTGATGCCTTTGATAAAAAACCTCTAAATATATAACCGCGGCATCTTAGCGAAGCTAAGATTTGACGCGGTATAGGCTCCCATGCTCTTTAGCTAGGGAGCTTGTCGAGAGGCGTGCGTTTATGCACGCCGGTTCGTCTCTGGAGCAATGGGATATACTCACTCTCTTATCTCCCCACTCGATAACTCATAACTCCCATCCACAAAAATCTTACGAATATAGCATCCATCAATTTGCTTACCTTCACGTCGCATGGAAATGATTTCTTGAACGTTAGTATCAAGCTCGCTACTTTTTATTGTTTCTAAGTTGTCACTAAAGTGGATTGTGCGAGGAGGGTTTTGAAGTTCAATGGTAATCTTCTCTTCCTCATCAAAATAAGCTCTTAGGCCTTCTTTGTCTGCAAACCAAGGCTTTCTATCATTTATAATCATAAGATCGTCAGCGCTTGAGCTGAGGTGGTTTAAAGATACGATAGCTTCACTGTCTCTTCGCTTGCTAAAAAAGTAACTCATTGGATTATGTCTTGGCATAATAAGTTTCGTAAATACTTCTTTATGCTTATATGCGTGGCCTAATCGGTTAATTAGTTGTCCGTGTGCCTCTATGGCGATAATAGGTGAGTCAATAATTTCTAAGATTTCCTCAAGTGCATCACATACAGGAAAGTAGAGAAAGATATAGTCTGGGCGATATTTTTCGACATGAGTCTTTCTAAAGTAGTCGTTAAAAAAGATATGTTTTGATGAATCCAGATTATTGATGGCGTAGTCAATTCTCTCTTTTACTGGCTCGATACTTACTATCGTTATTTTAGGAAAAAAGGCCTGGGCCACAAATGCCATTTTGCAATAGGATGCTCCAATATCACAAATGGTAACTTCCTCTCCATTACTTCTGGATTGTACTTCTTTTAAAATCTCATAAAAATCCAATAGAGATGTATTGATCGCCTCTTCTTTTAGGCCTTGAAGGTAGAGGTTATCTTGATCTTGTGAATGGCCATTATTTAGTTGAGACTCGATTTCAGAGACCTTATTTAGGTCAAAACCAACTATTTTTGCCAATTTTATTTCGTTTTCTATATTGTTCATAAATTTTTAAAATAAGTATTTTCAGTCACTTAGTAACTAGTTCTAGGAAAACTTGATAACTATACTAAACAAATTGAATATAAGCCTTTGTTATTATTAAACTTTAATTAATATCTTACCGATATACTAAGAGTAGTAAAAGAGGATGACTTTGAAAAAGATTATTATTGCAGACACATTAACAGATTTTAGGGAAGTTGATCTCAACGATCTCTATGTTGAGGCGTTGTCTGGAGTCGTTTTTTCAAATCAATATGCTTTTGATTCTGGAAAGGGAATATGGAGTCATTTAAGTGAGCACCAGATTCCTGATGTGGTAAGAAAGGCCCTGCAAAAATCTCCTACAGATTTTGATTGTCCTGAAACTTCGCCAGAAGGTATGGCCATCATTCAAAAAGTTGAAGCACCAAGCACAGACCAAAATGAGTTAGTAGCTATTATTTCTAGGCTAATTAAAGATGAGGTTGGTCAATTACGTGATGAAATGTCTGTAAAAGTGGAAGCAGTTGAAACACGTATTGGTGATGCGATTAAGAATATTCCAAAATCAGCAGCTCGTGAAATAGAAGATAGTGGAGTCGATGCCGTTGAGTACAAGAAAAAGTTTGAAGCATTAAAAGTTAAATATAAGAATCTTTCTGTAGAAAATAAATTGGCCAAGAAGAACCTTTCTAAGGTTATTGCTAAGGCCAAGGCCTTAAATGCTAAACTTGAAGTTGCAGAAAGAGAGCTTGAACATTTCAGAGAATATTCATTAAAAGCTTCTCAAACTCCTACAAATAATGTGGAAGAAGAAGTTTTAGAAGTTACGAATGAAACACAAGAAGTTAATCATCCTGAAGAAGATTTAAAGCCAAAGATTAATATGATCTCTCAAGATGTTCTCATCAGTGACGGCCCAGTTATTGACGAGACTGATGCGAGCGAAGAAGTAACTGGTGAATTTGATATTTCAAGTGGAGGACTAGAGATGGCCTCTTCTAGTCGAGCGCAATCAGACGATGACGAGCTTGAAAGTCTTAATCTAGAAGGCCTTAAAAGTGGTAAGTCTTATGAAATCTCAAATAAGAAGACTTGGTTATATGATACAGGTGCTGGAGTTGTCGGTCCTCTTCGTTTTGATGAGATGCTAGAAGATCTTATCAAAGGAAATATTAAAGGCGACACTCTTGTGAAAAAGAAAGTTGGAGCTTCTTGGGTTCCTTCAAGAGACTGCCTAGAGCTAAATACAAAAGCAGAAAAGATCTTCGATGATCCGCAAAATCCAGAAAATAATAAATACTTAATAGAAAGAACTGAATATCGCGTTGGCCTACAAGAAATTGTTTCGTTCTCTATCCGCGGAGTTCAAAAAGAATTTAAAGGTTATTTAACGAACCTTTCTTTAAGTGGTGGCTTTATTGAAGTGACACAATTTGAAGATGTCTTTACGCAAGATTCAATGGGAACAATCTTTATCTCAGAAGGCCGCTTCGAAAGAGCAATTGCAATTGATTTTACAATTATGCGTACAAGTGCACAAAAGAGACCTAAAGGCCTTGGTATACGTTTTGAAGCAGTTTCAGATACAGTCTTAGAAGTTATTGGTGAGTGTATGCTAGAGATTCTCAATAACGACGATCAAAATAAATCTGCTGCATAAATTTCGCATCGAATAAATCCTGAAATTAATGTTTCTAATAATGAGCTTGATTAAGTTGAATGTTAAGTTGATAATATTAGAATAAAGAAATGGTGGTTCGGGCGGGACTTGAACCCGCACGGGGTTGCCCCCACTGGATTTTAAATCCAGATTGTCTACCAATTCCAACACCGAACCGTTAATTGCGTTTTAAGATTTTGGACTATAATGTGTATATTTGTCAATTCAAAAAAACTACTAAATTCATTTTTCTTTTACTTGCCTTTACTATAATTGGTTGTGCAACAAAAAAAATTGTACTTCCGACGAAAGAAGTTAACCCAAGTTGGTTTGATGCAGGTGAGAAATTTTCCTACAAAAACTATGAAGGTAGAACAATTGGTCATCTATTCTTCGACTTTGCACCACAGATTGATGTAAAAAAACGCCTTGTTGATGTTTTTATTACAACGCCCCGTGATAGTGCCTTCCAATATGACATTGATCTTGTGAGTGGTCGTCTCTACAAAGAAAGAAATTATTGTAAAACTGAAGATATCTGGAAAAATTATTCCTCATCTATTAATAGGCCAAACTTTTCTTGGGCCTATATTCCAAGGCTACTTGGAAGCAATGGAAGACCTCAACGAGTTGCAGTATTTGGCGACTTGAAATATCTCGTTGATGGCAAGTTTCCTAATGAAGAAACAATTCAGGTTCAAGTTATAGGTGGTGTTATCCTTAAGAGTTGCTTGAGTGGTTTATGTGACTTGAGAAACCAGTGGGACTCAGAGGTTATTTTGATAGCAAAGAGTATGCTTGATGAAGATCTTACTAAAGCATATGGGCTTAATTCGTTAAAGAAATATGTTGATTGGGATTATTTTAAAGCATTCCTTGAAAATTCAATGGGTCACAATGATATCGGTCGTACATCAAAAGGCGCTTATCGCTTAGAGTCTCCAATTCTACCAACTAGAGCTTTAAAATACGTCATTAACTCAGGACATTTATTTACAAATAAAGAATTAGCAACCCTAAGAAACTCATGCCAAAGTGTTTATGATAAGGCCTTAAGGGTATTTAAGTCTAAAGAGGGAATCGCTAAGAGATTTCAAAATTATCATAAGAATTATTGGAATAAATTTTTAATTTGTCGTAAATATGTCCGTCACTTTAATATTAAGAATCAGATGAAAGAACATTGGTTAATTGAATATTTAAGTGCATTTGAATATGCAACTGATTCTGGTTATTATTACAATTGTCGAAGTCGCTCATGGGTTAGAAATATCAGAGACTCTAAAGGGGAGTTTGTTGTGGATTCAGCAAAGGAGATTAGAGGCTGCAATGATAGGGAAGTAATGGGAGCTTTCCCATCTGCTATTAGTTTACTAGCTTCTTTGGCCAATGCAAATGCTCCACACTATCGTTATATTGAATATGATAGTGGTGCAGACACATTCAATCAAAAGATTTATAATTGGGTATGGTTTAACGGTAAGAAATTGAGTTGTGATAATTCTAAAGTTAAACAAGTCTTTCCAGTTGATGTGAAGTTTAAATTAAATTAGGTTTTAAATGAAATTTATCAATATATTAGATTCTATTCGTATTTTATCAAAGTCTGAGTTTGCTCTTGAAGCATTTAGACTCAAAGACAATGATCATATTGTCTTTAATAGTTTAACTTGTCTTGATTTAATGAATTCGCAGAAAATTAAAGATGAGTTAAATCTCTTTAACGGAAGATTCTTACTTATCTATCAATTTCAAAACTTATTGGAACACAAAAGATACTTCTATGGAATTAGCCTGAGCTATGGGCAAACAATGTCTTCGTATGGACACTTGTTTAATGCACTAACTTGGCATGAAGCTGAAGTAAATCGAAACTTTGGAATTCATTTCTATCAAAAAGAAGATCGTATTCAAGAAGAAATTATCACTCCTCAAAAAAAGTATCGTTTTGAAAAGGATTCAGGCTCTAGTGAATTATGTAATACTTACTTTAAACAGGCTTCTCTTAGAGGAGAAGGTGTTGAAGTAAGCTTACAAAAGTTTTTAAATCCTGCTTCTAAATCAAAGATGATCTTTGATGTGGACTCTGATAAAGTTGAAAACTCTATTTTTAAATTTCACTTTGATAATCATATAAGCTTTGAAAAAAATATTGAAACAATGACTATTGAAAATGCCATCAACTCAATGTTGGGGACAAGCTTTTCAAATCGTCTAATGGCCTCGTTATTACTTTATGAATTTGATGAATATGTAAATCATAAAAATAAGCGCACAGACTTAAATATTCAAAGAATGTTTACGTTTGAAGTTTTTAGCGCATTAGAAAATATTAAATGCCTTGAAAAGACATTTGCAAAGAGTTCTGTGGCCGAACTTAAATGTATATTTAAATCTCAATATAATAAAATTATGCAACTCTTTGCTCCTGATGGAATTAAAGACCTTGAACAATTAAAGGCCATTTTAGAGATGCAAGATCGTAAATGGCTATATGACATAAGAGACTGCATTCATAATTTTGAAAAAGAATTAGATAAGGCCTATCAAGTTGTTGAAGGAAATGAGCTGTTTTTAAAGTATAAAGACTATTTTAATTCAAATCTTTCGGCACTTGATCATTCACTAAAGTCATATCCTCTACAAAGCTTAGGTTATCATTATAATTTAAAGAAATTTGAGAGTTTTTATGAATATGATGATTTAGACACTCAAGAGTTCTTAAGCCTAAATGGCTCTACTTATGAGTTGTTAATTATTCGTATTAAAGAACTGAGAAATACTTATTCGAATATCATTAAAATTTGTGAAGAATATCCTGTTGTGAAATTAAAATACCAAACACCTTCCTCGGATAGTGAAATAGAGCCTAAATCTGGGCTTTTCTTAGGTGTTACTCAAGTTTCATCTGGAGAGCTAGGTCTCGTACTAAATTTAAATGATGATGGTAAGTTTGATCGCTTGCACTATATTTCTCCATCTGTGACTAATCTTGAGTACTTCAAAAGACGCATCAAGAAATTTGCATTGCCTCAAATGGCATGTGAATGGAATGTTCTTGGCCTAGATGAAGAGGAGATTGTTAAATGATTTTAAAAAAGTCGATTTATAAAAGAAAGTCTCGTATCTTAATATTTTTTAAAAGATTAGCATTATTTATTAATGCTAAAAAGAAAGCTTAATAGCTATATCACTTGCTTTTATTGATGTTGTTGGAAGGTTTAAAATACCTTTGTTAAATAAGGGTGTAATCGCCTTTATAAAATCTATTCGAGGAATCTCAGTTGCTCCAAATGATTCTGTAATAGGTGTAACCATTTGAGTGTCTAAAAATGGTATGCCTTCTTCAATAAGAATACTTAAGATGCCTAGGAGTGCAAGCTTTGAAGCATTTGTCTCTTTAAAAAACATGGACTCACCACTTAGGAAATGTCCAATTTTCACTCCGTAGAGTCCTCCTATCAAGTCGCCATTTTCGTTTTTTACTTCTACGCTATAAGCAAGACCTTGGTGGAAGAAGTTGTAATATCCATCAATAATTTCATCTGTTATCCATGTTCCATCATTTGATTTGGCATGTACTTTTTGACATTCTTTGATAACTCCCAAAAAGTCTTGGTTAAAACTTATCTTCCAATTACATTTTTTTACAAACTTTTTTAAACTACGATTAAATCGTATGTTTTCTTGTAAGATAACTCCTCTTTGCGGTGGTGAGAACCAAGCAAGGGGATATTCTTCAGAAATTGGCCAAGGGAAAATACCACTTTGATAGGCAAGCAGTAGAGAATCGTGATGAAGGTCTCCTCCGATGGCAAGAAGACCCTGTTCATCTGCTATATCGACTGGTGGAAACTCAATTATTGGCATTCGTCATGGCCTCAATCATAAGAGCACTCATTGCGGCACCAACTTCTAATGTTGTTTTGGATCCTTGTTCGCTTAGCCCAACAAGTGGAGCAATTTCAACCATATCAGCACCTGTTAATGAAAATGCATTAGTAAACTCTTTGATCATTATAGCACATTCATGAGGCATAAGACCTTCAGGCTCTGGAGTTCCTGTCGCACTTGCTACGCTCTCATCAAGAGCATCAATATCAAAGCTAATATATATTTCTTCGATGCCTTGTTCTTGTAATTCTTTGATTGATTTAAGAGCAAGCTCTTTTGCTCCTATTTCTTTCACATCCTTTGCCCAGTATTGGTTGATTCCAAATTCTTTTTCCCAATGCTCTTTTGTTTTACCAGTTGAACGAATACCGTATTGGTAACAGTGAGAAGGGCTTTCTAGGTCATCCAGTACATGTGTAAGCCATGAACCAAAACAATAATCAATACCAAGTCTCTCACGTAATAAGTCTGTATGGGCATCAAAATGAATTAGGCCAACTTTTTTACCAAGTGAGCGACGGTTTGTTATCCATGCCTTAACAAGAGGGAAACTTACTGAGTGGTCACCACCAATACTAAAAAGCTTAAGGTTTTGATTGAATTTAAAGACTTCATCAACACTTGCTTTTGCAATACTTAAAGGTGATACACTTAATTCTTTGCCTTTATAGAGTGCATTTTGAGCACTCTTAATTGTTTCGTCATTAAGATATTTATCGTGAAGTAGGTGGGGAATAACTCTGATATCACCAAGGTCAAAACATGCTTTGTAGACTTCTTGATGATCTTCTAAGAGTGTATTTCTTAAAAATAATGGTCCCCAATTTGCACCTCTTTGAATTCCGCCACCACAATCAGATGCGACACCTAAAATAGCGCATCCATCTTTTTGTGAAAGAGATTCTAAACTTTTTCTCCATTTTTTCTCAATTTCCGAAGTTTCTGTACTTTGGTATAGGGATTGAGTGAGCTTATCTTTTCTTTCTTTTGCAGTATTGACGGTAAAAACGCCAAAGCCGGGAGGACAAAGGTAGTCGTTTAGTAAATTTTCTTTGTTACTCATATCGTTATTCCTATTTAAATTAAGAGATTTCCTTTTAATCGATTCTTCATTTGAGCATTCTCGTACTTACTGAGAGTGTTATCTTGCATGAATTCTCTTATAATATTTTTTTCAAAATTAATTATTTCTTCATTTATTCCATTGTAAACACCTGCAATATGAGAGCTAAGCTTTATATTAGAAAGATGTTTAAAAGTAGCAAACTCGATTGGTTCTTTTTCAAATACATCTATGATGGCAAAGGCCTTACGATTCTTAGTTAGAAAATCATTAAGTTGATCTCCGTCAATAAGCTTTCCTCTTGCGGCATTCATTATAATGATCTCTTCTTTTAAAAGAGAGAACACTTCTTCATTAATTATGTGATGAGAACTTTCATTTAAAGAACAGGCCATAATAAGGATATCTGTAGTATTTAAAGCCTGCGCGAAGTATTTTTTGTTATGCGACTTATCTTGGTATGGATCGTAGTAATTGACTCTGCTTCCCAGTGTTTCAAGCGTGTGGCCGACTTTACTGCCAATAGGTCCTTTCCCAATTATTAGAACATTCTTTTCGTTTAAGAGGTTACGTCGAAACCGCCTCGATTCATCCCATTCTTTTGTAATCGGAATCTTACCGAGATGATTTAACAGGGATTGTATGTAAAATTGGGCCACGGCATTTGCTCTTATTTCATTTCCTAGAATAATTGGAAACTGAGCTTCTTTAATGAATTTATAACTGAAATTATCATATCCAGAGTTTGGGTGAATCCAAAGTGCAATATTTGCATGAGAAAGAGATTCTACAATTTCTTCATTCTTTGTGTAGCTTGTGGAAATAACGATGACTTTCTTTCCATCAGGTATCTCTATACTTGTGTCGACGTACTTTATCCCTAGTTTACTAAGGGCATCTCTTTCATTTATACGAAAGCTTTCACCTTGGTAACTCGATATTTCTGGCCGATAGAGATAGTATGTCATGCCTCTAATTTAGCAAGTTTTTTACTACTTTACTACAGGTCGTTGTAGATTAGAGGCTTATCATATGTGGTGCATCGTCTATGGTAACGAGATGCACGATTATTCGCATGGCGATATGTCGTAACTGTTCGACATTTCTTTTCTTTCTTCGTGAAAAGGTCCTCTTGCGCATTGTAATCGATATCAAGATTTGAAGCCATTTCAACTTTAGAGACAAGATTTAATCTACGATCACGTTTTGCCTTAAGTGATAAAATAAAATCGACACCAGAGCCTTTTGTAAAAGCATTTTGAATGATTTCATCTGGTGAAATAGTATGACGTCCCAGAACATAGCTTGTTGGCCATCTCTTATAACCAAATGCATGGTATGGAACTTCTGAACATACAACCTTATCTAATGTTGAGATATCAAAATTAAAGTCATATTCTTTCCATAGCTGCTCAAGTGCTACTTCAGCAGTCATTCTTGCTTGCCATTTATCATTAAGAATGTTTCGGTCGCGAATTATTGTAATCTCATCGATTTCTAGAAAGTCCTCTAGTGAAACCATACGGCTTCCTGGACGAATCGATTCAACAATTGTTTTTCCTTGGCGGATAAGGTGATGATACTTGCGAACAAGAGGTGCATCCCATAAACCGTATTGTTTTAATTGTTCTTCAGTTCCTAAATAGATGGCAATGTGACCAAAGTGTCCTGGAATGAAAAAGTCTGTTGCCGCAAAAGGTGTTTTTTCAGCAATAATATCAAGGGGTCTTAAAACTTTATAAAGTTCATTAACGGCAACTTTATGGTTTTTCATGTAACCATGACGAAAGCGAATTGCTCCAACAAAGTTTCCAAAAAGACCTGATACAAAGTTTGTCGTTCGATTCCAGATTTCAACAAACCATGTTCCAACATTTTGAAGCTTTAATTTTGGGATTGTTCTTCCTAGTATCGTTTGCTCAATATTGTGTTGTTCTAATATTACGACGGCCTTTGTTACTGTCGGATTAAGTAACTTCAAATAGTAGTAGTGATTATCCACAAAACGATTAGCTTCAAATTGCAGGCTTTGTGCAAATTGATCTGTTTGTGGAATCTCTGAGAACTTCTCCATAACAGCTTTCTGTTTTGGATTATTGATCATATTAAAAATTTCAACCGCAACTTTCTTTACCTCGTTATTCTTAAAGAAGATCTCAACTGCTGATCGGTATAATTTAACATAATTAATTTTAACGATTAGACTTGCTAGTCGTTGTTGGGCAGTCGCGATTTCATTAACTTTAGATGATGTTTTGAATGTATTTGTAAATAAACTCGTCTTCTCTAATAAGAGGATAGTTGAGTTCATAAGGGCCCTCATAATCGAGAGATCTTCGCCCTTTATTGGAAGATTATTTACAGCTCTTTTATGGAGAGTATTCGCATATTGTCTTGCTATGGCCTCTAGCTTCTTTGCTTGCTCATTAATCTTCTGATATTGCGCTAATTTTTCATATGCACCAGACTTGTTAAATGTTGTCTGATTTACCTTGTCGTCAATTTCATGGAGGGCCATGATTGTGGACTTCATATTCTGCTCAGCATGAACCTGAGAAGTTAGAAGGATGACTAAACTTAGAAAAATGGTAGTTAAAATATTATTCATGTAATAATTTCCCTAACTTACGTTAACTTGAATCAGCTTATTTATGCCATTTTTAACGCTACATGTCCTCCCGATTGTAAAATTTTTGTAGTATCTATTCTTTCCAAGTATTTTCTATGTTAAAAGGATGTATATTTAAGGACTTACAATAGAGGATAAATAATGATTTCAATTAAATCAAAGCGTGAAATTGAGCTTATGAGAGCAACGTCGAAGCTAGCTTCTTCGACTTTAGAATATATCGAACAATTTATTAAACCTGGTGTAAGTACTGAAGAGTTAAATGATCTTTGTCATGAATATATTATAAAAAATGGTGCGTACCCATCTCCATTAAATTACCACGGGTTTCCAAAGTCTGTTTGTACTTCTCTTAATGAAGTTATCTGTCATGGAATCCCAAATAAGAAAGATGTATTAAAAGACGGTGATATTTTAAATATTGATGTAACAACGTATTTAAATAAATTTCACGGTGACACAAATAAAACATTCCTTGTAGGTAATGTAAGTGAAGAAGCTAAGAAGCTAGTTGACATTACATACCAATGTACAATTGAAGGAATTAAGCAAGTTCGCCCAGGTGGTCATATTGGTGACATCGGTGCGGCCATTATGGAAATAGCTCACGATCACGGTTATTCAGTAGTTGAAGATTATTGTGGCCATGGAATCGGTAGAGAATTCCACGAAGATCCTCAAGTTGTTCACGTTGGAAAACGTGGAAAGGGCGCAGAGATGAAGCCGGGGATGACTTTTACAATTGAGCCTATGATTAATATGGGTGTTAAAGACTGTAAAACTCTCAAAGATGGCTGGACTGTAATCACACGTGATAAGAAATTATCGGCACAATTTGAACATACAATTTTAGTTACAGATTCTGGTTTTGAAGTCTTAACATTAAGAAGTGATGAGGTTCATCCTTAATAAATGAATACTTCACTTATCGCACCTGATTTAAGAACTAAAAGGCCTTGCTTAATTGAATTAAGGTTTTCGAAATTTAATCAGGTTCGCGAATTCTTTATTGATACCGAAAATGATGAACTCAAGAATTATCTTGGTGATCTCTTATCTAGTGTCCAACAAAATAAATCTTCCCTAAGTGAAGTTATCCTAAGCTACCTTCAAAACGATGAGAGATTTAAAGTCGAATTATTTGATTTCTATAAAGAAGTTCTAATGTACTTTAATCCAAATCAAGGGCTTGTTATTGATACAAGTGAAATTCTTTGTCGCTGTTTTGGAATTACTCGTAATGAAGTACAAAACTTAATATCTAATGGTGCAAAGGACTTACTCACTATCACAAACTTAACGAAAGCAGGTGGAGGTTGTGGTAGTTGTGCTGTTGATATTAGGCCAATGCTTAAAGGACAAGGCAGCGAACGTAAGATTCCAGAAGTTACTTTTTTAAATATGAAAAAAGAAAAAGTAGCAGGGAAGAGCCCAGTCGATTTTCTTAGAGAAGATCTCTTTCCTTTTACGGATAAGTTAAATGATATTGATGTCGAAGGATTAGTTGGAAATCATCTCTATGTTGTTGGAGATGAGGATAGTGAGTCATCTTTAAAATTAAAAGACTTCTTGGCCCAAAAAGATAAGACGATTAGTTTGTTTTTTATTTAACTGCTTTCGTTGGCTTCTTTTGGCACTTCTTTAAGATCTGATCTATATTCTCAAGTGAGTCATAAAGACGTAGAAGGTCTTCTTTTGAACCTTTTAATGCAATTGAATCTATCTCTTCTTCCAAATAGCGAAACCTAGAATAGAATTGAGTAAGGCCTGGAATATTCTTTGTCAGGCAGTCAGCGCTTGCCGCTTGCATTTGAATCTTTGACATATATTGCATAAGAACTTTGATGGATTTCTTTCTAAATTCATCATAGGTTACCATGGCAAATTGCACGCCTGCATCACCCTCATCTTCTTTAAAGTTAAAAAGTCCTTTCTTTCCTAAAGTCATTGCTTTTAAAAGTTTTAAAGAAGGGCTCTGTTCTGGATGGGTACAATATTTCTTGTAATTTCCTGCTGCTAACTCTGGATTCCCAACAGATGAAATCTCATTAATCATAATTTGATTTAGATGATACTTTGGGCCAGTGTAGTGTTTTTTTGCATAGAAACTTTCTTCTTTACCAAGGCAAAGAAGAATTGTCTGAGCACTTGCTTGTGCAGGCATAAATATGAAAAATAGAGTGATAATTAAAAAGTATTTCATTCGCGTTTGTTATGTTAAATTAATACAGTATAATTATTTTACTTTAAGACTAAATTAAAAACTAGGGTAAGTTTTGAAAGAAATGGGTTTGATCGACCATTTAGAAGAATTACGTAGCGCATTGGTAAAGATATTAATTATTATTATGGCCGCCTTTGTCGCTTGTTATGCCTATGGAGACTTAATTCAAGAAATCCTACTAGCACCCCTAAGAGAAGCTTTAGGTGGTGACACTGGTGGAAAGGTTGTCTATTTAGGCCTTCTTGATAAAGTTCTTTCTCAATTTCAAGTTGCTTTCTATTCAAGTGTGATTCTTTCATGCCCACTTTGGTTCTATCAAGTTTGGAAATTTATAGCACCAGGCCTTTATGATCATGAGAAAAAGGCCGTAAAGCCCTTTATCGTTATTGGTCTCTTTCTTTTTGCACTTGGTGTATCTTTTGGTTACTTCATTGTTTTTCCTTTAACTTTCCAAACTCTCATGAGCTTTGGTGTTCAAAATGTTGAAGCAACAATTGCACTTAAAGACTATCTGGTCCTTTCTAGTAAGGTATTAGTGTTCTTAGGTCTTATATTTCAACTTCCAAATGTAATGCTTATTCTAGGCTTTATGGGAATTGTAACAAAGCAATCTTTGGCAAAGATGCGACGCTATGTCTATGTGGGCTTTGCTCTTGTCTCAGCGATGCTAACTCCTCCAGATGTTATTACAATGATGGGATTATGGGCACCTCTTGTTGTTCTCTTTGAAGCTGGGATTTTGGCCGTTGCGTTAATCGTGCATCCATATCTTGCTCGTCATCACATGAAATAATCGGTATGATTTCTCTATGAAATCATTAATGAAAAAGAAACACGTCTTATTATGTTTAATTTTTGGTATTTGCTTAGCATGGTTTTTTGCCACAGCATTTATTGACTTTATCGCCGCTCCAAATATTTTTCGAAATGTGAGCTCTCTTAAAGAAGCGGGAACGTTAGGTGGGATTATATTTACATCATTTAATATAATCGAGATGATCTTTGCCATTGCTCTTATCTTTTTTACAATTCTTTATAAGAAGAAAGGATCAAAAGCAACGATCATACTTAAAGTTCTGGCGGCTTCAACTTTAGTTCTAGCAATTGTTTATACGACGACATTATCTCCTGGTATCAGAGATACAAATATTGCTAAATCTAATTACACTCACACTGATGAAGAATATCAAGTTCTTGAAGAAAAACTTAGAACTTATCATAACCTCTATGTAAAACTTGATAGCTATAAATTACTCGCACTTCTTACTATGTGTGGGATAAGCATTACAGGGCTGGCCAGATTAGAAACGAAAGAAGGTGAGGCATGATCTTAGTTACAGGTGGTGCTGGATTTATTGGAAGTGTCTTAGTTGCCAAACTAAATGAAAAAGGCCGTGAAGATATTATTATTGTTGATCGTTTTGATCACAAAGATAAGTGGAAAAACTTTAGGGGACTTAAGTACGCTGAGTATTTCCATGCCGATGAATTCTTTGATATCGCTTTAGAAGAAGTACATAAGTCGATTTCTTTCATTTATCACATGGGAGCATGCTCATCGACGACTGAGATGGATATGGACTATCTTATGGTTAATAATGTTGGCCATTCAAAGTACTATTTTGAATTGGCCAGTGATCTAGGAATCCCATTTATCTACGCTTCAAGCGCTGCCACTTATGGTGATGGTGAACTTGGTTATGAAGATAAAGAGGAAGAAATCGGTAAGCTTAGGCCACTAAATCCTTATGGTTATTCAAAGCAGCTATTTGATGAATGGGCCTTAAAGCAGGAGACTAAGCCAAAGCACTGGTTTGGTTTAAAGTTCTTTAATGTATATGGCCCTAATGAATATCATAAAGAAGAAATGCGCTCTCTAGTTCACAAGGCATTTGGACAAATAAATGAGACAGGCCAGGTAAAACTATTTAAGTCTCATAAAGATGGCTATGAAGATGGTAAACAACTTCGTGACTTCGTTTATGTCAAAGATGTTGTCGATGCTATGATTGAATTATCAGATAAAGAAATGGCCAAGCATTCTGGAATTTATAATATTGGAACTGGAAGGGCCGATAGTTTCTTAAATCTTGTCAATGCAACATTCAAGGCAATGGGCCTAGAACCAAAAGTCGAGTTCATCGATATGCCTATGCACCTACGTAAGCAATACCAATACTATACTCAAGCTGATATGGAGAAGTTTAGAGGAATTCTTCCTAACTTCGACTTTCGCATTGTAGATGAGGGGGTTGAAGATTACGTTAAGAACCATCTTATGAAGGATAATCCTTATGTCGAATAAGAAGGAGAGTGGATTTAAGTCAATTCTTGAGGCCATCTCTTTAATGAACAAGGAAGAGAAGGATACTCTTATAGGTAACCTCTCTCGAATGGATGCTCAATTGGCCCAAAAACTTAAGGCCAATATGTATCGTCTTAAAGATCTTCTTTATATAACTCCAAAAATGCTAAGTGAATTTCTAAGAGAAGTTAAAACTGAAAGTTTTGGAAATGCTCTTAAGGTGGAAGATGAAGAGGTTCGTAGCGCAATTCTTGCTAAGCTGCCAAAGAGTATTCGCCAAGATGTTGAATTCTACATTGATAAGAAGGTCCCAAAATCTCATGCTTTTGAGGCCCATCGTGACGTTATGGCCGTATTCACTCAAATGATCGATGATGAACGCCTTATTATCTCCAAAGACGATAAAACCGTCTAATCTCAATTAAAATCACCTAGTGGTGCGTTATGACAGGGGCGAATCAGGCCCAAATACGCCAGAATGACACCAAATCTTACATAAATATGACTAAATCTCTAGATTACTAAGACAAAAACTTGGCACGGCCGTTGCATTATACATTGGCAGAGAAAGGAATCTCTCTAAAGTTCTCAGGAAGAAAGCTTTAGTTAAGACGTGATGGACTACTTATTTTTAGATTGGATGGAGATACTATGAACATTGAACAAAAAGAACATTTCAAAAATCTTTTTATTAATCTTAAAAATCAACTGGTCAATTCAACAGGAAGTGTCGAGCAAGTTTTAACTAATCAGGCCAGTGGTGACATCATCGACCAAACTTCTAATGAGAGAGATGCTCAACTAAAATTAAAACTAATGGGAAGGGATAAATTTCTTCTAAATAAAGTAAACCGCGCACTTGATAAAATCGCAGCAGGAACCTTTGGTGAATGTGAAGAGTGTGGTGACAATATCTCAATGAGAAGATTACACGCTCGTCCAATTGCAACTTGTTGTATTGCATGTAAAGAAGAGCTTGAAAGAGAAGAGAACTCTCGTACATACGAAAAACGCTCTCATACAAATGGAAATAAACTGAGCGCACATAACAAAAATGTTGGATTCAATCATGCTGATGGTATGGATGAGAAAACAAATGTTGTCTCAATTGAAACATTTGCAAGAAAGTTCGATGAGAAGAACGCAGCTTTTTAATAATTAGAAATAAAAGGGATATATAAAAAGGCCAGCTATGAAGCTGGCCTTTTTTTATTTCCAGGAAGGTATGCCTATCGACTTTAGGCAAAAGCCTTAGTCGACATTTACTGACTTAGTTGACTTGATAGTTCACTAATGAGGTCTTGTGATCGTTTTACAAATGAATCACGCTCTTCTGGTTTTAGGCCCTCACTTGAGATACCTGCAAGGTCTTGTACGTGAACACATAACTTCTTAGCAAGTTCTTCATTCTTACCACTTGTGTGAAGTTTATATGCACTTTGAACAAGTGGGTTTGTTGCATTAACAACTAGTGTCTTCTTGATTGGGAATTGTTGTCCTCCACCCATTGACTGAGTCATTTGAGCAAAGCGCTTCATTGATTCATCAACCTTGAAATAAGCTGGAGTTGTGGCACTTGCAATGCGACCAATCTCAAGGCCACGATCACTTGGTGCTTCACCTTCTTTTTCTTCAAGTTTGATATCAAGGAATTTCGCAAACATCTCTTTAACTTTAATATCGTCTTCAGAAGTTGCTTCACTTGCAAGTAGGTTTTCAATTTCACTATCAACACTTACAAATTTGATCTCAACTTCTTCTTCACCTTTTTTGAATTTCTTCATTTCTGAGTGTTGAATAAAGTGTGGATCAATATGATTATCTGTTTCAAGTGCAGTTAATCCAACTTCCTTAAGCTGTGCTAATAATGATTGATTAGCATTCTCTTTTTCAAAGTAGAGTACTTTTCCTTTCATCTTTTCAGCATAGTCAGCTGGAACAGATTCAAGATACTCATTAAGAGTAACAAACTTGCCTTCATTTGTTTTAAATAGGGCACGCTCACGCATGATCTTGTCAAACTTCTCATCAGAAACACATCCGTACTTAACGAAGAGTCCGATATCTTCCCAGATGCTCTCGTACTTTTCACGGTCTTTCTTATTAAGTACTTTTAGGGCCTCAGCAACTTTTTTCACAATATAATTTGAAATCTTTCTTACGTTTGGATCACCTTGAAGAGATGAACGTGAAACGTTAAGTGGGATATCGTGTGAGTCAATAGCACCTTTTAGAAGTCCTAGGAATTCAGGGATGATATTCTTTACGTTATCAGATACAAATACCTGACGGCAGTAAAGGCGAATATTCTTATCACCAACTGGCTTCATTGGATTATATTTTGGGAAGAATAAAATACCATTTAAAGTAAATGGGTGATCAACATTTAGGTGAATCCAAAAAAGTGGCTCGCCGTCCATTGGAAAGAGTTTACGGTAAAGACCTTTGTAGTCTTCATCTGTTAATTCTTTTGGATCACGCTTCCAAATTGGATTAGTATCATTTACGATAATTGGCTCAACATCTTTACCCTTGTCTTCGCCGTCTTCAATCTTTTCGTTTACGTCACGAAGAGAGATTTCATAAGGCATGAAATCACAGTGATTAGAAAGAGTTTCATTTAGTTTCCACTTATTTAAGAATTCCTCTGAGTCTTCATTGATGTGAAGAGTGATTGTAGTCCCAACTTCTTTCTTATCAGAGTCTGAGAAAGTATATTCTGTGTCACCTTCACAAGTCCATTTCGTTGCCGTTGCTCCTTCATTCATTGATAGAGAGTCAACTTCTACTTTTCCTGCAACCATAAATGCCGAGTAGAATCCAAGTCCAAACTTTCCAATGATGTCTTTATTTGATTCACCACCAGCATCTTCCATTTTTTTGATAAATTCTTCTGCACCTGAGAAGGCAAGTTGAGCAATGTACTTTTCAACTTCTTCTTCAGTCATTCCGATCCCATTGTCAGTAACAGTAATCGTCTTTGCTTCTTTATCAACAGCAACTGCTATCTTTCCTGTTGGAATTTCTAATCCTTTTTGGCGGCCAAGTTCAGCACGCTTTGTAATGGCGTCACTTCCATTGGCAATGAGCTCACGAATGAAGATATCATGCTCAGAGTAAAGCCATTTTTTGATAATTGGGAAAATGTCACTTGTAGCTACGGAAATTTGTCCTGTGCGGTTAGTCATTTGTACTCCTTATATTAATAATCAAATAGATAAGTGTCTTACAGCTATAACATGGTATGCTTTTTATAGGCGTCAAGGGTATTGGCCAAAAAAATTACATAAGATCTTAAAATCACTGATAAAACAATGTATAACTAAGTTCATTATTAGAATTCTTTAAAAAGGGTAGTTCATGGATAACCATGTTCAAAATATTCAGCTGATTTCAACTGGTGGTACCATTGAGAAATCATATAGTGAAAGTGATGGCTCACTTAAGAATCGTGATTCATTCATTCGACAAACTATTATCGATCGCCTTAGGCTTCCATATACGAAGCTTCACATCATGAATATCATCAATAAAGACTCTCTTTATTTTACCGATTACGATCGCCAAGTTCTTCTAAAAACGATTAAGTCTCAACTCGAGAAAAATATTCCTCTTATAATCCTTCATGGTACAGATACCATGGCAAAGTCTGCAAAGTTCGTTTATGAAGCATTAGACGGAGCAAAAGAGCTAGATGTTCCAATTATTTTTACCGGTGCAATGAAGCCGATGGGCTTTGTTGATAGTGATGCCTTTCAAAATGTTACAGAAAGTCTTTATGCTGCTAAAATAGTAGATGCTGGCATTTATATCTCTTTTCATGGACAATTATTTAAAGTCCCTGGTGTGAGAAAGAATCACGCAAAACGTACGTTCGAATATATTGACGACGAATAAAGAAGCATTTGGAGTATGCAATGGATATGCAAGATAACTCAGAAATAGAAACAGTAACATCAAGCCAATATGGAATCATTGAAGCAATGTATGATGCTATTAGTATAATGAAAGAGCGTCTTGGCCCTTATTCTATTCTCTTTGTCTTCTCATTTCTTTTAAAAGCATATGCTATATACAATGCTAACTTAGGGGATATGGCAACTGATATGAAGATCATTGAAGCGGCCATCGTCAATGTTCTCGGTGCTGTTTTTCAATCTGTTTTAATTTTGAATTTCTTCTTCTTTGCTCTCAATGGCCTAGACTTTAAGATAAAGAAAGTCTTATGGGATATACCGACATATGTCTTCTTTGGTTTTTTAATGAGCTTATTAACTGTTTTAGGTTTTGCCCTGTTTGTTATTCCCGGCCTTTATGTCATGTATTTCTACATGGCCCTGCCAATGGTTGCGATTCTCTTTGATCAAGAAGGTGAATCAAATTTTAAGATCACAAAGACAAAGGTATCAAGTCTTGGTGGTACGTACGCAATTTACTTTGTTCTGACGATGATTATCTCTGGTGTTGGCACTATCGTTACAAATTATGCTCCAGGAACAGGAATTCCAATGGGAATTCTCTACATTTCTTGTCTGATTTTGACTCTTGTTCAGGATGTTATGGCCGGCCTTGTTGTCGCCCTCTTCAATAAAGCATAAGTATCTGAATATTGGTGTTTTTCGACGCCAGCTCTCGTTGGCAGGGGCTTCTACGTTACAATTCGTAATTTCAGTAGGTTAACTGAATTTAGGCAGTTTTTTCACGTTAAAGGTTAATATTTACTTAGGGTTAACTTAATTGTCAGTTAACTCGATAAGTTGAGGGAAGACTATCAACTTACAAAAGGTACTTAAGGCCAAAGTGATGATGAAAAAAACGATTACATTTCTATTAATGCTTACTCTCTTTGCTTCATGCATGGAGCAGCCTCGTTCAAGAAGAGCGAGTCTTGACTCACCAACTGATTCAATAGGTGATGGAAGTGGCAATAATGGGTCTTCTGGTGGAAATAATGCCACTGATGGAGATACTGAGGTCATCACAAATATTCCTGAAGATACGGCCGTTGAGATTACGCAAATTATTGATCCAAATACAGGCTCTTTTAAAAAGAAAGTTTCAATTCCAAAGGACTTTAGAGGAAAGCTTCATCTTACGGGGCTAAATATTTCTTCACTTAAAAATCGAGTTATTAAAGGTCGCTTCTACTTTGGACGTGAGCGCACACCAATTGAATTAGATGGTGTTGTTGGTCAAGTTCCTGGGGAAGGGATCACTCAATATTCTACTATTAATGTCATTACTTTTGATATGGCAGCTAGAAAATTTTCTGATATTCGTCTTCTATATAGTCTCTTTGATTATAATGACTACGATAGTGATACAGCTGAGGATGTTATAACTGATCCGACAAATGCTGGACTTTACTGTCGCGGCCTTCGTTTAGAAGATGATCCTACTTTTACACCTTCTATTAGCCATCCATATTGTGATCAAGCAGGTGATGTTTGTCTCTATGCATATGCTGGTGTTGGTGATCAAACTCTTTGGCGTGAAGAAAATGTCGATGGAGAAATTGTAGAGAGAACTAATATTCCAACTTATGAACAAATTGATATTGATGGAAATTTACTTTCAGGTGAGCCTCTATCAAATAATCTTTTAAAGTGTCTTCCTGATCGTAATGACAGTTCGATGTTTCAAAGCTTATTTGGTGTAAATCATCCCGTAAATATTGGTACGACTTTAACTCTTGGTGGAAATCAATATGAGTATCGTGGTCCATATCGTATCTTCAATGAAGATGAATGGGAGATTAAAGGCGCCGCAATTTATCAACAAGGATCTGTACCTAGTGGTGTTTTTAAAGCACCTTTGGCCGGAGCAAGTTCATTTTCTAATGTGGCAGCAGGTATGCAGTCATATATGTTTCCAAGGGCCGGAAAGATTAATTATCAAACAACGGGGATTCAATACTTAGGATCAGATTCACCATTTTCTAATCGCTCAGTTCAAACACTTAACTCAGCAGGTGATACAAAGTATATGGATGGGTGTAATATTCGTGCCAAAAATTATAATGCGACAACTGGTGAGACAATTTCAAGTTGTAATGTAACTGGAACAATTGAACTTTTCACAATGGAAAATGGTTCAGAGGTTCAAATTGCAGTTACAAAAGATATTAAACTTCAACTTCTAAAATCGGGCCTAGGAGCTCAAGATGGTTATGATTACAATTCTCTAAAGTCTTGTAATGGAAACCGTGAATGTGGTTCTGGAGAGTGTTGTTTTAATAATCGTTGTTATTCAAGATCGATTGTCGGTCAGTGTAGCGATGATTACGATTCAACAGGAAACCAGCCGACAGGTCAAAGTTGTAACTCAGACTTTGACTGTTCATCTCTGTGTTGTAACGGTTCAACTAATACATGCCAAGATCACGTAAATAATGACTTTGAACAAGTTCTTTGTTCAAAAGTTCCAAATCAATCATGTGTGTCGAAGGAATTTTGTCGAATTGAATACGTTCGTCAATGTTACTTAATTCGCATCAATGATCCAAATAATTCACTGACATGTGCTAAGCGTTGTTATTCAGTGCCTACATTTGGGGATTGTGTTTCAGGATATTGTAAACCTCCTGTAACGCCTCAAGAACCGGCAGCTCCAACAACACCGGCCGATTGTGCAGGGGATAATGTTCTTGATAACCCACCATTTAATTTAAGTGATTTATAGTCAGCTTGCTAAGGGGGAGTGACTTTCTTATAATGCTTAAAAATTAAGTGGAGAAGATTATGTTTAATAAAGATTGTTTCCTTGATCATATTGCTATCGCAGTAGAGAATCTTGATAATGCAGAAAAAATATATCGTGACTTAGGTTTAACTTTTAACCACCGAGAAGTTGTCGAAGATCAACAAGTAACAACTTCATTTGCTCATATTGATGAAAACGCTCATGTTGAATTGCTAGAGCCGATTGATGGAAAAGGGCCAATTGCTAAGTATCTTGAGAAGAAAGGTCCAGGGATTCACCATATGTGTTACCGTGTTCCTGATGTGACAAAAAAGTCCCAAGAGCTTCGCGATCTAGGTTATAATTTATTATATGAAACACCACGCCAAGGGGCGAATAATTGCTTAGTAAACTTTATTCATCCAAAGTCTACAGGTGGTGTTTTAATTGAAATTGCTCAAAAAATGTAAGGAGAAATAATGCAACAAATGTACTTACCACCGCTAACGAAAGTTAATAAATATCTCATTGGTATTTTAGTGGTTTCATTTGTCTTAGGGGCCGTTTTTGCAAAGGCTTTTGATATTTCTCTTGTGGCCATTCTTGGCCTTGATGTAGCAAGTTTAAAATCTGGTTTAATTTATAAGATGGTGACTTATCCTCTTGTGAGTACAGGTCTTTTTAACGTTGTCTTCACTGGGCTTTTATTTTGGTTTCTTGGTAGTGATCTTGAAGCGCGCTGGGGATCACGACGCTATATTCACTATCTATTAATTGCGACATTTGTAAATGCTTTTGCTTACTCGTTATTTGCAATCTTTATGGGTGGTGCTTCATTAAATTATCCATTTCATGGTATGGCCTTTTTATCGTCTGCTATGTGTGTGAGTTATGCCGTGATCTACCCAGATCGAATTTTTCAATTCTTTATGATTATCCCAGTTAAGGCCAAATACTTTTGTTTAATCCTGGCCGGGATGAATGTTTATCAAGGTTTCTTCTCTCCTGGAGGAGCTCAGGCGTTTGGAAATATTGCTTCAATGATTTTTGGTGCAGCATTTGTTTTTGGTATGAGAGGACTTGGTTTTTATCTTAGAGATCAAGTTGGTAATCTTAAGAAGAAGCAAGGCAAGGTAAAGAAGAAGCGCAAGGGCCATCTCAGATTAGTGGATGATGAAGAAAAGCCTAATCCAGATGAGCCGCGTTATTGGCAATAAGCTCAAATATCCAGCAAGTTATTGATTACTTTAGACTTTGCAAAGCTTGTAACACATGATATAAAGCTACATTATTACGTTTATAACTCAATTTTACATAAGGAAAATCCATGAGACTTTCAAGAGCTTTAGAAGAAAAAATTCTAGACCTAAGATTAAGAGATAAGCTTATTGCTGAAGGTAAAGTAACACAAGCACAAGTAGATGAGTTTTTAAACTCTCTAGGTGATGATGAAGCTAACGTGACAACTACTGATGAGTCACAAGCTCCAGGAATGAAAAAGTAATTTTCAATTCATTTTCATATATGAAGGCCACCTTATAGGTGGCCTTTTTTATTTAAATATTTTCTGTTAGATATTCAAATAGACTCAAGGCCACAGGCCCCATTTTTCTAGCATTTAGATAAGCGAGATTTAACTCGTTAATCATATGATCTTTCGTACCATTAAATTGTAATAACTTCTTTGAGTTATCAGATCTCTCAAGAACGTGCAAAGGTAATACTGAGATACCAACACCTGCTAAGGTGAGCCTTAGAACACCTTGAACATCCATTAATTGTGCTTTTGCTTCAGTTTGAAAACTCTTTTTAAAGTGATACTTAAACCAACTTGTAATTACTGGAGCACCTTCTAGATAGGCGATAAAATCAAGATTATCCGTTTTTTTAAACTTAGTCTCACTAGTTAATCTATGCTCTTTTGCATAGTCATGAGAACAGCAAAGAATGAGCTTTTCTGAAGAAAGATTCTTCGTTGCAATTTGTTTAGGAAAATTAAAGCTATCGGTAATAGCGAAGTCGAGTCCACCATTTAATAGCAGCTGACTTTGTCTTGCGGCGTGATCGTAATTAATACGGATAGAAACTTCTGGATGCAGCTTTAACCACTGGCCTATAATTGGTAGAACCCTATTATTTCCAAACTCAATTGGAAGACCAATATTTAAGATACCCTTAAGTTTATTCTTCTTTGCTGAAACTTCGCTTAATGCATCCTCTAGCCCTTGAAGTGCTCTCTTGCAATTCTCAAAGAGTAGGTGAGCCTGTTCTGTGGGAAGAACCTTTTTATTTATCCGATCAAAGAGACTTATTTGAAGTAAGCCTTCAAGAGATTTTATATGTTGAGAGACTCCTGGTTGAGTCATGGCAAGGTTTTTTGCCGTCTGAGACATATTCTGGGTTTGATAAACCTCAAGAAAGACTCTTAGTGTCGGAATGGAAATATGATCAATATTCATAATTTCAGCTACTTATTACTAGTTCTTTGTATGAACTATAACATATAATTATGGATATTGATTAGTATATATAATTTTTACTAATTTATATTCTGATCTATAACTCTCTCACAAACAAGATAAGACTTAGATTCTTTTTTAGGGAGAACGTTATGAGCAAATTAATTTCAATTATTCTACTAGCAGTTGTTGCAACAAACATCAGTGCAAAAGAGATTATTCTTAACGGTGACTTAATTGATTCTCAGTCTTTTACTGGAAGAATTTTCAAAGTGATTATCACTGAGGAAAATGAAGAAGTTAAACTTGTTAATGAGTACTTTGAAGCACAAAGTTGTGAAAACGGTGAATTCGCACTTAAAGAAGAGTCTCTTGGAAAATATCGATTAGAAGCAGTTCTTAACTGTAAGAATTGGGTTGATCAACCAGAAGAGACACAGTTTTGCCCAGAGATCTTCTCACCAGTTTGTGGTGCAGTAAGTGGTATTGACGGTGATATGCTAATTAATTATTCAAATTCTTGTGAATTATATAGAGCAAAGGCCATCTTCGTAAAAGAAGGGTCTTGCGAGTAATTTAAAATTCCCTTTTTAAATTCCTTTAAAGTGTTGTTGTCTAAGGCCCGTGTTCCCTCGCGGGCCTATTCATTTAAAAACCTTATTGTACGACAAATTTAGAGTAGAAGACTTCTTTTACAACTCGTTTTTTCACTAGCTCATTAATTCTTTTTTTAATTCGACTTTCAAAAATGAGTTTTCCTGATAGAGAGTTGAGCTCTTCTGGAGAGATGGCCGCAGCAACATCAATTACGATATCGTAGATTTGAGGCTTATATTGATCAAGAATTTCACTGTCATCTTGATTAAAGAGTACAAGGTTAATTTGTACGTCTAGGAATCTAAGTCTTCGAGTGGCAGATTCTAAATTGAGAGTTATCTTGTCGAGAACATATGTTGAAGGGAAGTTTAACTCGCCAAAGTCTTCCTTTAGTGATGTTAATTCTTTCTGATTACTAGGAAGTTCTTTTTTATAGATCACATTGGTATAAACAAAGACTCCAACTGTCGCAATTGTCGTCAGTAGAGTTAGGGCAATAATGATTTGATCAAGTAGTTTTCTTCCTGTCATAACTCTATAATATCATAGTTATTTTAGTGATTTAACTGCTCATATTATGGGTAGAAAATACTAGCAAATAGATGTTTAAAACCGAGTGAAGCGCTTGGTCTATCATCGACAAGAATTTTAGTTTAAAATATATATTCAATATAAATTTCTCAAGGATGTGGAGAGTTCTCATGGGTAAGTCTCAAAAGAATAAGCGTAAGAAAAAGTACGTAATGAATAAAGAATCTAATAAAGCGAATAAAAGTTCTAAAATGAATACATGGATCTTAGTGGCCATGACAGTTGTAGGCGCAGGTGTTGTCATCTACCTATCGTAATTTTAGATACTTGAGAATTTCTCACTGCATTAACCCTCTTAAATTTTTGTGATTGTGTTTCAATTTTGCTAGCATTTTTCTTCACACACGCAAAATATTGGAAAATAAAAGTTTAAAGAGGGATAAATGTTTAAATTGATTTCACTTCTATCGGCATGTTTAGTTGCTACTACTGCAATGGCCGAGATTTCAGACCTTAATCAAAATCAAATTGAAAGAATTCAACAAGAAAAAGACTACGTTGGAGTCATTAATCCTATGTCACTAGAGTTAGCAAGCTCAAATGATGATATTACATCTGGTGGATTCAACGATCTAATGAAATATGTTGTAGCGACACCTGATCAAGAAGATGCTGGTTCATGTCTTTATATGTCACATACTGGTGTCGTCGAGTGGTGGTATAACAGATTAAATAACTTAACTGGATCTCGTAAGGTGGACTTTGCTGAACGTTACTACATGTCTTTAAAGACTGAAAAAACAAATCAGGAAGAAATTGATAATTGGAGAACTGATAATATTCGCCGAATTAACAAAAGTTCAATCTTCTTTAGTAATAAAGATTACCGTTTTACTAAGGGTTACTATAAAAGAGTTGATGGTAAACGCGTTGTTACTGATAAAGAAGATGAAGATGCGAGCTATGGTACATCATATAATTGGATTAATTTAACTGATGAAATCTCAAAAGATGCAAATGTATTTAAGCTTCCAAAGTTTAAAAGGGAAGTGCTATTTGCAGATGCTGAACGTGACCAGTGGGCCGTAGGTAAGGCGCCAAAAGATATCGTTGAAAGAATCAAGAATGCTCTTCATAAAAGAAATGCACCTGTTCTTGTCATCTACAATCATAAAGGCTTTTGGCATGCAAATTATATCTTCGGCTATAATGACAATGCAGATACAAAGGGATGTCCTTTTACAACTTCTTTTATAACACGTATGCAAGAAAAGTATGACTACTGGATTGAGAAGTCACAAACAACAGAGTCTGATAAATGGCGTCAGAAGTATCTTGGATATGCTGATAAAGCAAAAAGAAGAGAAGCCGCTGTTAAGAATCGCTTAGAAGAAGTTGGTGGTTGTGCAAAAAAAGGTGTCTTCTATGTTAGAGATTCAATTTATGGAACAGATACTATGCCAGAGTATGATTATGACTTCTCTCAAAAAGGTGAAGAAGGGCATTTAAATGCACCTTTAATTGCTCGTGAGTTTGCTTGGGTACAAACGACACTTAATCATGCTATTCAGATTTACCCAGAAGGTATGGAGTAATTGAAAAGAAGTTCTTTAAACTTTTTAATATTATTTTTTTTACTTTTTTCTATCTCTGCTAGTGCCGAATGTGGCACTAGCAAAAATCATATTGTTTTCATTCATGGAATAGCCAGTAACAAAGGAGCCTTTGGTTACTGGGACCAATATGTACAAAAATTTCATAAAGATGAATGTTTAAGTTCACACTTCTTTGAATATGATACTGGAAATAATAGATTATCTTTAAATGACTTTGTTGAATCTTTTGATGAATTCATGCATCAAGAAAGCTTATCTGAAGGTAAGATTAAAATTGTTGCTCATTCTCAAGGAGGGCTGATAACTCTTTATTGGTTAAAGAGAATGCTAGATAATAATGATACTATTAGATTTCGTGTAAATGGCCTTATGACGATGGCGACACCTTATTACGGTGCTAAAATAGCAAATCTTGGTTACAGTCTTGGAACATTTATTTTGCCGATACTTGGAAAAAAAGAGCTAAAAGATATGAGGATTGGCTCCAAGCAAGTAATGCAAACTTATGAGTTATTTAATAATAAGGACTTTCTTTCATATCTTAAAGATCTAAATTATATTTCAATCTCAGCACTGTTTGCTCCAAATCTCTTTGATGTAGAGGGTGATTTTGCAGTAGCGCCTTATAGTTCAAATCCTAATGTCGTTCTGGGAAATAATATTTCAAAGCACTATAATATTCACGGAGTGCATTTGAGATTTAATCTTCCGCGAACGCCTGCTACCACTTATGTTACAAAGACATGCTTAGAAAAACCTGAGCTTTGTAAAAACTCAAGTCTAGCTATATTTGAAAAAGAGTTTCTTTCACAACAATATGTTTCAATTGATAAAGCCGAAGATATAAATACCTTTGCGGTCTACTTGAAATTTGAAAAAGGCTCTTTACCAAGTGGCCCAATATTTGTTGGAAGTAAGGGGATTCTTAGAGGTCTTGCTATTAAGTTTCATCATATTCGCGATGGGCTTTATTATTATAAAGGAAGATTGTCTTCTGGTGATTCGAAAGGCTATTTAAGAACATATATTGATGGAAATAAAGTTTTAATACCTGTTAAGGCATCTCGAAGTACATTTATCACTCGTTAATATAGAATTTAAACTCACTATGTTGGGAAGCAACTAATTCAAATATTTCTTTTAATCGATCAAAATCATTTCCAAGTTTTAATTGGGCCTCTTTTGCATTTGCCCAATAAACACTTAAATTTTTATCAGTATATGTTTGAAGAAACTCATAGAGTTCATCGAGATTATTTTGGTAAAAAGAAGGGAAGTTAAATAGTCGGCCACATTCAGATAGGTAATCCTCAAGTGTTTCTAGTCCATTTGAATTTAACTCAATTTCTTTTCTCATTTACTTACTTTTTATTTGCTTGATATCTAAATATCGTTAGAATGGTTGTAGTGAATAAGTTAATGATTTTTCTATTTACCTGTCAATTATTGTTTTCATCTTCTGTTATTGCAAAAAAGCATATTACTATTAAGCAACAGCAATACCTTAAAGCTAGAAAACAATATCTTCTCGAATACACCACTTTCGGTGTTGATGAGTGCCTAAAGCTTTATAATAACAAGATTACGACGAAGAAGAATGAGTCTGGAAAGATTCTCGTTGGCTCACCCGAGTATTTTAAAATGCTCAGTATGTGTTTTCATAAGATCACTAATAAATGCTACGGTGAGAATTGCATCGTATCACGCTCAATGTCAAAGAGACTCGAGAACGTTAATCATGTGGATTCCATTCTAAAAAGCCTCTAAAATCAAGTATTTTGCCTATTTTCAAAGTGCCATTTCTATTCAAAAACGCTATAATGCATTGATATACGTTTAATTTATTTTTTTAAAAGGATTTGTATGACTGTTCGCGTTCGTTTTGCACCATCTCCAACTGGATACCTTCACATTGGTGGGGCCCGTACTGCTCTTTATAGCTACCTATTTGCTAAGGCAAATGGTGGAAAATATATTCTAAGAATTGAAGATACTGATCTTGAGAGATCAAAGCGTGAATACGAAGAAGCACAAATTGCTGATCTTAAGTGGATGGGAATTGAACACGATGAAGGACCTGATAAAGGTGGGGACTTTGGCCCTTATCGCCAATCAGAAAGATTACAAATTTATAAAGATATTGCTTGGGACTTCGTTAAGCGCGGACTTGCTTACCCATGTTTTTTAACAAGTATTGAACTTGAGCGCTTAACTGAAAAGGCCACAAGTGAAAATAAAGACCCACATGCTTATCACGGTCAATTTCGCGACCTTGATCCAGCGCAAGCTCAAAAGAGAATTGATGCTGGAGAAGAATATGTGATTCGTTTTAAAAACCCTGGAAAGACTTGGGAGTTCACTGACCTTGTTAAAGGACACGTAAAATTTCCAGAAAATATGGTAGGGGATTTTGTTATTTTAAGAGCAAATGGAATGCCTGTTTATAACTTCTGTTGTGTTGTTGATGATGCAAAGATGGAAATGACTCACGTATTCCGTGCAGAAGAGCATTTAAATAATACTTGTCGCCAGCTTATGATCTACGATGCAATGGGTGTAACTCCTCCAAAATTTGGTCACGTTTCACTTTTAATTGGTCACGATCGCCAAAAGCTTTCTAAGCGCCACGGAGCCACTTCTGTTACTCAGTATAAAGATCAAGGCTACTTACCAGCTGCTCTTGCAAATTACTTATGTCTTCTCGGTTGGTCTCATCCAGATGAGACAGATATCTTTGATGTAAATGAGCTTGGAGATAAATTTGGTTATGAGAGATTTTCTAAGTCTTCTGCAATGTATGATATTGCAAAGCTAAACTTCTTCAACGAGCAGTGGCTAAGAAAGTTAGATGATAAAGATATTGCTGCTGGCTTTGATCGCTTTATTCCTGAAGGAAGCGAGTATCATAAGCAAGACGAAGCTTGGAAAGTTAAGTTTGCAGGACTTATGAAAGAAAAGGTACAACTTTTTAGTCATATTAATGAACACCTGCCGATTTTCTTTGATGCAGCTGTCGATGCTGATGATCAATATAACGAGGCCATGGGGTGGGAGACAACTCCACAGATTAAAGAATACCTAAAGGCTCAGCTTGCTGATCAGACAACTAACGTAACTGAAGAGCAAGTCGGTGAGTGGATGAATTACTTAAAGAAAGAATTAAAAATAAAAGGGAAGCCACTATTTATGGGAACACGTGTTTGTCTTACTGGACGAGCGCATGGGCCAGATTTAAAAACTGTCGTGGCGCTGACTCCAATTAAAATTATCAAAGAGAGATTAGCTTAATGAATTTTTTTGAAGAATTAGAAGCAAGAGGAATTGTAAATCAATTCTCGCATGATGAATTAAAAGAAATCTTAAATGAAAAGAAAATATCTTTTTACTGTGGGTATGATCCTACAGCAAAGTCCCTACAACTTGGAAATCTTTTTGCTGTTGTGACAATGATGCGACTGCAGAAACAAGGACATAAGCCTTACGTTCTTGTTGGTGGTGCTACTGGAATGATTGGAGATCCTTCAGGAAAGAGCGACGAGAGAAATCTTCAAACCCAAGATGATCTTGATAAGAATTTGGCGGGACAAAAAGCACAACTTGAAAAGCTTTTAGACTTTAGTGGTGAAAATGCCGCTACCATGGTTAATAATATCGATTGGATTGGTAAGTTTTCACTTATTGAATTTCTAAGAGATGTTGGAAAGCGTTTTAGAATAGGTGAAATGCTTTCAAAAGATTCAGTAAAATCACGTCTTAATTCAGATGCTGGTATTAGTTTTACAGAATTTACTTATCAAATGATACAAGGTTACGACTTTGCTCACCTTAATAAAGAATATGATGTAAGTCTTCAAATTGGCGGTGCCGATCAGTGGGGAAATATGGTTGCAGGAATGGACCTTACTCGTAAGATGCACTCTAAACCTGCCTTTTGTATGACGATTCCTCTTCTTACTGATTCAAATGGGAAGAAGTTTGGAAAGTCTGAAGGTGGAGCAATCTATCTAGATCCTTCAATGACATCTCCTTATAAGATGTACCAATTCTTACTTAATTCAGATGACTCTTCTGTTATAAAGTATCTTAAAACTTTAACTTTCTTAACACTTGAAGAGATTGCTGAATATGAAAAATTAGTAGAAACTGAGCCTCATTTAAGAGCTGCTCAGAAACGCTTGGCCGAAGAAATTGTTACTCTCGTTCATGGCAAAGAAGGGCTTGAGGCTGCCATAAGGGCCACTGACTTCTTCTTTGGAAAGGTCATTGAAAACACGACAGATGAAGAACTTGCTGGAATCTTTGATGATGTACCTTCAATAGAATTAGATAAAGCTCAATTAGGAGAGCTTTCTTATCTAGATATGCTTGCTCTAACCCCTCTTTTTAAATCTAAGGGGGAGGCAAGAAAAATGGTTGGCCAAAATGGTGTGGCCATTAACAATGTAAAGAATAAGGATATTGATCACGTAATCTCAAAAGATGATCTAGCTAGTGAGTCGTGCCTTATCCTTAAAAAAGGTAAGAAGAACTACTGTGTAGTGAAATTTATTTAATTGTTAAACCTTAGGGAAGTATGAACTTAGAGAAGTTTATCGAATTATTAAAATACGGAAATTTTGAAGATCAAAATTCTCGCATTGCTATATTTGATAAAGATGCTCGTTTTGTTTTTGTTTCCACCACTCTTTTTGGCTTCACTGAAAACTATGTGGGTATGACAGTCTATGAATATTATCAAGGTCACCTTGCTGATTCAGAAGTTAAAAAAGTTAAAGACTGCTTTGCTAAGGCCTTAAATGGGGAACCCTCATGTACGCAGGCTATTTTAACGAATCGGTTAAATAAAGAAAAAATCACTTGGGACGTGGACTTTAATTCATTTGTGGATGATAAAGGTGATACCTATGTTTTATCAAGGATACGACCTCATGAAGTCAATTTAAGTACAAGTTCTACAAATTTCTTTATTCGTGAAATGGTTGAACAAAGCTCTGATGTTTTCACTGTATTTGATAAGGACTTTTATATCGTTTACGTTTCAAAAGTTCTTGGAAAGTGGCGTGACGAGTCTGTTTTAGGGCTACATATCTCAGATCTTATTTCTGGAAAAGCTCTTGAAAAATTTTATAAGCGTTATAAAAAAGCAAAAGAAAATCCAGGCGTTGTCATCACTGATATTGTCACTATTGATATGAGTTCTGATGATGATCCTCGTAATGAGTTAATTCTAGAATCATCAGTTGAATTTCATGATTTTAATCAACTCGGTTGTTATTATCTTGATCGTACTTCTGATGTTACAGAAAAGGTTCTACGAAATCGTGAAATTGAAATTCAAAAAGCAACGATTGATAAAATGTCTAAATGGACAGCTCTTGGTCAAATGGCCGCTAATATTGCACATGAAGTAAATAATCCACTTGCAATTATTGAATTACAAACTCAAGCTCTAGAAAAGAGAGGCAAGGACTTAAAGATTGAACAAGTCCTTGAGAAGGTTCGCTCTATAGCTGAACAAAAGAATCGAATAGCAAATATTGTTAGCTCCCTTCATATATACTCTCAAGATGATCGTTCAAAAAGAGAATCTGTAAGTCTCTCGTCTCTTATTCATGACTCTATTGCTCTTTTTAAAACTGCTCTTGTTGACGAAGACTTAAAGATCGTTTTCTCGAATGATTCAGATAATGACATCGTAATGGTTAATTCATCCGAGATTATTCAAGTATTTATTAATCTTTTAAATAATGCTCACGATGCAATTCTTGATTTGAAAGATAAATGGATTGAAATTAATTTGGATGATAGTAATCATAAGGTCTATGTTGATATAATCGATAGTGGCCATGGAATTGAGCCTAAGTTAGCGAGTAAGATCTTTAATCGTTTTTATACAACGAAGGGTGAAAAGAAGGGAACTGGGCTAGGATTAAATATCTGCCAAGAGATCATGAATGATCATGGGGGCCATATCTCTTATGTTAAGGATGCCGAACACACGACTTTCTCATTAACTTTTCCTAGTGTTGAATTAAACTAGAATTTCAAGTTCCCCTTTAAAACTAAACTTTAGTAGCATCGATACCTGAATGCCCTTCTAATAGTCCCTCTGGTAGTCCCCTTGGCTGTGTATTACATGGTTTTTTCTGGTGTGTAATAACTACTTATTACTTGTAATCGAATATTGTTTAGAGGTACAAGTGGTCAATATTTATTCTTTGATACGTAGGTAAGATGAAAGTCGATGAGCTTATTGATATTTTTAAATACGGAAATTACGAAGATCAAAATATTCGTATGGCCGTTATTAATTCTGAATCAAAATTTCTCTACATGTCTTCTACATTGGTGAGCTTTTATGAAAATTATAAAGAAATGCCAGTTTATGATTATTACAAGGACCATTTTCCAAGTAGTGAGTTAGATAAAATTATTAACGGTATTAATAATGCCCTAGAAGGTATTTCAACAAGTTCAGTCATTGTACTTAAAGACAGTTTAGATAAAGAAGAAATTAATTGGGATACGACTTTTTTACCTTTTACCTCTGAAGAAGGGGACAGGTTTTGTGTTACTAAGATTCAACCACGAGAAATACAGCTTTCCACTACTTCAACTAATTACTTAATAAGAGAAATTGTAGAAAAAAGTAATGATTATTTTGCCGTTTTTGATGAAGACTTAAATTTCGTCTATATTTCAAAAACTGATCAGGATTGGGATATTAAACCAATTGTAGGTAAGCATATAAGTTCTCTTATTAATGGTAATGTCTTAGAAATATTTAAAGATCGTGTGAAAAAGGCCACTGAAAATCCCGGAGAGGTTATAACTGATATCGTAAAACTTAATGTAGCTAATCGCGGTCTTGTCTATTATGAATCTTCAATGGAGTTTCATGACTTTGGTGCTCTTGGAAAGTATTATTTGGATCGCACAGCAGAGGTAACTGAAAAGGTTTTAAGAAATCGAGAAATAGAATCTCAAAAGTCTGCAATAGAAAAAATGTCAAAGTGGACAGCTCTTGGGCAAATGGCAGCTAATATTGCTCATGAAGTAAATAACCCTCTTGCAATTATTGAATTACAGGCGCAGTCAATTTCTAAAAGAGGTGCTGACTTTACGATTGAACAAGTAAGGGAAAAGATCAATTCAATTAAAGAGCAAAAGGATCGTATCTCAAATATTGTAAGTTCTTTAAAAATTTACTCTCATGATGACCGTTCAAAAAGAGAGCATACAAGTCTCTCGTCTATTATCCATGATTCAATTGCTCTTTTTAAAACTGCGACAGTTGATGAATCGTTAAAGATTGTATTCTCTAATGATTCAGATAACGACATGGTAAATATAAACTCTTCTGAAATTATCCAAGTCATTATTAACTTACTTAATAATGCTTTTGACGCTATTGATGAGTTAAGTGATCAATGGATTGAGTTAAATCTCTTTGATCACAACGGCCTAGTTTATCTTGATGTTATTGATTCTGGTGTTGGAATTGATAAAGAAATAGCAACGAAAATTTTTGATCGCTTCTATACAACAAAAGGCAGAACGAAAGGGACGGGACTTGGTCTAAATATATGCCAAGGAATTATAAATGATCATGGTGGAGCTATCAGTTTTGATCCTGAAAGTGAATACACTACATTTAGGATTTGCTTGCCTCAAGTTAATCCTTCTTAGTCATTATTGCTTCTTTATGCTGGTGCTGTATGGATACCTAAAACAGAACAAGAAGCTTGAGCAATAATCTTATCATCTTCAGTACCAAAGACGTTATACCACTTATAATTAGTACTTGTGTTGAATAATAGAAGATCGTATTCAACACTTAGAGATTCAATCTTCTCAATCTTATTTTGATAGTGCTCAATGTGACCAACCGCTCTTACATCAAGTTCATCAGAGAGATCTCTAATGTACTTTTCTAAGTTTGATGTTTCGCTAATATCCAAGTCTTTATTTGTTAAGTATACAAAAGTGAGCTCTGCATTGTTATTTTTTGCAATATGATATGCTGCTTGTGCAAGTACTTCATCATTAGAATTCTCATCAAGGATAATAAGAATTTTTCTTGTGTATCTTACTCCTTTATCTCTGTAAATTGCTAGGTGACAGCTTAGGTGTGAACGCAGCCACGCAACTGGACTTTGAGTTGTAAATGTACCGCGAAGTCTTCCTTTCCACTCCATGAATAACCAATTACAGTGAAGTCGTTGTCCAATTTCAAAAATTGACTTAGAAAGGTCGTGTGTAACAATAGGATCAAAGTTAATAGGTGTTGTTTTTTCAATGGCCATTGCAACAACACGTCGTCTTAATGAACGAAGATTAGGATCTTCATCTGTAAAATCATTCAGGTCTGATTGTTCTGGCGCCTCTGTTAAATGGGCCACCTCTATTTGCTCTCCATCTGCGAGAGAAGTTCCAATATCAATGAGCATCTCTGGAGATTTTTCATTTCCAACCAAGGCAACTACGACATTGGCATCTTGGTCAAGTTCACAACGGCCAAGTGAGTGCATTGTTGGTGAGAAGTTTGGTGTATCATCGAATAGATCCTTTCTCTTTCCACGAATTCCAAGTACTCCTTTGCGGTTAACACGACTTTTTGCATATAAGAAGTATATCAAAATTCCTGGTACTGAAATTGAGACAAGACCAATAATTGCAAGATCTTTCATCATTACTAATAAGTAGAAAGTTGAGATGATTCCAAAAATTTGTATATATGGATAAAATGGTGATTTATAAGTCGGTCTATACCATTGAATATGTGTTTCTCGTAAAGCTATGACAGTTATATTTACAAACATATAAAGCACTAAGATAAATGCAGATGCTAGTTTTGCAATTTTTGCAATATTTAAGAAATAGATAGCACAAGCAATAATAATCCCTGATGCAAGAATACTCCATACAGGTGTTAAGAATTTACGATGAATATGGCCAAAGGACTTTGGAAATAAGTGGTCTCGGCTCATAGCAAAAGGGAAGCGTGATGCTGCAAGAAGCCCAGCATTGGCCATTGAAGTCATAGTAAGGATGGCCAAGATGGCCATGATTGTTGCAAATGTATTACCACCAAATACTTGGGCCAATGTATAAATTGGACGTAAGTTACTTTTTAACTGATCAATAGGTAGAAATTTAGCAAGTGCAAGTGTTGTTACACAATAAAGTACCGTCACAATAAGTAGTGATAAAAGAATTCCTCTTGGGAGGTTCTTCTCAGGTGTTTTAATTTCTTCTGCAATAGCCGCAACTTTAGTTACTCCTGCATAAGAGATAAAAACAAGTCCTGAAGCTAATAAAATACTATCCATATGTGAGAATGAAAATGGAATCCCCGGTATGACGGTAGCGGTTGAAAGTGTTCCAATATTTAAAATAGTAAGCCCAAGAGTTGATGTAATGACAACAGCAATTAGTAGCCCACTAACTTTACCAACACCAATAATATTTAAAATTGTGATGATAACTGTCAGGAATAACGCTAGGTATTTTAGATCGAAGCTTGTTGTCAATGTACTTAAGTATGCACCAAAACCCATGAGGGCAAATGCCGCTTTTAAAAGTAGGGAGATCCAAAGACCTAAGCCTGCAATTGTTCCGGCCATTGGCCCAAAAGTTCTTTCGATATAAATATAAGTTCCACCTGAGGCAGGCATGGCCGTCGCAAGTTCTGACTTAGACAGTGCTGCAGGTAGAACACATAGTGCTGCAATTAAATATGATATCCAAACATATGGACCTGTTACTTCAAAAGCTAGACCTGGCAGAACAAAAATACCTGATCCGAGCATTGATGCAATACTTATGGAAATGACTGATGATAGCCCTAAATTTCTTTCAAGCTTCTTCAAATAATCCTCTCTAATTAGGGTAATTAAGTGTGCATTATCCCTTAAATAAAGAGGAATGTTAATAAAAATACTACGTTATCTATAATTCTCGCAATATCTCTTCTAGCGCCTTCTTTACACGATCACGCTTTGAGTCAAGATGCTGATCCATCTCAAATGCCTTTAGTGTAGAGCCTATTTGAAGGAAGTTATAACAGGAGAAACTACCGGCCATCTTGTGAAGAACTTCTCTGAGCTCTTTTTCACTCATAGTGGCAACCTTAGGTAATAAATGGTTGATTTCTGTTTTTTTAGACTGTTTAAACTTCGGAAGAAGTTTTTGAATATGTTGATTGAGACTTTTTTCCATGACTGCACCTTATATATGAGGGCAGAGTAGGACTCTGCCCAGGTTTTAATCATTTACAATTTTAAGCTCTTCTTGTTGATTGGCGAGTTGACTTCTTTTTTGAAGTCGAAGATTTGGCTTTTTTCTTTGCTGTCTTCTTTGCTGCTTTCTTGGCTGTTTTCTTTGCTGCTTTCTTTACACCAGTTGCCTTCTTCTTTGAAGTAGCTTTTTTGGCCGCTTTCTTCGCTGTCTTCTTTGTTGTTTTTTTCTTTGCTACTTTCTTTTTAGCAGCTTTCTTTAGGCCTGTTGCTTGCTTGGCCTTTTTCTTTATAGTTGATTCAGCTTCTTTCACTTTTTTTGAAGCCTTTTTCTTAGCTTTTTTCATTTCATCTTTAAGAAATTTATCCAGCTGTTTTTGAAGCTTTTGAACATCTTTGATATGTCCATCTAGGTATTTCTTAGCAGCTTTAACTTCTTTTTGTATCGTTGAATCAACAAGCTTCTCAACTTTTTGACCTTCTTTCTTTAACGTTTTCACTACTCGAGGAATATCTTTATCCATTACATTTTTAGCCTCTTTTTCAACTTGGCCAATAAAGTCTTTTACATTTTTTTCAACTTCTTTAACGGACTTATTTGCCATAACTCCATCAACCATAGACTTAACTTCATCAAATGAGCTAAGAACTCTTTCAAAGGCTTTATTCATTTCATTACTCCTCTTAGTATGCGTATTCGAATCACTATTGTTATCCGAGATTAAAATCAACCTTCTTACATATCGGCACTCGTCGACCAAAACCAAAGCTTTTGTCTTTCAATTTTAGTATAGGACAAAATTGTTGCCTTTTGTACTCACTATTTAATATCAATTTTATCACCCTTTCAACTTCAGTTTTGTTTAACCCTAAATTAAGAAGATCTGGTAAGTCGTAGCGATAAGAAAGGTATGATTCTAATATCATATCCAGTGTTTCATATGGAGGTAAAGAATCTTCATCTTTTTGATCGGCCCTTAATTCTGCACTTGGTGGCCTTTCTATAACCTCAACAGGAATAATATCACTGAAATTCTTATTGATATGTCTGGCCAGAGCAAAGACTTCACTTTTGTAGAGATCTCCCAATAGGCTAATAGCGCCAACAGAGTCTCCATATAGAGTCGAATAACCAACAGCTAACTCTGACTTGTTTGATGTATTTATAACCATGGCACCTGTTTGATTTGAGCGAGCAAATAGTAAGGAGCCTCGTAGTCTCGATTGAATATTTTCATCTGCAAGGCCTTCTAATGGCTCGAGGTTATCATTAAAGAGGTTTTGCACAGATGAATGGAGGAATTTGATTGGTAGATTATGTAATTTAATTCCAAGATTCTTGCATAATTTATCACTAATTTCCCAACTTAGTGATGCGGAGAATTTACTTGGCATATAAATGGCCTCAACTTCTTGGCCCGGCTTTAGAAATAACTTCACAAGCGTAAGAACAAGTGCCGAATCAATTCCTCCTGATAGAGCAACCAAGAATTTGTTCATGCCACATTTTCTAGCGTAATCTTGTAAACCTAGGTTTAAAGCACCTAAAATAGCATCAAGTTTGTCATCGCTGAGCTTTTTAAGGCTCATTTTTCCGTTTATCTTTTCGATATGTGGCCCAAATAATGACTCCCAAGAGTTAGCACCAACAGGGGCCACTCCAAGATTCTCAATTTTTGATTTTTTGGCAATCTCAACCTTCATAAGATCTGATTTAAAGGATTTTGCTTTGGCAATGACTTGTGTTTCATTAACGACAAAACTTGCACCATCAAAGATGATTTCATCTTCTGCACCAACTTTATTCACATAGTAGAATGGTGTCTTAAATACTCGTGATATTTCGCTGGCACGCTTAATTCTCTTTTCTTCTTTATCGATATTCCATGGAGAAGCTGAAAAATTGATTATTCCATTCAACTCTTTGCCATTGGCCTCATCCATTAGCATTTGTAGTGGGTTAACAGCATATTGTTCAGAATGCCACATGTCTTCACAAATAAGTAGGCCAAAATCACATCCTGCATGAGACCAGATACATGGGGCACTCCCAGGTGTATAATATTTAGATTCATCAAATATATCGTAATCTGGAAGAAGACATTTTGTGTAAATATCATTGAAATTTGATTTCTTTGTTACTTCGTAAATAACGTTATAGATATTTGAAGGAATATCTGCGTTATCCTTAAATTCGTAGCGTAGTCCACCAACAAGAAGCGCCGTTTTATCTGAAAGCTTTATCTTTGCAAATAAATCTCTCAGGGCCTGTAAAAGCTCATGGTATTGGCGAATAAATGTTTTTTGTAGGACTAAATCCTGAAGAGGATAGCCTGAAAGAAATGTTTCAGGAAAGATATGTATATTATCTTGAAAGTCTTCAGATCTCGTTAGGTTTTCTATGTATTTGTAAATTTGTGTAAAGTTGCCAATTGTGTGATCTGTTTGGTGAATGACTATTTGCATTGCGTCGTCTCTATGTTAATAATAATACTTAAATACTGGTAATTAATGGACTTTATAGCATGTTTGCATATATAAGGTCTATATCATCATATAAGTATATTAAAGAGGTTGAAATTGTCTAACTCACACAAAGTTATAGTAATTGGTGCCGGTATGGCCGGTAGTGAAGCAGCAAACTTTCTAGCAAGTCAAGGTGTTAAGGTTGTCTTAGTCGAATCGAAAACTGTTAAGAAGAATCCTGCACAGAAGATTGATGCTTTTGCCGAGTTAGTTTGTACCAATTCTTTAAAATCAATGAATCCTGCTTCTGGCCACGGACTATTAAAATATGAAATGGATGCACTTGGATCAATCATCCTTGATTGTGCTCGTAAGCATGCAGTTCCAGCAGGAGATGCTCTTGCAGTTGAGCGTGATGGATTCTCTGGAGAAGTAACTGATCGCCTTCATAATCATGAAAATATTGAAGTTGTGGCCATGGACGCAAGTGATCCACAAGAGTTAATGGCAAAGTATGAAGCAGATGCATGTGTTATTGCTTCTGGTCCATTAACAACAGAAGGTCTCTCAAATTGGATTGTTAAGAATATCTCCGATGATGACTTTTATTTCTATGATGCTATTGCCCCAGTGGTAGATGGCGATAGTCTGGATTACTCAAAACTATATTATAAAGATCGCCATAAGCCGGTAAGTGAAGAAGAAGGGGAGCAGGCAGATTATCTTAATGCTCCAATGAATAAAGAACAGTATGAAGACTTCATTGCTGAGCTTGTTAAGGCCGAAAAAGTACCAGCTCAAAACTTTGAGGATTATAAATTCTTCGAGTCATGCCTGCCTGTTGATATCATGGCCGAGCGTGGCGTTGATACGGCCCGTTTCTCTTGTATGAAACCAATTGGACTTGAGCTTCCTGATGGTTCTCTACCATATGCTTGTGTACAATTAAGACGTGAAAACTTACTAGGCTCAGCTTTTAATATGGTTGGTTTCCAAACTCGTCTAAAATATCCTGAGCAAAAACGCGTCTTTAGTAAGATCCCTGGTTTTGAAAACGCTAGTTTTCTTCATCTTGGCTCTGTTCATAGAAACTCTTTTATCAATTCAAGAACTCTTCTAGACTTTGATTTAAGTGTTAAGAAGTTCCCAAATATTTACTTTGCAGGTCAAATAACTGGTGTTGAAGGCTACACTGAGTCTGCTTCAATGGGACTTTATGTTGCTTTTCAACTACTTAAGAAACTAAGAGGTGAAGAAGTAAGGCCATTTCCAGTTGAAACAGGAATGGGAGCACTCGTAAATTATGTAATGACTGTGCCAAAGCCTGTGCCATCAAATATTAATTTCGGATTACTACCACCGGTTGCTCTTACAAAGGAGCAAAGACGTGATCGTAAAAATAGAAAGAAAGTAAAAAAACAATTGGCATCAGATCGTGCAAAAGAGTCATTTGATAACTTTATGAAGGAATATAATAAGTAGTGAAAGGATTAATTTTCATTCTAATTGCCTGCTTTATTTGGGCCCTTGATACTCTTATAAGATATCCTCTTCTTTATAAGTATAAGAGTAGTGAAATTATTGTCTTCGGTGAGCATTTGTTTTTAACGATTATTTTCTTACCTGGTCTCTATGCGGCAAGAAAGAAAATCATGAGAATGAAGGCATTTGAACTTCTATGCTTTCTCATAATTGGAGCAATGGGTTCAGCAATTGCTACATTGTCTTTTACAAAGTCTTTCTCACTTATAAACCCTTCTCTTGTTATTTTACTACAGAAGTTACAACCATTTGTGGCCATAAGTCTTGCCTATATAATTCTAAAAGAAAGAATCACGAAACGATTTCTTGTATGGGCGCTCCTAGCTATTTTAGGAGCTATCTTAATTAGTTATTATGATATTGTTAGTGCAATCAACCTCATTAAAACAGGAAAATTGAGCTTTGATCGCTCATCATTGTATGGACTTTGTCTTGCCTTAATTGCAGTCATAAGTTGGGGGAGTGCGACAGTTTTTGGAAAGTATTTAATCAAACAGGGATGGATTGAAAAAGAAGTTATGGCCATCCGTTTTGCCGTTGGTTTCATTGCAATTATTCCATTTATGGCCGCTAATGATATTGGCCTTGTCTTTCCAATGGAGTTGTGGGCAAAAGTTAGTGTACTCGCTCTAATATCAGGTGTTTTTGGTATGTATTTCTACTACCGAGGTCTAAGCTTGGTAACGGCAAAAGTTTGTACTTTGGCCGAAATGTCATTTCCATTCTTTGCTGTGATTATTAACTGGGTTGCCCTTGATCAAAAGCTGAGCTTTGTTCAGATTACAGGTGGTATACTTTTACTGTTAAGTTCCACAATGCTACAATTGGCCAATCGAAAACAAGAACGTCTTGAAGCACAAACGAATTATTAAAAGTACGGAGAATATATAGATGTTAGAATTACCAATGGATCACAAAGGGAAGAATTTCTTAATTGCAGGTGCAGCCGGATTTGTTCCTTCTACTGTGGCACAATTATATTTAGATAAAGGTGCTACTGTTTATGGTTTAGATAATTTTATTACAGGGTCTAAGTCAAATATTGAATTACTATCTAAATATGAAAACTTCCACTTTACGGAATGTGACATAACTCATGGCCTACCAGATTTCGGAGATATAAAATTCGATTATATTTTATCCCTTGCTTCTCCAGCTTCACCAATTGATTTTAAGGTTATTCCTTTGGAAATTATGACTGTAAATTCGATTGGTACACAAAACTTATTAGAGCTTGCAAAGGATCATGGGGCACGCTTCTTAGAGGCATCAACTTCTGAGGTTTATGGAGACCCAGAGATTCACCCTCAAACCGAGGATTATGTTGGTCATGTAAATCCAATTGGTCCAAGAAGCTGCTATGACGAAGCGAAACGTTATGCTGAAGCATTAACAATGACTTATCGTCGAAAATATAATGTGGATACAAAAATTATTCGTATCTTTAATACATATGGGCCAAGAATGCGTCCTGATGATGGGAGAGTTATTCCAAACTTTATCAATCAAGCCTTAGAAGGACGAGATATTACTGTTTATGGTGATGGAAGTCAGACGAGATCATTTTGTTATGTGACGGATCTTGCTAATGCTATTGATCACGTTTTAATGCTTGGTGATCATATGCCATATAATATTGGAAACCCTGATGAGTACTCAATTAAAGAAACAGGAGAGTTGATTGTTGATGCTCTTGATTCATCTTCAAAATTAACTTATCAAGAATTACCAAAAGATGATCCTAAGCGTAGAAGACCAGATATAAATCGTGTTATGAAATTAGGATATTTACCAAAAGTAACATTTGCTGAAGGGATTGAGAGAACGGCAAAATTCTTTAGAGAATACAAAAAGTAGAAGAGAAATATATGCTAAAAGTTGTTGTAAGTTGTGATGCTGTTGTTGAAAGAGACTTTTATATTGAATGTCTTGAAACAATGATGGGTGTAATTGGTGAAAATGTTGAACTCTATACACTTGTTCATAGACAGGGACAGGTCATTGGGCCAGTTGAGCAACGTAAAATTCATTCAACTTTTTTAAGCAAGATGGTTAAGTCTTGGGATGAACTACTTGATAAGTCTCATCTTATTCATGGAGCTGCCCAGGGACTATTTATACCTTGTAGTGTTGATTTAGTTGTCAATCTCTCTCGAGGTTTTTCACAAGAAATCAAGGTTTGTGATAAGACCCATCTATTTACTTATCTCATTGAAGACATTAATCAAGGTAAGAAAAACCTTTCTCTTTTGAAAAGATTTTTTAGCTCCTTTGTTCGTTCAAAGCAAATGAAGTACTTAAAGAGGGCCGACACTCTTTGGACTAATGAAGAATATATCTTATCTCAATTTCCAAATGCAAAGCAGGTAAAACCGGCAACATCTCTTAAAGACTATAAAGTATTACCTGAGGGCATGTTTAAAAGGGATTACTTTTTAATAAATTGTGAACCTCTAAGTATTGAAGAAGCACGCCTTTTTATTGAAACTTATAAAGATCATAAATTTAAATTCATTGGTAAAGAAGATCATTTAGGTGAACTTCTTGGCCAGTATCCTCAATTCTTTTTTGGAAATAAGTGCTCAGGCGAGCTAGCTCCTCTTTATGCTGGTGCTAATTATGTCATCGATACTGAAGTGAAGTTTCCACATTTTGCCCTTAAGGCACTAAGTTGTGGGCGCCCTGTTTTCACTATTGGAAATAAGTTCTTACCATTTGGTATTGGTGTTCATAAACTTAACGATGACTTCTTTGCACAAACAAGTCCTGTGGCCTTAGATGTACCTGAAGAAGATCCTAAAAAGCGTCATGGCATTTCAGCTAATTACGAGATGGTGAAGTTTAAACATATCTTTCATCGAGAATTTCAAAAGATTTGTGATGAGCTAGAGGCAAAGAAAGCTTCACAGGCATCAAAGTCAAATGACTCATGCTGTGAAGCTTAGAATATTTTTAATCTAGAATTTTCTTCAATTTTATTTCGTTATAACGATTTGAAATAATTTTCCATAGAGAGACTCCAGAGTCTTTATGAATCGTCTCTTTTGGGTCTTTATTATTTTGGTTTAATTGATCAACAGCATTGCTATCAACAGTTGGGTCTCCAAAATTACTCATGGCCATAATTCCTGTATCATCAGCTAGGAGTGATTCATAATCTTCAAGTTGGGCCTTGATTTTCTTTAAATAATCTTTTGACGAGCTATCGTAGGAAATGGCCGTTTCAGGTTTTACTTTTGTATTATTTTCTAATTCTTTACTAGCATTTGCACCACCTGCTTTACGGTAATTTAGTGCCATGGCAATAGGGGATGTATTATCTGCTAAAGTATTAGCAAGAAATCTTTGACTATCTTCACTATTAGGATTTAGAAATGCATTTGCCGCAGACTTTGCTTTATCGTCGGCCTTCTTTGATTTTGCGACTAGTTCTAATACCTTTCTTGCTGCTTTTGAAATTTTAGCTGCATTCTTATCGATAGAATCGTTAACATACTTTGTATCACCTTCTTTAACTGTGCGGTTGAAGCCTTCGATTACCTCTGCTCCACCTGTTTCGTTAAGAAAGTTCTGTCCATTTGTTCCAAGTGTACCCATGTTGATATTCATCTCAGGAACTTCCGAAATGACTTCTCCTTGAACATTTCCAGCAGTTGCTTCATTTTGAGATACTGAAGCGTTTTGGAAGTCAGACTGACCGACGGTTCCAGCAGAGCTTGTTGCAATCTTTTGCGTTCTCCCTGCACTGTATTGGTTATTATATCGGCTTTCTAATTTCTTTAAAACCTTCTGCGCTTTTTGACGTGCACTTTGCGCACTCTTCATGGCCTTTTTCGCAATTTGATTAGCTTTCATCTCTAAGACAAAGGCGACAGCACTTAGGCCAAAGGCCCAACCAGAACATGGATTACTTACACTACAACCAGTCCAAGTTAAAGCGATACAAATACCAGCTAAAATCCCAACAATTGATATTAGTGTGGATGTTCTCTGATGGTGCTTCATCTTCTTCTTCGCTGCTTTTTCCATATCCTTTAACATATCAATTTCAGCTTTTAGTGCTTCTCTTTGAATTCTATGGTTCCAGCCTTTTTCATCAGTTTTCTCTAAGTTCTCAAGACGTTTCTTTGCATTCTTAAAGTCATCCTTATATGTATCTCCCATTAAGCTCATGACTGCTGATGACATAATAATAACTGCTGCTATCTGTAGACCAAAGTCTGTATCACAACCACCGGCTCCAAGGAGTACACATCCATATCCAATATTTGCGGCAACTTTTAGATAACGAAGTACATCGTCTTTGGATTTTACGGAACTAGCATCAGTGGCCTTATGTTCTGTGAACATTTTAGCATCCGCTTTAAGTTCTTCCTGACACTTCTCACTACCACCGCATTTCATATACTCTTGGTTGTAGTTTTCGTTATCTTCATTCGCTACACAGCTCTTTAGATGGCAATTATAAACATACTTACTAGGGCAGTCCTTAGCACTACCATCTTCATGGCAGTAATTAGGATTCATACTCGAAGGTGGTGTGCTATTTTGAGTCGTCGACTGTTGTGATGTTTCAGCTTCAGTCTCAGTGCCTTCTTGAGGTGCTGAAGTTTCCTGCTGTGTTGGAGTAGTCTCTTGCTGTGCCAAAGCATTTGCTGTTGGTGTAAGTAATAGAGACCATGAAATCACAGTAATTAAGATTTTTTTGAATATGATGAAATTTCGTTGTGCCATATGCATAGCAAACTCCTTACCTTATATAGTAATTTTAGCGAATCTTTGGTTAATCTCTTACTATTATATAAGAGTAAGAGAGATTTTAGGTACTTAGGCAGGAATTACGCTATTTATAAGCGTGTCCTATTTTTGGCATTTTTAGACTTGTGATTTGAAGAGTTTATGCTCTTAATGCTAATATCTGGCCATGAATCAATTTGATCTCTTTGGAGAAAGTACACAAGAAACTAGTGATGAAGTTGTCTATAATTTAAAAGACGCTAAAATCATTTATTACCCAAATTTCTTTGGACGCACTAAAGTCGATTTTGAGTCTTTGAAGAACTCGTTAAATCTACGCCAAGATCAGATTACGCTTTATGGTAAAACTCACGATATTCCTAGACTTCAGGCATGGTATTCAAGTGACATGGAATATAGTTACTCAGGAATCAAGCTTTTACGAAATGATTGGAATAAAGAATTAAAAACGATTAAAGATGAAATTGAAGCAATAACAGGTGAAAGTTTTAATGGCTGTCTTTGTAATCTCTATCGCGATGGAAGAGACTACGCCTCATGGCATAGTGATGATGAAGAAAGTTTAGGGCGAAACCCAGTCATCGCTTCGGCCTCTTTTGGTGAAACTCGAAAATTTGTCTTAAAGCATCGATTTGATAAATCATGTGAAAAAGTAGAAATCGAGTTAGAGGATAGAAGCTTACTTATTATGAAGGGAGCAACCCAACATTACTGGAAGCACCAGTTAAATAAAACTGCAAGAAAAGTTGGGCCAAGGATAAATTTAACCTTTCGAAGAATTATCCGCTAATTTCCAAGTCTGCTCTTTCCAGTCATATAATTGATGAGGGGTGTAGCGGGATTTATATCTCATGTACTTATTTTCTTCAACCCAGTATCCCAAGTAGTAATATTCAAGGCCTATACTTTTTGCATATAAGATCTCACTTAATGCTCCAAGGTGACCCAAGCTCATTTTCTCGTAGTCTGGATCATAACTAAAATAAACGCTACTAAGAGCACTTTCTGACTGCTCTAAGATACCAAAAGCTATCAATTTACCATCCTCAAAAATTTCACTCAATAATTGGGTTCCAGTAAAGCGATAAAAAGTCTCTTTAAATAATTGCTCATTATCTATAATTGAAGCATCAATACTATTTTGAAATCTCTCGATACCGTGCTTTCTATATATTTCATAATGTCTTTTTCTAAAGATTAGAGGAGTAAACTTAATTTGCAGGTGTTGATGTTTTTTTAGAAACTTTCTTTGATTCTTAGTTGCTTTAAAATTGGAGAGGTCAACTCTAAGAGGAATACATTTTGTGCAATTTGGACACGTGGGGCGAAAGACGAATTGACCAAATTTTCTCCAACCGTGTTGTAAAAGATAATCAAGTTCATCTAAGGCCAGCTCTCCCGCAAAGAAGAATTCATGTTGTTCCATGTGACCTTCTAAGTAAGGGCATGAGTCAAGTTCACTAAGGCGAGGAGAGACAAGCATCTTCATACAATATATTGTATCATTTTTTGAAAGCTTCTTGTTGTTCAATTAGCTTTTTTAGTGGAGAAATTAATTCCTCATAAGAATTTTCATTGAGTTCCCCAAGTGCTTTTAAAGTCATTCCTATGGCCTCTAAAGTCGATAAATGTTCTTCACCACAGGACTTTCTTATTGAGGAGTAGATCGTTCTTTGATCTTCTTCAAGGTGGTAGCACGGAATCGAACTTAGCTTAGGCCATTTAAAGTAAACACCTTTGGCCTTCTTCCATGTTCCATCTAAGACTATCATCTCTCCCTTTGGAAGATCGCTTTTAGAAATAGGCCTTGAGTGTTCATTCTTAAATAATAGAAACGATTCTTTTGAGGTAAGTTCGTCTATTATTTCTTCTGTAATATCATCACTTTTTATAATTCTAATCTTATCACTAGCAAGTGGCCCAAACTTTGCGGTGTTAAATGGGTGCTTTGCCTCATCTTTACTTTGAAGAATAGTAATAGGAGTTTGAATTTTTACTGGTTTTACATGTGCGCATAGACAAGACTTCAAAGGCCTGTGACATTTATCACAATGAGCGCGTTTTTCTTTATTCATAAGAGTCTATATATTGACTTCTTTATTGTACTTATCCATTAGAATTGGCTTACGGTAGTACATAATGAAGTAGACGATAGGATAGATTAAAAGATCAAAGAGAAAGTTTTCTGTTTTATACTTTATATTATCTGTTATTTTAGTCATGCCATTTTCAAGCATACGAATATGATAAGTGTGAATCCAAAGATTAAACGGGAATGGGCACTCTGTGGCCTCTGTTCGAATAATTATACCTTTGTCGGTTCTCTTTGTTTGCATCACTTCAATTATCCAAGACTGGTAGTGACCAAGGATAGAAGTAATCATATGTGTCTGATTAGCATATTCAACTCCATCAAAGCGGGTAACTTCAAGATTGATGAAGGGTGGAGTTGCTTCTTGCATTGTTTTTGCATTGAAATTGCTCAGAATTTCATCCACTGAAGCCTTTAATGTCGTGTTTATCACTAAGCTTTTCATTTATTAAATTATACCCCTTTGCGGTACTTAACTCAATAAGTAGTATCTAACTTCTTAAAACTTAATTAATGGTTTAGAAAAACTTAATTTTATGCACTTTGAAAATCTATAACTCTCTTAAGTTGCTATTGATGCACCACTGTGGCCAAATAGAATATATTTCCCAAAATGTGACCAAGGAGAAATTTATGAACCTGAAGGAAAGACTCAAGCTTGAAGAGAAGGAGTGTAAGAATCTCATTCAAGCTTACTGGCGATTTAGGAAGCGTCCTGATGCGAAGAAGAAAGGTGAAGAGGAAGAACAAGAGTTAATCAATGGAGAAGAGCTGGGAAAGCAGTTGGGGCCAATTCTGGAAAATTAGATAATGTAACAGATTTGTCTTTTAAACGAATTGAAAAGGCAAAACAAAAGGCCCAAGAAAAACAAGACGAGCAAGCCAGAGAGCAACAAAAACAAGCTAAGAAGAATGATGATTCATCAGATGAAAAAAAGAAGAAAACAGCAAATTAAACTTCTATTTTAGAGATTTTTTTACACAGTCAGTTAGTCTTCTGTCTCCGGGATTATATTCTTGGAGACACTTATCAAAAATACGAGTCGATAATTCATCACAATTATCCATACGTTGTTTTATGCAATGGAATGTTAGTAATTGCTCTATTTCAATTCTTTGTCCATGTGGATCAACTGGGATAATTTGTGACCTCTTTTTCTCTTTTTTCTTTTGGCGCTTAGGCTGAACCGATATTTTCTTATCTCTGTGATATGAAGGAGTCGACTTTTTCTTCTTTGTTATCTCCTGCCACTGAGCAGCTCTTAGACGTTGGTAATATAGAAGTTGACGCTCTCGACGAGTGAGAGGCTTAGATTTTTCTTTAGTTGGAGTGGCACAAGAAATAATGGCCATTATAAAAATTGAGTATTTAAAAATCTTTAATAGCATTGACTAATTCTTCGTCGTCAATAAATGGGTTACGACTATTTTGAATTTCATAAATTCGATTGTTAATTTGCACTTCAAAATCATCAACTGGATCTTCACGGTGCCATCTTCTTAAGTAGTACTCTTGGGCCTCATCAATTGCTAAATTATAGCGAGTAGAGAAGTAGAATAGAGCGCGAGCAATGTTCCCTCTTATCTCTAGTGGCGGTTCAAAAGATGTGGTTAGTTGATTCTCGTAATTAACCTCTCCTATTGAAGAAGATGTACAATTAGAGTTTACAGCTCGCCCAGTTACTTCGCCAAAAGGATGATTGCTTCTTGATGAATTCGCTCGAGAGTTTACTGGAAAGAGGTGGTGAAGGTCATTCTTCTGTGTGTTGCGACTTTCGTTAGGGTTAAACTTTGACTGAGGCCAGCTATGTTCACAATTCATGACTCGGTGATTTGGAATCTGCATTGGCCCGATACCATCGTTTTCACCAATTTCTTGGTTACAATAAACATCTTTAACAAGGTACTGACCGCGGCTTTGTCTTAGATAAATATCTCCAAATAGATACTTTCTTGCTTGCTTGTAACTATCAGGAGCTTTTTGCTCGTAGCAATTTTTTAGACCTTTACATGAACTTGTTAAGATATCTTTTTGCCCGGCCTTTCTTATATGTCCTGAGACAATAATATTGCGCAAGGCCTGCTTGAGATTTTGTTTTGAATTGTTTTTTGAATGAGTTTTATTTAGATACTTTTCAATATTCTCAGGATAGTAATTTATTTTACTGAGAGGGGTTGAGGTAAGATTAAAGTGAACATTTGCGTGAACACTGAAACTTATTTGAATGGATAAAAGCACCAAAAGGTGACTAAGCTTAGTCATTTTAATTCCTTCCTTGGAATATAAATATGTTAACAAGAAAAAATATGATGGCCAATAAAAAAACAGGGCAAATACTCGAGCATAAAAGTTATGTCGGGGCAAATTAATAAAGATAAAATTGTAAGGTAGCTATCTATCGCATCTAAGAATATTGTGTTAAATTTGTAAAATATCATTCACCAATTCAAATGTAAGAAGATTTATGAAAAGGAAATACTATGGGTGTATTGGCAAGTAAAATTATTGGTGTGGGCTCTTACGTACCACCAAAAGTTTATAAGAATACTGATATTGAAGAAATGATGAACACTTCTAATGAGTGGATCGTTCAAAGAACGGGAATTGAGCAACGTCATTGGGTTGATTCTAAAACATCAACATCTGATTTGGCCGTAAAAGCAAGTGAAGAAGCAATTTCAAATGCTGGGCTTAATAAAGAAGATATAGATATGATTGTTTTTGCAACTCTTTCTCCTGACTTTGACTTTCCTGGTACAGGTTGCTTTCTTCAGGCAAAACTTGGAATGAGTGAAATTCCTTGTCTAGACTTAAGACAACAATGTTCTGGCTTTCTTTATGCAATGTCTGTTGCAGATAAATTTATTTCTACAGGTACAAATAAAAATATTCTTGTTGTTGGAGCAGAAGTTCATTCAAAAGGCTTAGATCAAACGCCTGATGGAAGAAATGTTGCTGTTCTGTTTGGCGATGGAGCCGGTGCAATTGTTATGAGTGCATCTGAAGTTAACGATAAAAAATCAGAGCCATGTTTCATCGATGCAAGTCTTCATAGTGATGGAAAGTATGCTAAGGAATTATGGATTCCAGCTCCGGGAACAGGATTTGATTCATCTGAAAGAATGTCTCAAGAAATGCTTGACGAAAAATTACATTACCCACAAATGAATGGGCGCACTGTTTTTGTTCACGCAACGAAGAGAATGGCAGAAAGTCTCGGTGCTCTACTTGAAAAGAATAATCTTACAATTGATGATGTGGATGTTTTCTTATTTCACCAAGCAAACCTAAGAATTAATTCTAAGGTTGCTGAAATGATGGGAATCCCAGAAGAAAAAGTATTCAATACAATTCAAAAATATGGAAATACCACAGCGGCAACAATTCCACTTGGAATGCATGATGCCATGAAAGAAGGTGTTTTAAAGCCTGGTATGCTTGTGGCCTCTGCTGCATTTGGTGCAGGCTTTACTTGGGCATCTGCTCTATACCGTGTTTAAAAAAGTATCTAATTGATAGAAAAAAGAAAGCCTCCGAAATGGAGGCTTTCTTATTATTGGCAATAATTATAATCGCGGAAATATCGACTACAGTAGTTAGAAGGGAAGCGGCAGTCATCTAGGTTACTTGACCAGTAACTTGCTTGAGGGCAGTATTTCGTTTCTTGTTTTTCAACATTAACGACAAACTTTCCTGTTGCAACTTCGCGTCCATCTTTTTCAAGCTTATACTCAACTTCATTTTCTCCGTAATAATTTAGGAGAGGTCTTTGAAAAAGTGTATGTATCCAAAGGTTAAATCTATTCTTACTTTCACCTTTTTCAGAGTCAAAGCGTGATGATTTTGATTTCGTGCGACCCTTGTGGTCTTTGTAGTAAAGAGTTACTTCATCAGCATCAACTCTTTCACCTTCACCAAGAACGAATTTTGAGAATTCTGATGGACTTAAGAAGTTTGCGCGGCAATCGACAAAGCGAAAGTCTCTTCCATTACGATCAGAGCATGTAAGACGGATTGTTCCCTCAACAGGGTTTGACGTTAGGTCATTTCCAATTTTAAGCCCAGCACCAAAGGCAGGCAGAAGCAGTAGTAAACTTATGATTACTTTCATTATAAACTCCTTTTTATAATCCTATTAATGATATTAAGGAGTTTTAATTTATGCAATTTAGTAAAGCTTAAAGATAGAACTTGTAAGTTTATCTTTAAAGTTCACGGGCCTTAACTTTGCAATAATTGTAGATCAATTCACGCCAGTATTGGATATATTCAGGTCCACATAATTTAGCGTAGGCAGGATTACTAGGAATGTAGTCGTAGAGGAAGTACTCCATGGCAAATTGCATTGTTTGCATACCTAGGAATAACTCTGTGAAGAAATTAATATCACCACGTTGATAATAAGAGATGAGTTCGGCAACATCCTGGTGGAATTCACAAGATGAACAGCCATTACACATTCCATAATTTTCAACAAAGTTTAAATGATGCTGTGTTTGAGTTGCGATAATTTGCTCTCTTTCATCAACATCAGCACTAAAGCTATCAATTAAATCAAGTGCGCGCTCTGGATGAGAGGCGATGGCCTGAAAAATTTTTTCATAAAATGTTGCATATAGTGATGTGAAGATAGAGTCTTCAATTAAATAGTAGAAGAAGTCTTCACTCGATTTTGTGCTTTCACGTAGAGACTCATAAGTTGAAAGGGCCATTTTTAAAGGTGCATCTTCAAACTCTTCAAGTTCAAAAAACACTTTCGCTAACTCTTTTTTACCCTGATCGAATTCATTATTGGTCTTTCTAATTCGATTAAACATGAGTTCCTCCACATCCGTTCATAAATAGATTTTAACAAAATATGTAAAATCAAAAACTTAGTGGAGGACTAGGCAAGAAATTCCAATTAAGGGCAAGGAATCGTGAAGATCTTATGAATATCTTCAATTCTTTGGAGAGTCTCAGTATCTAGTGTGATCTCACTACTTGCTAGATTCTCTCTTAATTGCTCAAGATTTGTAGCACCGATAATATTTGATGTTGTAAATTCTCTGTCATTAACAAAGGCCTGTGCTAGGGTGGCCGGTGTTAGTCCAACATCATTTGCTAGTGTTGCATATTCTCTAATTGCATTTGCTGCATGCTCAGATGAATAGCGTGTGAAGTATTCACCAAAGATCGTTAATCTTGCACCTTCTGGCTTAGCACCTCCAAGGTACTTTCCACTTAAGGCTCCAAAGGCAAGTGGTGAGTAGGCCAAAAGCCCAACTTTTTCTCTGATGGCCATTTCTGAAAGGCCAACTTCAAAAGAGCGATTTAGAAGAGAGTATGGATTTTGGATAGAAACGGGTGCATCGACACCACATTCTTTTGCAGCGTTAAGGTATTGCATCACACCCCAAGGTGTTTCATTTGAAAGTCCCCAAGTACGGATTTTTCCTTCTTTTATCAATTCACCAATCGCTTCTACTCGTTCACGAAATGATACTTCTATTTCTGGTGTGAAGTGCTCGTAATTTAGACGGCCGAAGAAGTTAGTTACTCGTGCTGGCCAGTGAATTTGGTAGAGATCTAAATAATCTGTTTTAAGTCTTTTTAATGAAGCTTCACAAGCTGTTTTGATATCGGACTTTGAAAAAGGAGTTTTTCTAATCTCACTTTCTCTTATGTAGCTATCCATGCTACCCGGGCCTGCAACTTTAGAAGCGAGAACAAATTGGTCTCTCTTCGTTTGCATCTTATCCCAAGTACCAATATATTGTTCTGTTTTAGTATATGTCTCTTTTCGTCCTGGCACAGGATACATCTCTGCTGTATCGATGAAGTTGACACCGTATTCGAGGGCCATATCTAATTGCTCATGGGCCTCTTCTTGTGTGTTTTGTTCACCCCATGTCATTGTCCCTAGACAGATCTTACTTACTTTTATTTGTGAATTTCCTAATTGATTTTGTTGCATCTATCCCTCTCGTTTTCGTTTGGGTTATTGTTGTTTAACCATGGCCTCTAGAGGCAGGTCAGTTTGCTTCTTTATATAATTAACAAGTCCAAAAATAATAAAACCAGTGGCAATAACTGTTGGAATTGAAATTACTGGGAAGCTTAGGGCCGTCATTCTACCTAGACTCTCGTTAAATTCAACGCTTCCTGGAGAACCTTTCAATACGATTACAGCAAGTACATAATTTAAAACTGCAGACAGAAAGAATGTGCAAGAGAAGTAAAATCCAGCAATATAGATTTTTTGATCAAAGTCGTCTTTTATATTTTTCTCTTCCATTGCTTGATGGATTTTTTCTAAATCAAAAATTTGCTCTATTAAAGTCTTAACAAGTGGCTTCTTAGTAAATTGTGAAGCTAGAACAAATAAACCAATAACTAGAGGAAGGGCAGTTTCTTTTACAATCATCCAGGTCTTATTAAGTTGGAAAAGTCCAATTCCACCAGTAAGTAAAACACTGATAAGACCAATGGCCGCAATCCAGTTAAACTTTCTTTGAGAAATAAAGTCCCATGCTCCATAAATAAGGGGAAAGGCCAATGCTATGATTAAGGCATTAACTTGTCCTAAATATTCTTCAGATGAAAATTTCGTTAAAATTACTGAAGGAATAACCACATTACATATTAGATTAATGAATGGGTTCTCTTTTTTTCTTGTTTCGTTATTATTTGGCATATCCGTCATTTGTGATCCTTAGCTAAACGCAATTATCATACCCAATTGTCTAAGCTATTCAAAGTTTTAATCATCCGACATGTAAAGTCGGGTATCGTAACAACTTCTTACACCTTGTAAAGTGAACTTGTCTTAAGAAAATTAATTTGAAATAGTTTTAGAATTGAAAAACTTTTGGTCACGGAAGAACATAAGGATAAAAACATGAAAAAACTATTTCTAGCACTTGGACTAACTTGTGCACTGAGCGCATCAGCTCAAGACTTCAACGGTTACATTGTAAAACTTAAGCCAGGATACGAATCATTTGTTAATACAACGTATGCTGACGCTCAAATGAGAAAGCTTAGCTTTGGTACATTTGCTGTTGTTAAAGAAAAATTTGAAGGGTTAGTTGCTGATCCTGCAGTAGAGTACGTTGAAAAGAACTGGATCATTAACTTAAATGATTTTAGTGCTCCTCAATCAGTAGAATCTGCTCTAACAGAGAATCGTGATGAGCAATTCTCTAAGCAATGGGGATTACTAAATGATGGCCGCAATAGTGGTGGTTGGTTTTCAAGAGGTAAAGCTGGAGAAGATATTAATGCTACTCAAGCATGGAATGTTGAAACAGGAAATCGTGATTTAGTAGTAGCGGTAATTGATACAGGTGTTGATTACACTCACTCTGATTTAAAGGCCAATACTTGGAAGAATGAAGGCGAGATTGCTGGTAACGGGATTGATGATGATGGAAACGGATTTGTTGATGACGTTTACGGATATGATTTTGCTAATAAAGATGCAGATCCAATGGATGGCCACTCTCACGGTACTCACTGTGCTGGTGTAATTGGTGCTCGTCATAATGGAACTGGGATCATGGGAGTAATGGCAAATGTAAAAATTATGTCGATTAAATTCCTAAGTGATAGTGGTTCAGGTGAAACAATTGATGCAATTTCTTCAATTGATTATGCCGTTGCTAATGGTGCAAAAATTCTTTCTAACTCTTGGGGTGGAGGAGAATATTCAGAAGCATTAAAAGAGTCAATTGAGAATGCACGTGATAAAGGTGTTCTATTTGTTGCTGCTGCAGGAAACTCTCGTTCAGATAATGATGTTAGATCAACGTACCCAGCAAATTATGAAGTTGAAAATGTAATTTCAGTAGGTGCAATGGACGGTAAAGGTAATCGTTCATCATTTTCTAACTACGGACAAGAAACAGTTCACGTATTTGCTCCAGGTTCTAATATTCTTTCAACAGTTCCAGGTGAGCGTTATAAGAAAATGTCAGGAACTTCAATGGCAACACCAATGGTTTCAGGTGTTCTTGGACTTCTATTATCAAAAGAAGATCAACTTTCATTTTCTGAGATCAAGGAAAGAATTTATAAGACAGCAGTTCCAAATGCTACTCTTATTACAAAAGCTAAGTCGGGACGTATCGAAGCATACCGTCTACTTAACAATATCCAAAATTAATTCAAATATCTGAATAATAGTGATATATAAGAGGGAGTCAATTGACTCCCTTTTTTATTATGAAAATTAAACTACCAGAATTTCTCATTCGTAAATTTAAAATGACTCCTTATGAAAAACTAGGTGGCGCAGCTGGCGTCCAAGAGCTTGTGGATGATTTCTATGAAATCATGGATACTGACCCAAAAGCATCAAAGTGTCGAGGGCTTCACGCTACTTCCCTTGAGGGTGCAAATAAGAAATTATTTATGTTCCTATCGGGATGGCTTGGGGGCCCAAGTCTTTATATTGAAAAATATGGCCATCCTCGTATGAGAAAGCGTCATTTCCCATTCAAGATTGGTTTTGCTGAGCGTGATGAATGGCTCTATTGTATGAGAAAAGCTCTTGATAAAAAGCAGCTAAAGCCTAAGTTTGATGATGAGATCTGGTCTGCTTTCCAGCGGTTTGCTGAGCATATGAGAAACCAGAACTTTTAATTCCATAAGTTCGATGCCGCAAAATTCTTCGTAATCTAATTGGTCTAATAATTCAAGGCAGCGCTCAAGGTGAGTGGCGCAAGCGCTTTCTTGGCCCATATCTCTTTTAAGTAAGCCTGCCGCAATTTTAATGATGGCCTTAAAGAGGATGGCATAATCATCAGTTCGGTTATGTTCATTCCAAAGTGATTCAAGATACGCGTGACATTCCCAGTAGTAGCCGTGATTAATCAGGTCAATAGCGTATAGATAATCTGAGTTATTTCTAAAGTCTGCACTACTTTTTAGAGCATTTGTTTCTGGTTCACCTGTAAATTCCATATGCCCATCTTTTTTGAGTGGGTGAGGGTTCTTTCCTGGGCGAAACTTATATACAGGTAGCGCTCGATCAGAATATCTTATGAGAGTCTCCAGTCAAAGTCATACATGAGCTTACCTTCATCAATATGAACTTGAGAAACAATCTTAGACCATTCTTTTACATTTGGATCCCATTGAAAGCGAGCACGTGCAACTTTGTGCTTGATAGTATTAAACTTTTCAACTTCTTGCTTATTCTTCCAATTTGGTGCCTTCAGCTCCGCTACGATGCGAACTTTTGGTGCACTTGCAAGCTTTGTCATTCTTGCATAATCATAGTGAGAAGCAATTTTAAGCATTGCTAGAACATCTGTAACCGCACGGTGTGGAAATGGATTAATAAAGCCGTGAGAGTGCTCAAGCATTGCCATGGACTTATGTCTGATTTTACTTGGGTATTCGATATCTTCTTGGGTATCAATCCAAATCTTATTTGGCATATCTACTTCGTATCTTTCAAACATGGCCGTTAACATTGGCTTGTCATATTTTGCACCGTTGTGCGCCATAAGATAGTCTGCTTTTTTAATTAATAGAGCTAATCTTTCAAGGGCCATCTTAATTTCGTCACCTCGACGTCCCCAGTCTTTTAATAATTGCTCATCAATTCCTGTTAATTCGATAACTTCTTGAGTAAGTTTAAGACGATCTTTTTCGTCAATAAGCTCTGAGAAGATTCTCACTGGAGAGTTGATTCGTGTATCCCATAGGACTGCACCAATTTCAGTAACTCTATCGACATTGAGGTTTACGCCTTTCTGTGTAAGATTTTCGTTGATTCCTTCTAAGTCGACACCAAGAATGAGCATGAGATTTCCTTTTGCTTTGTGTTATGGCAGAATTGACAAATTTCTGACTAATCTAGGACAATTATGAGCGATACAACCTCTAATGTAAATGCTGGGATTTTAAAGATTTAATGAAACCATATATTGTACTCATATTCACGGCCCTAATTGTGGCCTTTTTCTCTGGAAGTTTTGTTTTAAAGACTTTTGCACCTCGTTTTGCCAGCCAATATCAAATTGAAGAGATAAACGATATTAAAGAGCAGATGAAAAGTCAGATCACGCCTTATGCAATAGTGAACTTCTCGTCTCTATATTATTCTGATGAACAATTCCAATTATTGAATCCATCAATGGCAATTGAAGAATTTGATTCTGACCTTTTATCAAGTTCAAAAGGATGCTCAAATATTGAGGTTCTTCAGTCCCAATTAACAGCAAGTCGTAAGAAGGGGATGTGGGAGCTTATCAGATGTGGACGTATTAGAAGTATTCCAAGATGGTTTGTTAAGACCCCGCCATTTCTACATGACTCTGGTGTTAGTTATGCATATTTATTATTTCAATATCAATTAGCAACAGGACAAGCAGAAAACACATCTTGGGTTAGAAGAAGACTATCTTTCTTCCACGTTTCTGAACTTTCTCAATTACAACGTGAGATTGGGCCACTTGGTGGAATTTATGGACTACTTGCTTCTTTATCTGAGGACACTCTAAGAGATATCATCAATGAGGAAGCTAGGATCTTAGCAAAAAATTATCTACTTTCTCGAATAAAATACCCACGCCAATACAATGTTCTTGAGTATCGTTTTTACACAATGGACTCTATTGAACGCTATTTGGAGTCGACTCCGTATCAAATCTCTCGAGCAAGACCTGGTAAATGGTGTGTTTATACTGAAGGTCCAATTTGTTGGCGTCAAAGTACGAAGCACTTATTGCAAACTGTTTCAACTTCAACCTTAACTTCCTTCATTGGAATTCTCGTCATATTCTTTATTATCTTATGGCTACTCTTTAGCAAGATTAAGTGGGACAAAGTAGAAGAGAATCGTAAGAAAATGGCCTTGCAGGTTTTAACTCATGAGTTTAGAACGCCAGTGGCATCTCTTCTTCTAATTATTGATAAACTCAATCGTGATATTGATAAATTTCCTGAAGAGCAGCAAGAGGACTTATTAAGAATCTCCGGTGAAGTTTATCGCCTTCAGAGGTTAACTGAGAAGTCGAAACATTACTTACAGGGGGCAAATGCAAGAGGAATGCTCTCGTTTACATATCAAGAACTCGAAAATCCTGAGGACTTAATTTATGATACAATAATTCCTATTAAGGATACTTACCTAAAGGAAATTGATATCAATATCGATCTTAAAGGCCCTGTCTTTGTGGATTTTTATTGGTTTCAAATTTTAATAAAAAACTTAGTGGAGAACTCATTTATCCACGGTGAAGAAAAGCATTATATTAATGTTTTTGAGAAAGATAAAAACTTTGTCATTGAAGTTGGTGATGGCGGAGAGTTGAATAAGGATCTAGAGACCTTAACAAGTGAATTTGTTAAAGGATCAAAAAGTTCTGGAACAGGTTTAGGATTAAATATTATTAAAAATATCGTAGATGAATGGGGCGGTAAAATTGAGTTGGTAAAAAAGCCAACGAAATTTATTATTACGCTACCTAAGAGGAAAAAGCCAAATGGATAAATTATTACTAGTAGAAGATGATGTTTCTTTAGGCAAAGGGATTATGGACTTCCTAAAGATGGAAGGCTTTGATGCAATTTGGGCGCAGACCTTAGAGAATGCAAGAAAGATTGATCTTAAAGATGTCGATCTTATCATTCAGGATTGGATGTTACCTGATGGCCAAGGAATTGATTTTCTAAAAGAGTTACGCTCAAATGGAAACACGACGCCAATGATTATCCTTACGGCAAAAACTGATCTTATCGATAAAGTTGTTGGCCTTGAGTCAGGAGCAAATGATTATATGACAAAGCCTTTTGAGACAAGAGAACTTCTTGCTCGTATTCGTGTTCAGCTAAGAATTGGTGAACAAGGTGGGAATAATAATGGCAATAACGCCGTTGATACAAAAGGAATTCTAACCTTAGGTAAACTTAAGATCGATAATGATACTCGTGAAGTAACTTGGGATGGTGGTCTCGTTGAGTTAACTAAGATGGAGTTTGATTTTTTAAAGCTACTTGTCGAAAATCCAAATCGCGCTCTTTCAAGAGATGAGATTTTAAATAAGGTTTGGGGTTATGAGTGTTATCCTTCAACACGTACTGTGGATACACACGTTCTTCAGCTTCGTCAGAAGTTTAATGAAAACTTAATTGAAACAGTTCGAGGTATCGGTTATAAGCTTCGACCGCAACATGCTCAATAAATAATTGAAAGGGGGAGTCCTTCCCCCTTTAGTATTCACAACTTTTCAAAGAATTGACATAACTCTAACGTAGCTTCGATAAAGCTAGTGCATAATTGTACGATAGGTTGTTAACAACTTAGGAGAAATAATGCTTAGTTCTAACAAAACATTTAACTTTTCAATTCTACTTGTGCTGGTTGCCTTGTTCTTAGCATCTTGCTCAAATAAGAACTCCGCGCAAGATATTAGAAAGGCACTAGAAGAGGATCCGACAATTCTTACAGATGTTATGAAGAAAAACCCTCAGGTTTTTATGGAAACATTACAACAAATGGCATCTGAAATGAAACAACAGGCATTGGCCGATCGTAATCGTAAAGAAAAAGAGATTCTAGAAGATGCTTTTAAAAATCCAATTCAGGTTCAATCTCATAGTGATGATCTTATTATAGGAAATCCAAATGCCAAGGTTAAGATCTATGAATATTCTGATTTTCAATGTCCATTCTGTTTTAGGGCCCTTGAAACTGTTAAACAGTTAATGGATGAATATGGTAAAGATGTGGCCTTTATTTATCGCCACTTACCAATCGATTCAATTCATCCTCAAGCAAGATTAGCAGCACAGTACTACGAAGCTATTCGTATTAAGCATGGAAAAAAAGCATTTAAGTTTCATGAAACAATCCTTCGTAATCAAGCAAAGATTCGACTAGGAGAGAAGTACTTATTAGAAGTCGTTAAGAAAATGGGACTTGATACTAAAGAAATTAAAAAGCTAGCTAATTCAAAGCAGGTTGATGATAAGATTGCTTTTGATATTGAAAGTGCAAATAAGCTTGGCTTCAGTGGAACACCAGGATTTGTAGTTGGCGGAGTTCCTGTGAAGGGTGCTTATCCTTATGCTCACTTCAAGAAGATTATTGATCGCTTGTTAGAGAATAAGACTGCTGATACTAAGTAAGTCTAGGCCTATAGATTAGGAATTAATTTTATTAATTCAGGGTAGTCGATAAATGGGTTACGGTTACCCTGATACTTTTCAACCATTTCATTTCTAAATTTTTCAAAAGAAGAAACAGGGTCAAGTTTGTCCCAAGCTCTTAGAAATTCTTCTTCTCTATCGTCGATTGGAAGCTCATACATTACAGCAAAGTAGAAGAGGCCTCTTGCAATATCACCTTTAACTTCATCAGGTGGCTCAAAGAATTGTACTTGAGGGTATTTAGAGTTTTGTCCCATTTTGGAAGCTTCACATAATTGGCCTTTATTTTCCTGATCGACTTCTCCAAAGAAGTGATCACCACGCTTTTGATTTACTAATGAGTCAGTAGGATAGAGGTGATGCATATCAGATACCATTTCATCATAAGTGTTTTGATGATGAGGTACTTGCGGACCATAATCAAAGAAACGAGACTTTGGCCAAGTGTGTTCTGTATTTAAAACATTTCCATCAGGAAGGTCATCGTTATCCATAAAGATATCAACATTATTCTGGTATTCAACTTCACAGTAGATATCTCTTATAAAGTTATTCTCACTTCCTTCTTTATAATAAGCATAGATTTCATTAAATAGATGTAGTCTTGCTTCTTTGTAATAAAGAGTCTTTTTATTCTTCTTCATTAGGACGATTAGCTTTTGTCTTAATTCAAGAGATCGCTCTGGTCCTAGCGGTGTGATTTCGCCAGCAAGTATTGAGGTTGAAAGAATAAATAGACTAATAAGAGTTATAAATCTGCGCATGAGATGTTTTTACGGCCATTTATGAATTCTTGATAGGTTATTGTAGAATTTACGTGTAAATAAAAAGACAGGACCCCGTAAGGTCCTGTTATTATTGAAATCAAGCGCTTGGTTATCAGGCCACTTAAAAACGTGTTTTAAGCAGCTTTATTAAATTGTTGGTACTCTTCATTTTCTTCTTCTACACTGTCTCTAAGACTGTTTAAAAGCTTCTCTAGTTGGATTCTCTCACTAACGCCAAGGTCGATAAATTGTACGCCCATTCCTTCTGGGTAACGTCCTACGGCCATAGACTTTCTAACTACCTTTGCCTTAAGTTCTAGCTCGTCACCAATATTAAAAGTGAAAACATCACCACATGAGAAAATATCCTTTTGAGTTGGAACATTATAAGAAATATAGGCTCCAGTTCTAGAGATATCAAAAGTATTACCTAAGTTAATTGGAATATCTGTTGAAGATACTTTTGTTGGTAGAGGTGCCTTATATCTTAGGGCCGTCTTCCACCACTGAGCAGCTGGTGAGTTAATTACATTTGTATCCTGACTTAGAATAAAATATGAAGTCATTAAGATATATGCGAATGTCGATAAAATAACTGTCGCTGCTTCAAAATCATTTCCATAAACGAGAACAATCGAATTATTTAAACAAACAAAGCCAATTGAAAGAGGGAAGCTCCACTTAATATCATTTTGGGCCGTGAATGAGAAGTATGCATTAATACAGCAAGATGCCATGACCATTAAATTAAAGAATGTCATCTTGGACCAGATTGCACCAATATCTGTTGCGTTGTACCCATAGAGGAACATCACTTGGACTGGTATACTTACTGCAATTGCTAAAAATACAAATGCATAAACATTAAAGATTAACGGCTTGATCTTCATGGATTTCTCCTTGTTCTTGATTTTGGCTAAAGTGATAACAGTAGCTATTTACTTTATTAATATAATTCTTTGCTTCTTTTAGGCGATCTGATTGACGCCAATTAGTACTTAGTTTTATTAGCTGTGACTTTACTCGAAATGGGCCTGAGTTATAACTTGCTAGTATAAGATCAGTGAATAATTGGCTTTTTTCAAATGATCTCACTGTCTTAATTTTTGGATAAGACTTTTGAATCAGATCAAAATTTCCTCTCCAGTACTTTTTTAGGTAATTAATATATTCAAGGCCACCTATAACAGACTTCTTCTTATTAAGACGCCAGTCATTTTTATAATTAATTTTTCCTGTTCTAACTAAGAACTTAACAACACCATAAGGAAGCTTTTCAATTCTTTTATCAACCTTCCATTTATCATGCTTTTTAATAACATGTTGGCTTGCTGCATCTGTTACTTGTGTAAGGCCTATGGCCTTGGCCGAACTTACTGAGCGATAATTAAAACCAGATTCCTGTGCAATTAGGCCAAGAAGCATAGAAGGGTTTGTCTTTTCCTTATTTGCCTCTTTTTCAACTAATTCAATAAAGCTATCTTTTACATTAAAAGGATCGGTAGAAGATATTTTGATCTTCTCTTTAGATGCTTGACGACATGAAGGTTCTTCATATCGATAAAGAGATCTAATTTCTCCGCGATATTGATATCCAACTTTAATGTCCGTAGTAAGTCTAGCAGGTAGGCTTAATCGATTTATCTTATAGATGATATTCTTTTCATCTTGAAAGATAACTTTATTATTATGCTTAAAACTTGAGGTAACATTTTTTCCATTCCAAAAGATAACGATATTATCTGGATTTAGCTTACCTCTTGTTGAATTTATTTTTACGTATAAGTCATAGATGGAATGACGGTTTTGCTTTTTTGGGAAGAATTCGATTCCGATAGTACTTGTACCAACATTATCAAAGTTAATATGCTCATCTAAGATCTTTGTAAATGCTTGTAAATTCTCAAAATCATCACGATCATTAATAAGAGATAGAGTGTCACTTCCAAATGGATTCATAGGGCCTGCACATGAACTTAGAAGGACCGTGGCCCCTAAAAGTAATGCTGAGAAACAGGCACGTGTTAAGGCACGGGCCATGTAATTGATAAATGTTTGTTTCTTGGAAGCGTTCATTGACAATATTATGTCAATTTTGTGTAAGTTGCAGTAGATACTGGGAAGTTAATTGAATGATTACAGAGTCTTAACCCATTTTTTCCATAAAAATTCTAGTTATGAAAAATCGTAAATTTCGCCAACTTTAGAAGCCATAGAAAAAACCGTTATTGGATTTTGTTAAGTTTCTTAGGAATTTGTATAAGTTAGAGGATTTACTGAAGTTTTTGGCCCCTACTCCGATAGCATTAATCTGAACCTTGCGAAGACGGTTCTTAGTCGTGACCTGTTTGACGATATCATCGATATTATCGGGAGATGCTGTTGCTCCTGACTTTGTTGGTGAGCCATCACTTAATAAGACAATATCACTTAGATCAGAATATTGATCGAGGGTGTACATTAAAGCTGCTCTAGTTGGTGTCGTACCATTTGGAGTAAGCCTAGCAAGAAACCCATATACTTCTTCTTTTACTTTTAGATTATGAAGGCTTTGTAAAACACCCCAAAGAGAATAATATGATGAGCGATTAGGTCCTGGATAATAAATGATATCAACTTTATAGTCTTTACCCATTGAGGCAATTAACATTTTAAGGCCAGCCTTTACTTCTCCTATACGGTCATCTGTTGCCATTGATCCAGAAACATCAATGACAAAGGCAACATTCTTTCCTTTAAAGTTAAATCCTACATCATTAGTATTTGATGTATCATCTTGCTTCTTAGTGATCTTTTCAACGCTATCTTCTTTCTTAGGTTTTATACTTTCCTTAAGTTTTTGATTTAGCTCTTTTATAAGGTCTTGTTGTTGCGCTACAATTTTTTGACATTGATCTAGTGCCTGTGAGTTATCGACACAGACCTCTTGCTTTTGTGGTGGCTTTTGGGCAACTGGCTTTTCATTTTTTGGAACGACAATAAATAAAATAATGACAGCGCCGAGGGCACCAGAAAGTAGATCAAGAAATGAAATATTAAAGACGTCGATGGACTTTCTTTGGCGGCGCATAGACTTCCTTATACTTCGATTTTATTAACAAGGTTTTCAATGACATATTCCTTTGTTTTCATATGGAATTTGTCTGTTTTCTTTTGTAGGTCATGAAATAACCACATGAGAATAATACTTAAGATTAGTGCAACAAGTGTTGTATCGAAAGCTACACCAAGTGTTGCTGTAATGAGATTCATATCTTTTGAATTTGCAATCATCAATGCACTTGAGATACCTAGAACAGTTCCAATAAAACCAAGAGAAGGAATGGCCCACAGTAGATAGCGAATATTTGATTGTTCTGTTTCAGAATTATCGCGATGAAGATCAGTGATAATATTAATAACTTCTAAGACTTCTGAAATACTTTTTGAAGAGCGAAACTTTGCACAAGAATTTTTTATTAATTGAGTAAGTAGAGTTTTTGAGTATTTCTTTTCAAATTCTTTAACATTTCGGCCAATTTCAATGACTTCATTTGCCATTAAAAGGTGACCTTCATTAGTCGGTAAAAGATTTGCTTTAAAATATGATTTTTCAGCTTTAATTTGTGCCTTTAAAGATTTGATCTCTTTATAAGACCAAATAAATGCCATATAGGTTAACCACTGTATATAGCCGCCTTTAATAAAGTCTCCACCTAATAGGATTAATATCCTTGAGACGATACCATCTTTTGCAAAAATATCCGACAGATATGCTCCGTTTAAAATGACAATAAAAACAGTACTGAAAACAACGGCCTGTCCAATGAGTTGCAATTCTTTCTTTTCTAGCATTGAGCTACCTTTTAAATTATGATGATAAGTATATGTTATTATAATTATATCGAATTTTAAAAGGATATAAATGGTGGGAAAAAATAGTGAAGCTCAAAGCGAGCAAGAAAATATTCAACCTGAAGGTGAGCTTTCAGTAAGAACTCTAACAATGCCATGTGATACTAATCACAATGGTGATATTTTTGGAGGTTGGGTTCTTTCTCAAATGGATATTGCAGGTGCAATCTATTCAGGAAAAAGATGTAACGGACGAACTGCCACAATCGCAATTGAGGCCATGAAGTTTATTCAGCCTGTTGGTGTTGGGGATATTCTTTGTTGTTATTGCTCTACTGTCAAAGAGGGAAATACTTCTTTGTCTGTAAAGGTTGAGGCTTGGGTTGTTCGTAAATTTGAAACAGAACGAGTTAAAGTAACAAGTGGTGTTTTCACATATGTTGCTATTGATGAGGACAAACGTCCAAGAAGTATTAATTCTAAAACAGTTCTAAAATAAAGGTTATCTATGAGTGTTATTGATGTACGAGGTGTATCGAAGAGATATCGTGACCAATTGGCCTTAAGTGATTTTTCTTTAAGTGTTGAAAATGGCGATGTTGTGGCATTGCTAGGGCCAAACGGAGCAGGGAAAACGACATTTGTAAAATGTATGTTGGATTTAATAAGCGCTGATTCAGGTGAGATTACAATATTTGGAAAGTCTTCTAAGGATCCACGCTCGAGAGAAAGTCTCGTTTATCTTCCAGAGAAGTTTAATTTTTATGATTATTTCACAGTAAAAGAAACACTTAAGTTCTTTGCAGAATTTCACGGTGTGGAAAAGTCTCAAGTAAATGGAAGAATTGATGAGGCCTTAAAGAAGTTATCGATTGATAAGTTTGAAAAGAAGAAATTAAAAGAACTTTCTAAGGGACAAATGCAAAGAGTTGGTCTTTGTATTGCTGTCGTTGCCAATAAGGAGCTTATCATTTTAGATGAGCCTTTCTCTGGCCTAGATCCAATTGGAATTAAAGATGTAAAAGATATCTGCCTTGAATTATCACAACAAGGAAAGACGATTTTAATCAACTCTCATATTCTTTCTGAGGTCGAGAAGTTTGCAACAAAGGTAATTATTCTAAATAACGGTCAAGTCAAAGCTCAAGGTCCTCTAAATGAAGTAAGAGGGGATATCTCATTAGAAGAGCGTTTCTATGATTTAGTTAAAAATGATAGTGGAAGTGAACATGCTTAATTTAATAAATTTTACATTAATTAAAAATACAGTAGAAAAAGAAATAAGAAATAAGTCAGTTATCTTTTTATTTGTTCTAACATTTGTAGTTATGTACTTAGGTGGCGTTTTAACCAATACATTACAAATTGAAATAGAAGAGTCTGGCTTTAGTACATATCTAGCAAATGCTAGTATGACAGTTGTTATTTGGGTCATTAGCTTAAGTGCAAAACTTGTGGCGGCCCTTATCGCTGCAAATATCTTTAAAAGTGACTTAGAGAGTGGAGTTATTTCTCAGATCTTAGCATTACCAATTAAACGTTCTTCATATGTTTTAAACCGTATGCTTGGTGGAGGGATCTTAAGCTTTCTTTATCTTGTGATAATTCTTGTTATTGGTATGATTATTTTAAGTGTAAATAATCTACTTCCTAAGGGAATGGACTTACCAGTCATAAGTATGATTGCTTCACTTATTCCCCATTTTATACAGATTATAATCATTATGTTTGTAAGCTGTTTTTTAAGTTTATACTTTAATAAAATTGGGACTTTATTATTAACTTTATTTTATGTTCTGGCTTCAATCGGAACTTATGCATATATTAGCAGTGGAAACCCTGTTATCACAGGCTTTAATATATCATCTATATTTGGAAGTATCTTTTATGGAATCTTACCACGTATTGGTGAAGTTTCTGCTATTTCTGATATGCTTTCATTTGGGGCCGAGCTTGATGGTGAAAAAGTTAAGAGTATAATATTTGGTCTAATTCATTTAGTTGCAACTTTAAGTGCATGGGGATTTTTATTTAATTATTTATTTAGAAAAAGATCGTTCTAATGAGAAGAATACTTATTATACACTCAGATCAAGGTGTTCAATCTAGCTTGCGAGAATATCTCTCAAATGAATACTCATTTGAAGTTGAGTCGATTAGACATTTTGAAGAGATTAAATCACCAAAAGAATTATCTACTTTTGACGGTATTCTTTGTGAAAATAAGTATACTGATAAGGAAGGCTTCAATGTTACTTCTGGCCGAAACTTAATTAACTTCTCTATCGATCATTCAATTAAAAAGCCAATCATTATCTTAGGTGAAGTGGAAGTTGACTATGGAAATTATGTCAGTCTACCTTCACGCTTTTCATTAAGAGACGTGAGTCTTCAGTTAATCAAGAGCCTTGGTGTAACTGAAGAAGAGTTAAGGCATCTTAAAATGCCTGATTATATCCAGGTTGAGATATCCAACTTCTATCAATTATCAAATCCTTGTTGTGATATTTATATTAAAATGACTAAAACAGGTGAGGATCACTACGTTAAGCGTATTTATGCTGATGATGTTCTAGATAAGGATATCGTTCGTCGTTATGAAGATAATAATCTAACTCATTTCTATGTTCAAAAGGAAGACTTTGAAAAATTAATGGGACAAATTTTATCTCAATCATTAAGTAAAGTCGTTAAAGCTTTTAAGCAGGGAAGTAAGGTATTAGAAACAAGTTCTGATACTTATGAGATCTCTCAGAATTTATTAAATGATATGGGAATAACTCCTCAGACTGTTAAACTTGCTAAGACTTCAATTGTGGCCATGCAAAAGACTATTGCTGGCTCTAAAAAGTTAATGCCACTTTTAAGAGGATTACTTGAAAATGAAACATCTTATGCCTTTAAAAGAAATTATCTTATAAGTTTATTCTTTTATCAGATTATTCCAAATCTCGGCTGGGGGCGTGGAGACCAATTAAAGCAAACTATGGATAAGGTATGTTATATCTGTTTCTTTCACGACATTGTTTTAAGAGATGAGGAGTTACTAAAGATTCACGACTCTGAAGACTTGGCCTTGGCCGATATTACAGCAAATCAAAAGAAGCTTGTATTAGAGCATGCAAATATGTGTACAACACTTCTACAGGAAATCTCAGGGATTCCTAGTGGTATTGATGTTATTGTACGCCAACATCATGGGGCATTAAATGGAATTGGATTCCCTGATGTCTACACATCCAATCTTTCTCCTTTAGCAATTTGTTTTATTGTTATTGAGAAGTATGTCGTTGAAATTCTTAAGTGTCTTGAGAATCGTGAAAAACTAAAGCTTAACTCGATATTATTAGAGCTCGATGACTTTTTTCATTTAAGTAGTTATCGTAAGATAGTTTTCGAATTAAAAAGCCTTATTAATCCTAATTAACATCATAATATAAAGGGAAAGTTATGAATCAAAGAAAAGTATGTATCGTTACAGGTTCGAGAATTCCATTCGCTCGCTCTGGAACAAAGTATCAAGGAGTTTCTAATAAGGAACTAATGACAGCGGCCCTTAAAGGTCTTGTTGATAAAATGAATTTAAAGGGAAAAGAAGTTGGTGAAGTTGTTCTTGGAGCTGTTAGTAAACATGCTTATGACTTTTCTTTGGCCCGTGAATGTACAATTGAAGCAGGGCTTTCATTTCATACTCCTGCAACAGATATTCAAAAAGCTTGTGGCCTCTCTCTTGAGGCCTCTAATATTATCGCCATGAAAATTGCTACAGGACAAATTGAATGCGGTATTGCAGGTGGTGTTGATACAAATAGTGATATTCCAGTTGAGTTCTCTAAGAATTTCTCAGATGCTATGAGTAAAGCAAATTATGCTCGTTCAACAGGTGATCGTATTAAGGCTTTATTGAGTATTCGTCCAGCGGACTTAAAGCCTTCATTTCCTGCTGTAAAAGAGCCTCGTACAGGTCTTTCGATGGGACAAAGTTGTGAACTTATGGCGCAACGTTGGCAGATTCCAAGAAGTGAGCAAGATCAATTAGCATGGGAGTCTCATCAAAATGCAGATCGTGCATATAACGAAGGCTTCTATAGTGATCTCGTTGTTCCATTTAAGGGATTAGAAAAGGATGGGATCTTAAGAGCGGATACGACAGTTGAGAAAATGGGAAGTTTGAGAACGGCCTTTGAGAAGTCCGATAAGGCGACATTAACTGCTGCAAATTCAACTCCTCTTACTGACGGAGCATCTGCCGTTTTCTTATGTAGTGAAGAATATGCAAAAGAAAATAATCTAGAGATTCAAGCTTACTTTACAACTTGCCAGTCTGCTGCAGTTGATTTTATTGAAGAAGAAGGGCTTCTTATGGCCCCTGTTTATGCCGTTCCTAAACTTTTAAAAAGAGCAGGCCTTACTCTTCAAGATTTTGATTTCTATGAAATCCATGAGGCCTTTGCTGCTCAAGTTCTTTGTACTTTAAAAGCTTGGGAAGATGAAGAATTCTGTAAAACAAAACTAGGGCTTGATGGGGCACTTGGATCAATTGATCGCTCGAAGCTAAATGTTAAAGGTGGATCTCTTGCTCTTGGACATCCATTTGGTGCTACTGGCGCAAGAATTGTGGCAGGCCTTGCTAAAATGCTTAATGAAAAAGGCGGTGGAAGAGGACTCATCTCAATCTGTACAGCAGGTGGGATGGGAGTCGTTGCCATTGTTGAAAAATAAATTTTCTAATAAAGAAGGGCATCTTAGTGATGCCCTTTTTATAAATTCAACTTTAAATAATATGAGAATATTCGCCAATATTTTGTACTTCTTGAATTTCGAAAGTTAAAAATTTAAGTCAAAAGATACATTTTCTAAAGGATATCTTTAGAAACTGCTCGCCTAGCTTTTTATAGTACTACTCTCTTATGTCGTAGTTGTGCATTTTCTTTAACTTTGACGTATAAGTCTTTGAATTTATTTCCTATTTCAAAGAAATATTAGTTTTCTTTTTCAGAAAAGTTAACTCTACCCGATACTCAATTAAATATAAATATTTGATGAGGGATAAATGAAGAGTTCATTCATAGTTTTAGTTTTTTGTTCTTTTTTACTTTTTAGCTGTAACTCTGGAACAGGAGATGGTGGTTACTCTTATATGAATGGAGGGCCGGCACCGGGTGGAAGTTTCGGAGCATTTATTAAAGCAGAATCGTACTCGTTTTTAGCTTCAGGTTCACTAGTGCCAACAGTTATATCGAAAATAGCCGAAGAGTTTGATGCGGAGGAACTTCAATGAAAATGATATACCTAACGATGCTAATTTTTCTATTTGGCTGTGCAAGTTTTGTCGATACTTCTTCAAAAAAGCTTATTAAGCCTACAGATGAGAAGTTAGAATTAAAAGTTACGCTTTACTCAATAGATAGTAAGAAGAAGCTTGTTAAATTCCCTAAATTATTAGTGGATCAAATTAATAGTGTAAATGGTTGTGATCTTTCTGCATCTGGAAAACTAATGCAAGAGGAAGCTCGATTAGACACCTCTTATGCTTTTAGGTTCTTGTGTGAGTTAATAGTTAACTTGAAAAATAATGGTTTTAAAAAGGTTATTTTTGTCACTAACAATAGTGATTTTAAAAGTAGTAACTATTTGAACCTAAATATTGAAATCAATCACAACCAAAGTTTTGGGAAAAAAGCTTGGCAGACAGTTAATATTATTACTTTGGGACTTCTGCCATACTGGAATACTAAAAACTACCTTGTTAAAGGAAAATTTAGCAAAGGAAGTAGAGAGTTTTCTATAAGTCACAGCTTTTCTGAGGTCAGACAACTTTTTCTACTACCGGCAATGCCTTTTCTTGATGGTCTAAATTCAGCGACTAATAAAGTTCACAAAGAAATAGCTAATAAAATAATTAATGAGATAAATGGTGGATGATAAGTGAAGTCTCTATGCTTTCTGATATTCTCTTTATTTTCCCTTGGCAGTTCTGCTTTAACTCTTAATCTTAGTACAGGAGGAAGTGGAGACTCTGTGGAAGAAATAAGACTTAAGTAATAAAGGTTCCAGGTGCTTTTTCTTTGTGCTGGGCGTTTCTAGATTTTTGGAATAGTTTATTAAATATTTATCTCGTAGACAGAATTTCGTTAAGTATATTAGGTGCTTACGTTTCCTTGATCTTAAAACCTTTTTGCTTCATTACTTAGGATTGAGAGGTAGTAATGGGACGAAGAAAGACGCTAAGATCGAATAAATATCCATATCATGTTGTTGCAAGGTCACATAATAAAACTTGGTTCCCTTTACCTATTAAGGAAATGTGGGAGATATATTTAAGTACTTTAGAAAAAGTAGTTAGGGATTATAATGTAAAAATATACGCTTTTACACTTATGAATAATCACTTTCATCTAATGCTTGAGACTCCAATGGCAAATATAGATGAAGTGATGTATTGGATAATGAAGACCTCAACTTTAGAAGTTCAAAAAAAGGCCGGTGTTTTAAATTCAATTTATGGCGGCCGTTATAAATCCTCTTTGTTAACTAATGCAAGCTATAGGGCCAATACTTATAAATATATCCTACGAAATCCTGTTAAGGCTAGCCTTGTAGCAGAAGTTCAAATGTACCCGTATTCGTTTTGTTCATTATTTGGTCATGAAGTTCCTGTTATTGCTTCGGAGCTGATTGATTTATTCGTATTTGATTTGTATCGAGCAAATGAAGTTTTAGAATGGTTAAACAATAGCTTCAATATTGATGAGGATAAAAGTATATCTCAAGGATTATTAAGGCCAGATTTTCGTTATGGAAAGGACTTGCGAAATAGAACAATCGAACCAGAGATAATTCATCCAAGATATACTAAGTAGGATAGCTTATGGGAAGAGATTGTTCCTGTGCAAAACTCGAATTCAAATCAAATCTCTCTGTTTTAGTTATAATTAATTTCTACTGTGAAATCTTACACTTATCTTATAAACCTTATGTATATCTCAAGTTGATGATTTTGTTCAACTTTCTTCACTATATTGTCGATTAATAGCTAATACGATTTTAAATCAGTTACGCGGTGTCAACGAAAAAGCACCTGGAACATGATCTTTTTTGTATGATTTTTATATGTACTGCGTATTATGTTTTGCTAGAACAATTTAATATGCCTTAGATTAAAGGATATCATTAGCATGAATTATTCAGATGTTTTGTATGTCAGAAAATTTTCAAGGATTAACAACTTCATATATTTTTTTATACTATCTTTAATCTTCTTTTCTTTAGTATATAGTGATTATTCTCTTCGTTTAAGAGAGGAGTATATTGAGATGTCTTATAACTTCTTCATGGGTGTGCTTATATTTTCAGTTTTCATTATTTTTATAATGACCGCTACCAACTTCTTTAGAAATAATACTGAAATTGGAAATAGAATTATTGCATTTAAAATGGAGCGAGTTCTATGTATCCCTACGTCAAATTGGAAATTTATTCCATTCTTAAAAAAAGAGAGAAGAGTTCCATTTGATATGATTAAAAAAGTATACATTGATTATAAGAATATTGAACGTTTTAAGTTTTTTGAAATAACAGTGGTAACAAATGATTTTAATAACTTTATTATTAAGGACAAGGAGCCACGTCTTCCTGAGGCTGAGAAATTTCTTGTTAAATTAAAGTCGTTAGATTTATTTAACGTTGAGTAAAGTCTTAGTTGTTAAATAATACAACGAAAAAGCAACTGGAACAATTATTCTATAAGATTTTTCCATGTTTTGTGGTGTAACGGTAGAGGAACAAGTAAAATAGATAGAAAGTGTATGAATAATAGTTCAAAGTTTTTTTTATTTAAACATTTTTTCAACTATATTGTTTATATAGGCTTGATTGTTGTTACATTGTTTTTAGATTTAGGAATGACTCCTCAGCTTAAGTTTTTTACTTTTCTTTTTTGTACTTTAATTGTTATAAGGCTAGTTTTAGATTTTGTGCATATTCTTTCGTCAACAAGGGAGAGCGATGGCAAAAACTTTTTTGATCGTCTAGGAAAAAAGTATCAGAAAGAATTTATATTATACTTTAAATTTGAAAATTTCAAAAGACGAGTCTTCGGAAACTTGTTCTTCTTGACCTTTTTAATTCTTGTATACAATCAGTTTAACAAAGAAGCCGGAGAGTGTCTGTTAGTACTTCTTGTACTATTATTAATCCCCGAAATTATATTGTTTTTCTTTTTCAAAGATTTGATAAAACAATAAAGCATTGCTGGGTGTGAAAGACTAAATACATAAACAGAGCTAATTAAGTATATGTTGGAATTTTCGACGACATTCTATTTACTACTGTTTCTTTAATCAATGAATATGGATGTGACGATAAGAAATTAAGATCATCGGAAGGGGGATCATATATATGGTAAAATGGTTGGTGATTATAACTTCTCTGCTTGTATTAACATCATGTTCACTTTCTGAGTTTCAAAAAAACATGGTTGGTTTTTATAAAAGAAATGGTGTTTTAAAAACTTATGATAAACTTCAAATAAAAGAGAGGATTGAAAAATATAAATATAACCTCTTTGGGAAAATACGGATCTATTATGATGATATGTTAATCTCTGAAAATTGTCATTTTGGTTTTGATAATGGAAATGGTACTGATGGTCACTTATTAAATATGGATGGGAGGTATGTCATAAGTAGTGATCAGAGCGTTGTCTATCTTCGAAAACTGTACTGTGTTATTGGAGATAATAATCCACGTTTTAAATATTTATTTAAAAAGAAAGATATTAAATTAAATTTAGGGAATAATGTATTTAATAGTATAGAGTTATATTTTGTTAAAGATAGTACAAATGATAGTTGCAGTATTCTCCAAAATAATAATGTCTCCTTAGATAAAGTTATAGTGAATAATGATTACTTTAAACCAAGAGAAGTTGATTTAAAGTTGTTAAATAAGGTTCAAGGTGGGGTTTGTCCGTAGTTTAATATATACTAATAATTAAAGTTCTAAATAAAAAAGGGCATCAATGATGCCCTTCTCTTTGTTCAAATATAATCTTTAAATTTTTAAAATTATTTTTCGTTACAAGTTTCGTAACAAAGATTTCTTTGAGCTTCGTCAGCAACAAGTGCACACTCATCGTAACACCATGGCATCGACTTATTTCCTGATGCATAGTATGGCCCGTTTAAACATGAGTCCATGATTGCATTATGACATGCCATGAAATCATCTTTATTTGTTATTTCTTTACAAACTTCATTTGCTTGTTTTGCACAAACTTTTAAAACGCTTGCTGAAACATTTACTGATAATACTAAAGTAGCTGCTACTAATAATCCTTTCATATTTTTCCCCTTATAGATCATACACACAAGATGCTTTATTCCCAGTTAGAGACTCTAGCTTTGCTAGTGCCGCTTCGTAGTAATAGGCATCTTCCCCATTAGATTCTTTTAATACATATAATGTTTTGTAATTTGGTAATTCTTTTTCTTTTAAAACTTTAAAATTATCTGAGTATAAGATATTTTCAAGTTCCACAAGTGCGTGGTCTGAGATTCTTGCCCAATTAACGACAATCTTATATTGATGTAACTTTACGTAACCTGTTGCATAATATGCATTTTCACATTGCTCACGTAGCGTCTGCGCATTTGCAAAAAAACTAGTAGCTAGCATTAATATTGCTATTATTTTCTTCATGACCTCTCCAATGTAATTGGCCACTTATAACGAACGCATAACGAAAATAAAAGTTAATTTAAGAGATATGTAATAAGTTCTCAACTATTTTTATGACGCCCTCTGTCGCAGTCTTATCTATTGTGTAGTCAAATAATTGAGCGTTATTAGTTGGATGGGGATTAATTTCAAGACAATATGCACCAGCGCTTTTGGCCATAGTTACAAAGTTGGCCGCTGGATAGACTAAACCTGACGTTCCAATAGAGATAAATAAGTCACAATCAAGTAAAATCTGTTGGATTTCATCGAGATGATGGGGGACTTCTCCAAACCAGACAATATCTGGCCTAAGATTGCCCTTTGTATGACAACACTCACAGCGACTTTCGCCAGTTAAATCGTCAAGCCATTGATAGACACGACCCGTTTTTATACAGCGGGCCTTTAGAAGTTCTCCGTGCATATGATAGACGTTCTTTGAGCCACCAGATTCATGGAGGTTGTCCACATTTTGCGTAATGATATTAACTGTATACTCACCACTTGCTTCAAGTTCACCAAGTTTTATATGGGCAGCATTGGGAGTTACCTCATCGCTTAAAAGCTGACGTCTTCTTTGATTGTAGAATTCATAAACTAAAGTGGGATTGTTTTTAAAGGCCAAGGGGGAGGCCACTTCATAAATATCATGATTTTCCCAAAGGCCATTCTGATCACGAAAAGTCTTAAGACCTGACTCTTTTGAGATACCTGCACCACTTAAGACACAGATATTTTTTATTGAATGTGAACCTGTAAGCTCTTTTAGAAAATCCATGGGAATATGGTATCATAAGCGAGTGAATTTAAAAATATGAGGTTTATAGGTGGATCCAGTTTCTCAAGCCGTTGTGGGAACAATGGCAGCTCTTGGAAGCATACGTAAAAAGAAAACTAAGACGACTGAAAAGGAGTCTGGCCCAAGCTTTAAGGCCATTGCGTTGTGGGGTGCTCTGGGGGGATTAGCTCCGGACTTAGATGTATTAATTCGCTCAGCTAGTGATCCTCTTTTCCATGTACAATTTCATCGCCATTTTACTCATTCCATTTTCTTTATTCCCATAGGTGCTCTTGTCGTCAGTTTATTCTTGCGATTATTTAGAGTGCCAATTAAAAGAAGTTATCTCTATACTTTTCTAGGTTATGCCACTCATGGAACTCTTGATGCTTTTACTAATTACGGGACACAGCTTTTTTGGCCACTCAGTGATATGCGTGTTGCTCTAAATGGTGTTGCAGTCATTGATCCTCTTTGCACAATACCGCTTGTGATTCTTGTCTTAGTCGCTATTAGGCTTAAAGATATACGATTTAATATAGCGGCCATTACTTATCTTTGTTTGTTTATGAGTCTAGGCCTTTACCAAAAGCAGAGGGTGACTGAGTTTTTGATTAGTAAATCGCTAATTAATAATGAAACAACACGCTTTATGGTTAAACCAACAATCTTTAATAATGTCGTATGGAGATCTATTGTTCTAGATCAGTCTCAAGCGAAATTCTATGCTGTAAAAAGTATTCCTTTTGGCGAGATTAAACTTTATCCAAAATATGAGAGCGCAAAGATTGTAAAAGAGGATGAGATTGAAAACTTACTCAAGCATTATGATTCAAAAAAGTTCTCTTATGATTATGAACGCTTTAAGCACTTTACTAGTGGCTACCTACATTGGGGAAAGAATAACACTATAGTAGATTCTCGCTATAGCATTCTGCCATATTCTTCTGAGGCCATGTGGTCTGTTCAATTTCATAAAGGCCCAGGCCACGTTCATTTTAATACTGAAAGGGCCGTTGATGTGAATGCTAGAAAAGAATTCTTAAAGCTACTCTTAGATTTCTAAGAGGTAACTTGATAGGTATTCAATATTTTCTTCTTGCAGCTCGTGAGAGTTAATTTTAAAACTCTTATATTGTGCATTTGAAATGATTGTCTTCAGTTTTTCAAAACTTTTATAAGAGTTCTCATACTCAACAACAGGGTCTCCCTCATTGTGAACTGAAAGGTGAGTGAAGTCTTTATTTTGCCCTAATTTATCAACCCTAGTATTTGAGTTAATGGCAATAGATGACTTAATCCCGCTTATCGACGAGGCCATAATCGGAGCAAGATACCCACCTTGAGAATAACCAATCAAACTCACTGTATTCATAGGCACATTTAATGTATTTAGAAAGTTTTCTAAGGCCATAATTGGTGCCTGCATATCAATATGATAACTACCCTTACTATGATCAAAGAAGTACCAACTATAACGATAATGAATAACTTTTGGTCTTATCTTTGGAATGGGAAGGATGCCATTAGGGATAAGGATTCGAAACTTATCTTTAACTTCATCTGCTAATTTATCAACTAATGTCTCTTTTATTTGCTCAGCATTTTGGGCAAAACCATGCAAGACAAGTAGAGTTTGCTCGGCGTTCTTATTTCCCATCTCAATATAGTCAATCGGTAAAGTCGTTTGGACATTTATTCGGCTAGTATTATTTTCCATATGTCATATAATAGTAGGGGCGAGGAGATATTAAAAGTGAATTCTAGTAGTGTGGACTTGGCCCGTGAAATTGTTTTAGAAAATATTTCATTCTTTGAATGGATGAATATGGAAAATATTCTTATCTCGATAAAAAAAGAAGATCTCACTCTCTTAGATGAGGTCAATATGGAAGTCCTGGAAGATTACTTAAGTGAATTCTTAAATGAGGATTTAATCGAGAGAAAAATTGAAATAATTAACTCTCGAAAAGAGCCTTATTATCGCCGCAAGCAAATTAAAAAGAAAAAGAGGTTTGGAATCTTCTAAGCTTCTCTCTTCTACATAATCAATGCAAGAAATACCCAAATTGAAGAGGCTGTCACAAGTGGAATTGTGAGATTGTCATCAATTTTAAAGTCTAAGAAGTCAAAACCGGTTACGACAATTGAGCTAAAAACACATACTAATGCGAGTTTCACATCAAAAGTGTAAACACTTGTAAGTACACCAATGTGGATTGCTAGAGTTGCAATAAGAAATGCAACAGTACCTTCAAGTGATCTATTTGGCGCTAACTTTGTCTTACCAAATCGAATTCCAATAATGGCACTTAATGGATCACAAACAGCTAGTGTGAAGATGGCCACAAGTGCAATAATTTTTGGAAATGTTAAAATTGTAAGAAGTAGGCCCATGAGATAAGGCATTGATGCCGATTCTTTAAGCTGCTCCTCTGCTCTTAGAAGATATTTTGAACCAAGTTTTGTTAACTTGTTTTCTGGATAGTTTAAACGAATTTGTTCAAGAATATAGAAAAGACACGTGGCCACCCCTAGGATATGCACGGCCTGAGTGTGAGTAAGAAAGTGCTTATAAATCATTCCTGCAATAACTCCCATCGAGAAATGGAAGATACGACGCGGCATATGAAGGTCTTTACGAGTTTTTGTTATCTCTTCTTTCTTATCGTTATTCTTATCTGTATTTTCTGTCTCACTTGCTTTCACTTCACAAGTGTCTTGTTCATTAGCAGTCATTGAGGTTGTATCCATGTCCCCATCTTAACTCACAACGTAAATCCTGACAAAGATATTTCAGTATATTCCTACTTTTTAAGGGCGGAAATACTATTATCAATGAAATCTTTCGTAATTTTAAAGAAACTTCGTGTTTGATCTGGGCCGTAACGACTTGCAGCATCGTTCATCATCTCCACTGATATCTCTCCACTTCGCTTCAATGTTTCCTTTAGGATAAGGGGACCAGCTAACTCAAATATGAATATACTAGAGATTATTGTTTGAAAGATGATTTCACTTGTTACATGTGGGATTTCTCCAATAACCATTGCAACAGCTATGGCCGTACCTGCATGTGAATATAGACAGTGGCCAAGATTGTGGTAGTCATTTTCTTTTACACGATAGGCAAAGACTTTATTAGCAAAGTAAATTGAAATAACTCTAACGACTATATACATGAGAACATAGAGGGCGCCCTCTGAGATAATACCTGCAATATTGATATGGGTACCAGCATAGACGAAGAAAATTGCATAGAGGGAGCTTCCCATATCTCTTACGGTAGTATGAATGAGGCGACCTTTGGAAGAAGCCTGAGTGATGGTAAAGCCCATCACTAAGGAAACCAATAGGACGTTCAAATTTAAAAAATAAGTAAGGGTTTGCGCAAATATCAGCATTGTTACAATTGAAAAGAGAAAGTTTCCAATTTTATTTTCAAAATTCTCTAGCCAGGCAAGTAGGATTCCTAGAACAACACCGATTGCAATAGAGCCAAAAATGACCTTGGCCATACTTAAGATGGTCTCGTATGGAGTATCAAAAGATGGCCACACGCCAGTGGCCTCAAAGATAGCAGTAAAGATTAAAGTTCCAATGATTGTTACACCCGTGACAATTCCAAGGTGAATCATAATAGCGTCAGTTAGGGGGCCATGGCTATTATACTCTTTCATAACAAGAACTGTTGTAGGGGGAGCCGCTTCAACACTTATAACAGCAAGCATAAATGAAATAATAAGGATATTACTAAAAGTGAAGGAAGAAAAAATCAATAGGGTGATGGCAAAGAGAATAAAACTAAAGAAGAACATGAGGGCAACTTTTATATGTGATTCTTTCACAACCTGCTCTGATATACGCCTCAAAAGATACTTATTAAACTCGCCACCTATATTGAATAGAATAAGTCCTAGGGCAAGATCCGAGAGATAGCTTGTTTTTTCTAAGAACTCATGAGTTATCACACCACTTACATATGGCCCAAGAAGTATGCCCAAGATAATGAAACCAGAAACTTTTGGAATTCCAATATTCTTCGAAAACCTGGCCACAATAAGACATAGAAGTAGGCATAATCCCAGAATAGGAATAACGGCCTGAGTGTCTGATGGGTCAATAAAGTTGAACAATTTTTACCTCGAGCGTTTTCTGAGTACCATGAGTAATTTAATGCAGTGAGAAACTTTGACCAACTTAAGAGGTCTTAATTTTTACAAAATTAGTTTTTTGCGGATACAATAGAGAAAATTAAATCTTGAGGGTGTTCAGTGAAAAAAAAGGTCTACTTTATTGTTTTTATTTTAGTCATTCTAGCAGGTTTACTGGGGTGGGGAATTCTAAATTACCCTAAGTCTGATGGTTATCGTTCAGGAAAACTTGTTCGTATCACAAAGAAGGGTGTTGTTTTTAAAACATATGAGGGAACTCTAGACCTTGGAAGTGGAGATAAATTAACTTGGAATTTCTCCATTCATGATGAGGCCATTGGTGAGCAGTTAACAGCACAGGCCGGAAGAGATGTAAAACTTAAATACCAAGAACTCTTTTTCAAATTATTCTATGAGACTAATAATGTCGTACAATCGTGGCAAGTTGTGGAGAGTCGTGAAGATAATGTCTTCTTATGTCGACTTGTTCGTATTCTACAAGAAAACTCATCTGTCGTTGAATACTTAAGACCTAAGATTCAAGCACAAGATAGTGAACTACTTCAGCGTATGCGCGACTGCAAGTAAGGTTGCTCTACCAGTACTTCGCAGTTAGGGCGACTAGTAAGCATGGAAAGAGAATGATTACTGTGAAGATCAGAAAGTTGAATGCATAGTAATCAGGGTCACGAAAGAATTTCATAATAATTTTCTTTATATTTAATGACATAGTGGGGCTCCAGCTTGGGGGTTCCACATTGTATATACTCGATATGCAATTGTCACCGTTCCAATGATTAGAAATAAGTATGGGATTCCCATTTGCACCTTGGCCGGGAATTTAATTTTTTGAATAAGTGTTGGGCCAAAAACTAAACCAGGTAAAGTTCCAAGCCAAAAGAAGAAAACAAATAGGGCCGCAAGGGCAGGGGAAGCTGCACTGATCGCAAGAGCTAGCATCGCCCAAAGTAGACCACAAGGAAGTAAGACGCTAATACTTCCAATAGAAAAGTTAAATAGGTAAGGCCTATTTCCAACCTTCTTTGATATTGCAGGCCAAAGCCTCGCATTCAATTGATGAAGCTTTTGAGAGATCTTTGCAGCAAATTTAAAATTATTAAACTTAAAGACTTTCTTTGCACCCATCCATATAAGAATGAGTCCAATACTTAGACTCGAAAAAAGCATTAAGTAAGGGTTACCTTTAAAGTCAAGTAGAGTAAAACCTAGAGTTGGTATAATTAGTGCAACTGATAGGTAACCTAGTAGTCTTCCCAATTGGTATGAGAGATTTTGACCGACATTTCTTGAGACGGCCATTGTTATGCCACCACACATTCCCACACAGTGGAAATTTGCAACAAGTCCCATTGTTAAGCCTGCGCTTATAATGAGATATGGAGAAATGCCTTGGAGACTACTTAGTTGGTCCAACGAGTACCGCCTCTTTTTTTATAACTTTATTTGTATCTAAATCAGTAATGATAAAAGTAAACTTACGACTTCCTTTTTCTAATATACTATTATCGAAGACAATAAATACGTTTTGTCTCTTGTGAGTTGTCGTAAACTCAAAAGGGTTCCTTTGCATTTTTATCTCATAGTTTTCTTTATCAACACCTTCGATAGCAAATTTCACATTATGAGTTTTTATATCACCACTTTGTTCTAAAACAATTTGGAAATGATTTAATGTCTTTGTATCTGACTGTACTCTAAAAGGTGTACCTGGACCTCTGAGGACAGTAGTCGTAATTCCTTGTGACATTGAGACACTGAAAATAAAGCCGATTAAAAGTCCAATTAAGACAATAAGATAAGCGATATTTCTAAATGAAAAAATATGGCGTCCTTTGCCTTCCATATTACTTTGAGTATCGTAGCGAATTAAACCCTTGGGTCTCTTTGTTTTCACCATGATATCATCACATGCATCAATACAATTAGTACAAGCAATGCATTCAAGTTGAACACCACGTCTAATATCAATACCTGTCGGGCAGGCCTTTACACATGCATAGCAGTTAATACAGTCACCGTGCTCGTTAGGCTTCATCCCTGGCTGACGCCTCGGCTCTCCACGTTTTTCATCGTAGAGAATTGCCATCGAGTTATCGTCCATTATTACTGATTGCATTCTTCCGTAAGGACAAGCAATGATACAAAATTGCTCTCTAAACCAGCCAAAGTCTAAAAGAAATAATGCAGTCAAAAAGAGCATAATAGAAAATAGAGTGAAGTTTTCGGCCGGGTTTTGGAAACTGACTGATACAAGGTGGTGTGTTCCTACAAAGTAGCCGAGAAACGTATGAGAAATATGAAGAGAAACAATCGTAAAGACAATCCACTTTAGTGATTTCTTAATGATTTTTTCTTTGTTCCATGGAGAATCGTTAAGTTTTTTTCTTTGTCTTGGCTTTCCTTCAATTAGTGCCTCTAGTTTGAGGAAAATTGAAGTGATAAATACTGTCTGAGGACAGGCCCAACCACACCATACTCTTCCAAGGATACTTGTGATGAATCCAATAAAGAAGAGGAAGCCAAGAATGACAAATATAAGGATTGGTGCATTGTGAGCATAGAATTTATATGTAAAAAATGAAAACTCTCTTGCCGGGATATTAAGGAGAATCATTTGTTCTCCTTGAATATAAATCCACGGCAAGATGAGATAAAAGAATATTAAGAACCAATAGAATATCTCACGCCTTGTTCGCCAAAAGCCTTTTACCTCTTCTGGGAAGAGGTAGACACGGTGACCTTTTTCATCCACTGTGCCTAGACGTGAGTCGTGTAATTCAAATTGGTTCTTATTTGCCATTTTCTTCTCTTTAGTAATCTAGTATTTCACCTTGAGGCTCTTTTGCCTTAGCTGGAGTTGTTCCTTGAAGCTGAATTACATGGTCAGTTACGGCCATAATATCTTCTTTACTTAGAACTTCTCCCCATGCAGGCATCCCCATATCAACGTTACCATGAACAATGAAACTATAGATTTGTTCTGGCGCAAATTTCTTAATATTTTTCCAGTGCTTATCTGTTAAGTTTGGACCGATATCACCGCCACCATCTTCAAGGTGACAGGCAGCACAGTTATCAATGAATACTGTGTTTCCAAGCTCTTTTGCAGCATCTGTTTCAACATATTTATTATAAACTTCAATATCAAAATTTGCTGTGTTTGCAGCTTCTGCATCAATAACTTTTTGCATTTCCTGCATATCTTTTTTGTACGTTTCAAGTAGTGTTGGACCATCCATTAAAACGTAATACATAAAGTAAGGGATTGAGAAAATGAAAGAAAGCGCCCAAAGTCCACTCCACCAACTTGGAAGTGGGTGATTAAGCTCTTGTATCCCATCGTAGTCATGATCGAGGACTAGATGTTTTTCATCTTCTAAAACAATATTTTCGCTCTTGCTATTTTTGTTTTCGTTACTCATTGTTGCTTCCTTTGTTTTCATTTTTGACGGCTTCGCCATCAGAAAGGGCATTGTTTGCCACTTCTTCGTAGAGCTTTTTAGAGCCTGGTCGATGTGACCAGGCCAGGACTGCTACGAAGATCGTAAAGAAAATTAGAAGTGCTAATGTTGGCATCCATTCCCATGGCATGTTTTGCATTGCTTCTGTTTTCATCTCTATTCTCCTGCCTCTTCTTTAGTATCAATACCAAGTCTTTGAAGATAGGCGATTAGAGCAACGATTTCTTTATCGGCAACTTTCATCGAAACACCATTCTCACTTAGACCTTGTGCGATCTCTTGAGCTTGTGCCATCGCATCGTCAATTGAGCGAGTTACTTGCTCAGGAGTGTAAGGAGTTCCAAGTGCCATCATTGCATTCATTTTCTTTGGAAGCATTTTAAAGTTTACTTTCTTTTTAGTTAACCAATCATAATTTGGCATAATCGATCCAGCTGTTACTTCACGTGGATTGATCATATGGCGATAGTGCCACATATCGTTGTACTTTCCACCCACACGAGCAAGGTCTGGACCAATACGACGTGATCCCCACTGGAATGGCCTATCATATACTGATTCGGCCGCTACTGATGGGTTACCATAGCGAAGCTTTTCAGAAACAGTTGGTCTAATTTGTTGAGAGTGACATACATAACAACCTTCTTTTACGTAGATATCACGTCCAAGTAATTCAAGTGGAGTATATGGTTTTACTCGTGGATCTTTTTCTACAAAACGATCCGATAGAATTGATGGAATAATCTCGACAGCACCACCAACAAGAATCGCTAGAAGAGTAAGTACAGTAAATACCATTGGTAAACCTTCAAGCTTACGGTGGCTATCTGCATCTTTTTCTTCAGGTTGTGCTGATAAAGGAGCTGCTTTGTATACTTCTTCTGCTTCTTCTTTATCTTGGTTTACCCATTTTGATTTTCTATATGTCATCCAAATATTAAAAATCATTAAGAAGAAACCAACTAGAACGAATACACCACCAAAAGCTCTTACCCAATACATAGGTACAACTTTTACTACTGTTTCAATAAAGTTTGGATAAACAAGCTTTCCTGAAGCATCAACTGCACGCCACATTAGACCTTGAGTGATACCAGCAACCCACATCGACATCATATAAAGTAGAAGTCCAATTGTTGCTAGCCAGAATTGTGCGTTTGCAATTTTCTTTGAATAGATTTCTGTTTTAAATAATTTTGGAACTAAGAAGTAAATTACCCCAGCAATCATCATGTAGTTCCAACCAATCGTTCCTGCGTGTACGTGACCAACTACCCAGTCAGTAAAGTGTCCAATGTAGTTTACTGATTTGATTGACAGTAGAGGACCTTCAAATGTTGCCATACCGTAGAAAGTTACAGCAGTGGCAAAGTATTTAAGCATTGGCTCGGTACGTACTTTATCCCATACTCCTCGTAGAGTTAGAAGACCGTTGATCATCCCACCCCAAGAAGGCATCCATAGAATAATAGAGAAAGTCATCCCTAGTGTTTGTACCCAGTCTGGAACTGAAGTGTAGAGTAGGTGGTGAGGACCTGCCCAAATATAAATGAATACTAAAGACCAATAGTGGATAATCGATAGACGGTAAGAATAAACCGGACGATTGGCCGCTTTTGGAATGAAGTAGTACATAATCCCTAGAAATGGAGTTGTTAAAAAGAAGGCAACGGCGTTGTGGCCATACCACCACTGAACAAGTGCATCTTGAATCCCTGCATATACCGGATAAGACTTCATAAAGCTTACAGGTAGTGAAAGAGAGTTAAAGATGTGAAGAACAGCTACTGTTACAATCGTTGCAATATAGAACCAAAGAGCTACGTACATATGACGTTCACGTCTCTTTATCAGTGTTCCAAAGAAGTTTACAGCAAAGACAACCCACACAACTGCAATAGCAATATCAATTGGCCATTCTAGTTCTGCATACTCTTTACCAGTTGTAATTCCCAGTGGGAGTGTAATGGCAGCTGAAACAATAATTAATTGCCAACCCCAAAAGTGTACCCAAGATAAGAAGTCTGAGAACATTCTTGTTTTACATAGTCTCTGAGTCGAGTAGTAAACACCAAGAAACATCCCGTTTCCAACAAAGGCAAAGATCGCCGCATTAGTGTGAAGTGGTCTTAAACGACCAAAAGTTGTCCATTCTAGCCCAAGGTTAAATTTCCAATAAGCTAGTTGAAATGCAATAAAGACTCCCATGAATAGAGCTATCGCACCCCAGAGAATTGTTGCCATTAAGAAGGCTTTCGAAATCTTGTCGTCGTACGAAAACTCTTCTAATTGGGCTTCATGATTTGTACTCATAATCACTCTTCCTTTTTGTTTTTAACATCATCATTTATATGATTTTTTTTCTTCTCAGTTTTAATATCTTTATCGTCATCAAATAACATTCTTACAGATGGCGTATCTAAGTCATCATATTGTCCGCTCTTTGCGGCCCATATAAAGAAAACTAGAAACGCCACACCTAGCATTATCGCAAGAGGTAACAAAACAAATATGACTTCCATCAGCTTTCACCCTTTATTTTTAAAATTCTCTTATCAAATCCAATAAGAGGTATTGTACTAGAGAGCAATACAGTTAAAGAGCTTAGTGGCATTAGTATTGCCGCATAAAGAGGAGTAATTATATTGGCCATGGCCAGGCTTATTCCTACGATGTTGTAGCTTACTGCAAAGAAGATATTTCTTCTTAATGTTTCCCTTACATTTGAAGCAACTTGAAATAGAATTTGGATAGGTGAGAGATCATCATTAGCAACGTAGATATCACAGCTTCTCATGGCCATATCTGCTCTTGCTCCTATCGCTATTGACGTATTTGCTTTAACCATAGCTAGAGCGTCATTATCACCGTCACCAATAAATGTAACATTCTTAAGCTTTGCTGCTAATGTTAGCTTTTCTTCAGGCTTTTGTTCGATGTAGATATGTTTTGGATTAATTCCAAGCTTTGTTGCAACATCGTATGCAGAATCAGAATGATCACCAGTTGATAAGTGTATATCGATATCTTTTTCTTTAAGATAGTTAACGACTTGTATACTTTCTGCTCTCACACTATCTGATACTTCAAATGTTGCAAGAAGAGTTGAATCTTCAAATAATCCAATAAGATTCTTTTCTTGTTGAGTAATCGCTTTTATTTCATATTGAGCTTTGTTAATAATTGCACTAACTCCGCTTCCTAAAATATTAACAACATCAATAAGTTGGTATTGATTTGCTTCCTCTTTTGTTAACTTCGATTTTGCATACTTTTTTATAGCAATGGCAATTGGATGTTGAATACTTCGCTCAATTCCTAGTGCTATTGCAAGAATCTCATTATCGCTATATTGAGACTTATTAATGAAGTGATTAACGGCAAAGTCACCTTTAGTCAGAGTCCCTGTTTTATCAAAGATTAAATTCTTAGTATTATTTAATTCTTCAAGAGAAGATTCATTTTTAATATAGATACCAATTGATTTTAATTTATTAATTCTTGTTGCAATAACAATAGGTGTAGCAATTGCAAAAGCACATGGGCAGCCTACAATTAAAATGGCCAAGATCTTCTCAAAGCTTGTTGTAAGATTACCTGTATATAGGCCTTGTAATAGAACGATTGTACTTAAGAAAATAATTCCAATAGTGAAGTACTTCGAAATCTTTTGGGCCCATAAATTAGCAGGGTTCTTTTGGATTGAATTTGATTCAATTCTCTCTAGTGTCTTTCCTAGTTGAGTTTGTAGTCCTATTTCTTCAACCTCAAGAGAAATACTAGGGCCAATGCAAATTGCTCCGGCCTTAATTTTGTCGCCTTTATTAAGAACTATAGGGTGGCTTTCTCCTGTGTTGATTGTATTGAGAATAATTCCCTTTTCACTCAATAACTTACAATCAAAAATTATGCGCTCATCTTCTTCAACGACAATTGTATCGCCGACTTCAATCTTACTTGAGTAAACCTGTTCTTCTTTTCCATCTTTAACAAGTTTCACACCTGTATTGTAGAAAAGAGAAGAGATACCTTTTGTGGACATTGATTTTTGCGTTAATACCTTAACAGCAAATCGCGATAGTAAGATTAGGAAAACTAATGTTGTGATTGAATCAAAATATACAGGACCTGATCCAATTAGAAAATTATATGTTGAGAGGATAAAGCCAAATGCAATTGCCATAGCAAGTGGTATATCAACACTTGTACTTTTAAGTTTAATCGCGCTTAAACTGCTAATAAAGATAGGTTTTGCGCTAAAGAGAATAACAGGTAGGGCAAAAGCAAGACTAATTCCATCAAATAGACGAGCGTACTCATGAGTTGCTCCTGCATAATTTGAAATCGCATAGATCATAATATTCATCATGGCCGAAGCAGCAACTCCGATTCTTAAAATTTCTGTACGATTACTAAGTTTTACACCCTTATTTGATGCAGGATTATAAGCATGAGGAAGATAACCAAGTCCTTCTAAAGTAGCGGCCAACTTTGCTATTGAATAAGGCTTCTTAGTGTCAATAGTAAAACTTGCGACATTATTACCAATATTAACTTGGCCATGATCGATGAAGTCCAGTAGCTTAGAGATTCTCTCAATTAACCAGACACAAGCAAGGCAGTGAATTCCTTCTATTAGAAAGTGTACTCTTAGCTTGTCATTATCAATTGTGATAAAGTCATCTAAGAATTCTTTCTTATCCATAAATTGATACTTATCACTTAACTTTTCGTAACTTTCTTTACTTGTTGTTTGTAAAAGTTTTGGATTCTTAGACTTTTGGACATCTTGATATTGATAGAATTCTTGTAGGTTATTTGAATGAAGTAGGCCATAGACACTCATACAGCCGTAACAACAAAAGTGATGTTTCTTACCACTCTCATTACCATCACTTTCTGATGTGATAATGTTATTGGCATCAAGAGGTTCACCGCAGTGATGACATATGCCATCTTGAGCTGCGACTAAGTGCTCTTGGGCCTGGGCCCTTTCAAAATCCATTTCTCAATTCTTCGTTATAATAACAATTCTTTAAACTTAATTAAGTAAAATATTAGTGAACCCCGTCGGCTCTTTTTTGTAGCTCTTTGCGATCTTTAATAACTATCAATTTACCATTTTGATCAATAAGGCCATCCTTTCGATATTCAGAGATGATGCGAATTAATGTTTCATTCGCTGTCCCAATCATTGTTGCCATCTCTTCTCTTGTAAGCTTGAGGTTAATTTGAACTTCGCCGTTACCAAGATCAACACCGTGCGAGTCTGAAAGTTCCAGTATAAGCTGTGCAATACGCTCTCTTACATTTTTTTGATGAAAAGAACTTGAGCGCTCTTCAGCAACACCCATATCACGGCTAAGCTTGTTAATTAATTCTAATGCGATTGATGGCTTATCATTGATTAGCTTAAGGACATGATTGCGATCGATAAAACAAACCACGACATCATCAAGGGCCGTAGCTGTTCCGTGAAATTCTTGTGCTGTAAAAAGAGAGCGGTGACCAATAACATCACCATGAGTAACAATTCTAATAATTGTTTCTTTCCCGTCTTGACCAGTTTTTGTAAGTTTTATATTTCCAGATTGAATGCAGTAGATTCCTTCTGGGCTATTTCCCTGAGAGAAAATACTTTGGCCACGTTTAAATTTTAATGTGTGTGTCGTCGATGAAACTTCCATTGCTTCTTGGAAAGTTAGACCACAAAAAATTCCCATATCTTTTGATGGGCAATCTGCACATTGTTTCTTATCTAAAACTGCCATTTTCTACCTACTCGTTCCTTACAAACATAAATTAACACTTATTTAAGTTAAATAATATTTTTGTAAAAAAACATGATCTTCATCATATTAGTTGCATTATTTATAGTCAAATTTTCATATACTTAGCCAATTTAGCCTCTTTTTGTTGATGCAGTGTTTCTAAGTGCTTATCAAACCAATATAAATATTAACATCTTATACCAAATGCCGTAAATTAGGTATATGACTAATGATTTAAAAAATAAGAAAGAAATCAAAGATAATTCTAAGAAAAATCCCGGGAATGCATCGCTTCCTAATACTGATGTTATTAACCTTATTCTTAAAGAATCTAAGGCCTACACTTCGATGGAATTAGTTAATAGCTATATTTCAAAGGGAGAAAGCCTTGAAAAACTACCTGTTCAGCCTCTTTATGTTTCTATTAAGGCCTTGCCAATTGAAGTTAAGACTCATGCTCTAAGCCTTTTATCAAAGGAGCAAAGAGAAACTTTCTACGATATTGATCTTTGGTCAAAAGATGACTTAGACATTAACGAATTCTCATCGTGGGTAAGCTCTGTTGCTAAGAGTCCAGATGATCATATTCGTTACGAGTTTATTGAATCTGATCAATTTATTCTCTTTCTAAAGGGACGCTTCAATGTATGGACTTTTGATGTTGAAGATCCTGAGTACCCTGACCACGATAATTATTTCTTAACTGAAGATAATTTACTACTTTTTGAATTTGATGAAGAAAATGAAATTGTTGATGAAGTAAGACAATTAATTCGTGATCTCTATACAAATGTTGGAGTCGAAAAGGCCTATCAGCATCTTTTTAAAATGATCTCTGAAGATTATATGATTTATAATGAAAACCAATATCAGGCCAAAAAAGAGAGACTTAGAGAGTATGGTTTTGTCGATTATTTTGATGCGCTAGAGGTAATGAATGCATTCCCATCAATCAGTCATATCGATTTCTTTATTAAAAAGAGAGAGCCCTTAACTGGAAATATTTCTACTCTTGGCAAGCTTCAAACTCTTCATCAGAACTCAATTATCGCTTTTGAAAAGAACTCTGGAAGTATTCATGAGGAACTTTCAAAGGTTTCAGATGAAAAGCGTTTTAACTACCTTCATTTTAACTTTATTCGTATGCTCAATGCGAGTATGGAATATTATGGCGTTCTAAAAGATGGCCCAGTGGCCATGACAAGAATTGGAAACCAAAACCGAGAACTTGTCTTACTTGGAATGTCTTATATCAATGAACAAAGATCTTTTGATAATGAAAGTCTTTTTGATTACTTCGATTTTACAGATATATATAAAATTGGAAATTCTCTTATTCGCATCTTACAAAAAGATGTGAAAAAGGCCCTTCGTAATAATCTAATGGAGGACTCAACAGATAACTTCTTAGGTGCATCTTTTGATCTTTTCCTCGATGATTTCTTTAGTGATCTGGTTAAGTATCGTGATGATGATAACAAAATTGTCGTGGTCAATAATGCTGAGGTTTGGCGAAAGCTTCAAAGTAAGTGCAACTTGTTAAGAGAGCTTATGCCTTTTATAAAAGGGTTAAAAGAAACATATCTTTCATTAAAAGATGATGGACTATTATCTGATAATTACTATTTAAATTACGATGTGAATTCGATTGATTTTGAGGCCATTATTCTTTCCACATTTATTAATTTTAGTTTAGAGAAATTTAAAAAAGATGACTCTCGAAAAATGGGTGTTTCCATTGAAGAATTTAAGGACTTTCTAGGAAAGTCTAAGCTTAGTGATGGAATCTTTGATAACCCATATATTAAAGAAAAGATTGCGCTTTTTGCTCAAACCTTTGGATTGGATAAGATAGATAATATTCACGCCTATATTATGAAGATTTTACATGATCATTTATCTGGTTATGAATTCGAAAATTTACGAGATGATGAGTTCAAGCACATCGGTGGCCCTATTATTTTCAACACCTTAAGCTGAGGCTAATGGTACTTATTAGTTTAAGCTAATGCTTGTTGGTCTTCAACGAGTGGAGCATGTAATATTTTCTCTCCCAAAAATTACGAAATAATGGCAGTATGCCTTATCAAATTGGAAGGGAGAGTAAATATGAAATTACTTATTCAATTATCGATTGTGGCATTTATAGCAACTAAACTTATGGCCGCACCAGTTAAACTTGTTCACATTACAAATGATGAAGACAAGTCATACTACCATCTTGGTATTAATGTCGATGATGAAACTTTGGAGGTTGAATCTCTTTATAAGAATGAATTCGATCAAAATGGAAAAGTTATCTCAACACAGACATATACCTTACAACAGCTTCTTAAAGGAGTGACTCTGGTTGAGCGCTCTGATCGTCAAGTTGTAAAAATCAAGGCTTCAAACTTAAACCCATCGGATGGTGCCGATATCACAATTGATACTTTGTACTCAGGTATTAATGGTGAGAGAAAGCATTACGATGCCTCTGTTGAAAGAGTTGGTTCAGATTGGAAGTTTAACTTTGAATCGAGAGCTTCATCAAAGCTTCACTTTGTTTCTAATAAGAAATTTCTAATTGGAACAATTGGTATCAAAGACATCAAAAGAGTTAAATAATTATCTAAAAAACAGGCGAGCGTTTCTAGTTCGCCTGTAATATCTTTGAAAATTCTTTTAAAAATGGCGGCATATTCTTATAGCTAAGAGTGGTCATATAAATATTCATATTCTTAAGGCCTGTAATAGGTTCTGTATGAAATTTATGATTCTTAGATAGGGTATGATCAGGTACTACAGCAATACCTACACCGTGCTTAACTAGCGCTTTTATACTTTCAAGAGAGCTAACAACGATCTTTTTTGCGGGAGCCTTCTTTGAAAGCTTGTATAAGTGGTCTAGTTCACTAAAAACAATCCACGTGTACTCGTGAAGCTTCTTCTTGTTAATTTCTTCTTTTGAGATAATGACAAACTTCTCTTCAAATAACTTCAATGACGAAGTTAGGTCTGATTGAAAGCCATCAGTTGAAAAGATCATGTCATAGACACCGTCTTCAATACCTCGTCTAAGGGCCGGAGAGTCTGCTACGTGTACATATATATCGCGTTTATAATTTTGGGCATACTTTGCAAGAATTGGATTAAACCAGTTTACAAGTAGTCCATCCAGGATTCCTATGTGAATTGGCCTATCTTGATTTTTTTCAAAGATTTCACCAACGTCAACTTCAAAGTGCTCTATCGACTTAAGAAGATCTTTTGCTTTTTTCGTAAGAATAACTTTCTTACTAGAGCGAATAATAAGTTCTTCATTCATCGATTCTTCTAATAGCTTTACTTGACGAGATACCGCAGATTGAGCAATTTTTAACTCTGCTGCCGCTTTTGAAAAGCTTAGGTATTTTGCCGTTAGAGTAAATGCCTTTAGATAGCGATAATCCATATTTTATCCTACTGAATTTTGCTATTGAACTTTTGGAGGAATTTTTGACTTATCTTTACGCCAAAATTTTCCTTGGAACTCATCTTGTTGCTTATTAACAACGACAAAACCTTCTTCGTCGTTAATGTAGTTAAATTGATAATCGATCTGCGTTTCACCTAAGTAGAAAGCAGTAAATGGATCAATGGCCACTTCAATATCCATTTCCTTCACAGGAACTAGAAAGTCATCATCATTTAAGTCGTGGAAACCTATTGAATATTTAAATCCTTCGCATCCTTTACCACTTATAAGAATTCTTAAGTACTTGCCTTGTAGAGTAAAGTCGTTTTCAAGCATAAGATTAAGCTGATCTTGGGCCATTTGAGTAAAACTTAATTTTGGTAGCGTTACTTGAGAGCGGTCGATATTGTACGACGCACTGCTTTGCGCTGATTTTGATTCAGTTTTCATCGGTTGTCTTCCATTAAATTGTGTTGTTAATGGCTTTTAGCAAGTAAACGAACCCTTTTCAAGAGGTTTTTGATGAAATAAATTAGAGTTATCTAACAGTTATAAAGTAAAGATAAAAGGAGCTATAGAAGTGCTTAAATATACTATTGATATTCCAAATCCACACACTCATCTCGTCAATATTAGTTTAGAAGCAGATATCAAATCTCAAGGTGTAGAAGGTGATATTTTTCGTTTCTATATGCCATCTTGGTCACCAGGCTCTTATTTAATGCGTGAGTATGCAAGGCATATTAAAGAGATAAAAGTTGAGGACTCTAAAGGTAATCGACTTTTTCACAAGCAAGTATCTAAGAATGAATGGGAAGTTCAACTTGATCATCCTGTTTTCAAGTCAGAAGTGATTAAAGACGATTCAAAGGTTCTTATTCAATATAGTGTCTATTGTCATGACTTAACGGTTAGAACATCTCACGTGGATAATACACATGCCTTCTTACATGGGCCAAGTGTCTTTATTGCATTTGAAAATCAGCAAGGCCCTGCTCAAATTGAGATCAAGATTAATCCTCTTTGGACTAAAGTTACAACTGCATTAAAAGATGTATCTCCTGAGAGAACGACTTTCTTATATGAAGCAGAGAATCTTGATGAATTAATGGATTCTCCCTTTGAAATAGGCTGTCATGAAACTAATGGGTTTATGTATAAAGATAAGGAACATCACGTTGCTTTCTATGGAGATTTTGCTTCACAAAAAGATGTCTTCTCTGGACTAATGGCGGATATGGAAAAGGCCGTTCACGAGACAGCAAAGATTTTCGATGAAGATTTACCTTATGATCTTTATTATTTCATCACTCATCTAACTCCTAATGGCTTTGGAGGTCTAGAGCATCTCGATTCTACAGTTCTTCAATTCTGTCCATTTGAATTGGCAAAAGAAAAAGGAAGGAAGCAATTTATTGAATTAGTTGCCCATGAATATTTTCACCTATGGAATGTTAAAAGGATTAGGCCAAAAGAGCTTGGACCTTTTGATTATAAGAATGAGAATTATACTCGTATGCACTGGCTTACTGAAGGACTAACTAGTTTTGTGGATCAGTTAGTAACTTATCGTGCAGGCTTTTATTCACCAAGTGAGTATATGGAGTGCATGAAGAAAAATATTAATAATTTTCTTTCAACACCTGGCCGTGGTTATCACTCTTTAGAAGATTCATCTTTTAATGCATGGGTAAAGCTTTATCGCGCAGGGGAGAATTTTAAAAATTCTTCAGTTAGCTATTATTTAAAAGGTGGCCTTGTATTCTTCGTCCTAAATGTTCTTATGAAAGAAGAAGGTAAGGGGATTAATGACCTCGTCCGTGCTCTATGGGCGGATTATAAGGAAAGGCCTGAGACTGGTTTAACTAAAGATGGCTTCTTTGACATCTTATCATCTCTTGTTTCTCAGAAAGTATGTGATGAATTTAAACTTCTAGTAGAAGGTGTTGAAGAGATTGACTTTGAATCTCATCTTAAAAAAATGGGTGTTGAGGTTGAATGGACAACTCCTAAACTTGATCTTGGTGTTAATCTTTCGGATGAAAAGGGAAGAATCAATATTAAGTCAGTAAGACAAGGAAGCTGCGGATATAAAAGTGGCCTAAATGCTGGAGATGAAATTATTGCAATCAATGCTTTAAGGGTAGATAAGAAGATCATCGATAAATTAGATGAGATGTATAGTGAAAATGATCAAATCGATCTTTTAATCGCACGTACAGGTAAGTTGCAAACTGTAACAGTTACTCTAGGCAATGGATTAAGATCAATTAAAGAACTTAAAGTTAATGATGAAGAATTATTTAAAAAGTATTTGAGTTAATATTCTGCGAGGACAAGGATAAATTCTTTGTCCTCTACTTTTTGCTTTGTTAGTGAAAAATCAAAGGTTTCACCGTTTGGGGCCAACAAAGTCGCGTTTTCTTGAATTTCAAAATCAGTTAGAACAAGTGTTTTTTGCGATTGATCGTGAAATGGATAATAGGCCTTAAAGGCCGCTTCTTTTATGCACCAAATCTCTAGGGGAGAATAGAGTTCTAATTCCTCTTCTTTTGAGACAAAGTATTTAAAGCTTCCATCCCTTATTTTTCTTCCAACCCATTCGATATCGATGCCGATAGAACGTACGTCTTTGTTGATGCATAGCGCACAGGCTGCTAGCTCCTTGGTGTGACTTATTGATACCAACTTAGTCTCGTCAGCTTCCATATGTAAGTGATTGGATATACTTAAGTTCTCTTCTTGGGTCAGCTCTTTTAGGCACCATCTGGATAAGCGGTAATCAAGCTTGTGATCCATAAGATAGTCTTTTGGAACTTCTTTTGGTGTCACATATAAAAATGTACTTCGTTTAAAATTTTTATTGCTCATCAGCATTTCTTTTGCAATTATGCATTTATCTATCAATTATTTTTGTAGCTTAAAGTTTTGGAGTTCGCAATGTTACCACCAGATGCATATGAAGCAATATTAAAAATGGTCTTTGTTTTAATGGCAGGTTGTGTTCTTTGTATGTCTAAAATCAAGGCCGAAACAATTGATTATTCTAAAATCCAAACATTCCAAGAAATTCAAATTTCTCAATAAGATTTTGTTGGCATAAATATTCATCCTTTCCTATAATATTGGTAATAATAACTCACTGCCATGGAGAGGAAGTATATGAGTGTTCAAAGTAGTCTTAATGACACTATCAATCAAGGTTTAAGTTTTTTTCGCCCTAAGGATACAGCTGGAAATTATCACAAGATATCAGATTATTTCGGTGAAAATACATTTGATATTCAAACAGCCGAAGAAATCCCTGATTCTATTAGAGAAGAAATTAACGAAGTCATTAATAGTAACGCTCAAATCACAGAGTCTCAGGCGCAGATTGTGGCAAAGGCCGTAACTGCTTGGGCCTTAAATAAAGGTGCAACTCACTTTTGCCATTGGTTTCAACCGTTAACAGGTGCAACTGCTGAAAAGCATGACGCCTTTCTTGATTACGATTATTCAACTGGCCAGCCAATAGAAGAATTATCAGCGACTCAACTTATTCAAGGTGAGCCAGATGCATCTTCTTTCCCAAATGGGGGAGCGAGATCAACTTTTGAGGCCCGTGGTTATACTGCATGGGATTTAACATCTCCAATGTTCTTAATCGGCTCTGGACAGTCAAAGACGCTTTGTATTCCAACGGCTTTTGTTTCTTATCACGGAGAGGCTCTTGATATTAAGACTCCATTACTAAGGTCAAATTCAGCTCTTGGTGAAGTCGCAAAGAAATTCTTGCACTTAACTGGAGAAACTGATGTTAAGCGCGTTATCGCAACTTGTGGGGCAGAACAAGAATATTTCCTAATTGATAAGGCCTATTACTACCAAAGACGCGACCTCGTAATGACTGGACGAACTCTCTTTGGTGCTGCTTCAACAAAGAACCAACAACTAGATGATCACTACTTTGGCGCTATTAACGAAAGAGTTATGGCGTTTATGGAAGAGCTTGATTTTGAACTTCATAAATTAGGGATTCCTGCAAAGACTCGTCACAATGAAGTTGCTCCAGGACAATTTGAAATTGCTCAGATTTTTAGAGATGCAAATATCTCTGCAGATAATAATCACATGGTAATGGCGACAATTGAAAACGTGGCCAAGCGCCATGACTTTGAAGCTCTAATGCATGAAAAACCGTTTGCTGGAATCAATGGATCAGGTAAGCACCTAAATTGGTCACTTGCAAGTGATACTGGAATCAATTTATTAAACCCAGGAAAAGAGCCTCACCAAAATTATCGCTTCTTAGCTTTTACTGCTGCCGTAATTACTGCGGTAGATCGCCATGCAAAACTACTAAGAGCTTCTATTGCTTCTCATAGTAACGACCATAGACTTGGTGCAAATGAAGCTCCTCCTTCTATTATTTCAGTTTTTACTGGATCAACAATTGAGAAAATTTTTAAAGCAATTAAAGAAAAATCTGACTTTGCTCCAGAGTCTCAAGAAATACTAGATCTTGGTGCTGGACAACTTGCCAAGCTTCCAAAAGATAATACGGACCGAAATCGTACTTCGCCATTTGCTTTTACTGGAAATAAGTTTGAATTTAGAGCATGTGGTTCTGATCAATCAATTGGATTTCCTCTAACAATTCTCAATGGAGCTGTGACAAGTGTTCTTGAAGAAGTTAATCATAAGCTTGAAAGCAAAATTAATGAAGGAACACCTGTTGATCAGGCCTTATTAGATGTTTGTCATGAGTTATTAAATGAGTCTTGGAATGTAATTTTCAATGGTGATGGTTACTCTCAAGAATGGTTAGAAGAAGCTGAGCGTAGGGGACTACCAAATCTTAAAACAACTGCAGATTGTTTAGAGTATTTAGTTAATAAAGATGAGACTTCATTTTTAACGAAGCATGGTATTTATCGCAATTCTGAATTAGAGACTCTTTATAACGTTCACTTAGAAGCTTATATCACTAAGCGTGAGATTGAATTTAATACTCTCATTGGAATGGTTAATCAGCATGTAATCCCTGCAGCGATTCAATATAAAGAAAAACTTACGAATTCAATTCTAGCGAGTAAGTCATGTAAGGTTGAGGCAACTGTCGAAAAAGAACTTCTAAAAGAGCTACAATTTTCTCTTGAGGGTGCATTTGAGCAAACGAGAAACCTAAAGAATGCCCTAAGTGACTTACATGAGAAAAACTCAGAAGAAGAAGCTGCTAGAAAAATTGCTTATGACTTAATGCCTGTAAGTGAATTGATTGCACAAAACTGTGCTAATCTTGAGCAGATCATTCCTGATGATATGTGGCCAGTTCCAACTTACTTTGAAATGCTTTTTTGTATTTAAGATATGTAGAAGGCCAGCTTAATGCTGGCCTTATTTTTTTACTTTGAAGCGTATAGTTCTTCTAATTTATCGCGTCCACCAATCAGCTCCCCGTTGATAAAAATCTGCGGAACTTTTGTTTGACCTGTGATAGCGAATAGGGCCTGATTTGAAGTATCCTTACCAAGGATAATTTCATTATACTTATGGCCTTTTTCTGTTAAAAGCTCTTTTGCACGATGACAGTGAGGACAACCTGGTCTTGTAAATAGAGCAATGGCCTCAGGTGCTTTAGCTTGCGGGTTTAAGTATTTTAACATTGTATCAGCATCAGATACTTCAAATGGGTCACCTGGCTTATCAGGTTCAATAAATGATTTTTCTACCACACCGTCATTTACCACCATTGAGTAACGCCAAGTACGTGATCCAAAACCAATATCTGACTTATCAACAAGTAGTCCAATACCTTTTGAGAACTCACCATTACCATCAGGTAGGACGTGAATATCTTCTGCGTTTTGATCCTGTATCCAAGCATCCATTACAAAAGCATCGTTTACTGAGAGAACATAGATCTCATCAACACCTTCTTTTTTGATTGCATTGGCCAGTTCATTATAACGAGGTAAGTGTGTTGATGAACATGTTGGTGTATATGCACCAGGTAGTGAGAATACGACAACTCTCTTTCCCTTAAACACATCATCATAACTTAAATCTACCAGGCCACCATCTCTATAAACTTTAAATGATGTCTTAGGTACTTGCTTTCCATCAATACTTTCAAATGCCATGTTTTTTCTCCTAGTTATTTACTCGTTTATTCATTATTACAACTTTTAACTTTCAACGAATTTTATCGTTATATTCATTATCGAACGCTTTCTTGTATAAATCCAGTAAATTAATATTAAGTCGTATTAGATAATATCTATCACTATTTAGTCGTAAATATATGAAATTAAGCCAGTGTTAATAATGGATAAGAAAAATCTTGCTTCGCGTCGATAAATGAACGAACATCCCTTTTAGGCTAAGAATCTGTATTGCACGTTAGTTTCCGTTTCTTTTCCTACCAAAGGTCCAATGTGGATAGTCCACAGGGGAAATAGGGGGATGAACCGTGAACACTAAAGGTAATGCAGAGAAGAATTTGAAAACTCTACTTCTCATTTTAACATTCACAACTTTTACTAATCTAAATCTTGCTTTCGCACAGACAGGGCAGGAATCTGTTCAATTTTCTAATTTCAGTGTTGATAAGTATAAGTTAGAAAGTGAGTTTTCCGATACAGATCTGGCCGACATATCGCCAATTTATAAAACGATTTATGACAATTACGAAGCAAATTACCAGTCCATTGGTGATCGACTTAGTAATGAATCAAATGGTTTCTTTGGTGGTGTCAATCTTGTGGGGTGGAGACACGCTGGAAATTTTCATGGTTTTAAAGTTATGTTTAATCGCTCAGCTGCACCTTCTCTTTTTGATGAGGATCAGTATCTTGTAAATGATGAGATGGTGATTGAAATTTCTGCCCGTAATTTCTTAAGCGCTCTTCAAGAAAAGGGGATCATTGATATTGCTCCAGGGGTTTTGAAGTCTTATAGTAATTTATCTCTTAAAAGAACAATTCGCTACAATCACTTTGCTGCAAATGCAACGGATGCTCTTCAGACAAACTTTGATCGTTTATTCTTTATGTATCGTTATTTGAATCCAGAAAATTTTGATAAATTAAGTGATTACGATTTTATCAAAAAAGAAGATGCACTTACTTTTGCAGCTGGAGCGGCAGCAACTGCTTCCTATCAAGGTATTGGTGTTGCAGCTGGTGCACTTGCTAGCTATGAAAGAAAGTCCTCTGTTGAAATACAAAGACTTGGCCCGGCAGATAATGCAAAAGAAAATGAGTTAATACGTCTTACAGCAGAAGATTCTAAGTTAATTTCAGCTGGAGCAAATATCACGCTTATGGCGGACTTTTTAAATATTGTTAAGCTTACATTATTTCGCTATGACTTTAGTTATAGTTTTGAAAAATCATATAAGGCCTATATGTCTATTTATGTTCAGGACTTACATGATAGAGAGAAGTTATCTGAGTTAAAAAATGTAACTCGTTTTGGAAAATTTAATTATTCAAAATTAGCAGATAATATAACTAGCTATGAAAATCGTAAGAAAGAATTAAAAAAGAGTAAGTACTTGGCCTTTATTATAGGTGGGGTCAAAGACTCTCAAACAGAATCGACAGAGGTCGTAAAAGATGGAAAGGTTTATAAATTCTTTTCTCATCGCTATGAACGTCTATCGTATACACAAAACTTTTTTACTAAATTACTTAATATCGTTCTTGGTCAACTAGTTGGCTATGATCAATTAATCTCAAATGATCGAGTTGATTCTAAGGTCGTTGATATCAATTATGAATCAAATGAGGAGCTTATTAAGTCTCGTCGTGATTTTGATATCTTTAGCTCTAATGTCTATACCATGACCCTTGATCAGCAAAGCAAGGTAAATAAGGACTATAAGTGGAGTAAGAATAAAACCGAAAAAAAGATGAGAGGTCTTATTAGAGATCGCACTCAAAGTTATGGTAACTTTGCTTCAGTCCTTGATAACTATACAGTTAAGGCACCTGCTGAATTTTCATCTACTATGACAATTGATAATTCTAATATGGCAAACTTCTTAAATCGTAATTCATCTGAAGTTTACGATATCTTTAAAGAAGCTTGTGGTGGAAAATCAAAGAACTTTTTTAGACGCCTAAGGTCTTTTTTCAGTGCTTGTCGTCACAAGCTTTATCGTTCATATGGGACATTCTTAAAAGAGTGGTCCGTTGGAAAGTATACTTCTGAAATAAAAAGAAAGTGTGAAAGAAAGTATCGTTGGAAGTATTTCTTTAGGCCTTCAAAGCGTAGAAGAATGGTCGCAGCATGTATGGAAATAGGTTCAAAGCAGCTCTATGCAAAGTATAAGCATGAACTACCACTGTGGCGTTTTAAAGATATTGCTTACAATATTAATAATCACGTTGAAAAAGACTATCTCATTCGTCGACTATTTGGTTCTTATTCAAATAAAGGAAGTTTTAGTGCTAATTTAAATGGTTCAATACCTTATAAGAATTATTATTCTGAAGGAGAGAATAAGGAGAATATCTTTACTCAATTTCAGATTGAACAAAATCTTCGTTCACCTGCATCATTATAATTTCAATATACTTGTGTATACGCCCATAAATAATTTATGGGCGCATGTGCATATAAATCATGTTAGGATGGGCCTATGAACGATTTTTACTTATTTTTCTATCATGAAAAGCTAAAGGATCTACTACTTGAAGAAATTAAGTTAAAGCATCCTAAGCTTAGATTAAGTTTCTCTAATAAAGAATTCATCAGTATGAAAGGCCCTTCTTCATATGAAGAACAACTAACAGCAAATCCCTTAATCTTTGCACGCAGACAAGCAGTCTTTAATGAGAAGAGTCAGGAAAAGCCATCTGCTGGAGAGTCTGTCGCAGTCTCAGAGAATCAATTCTGGTCTTATCGTACAATTTCTACTTCGGTCGATACATTTGAGATTGAAGAGGTTGAATTAGCGCAGGAAGTTCCTGCTCGTGCTTATCATAAGATTAACCAAGCATTTACACTATTTAATATAGAGCTATCATCAGATGATCAGGTTATTGAAGTCGGAAGTGCTCCTGGTGGAATCTCATACTATGTATTAGAAAGGGGTGCTAAGCTCGTCTCAATTGATCCTGCTAAGATGGATCCAATTATTAGTGAAAAGTTCGGTGATAATTTTGAACATATTAAAAAGAGTGTATTTGATATCACTCGAACTCAATTGCCAAAACATTGTGATTGGTTGATTTCAGATCTAAATCTAAATGGAGACTTAAATACAAATCAATCTCGACGCATTATGGACTTTTATAAAGATATTAAAGGTGGCTTTCTTACGATTAAAACACCAGTCTTAAGTGATTTAGAAAAGATTGATTTGTGGGTAAAGAACTTCTCGGATAAATATGATGTGACAGTTTTTCATTTACCATCTCATCGCAGAGAGATCGGCTTTATGATAAGGCCGCTTAATAACTAAGATCTATTAAGCGGCCGAGATCAATTATTGATTTAATACTTCAATTGCTTTTGAAATCCATCCTGACATGTAGTTTTTAGAATCTTCTAATGTCTCTACATATTCAATATCTGCCTTAACAGGTACATTTTCTGAATTTAGTTCATAGGCCGAGTCTAAACCTAGGTCTTGTTTGTAGCTAACTTCAGATTGTCCGTAACCAAATAGCATATTAGGGATCTGAGTAGAGAATACATGAAAACGGTCTTTAAACTGTGTATTGTATTCATCATTTGAGCGATAACCTGCCCCTGTTCCATTAGCATGTGTACCTATTAACTTAGCTCGTTTTGATCCTTTAAGAAGAATACTTGTGATATCACACGCTGAAATACAATTTGGAGAGATAAGAGCGACGATTTTTCCATTGTAACCACCAACTTCTTCATCTGCTTTAATATCTTCATTTTGTACAGCTCTAGAGTATGGACGTTCGTTATATGCTGCTTCAAAGAATGCATCTGATTGTCTTTCCCAATCCATTCCATTGATATCTTTAAATAACTCTCTTACCCCATAGTATTCTATTAATTGGCGCATATAGCGTGTTGTTGCTGTTGCCCAAGTTGCATTTGGATAAGTCTCATTCTCTTGAGTTAGCATTGAAAGTAGTTGTGCAGGGTAACCACCGTTTCCACCACCATTATTTCTTATGTCTAGAATTAGGTCTAGGCCTTGATCTTTAAAGTATTTAATGTTTTGTCTTAAAGCATCAAGGAAGCTTTTGCTTTGGCCATTGTTATAAACAGTCGATACCGAAAATGAATTTACAGCAAGGTAAGCATAGGCTTTAGTGTTTTTAAGTATTAAAGCTGAGTGAACAATTGGACTTCCTCCACCATTTGCAGATGTCCAATTCTCTAGTTCAATTGCACCTTTTGGTAGTCCTGAATCGAAGCCTTTTACTTTTAGGCTAGTGTTCTTTACAAATTTTCTTTCTTTATCTGAAAAAGTAAATCTTAACTCTTTAAGCTTTAGGAAACCTTTTTGCTCAAGGTAGTATGAAATATCTTTCTTTCTAATAACTGATGTATCACCAGAGAAATAAAGTGGTAGGCGTACTTTATAAATGCTTCCGTTTTTAGCACTCTTAATTTCTGCATCAAAGAAAGGTCTTGATGGAAAGAGGAAGTATCTTTCTAATAGAAAACGTCCTGCTTGTGACTTTGCAAAACCAACACTTGATGCATCCATATATGGCATAAGGTTTTTCATAGCCTCTTTTACTGGTACACCGTCAACGCTTAGTAGCTCATCTCCAAGTTCTACTTGCTCGATAACTCCTGAGCGGCTTTCTAAAACCGTCTTTTGAATAACTTTCTCATACATTTGTGCTATAACAACTTTATCACTTGCTGGGATGTATTTAGTATTAAAGCCAGATACAATCCAAGGTGCAGGTATATGAGTGTTAAGTCCAAAGTGAGTATCTTGGAAAGTTGCGATGATCTTTTTAGTACGATCGTAGAAATTCATATTGCTTCTTGCTTGTGCAATTGCACCATCGACATCAGCAATTGTTTTTTCTGCTTCGATTGCCTCTTTAAATAACTTATCTCCATCAACACCGATACGCTTTTTCTTAATTTCCCAAAGAGCGTATTCTGCTTTTGTTTGCTTATAAAGATCAGTTAAGATTTCTACACGGTCTGCCTGATCGATATACCAAAATTCTTTGCCAGAAAAGGCCGTTTTATTGATTGCCTGAATATTAAAAGAAATATTGAGGATGGTTAAGATTAAGACATACTTTATCGTATTCATGGGGCTCCTTTTGTGAATGAGGGAATTTACCAATCCTTGATGTACACGTCATGACTCTTTGCGTAAATATCTGAAAGCATTACAAAAATGACTCTTTTCATATGGTGGCATGTTGACACTAATAATTGTTGTAAACAGATCTTTTTTGACGAATATGGCCAAAACTGTTGTTAGATTTTGAATAAGATTTTCATTGGCCCTTTATAAGCACCTATTTTTATAGGTATTATATGTGCACTCAAGGAAAATGGGGAAATCTTAATATTTGGATGAGATTTTACTTTTGGTTACTGCGCTTTCTAAGATGGTCCCCGGTTACATACTCTATGGAGGAGAGAGATATGATAAAGCAATTAGCTGTACTACCTGGTGTTATTGTAGGAACAGGACGCCGCGTAAAGCGTATCTACCGTTCGGAGCTTAGAAATATTACTGAGGTTGATGAACTAAAAGAATTTCAAAGATTGGCCTACCAAAGAATTGGAGTTAAGTTTCCAATCGACTTTCTCGCTAGAAATAAAACATTCGCACTTTTTAATCGTCACGGCGTTATGTGTGGTGGTTTTACTTTTGCACTAGGAAGTGACTCACGTGTTGTTAAAAGTCTTCCAGATGAGGCCTTAGCAAAACTTAAAAAAGATGTACCTGACTTTGAAAATGATCTCTTCGAGGCAACTGCTCTTTGGATGTCTCGTTATCAACGTTGTCGTATGCTTGGAGTTTATTTCTGGCTCATGATGTATCTTGAAGCTACTAAGATGAGAAGAAACTTCTATATTTATGCATATTCAAGTTCTAAACCAAAATTAGGTGAAATTTATAATACTATTAGACCTTTTAGACTTTATAAAGGATATACTAAGTTACTTCCAGGGATGACTGAACCAGATGATGAAGTTATCGAGTATGGAACAATGATGAATGTCCACTTTTCATTTGGTCGTATTGTTACTTTCTTATTAAAGAGATTAGTTAGAGCAAGATCAGTAAGAAAAGTTAAATCTTATACTTAGACTTTTTTAAGTCCGATTTAAGTCTTTAAGGAGGCGTCTATGTTGACCTTAGAAGAGGTCATGGAACCATATAGTCATATCAGACTCGCTACGAAATCCGATAATGACGCCATCTTAAACTTCTACAAAGATATACATATGCAAACAGGGACAGAGTCCCTGTCTTTTGATCGTGGTGAAAACTTCTTTGAATTTTATGAAAGAAAAGGAAATCACTACTGGAGTTTCGTCTTTTTAAATGATGATGAAACAATATGTGGAGTAGGGACTATTATTAGGCAAATTCGCCATGTTAATGGAGAGTTTCGACCAGTTGCTTATTTTTGTGACTTACGAGTTTCTCCCGTTGGGGGCAGAAGAGCTAAAGTTCAATGGAGAAAATTGTTTAAAGATATCATTGAGGCCCTGCCAAATTTAAGTGAAGAGTTAAGATGTGAAATGTCTTATACTGCAATTTTATCTGATAATGAGCGTGCCATTAAATCCTTGACGAAAAATGGCCGAGGTTTCAATTACCGTCATATTGATAATTACCATGTTTACTCCGTTGTCTGTCCTCCAGTTTTTAATCCAGCAAGAGGGCGAGTTCAAAAAATAGATTTTAAGAAATTTAATGATTTCTATCGTAGTGAAAACTCTAATCTTGAACTAAGAGAGCAGATCACTGATGAGAAGGACAATAAATACTTTGGTGTATTTGATGGAGCAAAGCTTAGTGCAGTTTTTATGATTACAGACAAGTCATTGGGACGTCGTTATAAATTATATAATATGCAAGCACCTAAGAGGCTATTAACAAAGCTTGTACAATTGATGGGAAGGCCAGGGGTTAGTAATGGTATCTTACAAACTCTTGAAGTTCTTTATTTATCATTTGAAAAATCATTGAGTAATGAAGCAAAAAAAGAAATGATAATGAGTATTCTAAAATATTTCAGTCTTAATAAGACGATGAAGGATTTTCATATTTGTAATTTATATACAGGTCAGGAAAAGTTTAATTTCTCGTACTTTATTGATGGGATAATCGTTGAATCGACAGGGCATATGTTTGAAATTCACGGTGATACAACAGGTCCTCTTTGGCCAGTGAGAAAATTTCGATTTGAAGGAAGTGTTCTGTGATCTTTTCTATTTGGCCATTTAGTATTTTAAAAAACCGTTACCTCTCTAGAGATTGGGTAGGTGTTTGGTATGAGATTCTAAAAGAAAGAGGAGAGAATGATCAATGTGTTATTGGTAGGGCCAAATATATTGATGGTGATATTCATGAGCCTCAGTATTTTGAATACTCACACTCCTTAATGGATGGTAGTGCTTCAATCCCTTTTTATCTTACTAAGCTTGGGGCAAAAAGAGGTCCAATCTTTTCTAATTACAAAAAAGAGATTAGTTTCTTTGATCATATTAAACTTGCTTTTAGAGCAAAGGATATCTCACCAGCACACAAACCTGATTGGAAAATTCAAAGTCAAAAACGACCTAAGAATAATTATGAGTTTGCGCTAAAGGCCTTAAGTGTAGATGAAACAAAAAAGTTTAACGATTACTTGAAAGAGAATAAACTTTCGCAAAATATCGTCATCTTAGAATTATTAAATCGTTTTGTATTTGAGTTGATAAAAGAAGAAAGTCAAAATGAATCATATTCTTGGTTACTTCCAATTAATATTCGAGGCATCGTCAATAAAATTAATCCTTATGAGAATCATACATCATTTGTCCAGATGCGCTTAAATGCTAACTCTACATATGAAAGTATTAGAAAAGTTTTTAGTGCAAAAGTTAAGACTTTAAATCATATAGGACTTTGGTGGGTACATCACATAGGCGTGCTCTTTGGTCGAGGCTATATGGCAAAGTTATCTCGTAAATCAGCAGGTAAGAATTTTTGGCTTGGTACATTTTCAAATGTCGGTTCATGGGATGTGAGAGATGAAACTTATGATAGTTTAGGGGAGCAAGAGGTGTGGTTTGCAACGACTCCTGGTTCAAGAAATTTTCCCATTGGATTAGTGGCCATGGAGTTTAATGCTAAACTTTCTCTTACTTTAAAAGTACATCCTTTCATAAGCGAAAATCATGTTGATACCGCAAAAAATATCTTAGATAAAATCACCACTGAAATAAGATCTAATTACAGTTAAGAACTTGCACTGGTGGTGTAGCGCTTTGAAGTGCGTTAGCTGTTGCTTGTGGAATACAATAAACATTAGAGTTCCACTTCATTCCTTCGAGGAAGTAGTCCACGCGTCCTAATTCATTATCATTATCATAGTTTTGCATGAATCTTTTTACATTACCTGCACCAAGTTGATCAGCGTCCTCAAGAGTCTCTTCAGGAAGTCCGTATTGTCCGTGAACAAGTCCAAAAGCAACAAATCCTTCTGCACACATTTCTCTTTCACATGCAATTACCGCTAGTTTCTCACGGTCTGTCATCATACCTGTTGTTGCTTCAAACTCTGTGTCTGGTAATGTTTGTAGCTCACTTGAGACATAGCGATTTGTATAGGCCGTTACATTAGTATAATTCTTTAGCTGACATTTATTGTTTTGTGGGTTGATGTATCCCGTACAACACATATTAGCATCATCTCCTGCTGCCATTTGAGTTCCTGCTGGCATACAACATGCAAACTCATCGGCCTCAAATACTGTCTTAAAGTCTTGTCCGGCCTGTGTTGTTGTATCAACATCTCTTGTCGCGTTAGTTAGTCCATTTAGAGTATAGAAGTCATCAGTATATTCATCTTGATTAGCATCAGGAGCAGCTCCATTTGAATATTCTGGAGTCGCAGCTGCTGATCTATATATTGGTTTTCTACACATTGGGTAGGAAGCTGATGTATCATGAACAGATTCAATATGATCCTTTATGACAACATTAGGAATACCTGTTAGTTCATAATAACTAAGCCATTTCGTTATATCGAGAGCGATAGGCTCTGGGATATCGAGTAGAGAACATAGATTACCGTTTAGAGCATTATTCCCATCACATGTTGCCTTGTCTTGCTCAGCATAATTATAACATTTGAAATCAGATAGGGTTTGTTGACCATGGGCCTGCATCTTATTAGGACCCCATTCATGGCCGCCACCGTTTTCATCTTTATTAAAACTTCTGACCCAGTTTTCAGAACAACACATCTTCTTACCATATGTTGTCAGTAATTTGTATTGTCTATCAACAGATGGTGTTGTTGGGTCTGAGATATCAACTGTGAGATCATTTCTTTGGATTTCCATTGTATTAAGAGAGTCTGTATTTCTCTCGTACTCTGTTAGAACATTACCTGAGAAGCGTGTTGCTTCCTTGGCACCGATTTCTGCTGCAGGAACTCTTTCAAGATCAACAGTGTCTGTTACTGTAATAGATGAATCTGTAGAAATAGGTGATCCAGTCGTTTCTAGAGTCGGAAGTTTAAATGTATTTCCAATTTCTGAACAACAGCGATTATTTCTAATATCATAGTCACTGTCTGTTACTCTGGCCGGTTGAGAACACACAAGTTCTGTTTGCCAGAATGATAATTCATATTGGCTTGTTAGAGTTAAAATATCTTCTAGTGCAACACCTTTAGTGTTGTCGGCCACAAATTTAGAAGCTGAGCAGTCAAGGTCTGTGAAGCACGTTGAACCTGGCGCTCTTAAGCAAGCGTTAACCGGTAGAGATAGACTTTCGATTATACTTGTATCACTTTCATTTAAATCTGTTAGAAGCTCTTCGTTTGTTAGACCATCAAATACTTCTAAGAAGTATGTACTTAAGTTTTGAGAACGTGATAGTAATTGAAGTTCTGTCGTCTTAGTTGTTACATCTTGAAGAGGATCAAATGCTACATAATTTCCATTAGTATCAAAAGTAGGGCAGCTTAAGAACATATTCTCATTAGTATTATTTTGCATATCTGATACTGTATTACCCATATTTCCAATAAAGTCAGGCATGAATTCAGATGGCTCATCCATAGATGTTACGACATCTTCTAAGTTTGCATCACGGCCTGGTAGACAGAGTCCTTTTACATCATTAAGGATAAGATTTCTTCTTGCTTGGTAGTTTGGCTCTTCATCACCTCTATATTTAAAAGGTCTTCCAAGGCTTGGTGCCACTAAACCTACAGTTGAAACCATTTCAGTATCATTGTCAGCTTGCCCATTTTGAAGAGCTAGAGAAGTTGCTTTTCTAGAGATACGATTATTGAAGTATTTGTTGTCTGCTCCTTCAAGAGGTTGACAGTGATTATTAAAAGAGCAACCGTGAAGTTTCTTTGTCCCTACAGCAGTATATGAAATAGATGATGAATTTGTTTCATTATACTCTGGTCGACAAGCAGCACCGCGACCTCTATATACACATCGTTTCACATTACCTGAAAAAGTACCATTTAAAGATAGTAGGCGATCAATATCTAACTCTTGTGGAATCTCATTAGCATTGATATCAAAGTTTGGATATGGAGAAGATACTGTTGAGATATTCTCACATACATAATCCCAACCAAGAGATGAAACACATTCATTATCTGTGTTACAAGTATGAACTTGCTGACAAGTGGCACCATCGGTTTCAAAGTCAGTTGTTGGAATACTAATACTTCCATTAATAGTAGAGTCTTGAACAGTTACTGAATAACTATTTTCAACTGTTTGATCTGAAAATTTAGCATTTATTGCAAGAAATAATTTATTCGTTGTGGCCTTGATACGTCTCTTTGTACCTACAGCAAACCATTTTACTCCATCAAATGAACCAATGACTGATCCATAATTGAAACCATACCAATCGCGATCATAACCATTGGCGACCATGAAGTGTTGTGTACGCATACGATTTAATCTCTGCTCTTGCACATCTTCAAAAGTCTGATGGGCCCATCCAATCATTGTTGCTGGAACAAAACAGGCGCGTCCAAAGAGAAAATCATCAGAGCGGTATTTACTTGTCTCACTTCTTGAAGAAGTGGAAAGGTCTGGCTGGTAACCAGCAGGACCATTTTCAAATTCATTAGGGAACATTTTTACAGAAGAAGCGTAGTAGTCATTTCCACAAGATGAACAGCTAGAGTAGTTACCACCTGATACAAAAATATCATAAGTTGTACCTTCTTTAACTTGAATCTCTTTAGCTGGTTTTGCTGAACTACTTGTTAAGTCAAAACTTCCGTATATTTCATTAAATCCAACATATCCATCAATATTATTTGGCTTCGCCTTGTCTCCACTAATATAAGCAAAAGCAGATCCTTCTTGAGCAAGTGTAGGGTCGGCGATGACATCTGAAAGAGTTAAGTCTTTCTTTGTTACACCGTTTGAGTCAAAGTATCTTTGAGGTGCAGTCTTAGCAGAAAGATAAAAGTTTTGTTGTAGCGGAGGATCATCTTGTGTTGGTTTTAAATAACACTGATAATCTACAACTGTATCACTCGTGTTTCTAACCTCTTCAAGCGCACATTCTCTTAGTGCACACTTACAATATGATGCGATTTCTGCTTGTGCCTTTTCTTTTGCATCAAGTATTGTTGTGTGATTAGTTAAATCAACATAAAAGATGATCTTTACAGTTTGTGAGTCTTGTACAATATGTGAGCTATTAAAGACAACTTCATTGATTGCACCAACTTCTAAGTTCCAAGATGTATTTTGTGTACGAGTTACATCATCAACTTGTACAACTAATTTATTTCCTAGATTTGCATAGTATGGAATTTGAAAGCGTTGTGTTCCAGGGTAGTGGTCTGTGATAAGGCCTTCATTTTGTCCTTGTTTATACACTTTATAACATTGTGCCTGGAAGTTATTGATTCTCTTACATGAAACATCAGTATAAGCGTCTATTTCTAGATTTTTATATTTATTTTCTTCATCATATGCTGTGGTAATTGTAAGCTTTGTTGTGTCAGTTAAGTTGTCATTTTCACCTGAGATTGATACCTCTCCAGGTCTAACTGATGAGCCATCTTTATATATAACTGCATTTTGATATCTTACTTCGTGTACAGAATTTAAAAATGGTTTAGTCCCTTTATAAATATAGTCAAAGTTTGTATCATCGATATTCGTTTCGTAATTTGAAACGAGATCTGTACGCGCACCTTCATAAATAGTTGTACAAATACCTCTTTCTCCATCGATTGGAGTTGTACACTGATATAATTGTTTTAAACGATTAAAGCGAATAGCTGCTTCTTCATCTGGAGTATATTGATCTTCGTTATCTGTAGGTGGAGTGCTTCCTACTGTACAGATATTGTAATAATTTGGATAATTGTAAATAGCAGATGGATTGAGTTCAATTTCATTAAGAATTGAATTTGGTACTGTTTCTGTTTTTTGTGAAAGATCTTGAACACATTGATTATTTAAACAGCAAAAATCACTTCCGTAAGTTGCACATGCACTATCGCTACTACAGAGGTTATTGCTCCCACCACTATTGTCGCCATTGTATGTAAAATAAACTTTAAAGGCCAAGTTGTTTCCAAGATTCGTTGATAGGTCTTTTCCCATTGAGGTCGCAAACTTAAGTGGCGCGGAAGTAATTGAAACATTTGATAAACTTGAAGAAAGGTCTGAGACTTTGTAAGTCACTTTAGACCAGTCAAGGCCGTTTGCTGTAAAATAAGTTTGTAAGTTACCGCAATAGCTCTGTGATAATCCGGCATCATCCTTACGATAAGTGAAGCGTATAAAGTATTCACGTGATGAGTCTTCTACATTTATAGTGTATTGTGGAAAACCAACCACAAGAAGAGGTGTTCCCGAATTAATAGAAGGAAAATTAACAACTGCACAATAAGTATCTGCTAGGTTTTCTTTAACGTAATTGTGTACACCTTCACCTTTAAGTGTAATCAGATCATCAAAGTAATTATCAATTTCAAAGACTGAAGAGTAAGTGCTGCCACCATATTGAATATATGTTGCCGACGACTCAAAGTCTGGTTCGTTGATGTTACTACCAACGTCTTCACTATCTGTACTAGAAGTTAGACGATTATTGGCCGCTTCAGGTACACACGATGACGCCATCACTAGCACTAGTGTACTTACCAGTATGAATTTTAACTTATCCGTGTATTTCTTCATTTACTATCCCAAGTAATTATCGTCTCAATCACGTAACTACTTAAGATTAATATAAAGTAAGGTTAAAAAATGCCGTAGTAATTTTCAACTTTTATGAGCTTTCAGCTAGTTGCACCTGAAATCTGAGGGCTTAAACTTGAGGGATTAGCTCAGATAGTGGGCATTCATATCTTTTTATTTAAATGAACTCAATGTGACTATTTTAATTGTCAAAATATCACCATATTTAAAAAAGCTGTTTTTGGCCCCTAATATGCTCAGTAGAACTTTATCTATCTGATTTTATTGATCATTACTAAATATATAGCTCTGTATGCCATGAGTATCTTTTATAAGTCACAGAAATCGCTATTCTAGGTGCTATTCGAGGGTAGGATTATGAAAAAAGAAGAAAGAAAAGACGACGGATCAATCTGGAGTTCTTATTCAGATATGTTTACGACAGTTGCTGTCGTTTTCCTAGTTATGTTCGTTTTTGCCATGATCAAGGTCGGGGTAAAGTCACTCCAGCAAGCTCAACAGAAAAAGAAGCATGAAGAGCAGATGCAGGGGATGGTTTCAAAAGAGCAGAAAATCAAAGAAATGAAGGCCAAGAATAAGATTGAGCAATCAATCAATGAGGTCACTGACTATAAGAACGTCATTAATCAAAAGATGGTAGAGCTTTCTAAATTTGTTGAGAAGTTAGAGCAAAACAAGAAAGTTATGCAGGATATGGTTAAGGATCAAATCAAAAAAGAATCAATTGTTGAAAAAGTTGGAAAGCAACTTGATAAAGAGAAGTATAAATCATCTAAAATATCTCGTGAAAACACAAAATTAAAGAAAGAAATTAATGAGAAGTCTGAAGAACTTAAAAAGCGTCTTGAAGAAATTCGTAAAAACAAAGACGATTTAAAGTCAAAAGAATCTCAATTAGACAAGCTGTCAAAGATGATGGAGCGTCAGAAGAAAGAAGAAAAAGAGCTTGAAAAGAAGATAAAGAAAATCGTTCAAGAAATGAAACAAAAGTCTAAAGAGAACGAAAAGCTTTCTAAGAATCTTGAAAAAACAAAAGAAGAAGTAAAGAAGAAGGCAGAAGAAGAAGCAAGAATTAAGCAACTTTTAGAATTTAAAGAAAAGTCTCTCGTTAATCTTGAAAAGAAGATTGAAGATCGCGACTCTATGCTCGCAAAGGCAAAAGATAAGGAAAATATTCTTTTCTCTAAAGTCGGTGAATTAGATAAGAAAAAGAAAGAAGTTGAGGAAGAAAAGAAGAAAATTGAAGAGATGCTTGCTTCAGCTAAGAAAGTTAAGTCTCAGCAAGAAAAGAAGTTAAAAGAGCTTACAACACAAGTATCTAAGCAAACACAGAATATTAAACAAATTGAAAATGTTAAAACAAAGTTAGAAACAAAACTTAAGCAAGAGCAGCAAAAAGTACAAGAACAAGTTGCAGAAAATAAGCTTGTGAATAATGAAATCGTAAAGGTTCGTTCAAAATTGGCCAATACTCTTCAAAAATTATCAGAAGATACTAAAAAAATTCAAGAACTTCAGCAAGTAAAGCGTAAGAATGAAGAAATTATTGCTAAAGCTAATCGTGAAATACAAGGTCGAATTATTGCTCAAGAGAAGCTAGAGAAAAAGATTGTTGAACAAAAGAAGGCCCAAGAGCAGGAAGTTCAAAAGTTAAATCAAGATCATACTCTCAAAGTTGAGAGCCTTAATAAGAAGTATGCCAATATTATTTCAACTAAAGAACATGAGATTAAAACTCTAAATGCCCAACACCAGAATAAAGTTGCTGATCTTACTAAGCAATTTGAAAAGAAAGAGCAATCTCAAAAAGCAGGCTTTGAAAAGAAGGTTGCAGATTTAAATAAGAAGTATCAAGCTGAACTTGATACGAAGGCCAAACAACTTGCCGGACAGAAGAAAGAGTCACAAGAAACTATTGCTCGTTTAAACTCTGACCACCAAAAGAAAGTTGCTGATTTAACGAAAACTTATCAAAAGCAGCAGCAAGATACGAAAATGGGCTATGAGACGCAAATAGCAAATCTTAATAAGAAGTATCAGTCTGAACTTGATACTAAAGAGAAGCAATTAGCAGGACAAAAGAAAGAGTCTCAAGAGACAATTGCTCGTCTTAATTCTGATCACGCTAAGAAAGTCGATGACCTAACGAAGTCTTACGAGAAAAAGCAGCAAGATACAAAGATGGGATATGAATCTCAAATAGCAAATCTTAATAAAAAATATCAAAGTGAGCTTACATCTAAGCAACAACAACTTGATGGTCAAATTAAAAAGTCAAAAGAAACAATCGCAAAACTAAATGCAGATCATGCAAAGAAAGTTGACTCTATTACAAAGTCATATGAGAAAAAGCAACAAGATACAAAAATGGGTTATGAAACTCAAATTGCAAATCTCAATAAGAAATATCAATCAGAGCTTGATACTAAAGATAAGATGCTTGCTGGTCAAAAGAAGAAGTCTGATGAAACAATTGCTAAGCTAAATGCTGATCACGCAAAGAAAGTGAATGATTTAACTAAGTCATATGAGAAAAAGCAGCAAGATACAAAAATGGGTTATGAAACTCAAATTGCTAACTTAAATAAGAAATTTCAGTCTGAATTAGAGACTAAAGATAAGCAATTAGCAGGAACAATTAAAAAATCTCAAGAAACAATTGCAAAACTTAATTCTGATCATGCTAAGAAGATTAATGATTTAGAAAAAATGCACCAAAGAACAGAAGCAAAGACGAAAGCTGGTTATGAAAGTCGTATTGCTGATTTAAATAAGAAGTATCAGTCTGAGTTAGATACAAAAGAAGCACAACTTGCTGGTCAAATTAAAAAATCAAAAGAGACAATTGCCAAGCTTAACTCTGATCATGCTAAGAAAATTACTGATCTTGAGAAAATGCACAAGAAATCTGAAGCAAAACAAAAAGCAGGTTATGAGTCTAAAATTGCTGATCTTAATAAGAAGTATCAGTCAGAACTTGATACAAAAGAAAAGCAACTTGCAGGTGTTAAGAAGGATGCAAAGTCTCAAATTGCAAAACTTAATGCTGATCATAAACGTGAGCTTACTGACTTAACTAAGCAATTTGAAAAGAGTAAGGCCGATCAAAAAATGGCCTATGATAATCAAATCAAGGATCTTAAAGGAAAACACGCCCAGGCGATGGATTCACTTACAGCTCAAAAAGACTCTCAAATTAAAAAGCTTAATGCGGATGTTGCCGCTCGTGATGGAAAGATTGCAGGCTTAAATGATGATGTAAAAGGTCTTAAATCAAATCTTGCACGCTCTCAACAAAATAACCAGGGTTTAAAAGGTGATATTAAAAACCTTCAATCAAAGCTAGCTCAAGGAGACGCGAAGAATAAAGGTCTTGCTGGAGAAGTTGATCGTCTAAAGGCGATGGTTGGAAAACTTGAAGGTGATAAGAAGTCTTTAATGGCACAAAATGGTGGACTTAAAGATGCTCTAGGGCAGGCCGAAGGTAAACTTAAGGGAATGGCCGAAGAAAACGGTGGCCTAAAGAAGGCCCTTGGTCAGGCCCAAGGAAAGCTTGCAGGTATGCAAGAAGAAAATGGTGGTCTTAAGAAAGCTCTAGGTGAAGCTAAAGGCAAGATGAAAGGAATGGGCGAAGAGATCGGAGGCCTAAAAAAAGCTCTTGGTCAGGCCAAAGGAAAACTTGCTGGTATGTCTGAAGAAAATGGCGGACTCAAGAAAGCTCTAGGTGAAGCTAAAGGCAAGATGAAAGGAATGGGCGAAGAAATCGGTGGTCTAAAAAAGGCACTTGGTCAGGCAAAAGGCAAGATGGCCGGTATGGGTAAAGAGATCGGTGGACTTAAAGAGGCTCTTGGTCAGGCAAAAGGCAAAATGGCCGGTATGGGTAAGGAGATCGGTGGTCTTAAAGAGGCTCTTGGTAAAGCAAAAGGTGAGCTTGCTGGACTTGGAAAAGAAAATGGTGGTTTAAAAGAGGCCCTTGGACAAGCGAAAGGAAAGCTTGCTGGTATGGGTAAAGAAATAGGTGGTCTAAAAGAGGCCCTTGGTCAGGCAAAAGGCAAGATGGCCGGTATGGGTAAAGAGATCGGTGGACTTAAAGAGGCCCTTGGTCAGGCAAAAGGCAAGATGGCCGGTATGGGTAAAGAGATCGGTGGACTTAAAGATGCACTTGGTAAAGCTAAAGGTAAGCTTGCTGGTCTTGGAAAAGAGAATGGTGGTCTAAAAGATGCTCTTGGAAAAGCTCGCGGTAAGTTGGCCGGTATGGGTAAAGAGATCGGTGGACTTAAAGATGCACTTGGAAAAGCCAAAGGTAAGATGGCCGGAATGGGTAAAGAGATCGGTGGACTTAAAGATGCACTAGGAAAAGCCAAAGGTGAGCTAGCTGGTCTTGGTAAAGAAAATGGTGGCCTAAAAGAAGCACTTGGAAAAGCAAAAGGTAAACTTGCAGGTATGGGAAAAGAGATCGGTGGACTTAAAGAGGCCCTTGGAAAAGCTAAAGGTGAGTTAGCTGGTCTTGGAAAAGAGAACGGTGGTCTTAAGAAAGCTCTTGGTGAAGCACAAGGAAAACTTGCAGGTCTTGGAAAAGAAAATAAAGGACTTAAAGATCAACTTGGAAAGGCCAAGGGTGATCTCGGTAAGGCAAAAGAGAAGATTGCAACTCTTAATAAAGATAATAATAATCTAAAAGGTAAGGTTGCGGGTCTTGGTAAAGAAGTTAATGATCTTCAAAATGCACTTGCTAATAAGAATGATGAAAATGGTAACTTAGGTCGTAAAATCGCCTCTCTTGGTAATGATCTTAATAACTGTCAGGCAGGTAATGCTGACTTAAGCAAGAAAGTTACAGAACTTGGAAATGGGCTAGATGGAACAACTAAGAAGCTTAATTCTTGTTTAACTGAAATTAACGATAAGAAAGACTTAATGAAGCAAGTTAAGAAGATTGCTAAAAAGGTTGATGATCAAAAGCGTAACCTACGTGCCAATATCGCAAAGAATCTTGCTAATAAGTTTAGAGAAAACGATATTGATGCAGCAGTTGATCCGGTTACAGGTAACGTAACACTACTTATGAATAAGAACTTATTATTTGAGACAGGATCGTCAAGACTTAGTCGCCATGCAAAGACTAAGCTTAAAGGCTTAATCCCTCTATATTCTGAAGTTCTATTTGAAGATGATACTGTTAGAGAACAAATTGATAGCTTCAACGTTGAAGGGCACGCTTCACCACTATTTGCTGGTAAAGCAGTTGATCCAATGATGGCCGAAGCATATTCATATAACTTTAACTTAAACCTTTCGTCACGAAGAGCTCTTGCTATCTCTAACTATATCTATAGTGATGGCATGAACTATCCATATAAGTTCTATATGAGAAATGTGACGAAGTCGATTGGTTACGGGTTCTCAAGACCTGTTCCAATCAAGAAGGTAATTGAGCGCCAGCGCGAATCAATCGCAGCAGAGCTTATCGAGCCTAAAGGATTTATCCTTGAAGACCGTGCTCCTGCAAGTGTGATCGCTGTACCACTTCAAAATGAAGATATGAAGTGTGGTATTTACAGCTGTTCTGAATCACAACGTGTTGAGCTTAGCTTTACGCTTAAGGATGATCCAAAAGCGATGGAGCGTTTAATGAAATTAGATCCAATAGTGAAAAAGGATAACTATACAACCAAATAGTCGAGGATTTGGTAAACAAAGAGGTACGTATGATTGAGTTAGTATTAGGATTTTTCGGTAATTATCTTATCGAATTTATGATGGGGCTACTATGTTGTGCTCTTGTCTTCCGCTACTTGGCCTATCGCCACAGTAAAGATGATGATGCTTATTATTCACGTTTTACAAGAGAATTAGATGCTTGTATCGATGATGATAAGCAAAAGAATATTCCTATTGATGATATCGATTCTTATATGTCTAATTTACTTGGACGTGTAAATGCTGCATTACCTGATAACGCTCTTCGTTTCAGTAATAATGCTAATATTCAAAATCGTCACTATGACGGTAAAGAGGCTATGCAACAAAGAGAAATTGATAAAGAGGCGCAGAGTTCTGATGGAACAAGTATTTCTCTAAATCAATACATTGGTTCTAAGCACGGTCTTATTGCATCCATTCATGGGGAGAGTTCGGTTTTTAAATCAACTGTTCCACCAAATTATACTGAACTTACTGATCGTATTATGAGTGATGATAGAAATTGGACGAAGCTCTATGGGCATATTCCAATTGATGGTGCTTCTCGTATGATCGATATTCTTCCAAACTTATTCATTGTATTTGGGGTTTTTGGTACCTTCATTGGTATTGCCATGGCACTTCCTGAGATTGCTGCCATTGACTTCAATAATATTGAAAAGTCGTCAGATAATCTTACAAACTTCGTTATTAACGTTGCCTTCTCCATGAAGACATCGATTGCGGGGATTTTCTTCTCTTTAATCTTAACTTTCCTAAACACTCTTTTCCCATTACCGGAGAAGCGTTTTAAGATCTTTAAGAAAGTTGAAACAAGTATGCAAAACCTTTGGTATCACCTGCAAAGAGGTAATGCTAAAGAGCAAATTGCAATGGAAGGTGTTTTAAAAGTTCTTCAAAGTATTGAAAGGTACTTAAAAGAAGACGCACCTTTAAAAGAGCAGCAACACGCAAAGCGTGATGATAAGAAAGATGCTGCTTAATTAAAACTTGTAATACTAATTTTAATAAAGAGAGGAAGATATGAGTGTATTATCAATCGTTAAAGGTTGTCCGCTATTTTTCGACCTTTACGACAACGAAATTATGACTATATGTGAGCGCTGTAAGGTTCTAACTTTAAAGCCTGGTGACTATGTATTTAAGCATGGCGATGTGGGTGAAGAGCTTTTTTTGATTCTTAACGGTTCTGCTAAGGTCTTTAATGTAAATGATAAAGAAATTGCTAAATGTAAAAAAGGAGACCTCTTTGGTGAGATGGTTCTTCTAAAAGAAAATGTCCGCTATGGGACAGTTCAATCAGATAATTATACAGATGTTCTCGTTATGAAGTACTCAGACATATTCGGCCTGTACAAAACCAATCCTCGAATATTTTCACTCTTGATACTCAATCTATCAAGGTTACTGGCCGGACGTTTACAAGGCGCAGGTAAACGGATCTCTAACCTTATCACGGAAATGGAAGAATCTAAAAAAGCTGCCTAAGTTGAAGTACAGATGGGGGGAGGGGCCTGGTCACGAATCTGGCCCCTCTTATTTTGTAAGCGTACTTCGAACTTGTTGACCTAAGAATGACTTGTTGATTGAGAGATGATGTTCTTACTTGTAGTTTTTTCGAATGCCAAGACCTAAGCTCATCAGACAAAGTAAATTTCCTTATCATGTTACTTCGCGAACTAATAATAAAGTTCCATTTCCTGTCCCAATATACAAAGCCTGGGACTTTTGTAAGGAGTCACTCATTTATGCAGGAAAACATGCGAAGGTTGAGGTTAATTGTTTTGTTTTAATGAATAATCATTATCACTTACTCGTAACTACACCTTGTGAAAATATTGATCACTTTATGAAGTATTTCAATATGCGATTTTCTATCCTGTTAAGGAAGGCGTCTGGCCATATTAATCATAGATTTAGTAATCGTTATAAATGGTCAATTGTCGAGGATGAACAGTATTTACAAAATGTTTATCGCTATTTTAAAATATCAAAACGTATATCAACTTTTGAAAAAGAAGAGTTTAAGATTCGTTAGCTTTGTCTAATTTCATTCAATAAAACGATTAATCCTTGCTGACAGAACTTATTCTTCAACCTTTTTCGGTCACCGCGAAACTCATATCTGCTTGCACTTACTCCATTCTTAGTAGCAACACCTATGCATACGGTTCCAACAGGCTTACCTGGAGTAGCTCCGCCTGGACCAGCAATACCTGTATAAGAGATGACAATGTCAGCGCCAAGGGATTTTCTTGCGCCATTGGCCATCTCACTAGCTGTTTCAATACTTACAGCTCCATTTTCTTTTAAGGTTTCTTCTTTAACGTGAATAATGCTCTCTTTGATGGAATTAGCGTAACTAACCACTGAGCCTAGAAAAACCGCTGATGATCCTGAGACATCTGTTATTGTTGAACTTGCAAGACCTCCTGTACAGCTTTCTGCAAATCCAATTGTTAAGCCTTTTGCACTGGCTTCATGAACAATAACTTCCTCGATATTACGAGGCCCATAAGTCCATATATTATCTTTTAAGGGAGTTTCTTCTAATATTGCTTTTAATCTTTGACGACTTTCATCGTTTTGATGCTCTGGCCTTAGGTCTACAGTAATATCCACACCAGAGATAATTGGAAGAGAGCTGACTTTTCCAAACTCCTCTAATGTCTCCCACAAGTTGGGGCAAAGTTTAAAGAAGATGGTTTCTTCAGGAATACTGTGAGTTCTACATATGAATAATTCATGACCACTTTGAGCACGATCTTTTAACATTGGAACGATTGTCTCACGAACCATTGCCTGGCATTCTCTTGGAACTCCTGGGGTGCAAAAAACTTCACACTTATCAATTTTAGCGTGAATTCCTGGTGCCATTCCCGCAGGATTGTATAAAGGTAAAGATCCTTCAGGCATCATATGATAGTGACTATTTTCTTTTGACCACTCTCTACCAAAGTTGGCATATTGCTTTATAGCATATTCTCTAGCAAGTTCATTTTCTACTAAAGAGACACCTAAAGCATTAGCGATAATCGACTTCGTAAGATCATCTTTAGTAGGGCCAAGGCCACCAGTGATGATTAAAATATCATTTTCTTTAGATTGTTTTTGTATCTCATTTGTTACTTGATCGAACTTGTCGCCTAAGACGGTGCATTTTTTAAAGCTAAATCCTAAAGGTGCGATCTCTTTTGCTAGTATCTGCAAGTTAAGATCGTTGATTTTAGCGTTTAATAGTTCATCTCCAATAATTATCATGGAGACTCTAAGGGAAATTTTAACCATGTTAATCCTTTAACTTTACCAAGATAGGTTATAATATACGCTGATATTTTATCATATAAATTTACAAGAAAGAGATTGAATGAGTAAAATTACAAATTTTAAATTAGACTTTGATCAAGACTTAGAATTCTACTTAAATAAGAACTTTCCAGGTTTTGAGGATTATCGTATTCATAATAAGGCACTTGACGCACGTGGTGCTAACCGTGGGAAAAAGCCAATCTATAATTATAAGATAGAAGTTATTTACCCTGGTGAGAAATTTAGTGCTTATCAAGAGCAATTCAATTTTCTAGGTGAGTTCAAAGAAAAGCCTATTATTGTAGGAGCAGGGCCTGCTGGATTATTCTGTGCTCTAAGACTTGCTGAATATGGAATAAAGTCAATTGTCATTGAAAGAGGAGATCGTGCCCATAATCGTATGAAGCATATTGCTCGTTTTTGGCGATATAATGAATTTGATAAGGACAATAATGTTTGCTTTGGTGAGGGTGGCGCGGGCCTATTTTCAGATGGTAAACTTATTACTCGTATTAAGTCTCCATATGTTCAATATGTGATGAATAAATTTGTTGATTTTGGTGCTCCTCCTGAAACGGCCTATGTTTCAAATCCACATCTTGGATCAAATAAAATTAGAGGACTAATAAAAAAGATAACAGATCACCTTAAAGAAAAAGGTTGTGAGATCTACTATAACGTGAAGGTTGATGAGGTTCTTTTTGATGAATCTCAAGCTCGTGGTGTAAAGCTTAGTGATGGTAGATTATTAGAAAGTAACAATATTGTTCTAGCAACAGGCCATTCAGCTAAAGAGATGTATCGTCATTTAAAAGAAAAAGAAGTTAAGATGGTACCAAAGGACTTTGCTGTTGGTGTTAGAGTTGAGCATCGTCGTGAGTTAATTGATTTTCTTCAATATGGACGCTTTGTTCACGAAAACCTAGGTGCTGCTCGTTATAAGCTTACATATCACAATAAAGATAATGACAAAGGTACGTATTCTTTTTGTATGTGTCCTGGAGGATATGTTCTTTCATCTGGAACAGATGAAGATGGTATTGTGGTTAATGGAATGAGTAACTTCGCTCGTAATTCACCATGGTCAAATTCGGCCCTTGTTGTTTCTGTTCAAGCTGGTAAAGACTTCTCAACTGATGATGTCTTAAATGGCCATTACTTTCAACGTGATATTGAGAAAAAGGCATATGAAGCTTCTATGGAGCATGCTGAAGGTAAGCAGGTCCCAACCCAAAGACTTAAGGACTTTTTAGAAGGTAAGGTTTCAAAAGATCTTCCTAAGACTTCTTGTCCATCTGGAATCTTTTCTCATTCATTAAACTCTGTTCTACCTGACTTTATTGCAACGGGCTTAAGGGAAGGACTTGAAAGCTTTGATAAGAAAATGCCAGGTTTTATAAATAATGATGCTATTCTAATGGCCCCTGAAACAAGAACCTCTGCTCCTGTAACGATAAAGAGAAGCCGAGCAACTTTTGAGTCAGAATCTCACAAAGGCCTATATCCATGTGGTGAAGGTGCTGGTTATGCAGGTGGGATTACATCTGCTGCTGTCGATGGTGTGAAAGTCGCCATGGCCATGATTCGTAAAGAAAAGAATGTTTAGGTGATGAAGTTATTTTAATTTAATTTTTCTAAGATCAATCGACATTGAAGCATTGGTGTAGAATTCCATATAATCCGTACCGAGATTGTCTTGAATCTCTTTTGATGTGAGAGGATTACTGCGCTTTTGATCGGCAACAGCAAAGAAGAGTCCAATTATATCACCAGTCTCTAAATTCATTACAGCACTTCCTGAGTCTCCTGATTGAGCATCACAGGCAGTGAAGAAAACATCTCTGACTTTATCTTTATTGAAAGTTATATCGATATTTCCATTTAAATAAAGGCAATCGCGATCCATTGATATTTTAGCATCATATCTTCTTAGGTTTGCTTTTCCCGCGCCAAAGCCTACACTCACAAGTCTGTCTCCGATTACCGGATCAGAAAAATCAGTACGAACCTCACTTATTTGAGATAAGAAGTTTAATCTCTCTTCTTTATTTACTTTAAAGTAAATATAATCACTTCCTGACTTGATTGTACCTTCTTGAATAACTCCATCACACGAAGCGTAGCGCTTATTGAATTGAGAATTAATAAGAAGAAGTTTTGAGTCGCGACATTCTCTGTTGCCAGATATGACGTGGTAATTTGTTAGGAAAATATAGTGGTCAGCATTCTCTTTATAAAAGAATGCTGTTCCAACTTTTCTTTTTTTTGTATTTACGACTTTTACAGTTCTTAAGATTAGCTCTTTTATAAACTTGTCTTGCTTTATAAAGAAGCTTTTATTTATACGTGGCCTATTCCATTGGTCACCACCTATATACCTCTTTGCATTAGTTGATAATGCGAAAGTAAGAAGAGTCAATAGTAAGCTTAACCTAATCAGTGCCATTGTTTTCCTAGTTATTCTTTGAACCGTCGTCTTTTTTATAACTCTTTAAGAAGTCTTCTTTCCACTGTGAGTAACGATTATCTAGAATTGCTTCACGAGCTTCTTCTGCCATATTCTTATAAAATTCAATATTGTGCATTGTTGCTAGAACTTGTCCTAGAATTTCATTTGAATCAAATAAGTGCTTCACATATGCGCGTGTAAAGTTCTGGCAGCAGTAACACTTACAATTTGGTTCAATAGGAAAGAAGTCACGACGATAATTCTTATGACGTATTCTAATCTTTCCTCTTCTTGTAAAGAGAGTTCCACCGCGAGCAAATTTCGTTGGAATGATACAGTCACTCATATCAATACCGTTTTCCCATATCATACAAAGATCTTCAGGATTACCAACACCCATTACATAACGAGGTTTATCTTTTGGCATCTTAGGACCTGTGTACTTTACGATCTTCTCCATTAACTCAGGGCCTTCACCAACTGATACTCCACCAATGGCATAGCCTGGTAGATCTCTTTTTACGAGTTCATCGAGACATTCGTCACGGTAGTCATCGTATGTTGATCCTTGAATAATTCCAAAAAGTGCTTGTTTTGGATTTGTCCAAGACTCAATACAGCGGTCTAGCCAACGATGTGTTCGATCAATTGACTTCTTAGTGTATTCGCGTGTTGCAGGGTATGGAATACACTCATCAAAGGCCATCATAATATCTGATCCCAGCTCTTGCTGAATCTCAATTGATGTTTCAGGAGACAGAAGAATTGTCTTACCTTTATGGTCTTTAAATTCTGCTCCTTCTTCTTTGATACTTTTTCTCTGCAAAGAGAATACTTGGAACCCACCAGAATCTGTTAAGATTGGGCGTGGCCAATTCATAAATTTATGAAGGCCTCCTGCTTTCTTAACTAGTTTTGAACCTGGTGATAGGTGAAGGTGATATGTATTTGATAGAATAATTTTTGTATCTAAGTCTTCTAGAAAGTTAGGTGGTAATGCTTTGATGGCACCATGTGTACCAACAGGCATAAATACAGGTGTCGGAATTTCTCCGTGAGGAGTAGTGATGACACCAGCTCTTGCCCCGGACTTTTTGTCTTCGTGGACAACTTTAAATTGAAAATGTTCTTTGACTTGATCTTGAATGCGCATGGACTGCCCTTTGTCGTAACTCGACTTATGTATTCGTTCTAATAACTTTAGTTATTTAAAGTATTTAGCATTAATAAGGCCATTAGGCTTGCTTGTCTATTTAAAACTCTCTTATCTGTAAAAATTAAACAAAAGACGCATACACAGTCAGTGATGAGAGAAATAAGCAAACCATAAAAAATAGGATAAAAAAGTAGTTCATAAGCTCAATTAAACATATCGAGTCTATTGTCACCATTGTTATGAAATATTTATAGAGCAGATAAGGCCAAGATTGATTTGCTTGGCCTCATTTATTGAAGTTTTAGTTACTTAGAATATTTAGATTCAGAATTTGTGTTGCAACTCGATTGGCCGATTCATTACCTGAGGCCTTAAAATATTCCACAAGATATTGAGTGAAGTCTCTAAATGCCTTTCTATTTTCACCATTATCTGTAACGGCAATAATAGATTGAATATCTTTTAATTCTTTTATTAAGAAAGAATCATTTGTTCCTTTGAATGCTTTTTCTACTGCATCAACATATTCAATTCTTACTTTAGGACGTGCAAGGAATGTAAAACCAGAAAGCTCGCTTGATCGCATCGTGCCAGCGACTTTTGCAAATTGCATTAGCGAGTTATCATTTATGTACAAATAAACATCCTCAACCTTTGAGCGATAAAAAGATGTAAACTTATTTAAGTTGCGATATTCAACATATGGAAACTTAAAATGATTGAATATCTTCTTTGATTGATCAATTGCAAGAAAGTCTAGATACATTAAATCTTCAGTTGCCATTCCTTTAATGATTTCTCCACCCCATAGAATCTTAGAAAAGTCTTCTCTTACAAGAAATGATGATTTTTCATCCTTTAAGAAACTACTTAGGTAAGGATAGCGATATTTAAAGAATGGTATAGTTTCTAAAGTCTTTTTAAATGAAGCAAAGAAAGTGGAAGATGTGTTCTTTAAATAGAGTGATCTTCCAGACTTCTTATTAATAATGAAGTAGCTCGGTCGAGTCGCTGGTATTCTTAGAATAATATTTTCTTGTGAGAATTGTTTTGAGATAAGAAGCTCTTTCATTTTTAAAGGCCTCTTTCCTAGGTTCTTAGGAATATTTATTTTTTCTGGAGGATTACTATTAGATAATCCTTGTTCAATAATAGGGTAGCCAACACAAATAAATGTAAATATTGAAAGGGTTACTAGTGGAATATAGCGAAAAGCTCTTAGGCGATAGCTGATAGGGCCCCTCGTTATAATCTCTTTCAAAGATGGAGTATCAAAAATAACTGGTGTTTCAAAAATTGGAAAGAAATGTGCAATAAAGTCAAATGGCGTTCTTAAAATTGCCTTTGCTCTCTTTGTTAGAAAGCTTCCTTTTGTTGTTGCCCCACAAATAAATAGTGTAGGAGAAACACTAAAGAGTAAATTTGAGATAAAAAGAATAATAAATAGGACAATTAGTGACTTTGTAATTTCTGGATTGAAGCTAAAGTCTACAAATTTTGCAATTTGTGTGTTGATGATTTCAGTTCCCTTATTGCTCAAAGAGTTAACTGCTTCATTTTCAACTTGAGCACTAAGTAAGACTGTCACAAACATTAGAGATAAAGCACTTAAGAATCTCGTAAATGGCCCAACTAATTTATGATCATTTAAAAGTTTTGATCTTGATCTTGCTTTCTTCTTTGAATCTCTCTTGGCTCGATTTCCTTTGTAATCACGTGCCGTTGTGATGGCCAATCCTGAGTCTGAGGCATTCTTGCTCTTTTTCTTTCCCGATTTTTTCTTGGCCTTCTTCTTACTCTTTTTCTTTAATGGCCTACTTACATGCTCATCTTCTTTCTTTGATGCTTGCTTTTCATCTTCCTGAAGTCTTGCAACATTTAGGACTTGAGTGATGCTCATTGTACCAGAGTCTTTTTCTTCATCCTCATTTGTATCTTGAGCAAGGTTAGTATCTAATTGAAATGAGTAGCCATTTCCTGAATTCTCGACATCAGACTCATCTTCAGAATCAGGTGAGTCAGCTGAGTCTGGAGTCTCTTTTGATTCAGAGATCTCTTTAGCCTTTTTTTCATTACTTTCGTCATCATCTGCATCTTCAAATTGAATACTATTATGACTTTCTTCATTTTCTAGACTTAACGATGGTGATTGTTCCAAGTCCTCATTGACTGAGTTTGGCGCAATTTCATCATTTTGTGTGATAGTTGGTTCTGGAATAGGTGATGAGGTATCAAGAGTTTTTAATTCATACGTGCTGTCTTTGTATGAAAGCTTTTCTCCGACTTCCATGAAGTAAGTAGAACCCTCTTGGAGGCTTGCTTCTTCTAAAATGGCATGTGGGATTTTTTGTATGACTTTTAAGATTAGGCAATCATCATCAATTTGAGCACGGATACTTCCTCCGTTTTCAGAGATAATGAGTTCATTATTTTCTTCTTTAAAATAAAATTCATGATTAGAGACACTAACTTCCTGTGCGTCCCCCTGATTGCTGTGGGTAAAACCAACCTGCATACTCAACCTTTTCTTACGTAATCTATTAATTTAATTACTATTTTAAGGTGAATATATAAATTTTCCTACTAATTTTTTCTCTCACGCTCATGGTAAAATCAGTTAACAAAAATTTCATGCTTTATTAAGTTCGAAAGACTCGAATAATTATAACAACTAGGGGACGTTGATGTTTAAAATGAAGAAAAAATCAATCCTAACAAAGGCCGCTTTAGCGACTCTTATGGTAGGACAGGTAGCTTACGCAGCAGACGCTGATTACAATGTACTTGATCGCTTCCGTCTAATGGAAGACAAGTTTCAAACTCAAGAATTCTTAAGAGAGCCAGGACATGACTTTCTAATTGATATGTCAGTCTATGCTAATACTGATATTATGGAGCTTGCTTCAGATGTATCAGATGCTGAAGATTCAACTGCTGCCGCTGAAGTTCTTAGCGAATATGCTGATACAGAACAAAACTTAAGAGTAAATGTTGAAGTCGGAGTTCCTCTTCCTTCATTTAGTGCTTTTAAAGGAACAATTAGCCCAAGTGTAAGACTAGGGGTTAATGTTGGCTCTCTTATTGGTATTGGAGAAGAAGATATTGAGTCCGATACTCTTATTGCTGCTATTCCGGGTAATGCAGAACTAAAGACTGCACTAGAAGGGAAGTTAACGAACTCAATCGTTCAAACGATTATTACTACACCTGGTTATGATACTGACAATTTAGCAACAGATCTAGGTTTAAGTGCAAGTGAGAAGGCTGCACTTGAAGATGCACTTGGTGGTCCTTCTACTGTTATTCCATTTGCTGGATCTGGACAAACTGCAGCTATTATCGATGCTTATGTAAAAGCTGATGTTACAGCTGGATTAAATTTTGATTATAAGAATGAGAACCACTTTGGTGGACTTTCTCTATATGGCCTATATAGAGCTGACGTAAGACGTGTTCTTGATCAGGATGCAATTGCTGGAGATGGTGATGCTATCGACACTGAAAACCTTGATCAGAATATGACTCTTTATGCTATGGCCGATATTACTTATGGTTTCAATTGGCTAACAAACTTTAGAACAATGTTTAAGATTCAAGATATTGCACTTGCAACAATTATTGAAAGTGATGAAGGATATCTTCCAATTTATGAGCCAGAAGTTGGTTACCGTATGCACACTGACTATAGTTTTGATCTTTCAAACTTAAAACTTCGTCCATTTGTTGGTTTCCATATGAGAGATGGGTATGATTTCGCAGATGGTGTTTATGCTGGTACAGATGTTATGCTTCACGTATGGAAGCAAAGAATTGCCTTAACTCTTAGAGGGATGGTTGATTCAGAACACCTGACTCTGACTCCAAGATTTAAGCTAGGATTCATGGATTTCATGTATTCTCTTAAGCAACCAATCACTTCTGAGGTAAAAGGTGTGGAAATTGCAACAATTCACTCTGTAAATTTCAGACTACACTTCTAATACAACTGCCATTGTGTTACATATTGGGGGATCTTTGATCCCCCTTTTTATTTTTACCGTGTAGGCTACGGGGAGCCGCGAGCGGAATTGTCACTTTAGGAGAGTACATAATGGCAAAAGACTCACAAGATTTTATTGATTTAATTAATATGGACCTATTTGCAGGTTTTCTAAAAGAAAATAAACTTGCAGCACCAACTGATGTTCAAGTTCAGTCAATTCCTGTTTTTCTAGATGGAAAAAATATTCAAATTCAGGCGAAAACTGGTAGTGGTAAAACTCTAAGCTATCTTCTTCCACTTTTTCAAATGCTTAAAGAAAGTGAAGCAAATCTTAGTAAGAATGATCAAAAACCTGGTTCTCCACGTGCAATTATACTTCTTCCTATTAAAGAACTTGCAATACAAGTTGCCGATGAGTGTAAGAAGATCTCTCACCATGCAAAGCTTCGAGTTAGACTGGCACTTGGTGGAGAGAAGGGAAAGAAAGTAAGTTCTCTAAAGAGCCAGAACTTTGATATCCTAGTGGGTGGCCCTGGAAGAATTAAGTCTATGATTGAGAAAAAAGAAATTCGTCTAGATAATCTTGAATTTCTTGTTATTGATGAAGCAGACCAACTTCTTGATATGGGATTTATGCGTGAGCTAAAATCCATTAGAAGACATTTAACAAATGATTATCAAGCGGCCCTTGTTTCTGCAACTATGGCCGATGACTTTGACCTATTAAAAGCAGACTTCTTCTCTGGAATGGAATTTGAGACAATCAGCTTAACTGATGCTCACGGTCTATCTCAAACTATTGAAACTTATAATATCGCTCTGGAATATACTGAGAAAAATGCCATGCTTGATGTCTTTATGAAAAATGAGGCCAAAGGCAATGGTATTATTTTTGTGAATCAAAAAGAGAAGGCCGTTGAAGTTTATAATTATATGAAAGAGAAGAAGCTTGCAAAAAAGCTTTTCCTATCTCATGGTGATATCAGCGCAAGAGAGCGAAGTGATAACTTTAAAAACTTTAAGTCTACTGGTGGTGTTCTCATCACAACAGATATGGCCGCTCGTGGAATCGATATTAAAACACTGCAATGGGTTTTAAATTATGATCTTCCTTTTGAAGCTGTTTACTATATTCACCGTTCAGGACGAGTTGGACGTGCTGGAAGAAGCGGACGTGTTTATAATTTTGTTACAAAGAAAGATCAAAAGCTCATTGGTCAAATCAATGATGCAATTAAAAATCAGGATACACTCAAAATTGATCCAATCTTTCTTAAATCGACAATGGGTAAGGCGAATAAGGGAGCTTCTAAGAAGAAGGCACCTGCTAGACGTGGACGTATGCCTAAGAAACCTGTTGTATCTGGACGAAACACGCCTAATAAGTCAAAAAAATCTCGCGGCCGTCGCGGTTAAGTGATAAAATGCTAATATGTCTAAACATATTAGCATTGTCTTTCTATTTACATTATCTCTACTTTTTACGTCTTGTTCTGAAAAGGATATTTACACTCCTTTAGAAATGTTTGATATGGCCTATAAATTTGATAATACAATTGAAGAAGTTCGTATTGCCGCAAAGGATAAGGATCGTCATTTAGAGTGTAGTGATTATCCTCAAGAAGGTTGTCTTAAGGGCTCTCCTAAGCGCTTTAAGGTTCGTCTTGTGGAGATGATCGTTGTTCAATACATGACAACTCGTGATGCTTGTCGTGCGGCCGCAAAGATTGGTCAATGGCATGCTCGTAATTGGCTTTTAGATGATGTGACAGGTGAGCCTGTTCTTGAGGACTTTGTTAAAAAAGTTTATAAGGCCAAAAACCCTAAAAGTATCGAAAGTTGTAATTAGCTCTTAACCCAATTTCTGAGTTCTTCATAAATTTCATTAATCTCTTTATTTGACTGAAAAGCATCAGTTGTCATAATTTTTAGTCTCTTAGAGTTATTCAATTTTAATGTAATAAAGTAGTTGCCTGCATTTCCACTGCCACGGCCTTTATTAAGTTCAACTTCTTCAATCTCATCTAGACCAAAGTTTTCAAACTTCTTTCTTATAAGAGAGCGTGTTTCCAGCCTTCCTGTGTTGCGAGGTTTATTGAGTTCAAGATGACGCTTTTTTAATATTGAAATAGTTGCAATAATTGGGATGAGAAAAATTATAATGTCTTTTGTTGCAGGCCTTGGGTCTTTGAAGATAAGCGTTAGGATTAATGCTAGTAAGAAGAAGGTGCAAATTAAGAATATATTTCTAGAATAGCTGTCAATTGTGACATATTGAATATTCTTCTCATATTTAATCATGTCTATCCCTCAAAAAAATACTTTTCAAAGCCTACTTTAAAAGTATCAATCTTATGTTCCCAAATATTAATAAATTTTGGATCTTCAGATCGATTTTCCTCTAGTGTTTGTTTAAACAATACGACCCATCGACCTAGCTCTCCCTTTCGAATCTTTAAATACTCGTGGGCCGATAAGAGGTGATGGGCCCCTTTAGGTAATTTTATTCCAAGTAATTGGGCCTGCCAAAAGGCATTTATTGATTTTAGATGCTCGTTGAAGTCTTCAATATTTGAGATTGGCCCGTTGTTTGAAGTTAATTTACGAAAGTGATAACCAATGAAAACGTCATTTATGGCCTTTTGATAAAAAGACCGAGTAACTTTCTCGATTAATTTAATACTTTCTTCCTGATTTTTCATAACTTAAGTCTACACTAAATATTGCATCATAAATACCGATTCATATGTATGAAGAAAATTTTAGATAGCTACCGAGTATTCTTATTTATCATGATAGTGACTTCAAGCTCACTATTGGCCGGTCCTTTAACTTCAGTTGGAAATGATACCTGCTGGTATAAAGAAGGTGACTATCGTACAAAAATAGCTTCATTCAATGATCAAATAAGTTTAAATACCTCTCGAGATGATATTTTAGCTCCCGTGGTTAAGTTTTTTCATAAGAAAGGATTTAAAGCTGATCAGATCGATGCCATCCATACTTATGGAATTTGTGGCCCTCGTTTGGCCATCGCATTTCGTGTGACTTACGATGCAGTAGAGTATTGTCTTCGTGCAAATGCCAGTAAAGATGGAGAGTTAGTTTTTGATAAAGGTGAAGATATGTTGCCATTGGCCGCTTCACGAAAAGGTGCTTGTGAAGGGATAAATCCACATCGTCTTATCGTTTCTATTAAATCTGATCTTGTAGTGGATCTACAAAAATATTTAAATGCCAAAGGACATATTGTTAAGAAAGCACAACACTTATCTGGCTCAGTTTATGTCTTAGATTTTTCAGTTGAAAGAGATGAGATTAAGAAGATTAAAACTTCTGTCGAGTCTTCTGGTTTTGCCCGTTCTGTGAGCTTCTCGTCCGGCCAATACCATATTGCAGATGAGTTTGAATTACTTAGTCTTAGTTATTTCAGAAAATAAAAAGGCCGCATAAGCGGCCTTTAGTATCTTTATCTTTTTCCAATTTCAGCAATTGTTTTTCCAAGAGATTTCGAACGCTTTAGATAAACATTTGATTTCTCTTCATGCTCAGCTTCTTCTTTACATGCAATACAAAGTTCTGCTGTATTTCTTGCCATAAGGCGATCGTAACCGATTTCAATATCACACTCATCACAAAGGCCATATTCGCCTTTTTCAATTTTTTGAAGTGCTTTATTGATTTTCTTTACGTAGAAGTTCTCACGATTTCTGAAACGAATTTCCTGCGAAGTTTGGACATTTGCTACTGCCTCATCTAGAGGATCAAGTAGTTCATTCTTGTCCATGCAATACTGCTCTTTCTCACTGTTTTTGTTAAGAATTCTTTCTTTGTCAGCAAGTAGTGCATCTTTTAGTGCAGCTATTTGCTTGTCCGATAGATACGAGTTTGCTCTTTTCATTTCGACTCCCTTGTGCCGTGTTTCTTCCAGTGAAACAAGTTGCTTGTAGCTGTAAAATTTCGATTTGGCAAAATTAAAGCTATTTACAACAAATATTGTGTTCGTGTGTTGTAGAAAGAATTTACTGGTCTAGAAAGTGTTAGTAAAAGGTATTTTTCTTACAAAGATTTACTTTGTAACGAGATTTCAGGTACTTATCCGTGATTTTTTGGAAACGGTGCTTCACAGTAGGGGCAAAACTTCCAAAATTGCTGATCAACCTGAGTTTTACAACTTGAACAAGTGATTATTGCGCTTAATTCCTCAAATGCTTCGTCATACATATTTGCAAAGAGATCACTTCGCATTGCGGCGATAGTCGTTGGGTGGGCGCGAAATGTTCCAGGCATACTTTGATTTGGAATAAATTTAGCTGGAGAGACGCTCTTATCTGGATAGATTTGAACTTTTACTTCTTGAGAAGGGCGCTTTTCATACATTGCCCGTCCTGCAATATTGCGCTCATTCTTTAACAATTCAAAATTTTCATTAGCATCAAACTTTCTATTCATAGAGCTATTATAACATCTTAGCCCCAGCGACGCTCAAGAAGCTCAATTATTTCCGTGCACGCCTTCTTGTGCTGGTTAAATCGAGCAAAAAAGCCTGGTTTTGCCTTTAAAATGGCTTCTTTAAAGAAGATAGACTGTGAGCCAAGTCCTTCTATTAGCCTTAGATTCCATTCGAATACTTCCGGATTACTATGACCGATAAGGCCTTCAAGTACCTCTAAGAAGTCAAATGGAAGTCTCTCTCCACGCTTGTGGTGCTCATCAATAATCTGCTTTCTTGCAACTCCTAATATTAGAACAAGAACCTCATTATCATCACATTCTTTTATTGCATGGATAATTTGGGGATATAAGTCGTGATCGAGTGTTATCGTATTATCGAGTATACACAGAAGGGGAATTAAGGCCTGCCAGTCTCTCTTGTCATTGAGTCGAATAAATTCATCTTTAAAGACTTTTATATCTTGTTTGGAATAGCTGCAATTTGGTCTTTTCCCACTTTGTAAGTCCTTAATGACAGCTTGAAACTGTTCATTTATATCAATCATAATCATTGCCTTAAGTTATTTCGTGTAGCTTTTACATAATTCTATGACATTTTAAAGGCTTATGCTATATAAATAGGCTTAAACATTGGTGTTTAGAAGGTTTCATGGAATTTTTAATTAACGATATTTATCGCGCTACAGAAGGTGAGGGAGTCTTTGTCGGACGCTCACAAGTCTTTGTGCGTTTTCAAGGATGTAATATCGGTTGTGTTAATTGCGACTCTATGGACACCTGGAGTTTTGATATCGAGAGCACTTCTCTTAATACAATCTTTGAAAGAATTCTTGAAGAGAGCTATCAAGGTAAAATTAATTGGATTTCTATTACTGGTGGTGATCCTCTTCATCCTAAACACGTTCCAAGCGTTGTGGAGCTTACAAAGTTTTTAAAATCGAGAGGTTTTAAAATTAATCTTGAGGCCGCTGGAACTCGAGTTGTTGACGAGGTTTTTGATCTTCTTGACTATATCTCTTATGACCTAAAAACTCCTTCAACAGGTGTTAGAACACGTCTGTCACTTATCGAAAAGATGGCACAGCAATATCCTAATCGCTTTCAAGTGAAGGCCGTGATTGCTGATCGAAAGGATTTTGAATACACATTAAGCGCTTATCGCGAACTTGAATCAAAGCTTGGTAATATTGAATTTCCTTGGGTTTTGACTCCTTGTTATGAGCCAAGTGAAGAATTTCCTATGCAGCGATTTATCGATATTCAAGAATGGAATCAAATCGAAGGTGGTCCTTTCCGAGTTATTGGACAACAGCATAAGTGGATTTTTGGCGCAGATAAGAAAAGTGTCTAAAGGCCTTTTAAGAGGCTTGTCTTTGAGCTCTCTGCTTAGCATCGAGCATTTCAACACCGTATTGCTTAATCGTACCTAGAGAAGTGATTGTATACTGGCTGGCCTCTGCTTTTGAACGATCCTCATCGGTAAAATCATTACAGATTACCACTAGGCGAGTGCCTTCTGGAAGTTTCTTGAGAGCAATTTTAATAATACCCTGAACTTTTTCAAGTGAGTTTGTGCAGTAGACGACATACTTCTTATCGTCTTTAGTTACGCTAAAATGCCAAAGATTCTGCTTATTCTTAGATTCAACTACATTGTAGTCGTAGGACTTAAATACTAACGTACATTGAGTAATGAATCCTCTAATAATCTTTTTAGAATTTGCTATTTTTGCCATTTACACTCCAAACTTCACATTAACACATATCGGAAATCCGCTCAAAAGTTTTAGATAATCTTTAAATAAAACGAATTTTGTTACGAAATTCAGTAAGTTATTAATTTTGTGGAGGCTTTGCCATTAATGCCTTTGCCAATTTTAAATGACTTTCCCGCTTTATTACCTAGGCTCCAGGCCTTTGGATCAAAGCTTGAAGATTGGCTCGATTGAGAGCTAACGCGGGGATAGACACGATTGCGGTGGGCCGAAGTTAGGCCATTTAAATGGATAAGCTCACGAGAGCTAATATGTTGTTGTTGAGATTTCTTTAATTCTTGTAGAAAGGATTTTGTGAAGCTTTTAAAGTACGTATTCTTAGCTCGAACACCTTTAAGGTTAGATGACTTCTTAGCTTGAAGCCAAAGTCCGTTCATGGCCTGTGTAGTGTAGTCATAAATATAATGGGCCGCTTCGACATTTTCCTTTGCGCCGATAACTTCAAGATAGCCACCACCACGGCCACTGCTAAATACTGGTGCAACTGAAAACTCTTTTAGAATATCATAGAGGCAATCATGTAAGAGGTTTCGTCTTTTAAATGAGGCGACTCTTTTGACATAGGTGTCTTCAAGCTCACGCATATCGATCTCATTGCGAGTGAAATTAGTAAGTCTTACTTTTTCTAGATTGTGTTTTGCAATAAGATCATTGGCCTTTCTTGCTGCAAGCTTGGCCTCAAATTCGTTATCAGATTTAGCAAGTTCAAGTAGCTTTTGAATTTTTTGAGTAACTTGGTTACTAGTCTTTGTGTAAGCAGCTAGATTAATCTGTGATTTTGAAAAGTCCTGATTCCACGCATATCTTTTAAAGATATTTCGAAATTCAACGCCATGTGCTTGTTCACTTATGCCGCACGTTACGTGTACCATAAAGTGAGCAATTTCGTGCTTTAGAACATTTTCTAAGAGCTCTTCATCATTCATGGTCATAAAGCACTTATTAATTCCAATTTGGTAAATAAGTGGATCGTAGAAGCCCAAGACTTTATCTGATTCATTAACCACGAAAGATAGGGGATACATTACACCCTTATAATGCAGGCGACTTCTTTTTAGCTCAAGTCCCATGCCCGCAAAAATATCACGGGCCTTGAGACGAACTTTCTTTATAAATAATTGGGTATTTTCATTATAAATAAACATTAGTATTTAACGCTACATCCATATGGTTTAGTTTTTGCCGTTGAGACCTTCTCTCCCTTAGCAATCTCTTTTATAGCTGTTTTAACATAGTTTTCGGCTTTTTGAATATCGCTTTTATCGGCCGATGGGATACTGTCAATCGCGCCCATATAGTCGATTCTTCCCTGCTCATTGATAATGAAAATCTCTGGTGTCGTTTTAGCATTATAGAGTCGACCAGTGACTCCTTTCGTATCAAGTAGAAAGTGTTGCGCTCTAGATCCCTCTGCTTTTAAGCGCTTCTTTGCCGCTTCAGAATCCTCTATATATCCTTGTTTTCCTACATTTGAAGAATTAATTGTCAGCCATGTGTAGCCATGTCTCAATGCAAACGTTTGAGTCTCTTGCATATTCTTTGAATCATAATGTTTACGAACAAATGGACAACCTTCGTTATACCATTCAAGAACAATTCTTCGGCCTTTTAAGTTCTCAAGCGAGACGAGCTCTCCTTTTTGATTCATTAAAATAAATTCAGGAGCTTTCTCTCCTGGAGAAAGGGCGAAAGTTAGGGATGTGAGTAATATTGCTATAAGTAACTTCATCAAAACTCCTTTTTTTGTTTTCTACATTTTAGAAGAACTTTTCTTAAGTCCCAATGAAATCAATAAAAGTTTACTAGAAATTAACAAAAAAAGGCCTACTTTCGTAGGCCTCTTAATTATCTTTTAACTGTTAAGCTAAATTATACTTTTGGTGTCGTTTGAGAAACAACAGCAGCTTTTAGAAGCTCTCTGTTCATACGAGCGATATTTGTGATCTCAATTCCTTTTGGACATGATGCTTCACATTCTGCTTCGTTAGTACAGTTACCAAATCCAAGATCATCCATCTTCTTAACCATGTTTTGAACACGTTGAGAAGCTTCAGCTTGTCCTTGTGGAAGAAGTGCCATTTGCGAAACTTTTGCTGAAACGAAAAGCATTGCAGAAGCATTCTTACAAGAAGCAACACATGCACCACAACCGATACAAGCAGCTGCATCCATTGCAAGGTCAGCGTTTTCTTTAGGAACTAGGATAGCATTTGCATCTTGAGCGTTACCAGTATTTACTGAGATAAATCCACCAGCAGCGATGATTTCATCAAATGCACTTCTATCAACCATAAGGTCTTTTTCTACTGGGAAAGCTCTTGCTCTAAATGGCTCGATTACAATCGTATCACCGTCAGAGAACTTTCTCATGTGAAGCTGACAAGTTGTTGTTTCAGCTTCTGGCCCGTGGGCCTGACCGTTAATCATTAGTGAACACATACCACAGATACCTTCACGACAGTCGTGGTCGAAAGCTACCGGCTCAATTCCTTGTGGGATAAGTTCTTCGTTAAGTTGATCTAGCATTTCTAGAAAAGAAGCATCTGGAGATACATTCTCTAGTGTGTAATCCGCCATTTGACCTTTGTCTTCACGGTTTTTTTGACGCCAGATCTTTAAATGTAAAGTCATATTATTATTACTACTCATATTAATACCTCTTACTTATAACTTCTTTGCGTTAGTGGAACGTTAGGGAAGTCTAATTCTTCAACGTTTCTAATTGGGTCGCTATCTTGACCAGTGAATTCCCAAACAGCACCATGACAGTAGTTTTCATCATCACGTAAGGCTTCACTTTCTTCAGTTTGAGATTCCTCTCTAAAGTGTCCACCACATGACTCTGGTCTCTCTAGTGCATCACGTGCCATAAGTTCACCAAGTTCTAAGAAGTCGGCAAGTCTATTTGCTTTTTCAAGCTCAATATTGATTCCATCTGGAGTACCTGTAACTTTAACGTCTTTCCAGAATACTTCACGAAGTTTTTTGATTTTCTCAATACCTTCTTTAAGAGTCTTTTCATTTCTGGCCATACCAACGTGGTTCCACATAATACGTCCAAGCTCTTTGTGAATTGACTCAACAGATCTTGATCCATTGATTGAAAGAAGCTTTGTGAATCTTTCTTTTGAATCAGTAAGTGCTTTGTCGAATTCAGGATGATCTGTACCAACTTTTTTACCCATTAGTCCTTCACTAGCTAGGTAGTTTGGAACTGTGTATGGAGCAACGAAGTAACCATCTGCAAGACCTTGCATAAGTGCAGAAGCACCTAGACGGTTTGCACCGTGGTCAGAGAAGTTTGCTTCACCAAGAGCAAATAGTCCTGGAACTGTTGTTTGAAGGTTGTAATCAACCCATAAACCACCCATTGTGTAGTGAACAGCAGGATAAATTCTCATTGGAACTTTATATGGGTTTTCATCAGTAATTCTTTCATACATATCAAAGAGGTTACCGTAGCGCTCTCTAATTGCATCTTCACCATCGCGCTCGATTGCAGTTGCAAAGTCTAGATAAACAGCTTCTTCACCTTCACGTACTGACTTACCTTGGTCGATTTGTTCTTTTGCATTTCTTGAAGCAACGTCACGAGGAACAAGGTTACCAAAAGATGGATACTTTCTTTCTAGGTAGTAATCTCTTTCTTCTTCTGGAATATCATTTGGAGCTCTATAGTCACCAGCTTTCTTTGGAACCCAAACACGTCCGTCGTTTCTTAGAGACTCTGACATAAGTGTTAGTTTCGACTGGTTTTCACCGTGTCTTGGAATACAAGTTGGGTGAATTTGAGTGAAGCATGGGTTAGCAAACATTGCACCTTTCTTATAGGCCTTCCATGCTGCTGAACCATTTGAAGTCATAGCATTTGTTGATAGGTAGTAAACGTTTCCGTATCCACCAGTACACATTAGAACTGCATCAGCTGCGTGCTTTTCGAATTCACCAGTGATTACATTTCTTGTGATAATACCACGGGCCTTACCTTCAACAACAACTAGCTCAACCATCTCACGACGAGTAAGCATTTCTACTTTTCCACGTCCTACTTCTTTCATTAGAGAAGAGTAAGCACCTAGAAGAAGCTGTTGACCAGTTTGTCCACGAGCATAGAATGTACGTGATACCTGAGCACCACCGAATGAACGGTTAGAAAGTGTCCCACCGTATTCACGAGCAAAAGGAACACCTTGTGCTGCACATTGGTCGATAATATTATTTGAAACTTCAGCAAGACGATAAACGTTAGCTTCACGTGCTCTATAATCTCCACCTTTTACAGTGTCATAGAATAGTCGCCAAATCGAGTCACCATCATTTGGATAACTTTTAGCTGCGTTAACACCACCTTGAGCTGCAATCGAGTGAGCACGTCTTGCAGAATCTTGTAGGCAGAAACACTTAACATTATATCCTTGTTCACCAAGAGTTGCTGCAGCAGATGCACCAGCAAGACCTGAACCAACAACGATAATATCAAACTTACGTCTGTTGGCAGGGTTAACAAGTTTCATTTTGAATTTATGATCAGTCCAAACTTTTGTGATGTCATTTCCCGCAGGAACTTTTCCATCCATCTTCTTAATATTTGTCATTACATTCCTCCCTTAACGTGACACCAAATAGCGATAGTCGAGTAACCAACAGTTAAGATCACAGCATAAAGCTTAGAAATGAATTGAATTGCTGGCATATACTTAGGGTGGTTAAAACCAATTGATTGAAATGCTGACCAGAATCCGTGAGATACGTGAATTCCAATTGTAATCATAAATAGTACATAGATTCCAACATTCAGTGGTGAAGCAAAATAATCAATAACAGTTTTGTAAAGATCACGAACTTCCATTCCATTAAGTGTTGTCATGTAAACATCACCGTACTTAAAGTTAATTAAGTGCATAACAAGGAAGAAAAGAATCAACATACCTGTGTAAGGCATAGTTGATGATGCAAATGTCGAACCTCTTCCTGTCGGTTGCTTCATGTAGTACTTAACTGGGCGAGCTGCCTTATTCTCAATCGTAAGCTTAAGCGCCATAAAGATGTGAGATAAGAAGATCACTAAAAGAACTGCTTCTGCTAAGTAAATTAGCGGGTTGGAAGTAAGGGTGTATGCATACTGATTGAATGCATCCTTACCTGCGATTAATAAAAAGTTTCCTAACATGTGTGAAAAAAGGAATCCACATAGAAGTAGTCCCGTCACTCCCATTACCTGTTTCTTAGCAATGGAGTTCGTCAAATAAAAGCGTAATGCTGACATTGATCCATTTCCTTTGTCTGATTTAATAAAGTTTTAAATGTTATTTGATTTGGATTATAATCCTTAAATCACCAAAACTTAAGCGAATTTTTAGTAGTTTTTTTACTGCGTGGTGCAACAAGTTGTTAATGAGAAAAGGAGTTCTAAATGTTGGTTCATTCTATCTTTGATAAGGTCACTAATACAATGACATATATCATTTATTCATCGGTCTCAAAAACGGCCATTGTTGTTGACCCCGTTCTGAACTTCGATTACGCAAGTGGTAGTGTTTCAAGTGAAGATATCCATCAAATAGATTTATTTCTAAAAGAAAATGAATTGAGTTTAAAGTATATCTTTGAAACTCATGTTCACGCCGATCATTTGTCGGGAGCATCTAAACTAAAATCGCTTTATCCCACTGCGCAAGTTGTTATTCATAAGAATATTAAGTTGGTTCAGGGTGTATTTAATGCTGTCTTTTCATCAAATGTTAATGAGGATGGTTCGCAATTTGATATTCTTACACAAGAAGGTGAGTGTTTTGATGTTTGTAGCGATATTAATGTGAAAATTATTGAGACTCCAGGCCATACACCTGCGTGTATGAGTCTTTATGTAAATGAGAAGGCCCTTTTTGTAGGTGATGCGATATTTATGCCTGATATGGGTACCGGACGTTGTGACTTTCCAAAGGGAAGTGCAGATAAGCTATACAATTCAATTCAAAAGATTTACGCACTTGATGATGAATGTGAGATTTATGTTGGCCATGATTATGGACCTGGTGGGCGTGAGATAAAATATAAAACAACAGTAGGTGAGCAAAAGCGTAGCAATATCCAATGTAAAAGCTCGACTTCCAAGGAAGAGTTCTTAGAGTTTCGTACTAATCGAGATGCACAGCTTAATGAGCCGAGATTAATTATACCTAGTATCCAATATAATATGAATGGCGGAGAATTTATATTTACTGAAGCTGATGGTGGCCCTTATGTCAAAGTTCCTTTAAAGTTTAAGTAGGAACTTGAGTAATATAACTATCTAATTTTATTTAAGTTTTATTATTCGATGTCGACAAGTAAGATGTTGGAGTAATTATAATGACAAACGAATTTCATTCTGAAATTGAAAAGACAATGCAATTTACTAAAATTGGTATTGCCTTAAAAGACTGGCCGTCTCTTTCGGAGTCGCAGCGTCTTGAGATTTTTAATAGTTTGTCAGAAGAAGAGGCAAGTGACTTCTTTGATTCACTAGATTCGAATTACCAAGCTGACTTATTTGAACAATTTGATCGTGACCTGAAAAGAAGATGGGCCAATGACCTGGCCTATGATGATCTTGCAGATATTCTCCAGCTTCTTGAACCTGAACAAGTTGAAGAAACATTAAGCTTATTAGCAAAACACGCTCGTATCGAAGTCATGGCCCTTATGGCCTACGCAGAAGATGTGGCCGGTGGTTTAATGAATTCGAATTATATTCGACTTCGCGCCAATATGTATGTTGAAGAGGCCATTCGCTATATTCGCACTCAAACTTTAAGTAATGTTGAAACAATTTATTATACTTATGTAATCGATGCCACTCAAAAGCTTCTAGGTGTTGTTTCCCTTCGTGAACTCTTTGGTGCACGAGATGGTCAAAAGGTATCAGATCTGATGACTAGTGGAGATGACCTCATTGCTATTCCTGATAATATGGACCAGGAAGAAATTGGACGCGTCTTCAGTCGTTTTGAACAAGTTGTTCTTCCGGTTATTGATGATGAGTTCAGAATGAAAGGTATCATTACAATTGATGATATTATCAAGGCCGTTGAAGAAGAGACCACGGAAGATATGCAAAAAATTGCGGCCGTCGAATCTCTTGATGCTCCTTATCTTGAAGTAGGCTTCTTTGAGATGACAAAAAAGCGTCTCGGTTGGCTTGTTATACTCTTTATCGGACAAATGTTAACTGCGACGGCCATGACTCATTTTGAAGCGGCCATTGCTCACACAGTAGCATTAGTGACTTTTATTCCTCTTATTATCTCATCTGGTGGGAATTCAGGTGCTCAAGCTTCGACTCTCGTTATTCGTGCGCTTGCCCTAGGTGAAGTTAAAAATAGTGACTCTCTTCGCGTCTTCTTTCGCGAATTAGGCTCAGGTCTTTTTATGGGATTTATTCTTGGAATCTTTGGATTCATGAGAATTTACTTTTGGCCTCATGCTAATGAAGCATACGGTGTGAACTTTGCTCAGATATCTTTAATTGTTGGATGTAGTATTATTTGTATCGTAATGTGGGGGACACTTGTTGGCTCAATGCTGCCATTTCTCTTAAAAAAGTTACGCTTTGACCCTGCTACAGCTTCAACTCCCTTTGTTGCAACGATTTGTGACGTCACGGGAATCATTATTTATTTTTCAATTGCTCACGCACTCTTATAGAAAGGCCCTGAATTTCAGGGCCTAGTATTAGTATTTATTTTGACTTTTTCTTAGCTGTTTTCTTGGCTACTTTTTTCTTGGCCGTTTTTTTGGCAGCTTTCTTGGCAGTTTTCTTTGCTACTTTTTTGGCTGTTTTCTTTGCTACTTTCTTTTTCGCTGTCTTCTTAGCAACCTTTTTCTTCGCAGTTTTCTTAGCAACCTTTTTCTTGGCAGTTTTCTTGGCTACCTTTTTCTTGGCAGTTTTCTTTGCTGCCTTTTTAGCTGTTTTCTTTGCTGTTTTCTTTGCTGTCTTTTTAGCTGTTTTCTTTGCTGTTTTCTTTGCTGTCTTTTTGGCCGCCTTTTTTACAACTTTCTTCTTTGCTGCTTTCTTTAAGTCACTTGCAACTTTCTTCGTTGTTTTGCGTACCTCTTCAACGGTTTCTTCCATCTCATCAGAAACATCTTTGGCCGCTTTCTTAACGCGATTTATCGCTTTCTTAGTCCCTTTTTTAACATTTTGATATGTTTCCCCATGGCCAAGAGAAGCAATCTCTTTTTCAATCTTCTCTTCATATTGGGCCAAGACTTTCATTGGATCTTTACCAAGACGATCGAGTTCTTCTTTTAATTCTTCATAGAATTTTTCAAGTTTATGCTTTTGCACATTTACTTTGTCGTAACGAAAACGAAAGTGGTAATAGAGTTCATCGTACTTCTCACTACCTTCATCTTGAATTCGCTCTAGTAAATGCTTACACTTTTTTAGAATCTCATCACTTGAAGAAGTTAGGGCGTGTTTTGCCTGTTTATTCTTCTTCTTTAAAAAATCTTCTAAGCTCATTTTTATCCTCGCTATCGATCTTCTTGGTTAAAATCTCAACCGATTCATTCTTGAATGGGTATCAATAATATTACCTTAATACGGTAAACTCATTAGCAAGTATTTTCAACACTTTAATACTCTGAATAATTTAATATTTTCTTGCTTTGGAGTTAAGAATTCTCTATATATACTTATAATAAATAGTTGGACGATTATGGATAATGATATGGAAGAAACAAAAGTAACAAATTTGAACGAATCTGCGGATCGCGCGGGACTTATCGTTTCTGTCCTATGTTGCCTACATTGTATGGCAATCCCTTTATTGGTAATGTTTACGCCTTCAGTGGCAAGTATCTTTGAAAATCCATTAATTCATAGTCTTTCTATCTTCATCGTGGTTCCTGTTGGCCTCTACGCTTTTGTTAAGAATCTTAAGGTTCACTCGGATAAGAGACCTCTTATTATTGGTGTTCTTGGTATGGCGGCCATTTTATTTGGGCATTTTAAGCATCTCTTTCTACTTGCAGAACACGCAGGACATGCACACCATGTTCATACTATCGGTCCAGTTGAAATCGTTGCTTCCATCATTGGTGGACTTGCATTGATTGCTGCCCATATGCTTAATATTAAGCTTTGTCGCTGTCATCACTGCGATCACTAAATATTAATATCTAAGATTTGTTCGAGCTGACATTTTAAGAGAAGAGTTTGACATGAATTGGTCAATGGCCTCTTTGTACTCTTGTAGCGTCTCAAGTTTAAAGAGCTTCTTTGAAAAGCTATGCCCAAAATTAAGCCAGACGTGTCCCACTTTTAGAAAGAAGCGTATTCTCTTTAAAGCATCTTTAAAATCGTAATAACGAAAACAAGCTTCAATATAGGACTTCACAAATTCTCCATATAAGACAGCGTGGGCACTTGGATCTTTATTTATTATTGCTTCTTGGTATTCATTTAGCTGATGTCCACTTTCGTAAGCATATTGTGTAATAATCCAAGGTTTTGCTGTTAAGGCCCTTCCAAGCATAGCGGCTTGGCAGCCAGTTTCTTCAAGCATGCGAGTGATATCTTGAGCTTCTTGAATATCGCCATTGCCAATAATTGGTATATCGATACTTTCTTGAAGAAGCCTAATTTGTGACCAATCTGCACTTCCTTTTCTTTTTTGCTCTGCTAGGCGAGGGTGGAGGATAAGCCAATCTGCTCCACCTTCCTTAAGAGCATGGCAGAATTCAAGTAAGAAGCCCTTATCTGATTGAAGTCCGGCCCTTAGCTTCACTGATACTGGAACAGTGGCATATTTCTTTACACAAGAAACAACTTGGGAGGCATATTTTATATCACCCATTAATGAGACCCCATAATTATGTTTTAAGGCCTTTTTTACTGGGCAACCCATATTTATATCAATTGCTTTTGCTCCCCATTCTTCTAGCTTTGGAATTGAATCTTGAATATATCTTTCTTCGTTACATAGAATTTGGGGATAGAGATTTATATCTTGTTGTGACTTTAGGGTCTCTGGTGTTTCCCCAAGCCTTTGGCCTGGAATTCGACGCGAATTTAGCATCTCTGTTGTCCAAAGTGTTGGTGTATCCTCTGGAAAGTAGGGACGTAGGGCATCTCTTAGGGCCACATGTGAGAGTCCAACCATTGGGGCCAGGAGGGCCTTAAATTGGACTAGCTCGTTAAATTTGTGCCAAGAAGGGCCTTCAGGTTTTGCCAAATTCTATCCTTTAAATCATCAATCTCTATTTCTTGTTTTTGAGCAAACTTTTCATAGATTGTTTGGATATTAATATCACCTCGCTCATCTGTCTCAAAGAAAATAAGATTCAAATCAATTTTGTGATCAGAGATTGTATGAGCAATCCTTGCGGTTTGAGATTCATAAAAGCGTGGCCCAAGGCTCATGGCAATGCTTCTTTTTTGGCATTCTTGGATATCGCTAAGACTTCCATTAAAGTCGTGTAAGACCCAATTCGAGTGATTTGGGAATTGCTTGTGGAGGCGAAAAATTTCGGACAGGCATTTCACATTATGAATGATAAGTGGTTTTTTAAGCTCATTTGCTAGCTGAATATGCCACTTAAAGACTTCTTCTTGTTGCCTTAGGTCACTATCATCCACGATTGAGCGATCAAGTCCTGCTTCTCCAACCATTAGACAATTACTATCACCACATAATCTCTTTACCTCTTCAAAGCTTATTCTTGCATCTTCAATCTCCCATGGGTGTACTCCTGCGGAAAAGAATTGGCCCTCTTCAGGTAAGTCATTGATTTTGGGAGAGTAGGAATAAATATATAAGAAGTCTCTATCTTCGCTTTTAGAAGAGCTGTGATGGCCGTGGAGGTCGATAAATTTTGCACTCTGGGATTCTTTGCTTGTCATATGACAGATATTTTAATACATTACCGTTCTAATTAAAAATTTGAAAAAAGATATTGCTTATCTTTTTAAAATCAATTATTTATTTAGAAATATTTAAACTGATTATTATAGCGTTACTATAGATGTAGGAGTACTTAATGTTAACAATTAGATTACAACGCGGTGGTAGAACTCACATGCCTATTTACACAATCGTTGCTGCAGACTCAAGAAATGCAAGAGACGGTAAATTTAGTGAAAAACTAGGTCAATACAATCCACAACTTAAAGAAGGTAACCTTATCGATGTTAAAGCTGAGAGAATTTCTGAGCTACTAGGTAAAGGTGCTACAATTTCTGACACTGTTAGAACACTTCTAAAGAAAAACGAAATTACTCTTAACTAAGAATTTCGATTTTTCTTAAATTAAGCGATAACGGCATTTTTGTAGAAGGAGTTCATGATGAGTGAGTTAAAAGATTTAATCGACACAGTTAGTCGCGCACTAGTTGATATGCCAGAGCAAGTAGAAGTAAATGAAATTGTTGGTGAGCAGACAACAGTTATCGAATTAAAAGTTGATAAGACTGACCTTGGTAAAGTTATCGGTAAGCAAGGTAAAACAGCTCGTGCACTAAGAACAATTCTTAATGCTGCATCAACAAAATTGAAAAAAAGATCTGTTTTAGAAATTATAGAATAATTTACTTGAATCAATAATTTTTATGTTTTAAAAAAGCCTATCGAAAGATAGGTTTTTTTTTGCTCAAAATTGAGCATCTACCAATAAACAAATTTCCAATCCTAGGAGGATGTGTGGAAAGAATTATGAATTCAAAGCGTATTTTACTTGTGGATGATCAGGTTGAGATATTGGAGCTTCTTCAAGATGCACTAATTTCTGAGGGCTATGAAGTTGACGCTTGTGCTGGTGCTAAAGAAGCATTAAACGCTTTAGGAAGTAATCATTATTCTCATATTATTTCAGATTATCAAATGCCTGAGGTGAATGGAATGGAGCTTGCGAGTCAGGCCAGAGGCTTTCTTAAAGAGGATATGCCTTCGTTTATTTTGGCCACAGGTGACTGCACAATAAATGATGATTCTATTAAGGGTATGGGTGTTTCTGGAATTCTTCCAAAGCCTTTTACTCTCAAACAAGTTATTTCAGTGATCCAAGAATAGCTTTTAGCTATTCTTGGTGTCATCTTTCTTATTTTCGCTCTGTTCTGTTATTTTCTTTGCTGTATTTGTTTCTTCGTTTTGCTCTTCTTTTAGTCCTGATTTAAAGCCTGTAATTGCTTTTCCTAGTGATTTACCTAGTTCAGGAAGCTTCTTACCACCAAATAATAGGATGATAATAGCTAAGATGATTAAACTTTCTGTTATTCCAAGACTCATAAAATCCTCTTTTATGCTAAATTAATAAATTTTAGATAAGTCCATTGTATACTTACCTGGGGCATATTCGCTAAACCTTTTTGCTCGAATTTCCTTATAAATCTTCTTATTATTGGAATTTGAGGCATATGGATAGATACAAATACCACCACGAGGTGTGAATTCACCAATAACTTCAATGAACTTTGGCTTCATGAGCTTTGTTAAATCGTCACAAATTTTTTGCACACAATCTTCGTGGAAATCTCCGTGATTTCTGAAGCTGAACAGATATAGTTTTAGTGACTTAGATTCCACCATTTTCTTGTCTGCAATATAGTTGATATAGATTCTTGCAAAATCTGGTTGTGCTGTTTTTGGGCATAGAGAAGTGAACTCTGTACAAACAAATGTTGTCCATGCATCACTGCCTGGATTCTTGTTATCAAATGCTTCTAATACTTCTGGAGCATATGTATCTGGATATTGTGTATTTGCGCTACCAAGGGCAAATGCTGTTAGCTCTTCTACGTTACGACCTTTCTTTGGCGCTTTCTTAGTCGTCTTCTTTGTCGCTGCTTTTTTCTTTGTTGCTTTCTTTTTGATAGATTTCTTCGATGCACTCATTTATCGACTCTCTTGAATTATTTTGATAGGTTATAGTCATCTAATTTAACACTATCAAGGACCAATGACAATGCGTCATGAGCAATTAACTTTTCCAGCATCTAAAAAAAATGCAAAGAAAGTCATTAAAGTCGTTCTCGTTCAACTAGGCTCTCCAAAGAGTCCAAAAGTTTCAGATGTACGATCATATTTAAAAGAGTTTTTAGGGGACCCAAGAGTTGTTGATATTAATCCAACTCTATGGAAGATTATTTTAAATCTCTTTGTCATACCATTTAGGCCTAAGCGCTCAGCTGCTTTATATAGCAGGATTTGGGAAGGCAATGAATTTCCTCTTACTCGTATCACACGGGAGTTTACTCATAAGGTAAATGAGTTAACGCCTGAGCATATTGAAGTTGAACACGCTTTTCTACTTTGTGAGCCTAGAGTTGCTGATGTCTATGCGAAGTGGGAAAAAGAATTAGATGAGAGAAGGGATCCTGCTCAAAAGCTCATCGTTATACCTATGTTTCCACAGTATTCAGAATCAACAATTGCTAGTGGGATAGACTTTCTAGGTAGGCTATTAGGGACAAAGGTTAGGATTCCTAACTTTGAGGTTATTACTAATTTCCATCGTCTCCAAGCTTTTATTGATAACTCTGCAAGACTAATTAATGAAAAGTTAAAAAGTGAACAGATCGATGATTTAGTTATCTCATTTCACGGTATCCCAAAGAGAAGAGTGATTTATAAAAAAGATCCATACTATCAGCATTGCTTTGAAACTTTTGAGTTGATTAAAGATCGCGTTTCAGAAATTGATAGTCATCGCATACATTTTACTTTTCAATCAAGATTTGGAAGTGAAGAGTGGTTAACTCCTTATACTGACGATTATGTTTGTGAGCTTGCTAAAAGTGGAAAGAAGAATATCGCTGTTTATTGTCCTGCATTTGTTGCAGATTGTTTAGAAACAGTTGATGAAATTGGTACTGAGTTACAAGAAGAAGTTGAAGAGTTTGGAACAACAATACATGCAATCCCTTGTTTAAATGATGATCAGAAGTGGTCTGAAGGTTTTGCCAATTATGTAGAAACACTTTGTGACAAACCTAATGAGGTTGCACAATTAGAATATGAAGTTGAAGAGGAAAAGTATATGGATATGCCAAAAGTTAATATGGAATCAGAGCCCTTAAGTGACAATGCTAAGAAGTCTCTAAAAATTGTGTTCTTAACATTATTCTTAGACCTCGTTGGTTTCTCAATTATCTTTCCATTATTTCCGGCCTTGGCCAAATACTACTTAACGGTTGACGCTGATAACTTCTTTTTAAAAGCAATCTTTGGCTCAATTGATACACTCACAAATGTAGGAGGAGCAGGAGAGTTTTCTGCTATCGTTCTCTTTGGTGGTGCCCTTGGTGCCTTATATTCTTTATTGCAATTTGTTGCTGCACCAATTTGGGGAACTATTTCCGATCGAATTGGGCGAAGACCAGTTCTGCTTATCTCTGTATTTGGACTCTTTGTAAGTTATGTTCTCTGGGCCGTTGCTGGCAACTTTACTATTCTCATTCTTGCGCGTTTTATCGGTGGAATTATGGGAGGTAATATTTCAACAGCGACAGCAGTTGTTGCTGATGTGACAACTAGAAAGAATCGCTCAAAAGGAATGGCCATCATTGGTATTGCCTTTGCACTTGGATTTATTATTGGCCCTGCAATGGGTGGTATCTTATCTCTATTTGATTTAACAAAAATGTATCCAGCACTAGAGTCTATTGGAATAAATCCTTTCTCTATGGCCGCCATTGTTGCTGGACTACTTTCATTATTTAATCTTGTTAATTTATTTAATAAATTTGATGAGACATTACCTGAGGAAAAAAGAGGTAAGCATGAGACTGAAAGAAGTGCTAATCCTTTAAAGTTATTTAAGCTTCTTCCATACGAAGGAGTTAATTTAACAAACTTTGGATACTTCTTATTCCTATTAGCATTTTCAGGAATGGAGTTCACTCTAACATTCTTAGCTGCTGAGAGACTAAATTATTCATCAATGGATAATGCTTATATGTTTATCTTTATTGGATTTATTCTCGCAATGGTTCAAGGAGGATATGTTAGAAGAAAAGCCCATCAGGTAGGTGAGAGGAAGATGGCCCTTCAAGGTCTTATTGCAATTATACCTGGACTTGTTCTAATTGGATTGGCCTCTTCAAGTTGGCTCGTTTATGCAGGTCTTTTCTTCTTAGCAATTGGATCATCATTAGTTGTACCTTGTTTAACTTCTCTTGTTTCAATGTACTCACCATCAAATCATCAAGGACATGTTATTGGTGTATTTAGATCTCTAGGTGCTCTTGCCCGTGTCTTTGGGCCTATTATTGCATCTCTTATTTATTGGAGATACAACTCTGCAGCACCTTATTTTATTGGAAGTGTATTTTTAATTATTCCTATTATAATGGTGGCGAAGTTACCTAAGCCTAGTGAAGCAAAAGCAGACTCCTAAGAGTCTGCTTTATATTATGCGGCCTTAGTGGCCAGATGATTTCATTTCGATTTGAGATTGCATGTAGTTCTCAACACCAACTTTTTTGATAAGTTCTTGTTGCGTTTCTAGCCAATCAATATGCTCTTCTTCAGAATCAAGAATCTTCGATAGAAGATCACGTGAAACATAGTCTTGCTTCTTTTCACAAAGCTCGATTGCTTCTTTTAATAATGGAATTGTTTCTGCCTCAGTTTCAAGGTCTGACTTGATAATCTCTTCAACATTTTGACCTATTCTGATTCTTTCTAGCTTTTGTAGATTAGGTAAACCCTCAAGGAAGAGAATTCTTTTAATTACTTCATCAGCAAATTTCATCTCATCGATACTTGCTTTGTATTCTAGATGACCGATTTTATCGAGTCCCCAGTCCTCAAGCATGCGTGCGTGAAGGAAGTATTGATTAATTGCTGTAAGCTCTTTTGTGAGAACACCATTTAGTGCTTTTATGACGTCTTGATCACCTTTCATGATTAAACCCTTTCATTAAATTAATAATTGTATGGATTAATGCTATAGAAGAAGTGAATGTGTTTCAAGAAATTATTTTTTTGGTTGAGTTAAGTTTTTCTTTGCCGTCTGTTGACTTGCTTCAGCTTTCTTTTTGGCCGCAAGACCTGAGCTTACTTTTTCAAGTACACAAACACCGCATGAATTACCAATGCCTAACTTATTCATGACTTCTTTTTCGCTCTGACCCTGCTTTATCGCATTGTCTAGCATATCTTGTGTAATGGCGTTACATATACAAATATACATATAAACTATCTCCTTCTTCTATCTTATCGACAAAAGTTTTAATAATCAAACAAAAAGTTGAGTTGCGATATATTTTTTAGAGTCGCCTAATATGATTTCAATACGTTATACAAGTCTATTGAAATCTGATTTTAGGTATTGAAGATAAGTTTCAATAATATTGGTGGAATTTGACTGCTTTTGTAGCAGATTTGATACCCCTTCAAGACCAGGAGAACTATTGATTTCAAGAAGCTTTATCATAGCGCTCTCATCTTCTAAGAAGTCGATGGTGATAAAGTGAAAATCAAGTTGTGAATTTATGATAATACTTACCAATTCGTTAATAACCTTAGGGACTTGATTGTCTTTGATTAAACTTGGCGAGGAGTTTTCAAAATTTAGAATATAAAATGGAGACTTCTTATCTAATGGTCTTTTTTCAAGATATATTAATTTAGAATGTTTCGAATCTAGGCTTTTAAGAATTAGGACACGAATTTCTCTCGATAGAGGGAAGTAGGGCTGAATAATATAATTATGATCACCTTTGGCCATAAGGTCTTTGGCATCTTTTTCAAGATCGACGCTTGAATGTATCCCTTTGGCCTTTTGTCCTCTTCGTGTTTTTATAATCCACTTTCTTTGTTCTGGAGAGTCGATAAGTGCTTTTTGATATTCTAACAAGCTATAGGTAGCAATTAGGTTTTCATTAGGGATAAGACTTCTTAAATATTCGGCCTGTCGTAATTTATCCCTTAAGGTCCTAGAGCAATTAAGAGAGTTCGTTAAAAGCTGTTTATCTGGCCTAAGTACTTCTTCAATAAGTTCTAAATCCTTATCTGAATAATTTAAGCCAGTGTTTCGATTGATGATAATATCAGCACTTTTTAGTGTATCTATTTCAAGACTTTTAGGTGAACAAATGTTAATTAGATGACCTTCTTTCTCAATATGATTTTTTAACTGCTTAGCAGCATAGACATTGGGGTTTGTGGTGATAATGAGGAAGTTGATGGCCTTGTGCATAAATAGTCTTTTGACTCGATAAAATATTGATAATATTTGTTAATTATATGATATTATAACACTTTAACAATATGCCCTTTTGGTGATTATGAATTTAGTAAGTAAAATCTCTCTTTTCCTTTCCTTAACTTTAACACTTATTAGCTGCTCAGGTGTTGAGATGCTTGAAATCTCTAATGAGAAGAAAGAGGAGTTAAAGGTTGCGCGAAAGAAAGTCGGGCCCCCAAAGACTAAGAAGACTGATAAGAGCAAAGATATTTTAGATGATTCAAAATTTACAGATCATTCTCATAAGAATGAATTTGTTAAAGTTGAAAATACGAAGGCCGTTTCAGACTATTGTAATAAGATAGATGAGAAATTTCGTAAGTATGGTTGGGGTAAATCTCATTGTGATTCTTATAAGTGGATTCACGTAAGAAATAGCCACCTAGGTCAGCCAATAATGTGGACTGTTTTTGGTGATGAAGTTGAACACCGTATCGAGCCAAAGAATATGACTCTCGTTTTTTGTGGTGTACATGGGGATGAGATTACACCAATTAAATTCTGCTTTGATATTTTACATCACCTCTATCATGAAGTCGCTACTGTTGAAGGGCAGAAGAAACTTAAAAATAACTTAGTAGCAGTGGCACCAATTGTTTCACCAGATTCTTTTTTCAAAAGAAGACCTACGAGAACGAATGCTCGTGGAATCGATCCAAATCGCAACTTCCCAACGAAAGATTGGGATAAGAAAGCTTTAAAGCTTTGGAAGACACGCTACCGAGCAGCGAAGAGACGCTATCCTGGAGTTCGTGCAAATTCAGAACAAGAAACGATCTTTCAAGTAAATATCATTGCTAGGTATAACCCAGATAAGATTATTACTGTACATGCTCCTCTTACGATTCTCGACTATGATGGCCCAGTTGTAAGTAATCATGTTCATGATGAAGATGGCCTGGCCCTAAAAGCAGAAGAGTTATTAAATGTTATGAGTGAGAAAGCAAATGGCTATCGTGTTAAAAATTATCCCTTCTTTCCTGGAAGCCTAGGCAACTATGCTGGGAATGAAAGGAAGATACCAACTTATACACTTGAGCTGCCTTCAAGTGATAATCGTAACCATAAGAAATATTGGAAGATGTTTCGTGAATCAATCGATTTCGCTCTCTTTCATGCACCCATGACTCGTCGAGAGTTTGCCGCTAATAGGAATAAAGAAAAGTTAGATTAGACTTTTTGGAGAAGTGCAATGTTAAAACTAAAAGGGCCAATCGCGCCTGAAACTCCATATGATATGTCAATTGCTACTGATGAACTTAGAGACTCATCTGTTTCTCTTATCGGTTTTGGCTTTGATGGTACCGCTTGTTTTCGAAAGGGAACTCGCCTAGGTCCTGATGCCCTAAGAGAAGTCTCAGATGGTATAGAAACATATTCACCATATCTTGACTTAACAACTGAAGATTATACTTTCTATGATCTTGGAAATTTGCCAGTAAAAGATCAAACTGAGGCCAGTTGGCAAGAGGCCACGAAATGTTTCGAGGATAACTTTAGTCAAATTAACTTTAAAGAACATGATATCAAACTTATGACTTTAGGTGGTGAGCATTCCATCTCATATGCTCCGATTAAAAAATATCTGAATGATTTTGATGATCTCGTTCTCATACATTTAGATGCCCATGCGGATCTTAGAGATGGTTACTTAGGCTATCATTATTCACATGCTTCAATCATTAAAAGAAGTCTTGATCACTTCAAAGAAGGGCATGAGCTAATTCAATACGGTATTCGCTCTGGAACAAAAGAAGAATATGAATATATGAATAGTTCTGGATCGATTGCTAAGTCTCGCAAGGAATTTCTTGAGAGAGTATCTAAAATCGACTCTAATAGGCCAATATACTTAACTTTGGATCTCGACTACTTTGATCCAAGCTTCTTTCCTGGAACAGGTACTCCAGAGCCAGGTGGTGAAGATTTTCATTCTTTTATTAGTTTTGTTAAGATCCTAACAGAGAAGAATATTGTTGGATGTGATGTAGTTGAGCTTTCTCCTGAAATTGATTCAACAGGAAATAGTTCTGTATTTGCAGCAAAAGTTGTTAGGGAATTAATTCTTCTTCTAACTTCGAAAACAAAAGGGGCCATAAAATGACAAATGGTACTTGGACAATTGATGATTCAGACCGACTCTACAATGTTAGTAAGTGGAGTAATGGTTATTTTAAAATAGATGAAAGTGGAAAGCTTAAGGCAACACCTAATCCAAAAAAAGATGTAGGAATTCTCATTGATGATGTAATCGAGGATGCTAAAGAGCAAGGCCTAAGCCTTCCTCTTGTTATTCGATTCCATGATATTCTTCGCTCTCAAGTAAAGCTTCTCAATCGTACTTTTCAAAAAGTTATTGATGAAGAAGATTATGGTGGAAAGTTCTTTGGGGTTTATCCTGTTAAGGTTAACCAAATGAGAGAAGTTGTTGAAGAAATTGTTGATGCAGGTTCACGATATAATTATGGGCTTGAAGCTGGGTCAAAGCCTGAGCTCTTATCTGCTCTAGCATATAATACAAATATCGATTCACTAACTGTTCTTAATGGTTATAAAGATCGTGATTATTTAAGACTTGCTATTTTAGGAACTAAGATTGGGCGTAAGATCTTTGTTGTCATTGAAAAATTTTCTGAACTTAAGATGCTTGTTGAGCTTTCAAAAGAATATGGTGTTATTCCAAATATTGGAATACGTGGAAGAATGACTGTTAAAGGTCGTGGTAAGTGGGAGTCAAGTGGTGGAGAAAAGGCCAAGTTTGGTCTAACGACATCTGAAATTATTCTAGCAATTGAATATTTAAAAAAGCATAAGAAATTAGGTGCACTTAAATTATTTCACTTCCATATCGGCTCTCAAATCACAGATATTCGCTCGATTAAAGAGGCCATTGAAGAAGGCTCTCGTATCTATTGTAAGATGCAAAAAATTGGTGCACCTCTGGAGTATTTTGATGTTGGAGGTGGACTCGGTGTTGATTACGATGGAACAAATTCAACGAATGATTCGTCTATAAATTATTCTATTAGTGATTATATAACAGATATCGTCTACGGCCTTAAAACAGTTTGTGATCTTGAAAATGTTGAGCACCCACATATTATTACTGAAAGTGGCCGTGCTATGACGGCGCATCACAGTTGTGTCATTACAAATATTATAGGTGAAATTGATAATACAAAGATTGAATTCTCAACGAAGAAGAAGACAGGAGAGCATCATCTTGTTACTGAGATGAGACAAGTAAAAGAGCTCCTTGATAAAAGTAAAAATTGGCAAGAAGCTTATAATGACTCTGTAAAGATTAAGTCTGATTCAATCCATGCTTTCAAACTTGGTATTTTAGAATTAGAAGAGCGTGCAAAGATCGAGACACTTCACTTACAAATTCTTAAGCAGATCAATAATCTTGTTCCTGATGAAGATTTTCAAACCGAACAAATAGCAGAACTTGAAAATAGCTTAAGTGGCCAGTATCTTTGTAATTTTTCTGTTTTTCAATCTGCATGCGATAGCTGGGCAATTGAACAAGTCTTACCTGTTGTTCCATTAACAAGATTAAATGAAAGGCCAACAAAGCGTTCAACTCTTGCTGATATTACCTGTGATAGTGATGGGAAGATCGACCGCTTTTATGACCCAGATGAAGGCTTTAAGAAAACACTTTCTGTACACGAGTTAAAAGAAGGGGAGCAATATAATATTGGTATTTTTCTAACTGGTGCTTATCAGGATGTAATGGGTGATATGCATAATCTTTTTGGCCGCGTGAATGAAGTACATGTATACGCTGATAAGCATGACCCTAAAGGTTTCTACATTGAAGAGACCGTTCCAGGCTCTTCAGCACGTAATGTTTTATCGACGATGCAGTATAATCCAGAATATATGGCGTTTAAGGTTAAAAGATCAATTGATAAACAAGTTGCTAGGGGAACAATTAGACCTCGTGACGGTGTGTCATTAGTTGATTTCTATGAGAGCTGTTTAAAGAGTTATACCTACCTTTCGTAAAAATATTGGTCCCTGATAATTGACTTACTTACTTTAGTGTCTAATAATTATATTAACATTGAAGTTAAAAGAGTTTATCAGGGATCGATAACATGTCATTAAAGTTTGATCAAAAATTAAAAGAGGCCACAAAATCAGCTTCTGGAAAGAATACAAATCCAAAATCAAAAACAAATTACTTAATTATCTGTGCATTGGCCTTGCTTACGCATGGAGCATTAATATATAACTGGTTCTTAAATAGAAACCTTCTAAACTTAATTTTTATGGCCTCTGCCATTGCTTTTGCTATCTTAGCAATTATCCCAATGATCAAAGAGTATTATGCAAAAGTAAGAATCCACAATGATAAAGAATTACTAAGTTTAGAGCTAGAGCGAATCAATGAAGAACTTTCAGAATTAAAAGAAAGTAAGCATTCGCTTCAAATTAAGCTTTCTCAAGAAATCGAAGATTCAAATCGTCTAAAGTCTGATATTGAGAAAATGGAAGCAGATGATCTAGAAGTTATTGCAGCAAGCGATGATATTAATGATCAATTACTTCTCGTTGAAGATACTAGCAAGTCGCTAGATACTGTTGTTAATTCTTTAATTGATGCTCGTAGAGAGCTTATTGATTTTGAAAAAGAAATGTCTGATAGCTTAAAGCATAAGAAAGATAGTGAGCAGACTCAAGAACAGGATGAGATTAAATTTCATGAACTCTTTGATACATTTATGAATGAGTTTAAAGATATGAAAGATCTTATTTTTCAGCTTAAGACTTTAAGTTTTAGAGTTGATGTACAAGCTTCACTTAGCAATGATAGCGAATTAACTCAAAGTAGTGTCGAGCTTGAAGGGCTAAGTCGTAATTTGGCCAAGTTCTTCAATAATACCATTGGGCTTCTTTCTAATCTCGAACAAGAAGTAAGATCTGGACAACAGGATCTTACAGATCGTCTCACTAGTTGCTTAGAGCAATTTAATTTAGAATTAGAGGCCAAGCAAGATCTAAGCTCTCAGTTGATGGACTTGAAAGAACAGCTAGATAGTGTGAATGAAATTTCTTGTGATAAATTAGATCTTGTTAGAGAGATCCTAGTTGACTCTGTCGTTATTGCTGAAGATGATCTCGATGATCCAAATATTGATGCTGATAGTGAGGAAAGCTCTGTAATTACAGATACTAAAGCCTCTGCGGGCCTTGTTTCAAGCTCTCAGGACCCATTAGTTGAAACAGCTTCACTAATTCAATAAACCGCCAAAATACTCAAATTTAATTTTTACTTAAATTCTACCGATACTCTATTTAGCTTTAATAAAGTTAAGAGGGTATTGGGGAATTTATGGCAGCAGAAGACTTTGGTAATCAAGAAGGTGGTGGAGCAAAGGTTCATCAGTTTGGTGGTACCCACGGCCATAATGATCTCTCACATCTTTCTCTCTATTATAAGCAGCCAATTAAATCATTGCTTGGACGAACGGGAATCGTAATTTTAAGCTTCTTTACAATTGGCCTAATCTTAAGCTTTGCAACTCTGTTTTTGAGTTATACAAGTTTTGGACGTGAGTTTCTTCAAGGCTTAGTTTTTTACATCTTTTAAAATTAATGTGGCAATCTTTTTAGGGATAGGCATTATTGATAGGCGAGAGCCTTTCTTAACTAGTGGCATCTCATCATATCGTTTATCAGCTTTCATCTCTTTTAAGCTGAGTTGTTTTTCAAACTTTTCTTCAAACTTTATATCAACGAGAAACCATCGCGGTTCTTCTTTTGTTGCCTTAGGGTCATAGTATTTTGAATTTTTATCAAATTGAGTTTTGTCAGGATGTGACTCTTTTACAACTTCTGCTATTCCAACAATCGCAGGCTCTTTGCAACTTGAGTGATAAAAAAAGACCTTATCTCCCATCTTGATTTCATCGCGCATGAAGTTTCGTGCTTGATAATTTCTTACCCCATCCCAAGATTCAGTTTGCTTGGGCCTTTTGGCAAGGTCATCAATTGAGAAAGCATCAGGTTCACTTTTAAAGAGCCAGTATTGCATGACGATTCCTTATTATGGATTTTGTATTAGTCCTTCAAGATTCTTCTTCATAAAAGTAGGAAGATAGAATGCAGCTTGATGAAGCCCCTCATTATAATAAGAAAACTCTAGGCCACTTGCTGCCACAGCTTCTTTTCTAAAGTCATTGATTGGGTGGGTGTCACCTTTTGTTGCAAATGTAAATGACCAAAGCCCACCTGGATAAGTTAGGTTAGAGAAATTATAGATAAATGTATTCTTAAAAATATCATTTAAAACACCAAGCATGCTCTTTTGAATCTCTGCTTCAAACCAAGGAGATTCTCCTTGAGAGACAACGATACCGTTATCAGCAAGGCACTTGTTAACATTTGTGTAGAACTCTGGTCCAAATAGTGGAGCAGCAGGCCCGATTGGATCTGTTGAGTCGATGATAATAACATCAAATTTCTCAGTCGTTTCTTGAACAAATTTAACACCGTCACCGATGATAAGATCTAATTTAGGATGACCTTTTAAAACTTCGGCCGTTTGTGGAATGAATTCCATACAAGCTTCGCAAACAGCACCATCGATTTCTACCATCGTACACTTTTCAACTGAAGAGTGACGTAGAACTTCACGAGCTGTACCACCGTCACCACCACCAATTACAAGAACATTCTTTGGATTTGGATGAACAAATAATGGAACGTGAGCAATCATATCGTGATAAGCGATTTCATCTCTTTCTGTTACCATAACTAGGCCGTCGTTAAGAAGCATCTTTCCATGCCCCTTTGTTTCTACAACGTCTACAGTTTGAAATTCAGTCTTCTTAGAGTAGAGAACATTTTCTACTTTATATCTCATTCCGTAAAAATCTTTATATCTTTCTTCGATCCATAGATTGCTATGCATGGTAACTCCTATTCATTTAAAGTAATTTATAAGGCTTTAGGCGATTTGGGCGTACTTTATAAAAGTGTGAAAAGTACATTATATAGCCACATTTTAGATAGCTTTCAACTTGGGTTTTAGCTATATAATCTTCTTTCTTTAGATTTAATCCACAGCTTCCATCTTGATTTGGACAGAACTCGATAAAGTCATATGAAATTGGCTCCATTGCTTCGATTAGAACATCTGCAATCTCTTTCATATTGATATCAGTCTCAAAACTAATATATGGGCACTCTTCCTGAGGTGTAATATGACATGTGAAATAATTATCATCTTTGATGGCATTTAAAGAGTAGCCGTATGGATTAAATACGAAATCATCCAATTCAAAACCAGGTAAGATCTTATCAAGTTTTAAAAGTTGGCGAATTTCATCTTTTGTCACACTCTCATTAGTTAGAATTTCTCTCGCTTTACATGAGATTTCATACATAAGTAACTCATGAGTGTGATCATCTGCACTTGGTGCATATTCTTGATCGAGAAAATAGATGAAGTTGTGATGATCATCTATATTTCCAAAGCGTAGTGCTTGTCCTGAGAATTTATTTTCTAATAGCTTCACATCATCTGCAAAAGTTGAGTGTTGCATATGAGAGAAGTACTCATTCTTTCTTTGAAAAATTAATTGTTTGATTACATCTTTACCAAAGCGATCTGTGAAGAAGTCGATGGCCTTGATTAAGGTTGTTTGTCCACATGTGATTATCAGCATGCGATCTTTCCAAACAAAAAGCGAGGATTCTGATAAGAGAAATGCTTTTATATTTTCATTATTAATAGTGGATAAAATTGTTGCTTGTGCTTTTTCGACTAACTGAGACCAAAAGTCGTCTGAGATATCCAATAGATTTAAGTTAGGCCCAACAATTATTTCGGCCTTCTTTTCAGAACCTTCAAAAATCATTTACTCTTCCTGTCACTCTTGCAAGTGTTTAAAATTACGATCTTTTTTTAAGCATCATCATACGCAAAAGCTTAAGTCTAGGCAAGTAGTAAGGAGTTGATTTTCGTGTAACGTATAGAAATTATAGCCAATTTTTGTGGGCATTTACCTAAAGTTTAAAGCAAATTTACCGATATGTTCACAGTATAGTTTAATGAGGGGATTAACATGCTCGCTAGTTTTTCAGAATTTAAGTTTTTTCAATCGTTTCGTATTCCAGTTGAGGAAGCCGATAATCTAAGGTTTTTGATACAAAAAGAAGACGACATGGGGAGGCTTTCTTATATCGATGATGCAAAGCTTGTGGACATTTCAGTTACAGGATTCGGTTTTAAGACACATGAAAGAATCTCTGTTGGAACTGAGTTGGAAGTTTCTCTACAATTTAAAAAACGTCACCTTGATCTAACTGGTCGAGTTGTTCGTGCATTTTCAAATGTTTTAGAAGACGAAGAAATTATATATGGAGTTGAGCTTGATGTTGAAAAAGGAATTAATAAATTCCTTGAAAGTTACATTATGAGTTTCTCTTCAGAAAGATTAAAAGACTGTCTTATTCAGTCAGCACTTAAGGAGCGATATACAGACCCTAATGAAGGGTTTGAAATGTTTTCTCTACTTCTTTCATTATTTAAAGATATTACACATTTTGGAGATAAAGAAGGATTCCTCGATACAATGCTTGAAGAGGTTATTCGTATCCTAAATGCTCAACGTTCTTCTATCTTTCTTATTAATCCAGATACAAACGAATTAGAAGCAGTCGCTGCTCTAGGTTTGGATAAGACAGGATTAAAGTTTGATTATCGTCTTGGTATTGCTGGGTCTGTTTTTACAACAGGTGTGGCCTTAAATATTTGTACTGAAAGTGATGACTCTCGTTTTAATAATGCATTTGATGAAAAGAATGGATTTGAAACGAAATCAATTATTTGTTATCCGATTCATAATCGTGAAGATAAGATAATTGGTGTAATTGAAGTTATCAATAAAAGAAATGAAGATCGATTTACTATAGAAGATGAAAAGACAATGAAAGTCCTTGCTCTTGTTTTCTCTTCAGTATTTCATAGTTTTAATCCAATTTCGACAACTTCTAAAATTCGCCGCTTCTCAGCGCCTTATGATCGTCAATTTGCAATCATTGGTAACACGCCAGGTGTAAAATCAATGAGAAACTCTATTTCAAAACTTAAAGACTTAGATAGTCCTGTACTGATCACTGGTGAAAAAGGAGTTGGTAAAAATCTTTTTGCCACTGTTCTTCACTATGAAGGTAAGCGTGGGCTACATGATATTACAACAGTTGATTGTAAGCTAAAAGATCTCAATAGGCTGGAAGCAATGCTTTTTGGCCCTAATGAAGAAGAATGTGTTTTTACTAGCACTCAAGGTGGAACTGTTGTTCTAAGCCATATTGAGCACTTGTCATTTGAGTGGCAAGAAAGACTATTTGAACTTATCGAAAAGAAAGGCCTAGAAGGTGGAATCGTAAGTTTTGATTGTCGTATTATGGCCACATCAATTAAAGATCTTGCCATAATGACAGATGAAGGAAAGTTCTATCGTGATCTGTTTGAATATATCTCACAGGCCCAGATTAATTTAGATCCACTTCGTCGTCGTGAAGAAGATATTGAAATGCTTGTTGAATATTTCTTAAAAGTTGAATGTAAACGACAAGGACTTCTATTAAAGAGCTTCTCTAAAAAAGTAATGGATCAAATTAAACAATATGATTGGCCAGGAAATGTTTATGAGCTAAAGAAATGTATCGAAAGAGCTGTTCTTTATCATCCAAAATCTCATATCATATCTGATATTGAAATTAATGATGGTGTTGCACCTCTAGTTGATATTTCAATGAAGCAAAAGCAATTTGGTCAAATTGATCATGTGACAGACTTCACACTTCCTCTAAAAGAGCGTTTAGCTCTTGTTGAGAGACAAATGATTTTAGAGGAGATTAAGCGTAATTTTGGTAATAAATCAAAAGCTGCTAAGGAGATGGGAATTTCTCGTGAGGCATTACGTAAGAAGTTAATTTATTCTCAAGAGGTTCTTGATTCTCTTGAAGGAAATGAAAAGAAAGCTGCTTAATAAAAGCATAAAAAATATCAAGGCCTCATACGAGGCCTTTTTTATTATAAATTAATTATTGGTGTCCATTCTAGCCATTCTTTCTGCGCTTTCTTATGAACTTGAAAATATTGTTTCTTACGCATTGAAAACTTCTCTGGGGTTGCAAATTCGACTCCACCAGAAAGAATACTTTCAATTGATTGGGTACTTATTTTTGCACCTGAAAATAGGCCAAATTCTACATCGACACCACTTGTATTCCAAAACTTTGTTTCTTCCTTTACCAGCTTGTGATAAGGAGAGTTGATAAAGATTTCTGTTATAACATTCTTTGCTCGTGTATTAAGTCTAACATCTGTTATAACACCTACTTGAACGCCTCTATAGTAAACTCCCTGGCCTTTTGCTAGTGAATTTCTTCTTGAACTAAATAGGTTTAAATGGGTCCCATATTTATTGTGAACTTCTTTTAATGGAGCTTGGGCAAGAGCTGTAAAGGTTCCTGCAGGCTTTGATTTCTTAAAATTATAACGACTGATATCAACTGCGATATAGTTGCCAGTTATTGCATCAAGATTATCAATTCCTTTAAGAGAGATTTTTGGTTTAACTTCCCAAAACTTAGCACCTTTAACAATAATATTCTCAAATTCTTTCTTTATCGTCGCTTCTACTAAGAGCTGGGCCTTATTGCGATCAACTTCTGAACCTGTAACAACTCCGATATTAATATTTCTAAACTTAATTGGAGTCTTCTCTTTTGCTACAGCACTTCCTAGAGGAAATATTACTTTTATTTTTTTTCCTGGGACAGTATGAGCATAGCTAGGGTAGAGAGTATATTTCTTTTCAAAGTTAGTTGTTACTTTCTGATTATTCTTATTCTCTTCTGATTCATGATTAACAAATGCAATTCCGCCTTTGATGATTGAAATAAGTGAGTCTGATTGAACCTTTACTCCTGCTAGAGAAGCATCTAATTCAAAGCCGCTAACATTGTAAAAACGTGACGTTGTTAGAAGTAGGTTGCGATAATTTTCTTCAATAAAGATCGTAACTTCAACACCATTGCCATCCATATCGAGATCAAAATTTGTAACCTCTCCAACTTGTACCTTATTAAAATAAATAGGTGAGCCAATTGAAACTGAGTCTAGTTTTTTACTGTGAAGTTTTACATAAAGGCCGTCTTTTCTTAGTCCTCTTGGTGGCTCTTCAAAAGCGTTGAATACTTTTACGGCCTTTCCCTTCACTGGAAACATATTGATAAATTTTCCACTTATAATGGTACTTAGCCCTGAGATACCAGATAGATTTACTGTCGGACTTACAAGCCAAAACTTTGTATCTTTAGATAGATAGTTTTTCATTTGTGGAGACATCTCAATATGGACGGCAACACTTGAGAGGTCCTTATTTAATTCAGTATCTTTTACTCTACCGACAATCGTACCTTTGTAGATAACAGTGGTCTTTCCTGGCGTGATACCATCCGCATTTCTAAAGTTTATAGTGATATATGAGCCACGGGCCATAATGCTAGTATATAAAAGCCAAAGTCCAATCGATACAGCAGCAACAGGAAAGAACCATATAGGATTAATTCCTCTTTTGTTTTCTACTTTAGGCGTGGCATTACTCATACTTTTCCTTATCATCCCAGATTAACCTAGTGTCGACTTCATTTGACGCTAGAATGGTCAATATAACAACTGCAGTGAAATATAAGACTGCAGGCTCAGCTCTTATCTCTGATATAAACTCAACCTTGACGAGAATAACTAATAGGGCAATAACGAAAATATCTAACATGGACCATTTACCGACAACATGTACGACTCGATAAAGTCTTGTGAGCATTAGTTTTTTCTTTTCATTTAAGGTGTTTATATTATCTATGATATACCAAAGTGAAACTATTTTAAATATTGGAACAATTATACTAGCTGCAAAAACAATCATGGCAATGGGATACATTTTCAGATTGATCAGATTGACGACACCTCCAACAATTGTACGAGGGATACCATGGTTGAATTTTAAAACCGTCATAATTGGTAGGATATTAGCAGGGATATATAATGCAATTGCTGCAATTAAGTAGGCCTTACAGCGTGAGATACCTTCATAGTTTCGAAGTTTGATGGGAGTTCCACAGCGCTGGCAGGTGAGTATTGAATTTACTTTATAGCACTTTGGACAAAGGGCCTTTTGATGATCAATTCCTCTCATATAGCTTCTTCCATAACTCATCATAGTGAGTAACTGATTGTAGTAAGATATTATTAACCATTAATAGGATAAGGCTTAATGTTCCAATAGTGAGCTCTACTTCAGAACGATCAACCATTTTAGCAACCGTTACAATGATTCCCATAAAATAGACATCAATCATAGACCATTCGTGTGAGGCCCTTAGAAATCTGATGAAAGTTCTTCCAAGGTGATGATTGATAAATTGGTTTTTAAAGACAACAGTTAAGTATGCAACGAGGCGAAAGAGGGGAATTAAGATTGCAAAGAGAACAACACTAATTGCTATTGGCCAATACGCTTTAGTTGTAAAAGCAAATATCGATTCGTAAGTTGAAGTTTCAAGGTTTGCTCCGGCCATCTTTATTTTCAATACTGGTAGGAAGATTGCTGGATAAAAAAGTAGTAGTCCTGAAATCGTTAAGACTTTCACCATCGTTATGGTGCTGTCTCCATTATAAAGAATTTCTCCACAGCGATGGCATTTTGCCCTTTGTCGCTTATTGATCATTTCAAATAGATAGATTTCATCACATTCTGGGCAAAGTAGAAGCTTTGAATTATCCTTCAAAGTTTCTTCATCAATTTGACTTTGATAAATGTTTTCGTAATTGTTGCCCATACTACTATTAGGCCATAAGTTATGGATTTTTTTTAGAGAGCAAAATGGTGCATTCTTAAAATTTGTTAAAAATTAAAAGACTTTATGATCGTGTATTAGGCTTCCATCTTGAAAATGGCGACAATGTCCGTCGGCCCTTAATTCAATATAGCCGTGGATAATCTTCGGTTTTTCTTGGCCATCGTCAGCGTTCTTCATTGATTCGTCTATACTAGCTGAACTGAATGCTTGGGCCGTCTTAAGTGCTTGAGTATTTGTGTCGTATAGATTTGAAATTGATAGGGAGTCATAGTAACCAAGAGTTCTCTTAACTTCTGTTGAACCAAGTTGTGGGTACATGATTGATTGAACTGTTGATGAGGTAGTATGTTTAAGTCCTAAGAGGTGGCCAAGTTCATGTAAGATGACAGAAGGAAGGTCGTAGTAAGTCGTTGACTCCTGAGTTCTGGCCTTATCAAATGAGAAATAATAATCACGGAAATTTACAATAATATCACCATGAACCATTCTTAAGTGATCTGTTCGTTGTTCTGCAAAATATGAAGTGATTGCCAAAACACCATAACCAATACTTGAAAACCAATTCTCTGTTACATAAATTCCGATTTCTCCGTCGTAATAGTCATCTAGGTCAGTATATGGGTCTGCTCCAGCGGCTTGGCCGTGGTCAAGAACAAAGTATTCTCTTGCATCATCAGCATCATTCCATGCCTTTTGCATCTCCTGCATTAAATCGTAATCATCATAGAGGCCATCATCAGCGGCCGCTAATGGAAGATCATCTGATGATCCATCAATTGCATTTAAACTGCTAAAATCTGCATGAACTTTTACTGTTAAAGGAAGTGCACTTTCACGCCATTTTAAAGGCAGGGCCGTAATAGAAACTTTCTCTGGCTCTTCGACACAGGATAGAGTCAGCAGAATCACCAAAACTGATAATATGGTTCTATTAATTTTCATCCCAAAAATACCTTGAAAATACATTTACAGGTACAAAGTTGAGCTTAAAGCTCGACTATGACGTGCTTTGCACCATTTTATACGATATCGGTATTTAAGATTTTAAATTTAGAAAAAATAAAGAAACGGGGACTGTAAGCCCCCGTTATTATATAGATATTATTGAATTAGTTAATAAGTCGCCTAATTGGTATTATTTTTGCGACTTCTCATAATCGGCCAAAAATTGTGCCAGTCCTTTATCTGTTAAAGGGTGGTTAAAAAGTGACTTGATTACTTTATATGGCATCGTTGCAACGTCTGCACCTACCATCGAGCAGTGCTTTACATGGTCTGCGTGACGTACAGATGCTGCTAGAACTTCTGTATCAAAACCGTAAACATCATACATATGACGGATCTCTTGAATAAGAGTCATACCATCTGCACCGATATCATCGAGACGGCCGATGAATGGAGAGATGTAAGTAGCACCATTTTTTGCTGCTAGTAATGCTTGGTTTGAGCTGAAACAAAGTGTTACGTTCGTTTTAATATCATTGTCACTAAACCACTTACAAGCAGCGATTCCAGCTTCTGTCAGTGGAAGTTTAATAACGACATTCTCGTGAATCTTTGCAAGTTCACTACCTTCTTTGATCATCCCTTCAGTATCTGTTGCAATAACTTCTGCTGAAATTGGTCCATCTACGATTTCGCAAATGTCTTTGATTACTTCTTCTTGAGTACGCCCAGTTTTGGCAATAATTGATGGGTTAGTCGTAACTCCGTCAATTAGGCCCCATTTTACTGCTTCTTTGATTTCTTCAATATCACCTGTATCGATAAAAAATTGCATTCTATTCTCCTAATAAATTTTCTAAAAATTTATCATGAGCACAGGTAATGGACAAGTTTTCTCCCCCTATTGTCTGCTTAGATTTGCGTTATAATGAACGTATGAGAAGATTTTTTCTATTCATTTCATTGAGCTTAATAACGCTGGTCTCTGTTGCAAATAGTGATGGCTTTATTATTAAAAGAGATGAGGTTAGAAATAAAGATATCAAAAATGATTATGATGCCTACGATAATTATATTAAGGATCATGGTTATGATACTTTCTACGATCCTAGCATTGATTATTCAAAGTTCTCTGGTCGAGTTACAGATAAGGACCCATCAAGTACTGTGTTTAAAATTCAAGTCGAATCAAAGAATGTTAAGTTCTTGAAGCCTTCTGATATTGTTTACTTCAATGTGGCGCGACGTATGGATGAAGATAAGTGCAAGGGCCACGTCAGAAATAGTGAAGATATGTATATTACAATCTACGCAAAAGACCTTGAGAATTGTTGGGGGCAAAACTCGACTTTAAGACGAGGAACAATTCTTGTTTTTGAAAGTGATAAGCTAGCATTGAGAATTAAGGAAGCTTCTCGTTACCGTTTAACATTGTTGGCGAAAAAAAGAGATTTCACATTTCAATTAAATGAAGTGAATAAATTTGTCTGGGGCTTTTCACAGAAACAAGTTGAGGTCGCTGCAGAATACGATAAGCAGATTCTTGAGTTACAACGAAAAAAAGATGAGGCCTTAAATTTACTTCTTTCTAAGAAGAACGATCAGGTCAGACTACAATCACAGCTAATCTATAGTTTGGATAAATTAGATAAAGATCTCGACTTCTATCGTATTGAAAAAGATGAGCTTTATACAGATCGTTGGCACCTCGATAAGGATACCGGCCTTCCTGTTTATGATAGGCCAGTTCCAATTAAGCAGCCTTAAATCAATTTATCTTCATTAAGTGCCAATTCAATAAATTGTTGATTATAGAAATGTGAGTCCATATGCTCTTTATAAAGTTTTAAAGAGTATGCTGGCGAGACACCAAGCCATTCCTTTATGGTTGTGTCATTAACCCCGTCGTGGAGCCAAGTAAAGACACAGGCCTGTCTTAAAGTCTTTGGTGTTATTTCAATCATAAGTCTAGAGCGCCAGTCTTCAAAGAGTAGCTCCATCCCACGTGCAGATAGCCCACCTGATAGAATCTTATGAGCGTTAGCATTAAAAAGTAAGTGGTCAAAAGAGACACCTTGGGCCTTTTTAACCTTCTCTAATAGCTCAACATATTCATAGAAAATACGGCCAAAGATACTTGGAAATGTGACGGTATAGGGGTCTCTTTTCTCATGTGTAATAATGGCCTTGATTTCATCGCGAAATGAGAAGCTTGCAACTTTTATTTTAGATAGTTCTGAGACCTTAAGGCCTCCTAGATAAACGGTTGCAAAGATGATTCCATTTCTCTTGGCCTTAAGTTTTTCAAGATCACTTTGAGCATTTCTTTGATCATTGAGTAATGTGTGCCAAAGACTTTTAATATGTGAAAACGAAGCTGGCCTTGGTATATCTAGAAACTTTGGAGAAGTAGGTATTTTTCGTACTGGATTGACGTTAAAGACACCTTCTTCTACTAGGTGATCAAAGAATATTCTAAGTGCCTGGACACGGCGTCTTCGTGAATTATCTGACTTATATTTTTCTTCTAAATACTTTCCGTATTCTTGAATCTCTGGAATTGAATACTTTTCAATATCCGTTTGTTTCTTATGTTCTGTTACGTATTGATTAAAGCAAGCAAGGTCAGTGCGATAGTTTTTCAGGGTATTATTTGAACGGCCCTTGGCCGCTATTTTCTTGAAAAATGCATCTTGCCACTTATCTAATTTCTTTTTATTGACTTCTGTTAGTTCCATAAACCACCCTAAGGACTTGTAACTACGTATATTACTGTAAGAGATTTTAACGAACCTGTTATTCTTTCACAAGTAGTAATCTTGCACTTGCAAATGATGGGCAGAAGCATTATAAATCGTTTAACAATTTAATATTAGGTGATTACATGCTTGAGACGACCTCACTCAACCCACAAGGGAAGAGTCCTACATTTGCACACGCATTTTATAGGCTAACTATTGCTGATTTTAAGCAATTAGGTGCTGGTAATGGCGTGTCTAAGCATGAAGTCACAGATCTATTTTTTGATCAATCCAATATTCAATCAATTTTCTTAGATAAATTCGACCTAAAATTTAATGACAATTCTCTTGTCATGAGGGCCTTTACTCATAGTTCATATGTTCATGAGGCCAAACTAGAGTTTAAAAGTTATGAGCGCCTAGAGTTCTATGGCGACTCTGTTCTTGGCTCATATGTGACAAAGAACCTTTTTTTAAATTTTGAAGATATGAATGAAGGGCAACTTTCAAAATTAAGAAGTGCACTTGTAAATGAAGATAGCCTAAGTTCATTAACTGACTTTTTAGGACTCTCTCAATTTCTAATCGTTGGAAAAGGTGAATTAGACCAAGAAGTAAATAAAGGGATTCGTTGTGATCTTTTTGAATCAATTCTTGGGGCCATTGCTATTGATCAAGGAAATGATAAAGCAAACTCTTATCTCGACCAGGTTATTGCGACTTATGAAAAGGAAAGTGGAGAGGTCTTCTTTAATGCTCAAAAACTTGTGGATTTTGATCCAAAGACAAAATTACAAGAGGAGACATTGGCACGATTTAAATGTCTACCTGAGTACCGCACAAAGGCCTTAAATAAAGGTCAAGAGTTTGAAATCGAACTTTATATAAATGGAGAGTTAATATCGAAATTAATCTCCAATAGTAAAAAATTAGGAACAAAAGAAATCGCAAAAGAATGTTTAGAAAATAATCTATTAGACAAAATTAAATAAGGACAACGGAGAAAATTATGTTATTGACTGATCAACACCCAGACAACAAATCCATTATGGCAGCAATCGTTGGTGCACCAAATGTAGGAAAGAGTTCACTTGTAAATTACTTACTAGGAATGGACCTTTCAATTGTAACGAGTAAACCACAAACAACACGTAATAAGTTTCACGCAGTTTTCACAGTTGATCATACTGAAGTTGTTCTAGTTGATACTCCAGGTCTACACACTTCAAGCCAGGAGCTTAATAAGCGTATTAATCAACAGGCCGTTGAAGGTGTTGATGGTGTTGATGTTAACTTACTTCTAATTGACCTAACAAAAGATATTCTTGAGCAAATCAAGGCCTTCAAAGATTTCATTGGTGGAAAAGAGAAAGAGTTATCGAAAACATGGCTTGTTTTCACTAAGTCTGACCGTGTTGAAAATGCTGAAAATATGCCACTTGATAAGGTATTTGATCAGGCAAAAGAAGTGATTCCAGCTCTTGAGAGATACTTTGTTATCTCAACTAAGTCCGGAGATAATGTACACCTTTTAACAGCAGCTCTTTGTGATAATGCTCAGCCAGGTTCACACTTATACCTTGATGGTGCTATCTCGAATAAGAACCAGAGATTCTTTGCTACTGAGTATATTCGTGAGCAGGCATTTGACCTTTTAAAGGATGAGCTACCATATGAGATGGCCGTCATTATTGATGAATATAAAGATTTTAAAGATAAGACAGGCGCTTTTACTTCTCACATCTCAGCTTCAATTCTTGTTAATCGTCCATCACAGCGAGCTATCGTTGTTGGTTCTAAAGGTTCGATGATCAAAGAAATTGGAACACGTGCTCGTAAGAAGATTGCAGCAATGACTGATGGTAAGGTTCACTTAAACCTACACGTGAAAGTATCACCAAAGTGGTTTAAGAATAACTTTGTTCTAGAAGAACTAGGACTTCCACGTGCAATTAACTCTGCCCGTGTATGGAAACAAAAATAATTATAAATAATAAACTTAAATAGGATTTTGAAATGCAAAAGCGTTCAATGATTATTTCATTAATTGGTAGGCCAAACGTTGGGAAAAGTTCCATCTTTAACCGCCTAATGAAAAAACAACATAAGGCCATTACTCACGATATGCCAGGTGTAACACGTGATCGCCACTATGGAATTACATCTTTTAATGATAAAGATGAAGACCGTCCATTAGATGCGATACTTGTTGATACTGGTGGGTTCTATCCAACTCAAGTTGATGAGAGTGGAAAGAATGATCAAGAAGTTAATGCTAATAAGTTCTTCAATATTATGACAGATCATGCTCATCAAGCGATTGAAGAATCTGATCTTGTTCTCTTTGTTGTCGATGTAAGAGAAGGTGTTCTTCCTTTTGATAAGACCATTGCTAATTATATTAGAAAGCAAAAGAAGAAGATGTGGCTTGTTGTTAACAAGTATGATTCTGAGTCTCAAAGTGGAGATGAGTATAGCTTCTATGAACTTGGTGTAAATGATGACGAAATGTTTGTTACTTCTGCCGCTCACGGTAGGGGAATGGAGACATTGCGTGAGAATATTCATGAGGAGATGATGCGTTTTGATGACTCTGCTGATGTTATGAATATCACAGCTCTTCAAAAAGGAGTAACTCCACGTGAGAATGTTGTAGCAAAACTTGCACTAATTGGTGCACCTAATGCTGGTAAATCAACTCTACTAAATCAACTTCTTGGAAGTGAACGTGCTCTAGTTTCTGATATTGCTGGAACTACAGTTGATCCAATTGATGGATACTTTGATATCTACCTTGGAGATGATGCTAGAAAGCTTGATCAAGCAAAAGAGCATTTTAAAAATGATAATCTTCTTCAATCTCAATACGAAGACTTTAAAAAGAATAATCCTGATCTCTATAACGAACTTGTTTCATCTTATGATGTTGAAGAAGAGTTAGATACTGATAGCTATGAGCTTGAAGGTCTTGAGGATGTAATGCTCGAGCAGGATGAGCAGCTGGATGAAACATCTGCTAATCGTATGGAAGCACAAGTTTTCGGTGAAGAAGCTACTGGTGAAGAAGTCGAGCAAGAATTAGTAGATGATGAGCAAGAAGTTTCTGAAGGAAGTTTCTGGCGCTCAATTCACATCGTAGACACTGCAGGGATTAGAAAGCAAAAGAAAATTGATGACTTTGTTGAGTCACAATCAGTTTATCGCTCACTAAGAAGTATTGCTGATAGTGATATTTGTATCTATATGATTGATGCAACAAAAGGTGTTTCACACCAAGATAAGCGTCTTCTTGATATCGCTATTGAAAAAGGTGCTTCTGTAATTGTTTGTCTAAATAAAGTTGATCTGATGGGTGATAAGTTTAGAGATCAAGAGTCACGTAAAGAATGGCTTCTTGATATTCGCGATAAACTTCCATGGCTTAATTATTGCGATATTATTCCAATCTCTGCAAAGCATAAGAGAGGTCTTAAGCGTCTTAAGAAGATTCTTACGAAAACGATTTTCATTAGAAGACAAAATATCGCAACAGGTGCGCTTAACCGTTTCGTATTTGAGCTTATTGAAAGACATCCTATTATCCTTAAAGGTTCTCGTGGTAAGAGATTCCGTGTTAAATACGCTTCTCAAATTAAAGCGAATCCACCAACGTTCTTATTTTACACAAATAAGTCACGTGGAATTCCTGAAAACTACCGACGCTACCTTAAAAACGGTTTAAGAGGGGCCTTCCCGCTTGATAATACGCCGATTCACCTGATCTTTAGAACAGGTACAGATCTTCAAAAGCGTATGAAAAAAGTTTCAAAATAAAATAGATATTAGCCAATGACCTCTTGAATATAAGGAAAGAGGTCAGAGGCTATACTTCCTCGTATTCCTCTTGTATTTTCTCTTAATAAGTCACTGGCCTTGCCATGTACCCAAGTACCAAGACAAGCTGCTTCAGTTAAGCTCAGGCCTTGTCCTAGGAAACTACCGATAATTCCTGCTAGAATATCTCCTGTCCCGGCCATTGCTAAGATGGAATTTCCTGTATCGTTTTCATAGATATCTTGATCATTTGCGATAAGAGAATGGTCTCCTTTTAAGACAACGCATTCACTTATTTGTAGAAGATTTTTAGCTGCTTCTTTTTTATCTTTTCTAATTTCTTCACTCGTGCAATTTAGAAGACGTGCGGCTTCGCCAAAATGAGGGGTGATTATTGCATTTTGATATCTTTGCTTTTCACTTCTTTGACATAGGTTCCAAAGAGCGTCAGCATCTAAAACTTTTGGTACCGTGAAATCTTCAATCATTGAACATATATGATTTGCCCATTCGTCTCTTCCAAGGCCAGGGCCAATAACGATAGCATCTGCTTTTTCTAGGATTGGTCTGGCCTGATTGATTCCAGAAGTTTGTGTGTCAAAACCTCGCACCATTAGCTCAGCTCTTGTTGAAACAATTGAAGAAACATTCTCTTGCCTTGTAAGGACTGTAACTAAACCTGAACCTGAGCGCAGAGCTGCTTGTGCACAGAGCTTGACTGCTCCTGCATAACCGACATTCCCACCGATAATTACAACGTGACCAAAACTGTACTTATTTGATTCTTTTGTGAAAGGTGGAAGCTTTTGTAAAAGTTCTCTTGAATCAATTTTTTTCATAATATGATCTTAGTATTTAATGAAAAAAAAAGCTCCCTTGTGGGAGCTTAAGATTATGCTTTAACTGAATATTTACCACCATTAGAGAAAAAGAGTCCGATGTATATAATTGCATACATTATGGCCTTTTCTTTTCCAGAGAATGGATCGCTTGCGTGAACGACAAAAGCCGCTACAAGCATAGTAATTGCTGAAATTGCAGCAAACCATCTCGTTTTAAATCCGATGATAATAAAAATCTGGCAAAACACTTCTGCAAATACTGTTGCCGAAAGTGCAAAAGGTGAGCCAAGTCCAATTGGATCTGGGAATTTTGTCATTAGAGTACTAAAGCCTGCAAGTTTTCCCCAACCATGCCCAAGTAGCATCGCTAGTCCAACTGTGATTCTAAGCCATAACCAACCTAAATCTGAGTTTAAACGATTCATAAATACATCCTTTTATTTTATGCAAATTAAGTTTGCTCTTTGCGATCATCATCGAGCTAAAGCTCAATGAGATTATTGTTTCTACTTTATTGCTCTACCAATTCCAAACATAATTAACTGTTAGTGAGTAGGCGAATCCCGTTAGGTCTGGTACCCCTGGGCCACCTTTAAATGATGCATATTTAATTGTACGTATATCTTGTAAGGCAACTGTGTGTACTAAGCCTTCAATGTTCACATATGACTCTTTTATTTTTATTGGAAATTCAAGTCCGCCACCTATTCCCAGTCCTGCGCCACCAAAGCTGTCTTCTGTTGTTCCGTCTGTAGTTTGAATCTTTTCTTGCTCATACCAATATTCAAATCTCGCTGTTATATAAGGATTTGAATAAGTTATGGCCGTGCCAAGGTTTGAAGTGTCGATATAGTAGCGGTAACCAAAGTACATGCGAAGCATAGATACATCAATTGATGCAGCTGATGTGATCCCCTGAGTTCTCTGTGTCAAACTAATATTGTGTTTTGAAAATGCAAAACCTATATTCCATGCCGATTGAAAGTCTGAGAAGTATTGAACTGTTAGGTTGAAAGTAGGAGGAAGATCCTCATACATCTTTCCACGATTGCCATCCCAAGTTGTGTAACCAATACCCATTGAGAATGAAAAGAAGCGTCCGTATTTGTAGTAACGTTCATCTTCATAGATTTGTTGTTCTTGTAGGTCTTCATTAAAATCTGAGAAAATATCGCCACCGATATTTAAGTCATCATCTGCACCGATCATCCCATCTTGTGCCTTTGTAAATTGTGGAGACACAATTGCAAAAAAGAAGACAAGAATGAAGGCCATGTATTTAGATATATGCATTCAATAATTCCAATTTAAAGATAAAAGTGAATACCTGCATTTAAGAAGTTTTCACCCATTGTCGTAACTTCAAAGTCATCCAGATTTTTGAAGCGTACGCCAAATTCAACGCTAAAGCCTAGGCTGTCAATTCCTTGTAGAGAAAACTCTGCTCCAAGTCCTACATCGCCTTGAAATCCTGATTCGCTATCTTGGCCAGGTACTTTTTGGTTGATCAATGTCGCGGCGCCAACCGTATAAAATGTGAGATACGGTTCATCAAAGATATTACGGTAAAGTCGAATTCCTCCGTGCCATCCACCGTCGTCAGCAGTGTTTACTCCAAAAATTGCTCCATATGAGAATGTCGAGCTTCTTTGGACCTTGATTGACAGAGAAGGGATAGAGTCAGAGATAGTATTTGAAAAACCAACTCCTAATCTTCCTACTCTTTCAATGGCAAAAGAGTTAAGTGAAATAAATAAGGTAATTATTAAAAATGAAATCCTTTTCATGGTGCGTAATAATCCTTTATGAAATTAATTAATTTAATTCTAACAATACTCATGTATTTTTGACAACTTTCAATGTTATTTATTAAAATGATAAAAATTTTTAACTAGAGGGTAATGGATGACAACACAAGTAGCGCCAAATGAAGGCCTAAATTCTGAATTAAATTCAACTGAGCTTGGTGCTTTTATCGCTAAGAATAAGGCATTGGTTATTGGATTAATCTTACTTATTATCGGTGCGACTGCAGGTTACGGTATTTTTTCATATGTTAAAAACCAACAAAATGAGAAAGCTGCCCAAACTCTTTATAGCTTTGAAACTGGAAGTTTAGAGAAGTTTAAAAAAGGTGAGATCGACTCTGCCGCAATGGTTTCTGAGCTAAAAACGATTCTTGGTGAGTTTGGTGATAGCTCTGCTGCTATTTCAACAACTTTATTGGCCGTAGATCACTTAACGAATAAAGGTCAAAATCAAGAAGCTTTTGAAATTATTAGTCTAATAAGCGCATCTAATTCATTACAATCATATTTTATCAATGTTCGAAAGGCAGTGATACAGCAAGATTTAAAAGACTATGATGGAGCAATTGTGACACTTAAAGAACTTAAAAGTAATGATCGTGCACTATCAATGGGTCGAATTGAACTTGAACTTGGACGTAGCTACCTTGCAAAAGGTGACACTGCTTCGGCCAAAGGACACTTTGAAAGAGTCCTTACTCTAACAACTGAAAATGTATATAAGTCGCTAGCTAAATATCACTTAAATACAATCAAATAAGCGGAATTTATGAAGTTATATCGTAATATTTTAGTGGTCATAACAATGGCCACTTTGCTTGCCTCTTGTTCAAGCATAAAAAAAGTAACAAGTAAGTTAGAAGGCAAGAAGCTTGAGGTGGACCCTCTAACTCTTACTTGGACTAAGAATCTAGAGCCAAGTTACGAGTCTGGAAATCTTCCGATTTCATTATCTTCACCACTAATTGCTGATGGAATTCTCTATGCTGCTGATGGCCGTGGTAATTTTAATGCTTATAATGTTGAAAATGGCCGCCTAATTTGGACACACAAGATTAAAGGGCAAATGACAAGTGCTCCAATTATTTTTGAAAATCTATTGATCTTTGGTGATGATACTGGACGTGTTTATGCAAGAGACCTCAATAAGGGCGAGCTCGCTTATGAGTTTGACCTAGATGGTGGAATCGATTCAACTCCTGTTACAGCAAATGGCCGATTATTCATTCATACTCGAAATCATAAATTATTTAGTATTGATGTTTATACTGGTCGCGTTATTTGGTCGTACAAGAGATCTGTTCCATACTACTCAACAGTGCAACGCGCTTCAACACCATTAATACTTGATGGACGCTTATACGCAGGTTTTGCTGATGGATACTTTGTCTGCTTCTCTCTTGAAGAAGGTCAAGTACTTTGGGAAAGAAGGCTAAGCCCTGGGCAGAAATTTGTTGATGTTGATATGCGACCTGTCATTTTTAATGAAAAGATCCTTGTTGGCTCAGTTGATGATCGTACAGAAGTGATCGTGCCGAAGTCTGGTGTTCTTTTTAAGAAATTGAACTTCCGTACAAACCGCGCAGGCCTAGAAATTGGTAACGGCCAAAATATGGTCTTTGGTAGCGTTAATGGTGAACTCATTTATATTGATAAACAATTTCAAGAATATAAGAGAGTGAAGCTTTCAGATGAAGCAGTGTCGTCTCTCGCTCCTTGGAAGGGTGGCGTTGTTGTCACAACAGTTGGTAAAACTGCTTTTTTCATCGACTCTAATGGAATGATCAAACAAGAGTTTGACTTAGGTTCTGCCTACTCGGCCGTATTTGGTCACATGAGCTATGACGATGAGTTTTTAGCTTTTATTTCATCACGTTATCGTCTTTATACTTTCAGATAAAACCTAAAATTCCCTTGTGTGTGTCTTTTCGACAATGATATTATGACGTTGAAATTACACACACGGGATTGTTATTTTAGGGGAGAGTATGGATTTAACATTCAAAGCAAATGGTATTTTAAGTCGTGGAAAAGGTTTAACTTTTGATGACGTTTTATTAATTCCTAGGTATTCAGAGATTTCTTCTCGAAGACACACGAATTTAAAAACAAAAATTACTAAGAACCATTCAATTGATATTCCAATTATTGCTGCAAATATGGATACAGTTACAGGACCAGAGATGGCAATGGAGATGGGACGTCTAGGTGGCGTTGGTATTCTTCATCGTTTCATGTCTCCAGAGCAACAAGTTGAAGATGTAAAAGCAATTCAAAAATATTTCAAAGAACATTCTATCTCTCTTCCTATCGCAGCTTCAGTTGGTGTTAAGGATGAGGGAAAAAAGAGAGCAGACCTACTTGCTGAATTAGGAGTAGAAATTCTAACTGTTGATATCGCTCATGGTGATTCAATTATGATGATGGAAGTTCTCGAGTATATTAAGAAAAATTATCCATCAATTGATGTTATTGCAGGTAATGTTGCAACACCAGATGGTGTAAAGCGTATGATTGATAAAGGTGCTGATGCTGTTAAAGTTGGTATCGGTCCTGGAAGTATGTGTACAACACGTATCATTACAGGTCATGGAGTTCCACAATTAACAGCTGTTGCAATGTGTGTTGCAGAAGCACAGAAAGCAGGGATCCCTGTTATCGCAGATGGTGGACTTAAGAACTCTGGTGACATGGTAAAAGCATTATGTGCTGGAGCTAATTCATGTATGGCCGGATCACTTCTCTCAGGAGCATTAGAAACTCCAGGTGAAGTTAAGGGTGGAATGAAAGAATATCGTGGAATGGCTTCAAAGGCCGCTCAAGTTTCTTGGCGTGGGGAGCTTCCAAAAGGTATGGCCGCAGAAGGTGTTGATACAATGATTCCTTGTAAAGGGCCAGTTGAGAATATTATCAACGAACTTACAGGTGGTATTCGCTCAGGGATGACTTATCTTGGAGTTGATCAACTTGATCAAATGAGCGAAGCCGGATTATTTATGGAAATGTCATCTTCTGGTATGGCAGAGAGTAAACCACACGGAAAACAATAAAAGGCCGCTCTATGCAAACTGATATCCTAGATGACTTATTAAGTTATCCTAAGATCGTAAAACGCATCAGTGATAGTAAAGATCCTGAAGCGACTAGGAAGAAAGTAATTGCAAACTTTAAAGAAATGCGTGCAATTAACTCACCTTCATATATGAAGTCGATGGAAAAGTTCTTTGATGCTACTTTACCAAGACTTTATGATGGTATCAGTTACAAAGAAAATGACACTGATCTTCGAGCTTTGCTTGAAAAAGACAGTGTCGTTCTCGTTCCAAATCACCAATCACATGCCGATTATATTGCTATTAATTACAAATTCTTTAAAGAATACAAACGTATGCTCTATGTTGCCGGTGGTGATAACTTAAATATATTTCCAATTGGTAAAATATTTAGAAAATCTGGATGTTTCTTTATCAGAAGAAGCTTTCAAAACGACATTCTCTATAAATTTACAATGGAAGCCTACCTCTTTGCCCTATTAAAAAGGAAAGAGCCCATTGAATTCTTCTTTGAAGGTGGGCGTACTCGCTCTGGAAAACTTAGGCCACCAAAATACGGCCTATACCAAATGCTACTAGAGGCACATTCACATCTTCCAAATGCAAAAGAGAGAGGATTAGCATTTGTTCCTGTAAGTATTGCTCATGAGTATGTTCCAGAGCAAAAAGCACTTGCAAAAGAGATGATGGGTGGAAAGAAGAAGAAAGAGTCGACAGGACAACTCTTTGGCCTTCTAAAACTTATGGCCTATCAATTTGGTAAAATACATATCAATCTTGGTAAGCCTCAATATGCATATAAATTAGATGATCCAGATGAGAATAAGAAGCATGTAAGAGACCTTGCATTTAAATGTTTTAGAAGTGTTGGTGATCAAATGGTTATCACGCCGACTAACTTACTTGTTCTTATTCTTCTTGATGAGCCAACAGGTGCTCTTAAGTGGACAGATATCATATTAAAAGCTCAGGCAATTTTAGAATATTGTAAGTCATATGATATTCCTTTTACTGATGGTCTAAAAGACTCTCTATTAGAAGACTCTATTGGCCGTGCAATGGACATCCTTATTGGCAATAATAAGGTTGATGTTATTGGGCAAAAAGAAGTTGGATCTTCTCTATTTTATTCAATTAAGAAGGACTCAAGAGGAGAGCTTCTCTTTTTCAAAAATACAATAGTTCATCACTTCATTATACCTTGGACCATATCACTTGCTTGGTTTAATGTTTTTAGTGGTGAGATAGAAAATGCCGATTGTTTAAAACAATTCTTCATTAAGCAAAGAAGCTTATTGAAGATGGAGTTTTATTTACCAACTGTAAAACAATACTATTCAAAGACTCTTAAGATACTAAGTAATGTTGTGGGAAGAGATATTGCTAATTTAAACGAGGCCATTGAGTTCACTAATAAAGATCTCTATGAAGTCGCTTCCAAATTAAGTATCTTTGCTCGCTCTCTTACTTATATAAACGAAGCATACTTTGTATCGGCCTTGACGTTAGAAAGTTTTCAAAAGAATAATGTCTCTTTTAAGACGGCCGATTATATGAAGCGATTTGCGGATGTTTATAATGCAGAAATTCAAACTCAAAGAGTCATCCGTTTTCCAGAAAGCCAAAATGTTGAATTAATGAAAACTGCTTTGCAGTATTTTGAACAAGTCGGTGTTTTAGGTTACGAAGACAATTCTTACTACGTAGCAGATAGAGATAAACTCGCTGATTTTATCGAGTCTACTGAGAAGATTCTATTAGACCAACTCAAACTTAATTTTAAAGTGGTATAACTAAAAGGTTGCCTTTGAAGACTGAATTACTATCAAGAGAAAGTGCGATAAAGAAAGTTTTACTAATAACTTTCTTCCTAAATATTGCAGTCGCTTTAATTAAGCTCTTTGCTGGTATTCAATTTGATTTTCTCTCTCTTAGATCTTCTGGGATTGAGTCACTTTTTGATGGCTCTTCAAATATCTTAGGTTTAATCACCATAGCTATCGCTGCAAAGCCAAGTGATCGTAGACATAATTACGGCCATTATAAATTTGAAAACCTTGGAGCACTAATTATTGCTCTAATGTTATTTGGTTCTTCAATTAAATTAGGTATTGATTATCACGACTTTGTTTTTTCAGGGGAGCAGACCAGAGGTTTATTTGGGGCCATCCCAATATTATCAATACTCATCTCAATTGCAGTAAGTGCATTTGTATCAAGTTATGAAGGTCGAAAAGGGCGTGAGTTAAATTCTAAGATTTTAATTGCAGATAGCGGGCACACGTTCGGTGATATGGTCATTAGTATTGGTGTTCTTATCTCAATAGTTTGTGCTAAGTTTGAAATCTTTATCGTCGATTATATTGTTGGTGGACTTATTATCTTCTACCTCTTTTATCTAGCGATTCAAATTACATTAGATAATTTAAATGATCTTCTTGATGTATCACCAGTTATTAAGGACCGTTATCTAAAAGCATTAGAGGATATGCAATATGTCCGTGATATACATGAGTTTAGAGCGCGTGGAAATACGACATGGATGCAAATAGACTTTCATCTTCTACTTGATCCTAAGCTCTCATTAACAAAGGCCCATGAAATTTCACATGAGGTTGAAGATCGCTTAAGATCACTACTTAAGGATTATTGTCGCGATATTGATATTTTAATCCATATTGAACCAGATGATGAGACTCACGAGGACTAAATGGATTTAGGTAAAGATAAAAATATTAGAAAAATTGGAAATATTCGATTGGTTCACGGGGCCACTCATAAAGAATTAGGCCGCATTTTCTCTGAAGCGGCCCATTTAATGTCTGAAATTGTCCATGGCAATCTCATTCATTTCAAATACGATGAACTCTATCTTCTCGTTAGTAGGGATGAAGAGCAGGACTTAGAGTATATTGTAGGGATTCCTATTATAGGTAATATACAGAATAAGAATCTTATAACTAAGGATCTAAATTCTGGAGATATTGAAAGCGTAGAGATTGGCCTAGAAAAGTTAAGAGAATATAAGAAGATTTCTGAGTTATTTAATGATTTAGGTATAGATGAGGACTATTTTTTACGAATATCTTCACATGAAGGGGATTATCAGGTTTTTTATGAGAAATATCTCCTTCATTAATGTATACTCGAGGAATATTTTTTGTTATGTTTGCAATCACAATTGTAAACTATTAGAATTGTATATGATCAATTCTTGATATTTATTTATTATGAGACCAACCGCTAATAATTGGTCTTATTTCCGGAGGTGTTTTATTAGCAACAATTTTAAAGGTGGAAGGGGTAGAAGAAAAGAGAGAGGCCCTAGAACGAATGACCAAATCAGAATTCCAGAATGTCGTCTAATGAGTGATGAAGAACAGTATGGAGTCGTTTCTATTGATAAGGCACGTGAAATTGCTGAAGAACTTGGCGTTGATCTCATCGAGATCGCACCAACAGCTAAGCCACCTGTTGTAAAGCTAATGGACTACGGTAAGTTTAAGTACGAACAACAGAAAAAAGCTGCTGAAGCAAAGAAGAAGCAAGCTAAGGTTCAACTTAAAGAAATTCAGCTGCGTCCAAATATTGAAGCACATGATCTTGAAACTAAGCTTAAGAAGGCCTACAAATTCCTTGAAAATGGCGATAAAGTAAAATTTGTTATGCAATTTCGTGGACGTGAAATGGCCTATAAAGATATGGGGAAAGAGAAGTTTGAGTCGATTCTTGCAGGAGTTTGCGAAGAAGCCTCAGCTGCTATTGAGTCTCCAATTAAGATGATGGGGAATCGTATTATTACAATCGTTGCCCCTGTTAAAAAGAAATAACTCTTTTTTCATATGTAAGTGCCTGATTTTACGTCAGGCACTCTTTCTCATATACTTCCTAAGTACCTGATATTTTTTTACTAAAAGATGATTATCCTTTGCATTAAGTGTGCAAACCTGCTACAAATATGCACTTATAGTTTTGTTATATTTTGTTGAATTCTCGATCTGTGTTTTAACACAGAAAAATTTAAGGAGTATTTAATGCCAAAAATGAAAACAAGAAGAGCTGCTGCTAAAAGATTTAAGCCAGTAGGTAACGGTAAGTTCAAAAGAAAAAGAGCAAACCTAAGACACATTCTTGAAAAGAAACCAACTGATGCGAAGAAAAGAGCTGGTAAAACAGATTACGTTCACGCTTCAGATACTGGTCGTGTAAAAAGAATGTTACCTTACGCTGCAAAAAACTAAGCGCAAGCAATTCAAAAATTAAGTTGGTCGAAACTATAAATCGACAAAACAATTTGTTTTTTTAACCTGATTTTTGGGAAGTACAAGAGTTGACGATTAATGAGTTAACCCCCAAACGTCAAAAAAATGGAGTAAATTATGTCTAGAGTTAGAAGAGGTTTTAAAGCAAGAGCGAGAAGAAACAAGGTTCTTAAATTAGCGAAAGGTTTTCACTTTTCAAGAAGAACTAAGTACTATCACGCTTCTGAAACAGTAAAAAGAGCATTACACTACAGATATATCGGTAGAAGGCTTCTTAAAAGAGATATGAGAAAGCTTTGGATCGTTAGAATTTCTGCAGCTGCTAAGCTTCTTGGTACTTCTTATTCAAAGTTCATGGGACAGCTTAAGAAGAACAATGTTGAAATCAACAGAAAGATGCTTGCGGAAATCGCTGCTAGAGACTTTGAAGGATTTAAAGCAATCTACGAATCAACAAAGTAATTCATTAAACTATTGATTTAATAAAATAAAAAACAAAACTATATAACAGGGCCTCTTTATGAGGCCTTTGTTATTTATCCCTCTATAAATTTCACTTTTACTTTTCTTTCTTGCTTGTGATCTCGAAACTCACAAAGATAAATTCCCGACCATCTGCCAATATCAAATTCTCCATCTTCAATAATTAGGGTCAGTCCTGTTTGCATAAGAATAGACTTCATGTGTGAAGGTGAGTCATCTGGGCCTTCTGCCGTATGTGTGATGAAGTTTAAGTCTCTTGGAACAAGATGTTTTAAGAAGTTTTCCATATCTTCTTTTGCACTTGGATCAAATGCTTCGTTAACACATAGTGCCGCGCTAGTATGTTGAATTTGTAAAACAAGGATTCCATCACGTTCTTGTGGGTTAAGTTCTTTTGCGCAGTGACGAATTTCTTTTGTAATATTATAAAAGCCTTCCCCTGATGTGTTTACTATCTGCGTTTTTATAGGCATCATTAAACTCCAAACATTTAATATTATTAATAATAAAAGAATTATATATGACTTTATTCTCCACGCTATTAAAGCAGCTCAGTATAAAAGACTTTTTCGATATGGGAATTGTCGCTTTTATGATCTATCAAGTATTAAAGATTGTAAAAGGTACCAGAGCAATTCAAGTATTATTGGGGATGGTTTTTTTGGCCATTCTTTACTTCTTAGGAATTAACTATAATCTCTACACTGTTAATTGGATTTTAGAACACTTTTTTGATTATATTTTCATCATTTTCATCGTTATCTTTCAAGATCAATTAAGAGCAGCACTTGCGACTGTTGGTACTGGACGTAAGATGTTTAACTTCTTCGATCGTTCTCCTGTTAATTACGACCTTGAAGAAGTTATAAAAAGTGTTACGGCATTATCAAAAGAGAGAACTGGTGCACTAATTGTTGTTGAAAGAAAAAATGGACTACAAAATTATATCGACACTGGAACTGTCTTAGATGCTCAGGTTCACTCTGATTTAATTTATTCAATTTTCCAAACGATTTCTCCACTTCATGATGGAGCAATCATTTTACGTGCTGGAAAGATTCTGGCCGCTGGATGTTTTCTTCCTCTATCTAAGAATATTGAAATTGACCGCCACTTTGGTACACGCCACAGGGCCGCTCTTGGTATCTCAGAAGTTTCAGATGCTATTGTAATTATCGTTAGTGAAGAGACTGGAAAAATCAAACTTTGCTATAATGGAGAGTTCTTATATTGTCATAACGAAAACGAATTACGTGTACTTCTTAAGAAAGCTTGGTCAGGTAAAAGGCTTGATTCACAAACTCATCTTACAGGACAGGGAGTTTAGAGATGTTACGTAAAATTGAAAATAGTCGACTATTTGAGTTCTTACAAAACCAATTTCTTATCCTAACAAGTTTAGCGCTGGCCGTTTTTCTATGGTTCTACGTTGTAAACTCTGAGCCAATTGAAACTGAGAGGATCTATAATCTAAGTGTGCTTCCTGCAACAAGTGTTGATGTTACATCTGTTTCTGCAAAAGAGATTCATGTCAAACTAAAAGGTGCAAGGGCCTTTTTAAAGGACTTTCATGGTGATGATCATTTAAAGTTTCAAATTGATTTGAAGAAATTGAAGGTAAAGCGCAATACTAAAAGAATAAAGTATACGATTAAGGATAGTGATCTGGTTGTCCCTTTTGGTGTTGAAGTTGTAGAAATTTCTCCAAAATATGTAACCATAAACCTTGATAAACTCATTTATAAGAATGTCCCAGTAAAATTAAATTATACAAATAATCTCCCGAAGGACTTAAAACTTATTTCGGCCGATGTAGAGCCTTCTAAAGTTAGAATTGAAGGAGCAAGAGATATTATGCGAGGAGTAGGGCTTGTTAAAACTCGTATGATTGATCTATCTGAGTACACTGGACAAGGTGAGGCCCAAGTTGAACTTGAAGAGCTGCCAGACTTCTTAAGATACGGGGAAAAGAATATCGTAAAGTTTAAATATGATATTAGGCCGCAAAAAGCCAATTTAACATTAAAGAATATTCCTATTCTCTTTGTCGCACCTAATATTAAATTTCGCTCTCGAGTGAGAAAAGTTTCCCTAGATGTATTAAAGACAGGAAATGATAAAATTAAAGAAAGTGATATAAAGATTTATGCAGATATTCCTGCAGATATGGGCAAAAGTGCAAATATTCGTTTAAGGGCAGAGCTCCCTGATGATGTGCACTTATTAAAAATACACCCAGAAGTAATAAAAGTGAGTCGTTAAAATGAGTGAAAGAAAATTATTTGGAACAGATGGAATTAGAGGAAAAGCTAATATTTACCCAATGGTTCCTGAGATCGCAACGGCACTAGGCCGTGCAGTAACATTTTATTTTCAAAAGAAAAATGAAAATAAGAAAGCACCTCTAATCATTATCGGAAAAGATACTCGTTTAAGCTGCTATATGATTGAACAAGCTTTCTCTGCTGGAGTACTTTCTCAAGGTGGACGAGTTATTTTTACGGGACCTCTTCCAACTCCTGGCGTGGCTTTTGTTACAACTTCCATGAGAGCAGATGCTGGAATTATGATCTCGGCCTCTCATAATGACTTTGATGATAATGGAATTAAAATATTTGATGCTCATGGTTTTAAGCTTCCTGATGAAGTTGAGCTTGAGCTTGAAGAACTAGTATTAAATCCTAAGCTTATCCCGCCAAAGGTTGGTGGTGAAATTGGCCGTGCTAAGAGGTTAGAAGGTGTTGAAGGACGATACGTTGTTCACGTGAAATCAGCAATTGCTGAAGAATGTGACCTTACTGGAATGAGAGTCGTTGTAGATAGTGCCAATGGTGCTAGTTATAAAGTCGCTCCTCTTGTTATGAGTGAGCTTGGTGCAGAAGTTTTTTCAATTGGAGTAAATCCAAACGGTGAAAATATTAATTTAAATTGTGGAAGTCTTCATCCTTCAGAGGCTGCAAATGAAGTTGTAAAGCTTCGTGCTGACATTGGCTTCTGTCTTGATGGTGATGCTGATCGTATTCAGGTGATTGATAAGAACGGTGGACTAATTGATGGTGACCGATTAATTGGAATTTTTGCTAAGTTACTTCTTGATCAAGGTAAACTTAAAAAGGGAGACACTGTTGTTGGTACAATAATGTCGAACTTAGGACTTGAGAATTATCTGAAGAAACTTGGCCTTAACTTTCATCGCACTAAAGTTGGTGATCGCTATATCATGGAATATATGAAGAGCGAAAATGCCCTTTTAGGTGGTGAGCCTTCTGGTCATATCATCTTCCTAGAGCATGCAACGACAGGGGATGGAACACTTGCTGCACTTAAGGCCATTGAAGCAACTTTCTACTTTAAGAAATCAATCAATGAACTTTCTGAAGAAATTGAATTATATCCTCAAATCCTTAAGAATGTTTCAGTTTCTCAAAAGAAAAGCATTGAAGAGATGCCTGGCTTTGAAAAAGAATTAAGAGCTTGTGAGGAAGAGCTTGGAAATGAAGGGCGTGTTATTTTCCGTTATTCAGGAACAGAGCCTCTTGCTCGAGTTATGGTTGAAGGAAAGAGCAGTGCTCTAATTGAAGCGGTATGTGATCGTCTGGTTGCCGCTCTTAAAAAGGAAATAGCGTAATGAGTACAAAGAATATAGCTAGATTAGGTGTTAATATTGATCATGTTGCAACGTTAAGACAACAACGCGATGAAGGTTATCCAAGCGTTGCCGATGCAGCTGCTCATGTATTAAAGGCCGGTGCGGATCAAATTACAATCCACCTAAGAGAAGATCGAAGACATATTCAAGATACTGACTTAACAAGTGTTATGGCCGTAACAAAACGCTATGAAAAACCACTTAATCTAGAAATAGGATGTGCCAAAGAGATTGTTGAGATAGCAGCAGACTTTAGGCCAGAGTGGATTTGTCTTGTTCCTGAAAAAAGGGAAGAGAAGACAACTGAAGGTGGTCTTGATCTATTGAGTGATAACTTTTCTAAGGTACAAGATTCAATGAATTATCTTCGCGAAAAGACACCAAATACGAAAATTTCACTCTTTGTAGAAGCTGATACTAAAGTAATGCAAAGATGTATTGACTTGAAGGCTGATGCTGTAGAAATTCACACAGGTGCTTATGCAATCGACTTTTTAAAAGAAGGCGACTTAAATCCTCATTTAGAAAAATATGTTCAATGCTTCAATTATCTTAAAGATAGTGGGGTTTCCTTCCATGCTGGTCATGGCCTTACGATGGAGAGTGTAAAACCTTTATTAGAGCAGGGTTTATTTGTTGAATATAATATTGGTCACTGGATTGTATCTCAGGCCGTCTTTAGCGGAATAGCTAATGTAACTTCTGATATGCTTAATTTGTTTAGAAACCATCCAATTAAGTAAGGAATGCTTTTCCTTTCGTTGCTTTAAAAATTTTAATCGTTGAAAATATTCTTAAATGAATTTTAAGGAGAAACCGTTGTTTGACTACAAAGACGTTAGACATTGGAAGAAAGTTTACCAAAGCGATATTTCAAATATTATTGTCGAATTAAAAGAATCATTAAAAGAGCCAGCAATCGTTGTTTTAAATGGGCCAGTTGGTGCAGGTAAGACAACTTTTACAAATATTTTTCTTGGTGAAGATAATTCTGGATCTCCAACATATTCTCTAATCAATGATTGCGGAGAAGTTGTCCATGCTGACTTCTATCGTCTTGAAACAGCAGAAGAGATCATGCATTTAGAACTTCCTATGTACTTAGAAGAGAAGAAGTACTTTCTAGTAGAATGGGGAAAAGACTATATTCGTGATATTTATCGTGAACTCTCAGATGATTTCCATTATTTTCAATTAGACATTGAAAGCAATGAAGTTAAAGATGGACACGATGAAGCCTCAAGAAACTACTTTCTGAAAAAAATTATTTTTTAACATCTTCTAACAAGTGGGCAGAAATAACCGAGTAAGTCTGTTTTTAAATAGATTTACTTGCCTCTTTTCCACCTTCAAGTGTCTGAATTTATTAGATTTCTATAGATATATTAAATGAAAAATATTTTTTCATAATAATTGATTAAATCGAGTTGACTTTAAGTCTGATGGGCTGACATAATATTTAGGAAGAAAGATTTTATAGATAAGGTCTTTCAAGGAAAGGATAGCATGGAAAGCGACTCCTGATTAGCACACACTTGCTTAAAGTATAAAAAACTAATTTTTTATTTAACATTTGGATTTATGGAGGAAGACCAATGAGACTCACTTCGAAAGGACGCTACGCAGTTAGAGCAATGCTTGATCTAACTACAAACAGCAACGGTAACCCTGTTAGACTACAGGAAATTTCAGAAAGACAAAACATTTCACTACACTATCTTGAGCAGCTTTTTAGAAAGCTAAGAAATGGTCAAGCAGTTAAGTCTGTAAGAGGACCAGGTGGTGGTTATGTTCTTGCTCGTTCGATGGAAGAAATTACAATTAAAGATGTTCTTGAATGTGTTGGTGAAAACATCAACCCTGCTAAGGATATTCTTGGAACAGAAGCTGAACAAGCAAATACAGTAGAGTTCCACTTATCAAAGAATTATTTCCAAAACCTTGGTTTCATTATGAGCGAATACCTATCGACAACTTCTTTAGGTGACCTTATTAGAAAATCAGGTGAGGTTGAGTCTGAAGTAAGAGGTAACGAAGAGCGCACTAATGAGCAACCTTCACAAACAGTTGAAGCTCAAACTCAAAGCACATCTACAGAAAGTGCATTTAGCGAGTACGCTTCAGGAATCAGATCAGGCTTAGGTGAAATTAATCAATAATTGTCTTTATCTAGATTATAATGCTACGGCCCCCTTAGTGAAACCAGTTGAAGATTGGCTCACTAAGGGGGCCGCATGCTTTGGTAATCCGGCCTCTACCCATCAATTAGGTAGAAAGTCGAAATCTCTTATCAATGCAACAATTGATACAATTCAATCCACTTTTAATGCTAGGGAATACGATGTCTTCTTTCACTCAGGTGCAACAGAGGCCATTAATAGTGTTGTAAAAGGCTTTAGCTTCAATTCATTAAAAGCAAAGAGGCCATTTCATGTTCTATGCTTTGATAGCGATCATTCTAGTATGGTCAATCAAAGAGAGCACGTAGAAATATTAGGTGGTACGTTTCAAGTTTTAAATACTAAGGATGGTGACTTCAATAAAGAAGAAGTTATTAAGGCCTTAAAAGGACTTGAGGGTGATAAGCTTATTAATTTCACTTACGTAAATAATGAAAGCGGTGTTGTTTGGGATTTAAATGAAGTGTTGGAGATAAAGAATGAGACAGGTGCAACTGTCCATATTGATTGTGTTCAACTTGTTTCTAAGGTTAAAGATTGGCAAAAGCTTCCTTTAGGTCTTGATTACTATACATTTTCTGGCCACAAATTTGGTGCCATGAAAAGTGTTGGCTTTACCCTTATCTCGACAAAGTCTAATTGGACTCCACTTATACGTGGAGGCGGTCAACAGAAGGCCATGCGTTCGGGAACGGAGAATGCATTTGGTACAAATACTATTAAGCTAGCTCTTGAATACAATCTTGAAAAATTTGATTACGATAAAGTAAATAATGCCAAAGTCGAAATTGAAAAATGGTTATTAGAAAACTTCAAAAATGAGATTACGGTAATTGGTGCTAATGCTAAAGGCCGTAATGCCACGACAATCTTCTTTAGTATAGGTGAGCGAGATATTAATACCCTTATGATGGCACTTGATATGGCCGGTATCTGCGGATCAAGTGGCTCAGCATGTGCTTCTGGTATTATAAAGCCTTCTCGAGTGGCAAAAGCCTATGGATTAGATGATATTTCTTCGACTAATGTTCTACGATTATCTCTTTCTCCGTTCACAGAAAGCTCTAGTGAGATCATTCAAAAGCTAAATCCTGTTCTATCTAAATTTCTAAAATAATCTCCGCATGATGCGCCCCAATGTGCGCTTTGACATCAAGGATCTATTTTGAAATGAGTTCATTTTGACCTCAGGACGCATTATGCACCTCGATTAACTATTTGAATTTACTTGAGTGAATCAGTTCAAAAGTTGGCACGTGCATTGCTTTAATTAAAGTATCAATGGTTGGATGGCCTTGGTTCTTTAAAAAGAGTCCCACTTAACACTTCTACCGACCATGCTGAAAAACAAGAATTTGTTTTTTTCTCTTGCTCTAAAATCCTACCTTTTCTTTTAAAGTACAAGCCAAGGCCCCATTTTTATTTTGCACCAGAATCAATAAGAATATTTATACACTCTTCATTTCCATTTCTCTTGGCATAATCAAGTGCACTTTTATTGTGAGTATCTTTCATATTTAAATCGGCCCCCGCTTCAATTAGGGCCATAAGAATTTTAGGGTTACAATTTAAACTCTTATCCATTGCCATGGTAAACTTTCGATTATTAAAGATTATATTTGGATTTGCCCCTGCTTTTAATGCATGAATAACTTCTTCGTCATCCTCCATCGCTAGGCTTGCAATTAAGGCCTCATCAAAATTTTTATAATTGCTATGATTTTTTATATTAGTGCGCTCTAATTCTTTTCTACTCTCTCTTGAGATTTCAATAGGAACAGGAGACTCGAACGTTGTATTAGCGGCCTTTGTTCCGTTACGAGAAATATAAGTAGCAAGACCTATAAAAAATATGACAAGTGGAATGGTAAGTTTATTCAAGTAGCACTGCCTCTGATAATTTTAGTGGGAAGAATTGTTTTGGCCTTTTGTAGATAAGAGGTTTTGCTCCTCCAAATTCTTCAATTAAATATTCTGTCATAAGATCTTGAACAATTTTTGCATTATATTGTTCGCTTCCATTGGCCTTATATACATGATGAAAGAAGCCAAAGAATATATCTCCTGATTTCGTCTTTAGCTTACCTGCTAGAGACTTTGTATTCATTAGAGTTCCTGTCTTGGCCATTATTGATCCTAGGTTTCGACGTGCATTTAAGCGATTGGCCAATGTTCCTATATCAACTCCAGCAACTGGTAATATATCGCTAAGTCCTTTACCATAGTCTGTTAATTCTAACTCTAATTGTTCATATGCTTTAACTATAATTGCACAAGTTGCGTAATTATCAACACGCTCATCATTGATCTTTGAATCTAGGCCTGAGCCTGTGTAGAGTAGTGCATGGGGCTCTTGATCTTTAAATCCAATTCGTTTTTGGTAGTAGTCGTTTCCAAATGATTCTTCAGCTAAATTTTCTAGAAACCAGTCTCCATATGATCTTGCGCCAAAGCTTCGATAAGTTATATCTGCAAGCCAATTATGCGACACTGAGTTTTGATACTTAAGATAAGTCAGCAGTTTTGGAGCAGTTAGTGTGAAATTGTAATTATAATCAATCAAAGGAATTCTTGTACTGTAGAAAACTCTTTTAGTACTCATTTTGTAGTCAGAATATCTTGAAGAGATTCCAAGATCGTTTAGTATTTCAACCGGAGTATTTTTTAGAAATCTTCTTAGTCTCGATTGAATGTCCTTATTAGTATCTAAATTGAAATATTCTTCAAGTTGCTCAATATTATATTCTTTTGAATACCACGCTTCGCTCATACTCATGCGTGAGTATAGGGCAATTGCAAATATTGGAGTGTAGTTATCAAAACTTAAATTATCTAGTTCTGTTATTCCCAAAGCATTTAATCTGCCTATGAGATAGAAGATTTTATCTTCGTTAAACATGCCATCATCAGATCCAATAAGATGTATATTTCTTCCGTCGGAAATGACTTCTGTTTGATGCTCATAGTTTGGGCCTTGTGTTTTTAAGGCCATAAGACTTGTTAGAGGTTTTGAAGTGGATGCTAGCCTCGCTTTTAGATGGGCCGTTTTTCCGTATATTTCTCCATTGTAGAGATAGCAAAATCCATGCTCCTTGCTATCAAGGCCAAATTCTTTGGAGAGCTCTAACCATTTATTGGCAATCCCATTGTGGATATTAGCATTTATACTAATGGCAAAAAGGAAAATGGATATAAGTTTGAACGAATTCATGAAGGGGGATTCTAGGTAATTTGGTCTCTTCGGTCAAGAGCTGATGTCTTTATGCGTTATTAAGATTTTCTTAAAGTTGTGCTTTTAGAATTGGTAGAATCGATGCCAATCCATTTGTTATCATTTCAACAGACATGGCCAGGAGAAAGAGCCCCATGACACGTGTTGTTACATTAACACCAAGTTGGCCAACTTTTTCACTAATTGTATTCGCATTGATTAGAGCAATGTAGATACATAGAACGGCAAGAAATAGGATCGGAATACTTAAGGCCCAGTCAATTGGGGACGTCAGTTTTTGCGCGTAGATGATAGTCGTTGATATGGCCCCTGGTCCAGCAAGAAGTGGAATGGCCAAAGGTACTATTCCAATTTCACGAATTGAATCGTCATCCATTTCATCTTGCGTAAGCTTAGATTCAACGTCTTTTGCATTGATCATGGAAGTTGCCATGGAGAAAATAAGTATACCTCCTCCTACAGTAAAGGCCCCTATTGATATGCCAAAGAAGCTTAGAATTTTCTTTCCAATAAATAGAGAGATCACAAGAGTAACAAAGACGGCAATGGAACAAACTCGCACCATACTCTTTCTTTGAGTCTTTGAAAGATTCTTTGTCAGTCCCATAAACATTGGGAGTGCTCCAATTGGATTAACAACAGAGAGAAGGGCAACAAAGAATGAGATCATGTGAGCAGTTTTCATATCTAGATTATGACTGCTTTCAATAAATATTCAAGTTAGAATCTTTACGTATGTTATAATTTTATAAACTAATTTTGGGTGAGACGTGATTCTAGACTTTTTAACATTCAGAGGGCATGGAGCGCGAAAAGAGTTTCTGATATTTGGGCTTATCTTCCCAATAGTGATGACTCCAATTGTAATCTTCGGGCCTATTGCTGCTTTTCCTGGTGATAAAGGAGGGCTTTCTATGTCACCGTCTGGAGAGGTCTTGTTTGCTATTTTAATATGCTTTACTTTCTATATTCTAATCAGTTCATTTGTTAGAAGAACTAGAGATATATTCGGTAGATTCATGCCAGAGTATATATTGCTTGCTCATGGAACAATGATGATACCAATTATAGGACAACTTTTCTTGGCTGCATTTCTTGTTCTTTGTCCTGGTTTTATTTCAAGTGAATATACAAGAGTTGCTAAAAATAAGTATGTATTAAAATTCTTCTCCAATCGACTCGTTTCGATTACAGTTTCTTTGTTTGTTTTTCCAATCGCACCGGTTTTATTTTTTGTCGCTCAGTACTATTACAATTTAAGTAATCTGTAAAAAATAGGAAAATAGGTACGTCGATACTTTTCGACATTTCATAATGTTATGTGTTTAAATTTTGTTTTTTTATCATCTGGAAAGCTATTTCTATGTAACAAGAAGCATATTAGTAGGGTCCCTAATACAAAAGTCTAAAAAGAATAACTTTTATTAATATTAGATGCTTTAAAACTAAGCTCAATTGTTACTGTCTTGTGTATGTGATTGAAGTGTCGAAAAGTATCGACGTACCGGTTTGTGCTAATTTTAGCTGCGCTAAAATATCGCTTAAATTACGTGAGCTTTCCCATTGCTCCTGAGGCAACAAAGCCGGGCTTGAACCCGGCTTGTTGAATTAAGTATATTAGCTAAAGAATGGGGAGCTGTCGACGCGTCCAATAGTCTGCCTTTGGGTGGTGAATGTTGCGTAGGCTTTCCCATTGCTCCTGAGGCAACAAAGCCGGGCTTGAACCCGGCTTGTTGAATTAAGTATATTAGCTAAAGAATGGGGAGCTGTCGACGCGTCCAATAGTCTGCCTTTGGGCAGACAATGCCGCGTCTACTCATCAATTTTGTCCCAATCTAGATCATTTGAAATCGTTACACCGGAAATTGTTTTTTGAACATCCTTTTTAATAAAAGGGAAGTTGATTGCAGTCGGGTTAAAAGGCTCAAGAACTCCTTCTTCTAACACTTCATCAAAAGCGATAAAGATTGATTTTGGAGAAGCTTCAACTAAGTGTGAAAAGTAGAAGTCTTCAGGAAGCTCTGGAATATCAATTTTGATATCCTCTTCTTCACGCCCTTCTAAGATTGCTTCATTCATTGCCGCTTCTGCTTGTAGTGCCATGATTTGTTTAACTGGAGACTCTTCAGTCGTGTCACGAACAATAATTGATCCTTTGATATTTGCAGGATTTAGATTCTTCGTTAGGTTCCAGCTAGCAATATTGAAGAAGTCTAAATAGAAAGTAGACTTTCCATATTTGATCTTTCTTGGAATCTGTAATTGCTGTAAGAATTTACGTGTTGATTCATCTTTTGACTTACGAGCAAGCTTTTGCGCTAACTTCGCATCCTGAACTCGAATAATGTAAGCTCCGGCCTCTTTTGTCGATCTAAATAGCATATATTGGAATGCCACACTAAAGAGGGTATATAATTTATGTTGGGCCAAGTGTACTAATTGTGCATCGCTTTCAACTAGTGTTTTTACTGATTCGTACAGATCTTGTTTGCTTAACTGTGAAGACATACGTTTATTCCTTAATTTTAGTGTGAAAATTTTTTTAAGAACTACGTCATTTTTTGTCAACCGCTTTTATCAAAAATAAATACTTAAATATTCTTTGTTTTGGCCGTAAAAAAGCCTTATAACTCGTTGACTTGAATGGCTTTTTTCTCTAATATGCAACACTGATTATTTTGTATTTAAGGTATCTGTAAATTTGGACATCCATATTTATTTGGACTCTTTTAAAATATTAACAACCTCAAAACGGAGTTAAGAATGGTTAACAACAAATTGATGGCGAAAACGAGAAACATTGGTATCTCGGCTCACATCGACTCTGGTAAGACAACTCTTACAGAGCGTATCCTTTTCTATTGTGACATGATCCACAAAATCGAAGATGTTCGTGGTGGTGGTGCTGGTGCAACTATGGACCACATGGAACTTGAGAAGGAAAAAGGTATTACAATTACATCTGCTGCAACGACAGTTCACTGGAAAGGTATCGAAGGTAAAGGTACGACATTTGCTGATGGTATCGATAAAGATACTCGTGTAAATATCATTGATACTCCGGGTCACGTTGACTTCACAGTTGAGGTTGAAAGATCACTACGTGTTCTTGATGGTGCTATCCTTGTTCTTTGTTCTGTTTCTGGTGTTCAGTCACAGTCAATTACAGTTGATAGACAGATGAAAAGATATAACGTTCCTAGAATGGCTTTCTTAAACAAGATGGACCGTATGGGAGCGAATGCATTTAATGGTAGAGATGCTCTTAAAGAAAAACTAAACCACAATGCTGTACTTATGCAATGTCCAATCGGTGCAGAAGACGAATTCGTTGGTGCTGTAGACCTAATTACAAGAAAAGCATGGTACTACGACGGTGATAACGGTGAAAAAGTTAGAATCGAAGACTGTCCAGCTGATCTAGTGGATAAAGTAGAAGAGCTTAGATCTGAAATGGTTGACGCTGTTGCTGAATTTGATGATGACGTAATGGAAGCATACTTAGAAGGTAATGAGCCAACTGAAGAACAACTTCACCTATGTATCAAAAAAGGTGTTCAATCTCTTCAACTTACTCCAGTTTACATGGGGTCAGCTTTCAAGAACAAAGGTGTACAAGCACTTCTTGAAGCAGTTGCTAGATACCTTCCTTCACCACTTACTTGTGCTCTTCCAACAGCTGTTGATTCAGAAACTGAAGAAACTGTTACGATCACTCCAGATCCAGAACAAGATCTACTTGCGATGGCATTCAAGATCACTGATGAGCAATTCGGTCAGCTGACTTATACAAGAATCTATAGAGGTACACTAAATAAAGGTGATACTGTTTACAATACAAGAACAGGTAAGAAAGTTCGTATCGGACGTATGGTTCGTATGAACTCTAACGATAGAGAGAATATCGATTCAGCTCACGCTGGTGACATCATCGCTATCGTTGGTATCGACTGTGCATCAGGGGATACTTTCGTTGGTAACGACGATAATATGAACCTATCACTAGAAGGTATTCACGTTCCAATCCCAGTTATCGAGCTATCGATTTCTTGTAAGGATAAGAACGAGCAAGCTAAAATGTCTAAAGGTCTTGCTAAATTCCTTAAAGAAGACCCGACTTTCCACGTATACACTGATGAAGAATCAGGTGAAACACGTATCGCTGGTATGGGTGAGCTACACCTTGAGATCTACGTAGAGAGACTTAAGCGTGAGTTCGGTGCTAACGTTGAAGTTGGTGCTCCACAGGTTAACTACCGTGAAACAATCAGAACTGAAGCAGCTTTTGATTACACTCACAAGAAGCAAACTGGTGGTTCTGGTCAATTCGGTCAAGTTGTTGGTCTACTTAAGCCACTTGCTGAAGAAGATAAGGATAAAGAAGATCAGGTATTTAAGTTCAATAACGAAATTAAAGGTGGATCAATTCCTAATGAATTCATCGGTGCCTGTGAAAAAGGTTTCCAAGACGTTATGGACAAAGGTCCTCTTGCTGCATTCCCAGTTATTAACTGTGAAATCTACCTAAGAGACGGTAAGTCACACGACGTTGACTCTTCTGATATGGCATTCCGTATTGCTTCTAGACAAGCGATGAGACAAGCTATCAACAAAGCACAACCAGTTCTTCTAGAGCCAGTTATGAAAGTTGAAGTTACAACTCCAGATGAATTCCAAGGTTCTGTAATTGGTGACCTTTCTTCAAGAAGAGGGATGATCCAAGGTTCAGAAACTGATCCAGGTGGAGAAGTTATCATCAATGCTGAGGTACCACTTTCAGAAATGTTTGGTTACTCAAATGACCTAAGATCTATGTCTCAAGGTAAAGCATCATACACAATGGAATTTTCTCGTTACCTAGATTGTCCATCTAACATCCAAGAGGAAGTTATGAAGGCACGTAAAGAGAAACTTGCTAACGAAGATTAAGCCAATATCTTAATATTGATTTATATTCAAAACAGGCCCGCATTACTGCGGGCCTTGTTTTTTTCAGCGCAATGGGAAGCATCCGCAAAATTGGCCGCCCAAAGGCGGGCTATTGTTTGCGGTGCTAGGACCCTAGTCTTTAGCTAGTAGGTTTGTCGAGAGGTGTGCGTTTATGCACACCGGTTCGTCTCAAGGCCAATGGGAAGGCCATCGAATAATAGTAGCGACACTTTAGCTCTGCTAAAGTTAGCAAGTAAACTTATCTAAAATAACCGAATCACGTGATGTTTTCAGGAGCAATGGGAGAGTTATTGTAATTAATAACAATTTCTTTAATGACTTGAAATTGTTCTAACAAAATAGTATTAATTTTATCTCCCAATCCATCCCCAAGAAATTAAGTAACAAAACTCAGATGATGAGTTCATTAATAAGGGGTATCTATGAAAAAAATTATTTTATTCTTACTACTATTTATTCAATCAGTTCTAGCTTCAAGTGACATTCAATCCATGACTTATCACTATGAGACAATTCACACACAAGAAGAGGCAAATCTTTGTTATAGAAGAGGAGAGATTCTTGATAATAAATTAGAAGCAATGAATATTGATGGATTATTTGCTCACACTTCAGTTAATCGAAATTCGACAATGGCCGGAGGAAATCTGCACTTTTATACGACATGTGTAACTGTCATTTATTTAAATAGTTACTCATATATACTTGTGAACAAAGAATTTAAAAAGAAGCTTAAAGGTAAGTATTCGCAGGTTCGTAATGAGTGTATAAGAATTCGAAATGAGTTTGCTCAATCAATAGATAATATTATTGAAGTAAAATATAAGCTCAGCGGTGGTGGCCTTTTTGGATTATCTAAAAAGTATAAATGTAAAATAGATGCTCTTTACGTTGAGTAGGTAATTGCTAGGTGGCCGAATTTGTATTCTGTCACCACAAGGTCCTTCGTTTGCCTAATTATTGAACAGTGCCCATTGTGTAGACTACCTATCTAGTTATAAATCCGTTAAATTTCTGGCACTTAGATTGCAACTATAGAAGTGTGAAGAAACTTATCGCTACACTCATTCTTGCAAGCCTAAATGCTAGCGCCTTAGATATGACCTACATATTTGGTGGCATCACACCTCATATCCAGCGTCCAACAGGTGCTAATGCTAGGCCTCTGTGTAATGAGTTATCTCAAGGCAGCGGCGTTATTTATAATGAGCTCCATTCACTACGAATCAATTATGACTATGACTGGTCCACTGGACTACTTGTAGGTGAGAATTCGTATTGTGAACCTATTTGGGGAGTGACACAAAGTTATAATCTCTATCGCAATCGTTATCTTGAATTTAATGCTACTGTCGGTTTCTATCACTTTGATGAAGATGGTTTTGATTTTAGTGAAGGTGCCTATTTTTCAAGAATTGGCTCGTTCTACTTTGTTCCTATTGCAGGAGTAGAGGCCAATATAAGTCTTTACAAGTCGAAGGACTTTCAAATATCCTTCATGAATCTCATTACACCTGTAATTACCAATCACGCAATCGGTGTAACTTTCAATTATTAGATATTTACATTATGGAGACAGAGATTTTGTTTACAAAACTCGCGTTTTGGTATAAGCTTCAACTTATACTTAAGATAAGGTTAAATTATGCTTGAAACTAGTCAATTACAAACTTTAGTGGCCGTAGCTCGTGCTGAAAGCTTTTCTCGCGCAGCAGAGGACTTGAATGTAACGCAATCAGCAATTTCTCAATCTGTTAAGAATTTAGAGAATAAAATTGGTGTGAAGGCCTTTAAAAGAACAGGAAAGAAAGTCGTTCTTACTCAAGAAGGGGAGAGACTCTATGAGCTTGCTCAAAACTTTCTGGGTGAAATGGATGAGGCCTTAACTGAAATTAAAGATAACAAAGACGAAATGAAAGGACGTATTCGCATTGGTACCTTAACAGGTGTTGGTAAGTCTTGGCTTGCTCAAGAATTACTGAACTTTGCACTTAAAGAAGATGGACTTTCAATTCATATTTCTCTTGGGTTCCAAGAAGACTTAATTAGAAGTTTTGAAGAAAATAAGATCGACTTCCTAGTTCTTCCTGAAGGGGCCGTACCGAAGTCTGGTGAAAAACTTCTTCTAAGTGAAGAGGCCGTAACTCTAGTTTTTCCAAAGGGAAATCCTTTTAATATTACAAAGAACACGTCACTAGAAGAGCTTACTAGAATGCCTACTGTCTTATTTGAACAAGGTGATAAGCTCTATCAAAATTGGTGTCTTGCTAAGTATGGAAAAAAACCTAAGAAAGTAAATACTCGTTTTTCTGTTAACTCACATGGAAATATGCTCCAGGCCGTAAAAAATGGACTAGGAGTTGCTGTGGTTCCAAATCATGTTCTAAAGCGTTGGCATTATAAAGATGATATCGAAACATTGGGGAAGGCCTTTGAAGTGTCCCATGACCGTTTCTATATTGTATATCACAAGGATGCTACGGACCTTGTTAGAATCAGAAAGACAATAGAGATGCTAACAAAAGAACAGAATCCATTTCTTTAATCATGAAAGAATTTGATGTTAATAATATTCCAGCATCAATAAGAGAATTCATTAAAGAGAATTATCGCAAAGGTTTTCGCTTCTGCTTAGTAGGTGGTTTTGTTAGAGACTGGGCCATTGGTAAGGAGAGTCTCGATTTTGATTTTGAAATAAGACATATTAATAATATGCAAGGTGAGGAGTGGATTGATTTCTTGAAATCTAGCTTTCCTTCGGCCGAGTATATCGGCATGGGTGTCATTAGAATAAAACTTCCTGAATATGAAATTGAATTGTCTTCACCTCGAACTGAAGAGTTTGATGGTGGACTATCTCATAAGAATTTTACACCTCATTTTGATTCAACACTAAGTTATCTTGAATCTTTTAAAAGACGTGACCTTCGTATTAATGCTATTGGACTAGAGTTTAATTTAGGAGAGGAATTAAGCGCAACGATCGTGGATCCGTATAATGGCCTTGATGAAATTTCAAATAAGGTATGTTCACATATAAATGATGATTTCTTTAAAGATCCAGTAAGGCTTCTTCGTGCAATTCGTTTCAGTGTAAACACTGGTTTTAAATTACAATTAAGTGATTCATATAAACGCTTTAATCTATCAAAACTTACGCAATATTATTTTGAGTATGAGATAAGAAAGTGTAAGTCATCAGCGACTTTTGTCGATAATCTCGTCAAAATTGTTTTTACTTACAATATCGCTCTTGTTAGTGAGCTTGTGCCAATTAAAGACTTTAAAAATCAATCGTTGCTATCAGAGACAAACTCTTATGAAGAGGTTCTGCTTTTTGACTTAGGCTTAGTAGAAGAAGGGCCATTTAAATTTCTTTCTATGAAAAGGTCTCGTTATGCAAATCTCTGCCGCTTAAAGAAGGCCATCTTAGATAAGGATGCTCTTGAATTCTTAGAGGCCCTATCTAAAATTAAAGTGGATGATCGTTTTAAGTATTATGACTTAAAAGTTGAACTAGATAAGAGCTTAGATTCTGCCAGGTCAAAAGATGAACGAATTAGTACATTTAAGAGCTATTCGTCTAAGGCTTCGGCACTTTTTGCCTAAATAAGATACCACTAGATTTTCAATCTTAATATATGAGATAATAGAAGAAGGAAAATACTTCGGTGGGGGTAATATGGTTGACATTCATTCAATTATTGCAACTCATAAGAATCGAGATGTAAATGAGACGAAGCTTGATGCGAATTCGTTTCCTGTTCCTACGTTTTCTGATATTCCAGAAGTTTTCTTTGACGATATTCTTGTAAATTACCGTTTATCACGAGTTGAGATTGTGATCCTCATGTACCTGTACCGCAAGGTTTGGTCAAAGACTAATCCATATCGTCTTCATGGTATCTCACAACTTATGTCTATGTCTGAAGTTGTTGAAAAGCTAAATATTTCACTTGATGAAATTCACCAGTCAATATTGAAGCTGGAAAATTTTGGCTTTATCTCAACAATTCGTGTTGGCCAATACTTTGTTCGTAGGTTCTTTACTAAGGAATTTGACGAGTATTATGGTCAGGATTATGACGACTTTGAAGTGTAGGTAATTTAACTTTCAACAATTTCAAATATTTAACATAGATAAATGAATTTATGCTAAAATAGACTAAATAAGTCTTTGTTGGAGTTATAAATGTCTAAAAAAATCGCTTACTTTGGCCATGATTTAGGTTACTGGGATGACCTAAAGAAGCGATTTATCAATACTTACCACAAAGAGCAATTTGATTTTATCGATCTAAAAGTCGATGAAAGTAATGTTAATCACTCAATTTATGAACTTTTCAAATTTGCTCCAAATGTCGTCTATATTGATATCAAAGAAAATGACAAGGCAAGTATAGATCTTGCTAGGCTCTTAAAAAAAATCAATTTCTTTTCAATGGTTCCAGTTGTTGCTCTCGTAACTAATGTTAAAGAAGTTATGAATCTCATATCAGATCATCTTGATTTTGTATTTGTTAAAGGTGTTGAAACTCACGATATTGTGTATCACCCTTTTATGTTTAAGTTTCCAGAAATAGCAGAGTCTGAAGAGTTTGCCATGGGTGCCTTGGAAAAGCCTGCTCCAATTAAATTGAAAGAAATTGCTCGAGTTGGCTATTATGGCCTTAGTTCAATGCACGTTGAAACGGCAAATAAGATTGAATCAGGAAAGCTCATCGAAGTGGAACATCATCTACCTTCAGATCATATGGCAACGAAGTATTTTACTGTTTTAAAATCTGGTAGTGAAGATATCTACTATGGTTCTAGATACTGGCTTGATCTAGAGTATTTATATGTCGATCCAGCAAAGAAAGAAGATGGAAGCTTCAGCTTAAATGTCGAAGACCTCAGTGAGGATGAGCTCAATAAGAAATTAAAACTTGGTAAGAGCCTAAAGAAATGGGTAAATGAAAATGCCTCTTATGGATCAAGAAAAAGAACCAAGCTTCTTATGGTTGATCCTGATATGAGTTATTTTGAAGACAATAAGAAGCATCCAGATACTTATGATTTTGTATTTAGAATAAATGAAAAGTTTGATTCTGAATTTAAAAATATAACGCGTATAATGCCTGATATTATCGTTTACTCTTTTCCAACGTTTAATGAAGATACATTTGTCGATACAGAAGATGAAGACGATAAAAAGAAAAATAGTAACCCTCTTAGTTTAGACGAGCCTGGTAAGACTGTTGATGTCGAAGGTCTTTCTGAGTCCGCTAAAAAGCTTGAGGCTTTCCAGAGAAGGCAAGATGCTATCTTTTCAGAATTAATTACAAGATTAAAAAGCTTTGGTGCCGATGCTCCTTACTTAATTATTTTAAATTGTACAAAGTATACATCTAAATCATTTCAAGATAAGTACTCATATCAATATGCTCTAGTAAACCCGAATAAAATTGGTATGAACGTCTTGGCGCAAATGATTCATCAATTAGAAGAGAAAAGACTTCAAAAAGAAGAGCAAGATATTAATGCTAAAATTGCGGCATTAAGAAAGAAAGATCCTATGAAGTATGCAAAAGTTAATAAGACATACTTTGATCCACCAAAATACTTTGTTAGTAAAAAAGATGAAATGAGCCATGCGCTTATTATTCGTGATGCGAGCCTGGTAGAGATATCAGAATCCACTTGTTTTTTTACTACTAAAGAAGAAATTGGATATGGAAATTATTATTTAACTCATCCTTTTAACTTCGCCGTTAAGATTGTCCCTCAAGAAGGAAAACTGAGCGTTAAAGAAGGTGATACCTATAAGTATCATGGGTTAATTCATGCAATTGGTGAAAAAGAAAAAATGCGTCTTCGTCAATTTGTAAATGATGTTTATACTCAACACAAAAAAGACGAAAGAGAAAAAGAAGCTCAAGAGCAACAAGAGGCAAATAAGCGATTTATTGAAGAAAAAGAGAAGGCCCGCTTAGAAGCTGAGGCGGCAGCATCTGCCGATAGCGAATCAGATGGGGAGAAATCATCTGCTCAAGAAACAAAAGAAAAAGAGCTAACAGAAGATGAAAAACTTATGCAAAGCCTTGAAGATACTGCCAGTAAAAAATAAAACCTTCCTTATTACTATACTAATTTAGAAACATTCTCTTCTTTTCTTACATCTTATGATTTATTTTCCGAGTGCCTTTAAAATAAAAGGATATTTTCATGGAGGAAGATAATGAGAAATCTAATATTAGCATTGATGCTATTTTTATCTAGTAATGTTCTAGCAGCAAATCTGCAAAAGTTTCATGACAGATTTTCATTTGAAAGAGATGACCAAGGTAAGATCGTTGCCGTAAGGGATCTTTCGATACGCAAAAAATTTCGTTTTCAAGACTATATTGATTACGTTAAGAACTCTATTCTTAACGAACAGGCCTTAATGGCACAATCTGGTCTTACTGGAAATTATGAAGCAGAAGTCGAAGGACTATTTGTAACGGGTAATGGTTTTCTAGGAAATGATTTTCAAACTCAAAAGAATGTAAAGAGAGTTGTACGCTCAATGAGAGCATTTGAAGGAATCAATTTTCAAGAAATTTTTGCAAACCCAAAATTTAAAGAATTAATGGAAGAATTCCAAGCAAAGCTTAAGGATGCATTTTATTACATTGATCCAACAATTATTGCTAAGCCAGATAATTCTACATTCTTCTATCGTAAGAATGTAACTTATAAAGTTGTTTCATGGGCCTTAAATCAAGCCAGAAAGAGACTATCTAGTGTTCCTGCGCTTAATACTGCTTTTTATGTAATTACTGAAGCAGAAAAGCTTTTTCGTACAAGAAGACACTACCATCAAAACTTAATGCTTCATTACTTAGAATTTGCTGATGCAAGTGCACTAGGACTAACTAAGGAAGAAGTTGATCTGATTTATTCTTCAATTTATGAGTCTCGAATCGATTGGATCGCATTTTGGGAGTCAAGTAGTGCTAAGCTTAACTGGCCAAGATATGGTACTTCAAACTTTTATTCACAGTTTAGAATGGCAACAAACCGTTTCAGACAATATAATTCAAAATACTCAGAAGTAGGTGAGAGATTAAATTACAGCTTTCAAGAAGTAACTCTTGATGGTGAGCGTGTAATTGTGAATCTATTCGATGGAAATCATACTTTTGATAGGTCTCCAGCTGTTGCCTACTCATATGATAGACCTGGGCGTGTGAAAAGACTTAGAGCTGTTCTAACGCTTGCTGGACTTGGACTTAGCTTTGTTCCATTACCGGCCATTATTAAGGATAATGTGGATGCATTTATTAAGTCTTACTATAAGACTCAACAAATCACTGAAGGTGCTTTAGTTGGTTACTTTGAAATGAATGATAATGCATTTATGAAAGAAGAATTAAAGTCTCAATACATCAATCCATTTTCATCTAGTTTATAAAAAATAAAGGCCCACTTTGTGGGCCTTTTCTTATGCTGATTTATTCGAGTGAATCTTTATATTAGTAAAAATTAAAATTAATGTCTGAATTGTAAAGAATGTTCCAAGGAAGTAAGCTCCTCCTTGAGAGAATCCATATGAATGAAGGCCTGTTGCTAGGATATAGTTAACACCAAACCACGCCATCATAACACTCATAAACGCTCCTGCTACGAGAGTTCCAAAGCGATTATTATTAATCCAGTTTGTGTATTTTCCATGAAGTATTGCCATATAAATACACAGAACGATTAGTGACCATGTCTCCTTAGGGTCCCAGCCCCAAAAACGTCCCCAAGAATAATCGGCCCATACACCACCGAGAATAATTCCTGCTGCTAACATGATCACACCATACTTAAGTGTTGTGTAAATTAAGTCATTGTAATAAGTTTCATCTTTTGAAGAAAACTCACCAAAAGCCTTTCTAAATAGAATTGTATTGGCCAGAATCCAACTTAATGCTAGTGCCCCGTAAGACATAATAATAGTTGTAACGTGTGTACTTAACCAGAAATTGTCTCTTAGTACTGGTACAAGTGGACTAATCGATGGTGAAACCATATTCGTCGCAAATGTGATCATCATAAGCGTACATAGATTATAAGCAAGCCCCATATATAAATATGTTTTTTCTTTTTTAAGGTGCCCGATGATCATTGAAAGAAGTAGCCCACCATAGCCCGAGAAGATAACTGTTTCGTACATATTAGTAATCGGTGCACGTCCAGAAATATAAACTCTTAGGCTTAAGTAAATTGTTTGAACAATAATAGTTACAGCAGCAAGACTTAAGGCCACGCCAAACTTTTTAAATAAAACGAGTGCCGCAAGAGCGATAAGTGTTAAAGCAAATGCAATCTTTGTTAACTGCATTTTATCAAAAGTATACTCAACCATGTACTTGTCACCTTTTAGGTTCACATAGTCTTTCTTTGCTTGAGCAAATGCGTCCTTAAATGGTGTACTAGAAGTTTGTGCTATGGCATCAATCTTTTCTTTAGTTAGAAAGTCAGTAAGAGGTGTCCAATTTATTTCTGCACCTACTTTCACTGGGAGTTGCCAATTTGTTCCCCCGACAATGTCATTATAGAGGCCAATTTTGTTTAGTAACTTGTTTAGCTCTTTCTTATAACCTGACTCTACCTTTTCTTTTTGGTATGCCATTCTAATTGTCGTGCTATGAGTGATGAGTTCATCAAATCCCATCTCTCCATCGCTATCTAAAAGTTTTTTCGTGTCTTTATGCTCAATTTTTGTTTTAAGCTTAAATGGTACTTCAAGTCCAAATGCTTTCGCACTTAAATGGCAGAAAGTCTCTACACTTGTGTATCCTTTAGCTTTCTTCTTGCCCGTTAAGTGATCAATAACTTCTTTAGCATGAACCGTTAAAGGCTTAACTCTTCCGTCCTGCCTAATTGGCATTTTTTCAAGTTCACTTTGGCAAAAATTAACATTTGCATAAACGTTTGTTAGTACAAAAAAGCTTAGTAGTAGTTTAAGCATTTAGGTCTCCTGTTTCTTCATCAAGTCCAAGTAGGTCCTTATTCTTCTTCTTTGGCCTATAATTTAGGTAATAATGCCAAGAACAACCAAAAACAAGAAGAAGTGAACCAAGATACTTAATCCAACGTCCTTGGTCTAAGTTCACTGAAAGAGTTGAACTATATTGACCAGTTTGTGGATCTTGTGAATATGAAGCTTGGTAGAATGTGAATCCATCATATTTTAATGGATTATTCATATAGACATGATATGGGGTTGTATTTCCGTTTGTGAATAGGTTTACAAAACTCTCATAACTTGCAGGACGATTCGTCCCTGGGTCTTTATCCATTTTGAAACGAGTTAACGTAAACTCAAATGGAAGCATAAATGATCGCTTTGTTAAAAAGATATTTGTTTTAACACCATCAATTAGAACTGTTACGGGCTTATCATCAGTTAGCCAGTACTCTTTGTCTCTAACTTTTACTCTGGCCGCTCTAGTGGCTCCTTTTACAAGAGAACCATTTTGCTGAATTGGTAATGTCGAGTGGGGTACCATTGTCGGTACAAGATTATCTTCATGGCGTATTAGCTTTAATGTGAAGCCCATCCAAGGTAGAGTCATCTCACCATTGTTATCGAATTCTTGGCTAACCCATTTTTCTTCGTACTTGTCCCAGAATGAAGCCTGGCGACCAAATAGAAAGAGGTTCGGTTTCTCTTTAAATAGATTCATCGAGAAAACACGAATAGGAGCATTCATGACTGGTTTTAAATTACTGTCGAGGGCCCAGGGGCTTAAATCAGGTAGAAATGAATATACATTACCTTCATCTTTAATAACGAAGAATCTTTTATCTGAACTTGTTTTTTCGACTTTTATATTCTTATCTTCGGCCGTGAAACATTTTGAATTTCTTGAATCCCAAAGTATTAATCCGCTAACTCCTGGGCGGCTAATACATGGTGCCAATGTTTTTGGTAGGTAAGTGATATTTAATAATCCCATCGATAGAGATGCTTCAAAGTCATATGCTTCTGGATGAAGGCTTAGTGTGAAGTCTTGAGCAACGTTATCGTTTGAAATAATGTAACTTGAAGAATGAGTATTCTCACTATTTTCAGATTCATCAAGAGCTGGTAGCCACTCCATTTGTTTTTCAGCAAATGGCATATAACGTCCAATTTCAACGTCTTTATATTTGACATCAATATTCTTATCAAATGCTGTATATGGAAGAGGAAGAACGGCCCTTGTATTTTCATCAGGGCGAGTGATCTCGATTACATCTTCATTTAAAACAACTTGTCTTGAAGGAGTCATTGGACGAAGGTGAATCGTCCCGTCAATACCAGCGATATATGTAACGAATGAGCCTATTCCAATTACGATTAGACCTGTGTGAATTGTATAAAATCCATAGAGACGCTTTTTAGGAGGGAGTCTTACAAAGGCCGCAAATAGGATACTCAGACACATGAAGAATTGGATGGCCATGAACCACCAAGTCTTATAGATCAGGCGCCCTACAAAGTCAGTTCCGTAATAGCTTTCAACAAATGTTCCCACAGTCATTGCTAATGAAAATAAAGCGATAATAATAACTGCAAACTTCATTGAGCCGATTGTGCGCTCAAGATACTTATAATTTATCTTATTCGTTAATTTTTCTGTAATCATTGATACTTGGCCTTTCCTTCTTTGCTACTTTGAATAGCATTTTCCCTGAAGTCAGGCCATTTATTTTGCTTAATTTACAAAGAACTTACAATTGAGAGATCCATTTTGTGAACTGGTATACGACATATACAATTGAGTAAAGTATCACTTGATGCGTAACGTAAATAAGGAATGAATGCTTTCCAAGAAATTGTATTTTTCTCAATGGATAAAGTTGAGGGTAGTTAATACGGTGTAGGCCGAGATGAAAAAAGGTGATACCAAGTAGTGAAACGGCCACCCATGGAAATATTGCAATATAATCTAGAGATGCATGATCCATTTGTGGAAAAGGAATTGCATACTTTGTTTGTTCAAGGATAAGGATTATGACGGCAAGGGTTGCACTAAGCCATGGCCTATTGCGTAGTGGCGTGATCAAAATAGTCGCAAAGAATATGCAGTGGAGAGTTCCAAAGTATATCCAATTCTTAGGAAACATGAAGTAAGTTGAGATACTTATGATTAAGGCCGCAATTCCAATTTTTGCAAGGCGGATATTGTAGGATCTCATGTGTATTTTTCCGGGGTGGGCCATACAGATGGAGACACCTACTGAAAACATAAATAAAGTAACAATAAGTCTTGGTAGATAATACCAGAAACCAGGCCTAAAGAACTCGACATCAACATATCCAAATATATCCAGATCATATGTAAAGTGGAATATAATCATTAGAATCACGGCAATGCCGCGAATCAAATCAATTAAATGAAAGCGTTTAGAATTTTCACTCATGTGATTATGATAACATAAAAGATTGCTGCGCTAGCTAGTGGTCAAAATGTAACATTATTGATAATTTGCAGATCTCATACTTTAACAAAAAGATAAAAATGAATATATCTAACCAGGCCCATTCTCTCTTAGAAAACTATTCCGGAAGTGAATTTGGGCAATACTTATCACCAACATTCTTTGACGAGCACTTTATGTCTACAGAAGAGAATGCTGAGGCAAAAAAAGCTTTAGTGGTAAGTGCTCTAAATATAATTAGTAAAATTGGACCTCGAGGACTGTTTATGGCGAGTTTTCGCGAGGCAGAAAGCTTCTTGCGTGATGATCCTACAAAAAGTGCCTGGGATGGTGTTTTAGAGCTAAAAAAGTGGTTTGAAATGATTCTCTTGGACATCCAAAAGGACTATTTTGATTCTCAATTGATGAGCAATAAGGTTGAAATGAGGCAATGGGAAAGTCTTTCACTGAGACAGAGAATTGATTCTGTTAGTAATTTTGTTGAAAATACTAATTCTTGTTTAGACCAGTTTGAAATTGGTGAAATTCAGTTATTTAGCATAGAAGAGAATGAAGTTTGCCTTGATGATAGAATCATATTTAGTGGACTTCGTGGCCCGCAGGCCAATAAATTGAAAGAGGTATTATTTGATAGTATTGCTAGATATTTGAATTTCTCATATCAGAGTACAAAGATAAAATTGGTTGCGCAGTAATATATAAACAGTTAATATTAGATAGCTATAGGTAAATAAATATTAAAAATTTTTGAGTATATAAAAGAGGAAGTAGAATGAAGTTAACGGCCCTAGCACTTATCACACTTGGTATTTTTTCAATGAATAGTGTTCAAGCACAGAGCGCTGCTAATGGTAAGACATTATATAATCGTTGTGTTTCTTGTCACGGTGAAAATGGTGAAGGTAAGAAGTCAATGAAGGCTCCACGTATTGCTGGCCAATATGATTGGTATATTTACTCGTCACTTGTTCAATTTAAAACAGGTGAAAGAAAGAACCCAGATATGTTACCATTTATTAAGAATCTGAAAGACTCAGATTTCAAAGATCTTGCTGCGTATATCTCAACTCTTTAAGATCAATTTTTATATTTAAATTTTACTAGGAAGGAATCATGGTAAAGGCCATTAATGTCGGCGATCTCAAATTTGAATCAGTAACATCTCAGAAGAATGTAAAAGATGTGTATGACTACAATGTTGAAGCATTCTCTGATAGTCCAGATTTTAAGTGGACTCTTGATGATATTAAAAAAGAGATGAGTGATGGTTGGCAATTATTTTCAGTAAAGCTATCAGATGAAATCATTGCAGCTGCTTTCGTAAAGAAAGAAGATAGCAAACTGCTTTGTAAAAATACTTCAATCAAAATGCAACATAGTGGGAGTGGTTACTCTCACAGAATAATGGACTTCTTTGAAGAAGCCGCGAAAGAATTTAATGTCGATGAGATTGTTCATTATTGTTCAATTGATAATTTCAGACAATATTCTTTAAATGAAAGCCACGGCTACCATAAAACTCCTCGTAAGCTTGGCCTAAACGGTCATACGACTGAGTGGGTAAAGCAAGTTAGTAAGTAGTTGCTGGGTAGTGTCTTGTTGCTTGGGGCATTTCATATCGTGTTTTGCCCCAGCTCTTTTCAATTCGACCACTCTTGTTATCAATTAGTGCTGTAAATGATTGCGGTAATCCATTAAATGTCTGATTAACGATATAAATCGACTTATTAGAGATTCTTAGCCTTTTTACAATTTCAAATTCACTATCTGCAAGGGCAGGGATATTGCTTTTAACCTTGTTGATAACTTCAATATCAGATTCAGTTAATTCTTTTTTTATTCGTCCAAATTGTGGTGTTTCCGTTTCTACTTTATGCGGATTCTTATTTAGTGATGTATCCAAAGATGCAATAGAGCGAGACTTTACTTTCTTATTATGGTGATGCTTATGTGTGTTTTTTGTTATAGCTTTATCTGCTTGAACTTTTGACTTTGTGACAATATTTGATTCTTCATTTTGATAAGAAGAGATAATGAATAACCCAGCAACAAAGAAACTTCCAATTACTAATGCTTTTTTCATGATTTCCCTTATGGCCTATTGTCCAATCTTAAAATTAATATTTAAAATATTAAAAGGTTTCTCACCTGCAAATTCAAAATCACTGAAGTCGTCATATGAAGATTGACTATCATGATAGCAATCATCACAATTTGAAAATGTCGTACGTAGGCGACATGTTACTTCTGTTCCAATTGGTATATTTTTGTTAATTTCAAAAAACATTAAATTTGAGTCAGTGAATATTGGCTGTCCTTGTTCATCTTGCATTGTTTCTTGCCAGTTTGAGTTAGGTAGCATGAATGGTATATTCTGTGTGTTAGCACTTGGTATGGCCTTTACGAAACAGTTATTTAAATCATCTTGTGTTCTTTCTTCTCCTTGTCCAAGACAATCTTGTTCAAGTAGTCCAATATCTGATTTCATCTTTTTTAAGAATTCATGTTGATTTAAAATCTTTGTGCTTGAGCCATCATTATATGTAAGCATGCAAACTGGCATGATACGTCCTGAATCATCATAGTTATCTTTTGTTAATTGGTCACATGTTGTTCCACCCTGAGCTAGGGAAGGAAAGTTGTCACTTAAGTCTGTACATGGAAGGCCATCTTGCATATGTGCCCAGTCTGAAGCGAGCACTCTTGTTCCTGCCATAATCGAATTGGACTTATTAAAGACATTAGCAAAGATTCCAACGATTTCTCCAGGTGAAACCTGGCCGTTACCATTATTATATCTTGCATCAGTTGTTGTGACTTCTTCGATCTTCATTTGGTTTCTAATTGTTTGATAGATCGTAGATCTTATATCGAAAACACTAATATCCGAATATGTCGATCTTGTGTCTTCTATTAAAAGATTTTTACTTATTAGTTCAGATTTTTTTCTATTAAGTTGATTAACAGTTACGTTACCAGATGTACCTGTAAAGTTATAATTAGTATTATATGTTCTAAATAGGAGTAGGCCATAAGAGTCGAGTAATTGCTCAAGATCATCTTTTGAGAATGAATTGAGAGGGCATAGGCTTGTGCTTTGTATAGTCATTTTTAAAACATTTCTAGCAAATGCTTGAGAGAAGTTTCTAAAATTAACAGGCTTTACTGATTTAAGCCATTCGTGTGCATAGTTAATATCCAGATTTATCTGGTCGACAAAGCTATCCTTTGCCTTTGCTGTTAAGTCACCAAGTTCTGCCAGTGTTTCGGCCAAAGTATAGAATACTAACTTCTTAGCTTGCGTGTGAGTACCAGTACATTTATTTTGAAATTCTTTTGTAAGAGCAACTAAGAAGTGACTGATTATTTGTCCATCTAAGTGGATATCATCAATTCTTTTTTCAGGTGAATATACATTATATCCTAGGTATTCTGGATATCTTAAGCGTGAATCACTATCACTTGATATTCCTGCAATGTGAAGACTATCATCTTCTGAAAGTGGGCGAGAGGCATTTTTAAATTTACCAAGTCCCCATTCTCCCATATGTTCACGACTATTAACGAAGTACGAGAAATAATCTGATAGACCTTCGTTGATTGATAAAGCATCATCGTGAGCAAAGTATCCTAGTTGACTTTCACCACTACATACTTCGTATTCATCATTTCCAAGGCAATTATTTACTGCGTAAGAGCGATTACGATGGTTCATTAGACGCTCAACAACAGTATGACCGAACTCATGGTAGATAACTGAAGGGTCTTGTGCCATTTTTAAATTTGTATAACCAGATAGATAACCTAGCCTTATTTTGAAATTACTTGGGCTAAAGCTTGCATTATCTTTAAGTGAAGAATCCGCTTCTACAATAAGTTTTGAACTTGAGTTTGTTAAGCTTTTCCAAAATGACTTATGCTGATCGGAATCACTTGGAATTGTACTTGAGAAGGGACGTGATCCAGTATTTGGATAAACGATATTATAGTAATTTTGCATGTCCGATAGGTATGTATCCATGATCTTTGACATGTGGTAGTAAGCATTAATTTGTAGAAATTCAGTTGATGTAACTGGAAATGCCCATTGACTTGTTTCATTGTAGAAAGGAGAAATTCCTGTATCTTCTGTAACCTCAAGGCAGTTTGCAACCATGGTACAATCTTTAATTAGATATTGATTATTTGTGATTGGTACTGGAGAGCGCGTGATAAGAGTTGATAGATCTGTATCTTCATCAGCACTATAATCACTTAAGATCAGTGGATTAGCAGCAAGTACTCGTCCATAACCTGCAGAGACTGTATCTTGTGTATTCTTTAGGGCCTTTCCCCCAGAACCTGTACGATTTTGAGCGGGATCTACTAAGCATGAAGTTGTAAGAAGCCCTAAGCACAAATAAAAGGTGAGTGCTTTTAATTCTCTTTGTTTTTTTCTAAGCTTACGTACCGCTATATTCAATTAGGCCTCCTATGCCTTAATTAATTTTCCTTATTGGATCATCCCATCCTCTGAAGCTATATCGCGATTGATCTTCTCCATAAGTCCTGGGATAAGTCCTTTTTGCCCGAGTTGTGATCCGTTGATGGCCGCACATGCTGTACCATTATACTTCTCACCAATGCTATGCCATGCATCTTGAAGTCCTGGACTATTAACTGAGGCAATAACTTTTGCAGCTGATGAAAGTCCAAGGGCATCGAGTTTATCGTCACTGAAGCGATCTCTTGCTTCTGATTCACATTTTTGGAAAGCAGTCTTATCTTCATCGCCTTCATATTTCTTACATTCTTTAGAGATATAAGCTGTTTTTCCGCTATTGCTAGTAATCATTGAACAGAATCCACGGCCATATCCATTCTCAGAGTCTTTAAACTCATTAGATCTTTCTTGTAATGACTTAATTTGTCTTGCCATTGTTCTATTGTCTTTCCTTAGCACTTTCTTCAGATCTTCACTTAAGTCGGCTTCTCCAAGGATGTAGTCCTTTAAGTTATCTTCATACTTCTTCTCATCCTCTGTTAGGCCTTTGATAAGTGTATCTGTTAAGTTCGTGATTAACTCTTGATCGCCACCATTGTCTTCACATAGTGTAATTAATTGATCATTTGAGCTATTATCCTCTCCATTATCAGAAAGTAGTCCTTGTGAATTTGCTTCATCACAAAAGCGACTATATTCATTTATCTGTTCAAATATTTGTGTACTATTGCTACCTGGGTTTAATATACTTGCTGGTCCTCGTTGAGGCTGTTGTGCTTGAAGAACAGAAGCAATTTCTACTGCATCAGAGTAGAGATCCTTTGCTGAGTGATCACCGTTACAACCTGGCCCTGGTCCTTGCTCTTGAAGACCTCTTAGTTTTTGACAAAACTTCAATTGTTCTTGCGCATTTTCTGAAGCTTGTTTTCTAGCTTCTTCTAGTTGTGAGGCCATCTTGTTATTTCTTTCTTGAATTGCTCCATTACAGTCTGAAACAAAGTTTTGCCACTTTGTGATCTCATCATTTAAGCTTTGTCCAATTGTGCCTTTTTGTTCAGCAATATGATTCATTTGCTCTTTTTTCCAGTTTTCAAGACTTCCTTTCATTTTAGAAATATTTCCAACCATCTGATCCATTAATGCTTTCTTAAACTTTTCTGGATCTTTTTCAAGAAAGATACCAGCTATTTGTTGATCACTTTTTGGAACATCAATAGCAGTAAGTCCACCTTCAAATGTTAGACCGTTCATTGATGATAATCCAAAAGCTTTTGCTGCAGCTGGTGTTAGGTTAGGGAACATTCCCTTATACATTTTGTCTGCAACATTTGACATGTGTGACTGCATTTGAGTCACAAGGGCCTTGGCCCTTTCTTCTTGTTGCATCATTTGTGCATTATAAAGGTCAGCTTGTTGCTTTAGTTCTTGTGTCTTTTGTTGCACTAAGTTCTCTGTGAATGCACTACATTGTGCAAGGTTTTCAGAACAAGATGCTGCCTGAGTTACACAGAAGCTTGAGCTTGATGTATTATAAGTATCTTTAGAACTACAGCTACTTAGTTCAACAGAGCGTCCATTACAATTGTATAATGCTTCATCGATAAGAGCAGAAATACTTCCTTCTCCACCTGAAGCGATACTTCTACTTGTATCTTCTTGTAGTTTCTTAGCTTCACTTACTAGTTCTTGAACTTCTGCACGATATGTTTCAAGTTTTGCAGCATCACCAGCTGGCTTTAGGTCACCATTATAGATTGCTGTACATTCATTCTTTAGGTCATTGTAGTATTGACCAACTGATTTTGTTACATCACGACCGCTACTATTAGTAACAGTAATTCTGATATTTCCATCTTCGATTGAGTTAACTGTACGATCAAGTGCTGATAGAGAAGTTGGAGAGCTAAATGCATCAGAAGCAACTCTTTTAAAACGGCTTAAGGCATCACCACTATTTCCTAGCTTTACGTGGTCGAAGCTCTTTAGTGATTGTGCTAGAGGAGTTGAGTATGCAGCTCTATTTGAACCTGACATACACTCTAAGACAAACTTTTCTTGATATGAAGCAGTACTCTTTGCAGCAAGACGTTCTACTTTTGCACTAAAGCTTGGATCTAATGGATCCTTTGGTACGTCTGCATCACTTACACCAAGTTTGCTCATAAGATTATTGATCTTTGCAGCTCTTGTTCCAAGGTCTGCTCTTAGGTTACCTTTTCCGATATCATTAAATAGTTTTCCAAATCTTAGGCCACTATAAGTACTATTTCTTGTAAGGGCACCTAGTCCGTCTTTTTTAAGAGCAGCAATAACTTTTTTCTTATCACTTGCTATTTTTGCATTTAATTCAGCAAGAGAGTGTCCTCTAAATCCTTTTGCTTCTCTTTCATCATTTGTCATTTTATCTTTTAGGCCAACAAGTCCACCACCTCTAGGGCTTTTGATGATCTTGTTAACATCATATGCATCGACGCAGTTTTCTGGTAGTAGCTTATTAAAGTCAGTATTTTTAAAGTCCTGACTTACTTTATTTCCGCCACCATTTAGTAATGCGTTTAATTCATCAACTTTAATTTTATTCTTCTTTTGAATTTCAATTGTTTGATTTAATTGAGCTTCAAATTGAGCAATCATCTCTTCATATTTAGATGTCATTGATTGGTAATTGTCTTCAATACTTTTTAGTCCCTCTGTAAGACATTGTTCCCCGATATAAGGAGGAACATTGCGAGGCTTTTTAAAGCTCATATATTCATTTAGAATCTTTTGTCCAAATTCAAGCGCTTGCTCTGGAATTTTCATTTGTCCACCAACACTACAGGCACCATTTGGAGCAAGGATTGGTTCAGGAGCAAGAGGGCAGTTAAAGGCAGGGTGAAAACGACGAGCAGACATCTTCTGTTGTGCATCTGCTTGTGCTTTATTGAATGAATGCAGGCCTTGGATTTCTTGTTGTGAAAGTTGTCCTTGGTTATACATCTGCTTAGACATATTACCGACAAGGTTTAGGGCACCCATAATTGTTTTAGCACCAGAGCCAGAAGTGTATTGAGACCATGTCTCTCCATCTTTTTTTACAAAAGCTTGAGCACTTAATGGTAGAGATGAATGAATAAGAGTTAGTGCAAGTACGCTAACCTTAACTTTTTTTAAAGAAGAATTTTCACCTTCTTTATTCAAGCTCTTTGTTTCTTTGGCCTTTGTTAATCTTTTCACTTTAGTTCCCCTGTCAATTCAATGCCTTATACTTATCGACAAATTATCTATTTTCTTTATTTTATTAAGGTTTTCAATTCTGACCTAGTAAGTTGGGTAATTTATTGTTTCGACAAGAAAATAAGTCCTTGAAATTATGAATTGGATCACGTCATTTCATAGTGTTAAAATATATCTAAATTTCAAAATTTCTAAAAATATAGTGCCAAAATTTGTGGCCGTTTGAAGAAATAACTATTATTTGGAAGCAAAATCTCTATGTTTTTTACACCGAAACGATATTTGAAGATTACGGCCACTATAATCGACTTATGCCTATGTTTGTTTTTAAGCTACGGATTATTGTCAAATGAATTCGTGTTGGCACTGGCCAACTCTGTTTTTCATATTTCAAAGGATTCTCTCTCGATCCAGCATCTCTTTGTTTTTGTCGTGACTTATTTCTTCTATTATTTCTATTGCGCACTGTTGTTCAGTTTAACTTTTGGGCAATTAATATGTGGTGTAAGAATTATGGCACCTAGCTTCTTTTTGCGAAGATTGGCCGCCATTATGCGATTAATACTTTTACCAATTCGTGTTGTACTTGACCTATTTTCTAGAGAAATTGAGCATCCTTGGAGTTCTAAATTAACAGCATCTCGCTTAGTATATCGCTCAAAAGTAATCTCTTACTTCTTTGCTACGTTAATCTGTCTCATAGCAGTCGCCTTAACACCTTTTAGTCCTTTGATGTATAAGCAACAACTTCTAGGACAGCAACAAGTTGATTATGGCCTAAAGAGTTTTGTGGAAGGGGATATTAAGGACTTTGAATCTTTTCAAGAAATTGGTTCAAAAACTTTGGGATTTTCTAGTTTCACAAACTTGGCAGATGGGCGTTTTGAGCTTATTCCAAGTTATGAAATTAGAAAGGTTTCCTCAAAAACAATCTTTCGTCCTTTAGTATCTCTATGGGATAAGAAACTTTCAATTAAGGGCAGTTTTAAAATAGCTTCACGTTTTGATCTCTATGAGCTTGTTAAAGTCGCAAAAAATAATCTTTGGTTTTTTAGCCTTTACTATCCCGAACTTGATAAATCGTTGGAGTTATCAATTAAAGATGACAAGGACTACTTCTATATTAATCAACGAGCATCACTAGAGCTGTTTCAATTAATATCAAATGCTTTTCTTGTTGATTATAAAAATATTCCTAAATTAATGATGAAAGGGCATTTCCAATTCCTACCATACCTTCAAATGAAACTAGAGCTATCTAAGTTACTTGAATTAACACACGATAATTATGTGGACTTCATTAAAAGTGGAGACACTATATTTGTACGTAAAAAAGATTATTCTGGTGAGAATATTATATACCGTGAAACTTTTTTTAGTCTCTCTCAGTTGAGACCTATTGTTTATAAAAGTGTTTGGGACAGACATCTTGATAATGATAAGTCACAGGCCGCTTTATCTAACGCACTTTTTTTCAAAGCTAGATGGGGAAAGAAAGTTGAGGAGAGATATGATATTTGGATTAAGGAGAGCTTGTTTAATCCTTTATTTGCCTTTGATTTTTTAAATGAAGTTGATCAGAGTAAAGATTATCGACGAAACTTTGAAAGATATATTTTAGGAGTTTACGTTGAGTCTGCTTTATCTGCTCTAGAGTCTAATCAGCAAGATTATATCGATACTGTACGTTCAGCTTTGCAGCGTTATTCTTTAGTTTTTAAAATGGCATTAGAAAGAAAAGACATATTTTATTCTAAAGCGACAATTAAGGGTTTCAATGACATTCTTCTTGGCCTAAAATTAAAAGATAGAACGCCAATTTTAGAAGTTAAGGAAAAGTTGAAATGACATTATGGATGGCCATTGTTTATGGAATAATTCAAGGATTAACAGAGTTTCTACCTGTTTCAAGCTCTGGTCATTTGGCCTTACTTCCATTCATATATGAGTTTAAAGACCCAGGAATATTCTTTGATTTAGCTATGCATGTGGGAACAGCTTTGGCAGTAGGTATCTACTTCCATAAAGATGTCTTAAGAATTTCAAAGAATGCAATTTTCTTTATTCTACCTGGAAAAACATGTGATGATTTCACTAAGAACTTTATGATCGCAACTTTTTTTACAGGCTTTTTTGCATTAATCTTGAAACCAGTTGCTGAAGCTTATGGAAGAAATGAAGTCTTTATTGCATTCAACTTAGCATTCTTCGGTATCTTATTGTTCATATCAGATCGCATAAGTAAAACAAATAAGAATATGGAAGGGTTTCGTGCCTCATCCTCTATTGTAATTGGACTATCTCAAGTACTGGCAATCTTTCCAGGTGTATCACGTTCAGGTATTACAATTACTGCGGCAAGATTCTTGGGGCTTTCTAAAGCTGACGCTTCTTCATTTTCATTCTTATTATCTCTGCCTCTTATTTTTGCAGCCTTTATGCTCAAAAGTTATAACTTAATGTCTAAGCCACAAGGTGTGCAATTTGAGCTCTTTAATTGTGCAATAGGCATGTTGGTTTCATTCTTTGTAGGCCTTGCTACTATTCACTATTTTATGAAACTTATTAAGAGAATCCAATTTGGTTACTTTTTAGTTTATCGCTTGATTTTAAGTGCGCTAGTTTTTTATCTTCTCAAGTGATTCTTCAATTGTTATTTTAGGTGAATAACCAAAATCAACTCTTGCATTATCATGCTTGAAATAATGAGAAGTTCCCATTTGTAGGGCCACAAAACGTGTCATTGGTGGTTGATCGTCGTACTTTCCTAGGAGCTTATAAATTAATTCGAAAATAAGGCCAATAAAGTATACGATCTTAAGAGAAACTTTACTACTAATAGGCTTTTCGCCTTTGGCCTCTAGTATTTTATTTATGAAGTCCCATAGGTTGACGGGTTTCTCTTGACCAATAAAATATGCTTTTCCTTGATTCTTGGCCTCTGTAGATAGCTCTTTTAGGGCCATGACATGTGCATGTGAAGCATTCTCTACGTAGTTAATATCAACTAAATTCTGGCCATCACCAATAATTTTTAAACGGCCACTTTTTGCCCTTTGAATAAGTCTTGGGATGATATTCTTATCGCGTTCTCCATAAATTAAGTGAGGCCTAATTGAAGTTGTTAGTATTCCATGGCCATTTGACTCTAGGACAAATCGTTCTGCAATAGATTTGGATTTTGCGTATTCATTAAGATATTTTTTTGGATAGGGAAGTGACTCGTCTCCATTTTTAATTTCGTCTTTTCCAAAGACTACGCTTGGTGTACTTGTGTAGATTAAATATTTTGCACCTTGCTCCTTCATAGCATTTACAAGGTTCTTTGTTCCATCAACATTAATGCGATGAAAGTCTTTACTCTTTCCCCACATTCCAACTTTTCCTGCAGCATGGAATACTGCATCGATATCTCTTAAGGCATTTTTAATATCTTCATAATTAGTTAGGTCACCTTTAATTGTTTCGATACCAAGCTCGTCAACTTCTGAGGTGTGTCGACGAGAGAAGTTGATTACTTCATGTCCATCTTTTAATAAGTCTTTTGCAATATGATAGCCTAAGAAGCCAGTAGCACCTGTAACTAAGACTCTCATGACTACCTCAGCTTTCCTGCTTGTGCTAGTTTTGATAAGGCCTTGCGATCAATTTTTATATTGTGGCGAATATCAACTGGAAATTTTGAGCAGATATAAATCTCATCGATATCCTTTGTGTGTGAGTGTTGATTGGCCATGATCTTTAACTCTTGTTTTAAGCGAGATTTATTCATGACAAATGAATTTGGTTCAACACTTAAAGCAGGTCTAATGCGATTATTTTTTAGAATCCATATCAAAGCGGATTTCTCAACTAATGGATGTTTATTAAATATTGCTTCTATTGAGATTGGATAATATGTCGTGGCATGGGCCTTTACTTGATGGGCCTTGCGTCCATAAAACCAGAGTCTACCTTCGTTATCAATTCTTCCAATATCACCCATGCGGTGCCAGAATGTATCACCGTCATAGATTTTTGCTTCTCGTGTTTTGTCTTCTAATTCATGATAAGCGGCAGTAGCTGTTTTCGTTCGCACAATAATTTCACCAATCATTCCGCTAGGAAGCTGCCTTGTATCTTTTATATCTTTAATTACGCCGTCTACATCTTTAATAATTCTAATTTCAACGCCTGGACAAGGTAGACCAATACAAGTACCAGAACCCTTAGCAGTTTCAAATTGTGTTTTGGTAAGAACTTCTTTTCCGTTAAAACAGCTAACTGGCAAACATTCAGTTGCTCCATATGGTGTATATGTGTCCGCATCTTCACGAGTCAGTCTTGAAAGTAGTCTTTCATGTACTTCATTGCGAACAGGAGCACCAAACATAACAATATATTTTACAGTATCGAGTGTTTGATTCGTCTTTTCTAGATGACGTCCAACTCTATCCCATATAGCAGGTGAGCCAGCAACAAATGTTGCCTTATTATCATTGATATTTTTAATGAGTGCTTCGGGATCACATTTTGCTGGTTTACTCGGGTTCATGTCTGGGATTACGCTAGTCATTCCCATTGACATGGTAAAAAATGAAAATAGAGGAAACCCTGGAACATCAATATCTTCAGCAGTTAGATTGAATAATTCCTGTAGCACATCAGTTTGTCTGTTAAATATTTCATGTGTGTATTCAACACCTTTTGGCCTACCAGTTCCACCGGAAGTAAAGAGAATGGCCGCTAAGTCTTGAGGGGCAACTTCTTGTGTACTAAAGTCCCTATGTTCTTTATTTCTGAGTGAACTAATTGTTGTTAAAGAAGAAAGTATCTTACTTTCTGTAGTGAAATACTTCTTAATTGTTTTAAAGCTATCTTTTTTAAATAGCCTTAGAATATGCACAATATTAACTGCGATTAGATAGTCAGGTTTTGCATCTTTGATTGCTTTAAAAAGGTTCTTAAGGCCCATTCCTGGATCGATTAGAATAGGGATGGCCCCTAGTTTAAAGAGAGCAAAAGTAAGGGCAGGGAAGTCAAATGATGGTTTTACAAAAAGTAAGACCTTGTCTCCTTTTTGGATACCTTCTTCATTTAAGCAGGCCGCATAGTGAGAACTTAAGTCATTAAACGCTTTAAAACTTAATTGGTCATACTTATATCCACTGCCTGTCTTAACTGGAAATTTAAGACAAGTCTTGTCTGGAGTTTGTTGTGCCCAGTTCTCAATTCTAAGAGCTATATTCATTCAGAAAGCCTTTTATTTCTTTAAGACAATTTTCTCTTTCGTCTTCAATCACATAGTGACCAGCATTTTCATATACGACATACTTAGTCTTTGAGTCCTCTTGGGGATAAAACTCTTTCCATCTCTTTAAGAACTTCATATTAAAACAGAAGTCCTTAGCGCCCCAGAGAAACATTTTTGGACATTTTACATTCTTTAGTCCATTTTCAATCTCTTCTAATCTTCCATAACTTGGATGGGACTTTGTTAGTGGAATATCTTTTACAAATCGAGCTGTAGCAATTCGATTCTTGTAGCTATTATATGGGTGGAGATAACCTTCTTTAATATGTTTAGCTAGAGGCTTTGTTGTGGTCATAAATGTTGCAGGCCAAGCAAAAGCATTAAACGTGCGAACCATTGGCTCACCAATAAGAGGGAGCTTACAAAGAGCAATTCTTTTTGGGATATCAAGAGACTTAAATGCAGCTGTATTAAGTAGAATAACACCTGTTACACTTTCTGGTCTTGATGTTGCAACACCCATTCCAATAGCTCCACCCCAGTCGTGAACTAGAAGTTTAAACTTCTTTATTTGGAGTTGATCAATAAGCATTAGGACGTTATTGATGTGATTTTCTAATGTATACTCATAGTCTTGTGGCTTATCTGATAGGCCACATCCAAAGTGATCAGGAACAATGCAACGATAATCTTCTTGTAATTCTTTTACAATATTTCTGTAATAGAATGACCACGTTGGATTTCCGTGAAGCATGATAACAACTTCACCTTCTGGATTACCTTCATCGAGATAGTGATATTTATTGCCATTGATTTCAAGGAAATTATTTCTAAATGGGTATTCGTGTTGCCAAGTATCGATTGTCATATCCATTACCAAGTTACTCCTAGTACAGAACAAGAAAGACCAGAACCAATTCCTACAAGAGCAACTTTCTTACCTTTTTCAATTCCCTGTTCATCATTCATTTTTGCAAGTGTAATAGGAAGCGCTGCTGAGCCTGTATTTCCTAAAGTATCAAATGTATCAAATGTCTGATGTTTATTTAGTCCTAGCTCTGTTAGAACGACTTCTTTATGTGCCTTACCAACTTGATGGCCGATAACGATATCAATCTCATTAGCTTTTAATTGAGACTCTTCAAAAGTTTTCTTTGCTAGTGCCTTTCCGTATTTTAGTAATTCTTCAGAGTCTGTTTCCATGACAAGTGTCTCTGGGTTACCATCGCCTTGGCATAGCTTATTTGCTGTCGAGTCACTTCTGTTAATTATTGAAGTAATTTGAGGTGCATTAGGGGCCTCGCTCTTATGAGCTAGACAATATGCTACACCTGCAGATCCAATTGTTAAGTTTGCAAAAAACTTTTTAACGCTTTTTCTTGTAATCGTTTGATCTTCATTAAGTGTTTTAATTGTGTTTTCTAAAAGGGGAGCGCTATTTTCACCAGATAGAATAATTGCACGCTTAATAGCACCTGTTTCAATCATATTTGCCACAACTTCCCATCCACTAATCATACCTAAGCAAGCATTTGAGATATCAAATAGGCTACAGCTTTGTGGCATTTCTAAATTAGAGTGAATAACCGAAGCCGTTGAGGGCTCTAAGAAGTCACGACATACACTGGAATTAATTAGCAGGTTGATATCTCTTTTTTGAATTCCTTTTTTAGAAAGCTTTTCTAGGAGCTTTTCTCCTGCCTGAGTTGCAATTGAGCTTGGCCTAGTTGAATTTGGCCAAAAACCTCGTGACCTAATTCCCGTCATAAGCTCTAGTCTTCCATGAGGAAGTTTTAATCTTGTATATATAGGTTCAAGTAATTCCTCAAGTTTATCGCTTGTTAAAACTTCTGGAGGATCTATATATGCGTAGTCTTCTATTACGACATTATTATACTTCATTTCTTTCCTTTCTTATTCCATTAGGCCATGTAAGTTTGCCATCGAAATTCCACTTAGCATTGAGCCTATGATTCCTAGGAATCCCTGATCTGTTCCACATAAGAACAGTCCATTAACTGGTGTTCTACCATCGCGTAGCTTCTGAGTTGAGCCGTAAACACATCCACGCATATGGCCTGTGTAGCGTTCAATTGTATGAGGTGTGAAAACATCTTTGAATTTCACATCAAACTTCGCATTTGGATATATTGTTTTAAGAGTTTTTAATGATTGCTCGTATATTTCATTTTTCTTAGCTAAATAGGCCTTGCGATCAGTATTGACTAGTTCTTTCCACTTTTCGTAATTTGCCATGTAAGTAAGTCTAATTAGGCCTTCATTGTTATCATCATCTGCAAAATTATTTGGGAAACAAATGACTGCACTTTTGTCGTCGATAAAGTCGCTTGGAGCTCGATATTGATAATCTTCTCTTTCATTGTAAAAGAGAATAGTGTCATTCATATCAAAGTCTTTAGGTCTTTCATCTAAACACAGAATAGTCTCACAAAAGGTCATCGGGCCTACTTCTATCTTTTGAGATGTTTGGCCTTGAGTGATTGACATTGTTTCAGGGTGTCCCATACTTGAGATTACTTTTTCACATTCAAGGACTTCACCGTTTTCTAGGGTAACACTTGTTACTTTATCATTTTGTGTATTGATGGATTGGACACCTGCGCGAAAACGAAGTTCTCCTCCTAGATCTTTATACTTATCAAGTAGGAGATTGATAATCTTTCGAACACCTCCATCTGGTCTAGCAAAACCCTCAAGATAAATACTTTTAAACATGATTACAAACTGAGAGAAATCCATGTCGTCTTCCCATGCCGATCCATAAATCAACAAAGGTGCAAAGATCATTGAGATAAGTTTTTCATTTTTTATATATTTTCTGGCAACATCTTTTGCCATAAATGTTTCATTAGTTAGGGCGACTTCATTGAAGTCTTTTATGTGTTCCACAAATAAATTGAATTCATCAATATGAGTAGGGAACTTTTCTGCAATGTCTTGAACTAAAGTAGCAAAGTCATTGTTGAAAGTAAGAGTTGTATCGGGAAAGATAATTTTTGATTGTTTTTGTTCAATTAATTCTAGCTCTTTCCATGGAATACGTAGTTGTTTTAAGAGTTTTGTAAGAGGTTTTCCTCTTTCTCCTCTTTGTGCAAAGTTAGTTAGAGCGTGTAGACCTACATCAAAATTTCTTTTACCTCGACGGTAGTATGAATTCAGTCCTCCCGAGATAGAGTGCTTTTCTAGGCAGACAACTTTCTTACCAAACATCGCAAGCCTAATACTTGCAGCAAGTCCACTCATCCCAGCGCCAATAACAATTACATCATATTTTTGTGTCATATCGTTTCTTTTTAAAAATTGGCCACCTTTGGTGGCCATGTATCAATTTATTGAAATTTTGGTGTTAGATAAGCAACACAAGAGTTCATTGAAGCAAGCTCTGGGTAGTCTTCTTGAGGTACTTCTACAGCGTGTTGTTTCTTAAGCTCCATAACGATGTCTAGAAAGTCCATTGAGTCTAGATCTAGTTGGTCTCTTAGTGGAGTTGCATCATCGATTGTTGTTACATCATCATCAACTGCAATATCTGCAATAATATCTACAACGATTTGTCTTACTTGTTCTGGTGTCATTTTCTTCTCCTGTAATTCTTTTTACTTTAAATTAAGCCTTAGCTTCGTATTTTTTTATAATTAGCGTTGAGTTAATACCTAACATTCCAAATGAATTGTTTAGGATATACTTCACATCTTTTTTTAGTGGCTTTTCTAAAACGAGTTGATCCATTGCACATTCAGGATCGATCTCATCAATTTTGTGACAAGGATGAACCATTCCATCTTCAAAGCTTGGAAGGTTTCCTGCTAGCTCTAATGCACCAGCAGCACCCATTGCGTGACCAATAAGGCCTTTTGTACAATTAACAGCAACTTCTGGAGCATCCTTAAATGCTTCTTTAATTCCTGAAACTTCTTGGATGTCGCCCATTTTTGTTCCTGTCGCATGAAGGTTTACAATATCGATATCCTTAATTGTAAGTCCTGCTTTCTCAATTGCTTTATGTACACATTGCATTTGACGCTCTGGATTTGGTAATACGAAATCTGAGGCATCACTATTTGTATGATAGCCAACGATTTCACCGTAAATTTTTGCACCACGAGCGAGTGCATCTTCTAGTCTTTCAAGTGTATATACACATCCACCTTCAGAGATAACGATTCCATTTCTATTGTTATCAAGTGGACGACTTGCTCTAGTCTGGTCTTCTGGGAAGTCTGCTAGTGCACCTTGCGCCTTAAATGAAACATGGTTTCCAAATGAATTTGCCGATTCTGATACACCACCTGCAAGAGCGAGATCAACTTCTCCAAGTTGTAACATTTGTACCGCTTGGATTAGTCCCATATTCCCGGCCGCGCATGCAGCACCTATTGTATAGTGAGGCCCTGTAATTCCTAGATTTAGTGAAACTTCACCAGCAGGAGCATTGGCAACTGTTCTTGGATTGTGGTGATGAGTCCAAAGTGAATTATCTTCATTGTTATTCTTGTAGAATTGGAATAATTCTTCTTCTGTCTCTACTGGCCCATGCTCAGTAATTCCAAGATAGATCCCAATTCGAGACTTATCCATTTCATCGATATTGAGATTAGCGTCTTCTAGTGCTTCTTTAGAACAATAAACAGAGATGCTTCCTACGCGTGTCCCACGTTTTCTCATCTTTCCTTTTTGGTGCTTCTTCACATCAAAGTCACATTTTCCAACTGGAATTTCTCCCATAAATCGAACTTCTTCGTAAGTGATTCCTGACTTTTGTTCAAGAAGTGCTGAGCGGAATTCTCTTAAATTATTTCCATTTGGTGCTGTTAGTCCAACACCTGTAATCACAACGCGTGATAGATTCATTTACCTGCTCCATTATGTTTTTCATTTTCAATTTTTGATACAATATTTAGAAATGAGTTTCTTAAACCAGTCTTAAGTCCTGATTTAAGTTGATTAATATCTGTCATAGAGTTTTTTAATACTTTCGTCACAACTGGGAACTTCTCAATGGCCATATAAGGATTATCTAATTCTTTGCTGATAGAGATGATGAATTCGCTCAATGATTTTGCAAATCGAGTTGTCGTTAAAATATTTGTTAGTCGTGTTTTTCTTTTCTCATCTTTTATAAGGTTTAAAGACTCTGAAGTGATATTTTCAAATTCTTCGATGATTTCAAGTTCACGTTTCTTTACAATATTGGAAACGATATTGATGGCATCATCATTGGCCTCATGGATTTTCATTCGTTTAATTTCAGGATGATCCTTAGTTAGAACCATCTTATATGTTGAAAGTGTTTTTAAGGCACTTGAAACTGCTGGTTGCGATAGACCTAAGATCTTTTCAATCTCATCAGAGGCAAGGGCCCTTGGAGAATAAACGAGTACACCAAAGACAGCGCCTTCAATGCGCTTAAAGCCGACTTTTGAAAAGAAAGCTTCATAATGAGGTAGATAGTCTAGTAGACTGGCCTCGATAATCTCAATTTCCATATTTTCAGTTACTTTCATCTTGAAATTCTTTACTCAAAAACACGTTAATATTTTAAATATAAAATATAAGTAATATTGTCTAAGTGGTCAATCTTAAAAGGATCTTGCGCGCTTAAGAAGAGCATAGCGTTAAATGATGTGTTGCAAGGTGCATTCTGGTCCTAAAATAATATCTAGTTACATTAAGCACCTGTTAATTTTTCAACTTGGGGCCAGTATGCTACTAAAAACGTCAATTATGTGGTGTAAAAGTTGGCATGAATCTTGAACTAGTTTCACTATTCAATTTTAAATCAAGAAGATTTAACTTTAACACTATCGGCAGCGAGGGGTGTCGAGTTTTTGAAACGTAGGGAGAAAATTACATGAAAAACTTATTGGTTATTGCAGCGCTAGCAACTTTATTCGCATCTTGTGGACGTTCAGGTGGAGGAAGCAGTTCTTCTTCGACTTACGGTACTTACACGTCACCTTATGTTACAGCAAATGGATTTGTATCAGCTCTAAATAGTGTTGATCCTTATTACTATGACCTTAATACACTTGAAAAAGATGAATATGATTCTCTTAGAGAAGACTTCTTTGTTTACTGGGATGCTAAATATAATGAATTTGTAGCTATTGATATTACATACCTTAGAACTCTTGCTTATTGGGACTACTACTCAAATAACCAAGGTCTAGCTGATGAGTTCCGTGATGTTCAAAGTGATGATGCTTGGGACTATGGAATTATCGGTGACGGTTGGGGTGATGATTACGAAATCGTTGATCACGTAGGTTACGATGTATTTGGTGATCCAGTATTTGAAGGTTTTGATACTGGTTACTACTATGAAGATGAAGAAGAAACAATGGATACAGGTCTTATGGCCGCTAATGATGAAGAGTTAGAAATGTTTAATAAAGCTTCTCTTTATTCTCAAGCATTTAAACTTCCTTCAGATAAAGCTCTTTCTCTAGTAACGATGGAAAAAGAAGTTTCAAGAATGCTAGAAAATGCTAAAAATGGTGAACTTCTTGAAGAAGACCAAAAAGCAATTGCAAATAATATCAAGCACTTTACAGGTAAGTCGATTGAGGAATTCATGGCCGCAAAGAATGATCTAAATGCACGTGAACAAATCATTGATGATGTAGCTGGCCACTTAGGAACGACAACTCAGAATATCGAAGATGTTATCCTTCCAGAGCTACTATCAATTGAATTATAAGTTGTTGATAAGACAAGAAATACCACACCGTAGAGGGGGCCTAAATTGGCCCCTTTGTTTTTAGAGAACTAATTACTGTTCACATTATTTACATACTTGAATTTGTTTCAATTTCTCCTTATTTCGTTCCATATGTTGATAGAGTTAGGGCAATGAATTTATTTAAAGCAGCTATATTATTTATTGTCTTAGTCAGTATGTCTTATAAGACATTTGCTTCCACTGGTTTGGTTGCTATTAAAGGTGAGTCTTTACCTGCTGCTGATCTCTATAGTCCTAAATATGGTGCTATCGACTCAGAACAAGCCTTCGAATTACAACAAGAAGGAGTGGATTTATCCAAGCTTTCACCTGTACTTTCAAGTCTTTGGAACGGACACAATAACTTCGCTGATCATGAGCGTGATGACAAAGAATTACCAATTTATAAAGGCCATGAATTAGATTTCAAGGGAACAATCAGCTCTCCTGCAAGTATCTTACGATTTAATGCTTCAAATAATGAAGGTAATTTCCAGGTACACCTTTCAAAAAGTCTACATACAATACTTCTTCGTAAGCATTTTCTAAGAAGGCTTGGCTACATTATCCCAGCTTCAAAATATTTAGAAGAAGTGCGTATCAATTTTAAAAATGAAAGACAAAAAGACTTCTTTAAAGACGTTGATCTAGTAACTCAATTAGGAGCATCATATAAGAATTGGCTAGTTGAAGAAGGTACGAATTATCTAGTTCTAAAAGATATCTTTGTTCGTATGCCACAAGAAAGTGATTTCTATGATGTTGCTCTGACATCTTTAAATGACTCAAAAGATTTGAGATCCCTTAGAAGCTTAATTGTGATCTATTCTTATCTTAATTTAAATGAATCAATTAATAAATTCTCATATAATTTCTTAAAAATAAAAAATGAACATCTCGTTTTTGATTATCCTACAACTTCAGACTTTGATGCAACATATGATGATGTGCTTTGGATGGCAAGACTTGTGGCCGAGCTTGATCGTGAAGATATAACGGCATTAGTAAAGGCCTCTCACTATCCTGCTATCGTTGAAAAGATTCTTATCGAGAAATTAATTGCTAGACGAAATAATTTGGTTGAAGTTTTAAAGCTTCAGGCCAAGCAATATGACTTTAAAAAAGAAATAAAACACGAATTAGTGAAAGATGGACACTTAAAGCCTCATAAGTTTGAGGGCTACGCTGGACAATTCAGTTTTGGAGCATCTCAAGGTCCACTTGATCATCTACCATCTTTTCTCTTTGGAGAAGCTCAATCAGCAGCTTTTTCTGGAATTATGGGTAAGGTGAGTGAAAACTTAAAACTATTTAATATTTCGGATGCAAAAATAAAATGGCTGCAAGAAGACTTTGAAGGAAATAAAGAATTTGCTTTAGATTATTTTGAAGAACATGGACAATTTCCACCACTTCCTTTTTCAAGCTGGAAGTCTCCTGTTGTAAGTGGAAATATTTTATTTGGTAGAGATGTTGTCGTAGGTCAAAACTTTGGTACAGATAACTTTGTTCAATTAGCAGATACTATTGGTTTTACAACAAATTTAGGACTCTTTATTGGGCTTGAAAGGTTTATTTCTCAAACAACCAGTGGATCGTTATTTCCTAATATTGGTATTCATACAAGCTATACTCATGTAAGGCCTGTCGAAGATCTTAAGCAAGCAATTAAAACACCTTATAAGAATATGCTTGTAGGAAAAACACTTAAGGTCTTACAAAAGAATCTTACTCAATATTTATCTGCTTCAAATGATGAGGAAGATAAAAAAGAAAAGCTATTTGATATATACCGCTCAATTTCAGAAAACTTTGGGGTTGGAGAGTCGATTATTATATCAACTTCTGTGGTTCCTGATATTACACTTTCTATAAATGCTCCTCTGTTTGATGTTGCTAACGGTTATGGGAGTGTGAGTAAGAAGTATAAAGAGTTATCACGTATTCATATTACTAGAAAATCAAAATATAATTTTCATATTTATTATGATGATGCACGTGTAAATGAGCTTAGGGTTCGAGGTGGATTATCATATCTTATTCCAATTGTTATGTTTGAAGGAAAGAAGATTGATTCAAAACTTGATATGAAATTATATCAAATCAATCTTGATCCAGACCAGGATGAATTAGATTTTTCTAAGAACGTTGCTAAGTTTATCTCTTTATTAAGAGATCGTACAAACGATGCGATGGGAGAAGAAGATATTCAAGTTTATAATAATTCAAACGATAGCCTCTTTAACTTTAACTTCTTGTTTCTTGTTAAAAAGTCTCTTAATACATTTAGTGAAATACTGGTTAAAATCAAGAATCGCCTTGATATAAAATTAGTTTCTGCTAGTCATGGTGAACTTGATGGTGTCAATTATAGTAAGTTTCTTCGCAACATGGGTGGCTACCTTTTAAAGAGATATATAAGTGAAATTGGCTCAAGCTTTGATGTCGATGATCTTCCATTTTTGTCTGAAGCCAAACATTATTATAAGAATCCAGGAAAGAATCTCTTTGGAGCAGCTACTATACATGAGACAACTTTAGAGTCAAAGCTTATTGATGACGAAGGAAAAGTTGAAATCAGCAATATGAAAGAGCTCTATATGAGTTATCGTAAAACATATGAAAGAGCTGTAATTAAAGAAAAAGTTGTTAGAAAGAAACTTAAAAAGGAAAACGAGGACTTTAATTTAAAGCTATATACAAAATCAGATGCATCTGATGCCGGAGATATGCACTTTGCACGACTTGAGACAAAGATTCATTTCTTTGATGGAGCAGTTAAGAGAATTCTTAATATCTCAGATAGAGAATTAGATGAATTATCAAGTAAGATGATTATTAGAAATTGTCATCAGAGACATCGTCGTCACGACCGCAATAATTCAGGGCAAACACGCTCTCAACGTCTTCGTTGTGGGGATCTTGATGTAATATCTAATAAACTATATTGGTGTAGGAAGTATTTACGAAAAGATAAAGCTCAAAAAGGTTTAAAGTGCCTCTCTCATGTTGGTCATTATTTTGCTCGCTATATTGATGCACGTACTCTTTTAGACTTCTTTGGTGAAAGAAACTTATACGTTGAATCTAAGCTTTCTGGATATCGCGTTGATCATGAATTAATGTTAGCTCCTATTGAAGGCAACTCATATGGAAAGATCAATACGAGAAGCTTTGGTGGGCCTATTGGTAAGTTAATATCTGTTCTTAATCTAATTAAAGCAGAAGTTAAAGGCCTGTGGTATAGGGAGGATCTTAATTAATGAGAACTCACTTGTTAAAAACATTATTGCTTTCTGCTGTATATTTAGTTGTGAATGCTAATAGTATCGATTTAGTTTCTAGACAATGGTCTATAGATAATAATACACAATCATATTCAAGAAAAGTATCAGAATTAGAATTTAAAGAAATCAAAGGCGTTGATGGTGTCGATATTAATTACTTTTCTGACGAGGACTTAGAAAGTATTGATGATAAAAAGTCTTTAGTTGCTATTATTGATACTGGTGTCGATATCGATCATCCTGAATTAAAAGATAATATTTGGCTCTATCCTGAATGTATTGGTAAGAGTGAAGAAGAAAAGAAAGAATTACCATGTCGTGGTTATAATGTGCTAGATGGTAATGCTGACGTTTCAGATAATGAAGGACACGGTACATTTGTTGCAGGTCTTTTATCCGCTAAGAAAGATGGTGTAGGTATTGATGGCCTATTGCCTAAAAACATCAAAATTATGCCTATTAAGGCCATCACAAACTTTCAGGGTTTTACTTATAAAGGTAAGGTCGTTTCAAGTTATATAGCTCGTGCTATAGCTTTTGCTGTAAATAATGGTGCTGATGTAATTAATCTCTCTCTTGGTATTCCAAAAGTAATCGAAACTCCACAGCTGATTAGTGCAATTGATTACGCCCTTGAAAAAGATGTGATTGTTGTTGCTGCTGCCGGAAATAATAATAAGAAAAAGAATATCTTTCCTTGTAATTATGATGGAGTTATTTGTGTTGGTGGGATTGATATTCAAGGTGAAAAAGTTGCATCCTCTAACTATGGTCAGGTTGTTGATATCTATGCTCCTGGAGAAAAGCTAATAAGTACGATTCCAACAAATATGGAATCAAAAGTTCTTCGTATTGGTCAATATGATCTTAAAAGTGGAACTTCTTACGCTATTGCTCATGTGACAGCGCTTGCAGCTGCCTTGAAGTTAAAAGGAATTGTTAAAAATAGCTATGAATTCTTATCTGTCTTGAATCAATCAAGCACAAATTATTCTAAAGACTCTTGGCTTCCTAGTGTTGATTACAAGAGATCTCTTCTCGTTAAGAATCTTTATCCTGTTCTTCTTACTAAGAAGATGGATACATTAGAAGTATCTCCTCGTGGAGATATTGTATTTGAATTTGAAGTATATAATCCAAATGAATCAATTTCAGCTCATAAAGTATGTCTAACATCTGATAGTGACATACTTATTAAAGATACTTGCTTTGACAAAAAAATAGTAGCTGGACGCAATGTGATAAAGCTTAAGTCAAAAATTAAATCTTTTGATATTGAGTCTTGGCAAAATTTTAATATTAAATTAATCACTTCATCTGATGAGGTTCTTGTTTCTAAAAAGGCAAGTCTACAGCTTGTTAAGCCAATTAAGTTAGACGAGGCCAAGGTCATCACTAAGATTGCAGCAGGCGCTCTGTTAAGAATTGCACCTAATATTAAAAGTTCTGCTCTGTTAAAAGTAATCGATTTCACTGCTAATAAAGCAACACAGGATTATTATGTATTAAATAATCGTTCATTAAGAAGTATTTTCTATCTAAATGAAGCAAAAAAAGAATATTCACCAATGCAAATTAAATTTGCAACAGATATCAATGTCATTAGTGTTTTAAAAGCTGATATGAATCTAGATGGTACAAAAGATATTCTTGTGTATGGAACTTCTAAAGATAAGAGAGAATATATCCTCGCTTCATATGATGTAGCGGGAAAACCACTATTTGGTGAAAAATCAACATGGAAACTAAATGCTACACAATTTGGTGGATTGAATTTTAATCGAGGAAGGCCTTATTTTAATTTTATTAAAACTACATCTAAATCTCTTGGTGATGTCTTAGTACCGCTTGTTTCAAGAGTTTTTGACTTGCCTCAAATTGATAATAATCAAGATCCAATCGATTATTTAAATAACGTTAAAAAGAAACGCCCATACTATCTTCTACCTGAGGTTGTTGACGAAGAAGTTAAGTTACAAATTAGAACATTAGAGTCTTATGATTTTGACTCTAAGTTAAGAGAACAGCTAGATCTTGGTTTTTATGAAAATCTACAATTTGTATCACTCCTTGAACAAGATAATAAATCTCTAATGAAGGGGAGTGTGAAGTTAATTTTTGCAGTAGGAGAGGTCAGTTTTAATAATTACTATGTGATTAATTTTGATGATACATCTAATTTTAATATCGTTAAAAAGAAGCGCTCGTTACAGATTCATAAGTCTAATATTACAACGATTAGATCTACTGTTGATGGAGAGTTCACTCAGAACTATCTCATCACAAGACAGCAAGAACGTAACAAACTTGCATTTAAATTCTCCGATTCATCTAAGACCTTAAGGTTTGAGAGTGAGTGGGAAGATCCTCTTTCTTCAATTCTTGCAGCATTTGATGAAGGTCAAGGCGAGTATTCAATATACGTTGAAGGAAGATATAATATTCACTTATTAAAAATTGTAGATAATAAGATAGTGAATCACTCTAAGCGTTCTATTAATAGAGAGTCTAGTTTCCCTGGTGCTAACTTTTCTCAAATCTTTCAAATGTCACAGATTAATTCTTCTAAAGGTGGAATCTATACTGATATGCAAAGACTTTTTGGAAATAACATAAGCGTTATAACAAAAGATGGTAACGTATTATCATCGAAACTCAAGTATCACTACTCAATACCTGCGCAATGTGCACTAATTGGTCATGCTCAAATTGATAAAAATATGCAGATCAGGCTACATTGTATGGGACCTGGAAAGCTAAGTTCTGTCTACATTCATAATGTTAAATAAGTTTCTATTTTGTAAATGGAAAGAATAGTGTGGTTAAATTAAAGATTTGATGATCATCAGAGCTACCATCTTCTCTATCAAACTCATCTGTAAATTCTTGGATGAATTCATATAGTTTTTTTCTTGCCTTAGTTAAGTCTTCTTTTTTTACATTGATAAGGACGTGCTCAAGAATTCTTTGCTCTTTTGGCATATAGTAACTATCATCTGATAGATCACATATTTCTTGATGGAGAGGGACAAATTGTGACATCTCAAGTTTGTATTGAGGTTCGTAATCTGGATTAAGACTAATTTTTTTCTTTTCTTCTTTGATTATCGTTGAACTTTTCATTTGTTCGATAATCTCTTGATAACCTTCATTTGATTGAAAAATAATTGGTAGCGAGTTTAAGTCCTTAGTTGTATTAAAGTTCTTCCACTTTAACATCTCTCTAATTAGGGCCATCTCCCATTTAAATTCAACTTGCCTTTCTTTTTTGGAGATATCCGTCACACGCTTTTGAGCAATAACTTGAAATACTTCTTCATCTCCTTTTGCATTCTTTTTTGCTTGAACAAGAGATGTAAAGAAATCTGCTTCTTTTTCATTTAGTTTGAGATTCTCTATTAATTTCTTAATTAGCTTAGGGCCAGGATGTCTTTGCCCTTTTAAGATCATAGTTAGACCTGAAACACTTGAGATACCAAGCTCTTTTGCCCACTTTCCAAAAGTGTACTTGCGATCAAGTTTTTTTCGCTCACTAAAGACATCTTCTAAATAAAGTCGATAATCAATATAGCTAAATAGGTCTATACCTCTAATATCCATAACTTACGTTTCGTCTCTTTTTTCAAATAAATTTAGCAAAATCTGTGAAATATTTGAAAATTTACTAATTTATACAATGAACTAAAGATATTACACACATGGTTGAGTAAATGACGCCAATATAGGATAAATAGGCATTAAAAGGAATACACTATATGCTTAAAACTATTTTTCTCACACTCATTATCTCTTTAAACACAAGTGCAATGTTTTCTACTGTCGTATTCGATGAACTCTTACCAAATGTATCTGATGTTCTTGGAAAGACTGGTTGGGGTGCTAAAACTGGCTGGGGTGCACGTGAAATTGAAGACAAAATCCGTGATGTTCTTTTAAACGACTATCGAAATGTATGTCTTGATGGACAGAAGAATTCTGCTCGTACTGATGAAGATATAGAAATTAGATTATATAATCTTAGAGCAGAAGGTGATAAGGCATTCAATGGAAATACAATTAGCTATAATGCAATCGTAAGCCTTAAAAATTCAATTTTTATTCAAGAAAGCTTTGATCAGTATTATATTACAGTTAATTATGATGAAGAGCTTGATGAAATTTTCATTGAATATGTAAATGAATCTGGAGAAAATGCTTCAATAAATTGTTTCTAAATATACAGGCCTAGCTTTTAGCTAGGCTTTTTTTATAGTCGATAACTAATACCAACACCTAAAGATACACCACCTACAGAAGAAACAGTCTCAGTAACGATTTCATCCATTGAATAAGAATTATAAGATACTATTGCTGCTTGAGCATAGAATCCTAGGGCCGAAAAAGGTGCAATCCTTACTCTTCCTCCTGCATTATATCCCCAAGCGCCTCCAGCTGACTTCTCACCAAAGTTTTCTTGTGTAAAGTCTCCAGTTATAATGAGTCCTGCATAGGCCTCAAGTGCAAAACTTGATCGATTGATAATGCGAAATTGATATTGAAAATCCCCGTAGATACTAGTGATTTTTGTATTTTCACTTGAACCAAAGAGATAACCCAGCCCAAGCTTAAAGCCGTTTCTCGACTTTGGGTCTCGGTATTCAATAGCAAGGTTGATTCGATTAAAGGCCGGGGCATCTGTATTGCTATATTTTTCATGAAAGTCTTGCCAGTCACTGCCTGGTGAAACTCGCATGTAATCAAGACTTAAGTAGCTATTTTCTTTAAGTTTCTCAGCATCACTTTTGAAAATTTTATCAATTTCATGCTCAGTTAGCTCTGGAGTTCTATGCTCAAGTTTTGAGCCAGAGATTGTAAAGCTGATATCACTTGTTTTAACATAGGCTATTTTTCCAGAAACGATTAAAGGGACAATGCTACCTTGTTTTAAGCTCGTATCTCCAACCTTAAGCTTTCTACCACTTCTGATATATCCAATAGGGGCAGCGAGGTCGACATCAGCATAAACAACTGTTTGTCTTGCCTTTGTTATGGCAAAACGATAAGCATGCCCTGTTAAATGGAAAAGAATACAAAATAATACTAAAATTTTTTTCATATATACATTATAATCAATTTAAAATTTTTGACTACAATAGTTTAGGAACTACCATGAGATTTCCAGGTAAGAGACGCTCCAAGCACTACTTTCCGGTAAGTGCTAAAGGCAGACTTTCATTTGAAACAGATTTTAACAGTAAGGAAAATGTATATATTGTTGGAATCGATCAATTATTAGTTGATATCGAGATTGATGCCCCAACAGATCTATTAAAGCGCTATAAGCTTTCACCAGGTGAATCTTATATCTTACCTGATCACATCGTTGAAGAGCTTTATCAAGACTGTTTAGAAAACGATAAAATTCTTGGCCAATATGCTGGTGGTGCCGTTGGAAATACTCTTCATAATTACTCGGTTTTATCAGATGATCAATCATTTGCTCTGGGAACTATTTGTGAAAATATAAAAGTAGGGGATTATGCCTTTAAGTATATTTGCAGTACTTCATCAAAAGTAGATTTTAGCTATTTACAGCCTTGTAAAGGGCAAATGGCCAGAGCAATTTGTATGATCACTCCTGATAAAGAGCGTACATTCGCTATTGGAAAAGGAATAATGAATCAATTAGATGAATCATTCATTCCTTATGAATTAATAAAAAACTCAAGTGCCCTCTTAGTTACAGCATTCTTGTTAAGGGATCATAGCGCTCCTTTGTTCAAAGCTACCCTTAAGGCCGTAAGCATAGCCAAGAAATATAAAGTTCCAGTTGTATTTGCTCTTGGAACAAGTTCACTTATTGAAGAGAATCGCGACTTCTTTTATAACTTTGTAAAAGAGAACGTAAATGTCTTGGCCATGAATCGCCAGGAAGCTCATGCTCTTTTAGGAATTGATGATCCACTATTAATTGGACAGGCCGTTTTAGATATTACTGATCTTGCTCTTATTACAGATGGCGACCAGGGCCTTTATATGGCCTCTTGGGCATGTAAGCAAAAGGCCAGAGAAACTAAAGATAAGCTGCATTCAAAATCAATTGAAAACTATAATCAATTTGAATATTCTCGTGGACAACTAAAAGAACATTGTAAAGAGCCTATAAAGATTTACTCTCATATTAATCCTTTTATGGGAGGACCTGAGAGTATTGAAAATACTAATGGTGCTGGAGATGCTGCACTTGCAGCTATTTTGCATGATATCTCTGCTAATGTTTATCACCGTAAACTCTTACCGCATTCAATTAAGCATGATGGTACCTACTTAACTTATTCTTCGATTCACCAATTATGTAAATATGCAAATAGAACTAGTTACGAGGTTCTTAAGCAAAAGTCGCCAAGACTATCGCGCAATTTGCCAGTAAAAGAGCAGAGCTTAGAAGAAAGTTACTGGGATATGTAATTAAGGGTAGTGACCTTCTAAAATCGAATTGGGGTTTTTAGTTATAGAGCGCCCAACGACAAGAAAGTTACTTCCGGCCTTAATTGCATCTTCAGGTGTCATGATCCTTGTTTGATCATCACTTTCATCATTCTTTAGCCGAATCCCTGGTGTCACTTTTGTAAAGCTTAAGTTTGTTTCATTTTCTTGTGCGCTAATAATGGACAGGTCTTGGGCAGAGCATACAAGGCCTGTGATTTGTGCTTTTGTAATCTCATTAAGTAATGCGTTTAAACTCTCTTTATATTCTCTTCCCCATATATCTTTAATTTCTCGTGTTGTATGAGAAGTTAGAATTGTAACGGCAAGAAGTTGGCAGTTTGGAAGATTTACTTGTGCACTTTCAAATGCTGCTTCTAACATTTTTCTTCCACCACTTGCATGAATCGTTAAGAAGCTAATTGGTAGGCCTTTTAGCGCTGAAATTGCCTTTGTAACAGTTGAAGGGATGTCATGTAGTTTTAAATCGAGAAAGATTTCAACGTTAAAGTCATTTGCAATTTCATTAACTATCGAATTGCCATACTTTAAATAGAGTTCAAGTCCAATTTTAACTTTTTTGATTTGAGGATAGTCACTTAGAAGCTGTCTAACTTGATCCTTATCCATATTATCTAGCGCTACAAAGGTCTTTTCCATTTATACCTCTCCACTCATCTCTTGAAGGCTTACTGGTTCAAGTTCTGTGGTATATGATTTAATAATGGAACTTGTTACTGCTTTAATATTTTCTATTCTAGTAAAGCATGGGACAGCATATTGGATGGCGGCATTTCTAATAAATTCTCCATCGGATTGTGAGCGTCCCTGATTTAATGGTGTGTTTAGTACGAAGGCCATATCATCTTTCTTGATAGCATCAAGCATTGAAAGGTTGTCACCTTTATCTGCTAATTTATTAATTAAAGTCGCATCTACATTGCATTCTTCTTTTAAGAATTTATGTGTCCCTTTAGTCGCATAGAAATTAAGTCCAAGTTCTGATAGCTTTTGGATATTTTCAATTAACTTTGGATCGTCTTTTTTTGCTAGAGATACAAGAACTGACTTCTTATTTGTTATGTCTGGATAATTTCCTAAGTACGACTTTAACATTGCAAGATCTGTGTCTTTATCAATACCAAGTGTTTCTCCAGTAGAGCGCATTTTTGGGCCAAGGATAATTGAATCTTGTACAAATCGATCAAAAGGAAATGTCGACTGCTTAATGATATGATAATCACCTTTGATATTACTTATTGTTTCAATTTCTTTTCCAAGTAATGCTTTTGTTGCAATGGCCGCAAGATTTATATCGTAGGCTTTTGATAGGAAAGGAATCGTTCGAGAGCCTCTTGGATTCGCTTCAATACAATAGATATCTTCTCCCTTAAGAGCAAATTGGAAGTTTACTGGCCCAGTAATATTCATAATATCTGCCATCTGGCAGGCAAGTCCTCTCATTTTGTTGATGGTATCATCATTTGCTTTGGCAGGAGGTGATATCATACCAGAATCACCGGAGTGAACTCCTGCATATTCAATATGCTCACATACTGTAAATACAGTATTACCGTTTTTATCTCTTATTAAGTCAACATCATACTCGAGTGCACCAGATATATAATTTTCGACCTGGAAGACTATCGAGTTTTCATGAAGGCTTTTTAAAATTTGATCAGGAAGATTTTCGATATCCTCTGGGCCTTCAAAGATAAACATACTTTCACCACCAATAACATAACTTGGTCTAATGATGACAGGGAAGCCAACCTCTGTAATAGCATTAATGAAGTTTTTATAACCTCTAACTTCCTTTGAAGTTGTGTGCGATAGTGGAACTTCCTTTGTTAGGTTATCAAAGCGTTTTCGATCCTCAACCGTATCGAGTAATTCAAGTGAAGGTCCTAAAAAGTTAAATTCTTGATGTTTCTTTCTAAATGGTGCCTCAAGATGAGAGCGAATATTAATCCCAGTTTGACCACTAAATGAAGTGATAATTTGTTCAGGAGATTCAAAACTTAGGATCTCAAAAAGGTCTTCTGAAAATAGAGGAGTAAGATAGAGTCTATCTGAGCTATCATAATCTGTTGAAACTGTTTCAGGATTTGAGTTAAGGAGTATAGACTTTACTCCTTGCTCTTTTAATTCCATACAACTTTTTACACATGAGTAGTCAAACTCAATTCCTTGTCCAATACGATTTGGACCAGAACCAAATATTGCACAACTTTCTTCTGATATAGGTTTTACGTCACTAAATTGTGTGTATGTAGAGTAAAAATAAGGTGTCAGAGCATTAAACTCACCTGAGCATGTATCGACGGCCTTAAAGACTGGTCGTATGCCATTTGCTATTCTTTGGTCAAGAATTGCCTCAAGGCTTTTTCCAGTTAATAAGGCCAAGTACTTATCTGAGAAACCATTCTTTTTCAGATTTAAAAGGGATTCTTTGTCTTTAATTAAATCTGGAGAGTTTTTAAGTGTAACTTCATCTCGATGGAATAAGGCCATTTGATTAACAAACCAAGGAGTGATGGAGCTTATTTCGTAAATCTCTTGTGTCGTAAATCCTTGTCTTAAAGCTTCAAGGGCCGTTAGTAGAGATAGCTCTCTTTGATTTGTTAAGCGATCTCTAAGATATTCTTTTGTTAATGGATAAGGGGTCGTTTTTAATTGCTCAAGTGAAGGTACCTCAAGTCCTTGTTCTGTAGCACGAAGGGCCTTCATAAAAGCTTCATTAAAATTTCCACCGAGTGCAAGAACTTCTCCAACAGATCTCATTTGAGGGCCTAGAACCTGTGAGCTTGAAGGGAATTTATTAAAAGGAAAAATTGGTATCTTTACTGCAACATAATCTAGAGTCGGCTCAAATGCTACTGGAGAAATACGTGTGATATCGTTTAAAATTTCAAATAATGTTAGACCTACAGCTAGGCCAGCAGAGATTTTTGCAATAGGATAACCTGTTGCCTTAGAAGCTAGCGCCGATGATCTTGAAACTCTTGGATTCATCTCGATAACAACAATATCATCTTCATCTAGTGGATTTACTGCAAATTGTACATTTGCACCACCAGCTACGACATTCATATGCTTAGCAATCGTTAGAGACATGGTTCTAAGTTGTTGGTAGCAACGATCAGAGATTGTTTGAGCAGGTGCAACTGTAATTGAATCACCTGTGTGAATTCCACATGGATCGACATTTTCAATAGAGCAAATGACTACTCCACAACGATTTTTATCAACCATTACTTCTAGTTCAAGTTCTTTCCATCCTAGAAGTGATTTTTCCATGGTAATTGGAAACTTTACATCACTTGATGATAAGGTCTCTTCTAGCTCTTTTAGATTGTGAACTAAAGCGGCACCTTTTCCTCCAAGAGCAAAGTCACGTCTAATAATTAAAGGAAATTTTACATCATTGTCAGCAAGTTCTAGTGCGTGTTCAAAACTCTTTGCACTAAATCTCTTACCCGATTTATAGCCAAGCTTATCTAGTTCTTTTGCAAATAATTCACGGTCTTCTGTTCTTTCAATTGTATCTGTATTTGCACCCAATAGAGCAACACCGTTGTCCTTTAGAAAGTTTTCTTTTTCTAGTTCTATGCACATATTAAGTGCTGTTTGACCACCCATTGTGGATAAGACTGCATCGACATTCTCTTTTAGGATAATTTTTTTAATAGTTTCTTTGGTAATAGGTTCAATATATGTTCGATGACTCATCTCTTTATCAGTCATGATAGTTGCTGGATTTGAATTTAGTAGTATTACTTCAAATCCAAGCTCTCTAAGTGATTTTAAGGCCTGTGTCCCACTGTAATCAAACTCAGATGCTTGACCTATTTTGATTGGCCCAGAGCCAATTAAGAGAATTTTCTTATAAGGTGACTCCATTTGGCCTTGGTGATATTCTGGAATCTCTTTAATATCTTCAGGATTATATTTTTTAACATCTCCATTTAAAAATTCTCTAATTTCTTCAAAGAAAACGAAGGCGTCTTTAGGCCCAGGGTTTGATTCTGGGTGAAATTGTACACTTCGGATTCTTGAATCGTAACTTCTTAAACCTTCAAGTGAGCGATCAAATAGGGAAGTGAACTCACAAAAAAGTTTTAGATTAAATTCGTTTTCAAGTCTTTTTGAATTAAAAGATTCTGCATCAATTGCATAACCATGATTTTGACTTGTGATAAGTAGGGATTCATCTCCATGATTGTAGACTGGGTGGTTTGCCCCTCTTTGTCCAAATGGAAGTTTTATTGTTTCCATTTCACACGCAAGACCAATTAGTTGATGTCCTAGACAGATTCCCCTAACCGGAATATCTGATTTTAGAATTTCTTTTACTTGTGAAATTTCTTCTTTATATTCTTTTGGATCTCCTGGCCCATTTGATAAAAAGACCATCCTTGGTCTAAATTCCATAACTTCCTGTGCAGGCGTATTGTTAGGAACAACCACTAGGGGATGTCCAAGATCTTTTAAATAATTTACGATTGATTTTTTTATCCCATAATCCATAACGACAATCGGATTTTTACCTTCAATTATCCACTTCTTTTCTTTTATTGAGACTCTAGATAATTCATTACAAATCAATTTGTGATTATTAAAATTTGGTGCTTCTTCACTTGTTGTTATAAGACAGCGGTGATCTTTTGATTCACATGATAAGTATTTTGTAAGAGCTCTTGTATCGACGTCACTTATTAGTGGAGTATCACAATTTTCTAAGAATTCATTATATGAGAAGTTTCGAGCTATTAAACTTTGGGCCAATGGCTTTTGTGAAATAAGACTTTGAGAAACTTTCTCATTGTATTCGTAATTTCCTACATGGGCCGTTGTGAAAATGATATGTTGACCAAGGAAGGATGGATCGGTAGCTGTTTCTTGGTATCCGCTCATTCCTGTTGTAAAAGCCGCTTCACCAAAGATACCATCTTTTAGTCGAGAGTCGTTATTAGGGAGATTAATATATGCTTGAAATTTTGTATGATCTGGAAAATGAAGAAAAATAGGAGTTTGTTTAAGAGAGGTTTGAAAATTAAGTTCCGACTGTTGTGATGATGTCAATTGACCATCAGACTTTGTTTTCTTCATTTGTCGTTAATCCTTTATCAAAGTTAATTGTGTTATATTTTGCACCAATATTTGTATCGCCATTAGTAACCATTGCCTCAATGATTGCCATACGTACATATACTGAGTTTTCTACTTGCTTGTGGGCCATCCATAGGTTTGAATCTACTAATTCTTGATCCACTTCAATACCTATATTTGCTGGTCCTGGATGAAAGACTGGAATCTTGCGGCCTACCTGACGAATTAAATCTAAGTTTAGTCCCCATTTCTCATTGTAAGTGGACATATCAAATTGATTCTCATGTCTTTCAGCTTGAATTCTTAACAGATAAACAGCATCTGTTTCTTTTAATGCTTCTTCTAGACTTGCATTTGTTTTAATACCTGCAGGTATTTCTTTCGGTAAGAACTCTTTTGGCCCACATAGGGTAATTTCAATACCAAATTGTGGCAGAAGCTTCATAAGAGAATGGGTAACACGAGAATGAGTACAATCTCCTGCAATACAAACTTTCTTTCCTGCCAACTCACCATTAAATAATTCATTCAAAGTATAGAGATCGAGCAGGGCCTGAGTTGGATGCTCATTTGTTCCATCTCCACCGTTAATCATTTTTATAGGTGGCCTTTGTTTAAATTGAGATAAGAGCTTCGTTTCCTTTGTTCGAACGATGCATATATCAAAACCTTGATAGTTAAGAGTCAGTAGTGTTTGCTCTAGACTTTCACCTTTTTTAAGTGAAGACTTCTCTGCCTCAAAATCAATGTGAATACCTTTAAGTAGGTTTATGGCCATTATGAATGAAAGTTTTGTACGTGTTGAATTCTCAAGGAAAGAGGTTGCAACTGAAATTTTTCTTTTTAGGGGAAGTCTAGCAGGGGAACCAATTTTTAGTTCCTTTGTGCGAGCGAGGAGTTTCTCAACTTGCTCTCGATTTAAGTCTTCTATTCCTTCCAGAATAGATGGAAATCCAATCATGACATTCCAATAGCGTTGAGCTAGTATGGTTTTTAAAAAGAATAATAAAGTCAAAGCTTTATGGCCACAAAAAACTTCACTTTTTTTAAATAGGGAATATGGTTACCAAGAACTTTAAAGAAATACATAATAATACTCAATTAGAAGCACTCAAAAATGAAGTGAAGGGCAATCTTTTTGAGTTTTTAGTGGCCCGTCAAATTGCTATTGTCAGTAAAGTAGAGTCTCTATTCTTGAAGAATGTGGATAGTGAGCTTTTAACTATGATGAGAGAGTATGAAAGTTGGTTAAGGCAATATGATCGTAACCTATTGGCAAAACTTCCTCTTCTGGCAATTGAGATGGCCAAGGATTTAAGCTCAAATATTGAAGGTGAAATTAAAAACGTTACCGTCGTCGGTAAGAGACACGATCATATTATTAAAGAACGCCTACATGAAGCAGATATCGTTGTACAAGTTCAAGATATAAAAAGCGGTGATTTGAAGATTGTTCCAATTAGCTTAAAGCTTGTTAAAAGTGGTGCCAATATCACAACTAAGTCTGCTGGTGCGAAGAGTATTTTTGAAAAGTACTTTAGATCCTATGACTCAATTGGCTTCGTTCAAAATACTTTAAATGAATTTATTGATAAGGAATTTGATCGTTTCGCTAGCTCTCTTTATAATAGACATGGACTTGAATATAGTGGACGATTTGACTCCCTTTGGACAAAGACTCAACTGCCAGGAGAGCTTAAGGATGCAGACCGTGATGACCTCTATATTCTCTATCGTCATTTAATTAAGCATTATCACGAAATTTTTACTAAATTACTCAGTCAAGATAAGGCCAAGTTTATTGAATCCTTACTTCCTTTAATGGGGCTTGGAAATAAGGATGTTGTCCAAGGGATTTGTTTTTATAAGCATAAAAGTTATGATTTAGATTATTGTCATGTTGTAAATTACACAGAAGTTGAAGAGATAAGAATTCACGAGTTAAATCCTGAGATCTCTTCATTTAATATCTCCATTGGTGGAGATAACCTTCAAGTAAGGGTTAAGCCTATGAATAAGTTTACGGCACCTTCTTACAAAATTAACTGCTCAATGAAGTTTAAGCGCAAGGATTAAATATGTTTGATATTGTTCTCTGTCAACGTGACTATAAAGAAATAAAAGAACTAGAGTGTGACCTTTTTCAAGTTTTAGAGTTTGAAGACGATGGCCAACTAAAGGATCTAGTGAATGAAGGTAATAAGGTTTTGTTCATTACTTATAAAAGTAGTGTGAAGCCAGACCTATTTAATATTTATGACTTACCTAAGAATGGTAATTGTGAGTACTACTATCTATCAAAACTAAATTTCAATAGTGAAGAATTGGAAAATAATGAAAAATTCTTTCCTGAAGTAATGGATATCACTCTTTGCTCTGAATATTACGCTGCTAGTGGTGTGTTCTATGTTGATGCTGTTGATACAGTGGGAATGCCTCATTTTGAGAAAGCAGTGATGCCAATAGTTAAGTCTTACCATAAGAAGCAGGCTTATCGACCTGCTGTATTTCTTGATCGCGATGGTGTTTTAAACGTTGATCATTCATATGTGCATAAGGTTGATGATTTGGAGCTGAAAGAGGGGGCATATGAATTTCTCTTAAATGAGTTCAATATTGAACGTCTTAAAATCGTTTTAACTAATCAATCTGGTGTATCAAAAGGAATGTTTGAATATGAAGATGTTGTTCATTTTAATAATGCATTAAATGATTCATTACAAAATCTTATCGATGCTTTTTATATTGCACCATTTGAATTCTTAAAAGGTGTCGGCCAGTATAAATTTCACTCTCTTTGTCGTAAGCCTCATCCAGGAATGCTATTAGAGGCGTGTTATGACTTTCCAATTAAGCTTTCTGATTCGTATATGGTAGGAGATAAAATGAGTGATGATCTCGATTTTCCTCTTGTTGAAACAATTCATTTACGTGGAAAGTATGAATTGGATAGTGACGTCACAATTGCTGATAACTTTAGCGAAGTAATAAATTTTGCCACTGCATTGCCAAAGAAGACAAAATAAGTCAAAATTTCTGTATGTAAAAGGAATTACATATGAAACTTAACTTAAAAACCTCATCTATATTAATCATTATTGGTTTTTGTATCAATATTGTGAACGTGTCAGCTCGTCGTTTAACTCATAAAGAACAGGAGATCGCTTCCTCTTTAAATGAGTTAACTCGTTTAAATAGTGAATACCTCTCTAAGATAAACGCATCTGTAAAAATTGAAGAGCTTCCCTTATCAAAATATCTTTCTCTCTTGGTCCTTAAAAATGGTTGTGCGCCATTTAAGCAAACACTTGAGAAGATAGAGATGGCAGATGAGTCTTTTCCTGATCAAAGCCATGGGCTTGTTGAAAAACTAAGTATTTGTAAACGATCAACTAATGGCCTAAAGGAGTTTGATATTTTTGCTAAAGTAGAAGAAGATATGGATCTTCTATCTGATGAGTAGCTTCTCCTGTGGCCGATATGACATCTTCTAAACTAAAACTATACCTTCTTGAATCTCTTAATCCATTTGTTAATCTTGCCTATGAGAATCATTTACTTCGCTCTCACAGTGAAAATGAAAGTCAAGATCAGATCATTCTACTTTGGAAGAGTTCCCCTAGTATCGTAATGGGGAAGTTTCAAAATCCATGGGTGGAATGTCGTGTAAAAGAAATACGAGATCGAGGAATAAATCTTGTACGAAGACAAAGTGGTGGTGGTTGTGTCTATCATGATCCTGGAAATTTGAATTACTCTTTTATAGGCCCCCGCTCAAATTATGATAAATCTGCTAATGCTGGCATTATAGTTGATGCCCTTAGAAGCTTAGGGATTAGTGCATTTGAAAATCAACGTCATGACTTAAGAGTCGATCATGAAGGTGAAGATTATAAGATATCGGGGTGTGCTTTTAAAGAGATAAGAAATAGTGCTCTACACCATGGAACACTCCTTATGAATGCAGATTTAGATATCTTGAATAAGTTATTACGTTCCAAATTTGAGGCCAGTACAGCACTTGGAGTAAAGTCAGTAAGATCTAATGTTATAAATCTATTTGATATTTCTAACAGTCTTTCAGAAGAAAAAATTAAAACATCGATTCAAGACTCTTTTGGTAAGTACTATAAAACGGATGTCGAAGTTTTACATATTACAGAACAAGATATCTGTATGCTTCCAGATATGATCTCAAAGATATCTGACACTTCTAGTTGGCAACATATCTATGGTGGAACTCCTAAATTTAGCTTTAAGTTAAATAATATCGAAGTTATTTCTAAATATGCTAGAATAATACAAGTAAGTAATGACGATAAGGATCTTTTGGATCTCGTTATTGATAAAACTTATTATGATGAAAATATTCTAGAAAAAGATAAGCTATCACAAAAGCAGCATGACTTTATTAATGCATGTCATGAGGTTCTTTTTCTTTAAATTTAAGGCCTAAGATGAGAGAGAAAATTAACTTAGTTCAAGGTGAAGTTTTGATTGAAGAAGGTGGCGCAAGTGATTGTATGTATCTTCTAAAAGAAGGAACTCTTGCTGTTTTTAAACAAACAACAGATGGACAAAAGCAGATTGGAACCATTTATCCTGGAGAGTTTGTTGGAGAAGTAAGTTTTCTTGATAATAGGCCTCGATGTGCAACCGTAAAGTCTATTGGTGAAAGTGAAGTTGAGGTATTTGATGCTCACAAATTCCAAGCTTTCTTAGATTCACAACCAAAGTGGCTTCAAACTATGATGAGAACCCTTGCAGATCGTTTAAGAACTACTAATGAAAAGATAAAGGTGTAATTCATGGCATCTCCTACAACGGTATTTGTAAATAAAGATCAATATTTAATTCGTGAAGGTGAAGAGAGTAACGAAGTATATATCGTGGAAGAGGGAAGTCTTGGTGTATTCAAAGTAAAAAATAGCCAAGAAGTAAAAATAGGTACTATTTTTGAAGGAGAGTTAGTTGGGGAAATGAGCTTCTTTGATAATTCTCCAAGATGTGCAACAATTAAGGCCTTAACCGATTCACGTCTTCTTGTAATCCCTTCATCGAAATTTGAAATGTATGTTAATAAGCAACCAAAGTGGTTTCGAACTTTATTAGAAACACTAATCGATCGCATACGAAAGGCATCAAATCGTGTTAAACCTGAGGTTTAACTGTTTAAGAGTTGTAGGAAATCTCTTAATTTCTGTTGACCTATTTCATTAGCATCACATGAAAGATGGTTAAGTTCACAAAGGTTCGCAAGGACTCTTGGAACATCTTGAAATAGGTTATTGTCCAAATTTAATCTCTTGAGGTTTTTGAGCCATTCAAATTCAATTGGAAGATCAGTTAATTTATTTCTTTGTAATTCTAGTGTTTCGATTTTAGTGAGCTTGTAGAGCCAACTAGGGATCGCATGTAGATTGCACTCAGTTAATTGTAGTATCTTAATAGGTGAGCTCTCATGAATATGTATATCATGACAATTCTTAACTCCTCTCATTTTGAGAATCTCTAAAGGTGCCTTGCCTATTAGATTTAGGCTACATTCACCGTCAGCATAAATATAAAACTTCTTAAGGTTTGTTAAAGCATCGAGGTTTAAGTGGACTTCACATTTATGCTTAACCATTAGCTCTAATGTGCTAATACTTGTTAATGACTCATCTTTTTCTTTAAAGAAGTCATTAATATCAAAGTTACTATATCTTTTTGATACCTTTATAAGCATAAAGAAATTGTAACATATATGATTGTCAGTTGAGTTAAATTATAGATATTGGACGAATTTGTTATTCTTATCGACTAAGATTTGCTTTGGCCTAATGTCTTTCTTATCTGTCATCTGAAAGCCAATTATAATAACTTCGTGGCCTTCGTTAATTAGGTGTGCAGCGGCGCCATTTAAACAAATCTCACCACTACCGCGCTCTCCCTTAATAACGTAAGTCTCAAGTCTTGCACCGTTAGTATTTGAAACAATGAGTACTTTCTGACCAGGCCATAAGTCTACGAGATCAAGTAGCTCCTCATCAATAGTAATTGAGCCTATATAGTTAAGATCGGCCTGAGTAACGACGGCCTTATGTATTTTTGATTGTAACATTTCGCGCATGAAACTTATTTATCAAATTCTTAGGCGAGAACGCAACAAAAATGAAGATTTTATTAACGTAATAAGCGCTTTCTATTTATATTTCTGCTTCAGGACCTGGAATACCTAGAAAGTATAAAATAGATGTCATTGGGCCGTGACTCATGTGGTTTTGTGCGTTTTTGCGCACTATGTCTTTTGCATGAAAAGCGATACCAAGGCCTGCTTGTGCTAGCATAGGTAAGTCATTGGCCCCGTCACCGATTGCCACAACTTGTTCTAGAGAAATACCTTCTTGTTGAGAGATTAAGTTTACAAGTACGGCCTTCTGGTCTGCGTTGATAATTGTACCTTTTACCTTGCCTGTAAGTTCACCATTTTCAAATTCAAGCTCGTTTGCAAACGCATAGTCTAATTCAAGTTTGTTCTTTAAGTAATTTGCAAAGTATGTAAAACCACCTGAAATTAATGCAACTTTATACCCATATTTTTTTACTGTTTTTATGAATTCTTCAACACCCTCTGTTAAGGGAAGGTTTTGACAGATATCTTCTAGCGTTGATTCTTTAAGGCCTTTTAAGTGCGAGACTCTTTCAACAAGTGACTGATTAAAGTCGAGTTCTCCATTCATGGCCCTTTCTGTAATCGCGCTAACTTTTGCGCCAATACCATGTACTTTTGCAAGTTCATCAATAACTTCTGCTTGAATTAAAGTTGAGTCCATATCAAAGACAATTAGTCTCTTTGATCTTCTGTAAACATCGTCTCTAATAAAGGCTATATCTGTACTATGTGTATTACTTATAGCAAGTAGATCCTCTTTAACCTTGTTTAAATCAACTTGCTCAGGAACGTCAGTTAAAACTTCTAGAGAGTTAAAGCCTTCTTTAGATACATTATCAATTCGATATATATTGATTCCATTTGAGGCGATATTTTGTGACATATCAGCAATGAAGCTTGCAGATATTTTCTTAGGGGCCACACAATTTACTATAAAACTATTGTAAGGAGACTTGTATTTAACGTCTTCTTTAATAATTGAGTATTCTAACTTTAATCCCATCTCATGGGCCGCAAAAAGTAGCTCTTTTAGAACGTTTTGATCATGATCCTTGTCACTACTGATATTTAAGACAAATGAAAGAGAAAGTAGGTTGTGAGTAATGGCCTGATTGATATCAGTAATATCGGAATTATTATCACTAATTACTTTCATTAATTTTGCCGTAATCCCCGGTCTGTCGGCACCAGATACTGTGATAATGATTTCTTTAGAGTTGTTATTTGATTTATCTTCCATGAGCTCAACCTAGTATGTATTTTTAAATTTTTGCTTTCTTTGCTTGCCTTACTTCAGTGATTCTCTTTGCAAGTCCAAATGTATAAACTAGCGCAGACAATACAGAGAAGAAAAATGATAAATAAATCAATATCGTACCAACAAGTGGGAATGAGAAACCAAATGGTTTATCCCAGGCCATAAGCATTGGAATGGCCATCATTTGAAATGTTGTTTTCCATTTACCTAGTTGATTGACACTTACTTTTAGGCCTTTCTCCATTGCAAGTAATCTCAATGCCGTCATATACATTTCTCTAATTACTAATACGATAACCACTAGTACATTTACACGATTAAGTGATTGAAGAAGAATGAGAGAAGAAACAACTAAGAATTTATCAGCAATAGGATCTAAGAAAGAGCCAAAAACTGTGACGATATTTCTTTTTCTAGCAATATATCCATCTAAGAAGTCAGTAAAAGAAGCCGCTACAAATGTCCAAGCAGCAATATAACCAAGAGTTTTTTGCGTGGCCTTAAAGATATTTTCTTCAAATAAACATAGATAAAGAGTCAGGCAAATAACAGGAATTAAAGCTACACGAAAAATAGTTAAGCGATTAGGTAGATTATCGATCTCCCATTCACTTAATAACTCTCTGTCAGTCATTGTATTCGTTGCGCTCTTTTTATTATCATTATTTTTATTGTTATCTGACATATCTACTCAATGAAGAATTTTCCTATTAATTAAACTTTAAACCTTAAGGCCATAAACGTCTATAATAATTAACATAAATTAGATAAAACAAAAAAAACAAGGATATCAGAAGCTATGAAAAAGCATCTCAATTTAATCAAAACTGGTCATCAATCTATTGAAAAGCGTGTTTTTCCACGTTTTCCATTTAGCTACTTGGTCTTTAAAAGAGATGATAATTCTGTAAATTACCAAGTAAAAGATATTTCATATGGCGGTATGAGTCTCGCTCTAAAAGATGGTGTTGTTAATGCTAAATTAGATGATGAGTTCTCGGGAGAGATCCACTGGTATGACCAGAAAGTAAATGTAAAATGTATTGTAAGAAGAGTTGAAGAAGATAATATCGGAGTTGAATTTGTAAAAAGTGATATCTTTGATAAATCACTTCTAAACTTTCTATCTGTTTCTAATGTTTCAAAGAATTTAAGACCAATTCATGAATATGATGAACAAATGGATCTGCCTATCGGTCTTAAGACATGGTTGCGTTGTGATGGCCCATTTGAAATTTTTGTTTGGCACCATCGCGATGGTGAAATTTCTAAAATTCAAATTCTTATGATGGATTCAATTCTCGAATGGACTGATGGAGAAGGTATTCAGACTGGAAAAGTCTTAAGTGTGCGTCCTTCAGACAAACCTCTAACTCATGAAGAAGAAATTGAATTCCTAATTGATTCACCAATTGATCAAGACAAGCTTGAATTCGCTAATGAACTTGTGCAGCATATCCCTGAGTCTTTGATTTCAGAAGGGGATCTTAAGTTTTTAACGCGTAAGATTAGTGGATAATTCATAAAACACCTCGAGATTCTTCATTTGATTTGAAACAAGGCTTTTCATTTGGAAATTAACTTCCTAAAATATAGCTAAATATTTCAAATTAAAAGGATTACCAATGAATAGAAACCTCGCTTTAGAATTTGTAAGAGTAACAGAAATGGCAGCTATTAGCAGTGCTAGGCTTATGGGACGCGGTGATGAAAAAGCTGCAGACCAAGCAGCAGTAGATGCTATGAGAACAATGCTCGACTCTGTTGAGTGTAATGCAACGGTTGTTATCGGTGAAGGTGAGCGAGATGAAGCTCCAATGCTCTACATTGGTGAGAAAGTTGGTTCTGGTAATGGACCTGAGCTTGATATTGCTCTTGATCCATTAGAGGGGACAACAGTTTGTGCAAATGGTGGTTGGAATTCAATTGCTGTTATGGCCATTGCTGAAAAGGGTAATTTCCTTAACGCTCCTGATACATATATGGAAAAAATCGCAGTTGGCCCTGAAGGTAAGGGCCTAATCAATATTGACGATACTCCTGCTGAAAATTTAAAGAGACTTGCAGAGGCCAAGAAGTGTCGAATCCAAGATTTAACTGCAGTTATTCTAGATCGTCCTCGTCACGAAGAATTAATTAGACAAGTAAGGGATGCAGGAGCTCGTATCCAATTAATTGGAGACGGTGATGTTTCTGCAGCTATTGCATGTAGTGAGCCTGATAGCGGTATTGATATTCTCTTTGGAATTGGTGGTGCTCCTGAAGGTGTTATCGCTGCAGCAGCACTTCGTTGTATTGGTGGAGACTTTCAAGGAAGACTTAAGCCAAGAAATGATGAGGAAATTGAGCGCGCTAAGACAATGGGAATAGATGATATTAATAAGATCTATAATATCGATGAACTAGCGGCCGGAAATGTAATGTTTTGTGCAACTGGTGTAACGGATGGAAGTTTCTTAAACGGTGTTAAGTTTAAGTCTTGGGGTGCTGTTACTGAGTCGATTGTTATGAGAAGCCAGTCAGGGACAATTAGAAGAATTGTTGCTGAACATCGCTTTGATACAAAACCACGCTATTAAAATAAGTTACTTTATTGATTAAACAGGGAAGTTGATTATGGCAAAGGCAAGCCGAACTGAAGTATTTGATATTGATATTAACAAATTATACGACGTTATTGTCGACTTTGAGTCTTATCCTGACTTTGTACTTGGTGTTAATGATATTAAAGTTCATGACATGACTGAGACAAGTGGTGTTGTGGAGTATTCAATTGATATGATTAAAAAACTTAATTATCAATTGGATATGGAAATGAGTCGTCCTAATAAAGTAGCATGGACTTTTAAGAAAGGTGACCTCTTTAAAATCAACGATGGTGGTTGGGATCTTAAAGATCTTGGTGATGGTAAGACTGAAGTCACTTATAGCTTAGAGATTGAAGTAAAAGGATTTATTCCTGGTTCTAAAATGATTGTTAATAAATTAACTGAAACATCTCTTCCGTCAATGATGAAGAGTTTTTATGAGAGAGCTAAATCTTAATGACTGATTCAAAAGACAATAAGAAAGAATATCATAAAGAAGGCCTACTTGGTGATACCATCAAGAAGGTAGTTTCAATAGGAATAGGCGCAGCCTTTATGACTGAAGAAGCAGTCAAGAAAGTGATTGATGATTTGCCTCTTCCAAATGATGTCGTTAATGGACTTCTTGCTAATGCAAAAAAGTCGAAGCAGGACTTCATCGATTCTGTTCAAGAGGAATTAAGACATTATTTAAAAAATGTTGATCCAAAAACACTTTTAGAGTCGATACTTGATGATTATGAAGTCGTAGTACGATTTAAAAAAAGAGATGATAAGAAAACTAAGTGATCACTAAAAATTATCAAAAAATTCTAGATGAAATCGGTGATAAGAATAAACTTATGGCCGTCACAAAATATAGTGAATTTGATGATATTAAAGAAGTTTACGATCTAGGCCATCGAGACTTTGGAGAGAATCGAATTGAATCCCTCTTGCCTAAAGCACTTAAAGCTCAAGAATTAGGCTTATCTGATATAAGGTGGCACTTTATTGGCCACATCCAGTCAAAGAAAATATCTAAGATTACACAAGTTCCAAATTTAAAGTCAGTACAATCACTTGATTCAATAAAGCATATGAAAATCTTTGATGAAAAATTAGCTAGGCCATTAGATTTCTATATTCAGGTTAATACGAGCGCAGAAGAACAAAAAGGTGGCCTGTGGGATAGCTCAACTGTTCAAGAGTTTTATAATGCAGCAAAAGAATTGAAAAATATCAATATCGTAGGACTCATGACAATGGCCGCTGCCAGTGGCCTTCCTCCTAGAGAATCATTCCAAAAACTAGTAGATATTAGAATTGAGATTGATCCTAATCTAAAACTTTCAATGGGCATGAGCGGTGATATGAAGGTGGCCTTGGAGCTTGGAAGTGACTGCATTAGGGTCGGAAGTGCCATATTTAAGTCCTAATTATTGTATTCTTACTATCTAATTTCTAAAATTACCCCTCTAAGTCGTTAAAAATACAGCAAACATAAGTTTGAACTAATTCTAGGTATTATTGACTTTAATTTATGCGCACTGTAATAAATTTTTATCAACTAATTTAATTCGACTTTAAAAACGGAGAGTCATTATGAGTAATGCCAATAATAATGAAAGAAAAGTACCAGAATTAAGTCTTACTTCTTACACTAAGGGAAGCCCTGAAGAGCAAGTACAATTTGTCGATACTTTAATGTTTGGACTTAAGGAATATGGATTCGTTATTCTTAATGATCACACTGTTGACCAGAAAAAAGTTGATGAAGCATATGCAATGGTAAAGCAATTCTTCGCTCTACCTGTTGAGAAGAAGAATGAATACAAAGGTGAGAATGGTGGACAGCGCGGTTATACACCATTTGGTATGGAGCACGCTAAAGATAGCGAACATCCTGACCTGAAAGAGTTTTGGCACGTTGGACGCGAATTGGCAGCTGATTCTCAATATAAGGGTATTTACCCTGAAAATATTTGGCCAGCTGAAGTTCCTGGTTTTAAAGAGAAATTTCTTGATCTTTATGAATCAATGGATGCTACAGCTAATGTTCTTTTAGAGGCCATTGGTAAAGGTCTAGACGTTCCTGAGAACTTCTTTGCAGATATGGTAAAGGATGGAAATTCAATCTTAAGAACGATTCACTATCCACCAACTGATGGACACGATACTACTAACTCAATCAGAGCGGGTGCACACGAAGATATTAATTTAATTACAATGCTTGTGGGTGCGACTTCATCTGGTTTACAACTTCTAGATCGCGATGGAACTTGGCTAGATGTTAACTCAAAGCCTGGTCAATTAGTGGTTGACTCTGGGGATATGATGGCAAGATTAACTAATAATGTTCTTCCTGCAACAACTCACAGAGTTATTAACCCAGATAACTCTGGTGAAGAGAGATATTCTATGCCATACTTCGTGCATCCACACTCTAAAGCGTCACTTGCTTGCCTTGATAGCTGTGTAGGTGAAGGCAAGAAATGGGAAGATATCACTGCTGGTGACTTCTTAAATCAGAGGCTTAGAGAGATTGGTCTAATCAAATAATTCAAATACTGGGAAACCAGAACAACAACACTACGAATAATAAAAGGCCTCCTTCACGGAGGCCTTTTTTGTTCAATCTTTGAAGAAATGTTTAAAAAATGAACACTTTTTAAATATTAAGTGCTTAATATTTAGACTTCGTCTGTGGCATATGAATTGCACTTACTTTCGTATGCAAAATTTAAAACAAAGCTCTAGGTCTCTAGTGGCCACATTTTATTTAATATTAACAATCCTCGTTTTATCAATGAGTACAAACGCAAATGCAAATACTGCGATAAAGCGTGAGATTCTTGAATCAAAGCGAGCTTCTTCTAAGATCTTATCTCGCTTACGACAAGTGGCCCGTCACAATAAAGGTTTCCTACATGAAGAGGAAACGCAAGAAGCTTATCATTTTTATTGGAATATCCATTCAAAAATTAAAAACCTTCATAAGAGAGCTCTTAAAAAAGGAGAGCTTGGAAAAGATGATGATGGAAATTATTCAGATGAATTGGCCTATAAAGAATTAGATGACTTTATTCAATATGTTGGCAAGTACATCATCACATTCTCAGAATTAGAAGGATATAAAAGACTTCCTTCTTCACGTAAACTTCTTGTTTCACAAATTGCAAACTCAGTTGAAACCTTAATTCAATACTTAAAAGAAGATGGTTATAACATATCAATACCGGCAGATATCCTAGATGGCCTAAAGAAACTTAGCAAAATCTATAAGAAGCAAGAAGAGTTCTTGGCACTAAAAGAAGAGTTGCTAGGTGATTACTTTGAGGCCTTGGACCTTTTAGAAGAAGAACTTTATAAACTTGAAGACAATCTGAAGCAATTTATTAAAAGAGCGATTGGACCTAGACGTGAAAGACGTCATCGTATTTATACAGATGAGTCATATCCATATTTAAAATTTAAAAGGTTAGCAGATAGTATTGCTGATGATCTAGAAGACTTTGATATCAATGATCTTGATGAGTATGAAGAAATTTCAAAGCAGGTGTTAGATTTACAACACTTAGTAAAACTTACAAAGGCAAATAACAAAAACACAAAAGTACTCTTAAATCGTGTAAATATCCTGTTCAATAGATTTTCTTTGGAGGCGGCTAAAGTAAATAGCAAATTAAGGCCAACGAAAATTGAAACTGACTTAGGAATTAAGTCTGTTGAATATAAGTATTATCGAGCAACACAGGTGTGTTCACTACTAGGTGGGCCTGGGAATATTCTACTTAGAAAGTCGATTGAAAGTGATATTGACCTCTTTGAAGACTTTAGCCCAAGAACAAGTGGTGCCATTAAATTAGTTGAATTTTTAAAATTTAACGATCGTCAGCTGGACTTTAGACATGCTGAGATTATTACAGATATTGAAAGGGATACAAGAATTACATCAATGGGATTCTATCCTTTAAGTTTTAACTGGGGAAAAGATGAAGAAGATAAGATGCCTCCATTTTTAGAAATTAAGAAGGGGTATCGTCGATGTGATTCTAGTGGTTGCGATACATATAACGATTATCGAACGAATTTTGCATGGATGAGTGTTAACGCAAGTTCAGCAAAGAAGGTAACAAAGAGAAAAGAGAAAGCCTTGAAGAAGGTAGATAAGAAAGAGAAATATTCAAAATTGGGTGTTTGTTCTGACTTTGTTAACTGGGCCTTTGGAAATGTTATCTCTTCTAATTGGAACCAAATTCCAATTATTAGAAACTTAATACAGATTGTATATCCTCCAGAAGGGTTACAGACACCAGATAATCTGTATGAATCATATATGACAGACGTTGTATGTGAAGTAGAAAAAAGAAAGCTTAAGTATCCACAATATGTGAATGCTCACAATTTAAAAGAGCAGATACTAAGAGATATGAGTTCATCAAATGAAGCAATTAGTGTGCATGCGAAGAATTCACTTAATGAATTAATAAAAAAAGGAATTATAGATAAAGACTTAAATTTAAAATATGACGTTATTGAATTTGAAACAAAATAAACAACAAGAAGAATTAATTTATGTTTCTAAAAGGAGAGAAGGAATGAAACAAAAACAACAAAACACAAGGAGCAGGTTACTAGTAGCTGCTTTCTTAATGACTCAGGCGCCGGCCGTAATAGCTGGTTATTACAACTCATCAATCGATGGGATTTCTCTTGATGGTATTTATACGCCAGAAAATTTAAGTAATATCTCAAAAACAGTGTGTAAGAAAGTTTACGATGATGCAAATATGGACAAAGAGCATACGCAAATGTGTGAGCGTGGTGTTCAGTCTGCTCAACGTATGGCCGCTGTATATGCTGCTGGTGAAGGTACACACCTAGGTTGTGTTGATGGTTACCAACAAGGTCTATATAGAGGATTCAATATGACGTCTAACCCGTCTATTGAGATTCTAAAAGAAGAGCAGCGTGCTCTTAAGGGTGTAACTCTTGAAAATGCAGTTGCACGTGGTAAAGCAAAAGCATCAAAGGACTCACGTTACTCAACTGAGAGTGAAATCATTGCTCGTTTTAGAGACAATGTAAGAGATAGTGAAAATCAACAAATTACAGCTCCAAGCTCTGACTATTCAGATGTACTTAAAGTTCCTCGTTTTGAAGGCTTTGGAGATGGTTATGCAGCTGATGGAAAAGGTGGATCTTTTAAAGATGTAATTAATGCTGGTTGGGTTTCATCATCAAGTGCAATTGGAAAAAGAATCCAAGCACGTGCTGTTGCAAGACAATTTGGTATTAAAGCAAATTTAGCAGATAAGTGTTCTTCAACACCAATTCTATTTGATCGTGGACTACATACGATCTCTCTTTGGGACCTATTCTCAGCATATGGAGAGTATAACTTCAAAGATTATGGTTGGAAGTCGACAACTAGAGCATGGAATAAGTTTAAAGCTTCAGAAGAACAAGAAGCAATTGCATACAGAAATATTCAAGATGTAAAAGAAGCTTACCAAGCTAAAATTGGTTACCACAAGAAAAGTGTTGCAGTTGAAGTTGATGAATTAGATGCTAATGGTCAACCAACTGGTAGAAAAGTTGTAAAAAGAGATGCAAATGGAAATATCGTTTATAAGCAAGTAGACGATACATCACGTCCTATTTTTGAAACTCGCTACCGTACAGTTCAAGGTAAGTCAGCGCAAGATCTTAAGGCCGTTTATGAAGATGCATTCTTTGAATCTTATAGAAACCTTGCAAAAGAGCACTTTGGAAAAGCTTTCGTATCAACTCACAATATGGCACGTAACCTAGGTGAAGATGCTGGTAAAGCGGTAGGTGCAATCGTTGCACGCGATGTAGCAAAGCAAGAAGCATATGATGGTGTTTATAAAGCACAATCAGCAACTTCATTTGCTAAAGAATATGAAAACCTATTCGTTACTTCTTGGAATAAGAATTATGATTACTTTGCAAATAATCCTATGGTTGAGATCACTGGTTTTGACCTTTCAGGTGATGGAAATGGAATCTTTACAAGAGGTGAGTCTTTAAAGTCTGTTTTAGGGCTTAGAAACTTAGGTCTTAAGTCTGGTGCCGTAAAAGTATCACTTAATTCATCATCTTTTGAAGCTGGAAGTGCCCGCTCTGAATACGTTACTGCACCTGCTTCACTAAACTTTACGCATAAGTCACAAAGTGCTCAAGGTAAATTAAGTAATAATCTTGAAGTATTTGATACAGCTTATTTAACAGTAAGTATTGATGGAAGTGATATTAAAAAGGTATATGAGCTAAAGAGTACTGATTCAAAGAGAATTGAGATCTTAGATGTTGCTCCTGTGTACAAAGCAGATACTAAAATTAATTCTGTCGTAGCTGGTGATGCAACAGTTTATGTAACTGTTAAGAACCCATCAAACTCTGAGACTTCAGCATCTGTTGATATTTCAGTAGCGATGAATGATGGAAATACTTATACAGCATCGACGACTGCGCTAAAAGCAGGTGAGTCAAAGCGTGTACCAGTACGTGTAACAGGACTTGACCCACTATTTATCATCAACAATGGTGTAAGTGGTAAAGCAACTTCTAAAGTTGGTGGAAGAATTATGAACTCTCGTAGTGCTTCTGGTGACAGTGTTGATTATGACAGAGCAGTAGCAGATTACTTCAATTCTATTCTTACAAACTCAACGACTAACTATGGTAGCGATGGGTACAAAGAGGACCGTGTTGAGACATTAATCACAATGATCCTTAACAGAACTGAAGCTCAAATCGATACTGATTGGGATAACAATGCTAGAGTTGCAAATACTTTAATCGGTGCACTTCAAAAAGAGTACAAGGCTTCAGCAGCAGCTGGAAAGCTAAATGAAGAAGCTAAGCAAACTTATGTTGTACTAGCTCAAGAACTTGAAGCTCTTTACGATGATGTATTTGGATACAAGGATTATGTAAATCAACTTAAGGTATTCAATGGTGATCTTGAAACTCGTAAGAAGAAAGATCGTAAGAAAGACTAATTGGTAGACACCGAATTAATAAAAAGAAAGGCCCTCATCTTGAGGGCCTTTTTTATTTCTTTAATTTAATTTTTTAATTAAAGTTGAGCTTGTCCTTCAACAATTTGCTCACCTGGCTTGAACCAACATAGTGGTCTTAGACCATTTGTGAAGTTCTCATCTCTGTTACAAGCACCTGTGTTTACATCTGAATCTGAAAGATCAGTGTAAGCATCGATTGTACAAAGAGCACCTTGGTAGTAAGTATCTAGACGACACTGTGGTGCTGGGTGATTGTGGTTAGTTCTAGAAACAACATTTGAATCTGGAGTATCAAACTTAAGATCAGTTGTTAGGTTTCTTAGAGCTCTAAAAAGGTTAGCTAGTGACATACCTGCCATTGAACCTCTTAAACACATTGCATATTCGTTCTCGTTAACAAAGTTCTTTGCACAAGACTCTTTAGCGATTGCTGGAACTTCAACTTCGTTCATCATTTTGATGTTGTTGTCGTTTTCCATGTACTTTCTTAGACACTTAGAAGTTGCGAAGTAATCAGCTTGACCTTCGTTTGATGCCCAAGATGATCCCCACCAGCTTGATTTCTTTGGTGCTCCACCTAGGTGGTGACCAAGTTCGTGACATACAACTGTTGCGAATCCGTCACCTGTAATCGTTTCGTGTCTTGCAAGACCACCAAACATACTTACTTTCCAAGTGTTTCCTACTTGTTGTGCGTAAGCATTAACAGTTCCGTCTTCCCACTTTCTTTCGATTTCAAGAGTTTTACCTTTTGCTTCAATAATAGGAGCATAGATAGCTTCAATTTTATCGATGATTGAGTTGAACTCACCTTCTGTAATTGTGTTGATACCTTTAACATTTGATGGAATCCATAGGTTGTTGTCTTCTACGATTCCAGTTTTTCCGTGCTCATCACATGCGTATGAAAAAGAAGCCACACAAGTGATCAATAGAGCTAAAATTCCTTTTTTCAATTCAGTCCTCCCTGAAAGTATGTTGTCTGATTTGCTTTATTAACTTGACTAATACAATTTGTTTTAGCGTAGGTTTGATTTTTCTAAAAAGTTCACGGTATGTCTAAGGGTTTTTGCCCAAAGTAACTAAATGTAAGTTTTTGTTGGTTTCTTTGTTGTTTGGTGCGTCATTTTGCTGGTATAATATTTTGTCGAATATTGCCTAACTATCTAGAATTATGATAGAATTCTCGTATGAAATCATTATTTTTGTTTACATTGTTAACATTCAATTTTCTTGCATTCTCGCAATCAAATGATCCTGTGATGGAACAATTGAATCGAATGAGAGAAGAAATGATGAAGCAGATGCAGGCAACTGATAGTTTTGACAGTGAAATTCAAAAGATGTTTCAAAGAATGCAGAAGATGGGGCAAATCCAAGGCCTTCCCGATCGCTTTAATACAAATGTTCAAGCAATAGAATATTTTTGGAAAGACTCGAAAACCCTTGTTGTTAAGGTTAATAAGGACGACGAAGTCAATATCGATGTAAAAGAGGGAATGGTTGTTCTAAGTGGGATGAAAGTCTCTAAGTCGAAGAACTCATTTTCAAAATTTAACTTCTCACAAAGTATTCCTATTAAGTCGAGCCTCGATACTACTAGTGTCGATATGAAGATGGATGATGGTAATATTGTCTTATCTTTTAAAGAAAAGCTTCCTAAAAATTCTATTTAATATAAAGACTAAGCCGCAATAATCTCACCATTGAGATTTTCAAGAATTGCATATAGCTTATGATTGAAGTCTTTTGCGCTAAATGGCTTTGTTAGAACCTGCTCCACATTTATCTGAGATGCATTATCAATTTTGCCTAAATCGAGGTCCCCAGAAATAAGCATAATATGAGGGTAGTTCTCCTTATTTCTTTCTTCTAGATGATAAAGTCTTTCAATATATTGTAAGACTTCTTTTCCTCCCATCTCAGGTAGGTTTAAGTCTAGAACAATCAGATCATAGCGATCCTTTTTAATTTCCTCACAGGCATCAATCCCATTAGTTACTGTCGATACATTAGAGAAGTAGCCACTTTGTGAAATAAGTAGTTTTAAAGATTCTGATATTCTTTTGCGGTCATCAATAATTAGGGCCTTCATGTTGATATCCTCATTGATTATTGGGCGTTAAGCTCTATTAGTTGTCTAGACTCATCTTAGATCTAACTATCAATAATTCTTAGTTAAAAAACTTTAAGATTTATTAATAAATATAACTAGCTGGAATTACGATAATATGTCTGATCTTTTTTTGGCCAAATTTGAGCAAGAAACTAAAGTATGGGGCATAAAATGCCGATAAAACAGTTATGAAAAGCTTCGTTATGACCTTATTTGCGCTCTTCTTATCAATTGATTCTTTTGGAATTGAAGAAGACTATTTCAAAAAAACATCCTTTGATGTTCCAAGAAGAAGCATTTCTGTAATAGCAAGTGAGAAGGGTTTCTATCCTGAAAATATCACTGCATTTGTAGGGGAAAGAGTTAGCTTATTTGTAACGGCCGCTACTGATCGTCCAAGCTGTTTTATTATGAAAGAGCATGATGTTTATGTCGAGGCCAAAAAGGGAGAAGTTCGTGAGGCCACGATCTTTCTCGATTCTCCAGGGCGCTTTAAGTTCTATTGCCCATCAGGAGAGATTAGCGGAAGCTTTACAGTTATTGATCACCCGAAGGATCAAAAGAAGAAAAAGAGGGATTTAGCTTCTACTCGACGTGATAACGTTAGAGTATGGCAACCTAAGGAAGAGTAGGAATTTTACTTAAGCTTAGGAATAATTAGCATGTGAGGGATTATGTCTTCTGTATTTACGGATGCAATTAAAAATTTACTTTCACCTATTGGGGATCTTTTAGAAGATGAAGGTGTTTCTGAGGTCATGATTAATGGGCCACATGAAATCTTTGTCGAAAAGAAAGGATTAGTTTTTAAAGTTCCTAATGAATTTGAAGATGAGGGTACATTGATTTCAGCAATGCGTGCCATTGCTCAATCTGTAAATCGTACAATTGATGAAGATAATCCACGTCTGGATGCAAGATTACCAGATGGCTCTCGTATCCACGTTGTCCTTCCTCCAATGGCAAAGAATGGTACCACTGTTGCCATTCGTAAGTTTTCAAAAGATAGCTTAACTTTAAAGGATCTCATTGAGTTTGGTTCGATGTCAGATGTTGCCGCAAGGTTCTTAGATATTTGTGTTTATTTAGGTAAGAATATTTTGGTATCAGGTGGTACTGGTTCTGGTAAGACCACTATGCTTAACGTTCTTGGTGGGCGTATTCCTAAGACTCAAAGATTAATAATTATTGAAGATGCGGCCGAGCTACAAGTAGATGCTGAGCACGTTGTAAATTTTGAAACACGTAAGGCCGATGAATTAAAAGGTCTAGGTGAAATTACTATTAGAGATCTTGTTATCTCGGCCATGAGACTACGTCCTGATCGTATTATTGTAGGAGAGGTTCGTGGGGATGAAGCGCTTGATCTTGTTCAGGTTATGAATACTGGTCACGATGGTTCAATGGGGACAGTTCACGCAAATAATCCTGTGGATGCTTGTACTCGTTTAGAAACTCTTTGCCTTATGGGTGAGACTAAAATACCACCGGATGCGATTCGTAAAATGGTTGGAAGTGCACTGCAAATCATTGTTCAATGTAGTCGCTATCATGATGGTGGTAGACGTACATCACATATCTCAGAAGTACTTGGTGTTGATAATAATGGGAATTATATAACTCGCGATATATTTAGATGGGTTCAAACAGGAAAGGATCCTGAGACTGGAAAGTATATCGGTGAAATGGTTCCTTGTAATTATGTTCCTACATTCTTTGAAGATATTGTGGTTCACAAACTACCTTTTCCAAAGCAGAATTTTCTTGCTCCAGACTGGGCAAGACCACTTGTTAAGAAGAAAGCTGCTTAGGAATTATCTAAATATCGACTTCAATACCGTCTTCGTAGATTTCCACGATAAAGCGCTCTTGCTCTAGCTCTTTGGTCTTATCAATTATGTCATCAATGTCATCAGGACTGAGTTCTGGCTCAAGCTCCATATCGGCACTGAAGACTTTAATAATGGCAATGGCCATCTTAGAGTCTGTTAAGTCGTTGAATTCACTAAGAGGGAAAGTAAGCTTATAACCCCCTGAAAACTTGTCAATATCTACATCAATCTTCATATAATTAATTGTAATTACAATAAAATAAAAAGCAATTATTTTGTACTACGCAGATTCCTGTAAGTGTCTGTAATCTTTGACTAAATTTTAGTGACAAAATTTTTAACATGGCCTTTCATATTTTCAACGAACAAGAAAATAGTCTTTTGAATTGATAGAATGAATATGGAAAAAGAACACACACATTAGGACGAGAGGATAGAAATAAATGAAATTAAGTGCTTTCAGTAGAAACATTCTGAAGTTGGCCCTAGTCACTTATGCAGGGTTAACATTTGCCACAGATGCAAATATTAAAGACGATATTAGCTCTATCTCAGTTAGATTAAAATCGAAGCAAATTTTTACGATGAAAAATCACGGTAATGGTGAGTTTAAAGAGCTTGCATTTACTCGAATTGAAAGGCCATCGTTAGAAGTTGAGATTAAAGATAAGAAGAAGCAAGTTGAGAGTGTTGAAGTGGCAGTTGATGAGTCGATTTTCACAACGAAGACAAGTCTAATTAATCTCGATATTTCGAAAGAAAAAATAGTAAAAATCAATTCAAATAAGGCCACTACAATGGCAAAGCTTTCTCATGGTGGATTAACATTGGAGAGTAAGCAAGCAGCTAAGGTTCTTAAAAATGATATTACTTCAAACCTTAATCGTTTAATGTCTAGAATCGGATTTAAAGATCAGACAACTGTTAAGTATGAAATTAAAAAGTTAAAATTTGAATGTCCGAAACTTTCTGGGCGAATCACTAATTGTCGTGCAAGTTATGAAGTTGTAGCAACACTTAATAATACTCAAAAGAAAGATAAGGGATTAGTTTCTATCTTTAAAGAGGCCAAGAATAAAATGCTAGGTCTTGGTGAAGAGATTCAAATTAATACATATATTGGTGAGCTTAAGGCAATTAATAAACAACTTGAGGGCCTTGCTAAGTCAAATACAGATAAGAAAAAGCTACAAAATATATATGTGCTTAAAAAAGATGTTCAGTCTGAAATTTTAGATTCGTATCAATACACTGCAATCTCTAATACTTCAGCGGTAGCATTCGTCGATAAACTTGATAAGAAAGTAATTAGAAAATAAAAATATATAGGCCGCAGTCTCTTACTGCGGTCGATTTCTCACTTCTTTTAATTTAATAAATACATTTATTATTTCATTTAATACTTCATTGTGAAGTTGTTTAAATGAAGCTTGGTAAAGCTTTGCATTCTCATCAAAGTCTTGACGGTTTTCTTTATTTCTAACTTCTAGAAGAAGTTCATCTTGAGAAAAGGCCAACTTAATATCAAGATTATAAATCATGAAGCGTAGAATAGGATTTTCTTCCCATTCACCAAAGTATATCTTGTAGCTTTGTATCGTTGTTTGATGATCGATTTTATCAAGAGACTTCTTTAACGTTAGAAGAGTAACTTTAAGCCATTCAAGTGATTTGTCTTCGTTGTTAAAGGTTGCTTGTGGAGTTATTTTTGTCAGTTCTTTAATGGCATTATCAATAATGAACTTTGTGGTCTTATCTTCGATTTGTGCAATATCAAATTCGGCCATCTCTTTTTGGTATTCAATATAGCCATCTTTAACAAGGTGCAAAGTTGAATCCTGATCGAGATGAATAATGTGACCAGCTTGTTTTCCTGACTCTAAGTTGTAGTCGAAACTTAGGTATGTATCATGTAGGTTTTTTCGCAAATCTTTTATGGCCACTTTTTCAAATGTATTATGGGCCAGGCAGATCCTTAAATTATTAATATGATCTTCATTCTTCTTATTTAGAAGATCATTAATATTTTCCAAAAGAATCTCCTTCGTGGATTCTTTTTCTAATCGCTTTCTTTGACTTAACGTCATAAAGTTCTTTAATATTTTAAATAATGCCATAGAGGTAAAATAATCTTTTTTGGCAGGATGTCTAGTTTAATTTTTCAAGGTGTAAGTATTTGAAGATTGGAATTTTTGATTCAGGAATTGGCGGATTAAGTGTCCTTAAGGAAGTGGCCCATTACATGGATCGTTATGATATTTACTATCTTGCAGATCGTCTAAATGCACCTTATGGAAATAAGACTAAGCAAGAGGTTTATTCTTATTGTGAAGCTATTGTTAATGAATTTCTAAGTATTGATATTGATACCATTCTAATTGCATGTAACTCTGCTACAGCAATGGCAATTGATGAATTAAGAAGTAACTTTCCTCAAATTCGCTTTTTTGGAATTGAGCCATTTATCAACGTCATAAATTTAAGGCCTGAACTTATTAGTAAAAGGGGAGTATGTTTAACAACTCAGTTAACGGCCGACTCAAATCGCTTTAAGTACCTTCAGCAAAAATACGATGCGAATCATACTCTTGAGTACCGAACATCAAAGATGCTTGCTAAGCTAATTGAAGAAGCTTTTGATTCAGGACGCCTCGATACACATAAAATTGAAGAAGAGATTAAGAGTTCTGTTTTTACAAAATCTACTAAGGACAGTTTTGATTACATTATTTTAGGTTGTACACATTATCCATTTGTAAGTGAGGTTTTTGAAAAAGTGTTAGGGACTACTTCCATTTCTCCTTGTGCTCATGTGGCCAAGCATATGGCCTCTTGCCTTGTTAATAAGCTTGATGAAACACAGGAAATCAGAGACCACTTCTATTTTCGAGATACTTCAAAAGCTGCGACTAAAGAGCAATGGCGCATTGTCAAAAAAGAAAACCTTAAAGGATTTCCGTTTTTTTAGGTTAAAAAAGTGACGATCCTTGAATTTTAACGATACAATATCGGCCAGCTTTGTATAAAGATAATGATATTTAGATAAAACTAAGGATTTGGATATGTCTGAAAAAATCGCAAAAATTAAATCAATTACTCCCCGTCAAATACTGGACTCAAGAGGTAATCCAACTGTTGAAGTTGATCTTGTGACTGAAAATGGGTTTATGGCCCGTGCCGCTGTTCCTTCTGGAGCATCAACTGGTTCAAAAGAAGCACTTGAGCTTAGAGATGGTGACAAGTCTTATTATCTTGGAAAGTCTGTTAAGAAGGCCCTTTCAAATATTACTGAATATATTGCACCAAAGTTGATTGGGATGAATGTATTTGATTTGAAGGCAATTGATGCGCTTATGCTTGAAATTGATGGTACAGAGAATAAGGAAAAACTTGGGGCCAATGCAATCTTAGCGGTTTCAATGTGTGTTGCACGCGCTGGTGCTCTCGAATTAGGTAAACCTCTTTGGCAATACTTAAGAGAAGACCTTAAGGTACCAACTGCAAGTAATAAAACACGTCTTCCAGCACCTCTAATGAATATTATCAATGGTGGTGAACACGCTTCAAATAATCTCGATATTCAAGAGTTTATGATCGTTCCTCATATGGATAAGTCATTTAGTGAAAACTTAAGAGCTGGTGTTGAAACATTTCATTCGCTAAAGAAAGTATTAACTGAGAAAAATTATTCAACAAATGTTGGTGACGAAGGTGGATTTGCACCAAGCCTTTCTTCACACGAAGAGGCGCTAGACCTTATTCTAGTGGCCATTGAGAAGGCCGGTTATACACCAGGTAAGGACATTAGTATCAGCCTTGATTCGGCCGCTAGTGAGTTCTACAAAGATGGTAAGTATAAAATGCAAGGAAAAGAGTTATCAAGCTCTGATATGGTTGATTATTACTCAAATTTAGTCTCAAAGTATCCGATATATTCAATTGAAGATGGCCTTGATGAAGCTGATTATGATGGTTGGGTAAGTCTGACTGAAAAGCTTGGTGAAAAGATTCTTCTAGTAGGGGATGACTTATTTGTAACAAATAAGAAAATTCTTGCTGAAGGAATTGAGAAGAAACAGGCCAACTCAATCTTAGTTAAGATCAACCAAATTGGTTCTCTTACTGAGACATTTGAAACACTAAAGCTTGCTTTTGATAATAATTTCCAAGCGATTATTTCACATCGCTCTGGTGAAACAAGTGATGCATTTATTGCAGATCTTGCTGTTGCAACTTCAAGTGGGTTAATCAAGACTGGATCAGCTTCAAGAAGTGACCGTCTTGCAAAATACAATCAATTATTAAGAATTGAAGAGGCCCTTGGCAGTAATGCCGCCTTTGATGGTTTAATCTAAATCTTTCAATACAAGGCCTCTCCTACTTTGTAAAATATGAAGAGAGGCCTTTTATATGTCGAAGAAAATACCAGAAAATGAAGCCATTCACTTCTTACATGATCTTCTCAATCACACTCATGGCCTTAAATTATTTCTCGAAGCAAGAGAGAATGATGTTGAAGGAATGGGCAAAGAATCCTTGGCCCTGATTTACCAAGAGATTCAGGCACTAGAAAATCAAATAGCCTCGCAATTTGATAAGCTTACGGCCAAAGCAAAAACGTTAACGGTTGAACAACTTACAACGTATATTTCTGAGCAATTTAAACTTTATAACTTAGAATTCTCAATTAAGCTCGATAAGGACTTAAGTGATAGCACTCTTGATCTTGATATCGCCCTTTTTGAACGAATGATAAAAAACATCGTAAAAAATATCTTTCTCTGGTCGAATAAGAAGGATTTAAAAGTATTTATCACATCTATTGATGAATCAATTGAGCTAATCTTTGAGAATACGATTTCACAAGACTTCAGTGAACAGGATCCATCAAATAGTGTAGGCCTTCATTCTTTGGCCTCATTAGCTAAAAAGCAAGATATCAGCTTTAAGTCTTGGGCCAAGAATCACAAATGGTATACCTCTATTCGTATAAAAAAACTCGGTTACTCACAGTATAAGTTGGTTAGCTAGGTAAAAGAATACTACTTCTATAAAAGAATAAAAATGTACGTTATTCTATTAAACGTATGGAAATCATTAAGTTATTCGTTTTTTCTTTAGTAGTTATACTATCATTATTTGCTAAAAATAATTCCTATGCCAATGATCGAATCTATCGATCTGAAGCAAAGCTCTTATCCAAAGGTGCTTCTTGGGTTGATCTTTCGTTTGATCTCTCATCGACTCTTTCTCAGCATGATGTTGATGGAAATGAAGTAATCTATAATGATGAAGTAAGCTACTTTCTATTTGATGCCAATATTGATTATCAATATGCAATCATGGATAACTTTCAACTCTTGGCCGGGTTAAAGGCCCGCTACGTTAGTAGTGGAGACTCTGTAGAGACGATTACTAATGCAGGTCTTGAATCATTCTATGCTGGTGTTATTTACGGGCTTGGTAAGAAGAGAGGACGCGACTTTGCAATAAGTGCTTTGTATCGATTTAGGCCCTACTCTGTTGATACCTATGCAAATGCAGCTCCTAGTGATGAAGTTATTCTCGGAGATGGCGGAAACGATATTGAGTTTAATTTCCTTGCAAAATTTGATTCTACTAAATGGACCTCATATGATTTTAAAATTGGTTATCGAATCCCTGGGGCCCCTATTTCTTCAGAAATCCCATTTGAAGCCAGATGGGTTAAGCACTATGTCGATTGGGCATTTTGGCTTTCAGCAAACGGAGTCTATAGTTTAGGTGGAGATGAGTATACAGATTCACCACAGACAAAACCAGTTTTATCAAGTGGCTATACATCAAGATGGAATTCTATCAATCGTCAATTCTTGGCCCTTGATGCTACCGCTCAAACCATCATTAAAAATAAATATTTAATATATGGAAAAGTCGGCTCAACTGTACTTGCGACTTCTACAGATAAAGATATCTATGCTTCACTAGGTGTTCAATGGACAACTGGTGGGGTTAGCGCTCAACAAAAATTTGAAGAAAGCTTTAAAGAATACACCATTGAAGCAAATGTTATTAAAGTTTCTCCACGAGGTGTCTTTATTAAGATTGATCACGGAAGCCTAGATGATATTCAAAAAGGTAATATTGTGGATATTTATAAAACTGATTACTTTGGTGGAAATATTTTAGTGGCAAAGGGAATGGTGTATGAAGTTGCAAGTGCCTCTTCAATTGTGAAGATTGTTACTCGTTATAGAAAGATGCCAATTCAAAAAGGCTTTGCGGCCAGAATTAAGTAGTTGATATTAGGAAATATTTAACCTTTGATATAATTTTAAGTTAAGATAAAATATTGAATATAAACACAAAAAGGATTTATTGATGATAAAGCATATTCTGATTGCTTTCTACTTATTGGCCGCTTCAAGTATCGTTGCCAAACCTTATACATCTAATTTCTTGGAATTTGAGCTACCTAATGGTTGGGAATGTGCAATTGAAGGAAGTGAATATGTTTGTCAGTCGACAAATGATCGAAGAAAGAAAGAGGCCATTATTATTTTTGCTGCCAAACATCGTGGTAAGCAAGATGATCTTATTCAATACAAGGCTTACTTAGAACAAGCAAAAACTTTTAAACTGCCTGGTGGTAAGAGTCAGATCTCTGAGCCTTCATATACAAGAATGAAGAAGATTCAAGGCCAAGGTCACACATGGGTTGATTCTCTTCACTTATCAAGTGAGGTTCCAGGCTTCTATACTCGTTATATGGCAACAGTTAAGGGAGAGCTTGGTGTTGCAGTAACATTTTCTGTAGCAAAAGAGCACTACCAAACTTATAAGCCAATTTTTGATAAAATTATTGAAACGATGCAGGTATTCTCACGTATTAAGAGTAATGCTGACGGATTAAAACTTGCAGGAAATAAAGGTGAAGCTGTACCAGGAGCATCAGGTGACTTCCTAGATAGTGAAACAGGTCTTCAGGATATTGGAGTTGGCGGACAACGCAAGCAAGGTAAAGGCTCTGGTGGCGATGATATGACTTTATATATTATCTTGGCCCTTATAGTTGGAGCAGGTGTCTTTATTGCAAAAAATCGTAAGAAGAAAGGGAAGAAGAAAAAGAAAGGTAAGAAGAAAAAGAAATCATAATTTAAAGGCCTCTCAAAAGAGAGGCTTTTTTATTTCTAATCTTCTTCTTTTTCTGAATCAAGACACTCTTTAACGGCCTTATTAAACTCTTTATTTAGTATAATACTTGTACCCTTATTCATTGTATTCGAGTAGTGACTCATATTACATCCGCCGTGTGAGTGAACTCCAATAACTTGATTATTCTTTGCTTCAACAATACTTGAGCCAGAGTTTCCACCCATCGTATCAACTTTATGTGAAATTAAGCCTGGCAGGTTTCTGTAGCGCTCCTGTGCACCATATGATTTTAATTCTCCAATATTAGTTTGTTGAGCAAAGTTTTTCTCAAACTCATCGTCGTATCCATAGCCTGTGATCTTTATAAAAGCACCTGGTTCAGGCATCTCACTTGCTACTTTGTAATGGCCTTGTACTTCTCCAGGGGCATAGTTCGTGAATTCGTTATTTTCAACTTTCATAACTGCCCAGTCATCTCCTGGCCCATTATTCTTATAAACTAAGCTTTCTTGATTAACGTAGTATATATCCATTGGAGAAGGATGCTGAATACCTTCTTTAGTTGACTCTGGTGTGTTGAATTCAATAATCTTGAGGTCTTTTTTACAGTGGCCAACAGAGATAGCGCACGAGTTAGAGATCATCGTTACAGTACAACCATGTCTGGACGTTAGCGACTTTAATGCACGAGCTACTTTTGGGTTTTTTGATGGTACACGATCGTCAATTCCACAAATGGACTTATTATTTGCTAATGTCGTTATAGGTAATACAAATAGTAAGATGAATAATGTTTTCAAAGTCTTCCCCGCAATTAATTAATATTTGAATGATTCAAAATAACGCACGGCGAGAGTAGAATCTATATTTTTGAATCTTTTATAGACAAAAAAAGCCTCCAAACTGGAGGCTTTCTATAGATTTAAATTTTATTTATTTGATATTATTCAGATGCTAGACAGCTTTCAACTGCTGCTTTGAATTCTGGGTGAAGTTGAAGAACTGTTCCTGCATTCTTGCTATCATCACTTGTGTAACATCCACCATGAGAGTGAACACCAATGATTTCACCTGTTTCAAGATTGATAATACTTGAACCAGAGTTACCACCCATTGTATCAACTCTATGCTCTAGAAGGGCAGGTCTGTGTCCACCATTCCAGATTGATCCACCAACAGTTTTTAGCGGTCCAAAATTATTTTGTTGAGCGAAGTGTCTTTCATATTCACCGCGGTCACTTCCATATCCTGTAATTGAAAGCATTGTTCCAATTGGTGGAACTTCTTTAGCGATTGGGTAATAACCTTGTGCTTGACCTGGTAGAAGTCCAGTGTGCTCATTTGGTAGTGCTTTTACAACGGCCCAGTCATCACCTTGTCCATTGCTCTTATATTTAAGTGTTGTTCTATCTGCGCGATAGATATCTTTTGGACCTGGGTGTCTGATACCTCTTCTTGTTGAAGTAGGTGTATTGAACTCTAGGTAGTTTAGAGTTGCAGCACAGTGTCCGACAGAAATTACACATGAGTTTGAAATTAGAGTTACAGTACAACCTGCTTTATCTCTTTTATTTTCTAGTGAACGCCCAACCTTAGGGTCACTTGATGGTACACGTTCATCCATTCCACATATAGACTTGTCCATTGCAAAGACGGTAAGTGGCAATAATGTCACAAGTATTAACTTTTTCACTACGATCTCCCTTTGTTTGTGAACAAAAAGTCTATGACCTCAGTCACACTCCTGCAAATTTCGAGAGCTTATAGTAAGAAGTTGTAAGAAGTTAATCCCTTCTGACACAAAAATAAGCATTATTTCAGTATTTTATGAAGAACTTTTAAGTAATCTTGTGGGGACATGAGGTGAGTGTTGTGTGAAGCATCTGCTATTTCATAGGTGAATGCACCATAGGCCTTGAGTTGCTGGGCGTATTGAGAATATTTTGTATCAAGTCTGCCGTGTATATAGTGATACTTTATTCTTTTAGGCAGTTTTGTAATGTCCAAAAGGTTTTCTTGGTTTGCTACAGATAAAGTCGTGGCAGCTTTTTGCCAGTAAGTGATCATAGAAGGAAGTTGTGCTGACTTCGTTTCAATCATGTTTTGATATTCACTATGTTCATTTACTTTTGTAAAAACACTCTGCTCGTACCAGTTTTTGTAAAACTCTCTTGCATCTTGATTTGAATTATATATATCAAAGATTCGGCCATCATGGGCCATACGTTTTTTTCGTGAGTCTTCATCTGTTAAGAAGCCTGGTGATCCAGACTCATTAATAAAATTATCAATATTTTGGATCTTAGAAAGTCGTTGATCAAAAAGAATTTCCTGGAATATACGGGCCGACATTGAATAGGTTAGGAAATTTATTTTACGATCCTTATTATTGGCAGTTTTTATGAAATTAATCATCTCATTTTTAAACTCTTCTAAGCTTTCTAATTTGCAATTGCTCCCATGGCCTGGAAGATCGATAAAGATAATTAAATACTTTTCTTTAAGTTCTTGAATCAAGTTTTCAAACTCTAGGGCCTCTCCCATAAATCCATGAGAGACGATAAGAATATCGCCACTAGGCCTACCACAAGCGTTTAAATAGAGCTTCTCACTGAAGCCATCGTGTAGCTCATTTAATGTTGACGCAATCTGCTTGCGACTAATTTTAATTCCTTTCTGGTAAGAGCTTATATCATCACATTGATAAATGAGATGTGGCCTTTCAAATGGAATTAGGGAGTCATTAATAATTTTATTTACTTTCTTAAGAGTTTCTCTCTTATCAAAAATTAAACTGATAAGGTTTTCATAACGATTATTATCAATAGGGACGACATAACAATTTGTTTCTAAGCCTACGTTTATTTTTGCTTCAATATTTTCTGGGTTTATATTTTCAGCTGCTTTTTGAAAAGTGTTATCACTTCTTCCTATAATTGAAATATTATTATTGGCATCATAAGTGGCCTTGTCATTGGTCATTAGTCTTGAATTAAAGTTTTCTCCATTAAGGTAACCTAGCGCAATACTGTCACCTTCTAAAATGAGGTGATCATTTTCGATAAAGACATGGCCATTCATTGGACTTCCAACACTCATAAGCGTTTGCAGATCAGTGGTAAATGGTGTTGCTAAGAATTGAGCACAACTCTCTGTTGCTCCATATGAATTTGAAAGCTTTAAATTCTTTGAGGTTGCCTTTTTCATTAACGTTGGATCTACTTTTGATCCTCCGAGAACGACTCCCTTAAGTTTTTTTAAATCATCTATGCTCGCAATATTAATAATTCGTTCAAGTTGCAATTGTACAAGTGAGGCGATTGTAACTTTCTTGCTATTAATGATTGTTTCTTGCACATTATCAGGGCGTGCTAGGGTAGTGCTAGCGCCTGCCATCAGGCATCGCCATAAGATCATAAGTCCACCTATGTGATATAGGGGAAGTGAGAGTGCCCAGTTATCATCTGATGTAATTTGATAATGCTCAATAGTTGCTTTTGCACTAGAGATTAAATTTTTAAGTGAGATACGTACACCCTTTGGTGTACCTGTTGTTCCTGAAGTGTAGAGTATTGTTGCACAATCTTCATATCTTTCAATTATATGAATTTGATTTTTTTGAAATGATTCAAAGACATCTTTTATGTCATAGTCACCAGGAGAGTTTTGTAATCTTCTTTCATCAACAAGGATGGGAATAATGCCAAAGTTTATTAATTGAAAATAGCGACAAATAAACTCTTTATTATTTTCCGTCCATTTTAAGAATGTATAAGATTTATCACTTTGCTTTAATTGGTCTAGCTGATCTAAGTTAGGCCTTTTACTGATTGCTTCTAATAATTCTTGGTATGTTAATTGGACCTTGTCATCTTTATAAAGAAGGGGAGAATCCAATCTAATATTAAGATTGTTAATTATATGAGAAATGAAGTTCTTGTTATTCATAACTTCTTAGAAGGCCTACGACGATACCAGCTATACGAAAATCATTTTGCCCCGTAATAATAAAAGGTGAGAGTCGATCATTGGCCGGGTGTAATTCAATAGAATTCTTTTTCTTGTAGAAGTTCTTTACAGTGGCCTCATTATCCACAACAGCAATAACGGTTTGACCTTGGTTTGCATTTTCTTGTGCTCGGCAAACAAGAATATCTCCTTCAAAAATACCGTCATTAATCATTGAATCACCCTGTACATTTAAAGCAAAGTATCGGCCTGGTTTGGCCACCATGTGATTTGGAACCATTGTGTGCTCTGATGGGTTTTCAATGGCCTCAATGGGATTTCCGGCGGCGACATCACCAAGCAGTGGGACCTCACTAAATTGTGCCTGATGTGTTGTTACCATGGCCGGTGGGGCAGTGATTTCTTCAAGTAATTTTATTCCACGTCTCGCATTCCAATCGATTTCGATTTTTCCTGCTTCTTGAAGATAGTGCATGTACTTATTGACTGAACCAAAGGACTTAAGCCCAAAGTGTTCTTTGATTTCTTTTTGAGTTGGGGCATAGCCCTCTTTATCAAAATACTCTTTAATATATAAATAAACTTGATTCTGTTTTTTAGTTAACGCCATATTCATATGTTATGCGTAAGTACTGCGTAAGTCAAATTGTTAAAAATTCACAAAATTAGTGAAAAATGTTCACGGTTTTTGTGAAAAAAACTTACAATGGCAGATATCTCCCTTGTTTTATTGACGAGTCTCCTTTGAAAAGGATAGTTATGTCTTAACAAATCATTGGGAGGGTTAAATGAAATCATCAAACTCATTTTTAAGTTTATTTGTTACCATTGTAACTATTGTTATCGGATTCAATTCGTTCGCTCAGGTTCCTGAGGTAGGGACAAGAGAGTCGTTCTTAAAATTAGATAACGTTGATCAAGAACAATATTTACATATTGTATCAAGAGAGGTTGAAGAAGTCGCTCCTGATTATGAAGCTGTCTATGAAGGTTTAGTCGAAAAGTCTGGTGCCACTTCATTGGGTCAAGTATTTATGACAATTGATAAATTCATTGCCTTGGGACAAAAGATTTGGAAGATTGTTGAAGCTGGTAAGCCAGTTAGTAATTCAAGTTTTGCTAAGGCCATTAGCGTAATTCCAAATATGGATGATCCAAACTCAACGTTTAGTTCAATGTCAAATTGGAAGATGCCAATTGTTCGCTCATTTAAAGTAACTTATAAAAATGGCTTTGGCTCAGAGGTTATCTCTTTTGTTTATACTGTAGCATTTCAATACGGTGGTAAATATGAAGGCAAGGGTGCTTATTTAACAGGATTATTTGTTACAGCAAGTAATATTAGTGTTTCTTGGGGATTTAACTTTAATGCTTCTAGTGAAGTAATCTCAATTGCTAACCAAGGAAGTCTTGATAGCCCAATTGCTTCCGCTATGATTAAAGTTAATTATAAGGCCTCATCTGTTCTACGATCAATTGATGAAAACGATTTATTCTTCGTAAATGGGCAGGGAATGCTTCAGAGAATGAGATAATTTAAATTAAATTCTATATAATAAAGGGCCTCTTTTTAAAGAGGCCTTTTTTATTTCTTAATCATTAGCTTCTTTAAGTGCCTGTGTGATCATTTCAGTAAGCTTTCCAAGTCGCTCTTCTTGTTGATTTGGATATTTTCTGTCTCTGCTCTCAAGTGCACTTAAGTCTTCACCTTTAATTGAAGGGGCGAGTATTTCTTTAATCATGTACTCTCGTGCTCTTTGTCCAGAGCGTGTCTTTGTTAGGATATCCCATTTGAAGTCTTTACGATCAATAATATTGAGAATGTCACCAAACTTCACTTTGAACTCTCTAAATAGTCCTCCAAAGCCACTTGATCTTCTTCTCATCTTATTTAATTGTATTTGAACTAGGCCTTCAGCAAGTCCATCTCCAAATGATCCTTCTCCAGTATCTTTTGTTAGGGCCTCGGCCAATAGCTCTCTAAGTCTTGTGTCTTCGGCCAGATTATCTAATTCACCCTTTTCAATTTTATCAAATATATATGATTTTAATTGCCTACCTTCAGGCGTTGCTAAAATATTAGTTAACATGCGATTATTTGTAATCTCGTCAATCTTTCTATTAAGAAGGTTAGAGCTATCATTATATTCGTTTAACTCTGTTTTAAAAGTTTCATTAAGAGTCATTCCTATTTGAGAAGCGATGACGTTGTCCATGATAGGGCTATTCATAAAAGCTTGCGTATTTTCTTGTGTTGTAGCATTTGGATTATTTTGAAAATGCCTTGTGAGTGAAATCTTTGCGTTGTAAATATGCTGCTGACAGACAGCTGTATTATTGTCGCAAGAATATTTCATCGTTTCCCCAAGAAGCTCAAGTGTTGAAATCAATTCACTATTAGGAGTTCCTGAAGTCTCTTCATTACTTTTATATTCTTGTGCTTTATCTTCTCCTGGAATTTGTAGGATAAGATCGATAACTTCATTAATTTCTCTTGGGTTGTTTTGGCCATAAACATGGACAAATCGCTTTTGTAATTCAGTTTTAGCGCCTCTTTCAAGATCTTTTATACAATCATTCATATTCTCAGTGGCCTCGCTAAGTGAAGGAGACTCAAGACGTATAAGACACTTTTCAAATTCTTGGTAGCTATTAGAAGCGAGTAGTGATGGTTGTCTTCCATCTTTATTTGCAAAACTATTAAGATCTCCTAATAGTTGAGATGCTATTGTTGTCGCAATTTGTGGTAATTCATCAATAACACATTTTTCAGCATTAGCTTGTGCGTTTTCATCATCTTTAATTCTTGCAAGACAAGGCATGACATTTCTCTTTGCACGATTTGTTAAGTCTAGAACTTTTTGTGGCTCTGAATTAAATAAAGGTGCGATCGACTCTTCTATTATAGTTGGTGCTAATGTAATAAAGGCATCCTTAGCTGTAACAGAGATACAAATATTTGATGCATCAGTAGCATTAAAAGAAGTATCTTTTTCATTTTCAGACATAACCTTATCAAGGCATGTATTTAATTGGTCTTGAATTTGATCACGCTTTGTCTCATATTCTTCTTTTGTCATTGTTGACTTAAAGTCACTTACTGTTCCCTCAATGGCCTCCGATGCGACATTTCTTATCAGTAGAGGAGTTAGAGTATCAATTCTTTCATCCATATCTAGTGGAGTACTTGCATTGATATGACTAGAGATTAATTGTCTAACTTCATTAGTCTTATTCTCGCTTAAACCAAAGTCTCCAATCTTATCTGAGGCCATCTCTTGTGCGATTGATTCAATAACTGTTTTTTGCGTTTTAAAGGTACAATTTTCAATCTCTTTATTGAGGTTTTCTTGGTAAGTACTCATTGTTTCATACTTTCCTAGGCCCTCATCAAAACATTTTTTAATCTCTGTTTTTAGTCTTTCTAGTTTCTGACGGTCAACTGCTCTGGATACGAGAGACACATCGATATCTTTTTCTGCTGTTGCCTTATTTATACTGTCTTCTAAGATACTACTAGATAGCTTTTTAATGGCACCTGTTAAGCAGTTGTTTACTAACTTCTCATTTGGCTCTTTTGTTAAGTCTTTGTAGTATTCTTCTTTTGTACGTTGTGCACAAGCTTGGTATTGTTCGATTATTTCATCTGTTAATTCATCTCTTCTTTGTTGTGGTAGGTTTAAGTCTTCAAATTGTGATTCAAACTCATTTCTTAAAATTGATTCCGCAGCTGTTAGTGTTGCCATGGCCGTAACGAATTTTGCACATTCATTTCCATCACTCGTCTTACGTGCCTCCATACATGCTCTTAGATGAATATCTTTTAGTTCTTGAGACAGTAGTTGCGCTTCATCTGCACTTAAATTTTCTACGATTTGTTGATTTGTTCTAACGGCAATTTCAACAACATCACCAGCTGCTACTCTTTGTAATCCATCGATGCAGTCTTTTATTTCATTGGTAAAACTATCAGTGCTCATTTGAGCTAAAGCAAGGTAGTCTCTGTCATTGTGATCTGCTTTGTTTATCACAGGTGCAAATCGACATGTATTTGTCTTTGAAAGGATGGAAGTTACAATCTCTCTATTATCATCTCTTCCAGTGTATGACTTTAGGGTATCGTTTAAGCGAGTTCTTCTTGTTTCTTGATAACTTGCTATCATTCCCTGGTAAACACATCCTTTAACAGTTGCAGTGGCATCAATTATTTTTTCAAATTTACCTAAGTTTTTATCAAGGCAACCCAGATATTTATTCTTTGCTTTAAGTTTTAAAGAAGAGAGATCATCTTCTGGTGAAAAATTTAGTCCAATTTGGCGATCTAATTCAACTTCACCAATGGCCGTTGAAATATTATTAGTGAAAGTATTTGCACATTCTTTAACTTGGGAAGAGTTTATTGTTTTTGAAAGACATACTTTAAAATCATCCATATACGATTTTAGAAAATCGTTTTTTTCTTGTGCCGTTTCAAAAGTTCCCATTTCATCAAGAACCTTATGAACTACCGTTTCAGAGTAGGCAAGGGCCAATTCTCGTATTTTCTCAAAGTTAGATAGATCAAGCTGGTTAACTTTATCAAAAGTTGCTTTGATCTCTGCTTCACTTAAGTTCTGTGCAATTGCTTCAGTGTTTTTAAATTGACTTAGTAAGAAGTCTTCATCATCAAATGGGTTAACGCTTTCAATGGCCCTAAAGACACCAATAACACCTTTTTCTAAAGCACCCATTGCTTTATCACCCATTCCGGCGTCATTACCTGTATTGTAATCGATTCTGGCCTCTACATTTGTTCGATGACATTTTGCTTCAAGTTCTTGAAAATCTCGTGCAAGTTGTTGACGTTCTTCTTCTATTTGTTTGTTTGAAAAGCGCTTTAATATTTCATCTAAGTCTTTATTAAGCTGATTTACATCTTCAATTAATTCACTTACACACTGATAAGCACCGTGACATATTTCTGATATTGAATCTTGTTCGTAATTACTTGTATCTAAATTTACCTTAAAGTCAGATTCAATTGAGAACTCATTATTTAAACTATCAATGTCCTTGAAATGACCATTCTCATCTAATGTACCCATGAGCACAACTTCGTCATCATTCGTACTCTTACAATAGACAGGAGCATTACTTAAATCTTTTTGAAAATTTAAATTTCTTGTATCTTCTTTGAGCCTGTTACTTCTTAAAGGAATTTGTCTTTTGTGGGTTTCAATAAAACAATTTGCTAATGTTGAATTATCGACTTGATTAGAATGCTTTGTCGGGATGAAAGGAAGCTCATCTTCAAATGTGAATAATGTGGAACTTCTTTTAGGACGAAAAGTGTTTATTCTTGGAAGTTTAAATGACGTTAATCCATTGGCACAGCTTACGATATATCTTTGATTTCTTCTACTTCTAGGGTTTACGCCGCCCTGGCAAGAAGGATCAAATAGAATATTGTGTTGATCAATTAAGGTTGCACTACAGATATCTCGAACACTATTGCTCACTGTTGATTCTTTTTGAACCACACATGTTGAAGTCTGCGCACCGTAGGCGAAGTTCAATTGTAGAATGAATGTTAAAACAATAATGATATATCGATACATTTCGTTAAACTTTTCGGCTATGTATGGGTAATACTTGAGTATTTAACGAAAGTTTTTTTGAGAAAAATAAATTAAAAGAGGTTAGGGCCTGATATGGAGTCTAAGTAGCTAATAATACCTTTTGCAGCGTACTTTGCATAAAGGTGGTGAAACCAGTTATCCAATACCAAACTAGCTTCAGAGTTATTTGTTAAAAAACCAGCCTCCAAGAGAATTGAAGGTCTTTTTGAAAGGGCCAAAACATAGAAGAGACCTGGTTTTAAGCCTCGGTCTTTCATTTTATAATTCTTTGTTAAGAGTTTACTTAGTTCTCCGTGAACATTTTCTCCAAGCTTTTTTGATTCTGGAGCAACTCTTTCAACAACAAGGTCTGTAAGAATATTATTGATAACAACTTCTTTGCCGTGAAGATCTCGGTTTTCGACATTTTCAATCTTTGTTATTGCCGCATCCTTATGATTATTTAAATAATAAGTTTCAAAGCCATTTGAGCTCTTATCTGTTGCTGCATTTAAGTGAATTGAAATGAAAATATCGGCCTTTATTATGTCGGCCATATCGGCCCTTTTTTGTAGGGTGATTGTAGTATCGAGAGTTCTTGTTAAATAGGCTCGATGCCTTTTTGTTTCATTGATAAACTTTTTGAGTTTTTTTGCAATTTTTAGTGCGATATCTTTTTCGCAAACTACCTTTAGCTTTTTCTTCTTCCACACTTTTGCTTTGGCTCCACAGTCTTCACCCCCATGTCCTGGGTCTATTAAGACCGTTGCTGCCATTATATTGGTGCAAATAATTAATGTTGTAATCAATTGAAAGAGAAGTTTTAAACTCATGTATTACCATTATATGGACAAAATCTAGCAGTGCAAATTTATTTTATACAGCTTGTGTATTTTTGCATCGTGAAAGTCTTGTGGAATACTCCATTTGGTGAGGTCTTTGACGTCAAATGATTCTTGAACACTCTCATCAAGCTTAAAGCTGCGTAAATTATTTGAAAAATAGAGAGTCCCATCTTTCTTTAAAAGCTTTGCACAATTATTTATAAGTTCAACATGATCACTTTGAATATCAAAGAGCTTCTCCATTTTCTTTGATTTAGACATTGATGGAGGATCGAGGATGATGAGATCGTATTTTTCTTCTTCTTTTAAAACCTTTTGAGCGTTATGTGCTAAATACTTTAAGACATCTTCTCTTATAAATTTGTGCTTGTTCGGATCGATATCATTTAATTTAAAATTATCTTCTGCCCAATTAAGATAGGTGTTAGACATGTCAACGCTGGTAACGATTGCACCAGCGTGGGCAGAGGCAACAGAGAGGCTTCCTGTATAGCAAAATAGATTTAAGACATTTTTATCTTCTAGCTGTTCATTTGCTAGTTTCTGTCTAAGGGGCCTATGATCTAAAAAGAGACCAGTATCAATATAGCGATTAAGAATTAACTTAAACTGAATTTCACCTTCTTTTGAGTTAAAGACAAGATCTTGGTGTGTGCTCTCTTTTGTGTATTGAAAAGTTTCGTCTTGAACTTTTCTTTCTTTGATAACGATATTCTTTTCACTGTACTCACATTCATTGATTAAGGCATCAATGAGTAGTGGGAGATGATTTTTCTTCTCATCAATTCGATCAATCTCTCTTCGATAAATCACGCAATATGGGCCATGACAATCGACAATAAATGGGAAGTCAGGAATATCTCGATCGTAGAGTCGATAGGAATCGATTTGATTTTTTCTGGCCCACTTTTTCTTATGTCGATAGAGTTTTTTTATTCGACCATGTATTGCACTCATTTCTGTCCTTGGTAACTAATCAGATTTACGTAAATTATGCTCTAATTTGAAAAAAAAGCAATTACTGGACTCAAGTTATCAGTTAATTCACCCGTTAAGTTGAATGATATTTTAGCTATTTATCAAATTTATTGATAAGTGAGGAGAGATTAATGAAATTATTTGGCAAAAGTGCGCTACTTTTCTGCGCTTCAGTTGCAATAACGTTATCGGCCAATGCCAGTGTTTTTACTTTAGGTGAAATGCTTTTAAAGCCTATTTCAATTAAATCAAAAATTGTAAAAGAAGGTGTTTCAGGGGCATCGGTAACGACATTAAAGGATTCTATTCGTACAAGTGTTGTTTCCTTAAAGCATGGTTATCCTGACTTAAGTACCGCACTGGCCGATATTAAAAATCGTGCCAATAGAGAAGACCAAGCAAAGATTGGTCGTGTTATGGCAGCATTGAAGATGTCTCATAAAGATGTAGAAGGTGAGACTTTTAGAGATGTTGTAAATGATCTCGCTTATATTGCTTCAGTATATGGTGAGCAATCTGCAAAAGTTCTTAACTGTTCGTATTGTAAAGCAGATGAACTCGCAACATTAGGTTTTAGTAACAATCTTGTGAAAGTTGCTGATTCAAACTTAATGAGAGTTGTTCAAAGAGTACCTAAAACTCCTGCCGGAGTTACAAGATACATTTCTAGATTATCACGAAACAATAATATCAAAGATGCTTCTCGCTATCTAAATAGTAGTGAAAGAAGATCATATGCAATTTTCTTAAGCTTCTCTGAGCAAAGAGCTAAGAAGGAGTATCGTGAATTCTTTAATGCCGTTGCAAAATTTAGCAAAGGTAATTCTAGAGAAGTAACAATGGTCGGGCCAAGAGCTAAAAATTCATTTTGGAAGATTATTGATGGAAAGTTTTCACCTGAAAGAGCTGCAAAGCTTGCAAAGGCCATTGATGAAGCGGCCAATAAGCCTGTTTCACAAAGGGAAGATGCGTTCTTTAAAGAACTGTACAAGGTGAGTGATAAGACTCCTGAGACTCTTTCAAGTATAGAAGAGCTTAAGTCTAAGAAATGTTTTTTTAAGTAATTAATTTTTATTAAATATACAAAAAGGTATGACCTATGAGTAAAACAAACAAAAAATTTAAAGATCTCTATTTGCCAGTTCTTGGAACTGTTGCGATTGGAACTGCTGCTTGGTTTGGTATTTCCCACGTAAAAAATAGTGATTATCGTACGCCATCATCAGATGGTAACTATAAAACGGCCTATGAGGCCTGGGCAGACCTCCAGTATTCTGGGGCAAGCTATAGCGCAAAAGCAGCACTTGTCGATGGTCAGACTCTTCCTGGAATGCTTGGTGGGGTAACTTTTGGTGCAGAAAAAGAGGCATCTTCAAGTTTACTTACACGTGTAATGACGCCACCAACTTCTTATATTAAAACAAAAATTGGAAATTTAAGTGCTGAAAAGCAAGAAGAGTTCTATCGTGACTTTCTTTCTAATTACGCCAAAGATGCTAATGGTTATCGTACATATAAAGATATGTTTACAGGAAAGAAAATCGATCTTGCTTCAGATGTTGTAGATTTAGAGGGGAACCCTAAGGTACTTGATCTTACAGAACTTAAGGCAACAAATATTGAAGAGGCAAATTTAGATACTCTAAAAACAGTTTTTAATAACCTCTTTGATCAAATGGGGGATAAGCCTCTTTCATTTATTAAACCTACTGTAAGAATGAAAATGTTTAATGGAAATCTACCTGGCCTTCCAGATAAATTTCTTAAACAAAGATATGATTATTCTCAGTGGACTTCTGTTTTTGGAAAGGCGGAAAAATTTATTAATGATGCCCACGCACATGGTGGTGGACAAGGTGGTGGTTGGGAAATCAACTTCCACGCTCAAAACACATATGGTGAGTTTGAGGAAATGGTCGCTTGGTTTAGAGAGTCACTAGCACAGGTTATTCGTGACCCTCAAACATTAGAGAAAAAAATAAAATTATTCCAAGCTCCTGGTCACCAACGTATTGTATTTGCAAAACACCCTGAATTAGAAACAGGAAAACTTTCTGAATTCTATCGTATGGTCCAGTCTTATATTGTTCTTAACGGAATTAAAGGGAATTCTGGAATTGAATTTGCGAATTATAAAAGTGTTCAATCTGAAGCAAACTTAAGTAATCTCTATCATGGTGGCCGCGGTGTAATTAGACCTGATGATCAGTGGAAACCATGGGTTAGAAATACTGGCGGACTAGGTATTGAATTTAGAGCGGGGACAAAGAATCTTGCACCAGCTCGTTTTTATCAAACAACACTTGCCGCTAGAATTGCAGCTAATGACTTTAGTGGAATTGCAGACATTGCTGATTATAATTTAAATAGTTCATCGTTTCAGACTGCACAGAGTATTTCAGAGCGTTTTGGAATTGAACAAGACGTTGTTAAGCAGGCCCTTGATAATATGAATAAGGCCGGAATAAAAGACTCTTATCGAGTCATGTATTGGGGATGGACTGAGCCAGGTGTTGCTTTCATCGGTGATACAAAAAGAGAGATTATTAAAAACTTAGTTAAGGATTATACGCAAAAGGTTGCTCTAATGGACCCAGATATGGATCCTTCGCAATTGAAAAATGAAATTCGTGAAATGAATCGTACATGGGTTTCTGCTTCTAAGCTTATTGATGATCTTGAAAACTATATGCGTCCTAAAGATATGGACTATAACGAATTAACAATGGACTTTAAGGCCAAAGTTGATGCTCCTAACCGAGTTAATAATCCAGTTGACGTTAATGATATCGATCTAGGAATTGAATATTCAGGTAAATTCCCATTAAGACTTAAGTCAATCACTTCTAAAGAGAGACTTGAAGATGGAAAACGTGCATGGGTACAAACGATTATTGATCTATCTTCACAAGAAAGAGAAGCAATTATTAAGAGAGTTGCTAAGGACCTTTACGATCAGATTGGCGGTGAAGAAGGTGAGCCACCTGTTAAGCTAGAGGTTGATGGGCACGGCCACGGTTTAGATGTAGCCTATGCTATTCGCGACTCGAAAGGTCGTAAGTGGCAAGTTGAGTGGGACGGTATTGGACGTTCGTATACTCCTGAAGGTGAAATCATCGCAGATTCTCCACGTGGTGGAACGATAGAGCTTATTACACCAAAGTTCACACCAACAATTGAAGAAGTAAGTGCAGTTTATAAAGCATTTGAGAAAAATAATGTTCTACCGTCTATTATGGCCGGTGGTGGTCACGTGAATATTGACCTAGCTGCATTTGATGATAACCCTAAGGCCCTTGCAAGATTTTTAACGATCTTCCATGAGCACAGAGGGATTATTTCACTTATGTTCCAGCATATTAATCGTACTCACACTTCTGAACAAATAGAGATTAGTGATACCCTTAAGAATGCGCTAAAAGACTTTAACGGAACAGAGGAAGAGCTTAAAAAACTTCTTTATAATGAAAGATACTTTAACACTCGTTTTGGACGTAAGACACGTTACCTACAACTTGATGTTTCAGCTTATTACCAAGATGTAATTCCTGAAGAGTTTGTAACAGATGATTTCGATATTTCAAATCCGACAACAGACTGGAGAAGAACATTCAGAGTTGACCCGAAAATTAGAAAAGCTGAGTTTAGAATGTTTAATGCGCCAAGAGATGCTGCTGAATCAGCAATGCAAATTAAGCTAGTTCGTGCAATGCTTGATAAGGCAATTAATTCAACTGAGCCTTTAGATGGCGAAGTTGATAATACAACTCACTTAGATTATGTAAAATCTCCAGCTACTGTTGAAGATGACTTAAAGAAACTTTGTGATGACTTAGGTCTTGATGTAAATCAATTTAGAACTGCTGCAATGGAAGGATTATCAACTTCACAAATTGAGAGTCAGAAGGTCTTCTTTAGAGATATTGAAGAGAAAATGGCGATTCATCCACATCAACGAGGTTGGGGACAGGCCGTTGATGCTAGAAGTGAAGAGAATGCTTTAAACTCTACTGGCCGTCAGTGGACACCAGGTCCTGCAGATGAACTAAATACAATGAATAATGATCATCGTATTAGAGCTGCTATGGCCGCTCAAGAAATGAGACAAGAAATTGTACCAGCTCGTGAGCTACCTGGAGAGTTTGTTCGAACCAATAGTTGTGACGAATTAATTAATGAAATTCTATAAATAAAAAGGGCCCGTTGAGGGCCCTTTTTTATGCTTGTAAATCTTGAATATAATCCATGAAAACTTGATGTCTTATTGGTTTATAGAGTATGTCGTGTGCTCCCATCTCCTTAACCTCATCTAGTGAGACTTCTTGATGGGCCGTAACGAAAACAAACTTCTTGAAGTTGAGACCTTCTGAAATAAGATTCTTTAGAAAATCAATTCCATTCATTTTCGGCATACGAATATCAGAGAAAATAAAATCGAATTGACCATTCTTCACTTTTTCAAGTGCTTCTTCGCCATTATAAGCGACTTCATAGTCTAGGCCGATTCGATCAAACATATATTGATATAATTCGACTAACTCTACTTCATCTTCTACAAATAAAAATTTCAATACTCTTAACCTTGTTTTTTGTTCAATAAGGTGAAGATAATAATAGTTAATTTTTATTTGATTTACAAGACATATTTAGTTTAGTTTAGTTAACTATTTAAAATCATTAGTCTTGAAAAATTCCACTTCTTCAAATTTTTCCTGGGCCAGCTTCAAATCCCACTCCGTGCGATAGATAAAGCATATACGCCCTTTTATATCGTAGGCGATATTAGCAGAATAACGCGACACGAATTCATCTTTCATCTTCTCTGTTGGAATTTTAACCCAGCGAATACCTGTATAAGGGAAACCTTCATATTCTCCTTTTACATTGTACTCATCCTCAAGTCTTCTTTGTACAACTTCAAATTGGAGAACACCTACGGCACCAAGAATCTTTTCAGTTGAATTATGTCTTTTAAACAATTGAACAGAGCCTTCTTCTGAAAGTTGTTGAAGTCCCTTATCAAGCTGCTTTCCTTTCATTGGATCTTTTAATAAAACTCTTTTAAAGATCTCTGGGGCAAAGCTTGGAATTCCTGTAAATTGGATAATTTCACCTTCAGTGAATGTATCACCAATCTGTAATTTTCCAGAGTCGTGGATTCCAATTATATCTCCAGGAATTGCATACTCTGTGATCTCTCTATCTTGTGCTTGAAACATAAGAGGAGTTGCAATCTTTATCTCTTTACCAGTTCTTGCAAGAGTAACTTTTTGTCCTCTTGTGAATCGCCCAGAGCATACTCTAATGAATGCAACACGATCACGGTGCTTCTTATCCATATTTGCTTGAATCTTGAAGACAAATCCAGTGAACTTCTTTTCACTTGGATCAACCATACGTGTTTCTTCTTTTTCAAATGGGGCCTTAAGAACTTCACGCTCTCCAGGGCCTGGAGCAAATTTTGAAAAAGTATCAAGAACTTCTTTAACTCCAAAGTTATTAAGGGCAGATCCAAAATACATTGGAGTCATGATACCTGCTAGAAATTCTTCTTCGTTAAATTCTGGCATTAACTCTTCAATCATCATTAGGTCTTCTTCAAGTTTTTCTAGAAGAGTTTCACCTACAAATTCTTTAATGTGATCCGCTTTTAAATCGCTTGCATCGATAATATTTGGGCTAAACGGATCTTTAGCATCTTTAAAACTCATAATCGTTTTATTGCGAAGATCGTATACACCTTTGAACTCAACACCTGAGCCGATTGGCCAAGTCATTGGAACACATTGAATTGAGCAAGTTTTCTCCACATCGTCGATTAGCTCAAACGGGTCAAGAGCATCACGATCAAACTTATTACAAAAAGATACAATAGGAGTGTCTCTCATACGACAGACTTCCATTAACTTCTTTGTCTGTGCCTCAACCCCTTTCGCTGAATCAATCATCATAAGAACACTTTCAACAGCCGTAAGAGTTCGATAAGTATCTTCTGAGAAGTCCTTGTGACCAGGAGTATCGAGTAGGTGCATGGCCCTTTCGTTATATGGGAATGACATAACTGAAGAAGTAATAGAGATTCCACGCTCTTTTTCCATCTCCATCCAGTCAGATTTAGCATAATTACCTTGCTTACTTTTTACCATCCCCGCGCTTCTTACAACTTGACCAAACCATAATAGCTTTTCTGTCATTGTTGTCTTACCGGCATCCGGGTGAGAGATGATTGCAAATGTTGCTCTTTTTAAATCTTCCATAGTTACTTCTTTCTTGTCTTTTCAGTTAGTATTTTATTTAATTTCTTTCGTTTCTATAAGGGCCACTTATATCTGAATTAAGCTTTGTTAATAACAAGGCTTAACAGTTCAAGACCCCTTTGTAATATTTACACGTGCAAAAATGATAGGTTGTAACTTCCAAAATCACATCGTATAAATCACAGACATATGTAGCAGGGATTGATGAATAAACATATCGATAAAGTTGTGTTGTTGTTCTTTGTTCCCCAAATTCGTGTTAATTTTCGTGTTGTTGTTTATTCTCGAATTATTCGTATGTTTTTCAATTCCTGCTACTTCAATATATAAACGCCAGTCACTGACTGGCGTTTTTTATTTCTATGCTTCTTTTATTTCTCTGTGTTTCTTTCTAATCATTTCAACTACTTCGATTGCATCATTTAGCCTTAATTGCTTAGGCGAAACTTCGTCACTTGGTAGCTCCCACAATTCTTTAAGCTCTGTGTAGAATTTTAGATTCTTATTGGCCCATACCTCATCAACCTTCTTTATTGGTGTAAAGTGTGGTGCTGTTTGAAGAACTTCTGGAGAATCGCTTAAAACATTCTTGATTGCAATGAGTACATCACAGAATTCATCTAATTCTTTTTTAGTAAATGATTCAGTTGGCTCGATCATTAAACCAAAAACTTCAGGGAAGGCAACTGTTGGAGCATGAAGTCCAAAGTCTAAAAATAGCTTTCCAACCTTTGCAATGATTTGATTCTTTGGTGTCCCAGATTTTTCAATATGAGCAAACATATCATCACTTAATGTAATAATAAACTCATGCATTCTCGGTGTATTGTCTGCACCAAGAGGTAGCATTGGATATACATCTTTAAGTTTATTAAATAAGTACCTTGCACTTAAAACTGCAATTTGTGACATCGTAACAACGCCGTCTTGACCGAGGGCCTTAAGGTAAGTGTATGCACGAACTTTGTGGGCAACATTTCCATCGTGACGGTGAAAGTCTCCGATGCATTTTTTTGCACGTACTTTTTTGAAACTTCCATCTGAAAGTTTTTCAACTTGAGTACCTGGTATATAATCAACGAGTTTGTCACTTACTGCTACAATAGCATCTCCTGGTCCACCTCCACCATGTGGAATAGTCCAAGTTTTATGTAGATTATTATGGCAAGCATCAACACCAAGCTTTTCTAGAGAGACAATACCTGCAATTGCATTCATATTGGCCCCATCCATATAGACAAGCCCATCTACTGAGTGAATTAGGTCTGCAACTTCTTTGAAGTTTTCTTCAAAAACACCTGCTGTATTTGGATTTGTAACCATGATACCGGCAATGCGATCACCATCTGTTTTAATAATCTCTTTTAATTGCTCAAGATCAATTTGACCTCTTTGGTCAGCATCAAGAGTGATAATTCCGACTTGTTTTCCATCCACTTTACCAGGAACAAATCCTGCCACTGCAGCAGTTGCTGGGTTAGTTCCATGTGCTGATTTTGGTATTAAGATAACATTCTTAGTTTGCGCATTTCCTTTATCAGCATGGTATGCTTGAAACATTTTAATACCAACAAGCTCGCCTTGAGCTCCTGCAACTGCTTGAGTTACAACACCTGGTAGTCCTGTGATGGCCTTAAAGTCTTCTTGAATATTATAAAGGAGCTCAAGAGTTCCTTGAGTGTATTTATCATCTAGGTCTGGATGGGCCATTGTGAAGCCTTTAAGACCTGCTGCCCAGTCATTTACGTATGGGTTATACTTCATTGTACATGAACCTAGTGGATAGATTGCATCATCAGGAGACACATTTAGTTCTCCACATTTATCATAGAAGGCCTTTACTTCTTCTAATGTAAATTGAGCTATCCCAGGTGCGTCTGTACGTAGGAACTTTTCTGGTAAATCAGGCATGAATACATCTGCATTTTCATCACCTGTGAAATTATTTTTAAATACGCTAATAAGCTTGTCGATATCTTCTTGTGAATGAAGATCACCAAATGAAATCTTTAATAGATTTCCTTCTAGCCCGTGGCGTCCAGTGATATCTTTTCCTATAACAATATCATTATTAGAGTTGATGAAGTCTTTTACTGGCTTATTGATTTTTAAAACGACTTCATTGAAATAAGGCGCATTAAAAGCTAATTCAACACCATCAAGGTGTAAAATATTAGCAAGGAAGTATTGTGTGTTTTGTCTTGAGATCCCAAGCTTCGTTTCTAGCCCTTGATCACCGTGAGCAAGAAGGGCGGCTCCTGCAATTGTTGCTACAAAAGATTGGTTAGAACAAATATTACTCGTGGCCTTCTCTCGACGAATATGTTGTTCACGAGTCGATAGAACCATTGCTAGACATTGTTTATTATTCATATCAACTGCATTACCAACATAGCGGCCAGCAGTTTGACGGATTTGATTCTTGTTCTTTTCGTTAAATCGAATACCGAAAATACCAAGACCAGGTCCTCCGTAATTTGCATCAAGACATAAGTGTTGGCCTTCACCAACAATCATTGTGACACCTGACTTGTCACTTCCGTACTCACTTGGTTTTTTAAGTCCTTTGTTTGCAAGAAGAATTGGATCAATAATTGCAATAGAAGATACGTCATTTTCTTGGCATAAATCTGTTAGAGCATCGACATCTTCTAGAAGTCCAAGAGAGTTTACTTGTCCAAAGGCAAATGCAGCGATGTCGTTATTTTTAGTAAGGATCTCTTTTGTAATTTCGAAATCAATAAGTCCGCTTTCTTTATTAATAGGTGCCCATAAGATTTCTAATCCAGTATGTGCAGCATTTGTTTCAATTACACTTCTGTCTTGTGGGTAAATTGCCTCACTTACAAGAACCTTTGTTTTTTTTCTAGCTAAACGAACACCTGTTTTAAGTGCTTCAAATAAGCAAGTTGATCTTTCATAAAGAGAAGAGTTAATTGCTTCAAAACCAGTTAGTGCAGTTATTGCACTTGAATAGATCCAAAGAGTGTTTAGTGTTCCCTGAGACCTTTCTGGTTGATATGGAGTGTAGGCAGTAGTAAGTCCGCGGATATTACATACGTAAGGAACAATATCGTGAATCTTATATTGTGGTAGTCCATCTCCTAAGTAATTAGTAGGGATGTTATTTTTCTTAGAGAGTGCTTCTAAATTTGCTACTAGCTCGTCGTAGTTAAGGCCCTTTTCTAAAGCGATCTTTTCAGAGAATTTAACGTCATCTTTGATATGTGAAAAAAGCTCATCTAGAGAATTAAGACCTAGCTCTTTTAACATTGATTCTATGTCGTTATCACTAGCGCTAATGTAATTCTTTGCTAGCTCACGGTTTATATCCTGAGAGTTTACCTTCAAACTTCTAGGATCAAATCCTAATTTATCGATTGTTGCATTAGAAACGTCTTGTGTGTGTGACATCCATTCTCCAATTGTGTTATAAATTGTGTCTCAATTAAGAATGATTTTATAACATAGAAACAACAGGCCATCTACTTGATTTTAATATGAAAAATGACGTAAAACTAACACCTATTCAAATTCTTGTTCATGGCATTGATATTAATATGAAATCATTAGAATCTCAGAACGATGCACTAGGTCTTTGGGCCAAGCAGTTAAGGGATTTTGGTGTCGAATTTGAGATTTGTTCAAGCTTAACTGATGAGGTTTCTTATTATTTAGAATTTAACGGTGAACAGTTAAGTTTAATTGATTTGAAGAAATCATCTAAGCTAACACTGGATTGGGCCAAAGAATTAAAATCACATCTCAAAAAACGCTATGCAGTTACTAAAGAGCCTCTTTTTCGTGCTCTAAAACTCAAGGGTGATGATTTAGCACATAATCAAATTATTGATGCAACAATGGGGACAGGAAAGGATGCTTGTTTATTATTAAGTTTTAAATGCAAGTTAATTTGTTTTGAAAGAAACCCATATGTCTTTGCGTTAGGATTATGGGCCTATTTGCAGGCCTGTGCTAGTGACGACGAAATGATTGCTCAAACCTTTAAAAATCAGATGAGGCTAGAATATGGCCAGGCCTATTCTAGTGAAATTCCAGCTGGCTACGATCGCTGCTTTTATGATCCGATGTACGAATCAGTTAAGTCCAAAACAAAGAGCGCCCTTAGCCGTAAAGAAATGGAAACATTCAAAGAACTTGTTGGAAGTGACGAAGACCAAGCTACTATTTTATCTGAATTATGTAAGAAATTTAAGTTGGTTTGTTTTAAGAGGCCATTGAAAGCACCTAATTTAGAACTCCCGGATGATTCTAGGTGTCAGAAAGTTGTCTATACAGGTAAATCCACTCGTTATGAACGTTATTTTATCCCTTAAATACTCCTAAGAAATCATAGTCTTTTGATAAAGTTATTGTTATCATTTCAAGCGTTTAGTTACGAATTTTATTCAAAGGATATTCATGGATATTGTTATCTCACCTGCGAAAAAACTTAATTTTGACCACTCAGAAATTGAGCTTGCAAATAATGTCGAATTACAAACGCCTGCATTCATCGATGAGGCCAGTGAGTTGGCAAAGAAAATGGCAAAATTTGATAGTAGTGATCTTTCTAAAATGATGAAGCTCTCTGATAATCTTGCAAATTTAAATGTGGAGCGTTTTAAAAAGTTTAAGAAGACAAATGATCTTGGTGCGGCCGTCTTTAGCTTTGCTGGCGATACATACCAGGGACTAAATGCAAGTGAATTCAAAAAAAGTGAGTTGAATTACGCCCAAAAGCATTTAAAAATCTTATCTGGTCTATATGGTGTTTTAGCACCACTTGATGAGTTAAGAGCTTACCGACTTGAGATGGGAACACGTATCAACGCAGAAGGATTAACAAATCTCTATAACTTCTGGGGCGATAAAATTGTTGAAAAAATCAATGAAGACGCTAAGAAGAATAAGTCTAAGTACCTTGTGAACCTTGCTTCAGAAGAGTATTTCAAAAGTGTGAAGAAAGATAAGCTAGTTCCCGAATTAGTAAATATACGCTTTCTTGATTGGAAGAATGGTAAATATAAAGTGATCTCATTCAATGCTAAAAGAGCACGTGGAATGATGGCCCGTTATATTATCGAAAATAAAGTCAAAGATATTGAAGGTCTCAAGAAGTTTAATGTGGCCGGATATCAATATGATGGATTTGATGAAGCTAGTAACGAATTAATATTTAAAAGAAGAGAAGAATAATAAAGGAATTTATATGAAGAAGTACGATATTTATGGAATGGGAAATGCCCTTGTTGATATGGAATTTAAAGTTAGTGATGAATTCTTAACTGATCACTTAATAGAAAAAGGTCTTATGACTCTTGTTGAAAAGGAAAGACAAGATCATCTTCTTAAAGCTTTAAGTGGTAATAACGTTGGTCATTCCAGAGCATGTGGTGGTTCTGCTGCAAATACAATTATTGGTGCGACTCAGCTTGGAGCAAAGACTTTCTACTCTTGTAAAGTTGCAGATGATGAGACAGGAGAGTTCTACAAGAATGATCTTCTTGCTAATGGTGTAAAGTCTAATATTGAGCAAGGCCTATATGATGGTGAAACAGGTAAGTGTCTCGTTATGATTTCAGATGATGCTGAAAGAACAATGAATACTTTCCTTGGAACAACTGCAACTTATTCAGAAGATCAACTGGATCTTGCTAGTCTTGGTGAAAGTAAGTGGCTATATATGGAAGGCTACCTTGTTACTGGAGCTGCAGGCATTGCTGCTTGCGAAACGGCAAGAGATTATGCACGCAAAAATGATGTTAAAGTTGCATTAACTTTTTCTGATCCTGGTATTGTTGGATTCTTTAAGGATGGTTTTAAGAAAATGATCGGTAGTGAAAAACTTGATCTTCTATTTTGTAATGAAGAAGAAGCGAAGTCGTTCACAGGATTGGATAATATAGATGATGCCTTCAATGCTCTTAAAGAAGTTTCTCATACATTTGCTATTACTGCAGGGGCCAAAGGTGCCTACTTATTCGATGGAAATGAGCGTCTAAACGTTTCATCTCCAAAAGTAACTGCTATGGATACAAATGGTGCAGGTGACTTATTTGCTGGAGCATTCCTTTATGGGATTACTAATGGCCTAAATTACGCTCAAGCTGGAACACTTGCTTGTTCTTGCTCAGCAAAACTTGTGACTCAATATGGTCCAAGACTAGAAAAAGAAACAACTCAGAGTATTTTAAAAGAAGTTTTATAGAAGGTATTAAATGACAGATTTAAAGCGTATTGAATTAAAGAAATTATTTGATCGTTCAAGTGATTTTATCGGTAATGAAGTAGTAGTTAAAGGTTGGGTTCGCTCAGTTAGAAAGTCTAAGAAGTTTTCATTCATTGTTCTTAATGATGGATCTTCTCAAGATCTACTCCAAATTGTAGCAGATGCTGATATTGAAAATTATGAAGCTCTATCAACGATGCTAACAGGAACATGTGTTTCAATCACAGGTAAGGTTGTTGAGTCTCAAGGAAAGAATCAAACAATTGAGATGCAAGCAGTTACTGGTGAAATTATTGGTGCAGTTGATGAGTCATATCCTCTTCAAAAGAAAGGAACTTCTCTTGAACACTTAAGAGATATTGCTCACTTAAGAGTTAGAACAAATCTCTTTGGCGCAGTCTTTCGTGTACGTCACGCACTTGCAATGGCCACTCATAATTTCTTTAATGAAAAAGGTTTCTTCTATTTAAATTCGCCAATTATTACTGCAGTAGATGGTGAAGGTGCTGGTGAGATGTTTAATGTATCAACTCTTGATAAGCAAAACCCGTCCAAAAATGATAAAGGTGAAGTTGATTTTACTAAGGACTACTTTGGTAAAGATGTTTCACTATGTGTTACAGGTCAGCTTGAAGGTGAGTGCCACGCTCTTGGTCTTGGTAAGGTTTATACATTTGGGCCGACATTTCGATCTGAAAACTCAAATACTAAACGTCACTTAGCAGAATTTTGGATGATCGAGCCAGAAGTTGCTTTTGCTGATCTTGATGATGTTGCTGATCTTGCTGCTGATTATATAAAGTATATGATTGATTATGCTTTCACTAATTGTCGCAAAGAACTTGAGTTCTTATATAAGATGCCATTTACAGATGTTGATGCGTCTCATTTTGAAACTTTAGCTGCCGTTCGTGATGGAGAGTTCAAAAAGATTACTTACACAGAAGCAATTGATATATTAAATGCTTCTGGCCAAAAATTTGAATTCCCAACGAATTGGGGAGATGAGCTACAAACTGAACATGAGAAATACTTAACAGATGTTCATTTCAAGTCGCCTGTTACAGTTACAGACTACCCGAAAACATGTAAGGCCTTCTATATGAAGCAAAATGACGATGGTAAAACTGTTCGTGCCATGGATGTTCTTGTTCCTGGTATTGGTGAGCTCATTGGTGGATCACAACGTGAAGAAGACCTTGATAAGCTTACAAAGCGTATGGATGAGATGGGAATGGAGAAAGAAGGTTACTGGTGGTACCTTGAGCTTCGTAAGTTCGGTTCTGCTCCTCACTCTGGTTTTGGCCTTGGGTTTGAAAGAGCAATTATGTATATTACTGGTATGAGCAATATTCGTGATGTAATTGCTTTCCCTCGTACTCCGGGAAATTGTGACTTCTAATCAAAAAAACTATCCAAATATAGTATTCTTTCCGGGGCTCAATCAGGCCCCGGGATCTTTTATTTTTTCAAATCCAAATGTTAAGTATATTTCACTTTCTTTTAATAAGAAGGCCAGGCCAAATCTTAAAGAAGATTGTGAGCGTATTAAAGAGGTATTTAAAACAAATCCTACCGCTCATATTGTGGCCCACTCTTTAAGTGCTCTATTAATAGAATGGCTTATACAACACGATGTGATTGAAGTAGGGGATCGTAAGATTACTTACGTTGCTCCTGCATTTATACCTCGTAATAAATTAGCAAAGCTTGTTGGTAAGGTTGCTAAAGGCCCTGCCGCGATCCTTCCAATACCATCTCTTGCCCCAATAAAGACTCGCGTTCGTTCATATGTAAGCCTTGGTGTTTATCGAGAAATTATTTTGTTAAACGAGAAGATTGAGCTAAAGAAATGTCTTCGTAAGGTTGTTGTTGATAAGAAAGATGAAATGTTAAATGTGAAGTTTCTTGGAAAGTTGCCAAATATTGAGATGGTAAGAGAAAATCGTTTCCCTCACCATCGCGCTTATGATTCATTAAAAAGAATTATTGATCAGACTTCTTAGGGGAGTTGGTCCCTTTGTTTTCAGACTTTTCACCTGATGGTTTACGGAAGTTTCCACCGCCTTTACCTTTTGGTGGTCGGTTGCGATTATTTCTCCCACGAGACTTCTTTTCACCATCTTTATTATCTGATTTGTCATTTCTAGGGCCGCGATTGCGATTGTTATTTGATCGTCTCTTTGGCCTATTATTGTTATGACGCTTCTTTTCGACATTTTCTTTTGGAATATTGTCATTTTCATCTTCAGTTGAATCAAGAGGAAGCTTTTCAATTTCCTCATCATCTGAAGTCGATTCTTCATCATCCATTAACTCATGAGCATCTTCGTCTTGATCATCATCTTCATCGTGAAGGCTCTTTAGAAATGCTTGCTTTCTTAGGCGTAGCTCTTCTTCTAGTTCTTCAATTCCAATAACAACAGAGTTCTCTTTTGTGATTGATCTAAACTCTGTCGGGAATTTCCAATCTTTTGGTGGACGACAACGTTTGCGGTCGAATTGGTTCTTATAGTAGCGGCGGATATAGCCACGGTCTGTAAGCATTTCAAATTGTTCAAGGAGAATATGAAGCTTTAGGACCTTTCCAATATCGCCATTTTTAGTGCGAATATATGATCCTTCACCTGGAAGGAATTCTCTCTTATTTGTATAAACATCATCTTCATACTTAATACAGCATTTAACTTGTCCACAAACACCATTAATCTTGGCCGGGATAAGGGCAAGATTTTGATTCTTTGCCATTTTTATCGATGTATTACCGTAGTTTGTTAGAAAGTATGAACAACACGTTTGTAGTCCACAAGCACCGGTTGCACCAAGTGCCGCAGCACGGTCTCTTACTGAAATTTGACGAAGTTCAATACGCATCTTTATTTCAGAAACAAGGTCTTTGACGAGGTTTCTAAAGTCAACACGCTCTGGAGCTGTGAAGTAGAAAACGGCCTTTTTCCCAAATTGAATAAATTCAACGTGAGTTAGGTTCATATTGAGATTATGTTTTTCAATGAGGCGAATACATGTGACTTCAGCCTCATTTTCCTTTTTCATGTAGCTTTTTTGTTCGTCAATATCTTCTTGAGTGGCAACTTTTGAGATGGAGCGGATTGGTAGCATTGATTTATCAAATTCAACTTCATATGGAAAAGAGTTGATATAACCTACAGTCATTCCGCGGTCACTCATGGCAATAACTTTTTGGCCATAAGTAAACTTTCTCTTACCAAGTAAAAAAGGCTGAGATTTAGCATTACCAGGAAATCTAACACGAACCATCGTTAGGGTCTGTCCTTCTTCGAACTTTCCCTCTTGCTCTTTAGCAAGTTTGTCATCGTGCTTGCTGAACTTATTTGCTTTTTTCTTTTGCTCTTTATTGGATTCTCGATGAGAGTCCTTTGCTTGTTTTGTCTCTGTATTTTTAGCAGCTTCTGATTGCTCAGAGTCCTGCGTCGTATTATTATCAGTCATTTAATTACCAAATTTATTTTTGAACAGATCTTATTGTCCTCTTTATACTGCTTTATGTCTAGCCTTTATGCATCGTAAATTTCTTATATAACGAACTGCAAAAGGCGTGAAAGACGTGACTTTACAGCACCATTAAATGGAATTTCTTCAGTTGAATTCTTTATTGCTTCTAGACACTTCATTTGATCCCTAATATCAAATTTTTCGTTTTGATTAATATAGGCAGCTATCAAGTGGTGGAGGTTTAATTCTCTGGCAGGCTTCTCTTTTATAAGGCCTTGGATTGCATCTAATTTTAGATTGCCATCTCTTATCTCAACTAAGATGTCTTTAAGTTCAGTATCTTTACAGCTTCTATCTAGAAAGCTATGAAAATCGAGATTTTGAACCTTATCAATATTATCATTAGAGTCATTAGTAATGTGAATATTAATAGTTCTTGAATCGATTGTTGCTAGTGACTTCTCATTTGAAGATTTTAGAAAAATAAATAAATGGCCTGCAGGAGGCTCTTCCAGTGTTTTTAATAATTTATTTGCCAGTATTGGTGATATCTTTTGAGAGTCTTTAAATATAGTAATGCAGTATTTTAATTTTGATGGCCTAAATCGAATAAAGTCGAAAAATTCTTCAATTTTCTTATCACTTACTTTATAGCTTTTCTCTTCTGTCTCAATAATTAGTATGTCTTCATGGCCTAGAGTTAAGGATTCGCTTGCATGGTCATGATCCCAATTATTTTCAAACATGAGAATATTTTCAAGGAAGTTAGTTGTCCAATTACTTAAGATTTTAGATTTCTCATCAACTTCTAATTGCCCTGCTGTGTGTAGGGTATAGAAATGCGCCATCTGAGAAGATTTGTATCTTTTAAAGAGGGCCTTAAAGGCGAGATCTTGTTCTTGATTATTCTTTTGCATTAATAATTTGGTCAATGTTATTTATTAATTCGTTTGTAACATCATCCATGCTCTGTGAACCATCTATTACTGATACGCGATCAGAGAAAATACTTGCACAATAATCATATCCTTCAATGAGGTTTTGATGAAAGCTATTATCTCTTGATTCAAAATAGTCTTTAGGCATATTTCTTAGTCGCTGTCTCTCTAATGACTTTTGTAAATCAATTCTTAAGTAGAATGTTTTATGAGGAACGATATTAAGAGGGAAACTAGAGTGAATATTTAAAATATATTCTGGCCCTAAACCTCTTGCTACACCTTGGTAGGCTATTGAGCTATCTAGAAAACGGTCACAGATAACAACAGTATTAGGTGTTTCAAGCTCTGGAAGAATTAATGATGAAAGATTCTGCGCTCTTGCTGAAGCAAATAAGTGTGCTTCCGCTGCTGGGTGAAGTTCTTGTGTAGACGTCAGAATTGCTTGTCTAAGCTTTTCCCCAAATGCAGTTCCACCTGGTTCTCTAATGACAATTACGTTGAAACCTTTTGTTTCTAGATAGTCTTTAATCTTTACGATTTGAGTTGATTTTCCAGATCCTTCGATACCTTCGAAACTGAAAAAATATGAGCCAGGGAAAGCGGCCTTTCTAAAGTATTGTGTTAAATTCGTGATTTCATTTGTGTTTTCCATACTTAAAAATAACACAAATATTTAATTTTTGACTACTTATTCTTTAAAATTTTGCTTAATACTCACTACCTTCAATAGCATCTTCAGGGACAAACTCATCTTCATAGAACTCTTCTTGTCCTCCTGCAGCAGGTGAGCGCTCAAGATAATCATCGACAATTTCACGGGCCGCATCAAGTTCGTCATAATTTTCTAACTCTTCTTGTTGTGGATCAAAAGTTTCTTTTGATATTCTCTCTCTGATCGGATCAAGCTCTAATGCTTCAGAGTTATCATCAAAAATAACTTCAGGAGGCAGGTCTCTTGGATCCATTTGTCCATCAGTCATCTCTCTAGTGTCACTTAGAAAACTTCCTTTATTAAGAGGTCTATCGCTTCTTGTAATCTCTCTTTTAGGGGCCTCTTTCTTCTTTTTAATTCTCGTTGTAGGCTTCTTTGTAGGCTTTGGCCTTTCTTGAACTTTTGGTTGAGTTCTCTTCTTAGCAGCTGGAGTACGTTGCGTTCTTTGCACTTTTGGTTTTTTCGCTACTGGCTCAGGGCTTCCTGAAAAGTTTGAAAAAGTAAAAAATACTGCAGCTACAACGATAAAGCTAAAAGCAAAAGCAGCTAGTCTAAACATTGCAGTATTATCTGTTTGTTCTTTTTGTTCAAAATCATCAATTTGTGGCTTATTCGGATTTAGCTTTTGGTTTCCAATATAAGCAAGATCATAAATAAATTCGCGATCGCCTTGATCTTTTTTAGATACGGCCATCGCACGATCCGCATCAAGCATAGAGTTTTGAAAAACATGACCTTGCGGTGATTCAGGCAAACTTTGATTATCTCTAGTACGACGATCAAATACTTCAAATTCGTAAATAGTTCCCCAACTGATCCCATTATCAACAGATACAAGATCAGTGTGAAGCACCTCTAATTTATCAAGCTTTGCATTGACCTCATTGCTTGTAAAAGGTCCATCTTTCTTACCATTTTTTAGTAAGAAGAATTGATCATCTTCATCAATTTTAAATTCTTTTACAATTTCAGGTCTTCGTCTTTGGAATAATGGGTGAGAAGTTACTGGTGTCCAATCTGAGTCGTTTAAGCTCTTAGCGAGAACATTTTGATTAAGAAGTCCATAGTCATCAATAAACTCTTTTAAATCTTCCTGCCAGAATGGTCCAAGTTCTTTTCCACTGTCTTTAATGTAGTAGACTTCATTTGGCTCATAGAGGCCAGCTGAGATCTGCTTCTTAGTCAGTAGATATTCTGTAACTTTCTTCTTTGTATTTGAACTCATAAATCCTCAAACCCTGATAAGTTTAATCACTTTCTTACTAGAGTTATCGGAAAATATTGCCTGATGTTTAATAAAGCTTTAAAAATAAAGGCCGACTTATAAAGTCGGCCTAGTAAGTATCTGTAATGTAATTATGAAATTATAGGATTGAGAAATAGGCCGACACTACTAGTCTGGCATTCTTAAGTGTTTCATCAACAAAATCAGGATCTTCACCTCTAAAGTCTACTGGCTCAAGAGCTAGTGATGCTGAAAGAGAAACAAATGGGAAGCTGTATCCAATTTCTGGAGAAACTGAAAGAGTCTCAGATTCTGTACTTCCAGATTTTCTTTGTTGTCTATAGTAGTCAATTGTAAGTGATGTATATAGCTTATCACTTATATAATATGTTGGAGCAACTGCTGCGTAGTAATTTGCTAAAAGAGATGATTTACCAGAGTTTCTAATATAACTTTCGTAAAATGCATAAGTACCGATTCTTAATTTATCATTAATTGTCTTTCCACCAATTAGGTAAAAGCGTTGTTTTGCATCATATCCAGACTTTCTTGTGGCGGCCGGGTAGTGGTATAGACGGTATTGAAGATAAAGGTCGTAACCATTTTCTTTATCAGTTAAAAGTTTCTTAACATAAAGTCTTGCTTGAGTTGCACCGTATTGTTGATGAATTGTACGGCTTCCATCTTTATTTTCTTGTTTTTCTGAGAAGTCTGTTTGCCAATAAGGAACAACTTTTACAGCAAATCTGTCGTTGATATTGTAACCTAAATATAGGTAGTTATAGAAACTGTATCCATTAATTGATTCTTTAAAACCATTTGATCCTTCCACTAAATATTGGGCATTAAATGGTGATTTCTTTAATTTTTGCCAAATTGTGTTTTCTTCTGGATTTGGTGTCGCTGCTGTTTGTTGAGTTGTCGTTGTAGCTGGTACTGAAGGCATTGATGCCGTTGATGTAGCACCAAGTGCGCTGGTAACCATGAATGCGAGTATCGCTCCCCTAAATAATCCCATTTTTTTCTCCCTCTTTTTATACAATAGCCAATAATCGAAGTTTTTTTATTGTATGGCAATCCAGAATTTCGTTAAGGTACAAAATTAAAGTTATATGTAAGATTTTTTAAGAAAATGACACTCGTTTTATATAATTTTATGTAAAATGTATCCACTAGGTGTCATCTCGACCACATTTTTAGCTTCTATTCTCTTAGATGTATCTTTATACTATTTGTATGTTGTTGATTTTTCTTATTCAGGCGATTCTTCGAATAGTGGCCTATCCATTTTTTCTATTTTTCTACTTATTAAGAATAGGGCCATTTTATCGTCGAGTAAGTTTTGAGTCCAAAAATTATCAGGATGAAGGAACGAGAGCATTTTCTCGTGTAGGCAAGAAGGCCCACTGCTTATTTCATTTCTCAAGTGAAGGGGAGTTCGAGCAAATTAGGCCTATTATTGATGAGCTAATTTCACATGGTAAAAATGTTGAATTGCTTTTCACTTCTCCTAGTGTGGAGCACAAGGTCGTTGAATATTATCAGGCCCATCGTGAGAGAGTTCGTTATCTAAGGTTGCCCCTCATCACATACTTTCCACTTTTAAAAAGACAAAATATTATTGCTTGGTCTAGTGCCTCAAAGATGATGATGGTTAGATATGACTTTTTTCCTGAGCTTATTTATCTTGGATCAAAGATGAGTGAGTTTATCTTATTTTCCGCTACTTCAAAAAGCTCTAAAGCAAGGTTTAATAAAGATGGTAAACCTATCATCTCTTGGATTAAGAAGTTTATCTACGCTCAATTTAGTGAGGTTATTGCTGCAACTACTGAAGATCAGAAGGTATTTGAAAGTGCGCAGTTAGGCACTCAGATCGTTGCCCCAATTGAACTTCGTATGCTTCAGATTAACTCTCGTCAAAAGAGTTTTAGAAAACATAAACACTATGAGTTCTTAAGTCAGATTTTAGGACTCTATCCTTATCAAGATAGAATTTGTCTTGCTCAAATGTGGATAAATGAATTCACTTTCTTCAATGATACAAATTTATTAAATGATATAGCAGATAAGAAGAAATTTATATTTCTAGCTCCCCATTTATTAAAAGAAGATAAAGTGGAAGAGATGTTATCAGAGATCAAAAAACTCTCTCCAAAGTTAAAGATACATATTTTAGATGAATCAAAATTATCACTTGAATCATTTCAGTCTTTTCTGACAGAGATTACAATGAATCCTGGACTAATCTTATGTACAGTGAAGGGAATCCTTTGTGAAATCTATCCATACTTTCATAAGGTGTACGTTGGTGGTGGCCACGGTAAAGGTGTTCACTCATTATTGGAGCCATTTGTTGCTGGTTCGAAAATCTTCTGTGGCCCTAATATTCATCGCTCGACAGAATACGATATGATTATCTCATCAAATTTTAATATAAAGATTATTGAAGACTGTCATGAGATTTACCATATAATGAGTCAAGAAAATGAAGACTCTATGAAAGCTGAGGTCATCTCTGCTATGATTGAAGAAAGTGAATTGGCCAAGAGAAAATTAATTAACTTATTAACAAAGTAAAATTATGAATAAAAATATTGATACATTAATTATAGGTAATAATATAACGAGTTTTTTAACTTCGTCTCAAATTTTAAAAAGCGGGCATGATGCTGTCTATTTAAAGGATCAAAGAATTAAGTCTAACGATCCTTATTTTAAATTCTATGGGCCTATTGATTTAGCTTTCATTAAAACATGGATATCAGATATTGATGAAGAGTCATCAATTTTTAAGAAATCAAATTTTGAGCTGGCTCCATTTTGCTTATTAGTTAATTCTAAAAGATATGAATTCGCATCACCTAGGCCTTATCTGAATTATTCACAGGTAACAAGACAATTTCCAAACTTACATGCGCAATTACAGCAGATACTTGCTTCTGAACAAAAAGAGATAAGTGATTTTGAAGAGGACTTCCTAACAGCAGTAAGTCGTCTTGGAGAGTCATTATGTCGTTACAAGACGATTCACCAAGTTTCTGTTGCTACTTTTAAAAGTGCACTTCCTGATTATATTTATGATTGTTACTCTTCATTTAGACGAGAGTTTAAAAACAATAGCGAATTACAAAAGCTAATGAGTTCTTTGCGTTGTATTTATACACAATCAATAGAGCTTACATTTTCTGATCTTGAGTTAATATACTTCTTCATTGTTCTATTATCTCCAAGATATCGCTTTATTTGGAGTCTCGCTCTAGAGGCCCAGGCCAAGGATGCCATCGAAAAGCTTGGAGGAGTAACTTTAGAAGATACGATTGAAGAATTTAGTTTTTCAAACGCAAGACCTTGGGCCGCTCAACTTGCTTCTTATAGTGGAGTTGTAGCACCATCAAAAATGGCCATCTTCAGCTCTAACGTTGAAAGGTTGGGAATTGGCCATGATTTAAGTAGCGTATATGGCTGTATCAAGCTTAATTATAAAATGTCTGATAATTTATTGTCTGGAGAGTATTATCATTTTGATGCTCATAGCTTTGGTAGCGACGTTGCCTTTATTCGTAAAAAAATAGGTGGTGATGGCGTTTGTGAAGTGAAGGTGTATTGGCGTTTTGAAGACTGTTTCAAAGTAGACTTTGTTCAAGATATGTTTCACAAACTACTAATTGAAAATGAGATAATCGATTCACAAGATGTTTTATTAAATTGTGTTGCCATAGATGAAGTTTGTCTTTTAAGAAATCATGGACTTTTAAATGCTAGAGAAAATGTAAAACTCAAGTTTAGAACAGGAAGTCGTGGTAAACTTGAAAGTGTAAAGGGCGTGTATTATCACGGGCCTTTAAAGAAAAATAACCTTGGAATAACTCAAACTCTATTAGAGGCAAGAGATTATAAAACTTTTGTCTAAAATTAGGGACTATAATGATAGAAAGTAAAAAGCATAATGAGTTAAATAATGATAAAGGACAGACTGTTGTCGAGTATCTGCTTTTAATTACTGCAATTGTATCCATTATGTTTGCTGCTTTTCAAACTCTTGATGCCAGATTCAAGGCCGATCCCGGTGCTTGTGATCGAGGCAGCATAAACCCTCTGTGTTTCCTTGATACCATAGGTCTTGATAGCTCAACTGATGTCAGGGCCGATAAATTTCGCTATTATAACCTTCGTTAGACAGTCTAAGTGTCTGATTTTTAAGTGTTTTTCTTTCTCCATGAAATAATTTCATCAACGTTCACCTTTTGCAGAGAATAATCTCGCTACGTGTTATAAACAAGTATAAAACTCTTATTTAGTACAAAGAACTACAAAGAACAGGGAGTACAGAATGAAAACAACAAAGTTTAATTGCGCCGTGATGGCAGCATTGATCTTTTCTAGTGCAGCTTCATTTGCACAAGAAGACCCACTATTAAGTGAGACAGATCAAGTCGTTCATACAGATGAAATTAATCTGGATGGATTTTACAAAAAGAAAAAGAAGAAATCTGCGGCAGACAAGATTCAAAAGCTTCGTCGTGAGCTCGAGGAAAAGCACGAGCAAATGATGAGAAAGAATGTTGAGGATATGCGTCTTAAAGAAGAGAGAAGAATCGCTAAGAAGATTCAAAAGGCTCTAGAAGGTCAAATTAAGGCCATGGACGAGATCAATAGCATTCAATCAGCTCCAGCTAGATCTGAGGTCGTAGCTCCAGTTGTACCTCAAGGGCCACAATTGGATAATAAAGTTTCTGTTCAAACAGGATTTAAAACAATCACTGGTGATCAGAAAGAGTGGACAGCAGGACTTAATTTTGATGCGGTAGTAGAAACTAAGGTTTCTGATCGCGTTGATGTAGGTATTAGTGTTGGTTATATGGGAATGACTATTGGTGACCAAGACTTAGCTAGTAATAGAGGATACTCATGTAGTTATTCTGGTTGTTACAGCACTGGTTATTACCACTCAGCAAATGATGAAATTTCATATAATGAGTTTAATTTCGGTGGACACGCTAAGTTCTACTTTTCTCGTGCTGCGAAAATTAAGCCATTCTTAAGCCTTGGGACTAAAGTTCACTTTGGTAACTTTAAAATTGAAAACCCAAGAGATAGCTTTAATAATACTGAATTATCTTATCGCTATGTTTCAGGTGGAGCGACTTTAGGTGCAGAAGTTAATTTTGCTAAAGAATTTGGAGTTCAGCTAGCGCTAAACTACGATAAGAATATCTTTAGAATGGGTGAAGAAGATGAATATGCTGGTTCAGCAAATGATTATGTTCTAAATAATCAAGCTAAGAACCTTGAAGGTGCAGATTCATTCACTTTAGGTCTTGGACTGTCATACCTATTCTAATCAATTGTTTAAATAAGAAATTTATCCTGTTCTAATAAGAAGGCTCCCAAAGTGGAGCCTTTTTTTGTTTGCATAACCTGTCAAAATCCCTACAATAGTGTCAAAACAATTAATCAGAAGAAAGGAATCATAGATGAAACCAGTCTACATTGTTGAGGCCGTAAGAACTCCACAGGCCAAATCCGGTACAATTATTAAAGATATTCAAGCGCCATACCTTGGAGCTTACCTTGTACGTCATATTATGGATGGGACAAGTATTGAAGATGATGCTGTTGATGAGGTTATTTTTGGTAACACAGGGACACCAGCTAAATATCCAAATATTGGACGAGTTATCGCTCTTGAAGCAGGACTACATAAGAAAACTTCAGGTTACTCTGTTCACCGCAATTGTGCCTCTGGTTTAGAAGCTGCTTCACAAGGCTTTTTAAAAGTTGCATCTGGCCGCAGCGAGATCGTTGTTGCTGGTGGTGTTGAGTCGATGTCAAATATGCCTCTTATCTATGGAAAGCAGATGACTGAGCTTTTTGCAAAGCTTATGAAGGCAAAAACAACAGGTGATAAGCTAAAAGTTTTATCAAGCTTTAAGCCGGCCTATCTTTCTCCTATTGTTGCTATTGAGCAAGGTCTAACAGATCCTTTTTGTGGGTTAAATATGGGACAAACAGCAGAACTTCTTGCACGTGAGTTAGGAATTACACGTGAGCAACAAGATGAGTATGCAAATGAGTCACACCACAAGGCCATTAAGGCCATTGAAGAAGGGCGTTTTGCAGATGAAATTGTCCCTTTAATATACGGTGCAAAATTAGATAAATTATTAATGAATGATCACGGTCCACGTAAAGAATCTTCTGTTGAAGGTCTTGCTAAGATGAAGCCTTACTTTGATCGTAAATCAGGTACAGTTACAGTTGGAAATAGTTGTCCAATTACTGATGGTGGATCAGCAATCCTTTTCTGCTCTGAAGAAGCAGTGAAAAAATACAACTTAGAGCCAATGGCGCGAGTTGTTGACTACCACTTCCACGGTCTAGAGCCTGAGCGTATGGGAATGGGACCTCTATTAGCAATGGATGGTGTTTTTAGAAGAACAGGTCTAACTTTAGAACAGATGGATCTTGTTGAAATTAACGAAGCATTTGCTGCTCAAATTATTGCTGTTAAGAAAGCTTTTACTGATCAAAAAGTTGCAGACAAATTTGGTGTTGATAAGCTTTGGGGAGAAATTCCTGATGAGAAACTTAATGTAAACGGTGGGGCAATTGCACTTGGACACCCTGTTGGTTCAACTGGATCACGTCTTGTTGTTACACTTGCACATGAGCTTAAAAAGCGTAAGGCCGGTTACGGAATTGCTTCCCTTTGTATTGGTGGTGGCCAAGGTGGTGCCATGATTATTGAGAACCTTCAAAAATAAGTAGGATACAGATATGACATATAAAAGATTAAGTTTTGAAATTAAGGATAAGAAAGCGTTTGTTGGTTTTGGTTACAATTGTGACAAGGCAATGACGGTTTTAGATGAAGAAACATTAAAAGAGCTTCAAGATATTGTTGAAGATCTTCACTCAAAAGAAAAAGAATTAGATGGTGCCATCTTCTTTTCACACAAAGATAGATGCTTCTTAGCAGGTGCGGATATCAATCTATTCGATACAATGCATACGGCTGCTGATGGCCAGGCTGGAGCTGAGGCAGGGCAGACAATTTTTAATCGTCTTGAAGACCTTAAAATGCCGACTGTGGCCTGTGTAAACGGTGTATGTCTTGGTGGTGGACTTGAGTTTGCTCTATCATGTAAGTCTATTATTGTGAGTGATGATAAGTCTACTGGACTTGGACTTCCTGAAGTTAAACTTGGATTAATTCCAGGCTTTGGTGGAACTTATCGCCTGCCAAAGAAAGTGGGACTTCCAACTGCTTTAGATATGATCCTTACTGGTAAGAACTTAAATGCAAAGAAAGCAAAGAAAGTTGGAATTGCTGATGAGATTTATGCAAAAGAGCGCCTTCTTGATCTTGCTCCAAAGCATTTTAAGAAAAAAGCAGATAAGCGTAGCATGATGGATAAAGTACAAGATGCTGCTACTGATAACGTATTTACAAAGAAAATTATTTTTCAAAAGGCCCGCGAGTCAGTTTTAAAGAAAACAAAAGGCTTCTATCAGGCCCCTCTTAAAATACTTGATGTTATGGAAGGTGGAGTGATGAAAGGTCGCGCATCTTACTTAACAACAGAAGCACAAGCTTTTGGAGAGTTATGTATTGGTGAACAATCAAAGAACCTACGTCATATTTTCTTCTTAATGGAAGGATCTAAGAAAATGGATGATGCTAAAGGTGTAGGACGTCCATTAAAGCGTGGAGCTTGTCTTGGTGCCGGTACAATGGGTGGTGGAATCGCATGGCTTATGGCCAAAAATGATATGTTTCCAATCATGAAGGATCTAAACCAACACGGACTAGAGCTTGGTTTAAAGCAGGCTTCAAGTAACTTTTCAGGTGCTGTAAAAAGAAAACGTATGTCTAAAGATGATTTTGAGCGCAAGATGAGATCAATTAGTGCTCAAACAGATTATCGTGGTTTTGAACATACTGACCTTGTAATTGAGGCCGTTGTTGAAAATATGGATATCAAAAAGAAAGTATTTGCTGAGACAGAAACAAAAGTTCGTCCAGATACAATTCTTACGTCAAATACTTCATCTCTATCAATTCAAGAGATGTCTAAGGCATTAGAAGATAGTTCTCGTTTTGCTGGACTTCACTTCTTTAACCCTGTTCATATGATGCCTTTAGTAGAAATTATTAAGCATGATAACGTTTCAGACGAAACTGTTGAATCTCTTTATAATTGGGTTGTAAAAACTAAGAAGACTCCTGTTGTTGTTAATGATGGGCCAGGATTCCTAGTTAATAGAATTCTTATGCCATATATGAATGAAGCAGGATTCTTATTAGAAGAAGGTGTTTCAATTAAAGATATCGATGATGCTTGTCTAAACTTTGGTATGCCAATGGGGCCATTTAGGCTTTTAGATGAAGTTGGAATCGATGTAGGTGATAAAGTTTCTAAGATTATTTTCGATGGCCTTGGAGCACGTCTTGCTTCTAATGGAATTGGAAAGCAGATGCTTGAAAAAGAATTCTTAGGCAAGAAGAACTCTAAAGGCTTCTACCTTTACGATGAGAAAGGAAAGGTTACAGGACCTAATGATGAAGCATGGAAAATGCTTCCAAAAGCATCTAAGAAGATGAGCGAAACTGAAATTCAAATGCGAATTTTCTTACCAATGATTAACGAAGCTGCAACGACTCTTGAAGATAAGATTGTTGCAAAAGCAAAAGATGTTGATCTTGGTCTAATTTTTGGTATCGGATTCCCTCCATTTAGAGGAGGACTTCTAAGATATGCAGATACTCAAGGTATTGCGAGATTAAAAGAAGAGATGCTTAAATTTGCAGATAGTGTTGATAAAGATCGCTACACTCCTTGTGAGTTAATTAATAAACTCGCAAGTGATAATGGAAAGTTCTACGAATTATAGAACTAAGAATAATGTTTTTTAGTTTCTTTAAATTCTTTTTAAGTTATTTATTTAAAGCGAAGACTCGCCAAAGGCTACTTATTATGGCCTTGGCGAGTCTTGTTATATCTAGCTTTTCTCTACTTACTGTTCAATCAGTTTTAAAAGGGTTGCAAAGCAATCGTATTGAACGTGGTAAACAAACATTAGGTCGCTATATTATTGACCTTGAAAAAGACTTCAATTTTAAAAAGGCCTCTTCTTATCTCAATGATAATAATTATAAGTATACATTAGAGTATGAAATTGAAGGCCTGATAAGATTAGAAGGTTATTTAGCACCAGTCATTTTTCACGGAATTATAGAAGATACAAGTTCAATACTTCCAAAGGCCATTGATCATTGGCCTAAGAGAAATGAGATCTTAATGTCGCCATATTTAGCTCGTAAGGTTTATGCAGGACTTGATGATCGTGTGCAATTAATCTCACCGGCCCATACAGATACATTCTTTGGCGAATTACCTCGTTTTAAGTCTCTTGATGTTGAGGCCTTTACCGATTCTATGGACCCTGATATTGATGAATTTCACGCTTGGGGACACGCTTATAGTGCATTCTCTATTGCTAAGTCTCGTCATTATAATAAGCTTAGAGTCTTCTCAAACTTAACGAAAATACAAGAAGAACAACTTAAGTCGAAGTTTGCAGGGGATGGAGCACGTTTTCATACTTGGGAAGAATTAAATCAAAACCTCGTATTTGCTCTGGCCTTAGAAAATAATGTCGTTCTTTTTCTATTTCTAGCAACTATTGTTCTTGTTACATTTTCAATTATTTCTGGTCTTTCAATTTTCTATGCACGTGTTAGAAATGACTTTGCCTCATTTTGGATTCTTGGCATGAGCATGGGCCATATAAAGAAATACGGTGGTTTAAATATTGCAATCATAACTGCAAGTGCAATTGCAGTTGGAAATATCTTAAGCTTTATTGTGTTAAAATTGTTAGTTCAGTTTTCACCTACAATCATGCCGGCCATGTTTGTTGATCGTTCATTACCAGTACGTTTTGAGGCATCATCATTTTTCTATTCATTCATTGTTCCCGTTATTATCACTGTCGTCTTTACGTTGTTATCTAATTGGCGATTCTTTAAAGACAATGGCAATTTCATGACCTTCGTAAAAAAGGTTGGTACTTAACCTGTGTTCGATTTGTTTCAAAACTTCACTACGGAAGATCAGGAATCCTTGTTAGTTCTTTTAAATGCTCCTCTTTTGTTTCTAGCGTTTTTAGAAATTCAATAATTAGTTTTCGATCTTCTTTTGGAATCTCCACTCCAAGTTGAACTCGCCCCATTATATCAATTGCTTCATCAAGTGAGGCCACACTACCATCATGAAAGTAGGGAGATGTCTTTGTTACATTTCTAAGTGGAGGGACTTTAAAATACTCTTTATCATCTTCATCCTTTGTATGTGTGTAGCGGCCTAAGTCACGATTCTTACTCTTTGTGTACTTATAGGGATCTTCAACGATTCCAAATTTCTGATACATTCCTCCACCGACAAGATTACCATTATGACAGCCGATGCATCCGTATTGGGTAAATTTCTTGAGTCCACTTTTTTGTTCTAAATTAAGAACGTCATCTTTCCCCTCAAGGTAATCATCAAAAATAGCTGGACCGACGAGAGTTCTTTCAAAGGCGCCAATTGATTTTGCACTCAATTCTAAAATGTCGTTTTCATTAGATGTGATAAGCTCAGTGTTAAAAGCCTTTTTAAATGCTTCATTATAATTATTTTCCACAAGTTTCTTCTTTAAATGACTACTGTCTTTAAGATCATAGGCCCCCTTAAAGAAGAAAGCTTTCTTTGCTTGCTCTTCGACGTCTTTTCGATTTCCGTTCCAATGTTGTGATATTTGAGCTGCAGTATTGATTAGTGTTTGAGCATTACGATGTGAAAGACGATATTTTGCACCAATAGATTTTTGAAGAGCATCACTAAAGCTTAATTGTGGTAAATGACATTTTGAACAGCTTACTGTTTTGTCATTACTTAACCTAGTATCGTAAAATAACATTCTTCCAAGTTCGATGACTTCTTCTTTTGGACGATTTTCACCAAAGTATCTTATTGAGTTTAGTCCATTACCAAATAATTCTCGCCTTTCTTCTAAAGATTTCTTATCGGTATTATTCTCTTTTCCTGTGCAAGAAAGGAGAAGTAGCATAGAAATAGTGTATACAGTTAACTTCATTTATTACTCCATTGGTTTTATTCTTTCATTCGTATGCTAATTCAAATTTGTGACAATTTTTTGTAAGAAATATTTAATTTAAGGATTTAGATAAAGCTTTATAGTAGAATGAAACAATGAAATTGCAGAAGTTAATATTGTTAATTATTTTAATAAATTTTTCAGGATGTTCGGCCGTGACAAAAGTTGCTTCAGTATTTATGTCTTCTATGGGGTCACACCCAGATAAGGAAGAATTAGAGACTTTCACTAAATCTAGTCAATTTAACAAGGAGAAGATGAGGTTTGTAAATCGCAGACCTAATATAACTAGTGAACAGCCAATAAAGAAAGATGGCTTTGGTTTTTCTAACTTCATAGAATTCTTGGGTAAGGGCAATGGCCGCTATCCAGATAAACCACTTCCAATGTTAAAACCCGATATGGATAAATTTCTAGAGAAGTCTGATGTTGTAAAATCGATTTGGTTTGGTCATTCAACAGTCTTATTTAATATCGACTCTAAGATTGTTCTAATTGATCCAATCTTTTCAGATTCTTCATCTCCTGTACCAATATTTGTTAAACGTTTTGGACCTACTGTATTAACACTTAAAGAATTACCAAAGATTGACTATATATTAATCTCTCATGACCACTATGATCATTTAGATATGAGAACCATAAAATTCTTTGTGGATAAGGATGTTAAATTCATCACTCCTTTAGGAGTTGGCTCACACTTAAAACGCTGGGGTATTGATCGTAAACTTGTCACAGAACTTGATTGGTGGCAAAACGTTGAATTTGATGGGGTAAAATTTACGGCAACACCTGCTCAGCATTTTTCTGGCCGCGACCAAGCACACGAAAATACAACTCTATGGGCATCTTGGGCCGTAAAAACTCGTAATAATAATCTCTATTTTAGTGGTGACTCTGGTTACGATACTCATTTTAAAGAAATCGGACAACGTCTAGGTCCTTTTGATGTAGCATTTATGGAATCAGGTCAATATAACCCAGATTGGTTTGCTGTCCACCTCTTGCCAGATGAATGGCCAAAGGCCTATGAAGACATCAATGCAGATTACTACTTTCCAATTCACTGGGGTGCATTTTCTTTAGCATTTCACACGTGGGATGATCCTATAATAAAGCTCAATGAGTTTTCACAGCAAGGAAAGCTAAAGTTAATGGCCCCTAAGATGGGAGAAATTGTAAGCTTTGATCACCAGGAATACGTTACAAAAAAATGGTGGTAATAGGTATAAGAATTTTTTATCACAGTGATCTAATATAGGTATTTTATTTATCTAATTTAATTCGTTAGTTTATCTCTTAATCAATGAGCACAATGCTCATTAAGGAGATATTAATGAAAAAGATATTTGTTATTCTATTAGGTTTATTATCAATTAATTCATTTGCTAGTGAAATTAAGTCTCTAAAATATGTAAGTCCATGGAATTATCAAATGCCAGCAGTTGAAGTTTTAAATAACTCTACTGAGCATATTGAAATTATTATAAAAGGTGCTCTGTTGCAGTATCCTGATTTTGGGTTTAATTTTGAGCTTTCAGATCGATTAAGCGATGTTTTTGAATTACATAATTTAAATGCTTTAATTGTTAAATTTCCAAAGTCTGCTTGTAAGGCAGAGATGGCAAAGGATCATTTAAATATTCAGCTTATTAGTTGTAAAAATGTCCTTACTTTTAACCAGCAAGACTATAGTGACCAATCTCAGCGCATGACTCAAGTTAAAGGTGCAGTTGTTGGCTTTGATGGAAATATTATCGAAGAAAGTGATTTAGTATTTAATGGCTTCTTAAGCTTTCATATAAAAGAAGTTACTGAAAGAACTGTTGGACGTGAGCTTAATATGATTCAAGCACAAGTAAACGGTACAATCCCATTTGCAGGCCCTAATCGTCGATCTTTAAGAGTCGATCTGCAAAAGAGTCAGCTCGCTCTAGGGCTTAATAACGGGCTTTAATGGCCGTGTAAAGTATATACATAGTACATAAATATTACTGAACCTCTCAATTGCCCCTCAGTTTAATCATATAATAAAGAAAATATTTATATCGATTAATCTGGGGGGATTATGAAAGTATTAATTATCGCACTTTTGTGCCTATTTTCTACAGAATCAATTATTGCATCACAAAGTATCCAATGTGAATCTCTAAAAAAAATTACTAATATCACAACTGAAAATATTTTAGCATTTGAAGATGGCCATTCGACTATGATTCCAAGCTATAAGATTGAAGAGATATTATATTCAATTGTATCTGAATACGAAGCGGCCATGAATTCAACAATCAAAATGAGTAAGCATGTTGTTTTAAAAATGTTTCGAAACCAAGTTCTCAATGAAATAAATTTTAATACTAGAAGACTCGATCATTATCACGTTTATCGAGGTGTTGATCTTATGAAGAATCTAAAAGAAGGAAGTACTTCTCTGATAGATCTACTTTGTCGAAAATAATCATTATAATCTGGGGGGATTATGAAAAACTTATTTATTACATTTATGTGTCTTTTTTCATCATTTACTATATTAGCATTTGAAATTCCAAGCTCCGTCTGTAGCTCTGTTGAGACAATTGAGATGATTTCAAATATTGAGCTACAAAGATATAACTCTGGGCTAGTTAGTGAAGTAAAAAAATCTGAAGTTAACTTTATAATGAATCGTCTGCTTGAAGAGTATGATAGAGCTCTAGATTTGGCCGAAACAAATGTGGAGGTTGCTCTTCTTGAAACTGTTGCTGAAGATCTCAAATTTGATTTAGAAAGTCTAAGTTTTGGAGATAATCAGTTAGCAGTTAATGGCGCTGTTGAAACTTACAAAAGTGCGAATGAGAAAGCTCACTTGATGGTTGACTACTTTTGTAAGTAGAAGGGGTTGTTGGGTTGTGTGAGAGAGTTTCTTTTGGTTCTATGAGAGATATTTTTTCGCTAATTTTAGCTTCGCTAAAATGTCGCTTAAATTGCGGTGACTTGCTCATTGCTGCTGAGGCACATCATGCGGCAAAAGTGTCCCAAAGGACAGTTTTGAAGCATAGATGGATATGATTTAAGAATCAAAGAGCGTAGCTCGCGTGATTCGGTTATATGAGAAAGATTTTTTCGCTAATTTTAGCTGCGCTAAAATGTCGCTTAAATTGCGAAGACTATCCCATTGCTCCTGAGGCACATCATGCGGCAAAAGTGTCCCAAAGGACAGTTTTGAAGCATAGATGGATGTGATTTAAGAATCAAAGAGCGTAGCTCGCGTGATTCGGTTATATGAGAAAGATTTTTTCGCTAATTTTAGCTGCGCTAAAATGTCGCTTGAATTGCGAAGACTATCCCATTGCTCCTGAGGCACATCATGCGGCAAAAGTGTCCCAAAGGACAGTTTTGAAGCATAGATGGATGTGATTTAAGAATCAAAGAGCGTAGCTCGCGTGATTCGGT